>NZ_JAGSNF010000020.1 GCF_018139485.1 Phycicoccus avicenniae
CTCGGGCTCCGGGTCGCGTGGGCCTCCTCGGGGGACCACGGTGACGTCGTCGCCCCGGGCGGGGGTGCCCGGGCCGGGCCGGTCGGTCTCAGCGCCGGGGCGGCGGCGGGGGGGGGGGGCCCCCCCCCCGGGGGGCGGGGGGGGGGGGGGGGCCCCGGGGGGGGCCCCCCCGGGGGGGGGGGGGGGGGGGGGGGGGGGGGGCCCGCGGGGGGCGGGGGGGGCCCCACGCCTGCCAGGGTGTCCCTCGTAGGTCATGAGTGCCAGCGTCAAGCCCCGGCTCGCTGGTCGGCAACCCTCCTCCGCGGTGGGGTGCTCCGGGTGACGACCTGGTCGACGTCGCAGCGGCGCCGGCAAGCGCGGGATCCCACGGCACGCCCGGGGTCCTCGGACCTCCAGGAGGCCATCGTGTCCATCGCCCAGCCGTCCCTGTCCGCCCTGCCGACGCTCGCCCGCGCCCGCCGCGGCCTGCACGTCGTCGAGGCCGCCGCGACCTCGCCCGTCCCGGAGCGCGCCGCCGTGACCGGCCTGCCGGAGGTCGTGCGCGCGGCCCCCGTCCCGGTCCTCGGCGGAGGTCTCGTCGACGACGCCCCGCTCGACCACGGCGCGTCGACCCCCGCCCTGCGCGCGGTGCTCGACGCCGTCGACGCGGCCACCCGCACCTACGCCTCGGTGCACCGCGGCCAGGGCTGGCTGTCGCGGGTGACGAGCGCCCACTACGAGGCCGCGCGGGCCGAGGTCGCCCGCTTCGTCGGGGCGCGCGCCGACGACGCCGTCGTCCTCACCCGGAACACGACGGACGCCGTGAACGTCCTCGCCCGCGCCCTGCCGGAGGGCACCCCGGTCGTCGTCTTCGACTCCGAGCACCACGCGGCGCTGCTGCCCTGGCCGGCCGCGACGACGCGCCGGCTCACCGTGCCCCGCAGCCACGAGGAGGCCCTCGGCCGCCTCGACGCGACGCTCGCCTCCCTCGAGCCGGGCCTGTTCACCCCGCTCGTCGTCGTCGCCGGCGCCTCGAACGTCACGGGCGAGCTGTGGCCGCTCGAGCGGGTCGTCGCGACCGCCCGCCGGCACGGGGCCCGGGTCCTCGTCGACGCCGCCCAGCTGGCGGCGCACCGCCCGGTCGACCTCACCGCCCTCGACGCGGACTGGGTCGTGCTGTCCGGGCACAAGCTGCACGCACCGTTCGGCGCCGGGGCGCTCGTCGGGCGGGCCGACTGGCTCGACGCCGCCCCGCCGTACCTGCCCGGTGGCGGGGCGAGCGCCGAGGTGACGGCCGACGGGGTGCGCTGGGCGACCGGGGCCGCGCGGCACGAGGGTGGCACGCCCAACGTCCTCGGCGCCGTCGCCCTCGCCGCGGCGTGCGCGACGATCGACCGGCACCGCGCCGCCGTCGAGGACCACGAGGCGGCGCTGACCCGCCGGCTGCTCGACGGGCTGCGGGCGACACCCGGCGTGCGGGTCCTGTCGGTCTTCGGCGACGACGCCGACCGGGGCCCGGTCGCGGCGTTCACCGTCGACGGGCTCGACAGCCACCTCGTGGCGACGGCGCTCGCCGCCGAGCACGGGGTCGCCGTCCGGGCCGGGAAGTTCTGCGCCCACCGGCTCGTCGACACCCTCCTCGCCGGCGGTGGCACCGACGACGCGACGGCCGTGCGCGCGAGCGCCGGGATCGCGACGACGCCGGAGCACGTGGAACGGCTGCTCGCGGCGGTCGCGACGCTCGCGGCGGACGGGCCGGGTGCGGAGTACGTCCTCGAGCCCGGGGCCGGCTGGGTGCCCGTGCACGACGACCGGGAGCTCGCGGTCGACCGGCTCTGGTGAGGCCCCCCGCGGGCGGGGACACCTCCGCCCGCGGGGGGCGTCCCGTCGCGCGGTGCAGGGGGGCCGCGACGACCGGGACGCCGCGCCCACGGGCGGAGGCGGTCTCATGACGGCCGCGGGACACCGCTCCCGGGTCCCGCGACGCCACCATGGTGCTCGCCCGCGACGCGCCGCACGTCATGGGCACGTCAACGGACCGTCATGATCCGCGCAGACCGCCGCCCGCCGGGGCCCGGTCGGGCCGAACCGGTCGCGACAGCCGTCCTCGCGGCGTCATGCTGGGGCCGCCGCCCCGAGGTGGGGAGGCGTTCGTCCCGGACGGGATCCCGAGGAGGCCACCGTGCGCACCGCCGCCCCTCCCGCCCGGCCGACGGCCGGGACCCGTGGAGCGCCGGGGTGGGGCGCGCCGGGGTGGGGCGCGCCCGGGTGGGACGCGCCCGGGTGGGACGCGCCGGGCTCAGCGGGCGGTCGGGACGCTCACCTGAACGCGCAGCCCGCCGAGGTCGGAGCGCCCGAGGTCGACCGCACCCCCCGCGTCCACCGCGATGCGGTGCACGATGTCGAGCCCCAGACCGGTCGAGCCCCCGCGGCTGTCCCCGCGCCCGGACCAGGGGTGGACGAGGCCGGGCCCGGCGTCCTCGACGACGAGGACGGCCCGCGAGGCGGAGCGGACCGTGGTGATCCGGGCGTCGGTGCCGTCGGGGGTGTGCGCGAAGACGTTGTCGAGGAGCACGTCGAGCAGCTCCTCGACCGCGGACTGCGGCATCGCGACGACCGCGGCCGCCCCGTCCTGGGACAGCACGAAGGTCCGCTCCTGGTCCTCGGCGAGGGCCTGCCAGAAGGCGACCCGGGCCGCGACGACGGCGGCGACGTCGGTGTGCTGGACGAGCTCGGTGCGCACCGGTCGTCGGGCCTCGTCGACGACCTCGTCGATCCCGGCCGACAGGGTGTCGACGTGGCGCTGCAGCCGCGCCGCGAGCTCGCGGTCCTCGACGAGGTCGGCGTCGAGCCGCAGCGCGGTGACCGGGGTGCGCAGGCGGTGGCCGAGGTCGGCGACGAGCTCACGCTCCGCGGCGACGAGCTCGTGGATGCGGTCGGCGAGGGCGTTGAGGGAGCGGCCCAGCTCCGCGGTCTCGCTCGGACCGCCGGGCACCGCGCGGGCGCTCGCGTCACCGGCCCGCAGGCGCTGCGCGACGTCGGCGACCTCGGTGACGGGGACGGAGATCCGGCGTCCGAGGCTGCGGGCCGCGAGCACCGACCCGCCGACGAGGACGACGCCGAGCGCGAGGACGAGGGCCGAGGCCTGGACGACGCCACGGCGCAGCTCCTCGGGAGGGACACGGGCGACGACGACCGAGACCCCCTCGGGCATCGCGACCGGCACGACGGCGTCGACGCCGGCCCCGCTCTCGGCGGTGAACGCGGCCTGCTGCTCGCGGGCGCCGAGGACGTGGTCGTGGGCGGCGTCGTCGAGCGGTGGGGCGTCGGCGCCCGGGGCGGCGCCGCGGGCGGAGACCCGGCCGAGCACCCGGTCGTCCGGTCGCACGACGGCCACCGGTGGCCCCTGGGAGGCGGCCGTGACGAGGGCCCGGGCGAGCCGGCCGTCGTCGTCGACCGTCGCGACGAGGGTCGCGGTGCTGCGGGCCTGCTCCTGCGCCAGGCCCACCGCACGGTCCTCCGCGAGGTCGGCGACGAGGACGAGGAGCGGCACGACGAAGGCGAGGACGACGGCCGACGTCGTCGCCGCGACGAGCCAGGTGATCCGTCGGGTCATGCGGGGGTCGGCGCGCCACCGGCGCCGGCGGCGGCCCGCGAGCCGTCCTCGGGTGCGGTCAGGCGCACCCCGACGCCGCGGACGCTGTGCAGGTACACCGGATGAGCCGCGCTCTCGCCGAGCTTCCGGCGCAACCACGACAGGTGGACGTCCACGGTGCGCTCGCTGCCGCCGTAGGGGAGGTTCCACACCTCGGTGAGCAGGTCGCGCTTGCGGACGACCTCGCCGGGACGACGCATGAGGTGGACGAGGAGGTCGAACTCGCGCCGGGTGAGGTCGAGCTCGGTCCCGCGCAGGCTGGCCCGCCGGGCCGCGGGCTCGGCGACGAGGTCACCGACGGCGACCGCGTCGTCCGGGGCGGCGCCGTCGCTGCGGCGCAGGACGGCGCGCATCCGGGCCTCGAGCTGGTCCATCGTGAACGGCTTGACGACGTAGTCGTCGGCGCCGGTGTCGAGGGCCTTGACGACCGTCGTGTCGTCGTCGCGGGCGGTGACGACGATGACCGGTGTTTGCCGGACCGCCCGCAGCATCGACAGCAGGCTCTGGCCGTCGAGGTCGGGCAGCCCGAGGTCGAGCAGGACGAGGTCGGGACGGGTGTCGAGTGCCTCCTGGAGGCCGACGAGACCGGTCGGGGCGCTCGCGACCGCGTGGCCACGGTCGGTGAGCGACCGGACGAGGCTCGCCCGGATCGACGGGTCGTCCTCGATCACCAGCACGTGCGTCACGACGAGGACGCTAGTGCAGGACCGGGGTGGGGGCCGTGAGGGCGCGCCTGCGCGCCGCCGCCGCGCTGCTGCTCGGCTGGGTGCTCGCCGTCGTCGCGGCGGGGTTCCTCACCTCCGTCGTCGTCGGGCTCGTCGGCGAGGTCGCCGCTCCGGGCGCCGCGGGCGCACCGCCGCGGGTGCCGGGGGTGTCGGGCCCGGGACCGGCGGCGCCGTCCGACGCCGGTCCGGACGAGTCGGCCGGCCCCTCCGCGACGCCGACGTCGGAGGACTCCGCGGAGCCGCCCGGGGACGCCGGCGAGCCCCCGCGGGACACCGGCCCCGGTGCGGCGGGCGGAGCGGAGCCGGCGCCCGGGTCCGGGGGCGCGGCCGGGCGACCGCCGGACCCGGGGACGCCGTCGCCCGCGATGCCCACCCCGCCGTCGACGTCCGGGCCGGGGGCCGCCCCGGGTCCGGCGGGTCCGACATCGGCCCCGACGGCAGGTCCGGCGGCGCGGCCCGCCCCCGGTCCCACGCCCTCGGGAGCCGCGAACCCGGACCCCCCGACGGAGCGCAGGTCCTTCGTGACGCCCGGCGGCACCGTCGTCGTCGCCTGCCGCGGCGGTCGCACGACGATCGCGTCGGTCACGCCCCGCGACGGGTGGCGCTACGACGTCCGTCCCGCCGGCGGGTCCTCGGCCGTCACCGTGGCCTTCTCCGCCCGCGGTGCCGGCGACGTCGTCCACGTCGACGTCGCGTGCCGCGGCGGCCGGCCGGTCCGCACCGGCGGCGGCACGACGCCCGGACCGCCGGCCGGTGTGGTCCTGCCCTCCCCGGCCGGTGTCGTCCTGCCGTCGACGGCCGCCCGCGGCTAGCCTTCCGGGGTGCCCACCGCCCTCGTCACCGACTCCACGGCCTACCTGCCGGAGGACCTCGTCACGGGTGCCGACGTCCGGGTCGTGCCGCTGCACGTCGTCGTCGGCGGGCGCGAGCACCGCGAGGGGGTCGACATCGACGTGGCCCGCGTCGCCGAGGCCCTGCGCGGCTTCGTCCCGGTGTCGACCTCCCGCCCGGCCCCGGCGGCCTTCCTCGAGCAGTACGAGGCCGCGGCCCGGGCCGGGGCGGACGAGGTCGTCTCGGTCCACCTGTCCGCGGAGCTGTCGAGCACCGTCGGCGGCGCCGAGCTCGCCGCCGCCGCGGCCCCCGTGCCCGTGACGGTCGTCGACTCCCGCGCCCTCGGGATGGTCATGGGGCACGCGGTGCTCGCCGGCGCGCGGGCCGCGGCGACCGGCGCCGGCGCCACGGAGGTCGCGGACCTCGTGCGGCGGACCTGTGAGGGCGCCACCGTCGTCTTCTACGTCGACACCCTCGAGTACCTGCGCCGCGGGGGCCGGATCGGCCGGGCGGGAGCACTGCTGGGCTCGGCCCTCGCCATCAAGCCGATCCTCGGGCTCCAGGACGGGCTCATCGTGCCGCTGGAGAGGGTCCGCACGGCGAGCCGGGCGATCGGCCGGATCGAGGACCTCGCCGTCGAGGCGGCCGAGCGGGCCGTCGACGCCGGGGCGGGGGTCGACGTCGCCGTGCACCACCTCGACTCCGCCGAGCGGGCCCGGGGCCTGCGGGAACGGCTCACGGCACGGCTCGGCACCGGGGTCGAGGTCCGGGTCGTGGAGCTGGGTGCGGTCGTCGGGGCGCACGTCGGCCCGGGCACGCTCGCCGTCGCCGTCGTCCCCCGGGTGGCGGGCTGAGCGCCGTGGACCTGCTCCCGCTGCTCGGGCTGTACGTCGCGCTCGCCGTGGGCGGCTACCTCGTCGGGGGGGTCAGCCCGGCGACGATCGTCGCGCGCTCGCTCGGCCGGGACCTCCTGCGCGCGGGGTCGGGGAACCCGGGGGCGACGAACGCCGGGCGGGTGCTCGGTCGCCGGTGGGGGGCGCTCGTCCTCGTCCTCGACCTGCTCAAGGCCTACCTGCCGACCGCGCTCGTCCTGGCGTCCGTCGGGCTGGTCGGTGCGCTCGTCGTCGGCGGGGCCGTCGTCCTCGGGCACGTCGTGAGCCCGTTCCTGCGCGGTCGTGGGGGCAAGGGGGTCGCCTGCGCCGCCGGTGCGGTGCTCGCCGTCGCGCCGCTCGTCGTCGTCGTGGCGGTCGCCGTCTTCGCCGTGGTGTGGGCGGTGCTGCGCGTCGTGGGGGAGGCGTCCGTCGTCGCGACCGCGGCCGTCGTCGTGCTGGGAGCCGCGGCCCTCGGCGGCGTCGTGCCGTGGGTCGAGCGGCCGACCGGGGGCTGGCTCGTGCTCGTCGGGGCGGTCGTCCTCAGCCGGCACGGGCGCAACGTCCGCGCGTGGTGGGCGAGGGTCCGCGGCTGAGACGGGCGTCGTCGGCGCGGGCCGGTCGTCGGAGGTCCCGCGGGGTCGTGGCTGGGGTCGTGCCGGGACGCGGGGTCGGTCGTGGGGGCGGTCGGTCGAGGTGCGGTCGTCCACAGGGTGCGCCGTCGCGGCGGGGCCGTCCACAGATCGACGGTGGCCGGTGACCCGGGAGGCCACCGCTGCCTAGCGTCGCCGTCATGCGCCGTCGACCTGGCCCCGAGCCGATCTCACCGCGAGCCCTGGCCCGTCTCCAGGGCGGCCGCCCCGGCTGGGTGCCGACGTCCGAGGGGCTGGGTCTCGGCAGCGCGGACGGGGACCCACGGGCCCGTGCCGCGGGCGGGCGCCGCGGGCACGACGACATGGTGCCTGCCCCCGGCGCGCGGGACGGCGTCGTGAGCGGGCGCGCACGAGGGCACGACCGGGCCGGCGACGAGGTGCCGGTGCGGCTCCTGCACGACGTGGCCGCGGAGGCCGGTCGAGCACCGTCATGCGCCGGTCGGCACCGCCGCCCCGCCCCACGGGGTGGAGCGGTCCGGCTGCCGACCGCCCTGTCCGTCGCCGCCTGGCAGCCCGGTCGGCTCGCGGTCCTGGGGGTCCTCCTCGTCACCGTCGCCGCCGTCCTCGTCCTCGGGCTCCGGGTCGCGTGGGCCTCCTCGGGGGACCACGGTGACGTCGTCGCCCCGGGCGGTGGTGCCCGGGCCGGGCCGGTCGGTCTCAGCGCCGGGGCGGCGCCGGCGGGGGTGCCCGCCGGCGCGGACGTCGTGGGGGAGGGTGGGGAGGGCAGCGGTGGCGACGCGGCCGCCGGTGGCCCGCCGACCGACGGCGCGCCGGACGGGACGGCACCGGACGGCTCGGTGCCGGAACAGACGACGGCAGGCGGGACCGGCCTCGTCGTCCACGTCGTGGGTCAGGTGGCCGAGCCAGGGGTGCTGCGGCTGCCCGCCGGCTCCCGGGTGTCGGACGCCGTCGAGGCCGCCGGCGGTGCGACGCGCCGGGCCGACCTCGCGGCGCTCAACCTCGCCCGGCCGCTCGTCGACGGCGAGCAGGTGCGGGTCCCGGCTCCGGGGGAGGAGCCGCCTGCGGCCGCGCCGCCGTCCGGCGACGGCGGGGCGGCTGCCGGCACGCCCGGGGCGGCGTCGGCGCTCGTGCCGCTCAACACCGCCGACGTCACCGCGCTCGACGGGCTCCCCGGCATCGGTCCGGTGCTCGCCCAGCGGATCGTCGACTGGCGCACCGTCAACGGCCGGTTCAGCACCGTCGACGAGCTCGCGGAGGTGAGCGGCATCGGTGAGAAGCTCCTCGCGCAGCTGCGTCCCCTCGTCACGACATGACCGGCGACGACCCCGGGCGCGGCCAGGCGTGGGTCGTCGACCTCCGGCTCGCCGCGCCCGCGGTCGGGGCGTGGGTGGTCGCCGCCGTCGCGCTCGGCTGGGGACACTCGGCCCGCTGGTGGCTCGTCGGGGTCGTCGCCGTGTCGTGTGCGGCGCTCGTCGTCGTGCGGCGGGGCGCAGGGCGGGACGCGGCCCCGGGCGGCCCGGGCGTCGCCGGCGGACGGGTCCGTCGCTCCCGCCTCGCGGTGGCCCGCTGGCCGCTGGTGCTCACCGGGCTGCTCGTCGTGCTGCTCCAGGTCGCGGCACTGGCCCAGGACACCCTGCGCACCCGCGGCGGGGTCGAGGACCTCGCCAGGGAGCGCGCCCGCGTCACCGCGGAGGTCGTCGTCACCGGCGACCCCCGCCCGGTCACTGGGTTCGGCGACGAGGAGCGGGTCGTGCGGACCGCGACCGTGCGCCGGCTCGACGCCCGAGGGAGCGTCCGGACCGCGGCGGCGCCGGTCCTGCTCACCGGCGGCACGGAGGTGTCGGCGCCCGCGTGGCGCTCGGTCGTCGTCGTCTCCGGCCGGCTCTCCCCGGCGGACCCCGCCGACGACCGGGTCGCGTTGCTCGCCGTGTCCGGGCCGGTCCCGGTTCTCGCCGCGCCCGGCGCCGTCGCCCGGGGCGCCGAGCGGCTCCGGTCCGGGCTGCGGGCCGCGGTCGACGACGCGCCGGCCGACGCCCGAGGGCTCCTGCCCGGCCTCGTCATCGGCGACACCAGCCGCACCCCGCAGGACCTCACCGACGCGATGCTCGTCACCGGGATGACCCACCTCACGGCCGTCTCGGGCAGCAACGTCGCCGTCGTCGTCGGCCTCGTGCTCGGGCTGTGTGCCGTCGCCGGGGTCCCGCGCCCGCTCCGGCCGGTGCTGGCCCTCGTCGCGCTCGCGGGGTTCGTCGTCCTCGCGCGCCCCGAGCCCAGCGTCGTCCGGGCGGCGGCGATGGGCGCGATCGGCCTCCTCGGGCTCAGCCGGTCGCGCCGCTCGGCGGGGCTCCCGGTCCTCGGTGGCGCGGTGGTCGTCGTCCTCGTCCTCGACCCGTGGCTCGCCCGGTCCTACGGCTTCGCCCTGTCGACGCTCGCCACCCTCGGGCTGCTGCTCTTCGTCCGGCCGTGGGGCGACGCCATCGGTGCGCGCCTGCCCGGTCGGGCCGGCGCCCTCGGCCCGGCGGTCGCGGTGCCCGTCGCCGCCCAGGCGATGACGGCCCCGGTCGTCGTCCTGCTCCAGGGGTCGGTCAGCCTCGTCGGCGTCGTCGCCAACCTCCTCGCCGCCCCGCTCGTTCCGGTCGCGACGGTCGCCGGGGTCACGGCCTCCCTCGTCTCGCTCGTGTGGGGCCGCGGCGCCGAGCTCGTCGCGTGGGTCGGGGTGCTGCCGACGTGGCTCATCGCCCGCGTGGCCCGGGTCTTCGCGCAGGTCCCGGGTGGCACCCTGCCGTGGCCGGACGGCCCGCCCGGCGCGGTCCTGCTCGCGCTGCTCCTCGTCGTCGTCCTGCTCACCGGGCGCGCGGTCGTCGCCGCCGTGCGGGCCCGGCCGGTCGTGTCGTACGGCGTCGTCGCGCTCGTCGGTGCGGCCCTGCTCCCGACGACCCCGGCCACCTGGCCCGACACGGCGTGGCGGGTCGTCGCGTGCGACGTCGAGCAGGGTGACGCCGTCGTGCTGCGCTCCGGGGAGTCCTCGGCCGTCCTCGTCGACACCGGTCCGGACCCGGCCCTCGTCGACGGCTGCCTCGACCGGCTCGGCGTCGACGTCCTCGACGCCGTCGTCCTCACCCACTTCCACGCCGACCACGTCGACGGGCTCACCGGCGCGATGCGGGGGCGCGAGGTCCGTCAGGTGCTCGTCAGCCCGGTCCGCGAGCCCCCGTCGGGCGCCACGGCGGTGGACCGCGTCGCCGCCTCCGCCCAGGTGCCGGTCGTGCCGGTGCGGGCCGGGGACCGGCTGCGCGTCGGCGACCTCGACGCGCAGGTCTGGGGCCCGTGGCGGCGGATCGGGTCCGGGTCGGTCGCGAACAACGCGAGCGTCGTCCTCGCGGCGCGCTCCGGCACCGTCGACGTCCTCCTCCTCGGGGACGTCGAGCGCGAGGCCGCCCGCGACCTGCTGCTCCGGCTGCGCCGCGAGCCCTCGATGGCCGCGACCGCCGCGGGGCTCGAGGTCCTCAAGACCCCGCACCACGGCAGCGCGAACCTCGACGAGGACCTCATGGCCGCCGTGCGGGCCCCGGTCGCGCTCGTCAGCGTCGGCGCCGGCAACGACTACGGGCACCCGGCGCCGGCGCACCTGGCGCTGCTGCGCGCGCTCGGGTCGGCGGTGTACCGCACGGACGAGCGGGGCGACGTGGCGGTCGTCGAGGCGGGCGACGGGGTGCGGGTCGTGACCCGACGGTGAGCGGGCCGACCGTGTCGGCCGGGAGGGCCGCCTCGCTCAGATCGACCAGGCGGGTTCGGGCATCCGCGTCGTCGGGGCCCGGGACTGCCCGGCCGCGCTCGCCGCCAGTGCCTCGAGGGTCGCGGCGACGGCCGGCACCCGGCTGAGGTCGTCGGTCGTCACGGCGGTGATCGTGCGGCGGGACGCGGGCTCGATCGGCAGGGCGACGACGTCCTCGTGGTGGACGGTCCGCAGGATGAGGTCGGGGATGAGCGCGACCCCGAGGCCCTCGGCGACGAGCCCCATGACGGCGACGTAGTCCTCGGTCTCGTACGCGACGTCCGGGCGGAACCCGGCGCCGGAGGCGAGCTGGACGAGGTGGCCGCGGCAGCGGGGACAGCCGGCGATCCACGGGTCCCCGGCGAGGTCGGCGAGCGGCACGGTCTCGCGGTCGGCCACCGGGTGCGAGCGGGGGACCGCGAGCCGGACCTCGTCCTCGAGGAGCGGGGTGATGACGAGCCCGTCGAGGTCCTGCTCGCCGCGCGCGACGTCGGTGCCCTCGTAGGCGAAGGCGACGGCGAGGTCGCACTCGCCGGCCCGCAGCGCGGCGAGGCTCTCGGGCGGCTCGGCCTCGGTGAAGCCGATCGTCACGTCGGGGAAGCGCTCCTTGACGAGGGCGAGCGCGCGCGGGACGAGCGTCGCCGACGCCGACGGGAAGGCCATGAGCCGCACCCGGCCGCTGCGCAGGCCCGCGATGGCGGCGACCTCCTCCTCGGCGGCGTCGAGCGCGCTGAGGACGGGGTCGGCGTGCCGGGCCAGGACGCGGCCGGCCTCGGTGAGCCGGACGCTGCGTCCGGTGCGCTCGACGAGGACGGTGCCGGTGCGCTGCTCGAGGCGGCGGACCATCTGCGAGATCGCCGGCTGGGTGTAGCCGAGCGCCGCGGCGGCGGCGGTGAAGCTGCCCTCCTGGGCGATGGCGCGCATGACGCGCAGCCCTGCGGCGTCGATCATGGGGACCATCCTATAAGGCGGCGTTATCCACCGGGCCAGGCTCGGCGAGGACGCGGTGCGGGGCCGGTGGACCGGCCGTGTCGTCGCCCGCATCCCGGGTCGGGTGGGACACCCGGGGCGGGGACTGGGATGATGGGCCGGATGCCGTCCGTCACCCCGCAGCACGCCGCCGGGGTCGTCCGTACCGTCGACCGGGTCGGAGTGACGCCCCCGTGGGCCACTCGCACCCCGCCCCCGGAGACGCGCGACCCCGAGGCCGTCGCGCGCCTGGCGCGAGTCCTCGCCGAGCACCCCGGGACGCTCGTCCTCACCGGGGCGGGCATGTCGACCGACTCCGGCATCCCCGACTACCGCGGCCGCGACGGCACCCGCCGGGTCATGCCGATGCTCCACGCCGAGTTCTGCGCCTCGACCGAGAACCGGCAGCGCTACTGGGCCCGGTCCTACGTCGGCTGGCAGCGCTTCTCCGCCGCCGCGCCGAACCCGGCGCACCGGGCCGTCGCCCGGATGCAGCAGGCCGGGACGCTCGGCACTGTCATCACCCAGAACGTCGACGGCCTGCACCAGCGGGCCGGCAGCCCGGCGGTTCTCGACCTCCACG
Source organism: Phycicoccus avicenniae (assembly GCF_018139485.1). Classification (GTDB taxonomy): domain Bacteria; phylum Actinomycetota; class Actinomycetes; order Actinomycetales; family Dermatophilaceae; genus Phycicoccus; species Phycicoccus avicenniae. The sequence continues at coordinate 12,001 of NZ_JAGSNF010000020.1, forward strand.
GCAGCCTCGCCGAGGTCGTGTGCCTCACGTGCGGCGACCGGACCCCGCGGGTCGACCTCCAGCAGCGCCTCGACGAGGCCAACCCCGGCTTCGACGGGCTCGTGCGCGGTGAGGCCGACGACGGGTCGCAGGTGAGCAGCCAGATCCGGCCCGACGGCGACGTCGTCCTCGCCGACGAGCACGTCGCGACGTTCCGCCTCGTCGACTGCGTCGTCTGCGGCGCCGACACCCTCAAGCCCGACGTCGTCTTCTTCGGCGGTGTCGTGCCGAAGGACCGCGTCGAGGAGTGCTTCGCGCTCACCGACGCCGCGCCCGCACTGCTCGTCCTCGGCTCCTCGCTCGCCGTGATGTCCGGGCTGCGGTTCGTCCGTCGCGCCGCCCGCCGCGGCATCCCCGTCCTCGCCGTCACCCGTGGGCCGACCCGCGGCGACGAGCACATGACCGTGCGGGTCGACGGTGACCTCGCACCCACCCTCGACCGTCTCGCACCCCAGGAGCAGACCCCGTGACCCGCATCGTCCTGCGCACCGCCACCGAGGAGGACCTCCCGGCCATGGCGGCGATCTACAACCAGGCCATCGAACGCACGACGTCGACCTTCGACGTCGAGCCCCGGCCGGACGACAACTACCAGGCACGGGTGGCGTCCGAGCGCTCCGGCGACCACGTCGTCGTCGCCGAGATCTCCGGTGAGGTCGTCGGGTACGCCTTCAGCAACTCCTACCGGCGCCGACCGGCGTACGACACGACCCGCGAGGTGTCGGTGTACGTCGCCGAGGGCCAGCGCTCGCACGGCCTCGGCAGCCGGCTCTACGACGACCTCATCCGCCGGCTCGACGCCGACGGCATCCACACCATCGTCTCCGTCATCGCCCAGCCGAACCCGGCGAGCGAGAAGCTGCACCGGGCGATGGGCTTCGACCACGTCGGCACGCTGCGCGAGGTCGGCTTCAAGTTCGGCAAGTGGGTCGACACGGCGCTCTGGCAGCGGATGCACCCGGACCTGTGGGACGAGGCGAAACTGGAGTCGCAGCGGCTCGAGTTCGAGAAGCGCGAGGCCAACCGGAAGACCCGTGACGCCGAGCTCGCCGCGCAGCCCGACCCCGCCGACGCGGGCGCCGACGCCTGAGAGCCGGTCGTCCGGGCGCGTGCTACAGCGCGGTACTCGTCGTGATCACGACCGGTACCGCGCCGTAGGACGCGCCGCACAGCGCGCTCCTGGCTCCGGTCGCGGAACGGCGAGCAGCCCCTCAGGCGTCGCGGGGCTCGTGGATCGGCTCCTTCGGCAGCCGCTTGACCTTGCGGGTGCGCCGCGGGCGGCTCGGGATCATCGAGCGCATCTCCTCGAGCTTGCCGAAGCAGAGCAGCCGGTCGCCGGCCTCGAGGACGTGGCTCGCGTTCGGGTTGGGGATGACGCTCGTGCCGCGGTGCAGCGTGAGCGCGGTGATGTCCCGCTCCCGCAGGCCGGACTCGCCGAGCTTGCGTCCGATGAGGTCGGCCGCCTCGAACACGGCGATCTCGGCGACGCCGTACCCGGTCGAGACGGTGAGCCGCTGGCGCACGTCGATCTCGGGGAAGGCGACCTGGTTGTCGATGTGGTCGATGATCGCGCCGGCGACGTCGAGCTTCGTCGCGGTCTCGATGCCCTCGAGCCCGGGGGAGGAGTTGACCTCCATGACGAGCGGCCCCTCGGCGCCCTCGAGCATGTCGACCCCGGCGACCCGCAGCCCCATGATCTGGGCCGAGCGCACGGCGACCTTCTCGAACTCCGGGTCCAGGTCGACCTTCTCGACCGACCCGCCCCGGTGGACGTTGGAGCGGAACTCGTCGCCCTTGGCGACCCGGCGCATCGCGGCGACGACCCGGTCGCCGACGACGAGGGCGCGGATGTCGCGGCCCTTGCTCTCCTTGACGAACCGCTGGATGAGCACCTGCTGCTTGGTGCTCGACAGCGTCTCGATGATCGCCTCGGCGACCTTGATCTCCGGGGCGAGGATGACGCCGATGCCCTGGGTGCCCTCGAGCAGCTTGATGACGACGGGCGCGCCGCCGACCCGCTCGATGGCGGGGATGACGTCGGCCCGGTCCCGCACGAAGGTCGTCGCCGGCATGCCGATGTTGTGCCGCGAGAGGATCTGCGTGGCGCGCAGCTTGTCGCGCGAGTTGGCGATCCCCCACGAGGTGTTCGGCGTGTACACGTCCATCTGCTCGAACTGCCGGACGACGGCGGTGCCGAAGTACGTGATGGAGTTGCCGACCCGCGGGAGGATCGCGTCGTACGTCGACAGCCGCTTGCCGCGGAACTGCAGGTCCGGCTCGTCCCCGGACAGGTCGATGCCGAACCGGAGCGTGTTGAGCACCTTGACCTGGTGGCCCCGGTCGGCGGCAGCGGTGCGCAGGCGCTGCGTACTGTACGAACGTGGTGCGCGGGAGAGGATCGCGAGCTTCATGACTTCCCGGTCGGAGAGGACGGACAGTGACTGGTAGCGGTCGGACGACGTCTGACAGCCCCCTCATCCTTGCAGGATGGCGCGAGTGGGTGAGCCTTCCGGGGGTGGACGTTCCCTGGGTCAAGGCCAAGCTCGACACCGGCGCCCGCTCGTCGGCCATCCACGCCTTCGACCTCGAGGACGGACTGAAGGAGGGGGAGCGGTGGGTCCGCTTCCAGGTCCACCCGTGGCAGGCCACCGACGAGGACGCCGCCGTCGTCGAGTGTCCCGTCCTCGACGTCCGGGAGGTCCGGTCGTCCTCGGGGCACGCCGAGGAGCGCTACGCGGTCGCGATGGACCTCACCCTCATGGGCCGGACCGTCACCGCCGAGATGACCCTCGCCCGGCGGGACGAGATGGGCTTCCGCTGCCTCGTCGGCCGGGAGGCGCTGCGCCAGGGGTTCGCCGTCGACCCGGGCTCGTCCTACCTCGGCGGACGGCCGCCGCTCGCGCTGCGTCGCCGTAACCGGGGCCGCGGCTGATGCCCCGCGAGTCCTTCGAGATCGGCCCGGTCCGGGTGCGGGCCGGCCGTCGCCAGTCGCTCGCCCTGCCGATCACCCGCCTCGTCACCGGCGCCGACGTCGACCTGCCGGTGCGGGTCGTCCACGGCCGCGAGGAGGGTCCGACGATCTGGCTCGACGCCGCGATCCACGGCGACGAGGCGGTCGGTGTCGAGGTCGTCCGCCAGGTGCTCGCCGGGCTCGACCCGAAGACGCTGCGCGGGACGATCGTCGCGGTCCCGATCGTCAACGTCCTCGGCTTCATGACGGGGTCGCGCTACCTGCCGGACCGCCGCGACCTCAACCGGTCCTTCCCGGGGTCGCCGCGCGGGTCGCTCGCGGGACGGATCGCGCACCTGTTCATGACCGAGGTCGTGCAGCGGTGCACCGTCGGCATCGACCTGCACACCGGCTCGGACCGGCGCACGAACCTGCCGCAGATCCGCGCCGACCTCGAGGACCCGGGGACGCGGGCGCTCGCCGAGGCGTTCGCGGCGCCGGCGATGCTGCACGCCCGGCTGCGGGACGGCTCGCTGCGGTACGCGGCCCGCGAGCGGGGTGCGAAGGTGCTGCTGTACGAGGCGGGGGAGGCGTGGCGGATGGACCCGTGGGCGGTGCAGGCCGGCGTCGTCGGCGTGCAGCGGGTGCTCGCGGCGCTCGGGATGACCGACCCGGTCGAGGAGGAGCCGCCGCCCCCGTCTGCCGTGTCGTGGCGCAGCGGCTGGGTGCGGGCACGCGGGACGGGGATGCTGCACCTCGAGGCGACGCTCGGCCAGCGGGTCGAGAAGGGGGAGCGGCTCGGTGGGCTCTTCGACAGCTTCGGCAAGCGGGTGCGGCTCGTGCACGCCGACCGGGCGGGCATCGTCGTCGGGCGGACCGAGGCGCCCCTGGTGAGCAGCGGCGACGCCGTCGTCCACATCGCCGAGGTCGAGGACCAGCCGCCGGCCTGACCCGGCGCGCTCGTCCGGCACCGACGACGCACCGCCCCCGACCGGGGAGGGGCGGGGGCGGTGCGTTCGGGGCGACGGGTCAGATGCGGCGCAGGACGGCCGTCACCTTGCCGAGGATCGTCGCGTGGTCGCCGTCGATCGGCTCGAAGGCCGGGTTGTGCGGCATGAGCCAGACCTTGCCGTCCTTGCGCTTGAAGGTCTTCACGGTGGCCTCGTTGTCGAGCATCGCGGCGACTATCTCGCCGTTGTCGGCGACGGCCTGCTGGCGGACGACGACCCAGTCACCGTCGCAGATCGCCGCGTCGACCATCGAGTCGCCGACGACCTTGAGGAGGAACAGCGAGCCCTCGCCGACGATCTGCTTCGGGAGCGGGAAGACGTCGTCGACGACCTCCTCCGCGGTGATCGGGACGCCGGCGGCGATCTGTCCGAGGACCGGCACGTACGAGGCCTCGGGGCGCTCGTCGCCGATGCCGGTGACGTCGACGTCGTCGGTCGGCTCGGGGGCGCGGCGGTAGCCCGACCCCTCGGAGTCGGGGGAGACGACCTCGATGGCGCGCGGGCGGTTGGGGTCACGGCGCAGGTAGCCCTTGCGCTCGAGCGCCGAGAGCTGGTGGGCGACGGAGCTGGGGGAGGTGAGGCCGACGGCCTCGCCGATCTCGCGCATGCTCGGGGGGTAGCCGCGGCGGTCGATGGCGTTGCGGATGACCTCGAGGATCTTGCGCTGACGGTGCGTCAGCTCCCCGCCGTCCCCGCGGTCCGGCATCTCGTGGATGTCGGCGTTCCTCGGACGTGCCATGTCGACCCCTTCGCTCCCGGACCCGGTCATCGACCGAGCGCCCGACGGTGTTTTCCCAGGTCAGCGGGCCTGTCGGTGGCGACCGGCACCATTCCTGGCATGCGGAGAGCGTACGAGACCCGAACAAAGAATTCAAACATTCATTCGACGCGTGTCTTGTCCGGCTCGAACATCCGTGCTACAACTCGTACAGACGTTCTATCGAACAGCCATTCGATCCACGGTGGTTCGATCGACAGCAGCCAGGTCGGCAGCAACCAGGTCGACGGGCAGAGGGTGGCGTTGGCCGCCGGGATGGAGGACCAGATGAGTGCGATCGCGTGGGAGCCCGCGGACCGGTACGTCGTCCCTGCTCCGCGACGGCCCCGGCTGACCGTCGTCCCCCACCCGGCGCCGGCGGTGGCCCCGAGCGGGGCGGTCCGCCTCACGGCCCGTGGCCGGCTCGTCCTCCTCGTGCTCGCGGCGCTCCTCGTCGCGTCGGTCCTCGGGTTCCGCGGTCTCGGCGGCGCGGACGCCGCGCAGGCCGAGCAGGTCGTGACGGTGAGCCCCGGCCAGACCCTGTCCGAGATCGCCGCGGCCGAGCTGCCGTCGATGACGATCAGCCAGGGCATCGTCGCGATCCAGGTCGCCAACGCGATGAGCACGGCGCAGGTGAGCGCCGGCCAGGAGCTCGTCATCCCGCGGGGCTGACCCGCACGCGCCGGGCGGCGAGCGTGCCGTCCCGCGCCCCACAGACGTCCGAGTCCCTCGACCCGGCTCAGGACGACGGAGGGCGCCGCGATCCCCTCACGGTGGACGCGGCGCCCTCCGTGCTGTGCACGCCGCCGACCCCGGCGCGACGCCGATCGCCCGTGCTGTGACGCCTCGGGCGCCGGGCGGGTCTCCCGGCACGCGTCCAGCCGACGCGCTCGTCCGTTCGGCCGAGCGGGGGTCGACCGTCCCGGTCGGGCCTGCCGTCTGCTCGGCCACCGGTGCGCGTCGCGGCTGGTCGACGGGCCACCGGCGGTCACAGACTTCTCGGCATGCGACAGCGTCGGCGGAGCGCCTCACGGCCCAGCCACCACCCCACGGTCCACTGCGGTGGCGCCGGCCGGTGGGTCTGGTCGTGCGGGTGCGGCGCCCGCGGTGTCGCGGCCTCGGGCGGCTGGCACCACGCGTACACGGCAGCGCTGGTGCACCAGAGCCTCAGCCCGAGCGAATAGGTGCGCGACCCGGGAGCAACAGAGGGTTCCCGGGTCGCGTGCCTCGCCGCCGGCGCCCTCTCTCGCGCGGCGTCGACGGCATCCTCCTCAGGGGGCGTCACCCGGGGCCGCTCCGGGGCCCGGGTGACGCGCCTCGAGGTCCGCCCGCGGACAGAGCCCGACGGCATCGCCCCCCAGGGAGCGCCGGCACCACCACTGGCCCGCGACGTCGACCCTCGACCGCGTCGCCGCACGCCACTAGCCTCGGGCGGGTGCGCGCGGCGGTGACGACGAGGTACGGCGGCCCGGACGCCGTCGAGGTCCGGGACCACCCCGAGCCCGTCCCCGCTCCCCACGACCTGGTCGTCCGCGTCCACGTGACGACCGTCAACCGCACGGACTGTGCGTACCGCGCCGCGCACCCGTGGTTCATGCGGGCCGTCACCGGCCTGCGGGCGCCCCGGGTGCGGGTCTGGTGGACCGAGTACGCCGGTGTCGTCACGCGGGTCGGGTCCGAGGTCACCGCCTTCGCGGCCGGGGACGTCGTCTTCGGCTACGCCGAGGGTCGCTTCGGCGCCCATGCGGAGCTCGTCGCCGTCGCCGACGACTCCATGGTCGCGACGGTGCCGCCCGGGGTCGGCCTCGATGCCGCCGCCGCGGCGACGGAGGGTGGTCACTACGCCCTGTCCTTCCTGTGGCGCTCTGGGGTGCGCCCCGGCGACCGGGTCCTCGTGCACGGGGCGACGGGCGCCATCGGCTCCGCGACGGTCCAGCTGCTCCTCGACCTCGGCGCCGACGTCACGGCGACGGCGCCGACCGAGGGGGTCGACGTCGTCCGGGGTCTCGGCGCCCGGCGTGTCGTCGACTGGCGGCGTGGCGGCATCGGCGGGGCGGTCGGCCCGTTCGACGCGGTCCTCGACGCTGTCGGCCGGAGCACCTTCGCGCAGTGCCGCCCACTGCTGGCTCCCGGCGGCACGTACGTGTCGTCCGAGCTCGGGCCCTTCGCCCAGAACCCCGTGCTCGCCCTCGCGACGCCGCTGGCCCGGCGGCGACGCGTGGTGTTCCCGCTCCCGGTGGAAGGCCCGCAGGTCATCGAACACCTGCGCGCGCGGCTGGCGGCCGGGACGTTCCGTCCGCTCCTGGACCGGACCTACCCGCTCGACGACATCGCCGACGCCTATCGCCACGTGGAGACCGGGACGAAGGTCGGGTCCGTCCTCGTCCGCGTTCGTCCGCCCGAGGAGGACCCGCCGCTCAGCCCAGGGTCCGGCGCATGACGAGCCGGGGCATCCCGCTCGCCGTCGCCTCGGTGGTCCCGACGACCTCGAACGCGGCCGCCTCGAACATGGACCGTGTCCCGACGAACGCCATCGTCGTGTCCATCCGGCCTGCCGGGTCCGCGGGGTAGGCCTCGACCGCCGGCGCCCCGTGCTCCGCCGCGAAGGCGACCGCCCCCTCGATGAGCGGCCGCGTCACCCCCTGCTTCCTGTGTCCGCCCCGGACGACGACGCACACGACGCTCCACACCGGCACCTCGTCGATCGGGCGGATCTTGGTGCTGTGCACGAGCCGCGGGATGTCGGCCCGCGCCCCGACGTTGCACCACCCCACCGGTACCCCGTCGCGGTACGTGACCACCCCCGGCGGGACGTCCCGCTCGCAGAGCGCGCGCGCCGCCGCCTCCCGGCTGTCCCCGCCGAGCTCCTCGATCTCGCGGGCCCGCAGCCGGTGCGACAGGCACCAGCAGTGCGTGGCGCGCCGGTTCGGGTTGACGACGTCGGCGAAGTCCTCGAACCGGCCCGGTGTCACCGGGTGGGTCTCCCAGACGGGGTCGCTGCTCTCGGCCATGCGTCAGCCAACCACGGAGCACCGACAGCCGGCGCGACGACGTCGTCAGACCTCGAGCGCCACGACGAGGGCGCACCCGGCGAGGACCGCGACGACGGGCGTCCTGACGAGCCGCTCGGGACGGCTGCGCGAGACGCCGTTCACGGCGACCCCGAGCACCAGGTACGCGACGAGCACCCACGTGCCGACCCCGACGCCGGGGGCGTCACCACCCGGGAGCACCCCCGACCGGGCGAGGACGAGCCAGGAGAAGGCCGCGTAGAGGACGACCGACACGGCGCTGCCGACCCGCAGCCGCCGGGGCAGCACCTCGTGCCGGCCTCCCCAGACGAGCCGCCCGAAGGGCCTACCCGCGGCGACGAGGACCTGCAGCACGGACAGTGCGGCCATGAGCACGGTGAACACCACCGCGGCGGCGGTGCTCACCGCCCGACCTCGGCGGCCAGGCGGGCCTGCAGTCCGTCGAGGACGATCTCGAGCCCGTACTCGAACTCGTCCCCGAACCGGTACCCCGGCTCGCCCAGCAGATGGCCGAGCATGCCGACCAGGTGCGGGTACTCCGCCACCTCGACCGACAGGCCTGCGGCGTACTCCGCCTCGCCGCCGACCTCCTCGAAGGGCAGGTTCTGCTCGGTGACCACGAAGCCGTAGACGTAGGCGTCGAGCACCGAGAAGGCGTGCGCGGCCAGGCGCATCGGGAACCCGTTGCCGACCAGGCACGCGACGACCGCGTCGTGGTGGCGCAGCAGCGAGGGGCCGGGGACCGGCCGTGACTCGATGAGGCCGACTGCCCACGGGTGCGCCCCGAGCACCGACCGCGCCGACCTCGCCCGGCGGGTCATCGCGGTGCGCCAGGGCTCACCCGCCCCGGGCAGCTCGACCTGCGCGAACACGCTCTCGGCGAGGGCGTCGAGCAGCGCGTCCTTGCCCGCGACGTGGTGGTAGAGCGACATCGCCTCGACGCCGAGCTCCTTGCCGACGCTGCGCATGCTCACCGCGGTGAGGCCCCCGCAGTCGGCGACGGCGGTCGCGGCGTCGACGACACGCCCGGTGCTCAGACCCGGCTGGGGGACCACGGCCCGCTCCTCCCTTGACGACTTACAGGTGTAAGTCTACGGTACGGCATCAGGCTTACACGTGTAAGGAGAGCGTCGTGAGGGCAGCGGTGGTGACGGGGTACGGACCCCCGGAGGTCGTGGACGTCGTCGAGGTGGCGGACCCGGCGCCCGGCCCGGGACAGGTGCTCGTCCGGGTCGAGGCCGTGGCGGTGAGCGCCGGGGACGCGCGCATCCGCGGCGCCCGCTTCCCCCGCGGGTTCGGGCTGCCCGGCCGGCTCGCCCTCGGCTGGTCGCGACCCCGGCGCCCGGTGCTCGGGGCGGCCCTGTCCGGGGTCGTCGTCGCGACGGGGGAGGGGGTGGGCGACCTCGCGCCCGGCGACGCGGTGTGCGCGATGAACGGCACCCGGATGGGCGGGCACGCCGAGCTGGCGGTCCTCGACGGCACGCGCGTCGTCCGGCTCCCGGACGGTGTCGACCACCGCACGGCGGCCGGTCTGCTCTTCGGCGGCACGACGGCGCTGCCGTACCTGCGCGACAAGGGCCGGATGCGGCTCGGCGCGCGGGTGCTCGTCGTCGGTGCGGGCGGCGAGGTCGGGACGAGCGCCCTCCAGGTCGCCCGGCTGCTCGGAGGCGACGTGACGGCCGTGACGCACCGGGACAACGCCGACCTCGTCGGACGGCTCGGGGCCACGACCGTCCTCGACCGTGAGGCGACCGACGTCACGGCGCTGCACGAGCGGTTCGACGTCGTCCTGGACACCGGTGGCACGCTCACGCCGCGCACCGGTCGGCGGCTGCTCACCCCGGAGGGCCGGCTGCTGCTCGTCGCCGCGGACCTCCCGCAGACGCTCCAGGCCGTCGGGCGCGTGCAGGCCGGTCCCGCACCGGAGCGGACGGCGGACGTGGAGGCCCTGCTCGGCTGGGCCGCCGCCGGGTCGCTGCGGGCGGTGGTCGACTCCGAGTACGCCCTCGACGACGTCGTCGCGGCGCACGCCCGCGTCGACACCGGGCGCAAGGTCGGCACCGTCCTGCTCCTGCCGAGGGCGTCGCGATGACGGCCGTCGTCCGGGCCTGATGCCGGTCCGCGAGCCTGTGCCCGCTCTCAGCCGGCGGCCGCCTCCACCTGCACGAAGACCCCCGACCGTCGCCGCGCTGCCCTAGCGTCGAGGAGATGCGCGTCGTCAGCCTCATCCCGTCCGCCACCGAGATCCTCTTCGCGGTGGGCGCCGGGGACGACGTCGTCGGCGTGACGTTCGAGTGCGACCACCCACCGCAGGCGCGGGAGCGGACCATCGTGTCGTCGACGACCCTGCCGTCCGGTCTGTCGCCCCGCGAGATCGACGAGGCGGTCGCCGCCGCCGTCGCCCGCGGCGAGGACCTCTACCGGCTCGACGAGGGCGCCCTCGCCGGGCTCGACGCCGACCTCGTCGTCACCCAGGACCTGTGCGCCGTGTGCGCGCTCGACGTCGCGACGGTCGACGACGCGCTCGCCCACCTCGCGTGCACCGCCGACGTGCTGACCGTCGACCCGCACACCCTCGAGGAGGTGCTCGCCTCGGTCGTGACGATCGGCGAGGCCGTCGGCCGGGGCGCCGACGCCGAGGTCGTGGTCGCCTCGCTGCGGGCCCGGCTCGACGCGGTGGCGGCTCGTGTCGCCGGACGGCACCGTCCGCGGGTCGCGGTCCTCGAGTGGACCGACCCGCCGTACGCCCCCGGCCACTGGATCCCCGAGATGGTCGCGCTCGCCGGCGGCGAGTGCGTCCTCGGCGCCCCGGGGGGGCGGTCCGGCCGGGTGACGTGGGAGGACGTCCATGTGGCCCGGCCCGACGTCGTCGTCGTCGCGCCGTGCGGCTACGACCGGGACGGCGCGGCCGAGCAGGCACGCGCGCTCCTCGACGCCGGGCTGCTGCCCGAGGGCGTCACCGTCCACCCGGTCGACGCCGACGGCATGTGGGCCCGCCCCGGGCCCCGGCTCGTCGATGGGGTCGAGGAGCTCGCCGACCTGCTCCACGGTTCCGCGACCGTGCCCGAGGCGCCGGTATCAGCCGCCGCCGCGACCGCCTCCTCGTCGTCATGAGGACGACGACGGTTCGCCGGCCGGCCGCGCGCCGCAGCCACCACCCCGCCGTCACGTGCGACGCGCACGGGCGATGGCACTGGTCGTGCGGGTGCGGCGCCGGGACCCGCTGCGGTGTGAGCAGCTGGCAGGGCGTCGTCACCGCCGCGCTGGCCCACCAGGCGTCCGTCCCGGGGGAGTAGCACCCTCTCCCCGGTCGTCCCCACATGTGGGGGCCGTGCTCGGTGTACGCCACCGTCCCGTCGACCCCAGATGTGGTGCCCCAGGCGTCACATCAGCCCCACGGGTGGTGTCGCGACACGCGGTGACACCCCGGCGATCGGGCCGCTGCACCCCCTCTGACCTGGGCAAACAGCCGTTCGGACGATCTTCGGCCGCTCCTGCTTGCGTCCCACGTCACACGCGGGGCATGATGAGCACAACATCTAGTGGTTACACCGATGTAGTTCGTCCACATCTTGTGCACACGAAACACCGGTCGTCCACAGGTTGTTCACACCACAGTCCACCGATCCGTCCACAGGGGAGGCCCGCCAGCATGCACTGTCCGTTCTGTCGGCACACCGACTCCCGGGTCATGGACTCGCGCACGACGGACGACGGCGCGGCCATCCGGCGCCGCCGTCAGTGCCCCGAGTGCGGCCGCCGCTTCACGACGGTCGAGACCGCCAGCCTGTCGGTCGTCAAGCGCTCCGGGGTCACCGAGCCGTTCAGCCGCGCCAAGGTCCTCGTCGGGGTCCGCAAGGCCTGCCAGGGCCGGCCGGTCACCGAGGACGACCTCGCCCTCCTCGCACAGCGCGTCGAGGAGACCATCCGCTCGCAGGGCAGCGCCGAGATCGACGCCCACGAGGTCGGTCTCGCCGTCCTCGAGCCGCTCCGTGAGCTCGACGAGGTCGCGTACCTGAGGTTCGCCTCGGTGTACCAGGCCTTCGACTCCCTGGCCGACTTCGAGGCGGCCATCACCCTCCTGCGCGCCGAGCACGACGCGACGGGGGAGGAGCCGCAGGTCAGCAGGCCTGTCGGACCCCAGCAGTAGAACAGCACCAGAAGGTCACCACGCCCCGGGACGTCCGGGGCAGAAGAGAGGGATGAGGCATGACCGAGACCGCCGGAGCACGTGCAGGTGCCCGTAAGTCCGCCAAGGCCAAGGGGGTGCAGATCGAGCGGATCTACACCACCCCGGGGGTGCACCCGTACGACGAGGTGACCTGGGAGACGCGTGACGTCGTCCAGCAGAACTGGAAGACCGGCGAGACGATCTTCGAGCAGCGGGGCGTCGAGTTCCCCGACTTCTGGAGCGTCAACGCCTCGACGATCGTCACGACGAAGTACTTCCGCGGCGCCGTCGGCACCGAGGCGCGCGAGACGGGGCTCAAGCAGCTCATCGACCGCGTCGTCCTCACGTACGTCAAGGCCGGCAAGGACCACGGCTACTTCGGCTCGCCCGAGGACGCCGAGATCTTCGAGCACGAGCTGACCTACGCCCTGCTGCACCAGGTGTTCAGCTTCAACTCGCCGGTCTGGTTCAACGTCGGGACCAAGAGCCCGCAGCAGGTCAGCGCCTGCTTCATCCTCTCCGTCGACGACTCGATGGACTCGATCCTCAACTGGTACAAGGAGGAGGGCTTCATCTTCAAGGGCGGCTCCGGTGCCGGCCTGAACCTCTCCCGCATCCGCTCCTCCAAGGAGCTGCTGTCCTCCGGCGGCACCGCCTCCGGCCCGGTCTCCTTCATGCGCGGCGCCGACGCCTCCGCGGGCACCATCAAGTCCGGTGGCGCCACCCGCCGCGCGGCGAAGATGGTCGTCCTCGACGTCGACCACCCGGACATCGAGGAGTTCGTCGAGACGAAGGCGCGCGAGGAGGACAAGATCCGCGCCCTGCGCGACGCCGGCTTCGACATGGACCTCGGCGGCAAGGACATCACCTCCGTCCAGTACCAGAACGCGAACAACTCGGTCCGCGTCACCGACACCTTCATGCGCGCGGTCGAGGAGGGCACAGACTTCGGGCTCACCTCGCGCCAGGACGGCTCGGTCATCGAGACCGTCGACGCCCGTGAGCTCATGGGCAAGATCGCCAAGGCCGCGTGGGAGTGCGCCGACCCGGGCATCCAGTACGACGACACGATCAACGACTGGCACACCAACCCCGAGACCGGCCGGATCACCGCGTCCAACCCGTGCTCGGAGTACATGTCGCTCGACAACTCCTCGTGCAACCTCGCCTCGCTCAACCTCCTGAAGTTCCTCAAGGACGACGACACCTTCGACGCCGAGACCTTCCAGAAGGTCACCGAGCTCGTCATCACGGCGATGGACATCTCCATCTGCTTCGCGGACTTCCCGACCGAGTCGATCGGCGAGACGACGCGTGACTACCGCCAGCTCGGCATCGGCTACGCCAACCTCGGCGCGCTGCTCATGGCCACCGGCCACGGCTACGACTCCGACGGTGGCCGCGCCCTCGCCGCGTCGATCACCTCGCTGCTCACCGGTGCCGCCTACAAGCGCTCCGCCGAGCTCGCCGGGGTCGTCGGCCCGTACGCCGGCTACGCCCGCAACGCCGACGCCCACAAGCGGGTCATGCGCAAGCACGCCGCGGCGAACGACGCGGTCCGCACGATGCACACGATGGACAAGGACATCCACCGGGTCGCGACGAAGGCGTGGGACGCCGTCGTCAAGGTCGGCGAGAAGAACGGCTACCGCAACGCCCAGGCGTCGGTGCTCGCCCCCACCGGGACCATCGGCTTCATGATGGACTGCGACACGACCGGCATCGAGCCCGACTTCTCCCTCGTGAAGTTCAAGAAGCTCGTCGGCGGCGGCTCGATGCAGATCGTCAACCTCACGATCCCGCGGGCCCTGCGCAAGCTCGGCTACACCGAGGAGACCGTCGAGGCGATCGTCGAGTACATCGCCGACAAGGGCCACGTCATCGACGCTCCCGGCCTGAAGACCGAGCACTACGAGGTCTTCGACACCGCGATGGGCGCCCGGGCGATCTCCCCGATGGGCCACGTGCGGATGATGGCGGCGACCCAGCCGTTCCTCTCCGGCGCGATCTCCAAGACGGTCAACCTGCCGGAGACGGCCTCGGTCGAGGAGATCGAGGAGGTCTACGTCCAGGGCTGGAAGCTCGGGCTCAAGGCGCTCGCGGTCTACCGCGACAACTGCAAGGTCGGCCAGCCGCTGTCCGACGGTGGGTCCACCGCCAAGGACAAGGCCGCGGACGCGGTCAAGGCCGCCGAGGCCGAGATCGTCGAGAAGGTCGTCTACCGGCCGACCCGCGAGCGGCTGCCGAAGCGTCGTGGCTCGCAGACGACGTCCTTCACCGTCGGTGGTGCCGAGGGCTACCTCACCGCCGGCACGTACGAGGACGGCCGCCTCGGCGAGGTGTTCCTCAAGTTCGGCAAGCAGGGCTCCACGCTCGCCGGTGTCATGGACGCCTTCTCGATCGTCACCTCGGTCGCGCTGCAGTACGGCGTGCCGCTCGAGACGTTCGTCGAGAAGTTCACGAACATGCGCTTCGAGCCGGCCGGCATGACGGACGACCCGGACGTGCGGATGGCGCAGTCGCTCATGGACTACGTGTTCCGCCGGCTGGCGCTGGACTACATGGACTTCGACACCCGCTCGTTCATGGGGATCCACACCGCCGAGGAGCGGGCGCGCCAGCTCGAGACCGGCTCCTACGCCCCGGTGACCGACGAGTCCGACGAGGAGCTCGAGGGCGAGATCGAGGGCCTGGCCGCCGGGATCGGCGCCACGTCCAAGCGTGCCGCGGAGGAGTCCGCCTCGGCCCCGGCCGCGGCGAGCGAGTCCTCGGCCGACGCGACCTCGGCGTCGACGACGGCGTCCGGCTCGGGTGCCGCCTCGGCCCGTCAGGTGTCGGGGGAGATCCACTCCTCGGCCGACCTGCTCGCCGCGTTCGGTGACTCCAAGGCCGCCGACGCCCCGATGTGCATGACCTGCGGGACGAAGATGCGCCCCGCCGGCTCCTGCTACGTCTGCGAGGGCTGCGGCAGCACCTCCGGCTGCAGCTGATGTCAGGTCTCACTCGAATGTCAGTGGATTCGCACTGAAATGTCAGTGGAATCGCACGGTTGTGTCAGTGGATTCGCACGAGAGTGTCAGTGATCCAGGTCACATCGGGTGAGTAGAACGCGAGAGGGCGGACCGCTTCGGCGGCCCGCCCTCTCGCGTTGTTGCTGGGGTGGTTGCTCCGGTGTCGGAAGGCGCTCCCGAGCGCGCTCCGCGTGGATCCGGCCGCTCGAATCGCATCTACGCTGATGAGGGACGGAAGAGGTGAAGCCGAGTGGGTGTCGTTGACGCGAACGAGGTCGGGGCGATGACGCCGGAGGCCGACCTGGGTCCTTTCCTCACGATCGAAGCGGTCGCTCGCCGGGGAGGGGTGCCGCTCGGTCAGGTGGCGGAGTGGACCGGCAGCGACCGGCTTGTGGCTGTCCCGACGTCCGACGGCTCAGCGCTGTACCCGGCGGCGCAGTGGCCGAACGGGTCAGCGGTGGGACCTCATGAGGTGGGCGTCGCTGAGGTTGTGAAGGTCCTTCGCGAGGCGGGGTGCGGCTGGCTGACGATCGCTCAGTGGTTCCAGGCCTCTGACCAGCGCTTTTCCGGAATGAACGCCTGGCAGTGGCTCCATGCTGGTGGCGCGATGGCGCGGGTCGTGTCGGCTGCCCGCTCGGACGCGGCGCGGTGGGCGCAATGACCGGCTGAGCGCGGTGCTAGCGCTGGATCGGGGTGCGTTGGGGCGGCTCCCAGTCGGTGTCGAGGTCGTCGAGAAGGGCGAAGCGCAGGTGCTCGGACGGCATGAACCGTTGCTCGCCGGACGGGCCGAGGGTGATGGCGCCTCGGTTGATGAGCATCCCGATCTGGACCTGGGTGTCGTTGGGCAACTCGCGGCTGCTCAAGGTTCCGTTGAGGATGTTCTTGAGGGTGCGCGCGGCGCCGTGGTGTAGGCCGTCGTGGGCGTCGTGCCTCTGGTTGAGTTCGCTGATCGTGGCGCTCAGTCCCGTTCCGCGGGAGGCGATCGCGACGCCGGGAACGGTGGCGATCTTCATGCCGAGGGGTTCGAGGCGAGCGTCGAGGTCGGTGATGGCCGCATGGGTTCGGGGGAGGTCCCAGCCGAGGACGGCCGCGATCCGGCGTGTGGGCTGCCGACGTCTGACGGCGGCAAGAATCTGCGCGAGGACGATCGCGTCGTCCTGATGCTCGCGGGAGGGTTCGGGGAGGGGCTCGGTCAGGAGGTCGTCGAGGGAGAGGCCTGTGGCGCGGGCGCACGCCAGGATGTCGCTGATGGCGAGGCCGGGGCTGGCTTCGTTCCGGAAGAGCATGGCGCGCAGGACTTGCTGCGCGATGCCGGTGGCTCGGCAGAACTCGCGGTCGGTGTAGTGGTGGCGCAGGAGCGCCTCGCGTAGGAGTTGTCCGTTGATGTAGACGGCCATGAGGGTGCTTTCAGGTCAGTGGGGAGAGGCGGACGCCGATGGTCTTGCGCCACGTGTCCTTGCGGCTGTCGTTGAACTTGGCTTGGGCGGTGACAACCGGAATGAGAAGTTCCCGTCCGGCGTGCCGGAGTTCCGCGCGCAACGGGGCCGCCCCTGCGGTGATGAAGAGGTCGTCATCCGCGGCGGTCTGGGTCTGCCGGGCGAAGCGCTGCGCTCGCATGAAGACGCGGGCGTCGTCACTGAGGGGAGAGCCGAGGCCTGCGACGTTGCCGGTCGGGTCCACGTCGTGCAGTCGCAGGGTCGCGATGTCGTTGGTGGTCAGACCTGCGTCGCAGAGGGCAACGGCGGCGGAGCGCCAGGGTGTGCGGTAGGCGCGCAGCGAGCGGATCTCTGCTGGGGTGAGTTGCCGGTGCAGGTCGCGGCGCATCGCGGTGCGCAGGGTCGGCATCCACACGTAGAGGTGGATCCCGGCCTTGAAGAGGGCGGCCTGGGTCGCGCGGGCGATCGTGACGGCTGCGCCCTCGCTGGTGACAGACGAGATGCGGGCGCGGAGGAAGTCGGAGACGTCCTCGGGGGTGCTGACCTGTTCGGCGTTCACGGCATGGAAGGTGCGCACGTAGAGGTCGTCGACGACGGTGAACTCCTCATGGGGGAGGAGGTCCCTGCACATCCCTCGGAAGGCGTAGAAGTCCACGTCGGGCAGGAACGCGGGGAATGGGGAGACGTCAGATGCCGGGATGGGGTGCTGGGGGCGGCTGACGCTGTCGATGCGGTCCAAGAGCGGTGGCAGGGCGGGGTCGATCGTTCCGCCGTGGTCCTCGACCCAGTCGGGCAGTGCCCCGGTGACGTCCTCGTCCTGGGTGAGGGCGATGTCGCAGTGCGCGCTCTGGCCCAGGTCGAGCAGGAACGTGAGCAGGTGCGGCCAGGACGTGAGGTGCGCGTTGCGCACGACGACCAGGCGGATGTCGTACGCGCGCAGCCAGCAGGTGAGGAGGCGGACGTCCTCGGCGTGGTTCTGTCCGGCCCCGGCGATGTCGTGGCGCGCGCCGAGGCCGCGGAGCAGGTCCTGGCTGATGCCCCACGAGTTGCGCGTCATCGTGACGGACGCGGTCAGGACACCGCTACTGGGGTCGGTGTCCGGGACGGACTCCCACGCGAAACGGCTCGACGGGGTAGGGGAGAGGGTGAGGTTCATGCCGCCTGCTCCTGGTCCGGGGGCGGGAGGATCCCGGCGATGGCGTTCAGATCGGCCGCGGTGACGGTCCCGGTCACAGTGGTGGAGTCGAGCCAGCGGACGGTGTTGCTCCACAGACGCAGGAGCCCGTGGCACGCGACCCGGTCGTGGTGGAGGAGGTCCTCGGTGTTCGCGTCGGCGAACCGGCTGTCGAGGTCTCGCACAGTGTCCAGGAGCGTTCGGCCGGTCAACGGCTGGAAGAAGGTGTGCCCCATGACGCGGCTCTTCAACTGCGGGTAACGGGTGAGCGCGGTGAGGATGCCGGTCCCGACGAGCACGATCGGGAACTGCTGGCGGGACTCCTCCCACAGCCAGGTCAACTGCTGCATGGTCTGGACCTGCGCCGCCTGGCACTCATCGACGATGAGGACGCCGTCCCACTCGCTGAGGACCGGCAGGAGGTCGTGCTGCATCTGGTAGCGCGTCCCGGTCGGTTCCAAACCGGTGACGGTCCGGTAGGTCGCGCGCAGAAGTTCCAGCGGCGCTGGCCTGGCCGCCATCGTGATGATCGCGGACGGGATGCCGACGGTCTCGGCGAAGTGCCGAACGCACGTGGTCTTCCCGGTGCCGGGCGGTCCGTCGATCGCGACGAGCCCGTTGACCGCGACCGCCCCTCTGGCCAGGCGCCGCCCCATCGTGAAGTGGGAGGTGCGGATCAGGTTGACGTTCAGGCCCGCCTCGACCTGCGTCTTCGCCTTCGCTGTGCTGTTCATGCGTCCTCGTCATCTAGGGCCGCGAGCCAGGACTCGGTCGCGGGGTCGGTCTTCGGGGTCGGTCGCGCGGGAACCCGCGGGAGCCGCGGGCGAGGCTGGGTCGCCCGCGCGTTGATCTCTGCGGTCAGGGACGGCCCGACCTCGTCTGCGCCGTCGTCGTCGGTGGACGCGACCTGCGCGTTGACGGCGTCAGCGAAGTGGCGGCGGGCGGCGACGACTCCGTGCTCGATCGCGGTCGCGGCCCGCTCCTGCTGGGCCCGCGCGGCCATGAACTTCGCCCTCGCCTTCGGTGGGAGCGACCCGGCCTCGAACGCCTCACCGACGTACTGGCCGTTGGCGGTGTAGAGGTGGATCGAGTCCCGCAACGTCGGCAGGTACCGCACCAGGTAGCGGCGCCCGAACTGGACGTCGGCGCTGACGTACTGCCGGTTGTCGTACTGGATGCCGTTCTTCGTGGCCTGGTAGGTGCGCTCCGCGGTGTGCAGCATCGACTGGACCGCGATCGAGGCGTCGATCGGGTGCCGTTCGGTCGGGTCCTTGGCGTACACGGCCAGGCGGGTCTGGTTCCCGAGGCGCTCGACGGGCACGTTGCGGTTCAGGTCGTCCACGACCTCGCGCAGCGCGAGCGTGAACGCCTTCCAGGACCAGACCGTGTTCGGGTCGAGCCGGTCCATCTGGGTGACCGGGATGTGGCGGCGCATGTTCTTGCGGGTCGTGCCCGCGTCGGTCGCGCCGGGTGCCCGGTTCGCCAGGCGCTGGTTCAGCAGCCCGATCGCGCGCTCGGCCTTGCCGTTCTGCCACGACGAGTACGGGTGCGTCGGGGACAGCAGCCAGCCGAGGTTCTGCGCCCCGGCGCGCATCGCGGGCCCGAAGTGCGCGGCCGCGTTGTCCAGGACGACCTGCTCGGGAACGCCGCCGACCTTGACGCCGTAGTAGTCGCGCTCGGTCGCGGCCTCCACGAGGGCCGCAGCGACCATGTCGCCGTTGACGTCGGTCTTCCACGGGACGGCGTGGATCAGCCCGGAGTAGCCGTCCACGACGACCGTGACCTGGGCCCGGATCGGGGACTTCTCCCGGTGCGAGGGCCACACGAACACGTCCAGGATCGTGTGGTCGAGGTGGAAGGTGTGGTTGCGGTGTGGGGGAGTGTGCTTGAGGTAGAGCCGGTTGTTCACCAGGCCCTTGAACCCGTGGATCGCGGCCTCGCGCAGGCCCGGGTCGCAGTTGTCCAGCGCCCGCATGAACGTCGCGTAGGAGCACTCGACCTCGCCCGCGTCCCGCAGCCGCCGCCACGCCGAGCGCGCGTTCTGCTCGTCGGCGATGACCGTCAGGTGCATCGTCGTGATCTTGAACCCGCGCCGCCGGATACCCACCGGGACCGGCGCGAGGGCCTCCCGCAGGATCGGGTCGCGCAGCCATCGGTAGATCGTTCGCTGCGTCACCCCGTAGAGGGCCGCGACACGGTTCACGTGTGCGCTCGACGGGGACTGGCCGCCGCCGAGGCGCAGCAGGGACGCGACGACCGCCTGCCGGGCCGTGATGTCGTACGTCGTCACGCCGCACCGCCGAGAGTCAGCGCGGTGGGGGCGAGCACGGACTCAGCCAGGGGGATGACCTCACCGCCGGGGTCGACCAGGACGCAGTCGTAGGTGTGGCCGGTGACCACGAGCCGGACCCCGGTGAACGCGTCGCCGAACATGGCAGACCCCGCGCTCAGGTAGCGCTCGATCTGGTCGTAGGTGCGCCAGTCCCAGACCGTGCGGGCGTGCCGCCACACCTTGATCTCGTCGAACCAGACCCCACAGTCCGGGTGAGACCAGGCCAGGTCGACCCGGCCCCTCACGACAGGGACCTCCGCCCCCAGGAACGTCGCGCCCGCTGATGGCAGGAACCGGGTGACGTACTTGCTCGCGTGCCCGGCGACGAGCATCCGCGTCTTCACCGCTCCGCGACCGGGCGGGACGACGTCTTCGGTGGCGGCCAGGACGGCCGCGACAGCATCCGCGACCGGCGCGCCGAGACACGTGTCCGCGACCCTTCCGATGACGGTGTGGACCAGGACAGCGACGTGGCTGTCCCGGGTCTGCTGGTCCCGCGACGGGGACCCCGACGCGGCGTAGATCGGGTAGGGGAGCGGACGCGAGGCGAACACCCCCGGGACGGCATGCAGGTCACGCATGACGGATCTCCATCTTCATCTGTGCACGGTTGACACCCCACCCGGCCGCGCCGTAGGGCCGACGCTTCGAGCGAGCCCCCGAACCCCCATCCACCCGGCTAGGGAACCGAGCAAGCGAACAGACGTTCGAGTGTCGACGGACGGTAGACGCCCCCACCGACTGGAGCCCCCACCCGGCCCCGCGGCCACCGACTGCTCGCGACATCTGCTCTCCCTTGCGCTGCCGCCCCGGACCACCCGAAGCGCGCACCACCAGAGAAACCGTCCGGACCGTCCGCGAATGATCGCTTTGGACGCGAAGGCGTCCAGAGACGTCCAGAGACCGGCCGAGACATCCCGGATCGACGCATATACGATGTGGCAAGCAATCTGGGGAAATGCGCAGGTCAGCAACCATCGGGAGCGCAACTCGTCCGCCCGGCCGGGCGCCGGGTGCTGTGCTCGTCTCTGGACGTCCAGAGACTCCGAAGTGCGTCCAGAGACCGCAGCAACGGCCCCAGAGCCGGACGGAAAGGACCGAAGGCATGCCACTCCCCATGGGGATCACCCTCGGAGCCGACACCCCCGCCCGGTCCCGGCCGCACGTCGAGACCGGCGGTGAGCGAAACCGGCCAGCCGACGACGGCACCCAGTGGTGCGCCACCTGCGACACCACCGTCAACCCCCGCCCCAGCCCGATGAAGTTCTGCGCCCGATGCCGCAAGCAGCGAGACGCTCACAGACAGCGCGACGGCCGCCAAGGACAGGGGCGCGACGCGATCGCCGTCAGTACCGCCCACATTCGCAGGATCATCACCGCCAACAGGACGTTGCAGAGCCGCGTCTCCGTCGCCTCCGCCGAGAACCAGCCCGGCTCAGAACAGCCAACCTGGCTCGATGATCTCCTCATCGCCAGCAAGCGCCTCGCCCTCGCGGTCGACGACCTGGAAAGAGAACTACGGCAGCCGAGACGTAGCAGCACTCGTTGAAGCAGACGCCGACTGGGCACTCGCGCCTACTCGGTGGGTCGCCGCGGCTTCGGTGAGGTCCTCGACTACAGCCCGGGGCCTCGGGCAGAACAGCGCCCCGGACCGGCAAACTCGTCATACTGATTCAGTGACGACCGAAGAGGAGCGCCCCCCACCGAAGTGGAGACCCGGCACCAACCCGGGACCGCCGATGCACCGAGTCATCGAGCAGGGATTCACAAATCCTGACGCGCCGGATGAAGATGAGATTTGGCGCTCCGAGTATTGGAGCAGCCCGTCATTCCTCGTCAACGAGGCCGCCATCCAATCACGATGGGGACAGTACGTCCGCAGGCTCAAGCGGCGTGCCAACGCCCGACGCCATGGCTAGTGCGCAGATTCGCCGGGTCGTCACGTGGGGCAGCGGCTTGCCGTCCGCACGGCGCTGACACGAGCGGAAGGTCAGATGGCCGACGCGGAACCGACTGAGCCCCCTCCGAACGGGACAGGATGGAGCGCGTGCCCACGACATTGCTCATCGCGACCTCGCCTCGCTCGACCTGGATCACCAGCCCGGACAAGGAGACGGCCGAGAACGTCGCTACTGTTCTGGGAGATCGGGCCTACGAGGTCCGTCGAGGTGGTGTCCTCGACCCGTTCACCGTCGATGTGGACATCGGTGTCACAGCCCTAGAGGCGGGCGAACTCCTCATGGCCGCTGGCTACACCTTCCGGTGGCACGCCGACCAGCATCCACGGAACCGCGGCCACACAGCCTGGGGAATCCCCGTCCAGGAGGAGTGAGCGCAGCGACGCAGACCGCGGCGCTGCTGCCGCGTTTCACGATCGCCGCAAGGTCACCCGGGGCCCGTTAGGGACTGCCTGGCACGTTGCCGCGTTGGACGGCGGGCAGTCCTGCCCGAATGGGATGATGGACACGTGAAGGGGGCGCCCACGATGGGATGGCGGAAGTATCGGATCGCTGGGGGCTACATCGCGCTCATGCTGACGCTGTACATCATCATGCAGGTCGGCTGGCGGCTCGATGAGGACTCGTGGGTCGCCTGGCTCGCGTACCCCTTCTACGTCCTCCTGCTGCCCGTCGGCATCCCCGTCTTCTTCGTGACGGCCGTCGCCTCCGCAATGCTCGGCGGCTACCTCGGCGACCCCCGCTCCGAACTCGTCGCTCCCGTCGGCGCGCTGGTCACCGTTGTCCTCAACGCGCTGCTGTTCCACTCGCTCGCGACGGCCCGTCACCCGCGTCGGTCGCCCCATGACGAACCACAGCCAGCCGAGCCCTCATCGTGAGACTCGCCTGACGGCAGTACCGGGCCCGGCAGCAGGGCATCGGTCGCTGCGACTGAACCGGCAACAAGAGCCGTCAGCCACATCCTCCGGTCCCTGCGCCGATGTTCCAGCAGTCGTCCGCCGCGGACGATAGGTTCGACACCGGAACACATCGGGAGGGATTGCTCGTGCCGTCACCCAAGGGGCGACTCGAACTGTCGTGGATGGGCAAGAACCTTGCCCTCGTGCCAGCCAGCGACGGCCGCTACGACTACACCTGGGTGGACCCGACGGACCCCCGCGTTCGCGAGGTCCGCTCGATCGAAGAAGTCGGGACGGTCGGCGACGACGGCACCAATGACAACCTCCTGCTCGTCGGGGACTCGGGCGACGCCCTGCGGTCGCTGACGACGATCCCGGAGTACTCGCAGCGGTACCGCGGCAAGGTCAAGTTGGTCTACATCGACCCGCCGTTCAACACCAAGCAGGTCTTCGCCCACTACTCCGACCAACTCGAACACTCGGTGTGGCTGACGCTCATGCGCGACCGCCTCAAGGCGATCGTGCCGCTCCTGGCTCCCGACGCCTCGATCTGGGTTCACCTGGACGACATGGAGGTGCACCGGATGCGCCTGCTGCTCGACGAGGTCATCGGCATCGACAAGAGCGCTACCCAGATCGTCTGGCAGAAGCGCACGACCCGCGAGAACCGGTCCGCGTTCAGCGACAACCACGACCACCTCCTGGTCTACACCCGAGGTCCG
Organism: Phycicoccus avicenniae; assembly: GCF_018139485.1. Lineage (GTDB taxonomy): Bacteria > Actinomycetota > Actinomycetes > Actinomycetales > Dermatophilaceae > Phycicoccus > Phycicoccus avicenniae. Next base: position 35,492 of record NZ_JAGSNF010000020.1, read on the forward strand.
GTCAAGCAGTGGCGCGACGTCCGCAACCGGCTGCCCAGGACCGACGCGACCAAGAACCCCGACGGTGACCCCCGCGGCCCGTGGGACAGCATCCCGTTCACGGCCCAGGGCAGCAGGGCCAACCAGATGTACAAGATCACCACCCCGACCGGTGTCGTGCACGACCCTCCCCGTAACCGGTGCTGGGGCGCGAAGGAGGACGAGTTCGAACGGCTCCTGGCCGACGGACGCGTCTACTTCCCCAAGGGTGGCAACGGTCGACCCCGGATCAAGCAGTTCGCGTCCGAGGCCCCAGGTCTGGTCCCGCACACGATCTGGCTCGCGTCGGAGGTCGGCTCCAACGACGAGGCCAAGAAGCACATCCAGGCGATGTTCCCCGACGTCACACCCTTCGACACCCCGAAGCCGGAACGGCTCCTGGAACGGATCATCGGGATCGCGACCAACCCCGGCGACCTCGTCCTGGACTGCTTCGCAGGGTCGGCAACCACCGCCGCGACCGCCCACAAGATGGGCCGCCGCTGGGTGACCGTCGAACTCCTCGACGCCACCGCACAGACCTTCATCGTCCCCCGCCTCACCGCCGTCGTCGAGGGCACCGACCCCGGTGGGATCACCAGCCGCACCAGCCGGGTCCCCGTCGAGGACCTCCCGCCGGACGTGACACCCGCCGACGCCCAGACGTTCACGACGCTCCTGGGCAAGGTTGCCAAGACTCTCGACGGCCTCGACGAGGCCACCGTCAAAGCGCTGCGTGAAGCAACCCGCACCCGGAACGAGACCGAGACGACATGGCAGGGCGGGGGAGGGTTCACCATCGCCCGGGTCGGCCCGTCCATGTACGAGGTCGACGAGGACACCGGCACGGTGTTCCTGTCACCGGACGCCACGAACGGGGCCTGGTCCAAGGCCGTCGCCGGACAACTGAAGTTCACCCTCACACCCGACCACCCCGTCTTCTGCGGGCGACGGAACCGGCAGCGCCTCGCCGTCATCGACGGAGTCGCCGACGACGCCGTAGTCCGCGCCCTCGTCCAGCACCTCGCCGACGGCGAGACCGTCACGGTCGTCGCCAAAGCCGCCCTGCCGGAGGCCGCGACCCTCCTGCGCGACCTCCGGCCCGGATCCCGGCTGAGGATCGCCCCCGATGACCTGTTCCCAGCGACCACAGTGAAGTGACATGCGCACGAACATCACCCACGACCCCGACCTGATCGCCGAGATCGCTGCCCGGTTCGACCTGCGCGAACCGAACCGGCAAGCCCTCGACGACCTCGTCACCTGGCTCGCCGGAAGCGAACCCGACACCGACAGCGAAGCCGTCGCCGACCTCGCCACCGGGGTCGGCAAGACCTACCTGATGTCCGCGCTCGTGGAGTACCTGGCACACCAGGGCGTCCGCAACGTCCTCATCGTCACCCCCGGCTCGACCATCCAACGCAAGACCATCGACAACTTCGACGCAGCCAGCCGCAAGTACGTCCCCGGCGCCGACCTCGTCCCCGTCGTCATCACCCCCGAGACCTTCCGCACCGCCGAGACCGGCACGCTCCTGCACGACACCGCGGCCCTCAAGGTGTTCGTGTTCAACGTCCAGCAACTCCTCGCGCCCACCGCCGAAGCCACCCGCCGCACCCGGCAGGACGACGAGAACATCGGAGGGGCGCTCTACGAGCACCTCCAGAACGCGACCGACCTGTTCGTCATCGCCGACGAGCACCACCTCTACTCCTCACGGGCCCGCGCGTTCAACGCCGCCATCAGCGACCTCGGCTCCGAAGCCCTCATCGGACTCACCGCCACCCCCGCCCCAGAGCACCTGCCCAAGATCAGGTCGCGCTACACCCTCGGCCAGGCCATCGCCGACGGCTACGTCAAGACCCCCGTCATCGTCTACCGCCGCGACGGCACGACCGACGAACGCACCCAACTGCGAGACGCATGCTCCCTCCTGCGCGTCAAGGAGCAGGCCTACAGCGCGTACCGGACAGCCAACCCCGACGCGGCCGCAGTCAAGCCCGCACTCTTCGTCGTCTGCGGATCCATCGAGCACGCCGACCAGACCGGAGCGACCCTCGCCCAGCCCGACTTCATCGGCGACGGTGACGCCGTCCTACACGTCACATCGCACTCCACCGACGAAGCCCTCCAAGCCCTCGCCGACGTCGAGAACCCCGACTCGCCGATCCGCGCGATCGTCAGCGTCAACATGCTCAAAGAAGGGTGGGACGTCAAGAACATCGCCGTCATCGTCGCCCTGCGAACCCTGGCCTCCCAGGCGCTCACCGAACAGATCCTCGGCCGAGGCCTCCGACTTCCCTTCGGGGCCAGGACCGGCATCGCCGCCGTGGACCAGGTAGACCTCGTCGCCCACGACTCCTACCGGCAACTCCTCGACCAGCGCAACGTCCTCGTCCAGCGGCTCCAGGCCACCCCCACCACCCGCGACGTCGACGAGCACGGAGCCGCCACCGTCAGCCCCGACCCAGTCGGCAGCGGCGGCAGCGGCCAGCCCGCGCCGAGCAGCGGCAACGCGGCCCCCACCGCCGACGACAGCGCCAGCGACGACGCAGAGAACAGCGGCACCACAGAGAGCGGGGGAGCACCCACCGACCTCGACGTCCCCTCCGGTGACGGCACCACCGTCATCGGCTTCGACGAGACCGACACCCGCACCAACACCCCGCCGCCACAACTGCACGACCGGACCCCCGGCTCGCCCCAGATCGTGTTCCCGCGGCGAGAGCCCCGCATCACCCGCGTCGACTTCACCCTCGCCAACGTCCCCAACAGCGCCGCCGAACGCGCCGGGCAAGAGTTCACCCGAGACACCCCCACCTTCATCTTCCGCGACGCCCTCGAAGCCGAACACGACGGTGAGGACGTACGCATCACCGTCCGCCCCCAGGAACACGCCCGAGCCATCCAAGACCACGTCATCATCACCCGCGTGCGAGACGACCTCACCGAGACTGTCCTCCGCCAGCCCGAGGTGCCCCGCACGCGAGAGTCCCTCGGCGGCTGCCGACGCATCGTCGACGCGTTCCTCAAAGGCGCCGGAGTCACCAGCGACGACCAGACCGCCGAATGGACCGAACGCCGACGACAGGCCGCCCTCGAAGGCATCAGGGCCCTCATCCGCGACGCCATCCGGAACCGCGAGACCCGGATGGAACACGTCCTGGCCCCCATCACCCTCTCCGACCACGCCACCCTCGTCCACGGCGACGCCCTCGACGCCTACAACGACACCTTCATCCGGCACACACAGTTCACCGGCTGGCAGCGCAGCATCACCCCCGCCGTCACCTTCGACGCCCGCACCACCGAATGGGAACTCGCCCACCTCCTCGACCGCGACCCCAACATCGCCTGGTGGCTCCGCCTCACCCCCAACGACCCCGCCTACATCAGCCTCGACACCGGCGGCCGCTACTACCCCGACTTCGTCGCCATCGACACCAGCGGCACCCACTGGCTCATCGAAGGCAAAGCAGACCGGCACGCCGCCGACACCGACGTCACCGCCAAGCGGGAAGCCGCCGAAACCTGGGCTCGGTCCGTCCAAGACAGCGGCCACGAACCCCCATGGCGGTACATGTTCGCCACGGAAACCCACATCCGAGCAGCAGCCGGATCCTGGGACGCCCTCATCGCCGAGACCAGGCCCGAGTAGAGAAACAGCAGGACGCAGAAGGTGTCGGCGGTACGGCATACCTTCTTGAGGAAGGAAGGAGCGTGACCCCCATGAAGCCGGTCAGTGACCTGCTCGACGACTGCGCCGAAGAGACCAAGGACGTCCTCGACAAGAACCCACCCGTCGAAGACGTCGACCCAGATGACCTAGATGCGAACGACCTCCCAGACGCCAAGAACAAGACCTGGTACCGGCTCGAAGACGTCGTCGCTGTCTTCGCCGACCTCCAAAACTCCACGGCACTCGGGCTCGGTAAGCACGCCGCCAGTACCGCGGCGATCTACCGCGCCGCGACCGGCAACGTGGTGCACATCATGAACAAGTTCGAAGCGGACTATATCCAGATCCAGGGCGACGGCGTCTTCGCGATCTTCTGGGGGGAGCGGCGTTACGAACGAGCCCTCTGCGCGGGTGTCACCGCCAAGACTTTCAGTGAAGAGACCCTCGTCCCGAAACTCGAAGCACGCTGGAAGGGCGGACCCGAAACCGGGTTCAAGGTCGGGATCGCCTCTCAGCGCACGCTCGTCAAGAACCTCGGCACTCCTCGCAACGAGAACGAGCAGGAGCCGGTGTGGGCGGGCAAGCCCGTGAACTACGCCGCAAAGGCAGCCCAGCAAGCCTTACGCCACGAACTGATTGTCACTGGTTCGGTCTGGGACTTCATCAGCGGCAACGACTATCTCTCGGTCACCTGCGCGTGCGATCCCGGGCCGAACCTCTGGCAGGACGTCTCCATCGAGAAGTTGAACCACGACGAGGACGAAGCCGCAGGGCGCCTCCTCAAGGCGAAGTGGTGCGAGACCTGCCGCGACGATTTCTGCGCCGCCATCCTCGATGGCCAGACACACCGCGACGACGCCGACGGCGTCCGCGATCAGGTGCGGAAGTCCCAGCACGCCACCGCGTTCAGGCTGGCACGAGAACAGAACCGTGCGCAGCGGCGCGCCCACCGCTTCGGAGCCACCTCCTTCGGGCGGCGACGCCGTGGGTAGCCAGACACCCGGCCCCGATCCCGACCACGCGTGGAAGACGCTCTCTCTAGTCAATGACTGGGTCAAGCACGCCGACAGTAAAGTCGGAGCCACCGTGGCTGTCACCGCCGCTACCGCAATCGGGCTCTACAAGGTGTTCGACTCCGTCACCTGCCCCGGATTCGTCGTCATCGCCGCATCCGTCGCTTGCGGCCTGCTGCTTCTCGCGACGGCCGTACAAGCGCTCGTGGCTCTGGTTCCACGTGTGCGCATGCCCAAGGGGCAGGTAGAGACCTACGACAATCCGCTCTACTACCGCCACATCACCCTCGGTCATCCGGCGCCGCAGAAGGAGGCGTACCTCCACCTGCTCGCCGAACTCACCGTGGACCCCGCCCGTTTGACGAAGGCCATCGGTGAGCAGGTGTACGCGAACGCGGCTGTGGCTCAACGCAAGTACGAGTGGAGCAACCGCGCGATCGTGACCCTCGCGGGCGCCGTCGTGTTTCTCGGCATCGCCGCCTTCGCGGCAGTCTGGAAGTGACATGGACGGCAACCACTCGCCGTATGACTTCACGAGCAGCCTCGCCCGGCTGGACGAGATACTCGGCCAGTCACGCGGCCAGTTCGAAGAGGTCTCAGAACTGCCTGATCGAGATCGACTCACGTTCACCAACGGCTTCTACGGTCAGTGGTGCACAGCGGTGTTCGTTGACATCCGTGACTCGTCGTCTCTCCCCGCCCACTACCAGCGGCCTCGACTCGCCAAGATCTACCGTGCCTACATTTCTGAGATGGTGGCCATCCTCAATAGCAGCGATCGGGTTCGTGAGGTGAACATCGTCGGCGATGGGGTCTGGGCCGTGTACAACACGCCCAAGAAGCGCCACAACGATGAGGTCTTCTCCGCGGCCGTCCGAGCCAACAGCCTCGTCGACGTTCTCAACATCAAGATGGCAGCCAAGAACTACACCCAGCCCGTGCGGGTGGGCATCGGAGTTGCAGATGGTCGAGCATTGATGATCAAAGCGGGCCACAAGGGGAGCGGCATCAGTGATGTCGTCTACATGGGCGATGTCGTGAACCGCGCTGCCAAGTTGGCTGCCAAAGGCAGCCTGACCGCCACCACGCCGCCGATCATGGTTGATCGATCGCACTATGCGTTTCTCAACGACTACAACCGAGGCTTCCTCGATTACTCAGCGGCGCACGACTGCTACACCGGCTGGGTCGTCAATACGGCGATGAACGAGTGGGTCCGGGACAACTAGATGCCGCCCTTGGCGGAGGCGGTCCGCCCTAGGAGGGTCAGGCCTGTCGGGCTCCTGCCGACGATGCAGGTCAAGGTGCGGGCACTCGACCGCTTCGACTTGGAGCATTTCTCTTTGCGAACAGAGGCGACGAGGGTGAGTTGAGACGAGTCTGCCGCCCAGGGACGTTCGCCGAGCGCCGCGTCTGCGGCTCCAGAGGGGGCACCGCCGATAGCAACGGCGTAGGAGCCCCGCCAGCAGGCTAGGGACACGCGATCACGAATGCGAGCCGAGCGAACATGACCGGTACAGATAGAGAGGCCAGAAGGGCCGCCGCCGCCGAGGTGCGTCGCGCTCGCAAAGTCATCGAGGGAGCCGCGAGCGTCGCCGCTCACATTGCCGCCGACAAGGCGGAGGCTCAAGTCGACCGCAAGATTTCGCGATGGTGGCGCGAACCGGTGTGGTTGACTGCGAAAAACGGGCGAACTCTTGCACGGTGGTGGGCGGATTGCGACGCAGCGCGCAAAGACATCGTGGATGATCACGATCGCAACCTCGCTGCGTGGGAGTACTACCAGAACACCCCGACGTGGTTCAGGTGCCCTCGATGCCACCACGAGTGGGAGGAAGAGCCGTGGCAGAACGGCTGCCCTGATTGCATCGCCGAGGCGCACAACACACGCAGAGCCGCATGGGATGAGGCCTACAAGACAGAGTTCGACACGACGTACCAGCGGCTCCTCGACGCGGGCGTAGTGATCGCACTTCAAACGACCCAGCCGCGTCGTCAGCGCTGAGAACCGGAGTGACAACGGGATGAGAACTGACAGCTGACGCCGGACGGCAGCACGGCTGTCGAGCACCCGAGGGCCCGGGCGGATCACTCCGCCCGGGCCCTCGGCCGTGTCAGCGCAGGAGGTCGTGGGACAGCGTCCACACGCGCTCCGCCCCGTCCGGGTCCAGGGCGTACCGCGCCACCGTCCCTGCGCAACACCCGGCAGATCGTCGACGCCTTCGGGCCGCTCGCGCCGATGCGGATGCGCTCGCTCGGCGGTGACGGGCCGGAGGTCACGTACGTCCCGTGCGACCTCGCCGACACCCTCGAGCGGGCGGACGACGTCGTCGACGGGCTGCTCGGCGACTGGCGCCCCGAGGACATCGCCCTCCTCACGACCGGGAGCCGGCACGACGAACAGGTCTCGCGGCAGGACCTGCTCGGCCAGGACGGGTACTGGGACACCTTCTGGGACGAGGACCAGGTCTTCTACGGCCACGTCCTCGGGTTCAAGGGGCTCGAGCGCAAGGTCGTCGTCCTCGCTGCGAACGAGTCGGGGGAGCGGGAGCGGTCCCGGGAGCGGCTGTACGTCGGCCTGTCCCGGGCGACCGACAAGCTCGTCGTCGTCGGGCCGCCGGACCTCGTCACCGCGATCGGGGGTCCGGAGGTCGCGAAGCGGCTCGGGATCGACGAGGCTCTCCGACAGAAGAACTGACGAAGGGAAACCCATGGTCACCAATGCGCTGTTCACGGACGTACCGGAGGGTTGGGAGCGTGCCTCCGACGAGCTCATGGAGCGAGGTGTCGAGACGGCGAGACGCGTGCTGGACAGGCCGGCTGCGGTCGACGACGTCGCGCGCTACTACGACCGGGACTCGAACTTCGCCGGTGCGACGTTCCTCGACCTGGGACCCGTCGACCCGTACGCGGTCACGAGCGGTGACCTGCTCGCCATCACCCTGCTGCAGGTGGAGGCCCAACCGCGGCCGGTCCGTCAGCTGCTGGAGATGACGGCGACGAACCGCGAGATCCGCCACCGCCTCACCGAGGAGGTCCTGCCGCTCGACGCGGACCTCACCATGGCCGACAACCCCACGTTGGTCGCCATGGCGGACCTGCACGAGGCCATGAAGCGGGCGCTGGCGCCCTTCGACGGTCGGGCCTCGAACCGGTGGGTCGCGGCGTCGAAGCTGTGCGCTCGCAAGCGCCCGGACCTCTTCCCGGTGCGAGACAGCGTGGTGTGCGACCTGCTCGGGCTCTCCGGCTCGCGCCAGAACTACGAGGTGGACTGGCAGGTGTTCCGGCGGATCATCCAGGACGACGACGTGCGGTCCCGGATCGACGCGGTCGTCGACGAGGCCGCGCAGCGCGAAGGCGTCAACATCGGGCATCCCAACCTGCGCCTTCGCCACCTCGACGTCGTGCTGTGGATGCACGCTCGACGCGGCGGGTCGAAGTCCTAGGGCGGACGACGGGGACCGAATTTCCCCGCAACTTCACGCGGCGAACGACTCGCTCATCAGCCGCTCGAACGCGGCCTCGGTGACGATGGGCACGCCGTAGGAGCGCGCCTTGCGGCCCTTGCCGCTCAGCGAGTTCGGGTCGGCGGCGACGACGACCTTCGTCTTCTTCGTCACTCCGCCCGGGTCGAGCCCGTGGCCCCGTGCGATCGACTCCCACTCCTCCCGCTCACGCACCATGTCGCCGGTGAAGACGACGCGGTCGCCCGGCTCGAGGACGATCCCGCTGGAGCTGACCGACACGGCCGCAGCCTGACTGGCGACCGCGTCCTCGTGTGCTGCTCGGAGGGCCTCGTCGACGTCGGTGCTTCGGAGGCCAAGCATCGACGCGACCGACTCGAGGTCGCCCCGCTCCTCGGGGGTGACGACGTGGTCCTCCAGGGCGACGGCGGCCATCGCGAGCAGGTAGTCGCCGTGGAGGTCGAGCACCTGCCCACGGGACAGCCCAGAGTCCAGGGCGACGGCGACGAGGGCTTCCTTCTCGTGCTCGGCGAGGAAGCGGTCGAACATCGCCGTCTCGAGCACGGCGAGGTAGGAGTCGACACGCGGGTCGGCGGCCCGGGGCATCCGCGAGACGATGCGGTCGAGCCACTCGTCCTGGCGCGCCGAGCGCACCTCGTGCCGTCGGGTCATCCGCAGCTCGGGATAGCTGCCCGGGAAGGTGGGCCAGGGGTAGGCGGTGCAGGCCGCCAGCGTGTCCGTCCACGGTGGGTCGTACTGAGCGAGGTCGAGGTAGTGGCCGAGCAGGGCGGCCGTCGCCAGTGCGTCGTCGATGGCCGAGTGGGCGTTGACGAGGCTGATGCCGCCGGCGCGGCAGCAGTCGGCGAGCCGCCGGCTCGTCGCGTTCAGGAAGGCAGGAGACCACTGCATCGTGCAGATGCCGTCGAGCGGGAGCTGCTCGAGTGCGATGCCGGCTCTCACGAGCTCACTCGCGACGAACCGCAGGTCGAACGAGGCGTTGTGCGCGACGACGACGCGACCGGTCAGCGCACGCAGGACGTACGGCGCGATCTCGTCGAAGGTCGGTGCGGTCGAGACGTCGGTCGCCGTCAACCCGTGGACGTGCGTCGGGCCGACGTCGCGTCGCGGGTTGACGATGGTCGACCAGTGGTCCTGGATCTCGCCGCGGGGGGAGACGTACACGACGCCGATCTCCACGACCCGGTCGTTCTGTTGCGGTGAGAACCCGGTGGTCTCGACGTCGATGACTGTGTAGCCGTCCACGGCAATGTCTCCCTGTGCCCCTCGATGACGCAGGCCCCCGCCTGCGGGCCCAACCCTCGCACCCGTCTCCGGCTCCTCGCAGGAGAACGGACGGATCCTCCGGTCAGGTGATCGAGGGAAGCCTGGCTGCGACCGTGTGAGCCACCGCGAGGCGGCGCGCGTCGTCCCAGTCGCCCTCGCCGGCGACCAGCTTGCCCAGTCCCTTGAGTCCGCAGAGCCGGACGCCGCCGACCTGCCGGTTGCGCACTCTCATCGGGAGGAGACCGTCGACGAAGCACAGCACCGGGATGACCGGTGCGTCTGCGGCATCGGTCCCGGCGAGGGCCGCGCGGACGACCTCCTGCTGCGTGCCCATGGCGGTCACCAGGGCGTCGCATTTCCGTCCCTTGACCTTGAGTGTCTCGACCTGCGGACCGAAGAGGCCGCCGCTGCGCTCGACGGAGATCTCGGCGTTCTTGTAGAACTTCGCGTCGATGACGTACACGCCCGCGGCGCCGACGAACAGGTGGTCGATGTTCGAGCGTTTGCCCGGGACCCGTCGGTCGTGGAGGGCGTACCCGAGGCCGGACTCGCTGGCGGCGAGCAGCGCGGCAGCGACGCGGGTCTCGCCCGCCGCTCCCACCTTCCAGGCGTGGGTGGTCTGCCGGCCGTCCGGGTAGAAGAAGCCGTTGAGCGCTCGCCACAGCGCGCTCCGCTCTGCCCGGGCCGCGTCGTCCTTCGTCTTCCGTCGCTCGTACTCCCGTCGGGCCGCCGCTCCGGCGACGCCGACGTCGAGAGGTGCCGGCGGGGGAGGGGCAGGATCAGCCTCGGCCGTGACGGAGAGGGCCGGTGGCACTGGTGTCATCGAGTGGGCCGCGACGGACTCGCTCTCGTCGGCGGACGGCGTCTCCAGGCAGCGGAGGCACACCACCTGTTTCGTGCCGCGGTCCCAGCCGGCGCGCTCACCCTGCTCGACCCGCACGCCACAGGTGCAGGCGCCGGCGTAGCGCAGCCTCATCAGCTTGACGTCGGGTGCGGTGCTCATCGCCCGGCGTCCAGCGGGTCGATGACCGACGTGTCGAGGTACCGGCGGTGGAGCTCGTCGACCCACGGCTCGTCGACCTCCGCGCGTAGGGCGTCGACGACGGTCTCGAGCGTCGTCGCGACGAAGGTGTCGTCGATGACCGACGGCGCATACGACGCGATGACGTCGGTCACCGCGGAGTTGCGCGCCGGATACAGCAGGACGAACCGGCCGGTCCGCGTCGTCTCGGAAGCGAGGGTCATGCTCAGCGCGAGCAGATGATCGAGCAGGATCTGCGCGTTCCGTCCGGTGCTCATCGTGTCGAAGGAGCCGGAAGCGAAGGCGCCGGAGTCCTCGAAGACCTGCCGGGGGCGGTCGCCGACCGTCGGGGGCTTCACCGCGAGGTCTTCGCGGTACTTCACCTCGATGCCGAGGAAGCGCTGCGAGCCGTCGACGGCGTCGTACTCGACGTACACGTCGAAGGCCGTCCCGTTGTTGAGGAACCGCGGATCCTTCCGGCCGGGCGACCACTCGTACCTGATGGCGGCGACCCGCCCGATGTCCGGCCACACCCGCGCGAGCGCCGTCGACGTGCGCGGGTCGTCGAGGTGCTGGGACAGCGGGCCGAAGAGGTTGAAGCACAGCGGCTGGCTCGACAGCAGGTTGGACCAGAGGCGCTTCGGCTGCATGACGGCGCCGCGTTGCTTGTCCTCCACAGCGCGCCGCGCCGCGGCGACGGCGTCGTCGCTGATGTACGCCGCGCCGGAGTCACGGATCTCGTCGGTCTCCGGGAGGTAGGAGCCGTGGTAGCTCTCTTCGCCGCCCGGCGGCAAGCCACGCGACTGTCGCCACAGCGACTGCAGCAGCCGTACCTGTTGCTGCCACTCGCTGCGGTCGCCCCGGTAGTACGCCTGATGCTGCCTCAGCAGGTCCCCACTCACCATGCGCAGACGATAGGGGCGGACGGTGAGTGGCGCGGCGTATTCGGCGGGATCAGCGGGGGAGGTGGCGGTTGCCCGCAGGGAATGGGCCTTGGTCGTGGCAGAGTCGTCGCAGTGGGGCAAGGCCTCGCCACGACACGAAGGAGCACCCGATGACCGACGTCGTCGTCACCGACAACCGCGACGCCCAGCGCTTCGAGGCCCACCTCGACGGCGCGCTCGCCGGCTTCGCGCAGTACCAGCTGACCGACGCCCTCGTCGTGTTCACGCACACCGAGGTCGACCCGGCGTTCGAGGGCAAGGGGGTCGGGTCGGCGCTCGCCCGCGGCGCCCTCGACGCCGTACGGGCCGAGGGACAGCGCAAGGTCCTTGCCATCTGCCCGTTCATCAAGGGATGGGTCGAGCGGCACTGGGACTACGCCGACCTCCTCTACGACCGCCCGGCGAGCACCGCGAAGGACTGACAGTCGCCACGCGCGACTCGCCTAAACCCCTGGGGGTATGCGAGAGTCGTCGGTGACAGGTCATCAGCGACGACGAAGGAGCCACGATGGGCTACACGATGAGCGTCACCTCGCAGCGGTCGTTCGACGACACGCTCGCCGCCACCCGCACCGCGCTCGCCGACCAGGGCTTCGGCGTTCTCACCGAGATCGACCTCGCCGGCACCCTCCACGAGAAGATCGGCGCCGAGATTCCGCCGCAGGTCATCCTCGGCGCCTGCCGCCCGCCGTTGGCCCACGCCGCGACGCAGGCCGAGCCGTCGATCGGCGTCCTCCTGCCGTGCAACGTCGTCGTCCGCTCGGTCGAGGACGGCACGACGGTCGTCGAGGCGATGGACCCCAACGCGATGGTCTCCGTCACCGGCAACGCCGCGCTCGAGGAGGTCGCCGCCGACGCCCACCATCGGCTCGACGCGGCGCTCGCCGCCGTCGCCGGCTGACGCTGCCCGGAGCAAATGGTAGACGTCGACCCACACCGTCTACCATGGGGACCATGGGCCTAAACATCAAGAAGCAGCGCGTGCACGATCTCGCCCGCGAGGCCGCCCGGCGGACGGGCCGGTCGCAGACGAGCGTCATCGAGAGCGCCCTCGAGCGCTACCTGGACGAGCTGACGCGTCACGGCGACGACGACAGGTCGACGCGCGTCACCGGCGCTCTCGCGGCCCTCGACAGCACGTGGGACGACGCCGACCGAGCCGCCATCCGGGCCACGGACCTGTACGACGAGCACGGCCTTCCCGCGTGATCGTCGACTCCTCCGCACTCGTCGCCATCGCGCTCGGGGAGGACGAGCGCGAGCCCTTCGTCTCCGCGATCCTCGCCGCCGAGCGACCGAGGATCTCCGCGGGCTCGCTGCTCGAGACGTACATCGTCCTCGACGGCCGACGTTCACCCGTGGCCAGCAGACGAGTGGACGACCTCCTCGAGGCGTTGGGCCTCCTCGTCGAGCCCGTGACGGCGGCGCAGGTGGCCATCGGGCGCGCCGCGTACCGGGACTTCGGGCGCGGCAGCGGTCATCCTGCCGGGTTGAACGTCGGGGACTGCTTCGCCTACGCGCTCGCACGAGAGACGGGTGAGCCCCTGCTCTTCAAGGGTGACGACTTCGGGCACACGGACGTCACCCCCGCCCATCCCTGAACGGCGATGACAGACGCTCTCGCGGTCAGGCGTGCCGGGCCGTGGACCGGCCGGAGTGCCGCGTCACCCACGCCGCGAGCCCCGACGTCAGCGGGACGGCGGCGATGAGGCCGATCGTCGCGACAGCGCTGCGGACGATCTCCTGGGCGATGAGCTGCGTCGTCGCCGCCCCCGTGAAAGACCCGTTGCCCGCGACGACGAGCACGATGAGCGGCAGCGACGACCCCGCGTAGGCGAGGACGATCGTGTTGACGACCGACGCGATGTGCGAGCGCCCCACCCGCTCCGCCGCCCCGTAGAGGTCCCGGACGCCGTACGCGGGGTTGGCGCGTCCCAGCTCGGTGACGGTCGCGGCCTGGGTGACGGTGACGTCGTCGAGGACACCGACCGAGCCGATGATGATGCTGGCGACGAGCAGCCCGCGGACGTCGATGCCGTACGTCGCCGTCACTGCCGTCGAGACGTCGTCGGTGACCCCGGTGAGGTGCAGGGCGCCGACGGCCGCCTCGGACAGCGCCGCCGTGAGCCCGAGGCTCGCCATCGTCCCGATGACCGCGACCGTCGTCGGCAGCGACAGCCCGTGCGTCAGGTAGAGGACGGTGAGGGTGATCGCGGACGCACCGACCAGCGCGACGAGCACCGGCGCCGACCCCGCGATGACGGCCGGGACGATGAACGCGAAGAGGACGGCGAACGTGATGCCGAGCCCGACGAGCGCCGACAGCCCCTTCCAGCGGCCGAACGCCAGCAGCGCCAGGCCGAGCGCCGCGACGACGCCCCACAGCTGCAGGCCCCGCTGGTGGTCGACGACCCCGTAGAGCGGGCCGTCGGGGGAGTCGGCCACAGCCACGACGACGTCGTCCCCGACGTCGAGGTCCGGTGCGCCGGGTCGGTTCGAGAGCGGGGCCTCGACCTCCTGCTCGCCCTCCGGGAGGTCGACCCGCACGGTGACCGTGCCGCACGTCGAGCCGGGCGGCGGCGGGGGCTCCGGGCCGGACGGCTCCTGCGGGCACTCCTGCTTCGTGACCGCGACGACGACGCCGTCGTACTCCGGGGCGGCGGACTGTCCGGTCGGGGCGGGCACCGGCGGCGGCCACAGCAGGATGAGCCCGACGACGGTGGCGAGCGCGAGCGGGGCGAGGACGAGCCACGCGACACGCGTCATCGGCGGCATCGACGCGCGCGGACCGCCGCCGTGACCGTGGGCGCCCACCGCGGACCACCTCCCGTCCTCTCGAGGAGCCCCAGCGTCGCACGGCGCGAGGCGTCGCCGGTCAGGAGGCGCGGCGACCGGTTCGTGGCGGACGACGACCGTCCTCGACGACCGACAGGTGGCGAGGCGGCGGCCCCAGCGCGGGAGTGTGGTCCGCCCGGTGGTCGATGCATCCCGTCCAGCCGTGCTCCGTGACGAGGTAGACGTCCCCGTCGAACGCGTCGCCGCAGTGGTTGGCGTAGCGCCATGCCCGGAGCCAGAAGTACTCGCGGGGTCCCGGGACGACGCGGCCGCTCCGGCAGACGACGGTGACGAGGACGTGCCGAGGAGGCTGCCATCGGTCACCGGTCCATGCTCGCCGCCCGACGAGTCGCAGGGCCTGCTCGCGCAGCAGGTCCGACGCGTGGTACTCGTCCGGAAGCCTCCCCTGGTTTACGCGCGCGACCTCGAGCACCCGCTGACGCGCGGAGTCCCCGGTGTCGAGCAGGACGACGAGCACGTCCCCGTCGCAGGGGTGTTCGGCCACCACGGCCTGCACGACGGTGGCCGGATCCCTGACCTCCCACGGCTGGAACGACGTCATGCCCACCACGATGGCAGGGCGCGTGAGCTCGCCTCAGGCGTCGTCCACAGGGCCTGAGCCTGTGGACGACGAACGGAGCGCCGACGCCGGATGCGGCATCGTCGGTGGCTCGAACGTCGAGGGGAGTCCGCCGTGGGCTGGAGCACGTCCTACCTGGGGTACCTCACCGTGTCGCCACCGCTCAACGCCGCGGAGCTGGAGTGGCTGAGCGGGTTCGCCGACTGGTGCGGGCTCCCCGACGTCGACCCGTTCCACCTGCCGATGAACCCGCGCGCTTCGCTGCGCTCCGCCTTCTCTCGCTCCGGTGGTGCCATCCCGTCTCCCACCGGCATCTCGAGGGACGTCGGCGACTGGCGGTTCTGCCTCGACGGTGACTGCCTGTCGTGGCACCGGACCGAGAAGTCCAACGACGCGCCCTCCGCGCTGCGCTTCCTCGTCGAGACCTATCTCGGCCCCGACGCCACCGCCCGCGGCTGTGGCATCCCGGACTTCTCGGCGTTCACGTTCGACCATCGGCTCGACGGGCTGCTCGCCGCCCAGCGCGAGGACACCGACGAGCTCTTCCTCATCCGCGTCGTCGACAGCGACGTCCGGTGCGAGACCCTGGTGCCGGGCAGGGAGACCGGGTGGTGACGGATCGCGCCGGAAGCGCGCCGGACGTCAACCGGCAGCACGACACGAGCGCGGCGGTCAGCGCGAGTGCTCTTCGCGCATCCGGATGATGCGGGACCGCTCCTGGGAGACGAGCATCCCGGCGTCTCCGAGCGAGGTGTCGTCGAGCCACCGTCCGTCGCGCCAGGCCCGCAGTAGCGTCTCGGCCTTCGTCGACGGCGCACCTGTCACTCCGAAGTCCGCTGCGAGGTCCTTGACGAGCACGGCACCGTGCGGCCCGACGAGCCGGTTCGGGACACCGGTCGCCCACAGCAGCCCGCAGGCACGACCGGACGCGGCGCCCCGTCGGCGCAGCCAGCCCGGGCTCTTCGCGGTGGCGCCGACGAGCAGTCGTCGACAGGCCGTCCTCCACTCCTCCCGCAGGGGTCCGAGGTGAGCCACGCGCGGCGACTCGTCGAGCCAGCGGTCGATGAGTCCCGAGATCTCGACCAGGGCGTCGCGCACGTCGGGCGCGACGCCCTCGAGGTCCAGCGGCTCGTGCGGGAGCGGGGCGTCGTCCAGGCGTTCCAGCGCGACGGGGCCCCCGACGTCGTCGGCCAGCGACCGCACGAGCAGCGGTCCGTGGTCACCGTGCTGGAAGGCCTCGACCATGCTCCCGATGTCTCGCCACCGGACGGCGGAGGGGGCGTCGCAGAGGGTCCGGTAGGCGGGCAGCCACTCCGCGACCGCCGCGACGGTCTGCTCGGTGGCGTCGTGCGCGACCCCGAGCCGGCGGTGGGCGTACCGGATGACGCGGGGCAGGACATCGGGGACGACCTCCAGGGTGTCCGCGCTCACGTCGATCGCGAAGGGCAGGCGCTGGGTGAGCGCCAGCTCGACCTGGACGGGGGACCAGCGCAGCGGGTGGCCGGCGTGCTCGGCGGCGTCGTGCAGGAGCAGCCGCACCGCCTCGATCTCCTCGTCCAGGGCCGGTGCCCCGGACCGGGCGGCGAAGAAGCCGGCCAGGGCCTCGCCGACCGACACCTCGGGGAGCGCGTCCGAGGTCAGCAGTGACCGTCCGCCCGCGGGCATCCGGCGCAGGAGCATCTCGACGAACGGGCGGGCGCCGGGCCAGCCGACCGGTTCGCCACCGGGGCCGGCCCAGTCGTCGGGGACGGCGTCGGGTCCGGCGGCGTCGCCGAGGGCGATGGCCGCCTCGATGCTCGCCCGGGCGTCGGCGATGCCCACGCCCTCCAGCTCGTCGGCCCGGCGGCCCTCGGAGGCCAGGAGCTCGCGGTAGCGGTCGCAGACGTCGGTGAAGGGTTCCGGCACGAGGAAGACGTCCTTCACCCGGGTCCCGAACGCCTCGTCGACGTAGGTCACGACCGTGACCCCGCCGATGCCCGGCCAGTCGAGCCCGAGGATGACGTTGTCGCCGTCGCCGAGCTCGTCGCCGATCCGCGCCGCGTCGATGACCCGCAGGTCGCGCAGCCCTGCGACGGCCTGCGGGAGGGGATGACGACGTCCCGTCAGGCCCCGGCGCACCCGGGCCGCGTCGAGGTCGTCCGGGAGGAGGTCGGCGATGACGTGGAGCGCGACGGTCGTCTCCGCGAACGGGGTGCCGACGAACGAGTCGACGAGGGCGTCGAGGGGGATCTGGTCGTCCTCGCCGAGCGGGTCCGGCCACGCGTCGGTGACCGAGAGCATCGAGGACACGAGGGTGACGACCGCCGTGGGGTCCTCGGAGCGCATCGCGGCCCGGATCGACGCGATGAGCTCGCGGTCCCCGCCGGCGTCCGGCTCGCGGTTCTCGACTGCGCGCAACGGGCGGTCGGCCGCGGACCGCGTCGCCGACCGGTTCGGGGCGCGCTTCTTGCGCGGTCGCTTCGCCACGGAGCCATGCAACCAAACCGGCGCCGAGGATGCCAGGGAGTGAGACCCGGGCCGCCGGAGCTTCTCGGGTGGATGGGGCGTTCGTCAGTGGGGGTGCTGCGCGCGGTGCCGGGCGAGGACGTCGAGCCCGAAGTCCCGGTCGGGGTCGCGCCACACGGAGTGCGCGTGGTTGGCGTCCCGCTGGGTGTTGTCCCACTCGACGAGCAGTCCGGGCGCCTGGAGCCGGTAGTAGTGCGGTTGCCCCGGCTCCAGCGGGCCGGCCCAGGCGACGTGCACCTCGTCGAGCCACGCCTCGTCCCACGCGAGCGTCGGCGCGACGTCCTCGGGCACCCGCTCGAAGGACGTGCCGAGCAGGACGCGCAGCATCTCCCGCTGCGCCCCGTCGAGGTCGGCGGCGGCGACGCCCTTGGGGTCCGCCGTGTACTCGACGGCCACCTCGTCCGGCTCCTCGAAGGCCTCGCGCTCCTCGATGGCGTCCGACATCGCCTGCAGCCTCGCCTGCTGCTCGTCGTCGGGGAACCGCTCGTCCCGCCAGATGCCGGCGAGCGGGATGGGCCGGTCGCCGTCCGAGACCCGCGTCCGGTTGGCCGTGACGAGGTCCGCCGGCGGCCGGTCGAGGAGGACGGCGCGGGCCCGCAGCTCCGGCGGCATCGAGCGGACGAGCTCGCGGCCCAGCTCCTCGACGGCGGCGAGCGGCCCGTGCACGACGCCGCCGAGCAGGGGCGAGCGGGCCGGGTCCGACCCGAGGAAACACGGCGTCGTCGACACGAGCTCGCCGTCGACGACGAGGTTGTTGAGCGACACGTGGTGCCCGCCGAACCGCCAGCCCCACGTCCCGGACGCCGGGTCGCCGAAGACGCGCAGGTAGTACAGGCCGGGGTCGCGTCCGCGCTCGCGGTCGAAGATCGCGGTGAACCCCTCGACGCGGTCGAGGACGTTCTCCAGCCCCATGATCGTCGACACCGTGACGTAGCCGGCCATCGACAGACCCGACGCGACGAGCCGCATCGCCGCCCGCTGCTGGGAGGGGCGCTGGTCGTGGACCGTGAGCCCGCCGTGGTCGGTCGGGGTGTAGAACCAGCGGCGACGCTCGGCGTCGGTGGTCGGGTCGTCGGACGGGCCGGCGCCCCGGGCCGCGGCGAGCTGGTCGTCGGTGAGCGTGCCGAGCCAGGCCGTCGCCGCCTCCGCCATCGCCTCGGCGACCTCGCGTCGTCCCTCTGCCCCGTCGTCGACGACCGCCTCGTCCGCCATGGCGGCACCCTAGCCGCGCGGACAGTGGTCCCGCAGCAGCCCCCGGACTACGGTCGAGGTGCCTGACGTGGGCCGACACCGGCGTCGACCCCGCGGCCGCACCCTCGGAGGACCCATGGCCACGCCCACCGACGACAACCGCGACCTGCTCACCGTCGTCGCGTACATGAAGGCCGCCCCCGGCAAGGAGGACGAGCTGCGCGAGGCGCTGAAGGGCCTCGTCGGGCCGACGAGCCAGGAGGAGGGATACGTCAACTACGACCTCCACGAGTCGGTCGAGGACCCGGGGCGCTTCTTCTTCTACGAGAACTGGACGTCGGGGGAGGCCCTGGACGCGCACCTCGCCGCGCCGCACGTCGCGGCGCTCGTCGAGCGGATCCCCGAGCTGCTGGACGGGGACGGGCTGACCGTCAACAGGCTGCGGCGCATCGCCTGACGAGTCGGTCAGCCAACGCCGCCGCACGGTCCGCCGCCGAGGACGGCGAAGGCGTACCGGTCGCCCTCACCGAGCGACGTGCGACCGTCGGTGCGCTCGGCCATGAGCTCGTCGTCGCTCTCGGAGTGGCCGGCGCCGAGCACGTGCCCGAGCTCGTGCATGATCACCGACTGCGCGAAGTCCTGCCCCTCGGGGGTCGTGATGTCGCGCAGGAGGTCGACGGTGTCCAGGCGCACCTGACCGGAGACGGACACGTCGCGTCCGTCGCGCCCGGGTGCGAAGAGGGGTCCGCCGTCGCCGAGCGTCGGGCCGTCGAGCGCGGGCGTCTCGACCGGGTCGGTCCAGGCGAGGAGCACGGGTGGCGCGGCGCCGGACGCGAGGCTCCTGCCCCGACCGCGCTCGTCGGTCGGGACCTCCTCGGTGTAGCCGTCGAAGACGAAGGCCAACCCGCTCGCGGCGGCGACGGAGGCGACGGCCCGCGACAGCGCCTCCTGGGCCTCGGGTGGGACGTCCGCGCGGGTGCGGACGACGTAGTGCACGGCCTCGCACGGGTCGAAGCGCACAGGAGTTCCGTCGGCTTGGGTCGCGATCCAGGCGTAGCGGTCGTCCGGTGGTGTGTCGGGGAGGGGGACGGCGGGACGCACCCGACCACCCGTCACCGGCGCCGCGGGAGCCGGGTTCGCGGTCCGGTTCGCGGCCGCGTCGTAGTACCGGAAGTCCGGGTCGCCGTGGACGAGGTAGTCGACCCAGCCGGGGAGGCTCGGGCCGAGGTACCAGCCGGCGACCGCGAGAGCGGCGACGACGACGGCCGTGATCGTTCGGGCGCCGCGGCGACCGGGCCGTGGGGGAGAGGGGGTTCGGGTCGGCCACGCCACCTCGTCCGGCCGGGCCAGGGCGTCGAGGCGGTCGAGCTCCTCGAGCCGGCGGAGCATGTCCTGCTCCCTGCGCTGCCGGTCGCGCTCGTCCCGGTTCACGCGTCCCCCTGTCGCACGCGCTCAGGGTAGGTCGGTCGCTGCCGTGATGTCCGCGGATCGCGGGATCGCGGTGTTGTCGCAGGTCGGGTGGGTTGTCGGTGGTCGTCCGTAGTGTTCTGTCATGGGCCAGGGGGATGTGGGACTCGCGGAGCGTCGCTTCGCGGTGGAGGCTGCGCGGGTGGCGTTGGAGGGGTTGTCGTCGGTGCTGCATCAGGCGTCGGGGGCGGAGCTGGGTGAGCTGTTGACGGAGGTCGACGGGCTGGCCGCGGTGGCGGGGGCGGCGCGGGTGTCGGTGACGGCGGAGGCGGTCTCCCGCGGTGAGGTCGCCGACGCCGGGACGAACGCGCACGGTTGGGTGCGTGAGCACGCCCCGTCGCTGCGGCAGGGAGGAGCGGGGCACGTCGCGGCGATGGCGTCGGCCATGACCGCCGGTGGGGCGCTGTGGTCGACCGGCGCCGGTCCCGACCCGGACTCCCCGACCGGGATGGTCGTCGGCGAGGTCGTGACCGGTCGGGTGGGCGCGCCGCTGGCGACGGCGGTGCTGCGCGAGGTCGACCGTCTCGCGCCGCGGCTGCGGCCGGAGGCGCTGCCGACGGTGACCGGTGCGTTGCTGGATCTCGGGGTGCAGTGGGGTCCGTCGGTGATGCGCCGGTTGCGGCCGCGGCTGCTGGCCGAGCACGGCCTGCCGGGCGAGCTCGACGGGCTCCAGGACCGTCTGGCCTCGGGCGCCCTGTTGTCGGCGCCGGTGGTGGAGTCCGGTGACCTGACGGAGTACCGGCTGCTGATGACCCCGGAGCAGTCGGCGGTGCTGGAGGCGGCGATCGGGCCGCTGTCCGCGCCCGCACCCGACGACGCGACGGGCCAGCGGGACCTTCGCCCGGCCGGGCAGCGCCGGGTCGAGGCCCTGACGACGGTCTGCCGCCGCTCCAGCGCCCTGGGCGCCGCCGGAGCGGACGGGGCGGCGGGGTCGGCGGCGGCGCTGCACGTGACGATGGCCCTGACCGACCTGCAGGAGCGCACCGGGTGCGCCGAGGTCCTCGGCTCGGTCGCGGCCGGCACCCTCCTGGCCCCGGGGACGGTCCGCCGGGTCGCGTGCGACGCCGACCTCGTCCCGCACGTCCTCGGCAGCGCCGGTGAGCTGCTCGACCTCGGCCGCACGGTCCGGCTGTTCACCCGCGCGCAACGACGCGCCCTGTGGCTGCGGGACCGGTGCTGCACCTATCCCGGATGCGGCGCCCCCGCAGCGTGGACCCAGGCCCACCACGTCGTGCACTGGGCCGACGGCGGCGCCTCCGACCTGGCCAACGCGGCCCTGCTCTGCCAGCGCCACCACACCCTCGTCCACACCCGCGGCCTCGTCGCCGACGTCCTTCCCGCCCCCGACGAGCACGGCCGGACCGTCGTGTGGGACCTCACCCCCGGCAGCTACGACCGACATCTCACGCGCCTGCGGGCGCGAGCAGACGACACCGACCGACGACAACGCGCCCGCCGGCTCCTCCTCGACGCCTTCGGCGACCCCCGCGACGACACCCGCCCCTACGAGCTCCCGCCCGACGACCCGAGGCCCCACGTGGCTGCCTGAGGTCTGCGTGTCTGCTCGCAGCCGGATGTCCGTCGTGTCTGCGGGCGGGCATACGGTGAGGACATGGACTTCCGATACCTCGGCAACAGCGGACTCAAGATCTCCGAGATCACCTACGGCAACTGGCTCACGCACGGCTCGCAGGTCGAGAACGACGCGGCGACCGCCTGCGTGCGCGCCGCGCTGGACGCGGGCATCAGCACCTTCGACACCGCCGACGTCTACGCCAACACCAAGGCCGAGACCGTGCTCGGCGAGGCACTCAAGGGCGAGCGGCGCCAGGACCTCGAGATCTTCACGAAGGTCTACTGGCCCACCGGCCCAGGCGGGAAGAACGACGTCGGCCTCTCCCGCAAGCACATCATGGAGTCGATCGACGGCTCGCTCTCCCGCCTCCAGACCGACTACGTCGACCTCTACCAGGCGCACCGGTACGACACCGAGACCCCGCTCGAGGAGACGATGCAGGCGTTCGCCGACGTCGTCCGCCAGGGCAAGGCCCTCTACGTCGGCGTCAGCGAGTGGACCGCCGACCAGATCCGCGCCGGCCACGCGATGGCGAAGGACCTCGGCATCCAGCTCATCTCGAGCCAGCCGCAGTACTCGATGCTGTGGCGCGTCATCGAGGACGAGGTCGTCCCCACGAGCGAGGAGCTCGGCATCAGCCAGATCGTCTGGAGCCCCATCGCCCAGGGCGTCCTCACCGGCAAGTACAAGCCGGGCGAGGCCCCGCCCGCCGGCTCGCGCGCCACCGACGAGAAGGGCGGTGCCGACATGATCAAGCGCTTCATGGACGACACCGTCCTCGAGCGCGTCCAGAAGCTGCAGCCGATCGCCGACGAGGCGGGCCTGTCGATGGCCCAGCTCGCCATCGCGTGGGTGCTGCAGAACGACAACGTCGCGGCGGCGCTCGTCGGGGCCTCCCGCCCGGAGCAGGTCCACGACAACGTCAAGGCTGCCGGCGTCCGCCTCGAGCCCTCGGCGATGCAGGCCATCGACGACGCCCTCGGTGACGTCGTCGAGCGCGACCCCGGCAAGACCGCCGAGACCGCCCCGCAGACCCGTCCGGTCTGACCCGACCGACCTCGTGCCGAACGGCCGGGCGACACCCCGGCCGTTCGGACGATGGAGGGTCGCCGTACGTCCAAGCGTGGGTAAAGGGAACGCAAAGACCCTGGGCTGCCCGAGGGTCCTGCACTAGCGTTGTCGGTGCAGGGAGAAGGCAGAGGGTCAGGTGGAATTGTCGGTCGGTCTCGTCAGCGCGACGAGCTTCAGGGTCCCGAACCCCGGCGTCGCGGACGTCTTCGGCGTGGGTCGCACGGGTCTTCCGGATCCGGCTCCAGGAGTGGACGTTCCGGCCGTCGCTGTGTCCGCCGCCCCGGGAGCCTCTCCGACTGCGACCACCGACCTCGACCCCCCGGACGAGCCCACCGCCCTGGCGACCCTCAAGGAGGAGCGCGCCCAGGCCGTCATCTCCGAGCAGGAGGCCTACACGTCCCTGCACCGCGTCGACATCGAGCCCCTCGTCCGGCCGACCGTTCCCGACGCCGACGCCATCCACCTCGCGTCCGTCACGCCGATCGCCGGTGACGGGCCGGCCGACGCCACCGCGGCGCTCGAGCCGGACGCCGAGTCGCTGCTCACCGACGACCTCGAGCGACGGCTCGACGGCTGGTGGGACGCCCTGTGCGGCAACGACCCCGAGACCCTCCTCGAGCACCTGACCCGCACCTTCGCGACGTCGCCGCTGCCCGTCGTCCCCGTCCGGGTCCGTGGCCGCGTCCTCGACCTCGCCGTCCTCACGCCCAGCCGCCACCTGCTGCCGCGCTCGACGGTCGGCCTGCAGGGCGGGACCCTCTCGATCCGCACCGCGACCGCCGGCCACAGTGCCTGGCTGCACCGCCAGGTCGTCGCCGGCCTCTCCCTCTGGGCCGCGCGTCAGGCCCTCGCCGACGCGCCGGGTGTCTCGTCGGTCCGGGTCCACGCCCTGAGCGTCGAGCACCGCGGGCACTACGACGACGTGTCGGTCCTGGGCGTCACCCAGCTCGACCGCGACGTCGTCGAGCGCGTCGACCTCGGCCTCGACGCCGAGACGCTGCTCATCCTGCACAGCCGCGAGCTGCAGTGGCAGACCGGCGGCCTCAACGCGTCCCTCCAGCCCCTGCAGCTCGCCGAGCTGCCCGCCCTCGCGCCGCTCCTGGCGCGTCTCTGTCGCACCACCACCGCCGCACTGGCCTGACCGCGGCGGTCCGGTGTCCGCCGGACCCACCGGTCGCGCCCGACGATCCCTGTCGAGCAGATCGTCGTGTGACGCGACCGGACGAAGCGGACCGGGGGTGGCGTGGAACGGGAGCCGCCCCTGTGCTCCGGCCCACGTCACCCCCGGGTGGGGGTCCTCGGGCTCAGGCGGGGCTGGCCGCGCGCAGTGCTGCGACGGCCGCCCGCACGACGTCCTCCATCGCCTCGGGGCGGCGACCGATGAGCCGCTCGAGGTCCGCGGTCGGCACCTCGAGGTCCCCGCGCGCGATGCCCTCGTCGGAGTCCGCGAGCATGGACGCCACGGGCGCCGGGAGCCCCGCCCCCTCGAGCACGGAGGTGAGCTCGGCCGGCGGCAGGTCGCGGTACACGACCTGCGAGCCGGAGGCGTCGGCGACCGTGGCGGCGAGGTCGGCGAGGGTGAACGCCGGTCCACCCAGCTCGTGGACCGTGCCGGGGGTCACGTCGTCGGCGAGCAGGACCGCGGCCGCCGCGTCGGCGTAGTCGGACCGCGTCGCCCCGCTGACCTTCCCGTCCCCGGCGGCCCCGACGACGGCGCCGGTCTCGAGGTAGGTCGGGATCTGCGGCGTGTAGTTCTCCAGGTACCAGCCGTTGCGCAGGAAGACCCACGGCAGGCCCGCGTCACGGACGAGCTGCTCGGTGGCCCGGTGCTCCTGGGCGAGCTGCATCGGGGAGGAGTCGGCGTGCGTGATGCTCGTGTACACGAGGAGGCCGACGCCGGCGTCGCGGGCTGCCTCGACGGCCGTCGTGTGCTGGGGGACCCGCTGACCGACCTCGCTGCCCGAGACGAGCAGGACGCGGTCCGCGCCCTCGAGGACGGCGCGCATCCGCGCCGCGTCGGAGTAGTCGGCCTGCTCCACACGCACCCCGCGCTGCTCGAGGTCGGCGGCCTTGGTGACGTCGCGCCCCGTGGCGACGACGTCCTGCGGGTCCGCGCCGCGACGCAGGAGGTGCTCGACGACGAGGTGGCCCAGCTGGCCGGTGGCTCCGGTGACGACGATGGTCATGGTGTGTTCCTCTCGGAGGTGGACGGTGGTGTCGTCCGGCGCAACGAGAGGTCGTCCGCGGTGCTTCCCGAGGGAGAGTACGCACTTTCGAGTAAGGTCCTGACGTGACGGTGAGTGACGAGGTCGGACCGGTTCTGGCGCAGTACCCGGACGGCGTCATCCCCGCTGGATGCCCGTCGCGGGCGGTCCTCGACCACGTGACGAGCAAGTGGGGGCTGCTCGTCCTCGTGTCCCTCGTCGACGGCCCGCACCGCTGGAGCGAGCTGCGGCGACGCGCGCAGGGCGTGAGCGAGAAGATGCTGGCGCAGACGCTCCGGACGCTCGAGTCGGACGGGTTCGTGCACCGCGAGGCGTTCCCCGTCATCCCGCCGCGCGTCGAGTACAGCCTGACGCCGCTGGGGGAGGGGCTGGCCCGCCACCTCGTCCCGCTCGTGGAGTTCGTCGCGGACCACGCCGAGGAGGTCGTCCGGCGGCGGTCCTGACCTGCGGCGACGTTTCCCGGCCGGGAGACGGTGGCGTGGCCTGTGGATGCTCGGGGTGCGGGGCCGCCGGATCCCGCTACCGTGGTGGGCAGTTCGGGGGCCGCCAGGGGGTGGTCGGGAAGGTGTCGTGATGGTGCGCGCGATGCGTGGGGCCGGTGTGGCACTCGGGGTGACGGGGCTGCTCCTCGTCGGTGGGTGCTCCGAGCCGGAGGGGACGGATCCCTCGCCGTCGGCGTCGCCGAGTGCGAGTCCGACGGCCAGCGAGTCGCCGAGTGACAGTCCGTCGCCGTCTCCGAGTCCGAGCGAGACCTCGGACGTGCCCGCGGCCGCACGCGAACAGACCCCCGAAGGCGCCGAAGCGTTCGCTAGTTACTACATGGACGTGCTGAACCAGGCCATGACTTCGGCCGAGCCAGATGGCCCGGAAGCCCTATCGGCGGATTCTTGCCGGTTTTGCGGCAGGGCGCTTGAGACTGTCCGGCAATTGTCCTCCGATAACCAGGTGTACGAAGAAGCGCCTGCCCGCCTCGAGAATCTGAGGCCCGGAGGCGACGCACCACAGGATCAAGTGTTCATCCGCGCCCGCTTGGTACAGGTAGGTGCCAACGTCCTTGATGACGACGGTGAAGTAGTCAGTACTGATCAGTCGGGCACTGCCGAGGTACTCGTTGGTGTCGGGTGGACGGACGATGGGTGGCGGCTACTGGACGTTGAATCCGCATCATGAACAGAGTTGCGGGAGTTCTGGTAGCGGGGTCGCTGCTTATGGTCTTGGGGAACGGTGCGAGGGCGGCAGAGGGTGACCCAGGCAATGACAATCTCTTGGGCGACGTGACCGATGCAGGTACAAGCTTGACGATTCTCGATCGCACCTCGACTCGCGGCGTAGTCGAAAGGGCTCAAACTGTTGCCGGCGAGGGTCCGTACTTCGAACTTGGGACAGCCTCAGTGTGCGGCGATGCACCCGATGAGCCGTCGTTTGACAACTCCTGCGGAGCGTTCAGTGCCTGTAACGGCAACACGCCGGAAGAGGGAATGGGTCCGCCGATCGCGCTGTGGCTCAGGGAGGTGAACGCCGCCGGAAATCCACTACCGGGCGCGACATGGAACTGGCAAGGGAACACCTGCTATCCGCAGCTGGTGCCGGGCGCGCCGGCGCTCACGATGGACATGATCGAGGACGCGTTCCACGAGACCGACTTCGCCGTCCCGAGCGTGAACATCCAGCCCGAGAACGACGTCACCCTCGTCAACCTCCCGACGTTCTTCGAGGTCAACATGCCGGACGAGGGCTTCGGCCCGGACGAGGTCGACCGTCCCGACCCCGCTTCCTTACTCGGCTACGACGTGGAGGTCCGGCCGCGGCTGAAGGAGGTCACCTACCACCTCGGCGAGACGACGATCGCTCCGACGGACGACTTCGGCGGCCCGTACCCGGACGGCACGATCACCCACACCTACGCGCAGCCCGGCGAGCACCAGGTCCGCGTCGACATCGTCTACACCGGCCAGTTCCGGGTCGGGGGCTCGGGCTGGATCGACATCCCGGGCGAGGTCGCCCTCGACGGTGACCCGGTGACGCTCACCGTCCGCGAGGCCCGGGCCCGCCTCTACGGCGGCTGACCCGCACGCGCCGAGGGCGCCGGCCGTCGTGGCGACGACTGGCGCCCTCGAGCGTGACGCAGCTCAGCCGAAGAGGTTGGCCGCCGTGAGCAGCGTCTGGCTCACGCCGTACGCCAGCAGGGCGACCATGAGGCCCCACGACGCGTAGACGCGCACGGTGCTGCCGCTGCCGCCCGAACCCTCCGCGGCGTCGGCCGCCTCGGCCGCCTTCTTGTCCCGGGCAGCCGCGGCGTCGACGGTCTGCTTGTCCTCGTGGAAGCGCGAGTCGACCGGCGTGATGAGCAGGTTCGCCACGAACCCGACGACGAGCACCCCGACCATCGTGAACAGCGCCGGCCGGTAGTCGGCCGCCGTCAGCTGACCGGGCGTGCCGGCGGCGTCGAGGAAGCCGTTGATGATGAGCGGTCCCGCGATGCCCGCCGCCGACCACGCGGTCAGCAGCCGGCCGTGGATCGCGCCGACCTGGAAGGTGCCGAAGAGGTCCCGCAGGTACGCCGGCACGGTCGCGAAGCCACCGCCGTAGAAGCTGATGATGATCGCCGCGAGCAGCACGAACACCGCCGTCGACGTGCTCCCCGCGAGCGCCAGCAGCACGTAGAGGACGATCCCCACGCCGAGGTAGACCATGTAGATCGGCTTGCGACCGATCTTGTCCGACGTCGACGACCACACGAACCGGCCGGCCATGTTGAACAGCGACAGCAGTCCGACGAACCCACCCGCCGCCGCGGCGGCGACCGTCGACGACCCGTCGGCGTCGCGGAAGAAGTCCTGGATCATCGGCGACGCCTGCTCGAGGATGCCGATGCCGGCCGTGACGTTGCAGAACAGCACGACCCACACGAACCAGAACTGGCGCGTCTTGATCGAGTTCGCCGCCGAGACGTGCTCGTCGGTGATGAGGCCGCTCTTCTTCGTCACCGACGGGTCGTAGCCCTCCGGCTTCCAGCCCGGCGCCGGCACCCGCACGTTCGCGACGCCGATCATCATGACGAGGAAGTAGATGACGCCGAGGCTGACGAACAGCCCGGTGAGCGCGGTCCCGTTGGCGAGCGAGCCCGGGGTCGACGGGTCGTACTCGCCGTCGAACGCCGACATGAGCTGCCGGGAGAGCGGGGAGGCGACCATCGCGCCGCCGCCGAAGCCCATGATCGCCATGCCGGTCGCGAGTCCGGGACGGTCCGGGAACCACTTGATGAGCGTCGAGACCGGCGAGATGTAGCCGATCCCGAGCCCGATGCCGCCGATGACGCCGTAGCCCAGGTACACGAGCCACAGCTGCGACGTCGCCATGCCGACGGCCCCGACGAAGAAGCCGAGGGCCCACGCGCAGGCCGCGGCGAACATCGCCATCCGCGGTCCGACGCGGTCGACCCACGTGCCGAGCACCGCGGCCGCGAGCCCGAGCATGACGATGGCGATCGAGAAGACGATGCCGACGGCCGTCAACGAGCTCTCGAAGTGGTCGACCATCGAGGCCTTGTAGACGCTCGTCGCGTAGACCTGTCCGATGCACAGGTGGATCGCGAGGGCGGCCGGCGGGATGAGCCACCGGTTGTAGTCGTGCGGGGCGACGGTGTGTCGCCGGTCGAGGAAGGCGAGCGGTCCGCTCGCGGCTTCGTCGGTGGTGGCCGTGCTCATGCAGGTCCTCCTGGTCACTCGTGCAGCGCTGCGTCGTGCGACCCGGAACGGGCCGAGATGACCCTAGGCCCGTGCGGGGGGCCAACGGCGGCAGCGGCGCACGCGAGTTCCTCGGCCGTGGAGGTCCGGGGCGAGGCCCGTCGGTGACGCGTCGCCGCAGGTCCGCCGGGGTGTCGGTGCTCGCCTCTAGGTTCGTGTCAGGTCGCAGGACGGACGTGACGGACGCGAGCAGCGGGACGGAGGTGGTCACGGTGGAGGTGCAGCGAGCCCTGGCGATGGGGCGGGCGCTGATGCACGAGCACGGTCTCGAGGACTGGCGGCTCGTCACCGACCGCGCCAAGACCCGCGCCGGGGTGTGCCGTTTCGCCCGGCGCGAGATCGGGATCAGCGAGCCTGTCACCCGGATCACCCCCGAGGACGAGGTCCGCGACACCCTGCTGCACGAGATCGCGCACGCCCTCGTCGGCCCGCAGCACGGCCATGACGAGGTGTGGCGGGCCAGGGCGGTGAGCATCGGCTGCACGGGGCAGCGCTGCTCCTCCGCCGACGCGCCACGGGTTCCGGGGGACTGGGTCGGACGGTGCGCCGCCGGTCACGAGCGGATGCGGCACCGGGCGCCGACGCGGTTGATGTCGTGCGGCAGGTGCTCGCGGCGCTTCGACTCCCGGCACCTGTTCACCTGGTCCTACCGCGGCCGGCCCGCGTCGTTGCCACCGTCCTACCTCGCCGAGCTCGCCGCCCTGCGGACCTCGGAGCATCCGGCCACGCGGGTACTGCCGCGGATCGGTGACGTCGTCCGGATCACCGGCGGCACCTGGGCGGGCCGGGTCGGCGAGGTCGAGCTCGTCGGGGCCAGCCGCCTCCAGGTCCGTGTCGACGACGACCTCGTGAGCCTGCCGCTGGAGGTCGTCGCGCCGGTGGGGGAGCGGCCCGAGGTCGCTTGAGCGAACGCTGCGGCGGGGGCGCAGACCCGTGGTCGCCCGAAGCCGAGCGCCGAGGTGAGCGCCGTCACCGGCCGCGGGTTTCCGGTCCGGGGGTTCCCGGGCTGACAATCGAAGCGTGGAGAGGATCGATCCCCGGGTGAGCGTCGACGACGGCACGGCCGGCGACGACGCCGAGCCGGACGCCGTGAGCCCCGCCGAGGCCGTCGACGAGATCGCCCCGGACACCCCGCCGGTCGGCGCCGACTTCGGCCCCTGGCAGCCGCCCGAGACCGACCTCGGCACCGCGCTCGTCCTCGCGGGCGGCGGGGTCACCGGCATCGCCTGGGAGTCCGGCATCGTCCTCGGCCTGCGCGACGAGGGCGTCGACGTGCGCGACGCCGACACGGTCATCGGCACCTCCGCCGGGGCCATGGTCGGCGCCCACCTGCGGCTCGGCACCGACGACGAGGCCTTCGCCCGGATGCGCGACAGCGGTCCGATCACCGACGTGGGTCGGCTCGGTCCCGCGGACGCCGGCCGCTACCTGCGCGCCCAGCTGACCCGCGACGCCCGCGGCGGACGCGCCCTCGTCGGACGGGCCGCCCTCACCGCGACCACGACGACCGAGGAGGCGTGGCTCGAGACGGTCGGCTTCGGCCTCGTCGGCAAGGAGTGGCCGCGACGGCGCCTCCTCATCACCGGCGTCGACGCCGAGACAGGCACCTCCGTCGTCTTCGACGGTTCGCGCGGCGTCGCCCTCGACCGGGCCGTCGCCGCCAGCTGCGCCGTCCCCGGCGTCTTCCCCGCGGTCGAGGTCGCGGGGCGCCGCTACGTCGACGGCGGGCTGCGCTCGATCGCCAACGCCGACCTCGCGGCCGGCCACGAGCGCGTCCTCGTCCTCGCGCCCTACCCCGTCGGGGCGAAGGTCGAGGAGCTGCCGCGCGTCCAGACCTGGGCCCTACGCCGCGGCGCCCGCAGCCACCTCGTCGTCCCCGACGCCCGCGACGCGTGGGCGATGGGTGCCAACCCCCTCGACACGACCCGCGCCGAGACGACGCTCGAACGCGCCCGCGAGCACGGCCGCCGCATCGCCGCCCGTGTGGGCGACCTCTGGGCTGGGTGATCCACCCGGCCCCGTGGTAGCAAGGAAGCAGTAGCCACCCCCTCCGGCGGGCGCGCCGACGCGTCCCGCCCCCGTAGCCCCGAGCAGCCCGGGCTACCCACCCGGACCGCGAAGGAGGACCGACGATGACCGACGTGACCCGTCCCGACACCGCCAGCCCGACCCCCACCCTCGACACCGCAGGCCACATCGCGATGACCGAGCGGTACGGAGCGCACAACTACCACCCGCTCCCCGTCGTCATCAGCCACGGCGAGGGCGCCTGGGTCACCGACGTCGAGGGCAAGCGCTACCTCGACTGCCTCGCCGGCTACTCGGCGCTGAACTTCGGCCACGGCAACCCGCGGCTGCTGCAGCGCGCGCACGCCCAGCTCGACCGGCTCACCCTCACGAGCCGCGCGTTCTTCAACGACACCCTCGGCCCGTTCGCGCAGGCCCTCTGCGAGCTCACCGGTCACGACGCGATCCTGCCGATGAACACCGGCGCCGAGGCCGTCGAGACGGCGCTGAAGGTCAGCCGCAAGTGGGGCTACCGCGTCAAGGGCGTCCCCGAGGACCAGGCGAACATCGTCGTCATGGAGGGCAACTTCCACGGCCGGACGACGACCATCGTCAGCTTCTCCGACGACAAGGACGCCCGCGACGAGTACGGCCCGTACACCCCCGGCTTCCGCACCGTCCGCTACGGCGACGCCGACGCCCTGCGCGCGGCCGTCGACGACTTCACCGTCGCCGTGCTCCTCGAGCCGATCCAGGGCGAGGGCGGCGTCGTCATCCCGCCCGAGGGCTACCTGCGCGAGGTCCGGTCCATCTGCGACGAGCTGGGCGTCCTCATGGTCGCCGACGAGATCCAGTCCGGCCTCGCCCGCACCGGGCGCACCTTCGCCGTCGACCACGAGGACGTCCGCCCCGACGTCTTCGTCCTCGGCAAGGCCCTCGGCGGCGGCATCTACCCCGTCTCGGCGATCACCGCGCCGACCCGCATCCTCGAGGTCATCACCCCCGGGACCCACGGCTCGACGTTCGGCGGCAACCCGCTCGCCGCGGCGATCGGCCACGAGGTCGTGACGATGCTCCAGGAGGGCGAGTTCCAGGCCCGCGCGACCCACCTCGGCGGCGTGCTCGAGGAGGGCCTGCGTCCGCTCGTCGGCAACGGCCTCGACGCCGTCCGCGTCCGCGGGCTGTGGGCCGGGCTCGACGTCTCGCCGGGCGGCCCGACCGGGCGGCAGCTGTGCGAGCGGCTCATGGAGCGCGGCATCCTGGCCAAGGACACCCACGGCTCGACGATCCGGCTCGCCCCGCCGCTCGTCGTCGCCGAGAGCGAGATCGCGCTCCTCGTCGGAGCCGTCGCCGACGCCCTCGACGCCTGAGCCGACCGGTCGCTGCGCCGGCGCGCGTCCGGGTCAGGCCCGGGCGCGCGCCGCGTTCACGGCGATCGCCTCGACCATCTCGCCGCGCCGCGACGCCGGCAGGTCGTGCCCCATGTCGGGGAAGACGAGCATCCGCGACCCCGGAACCGCCCGCGCGGTCGCGACGCCCCCGCTCGCCTCGACGAGCGGGTCGGCGAGCCCGTGGACGACGAGGGTGGGGGCGGTGACGCCCCGCAGGCCCTCGGTCCGGTCCTCGCTCGTGAGGATCGCGAGCAGGTGGCGGGCGCCGCCGTAGGGGCTCTGGCTGCGCTCGACGGCGGCGCGGACGCTGCGCTCCATGTCCTCGGCGTCGAACAGCGGACCGCCGATGACCCGCCAGCCCTCGACCCCGAGCCGGACGGCCTCCTCCGGGTCCGACGGACGCGGCGCCGACAGCGACCGGGCCATCGTCGGCAGCAGCCGTCGCGCCACGCGCCCGTTCCGCCGGTCGCCGGTGTTCGACATGATCGAGCACAGGCTGAGCACGCGCTCGGGGTGGTCGATCGTCAGCTGCTGGGCGACCATCCCGCCCATCGAGGCCCCGACGAGGTGCACCCGGCCGATCCCCAGGTGGTCCAGCAGCGCCACCGCGTCGGACGCGAGGTCGGACATGCGGTACGTCGCGCCGCGGACCGGACGTCGCGCGAACGCCCGGACGAGGTCGGCGCGGGACGGGGGAGGTCCGTCGGTGAAGGACGACAGGCCGATGTCGCGGTTGTCGACCCGGACGACGCGGAACCCGCGAGCGACGAGACCGTCCACCATGTCCTGCGGCCAGGCGACGAGCTGGGTTCCGAGCCCCATGACGAGCAGCATCGGCTCGCCGTCGTCCGGCCCGTCGACCTCGTACGCCACGTCCAGGTGCTCCAGGTGCGCGATCGGCATGTCAGCAGTCTCGCACCGCCGGAGCCCCGCTCCCGGCCCCGGGCCCGCCCGGCGACTACTGTGGAGGCGTGGTGGAGCCCCTGACGATCGCGGTCATCGGGTTGTCCGTGCTGCTCCTCGTCGTCGCCGTCGGCTACGCCGCCCGCGACCGCCTCATCGACGACTGGCTGCTCGCCGTCGCCGGCCTCCTCGAGCTCTCGCTGCTCGTCACCCTCGTCGTCGGGCTCAGCGACCTGGGGCACATCGGGGACTCCACCGAGCGGGCGACGTTCATCGCCTACCTCGTGAGTCTGCCGGTCATCCCCGTCGGCACCGCGTTCCTCGCCATCAAGGAGAAGTCGCGCTGGGCCATGGGCTCGATCGCCGTCGGCGCCTTCGCCGTCGCGGTCATGACGGCCCGCCTGCTGCAGATCTGGACCTCGCATGGCTGACCGGTCCGACCCGGCCCGCACCCTCGGCGGGCCCGGGGTGCTGCTCGTCGTCGTCTACGGCGTGCTCGCGCTCGCCGCGACGGGGCGCTCGGTGCTCCAGATCAGCGAGTACTTCGAGCGCGCCCCCGTGTCCTACGTCCTGTCGGCGGTCGCCGCGCTCGTCTACGTCCTCGCCACGTGGTGCCTCGCCCGCGGGGGGCGCTGGGTGCGCGTCGGCCTCGTCGCGTGTGCCGTCGAGCTCGTCGGCGTCGTCGCGGTGGGCATCGCCTCCTACGTCGAGCCGTCCGCGTTCCCCGACAAGACGGTGTGGTCGCACTTCGGCGAGGGCTACGGGTTCGTGCCGCTCGTCCTGCCCGTGCTCGGCCTGCTGTGGTTCCGGCGGGTGGAGCGGGCGGCGACGGCCGCCGCCGCCACGCCCCACGTGCCGCGCTGAGTCAGGAGGTCGCGGGCTCCAGGACGAACACCGGGATGAGCCGGTCGGTCTTCTCCTGGTACTCGGCGTAGGGCGGGTACGCCTCGACGCAGCGGTCCCACCACGCGGCCCGCTCCTCGCCCTCGATCTCGCGGGCGACGGCCGACCACGACTCGGTGCCGTCCTGAAGGGTGAGGTTCGGGTCGGCGAGGAGGTTGCCGTACCAGACCGGGTGCTCCGGGGCGCCGCCCTTGCTCGCGACGGCCGCGTAGACCCCGTCGTGCTCGACCCGCATGAGCGGCACCTTGCGGATGGCACCGGTCTTGCGCCCGCGCATCGTGAGGAGGACGACGGGCCGGTCCATGATGCCGACCGACCGGGTCGTGCCGGTCTCCTCGATCTTCTCGACCTGCTCGCGGACCCAGTCGCTGGGGCTCGGGATGTAGTTCTCGCTCATGTCGTCCTCAACTCACTTCTCGCTGGAGGTCTTCCACAGGTTGATGCCGGCGTCGACGGCGTGCCGGTCGATCGCGGCGAGCTCGTCGTCGGTGAACGCGAGGTTCTTCGTCGCGTCGAGGCTGTCGTCGAGCTGCTCGACGGACGAGGCGCCGACGAGCACGGAGGTCACCCGCTCGTCGCGCAGCGCCCACGCGAGGGCCATCTGGGCGAGCGACTGGCCGCGCTCCTTCGCCATCGCGTCGAGCTTCCGCACGTGGTCCAGCGCCTCGTCCGTGAGGAGCGACGGGTCGAGCGACTTGCCCTGCGACGCGCGTGAGCCCTCCGGGATGCCGCCGAGGTACTTGTCCGTCAGCATCCCCTGCGCGAGCGGGGAGAACGCGATGCAGCCGACGCCGGTCTCGCCGAGCGCGTCGAGCAGGCCCTCGGTCTCGACCCAGCGGTTGAGCATCGAGTACGACGGCTGGTGGATGAGCAGCGGCGTCCCCATCTCGCGCAGGATCCGCACCGACTCCCGGGTCTTCTCAGCCGAGTACGACGAGATGCCGACGTAGAGCGCCTTGCCGGCCCGCACGAGCGAGTCGAGCGCGCCGAGGGTCTCCTCGAGCGGGGTCGTCTCGTCGAAGCGGTGGCTGTAGAAGACATCGACGTAGTCCAGGCCCATCCGCTGCAGCGACTGGTCGCAGCTCGCGGTGACGTACTTCCGCGACCCACCGCCCTGGCCGTACGGGCCCGGCCACATGTCGTAGCCGGCCTTGGAGCTGATGACGAGCTCGTCCCGGTAGCGGGCGAGGTCGCGGGCGAAGAGGGTGCCGAAGTTGCGCTCGGCGGACCCGTAGGGCGGGCCGTAGTTGTTCGCGAGGTCGAAGTGGGTGACGCCGCGGTCGAACGCCCGGCGCAGCGTCGCCTGCTGACGCTCCAGCGGCACGTCGTCGCCGAAGTTGTGCCACAGCCCGAGCGAGATCGCGGGCAGGTCGAGGCCGGACCGGCCGACCCGGCGGTAGGGCATGCCGGCCTCGTAGCGGTCCGGCGCGGCCTGGTACTCGTCGACGTGGAAGGTCATGCCGCCATCCTGCCCGACCGACCGGTGAGACGACCGCCGACGGTCCGGGCGCGCTCGGGCTAGCCTGGGGACAGGTCATGAGTGCCAGCGCCAAGCCCCGGCTCGCTGGCCGGCAACCCTCCTCCGCGGTGGGGTGCCCCGGGTGAGGACCTGGCGAGCGACACCCGTCGCTCGCAAGCGCGGGACCCCACCGGGTACCCCCGCCGAGCACACGACCACGTGCGCCCGGCCGTCGCCGGACGCACCACCGCAGTTGGGAGCCAGAGATGACCGACACGACGAGCTGGGGCTTCGAGACCCGCCAGGTGCACGCCGGACAGCAGCCGGACAGCGCCACCGGGGCCCGGGCCCTGCCGATCTACCAGACGACGTCCTACGTGTTCGACAGCACCGACCACGCCGCGGACCTCTTCGCGCTCAAGGAGTTCGGGAACATCTACACCCGGATCATGAACCCGACCCAGGACGCCGTCGAGCAGCGGATCGCCGCGCTCGAGGGCGGGGTCGGCGCGCTCCTCGTCTCCTCGGGGCAGGCGGCGACGACGCTCGGCCTGCTCAACGTCGCGGAGGCGGGGGACCACGTCGTCTCCAGCGCCGCCCTCTACGGCGGGACCGTCAACCTCCTCAAGTACACCTTCGCCAAGCTCGGGGTCGAGGTGACCTTCGTCGCCGACCACACCGACCCGCAGGCCTGGCGCGACGCCGTCCGCCCGAACACCAAGGTCTTCTTCGGCGAGACGATCGCCAACCCCAAGGCCGAGGTGCTCGACATCGAGGCCGTCGCCGCGGTCGCCCACGAGGTCGGAGTGCCGCTCGTCGTCGACAACACGATCGCGACGCCGTACCTCATCCGCCCGCTCGAGCACGGCGCCGACGTCGTCATCCACTCCGCGACGAAGTACCTCGGCGGCCACGGCACGTCGATCGCCGGCGTCATCGTCGACGGCGGGACGTTCGACTACGCCAAGGACCCGGAGCGGTTCCCGAACTACAACACCCCCGACGAGAGCTACCACGGCCTCGTCTTCGGCCGGGACCTCGGTGTGGACGGCATCCTCGGCGCGAACCTCGCGTACGTCCTCAAGGCGCGCGTCCAGCTGCTGCGCGACCTCGGCACGGCGGTCAGCCCGTTCAACGCCTTCCTCATCGCGCAGGGGCTCGAGACGCTCAGCCTGCGCATCGAGCGGCACATCGAGAACACCCGCAAGGTCGCGGAGTACCTGCAGGCGCACCCGCAGGTCGAGGCCGTCCGCTGGGCCTCGCTCGAGGGCAGCGACGGCAAGGCGCTCGCG
Organism: Phycicoccus avicenniae; assembly: GCF_018139485.1. Lineage (GTDB taxonomy): Bacteria > Actinomycetota > Actinomycetes > Actinomycetales > Dermatophilaceae > Phycicoccus > Phycicoccus avicenniae. The sequence goes on from NZ_JAGSNF010000020.1 coordinate 72,066, forward strand.
GACAAGTACGCCCCGAAGGGCGCCGGCGCCGTCCTCGCCTTCGAGATCGCGGGCGGCATCGAGGCGGGCAAGCGGTTCGTCGAGGGCCTCACCCTGCACAGCCACGTCGCGAACATCGGCGACGTCCGCAGCCTCGCCATCCACCCCGCGTCGACGACGCACAGCCAGGGCGGCGACGAGGACCGGCTCGCGGCGGGCGTGACGCCCGGCCTCGTCCGGCTCGCCGTGGGCATCGAGACGGTCGAGGACATCCTCGCCGACCTCGACGCCGGGTTCGCGGCCGCGCTCGGTGGCGACGGGGCGGGTGGCTCGTCGTCGGCCCCGGAGCTCGTCGGCGCCGACGCCTGAGGTCGTCCCCCGACCTCCGTCGCCTCGGGTCGAGGTGTCGCCGCGTGGGTCCCCGCGCGGCATCACCTCGACCCGGCGGGATCCGGACGGCGCCTGTGGAAAACCCCGCGGCGGCATCGGCCCGTCCGCCTAGCGTGGCCGGATGACGACGTTCCGCGTGGACCCGGAGCAGGTCCTGGCCCTCGGCGCGGGGCTCGCCGACCTCGCGGAGTCGCTCGCCCTCATGGGCGACCCGGCGCAGGACCGGTCGGCCATGGGTCCGGGGGAGGTGGGACCGGCGCTCGAGACCCTGCTCGGCGGCTGGCGGCGCGCCCGGACGGCCGTCGCCGCCGACCTCGCGCGGCTCGCCGACGCGACGGTCGACGCGGGCGGGCTCTACCTCGACACCGAGACCGGGGCGCACCGGGCCTTCGACGGAGGCCCGCGGCGGTGACCCGGGTCCTCGAGCCGGTCCCAGGGAGCGGTGAGGGCCTGCGACGGCTCGCGGACGCGCTCGGGGCGACGGGGCAGCGGCTCGCCGACACCGCGTCCGACCTCGTCCGGCTGCGGGACGCGGCGGTGTGGGACGGCCCGGCGGGGGAGGCGTTCGGCGAGCGGGTCGGGCCGGTCCCGACCGTCCTCGACCGCGCGGCCCGGCGCTTCCGCGGCGCCGTCGGTCCGCTGCACACCTACGCCGAGGAGCTCGAGATCGAGCAGCGGGTCGTCCAGCGCGCCGTCGACCGGCACGCCGAGGCGAGTGAGGAGTACCGGCTCCTCGAGGACCGCGCCTGGGCCCTCGTCTCGTCCGGGGTCGACGAGACGGACCCGTCGCTGCGGCAGGTCCGGGCGCTGCAGCAGGACCGGGCCGGGGTCATGCTCGAGGCCGAACGGGAGCACGCCGGGGGGTGGGAGCGGCTGCGCGAGGCCGACGCCCGGTGCGCGGCGACCCTGCGGGCGCTCGCCGACGACGACCTCGCCGACGGGCTCGGGTACCGCGGGCTGCACGCCGTGAGCAGCACCGGGCACGCCACGGCGACCGCGGCCGTCATGCTCGCGCGCAAGGGTGGGGGGACGGCCGCGGCCGTGGGCCTGGGCGCCGAAGGGCTGGCGCTCGGCGCCGACGGTGTGCTGCTGCTCGGCTACGGCGAGGGGGACTGGGGCGAGGTGGCGACGGGCGCCGGCCTCGCCGTCGCGGGCGGGGTGGGCCGCGCGGCCACGCAGGGCGCGCGGCTCGGTGCGTACGTGCGGGCGGACGGGACGGCGGCCCGGGTCGCGCACATCTCGACGGGGGACCGGGTCGCGCTCGGGCTGTCGATGGAGGCGCACGCCCGCGTCGACCGGGCCCGGGCCGCGCTCCGGCTCCAGGCGCCGCCCCGTCCCGCTCGGCCGGGCGGGACGGCCGAGGCGCCGGCGGGGACACGGCCGGCCGCCGCGCCCGCCGGGACGGTCGTCGGGAAGGGGCTGGCGGCGGCGCGGGCCAGGGTCGACGACACCGTCCGGCGCGGGCGGCAGGACTGGGCCCTCGCCTCCGTCGGTGGCGTCCCGACCCAGCGGCTCTACGCGGCCGGGATGACGCTGCGGGCGGGGTCCTGGACCGCCGGCAAGGTCCCGGACGCGCCGGCGCCGCGCCCGGTGCCGTTCGCCGCCCCCGCCCCGGGACGCCCGACGACGGGAGGGGGCGAGGCCACCCGCTGACGCCCACCTATCCTGAGAGCCATGCCCGCTCCCGCCGACGCGCTCACCCCGGCGGACCTGCGCTACCCCGAGCACCTGCCGGTCGTCGAGCGGCGCGAGGACCTGCTCGCCGCGATGCGCGAGCACCAGGTCGTCGTCGTCGCGGGGGAGACCGGGTCGGGCAAGACGACCCAGCTGCCGAAGATGCTCCTCGAGCTCGGCCTCGGCGGCGACGGCCGTCAGATCGGGCACACCCAGCCGCGCCGGATCGCCGCCCGCTCGGTCGCCGAGCGGATCGCCGAGGAGATGGAGGTCGACCTCGGCGGAACGGTCGGCTACCAGGTGCGCTTCGGCGACCACAGCAGCGACCGCACCCGGGTCAAGGTGATGACCGACGGCATCCTGCTCAGCGAGATGCAGCGCGACCGCGAGCTGCGCCGCTACGACGCGATCGTCATCGACGAGGCCCACGAGCGCAGCCTCAACATCGACTTCATCCTCGGCTACCTCAAGCAGCTCCTGCCGCGCCGCCCGGACCTCAAGGTCGTCATCACCTCGGCGACGATCGACCCCGACCGGTTCGCCCGGCACTTCGGCACCGACGAGCGCGGCGAGACCGTCCGCGAGGTCCCCGTCGTCGAGGTCTCCGGGCGCACCTTCCCCGTCGAGGTCCGCTACCGCCCGCTCGTCGAGGCCGACCCCGAGGGCACGCACGTCGTCGCCGAGAAGGACCAGACGCAGGGCGTCGTCGAGGCCGTCGAGGAGCTGTGGACCGAGGAGCCGCCGAGCCCGCACGCGACGGACATCCTCGTCTTCTTCTCCGGCGAGCGGGAGATCCGCGACGCCGCCGACGCCCTCACCGCGCTGAAGCTGCCGAACACCGAGGTGCTGCCCCTCTTCGCCCGGCTGTCGGCCGCCGAGCAGCACCGGGTGTTCCGCCGCGGCGGCGGGCGCCGGATCGTCCTCGCGACGAACGTCGCCGAGACCTCCCTCACCGTCCCCGGCATCGGCTACGTCGTCGACACCGGGACTGCCCGGATCAGCCGGTACAGCCAGCGCACGAAGGTCCAGCGGCTGCCGATCGAGCCGGTGAGCCGGGCGAGCGCCGCCCAGCGCGCCGGTCGCTGCGGCCGCGTCGCGCCGGGCGTGTGCATCCGGCTGTACTCGCAGGAGGACCACGAGTCGCGGGACGAGTTCACCGAGCCGGAGATCCAGCGGACCTCGCTCGCCTCCGTCATCCTCCAGATGACCTCCCTCGGGCTCGGCGACGTCGCCCGCTTCCCGTTCGTCGACCCGCCGGACTCCCGGCAGGTCGCCGACGGCATCCGCCTCCTCGAGGAGCTCGGCGCGTTCTCCACCGACGAGCGCGGGCCGGGGCGCCATCGCGGCCGCGGCCGCCGGCTCACCCGCACCGGTCGCACCCTCGCCCGGATGCCGCTCGACCCCCGGCTCGCGCGGATGGTCGTCGAGGCCGGCCGGCTCGGCTGCACCCGCGAGGTTCTGGTCCTCGTGGCGGCGCTGTCGATCCAGGACCCGCGGGAGCGGCCGGTCGACAAGGAGGCGCAGGCCGACCAGCAGCACGCCCGCTTCAAGGACGACCGGTCCGACTTCGCCTCCTACCTCTCCCTCTGGCGCTACCTCAAGAAGCAGCAGAAGGACCTGTCGCACAGCGCGTTCCGGCGTACCTGCAAGAACGAGTACCTCCACTACCTGCGCATCCGCGAGTGGCAGGACCTGCACGCCCAACTGCGCCGCGCCACCCGCTCCGCCCGGATCGACCCCGACCTCGCGACGGCCGCCAAGGACGCCGAGCCGGACTGGGACACCGTCCACCGGGCCCTGCTGTCCGGGCTGCTGTCGCACGTCGGCGTGCGGGACGAGAGCAAGCGCGAGTACCTCGGCGGCCGCGGCGCCCGGTTCGGCATCAGCCCCGGCTCGACGCTGTTCCGCCGCAAGCCCGACTACGTCATGGCCGGCGAGCTCGTCGAGACGAGCCGCCTCTGGGCGCGCACGGTCGCCGTCATCGAGCCCGAGTGGGCCGAGGAGGCCGGCGCCCACGTCGTCTCGCGGAGCATCTCCGAGCCACGGTGGAGCAAGAGCGCGGGCGCCGCCGTCGCCACCGAGCGGGTCACCCTCTACGGCGTCCCGCTCGTCACCGACCGGATGATCCAGTTCGCCCGCGTCGACCCGCAGGCCGCCCGCGAGATCTTCGTCCGCTCCGCGCTCGTCGAGGGCGACTGGGACCCGCGGCACGACTTCTGGCAGCGCAACCTGCGCACCCTCGCCCGGGTCGCCGAGCTCGAGGAGCAGGCGCGGCGCCGCGACATCGTCGTCGACGACGACGTCGTCTTCGCGTTCTACGACGCCCGCATCCCGCCCGACGTCGTCACCGAGCGGCACTTCGACCGCTGGTGGCGGGGCGAGCGGACGAAGCGCCCGGACCTGCTCACCCTCACCGAGGAGCTGCTCACCTCCGCCGCCGGCGGCGCGGTCTCCGCGAGCGACTACCCACGGACCTGGGTCCAGGACGACGTCGAGCTCGACGTCACGTACCAGTTCGCGCCCGGCCAGGCCGCCGACGGCGTCACCGTCCACGTCCCCGTCGCCGTCCTCAACCGGCTGCGACCCGACGGCTTCGACTGGCAGGTCCCGGGGTTGCGCGACGACCTCGCCGTCGCCCTCATCCGCTCCCTGCCGAAGGCGACCCGCCGTCACTTCGTCCCCGCGCCCGACCACGCCGCCGCGGCGCTCGCTGCCGCCGACCCGACGGCCGGGCCGATCACCGACGAGCTCGCCCGGGTCCTGCGCGAGCGGACCGGGGTGCGCATCGACCCCGCCGAGTTCGACCTCGCCCGCGTCCCGGACCACCTGCGGGTCACCTTCTCCGTCGAGCGACCGGGGCGCCGCGGGCCGCAGGTCGTCGCGACGGGCAAGGACCTCGACGCGCTGCGCGAGCGGGCCGGGGGAGCGGTCCGCGAGGGGATGTCCCGGGCCGGCCGCTCGCTCGAGCGCTCCGGCATCACGACGTGGGACGTCGGCACGGTCCCGGAGACCTTCGAGGGGCGGGCCGGCGGCCAGACCGTCGTCGGGTACCCGGCGCTCGTCGACACCGGGGACGCCGTCGCGCTGCGGGTCCTGCCCGACCCGGGGTCGGCGCAGGCGGCCCACCGGCGGGGAGTGCGCCGGCTCCTGCTCCTGAACACGTCGGCGCCGTGGAAGCGGGTCCTCGCCCGGCTCACGAACGCCCAGAAGCTCGCGCTCGCCGACAACCCGCACGGCTCGGTCCCCGCGCTGCTCCAGGACTGCCTCGACGCCGCCGTCGACGACCTCGTCGCCGAGCACGTCACCGGCCCGGTCCGGACCCCGGAGGCCTACGAGGCCGCGCTCGCGGCGGTCCGCACCTACGCCGCCGCCCGGGTCCTCACGGTCGTCGAGGCGGTCGAGCCGGTGCTCGGGCTCGCCGCCCAGGTCCGGCGCACCCTCGACGCGCTCGGGGCAGGCTCGGCGGCCCGAGCGACGGCGACGACGCGCGCCGACGTGCGGGCCCAGCTCGACGGGCTCGTCCGGCCCGGCTTCGTCGCCGCGACCGGCGCCCCCCGGCTGCGCGACCTGCAGCGCTACCTCAGGGCGATGGAGCACCGGCTCGAACGGGCGGCCTCGAACGCCCGCGAGCCCGTGCTCCAGGAGGAGGTCGACGCCGTCGAGAGCGCGTACGCCGACCTGCTCGACGGCCTGCCCGAGGCCCGGCGCGGCGCCCCCGAGGTCACCGACATCGCGTGGATGGTCGAGGAGCTGCGGGTCGGCCTCTTCGCGCAGTCCCTCGGCACGGCTTTCCCCGTGTCCGAGAAGCGGGTGCGCCGGGCCATCGCCGCGGTCGCCGCCGACGCCTGACCGCCCGCCTCCACGCCCCGCGGCCGGGGAATCCCCACGGGCGCGCCGTCGTTGACAACACTGATGACATCGCGTGAAAGGCTTGGTGCCGTGATGGACCCCTCCGACCTCTACACCCTCGAGCCCGCCGTCCAGGACGGCCCGGCCCGCCCCGGCGTGCTGCTCGTGCTGCTCGGGGGCTTCGTCGACGCCGGTCAGGTCCAGCAGACCCTCGGCGACCACCTCCTCGAGTCCGGTGAGTCCGAGGTCGTCGTGTCCTTCGACGTCGATCAGCTCCTCGACTACCGCGGCCGCCGTCCGGCGATGGTCTTCGACTCCAGCCGCTGGGTGGAGTACGACGACCCGTCGATGCTCGTGCACCGGCTCACCGACCGTGACGGCCAGACGTACTACCTCCTCACGGGTCCGGAGCCGGACTTCCAGTGGGAGCGGACCGTCGAGGCCGTGACGCAGGTGTCCGACCACCTCGGCGCGACGCTCGTCGTCAGCGCCCACGGCATCCCGATGGGTGTCCCGCACACCCGTCCCGTCGGGATGACGGCGCACGCCACCGACGACGCGCTCGTCGGGGAGGCCCGGTCCCCGTTCGGTCGGGTCCAGGTGCCGGCGTCCTTCTCCGCGCTCCTCGAGCTGCGGCTCGGCGAGTCCGGCCGGGACGCCCTCGGGTTCGCCGTCCACGTCCCGCACTACCTCGCGAACGCCGAGTGGGCCGAGGGGGCGCTCGCCGCCCTCAACGCGGTCACCGACGCCACGGGCCTCAACCTGCCGAACGACGACCTCGTCGCCAAGGCGCGCGTCAACCAGCGCGCCATCGCCGCCGAGGTCGAGAGCAGCGACGAGGCGCGCCAGGTCATCCACGCCCTCGAGCAGCAGTACGACGCCTTCGTCGAGGGCCAGGAGCGGCCGAGCCTGCTCGCGACCGAGGCGCCCGAGATCCCGTCCGCCGACGAGCTCGGCGCCGAGTTCGAGGACTTCCTGCGGCACGTCTCCGACGACGACGCCTCCTGACCGACCCGGTCGCACCACCGACGCCCCGGCCACCGCTGCCGGGGCGTCCGTGCGTCCGGGTGGGGGAGCCGGTCAGTCCTTGGCGTCGGACCAACGGGCGACGACCTGGGTGTCGGAGACGAACCGGACCGGGGCGCCGCCGGACCAGCGTCGCGCTGCGTCGTCGAGCGCGGTGTCGACCCGGCGGGCCGCCTCCTGCGCGGCGCCCTCGGGGACGTGGAGGAGCAGCTCGTCGTGGAGGCACAGGACGACCGCCGCGCCGAGGTCGGCCGTCGTGGCGCGGACCGTCGCCGCCCACACCTTGAACAGCTCGGCCGCGGACCCCTGGATGACGGCGTTGCGGGCGAACCGGCCGCGGGCGGCGTCGAGCCGGTGGTCCGTGCCCGGCGCCTGACCGGCGAGGAACCGCCCGGTCGGGACGAGCCGGCCGCCGTACGTGCGCAGGGGCTCGCCGCGTCGTCCGGTCTCGTAGGCCCGGTCGAGCAGGCCCATCGCCGTCGGGTACGCCGCCTCCAGCCCGCGCAGCGCCTCGCCCGCGGCGCCGCTGCGCTGGCCGTACATCGCCGCGAGGACCGCGACCTTCGCGACGGGACGCTCGACGCCGAGCCGAGCCGCGACGGGGGCGTAGAGGTCGTCGGCGCGGGTCGCCTCGGCGAACGCGCGGTCCTGCGCGACGACGGCGAGGACCCGTGGCTCGACCTGCCCGAGGTCGGCCCGGACGAGGACGTGGCCCGGGTGGGCGGCGACGCCCGGACGCAGGAGCGCCGGGAGGTTGTGCAGCCCGTTGTCGGCCGTCATCCGCCCCGCGGCGCCGTCGCAGGCCGCCCACGGGCCGCGGAGCCGGTCGTCCGCGCCCACGTGGGCGTCGAGCCAGCGGTAGCCGTACGTCGTCGCGATCCGCTCGTCCCGCCGCCACGTGAGGAGGGCGTCGACGACGGGGTGGACGTCGCGGTAGGCCTCGAGGACCCACTTGCGGGTCGTCGGGACGTCGACCCCGACGGACGCGAGCATCGCCTTGACGTCCGCGGGGTTGCGCAGGTCGGTGCGGGTGCCCTCGGGCAGGTGGCGCAGGACGGTGGCGTCCCGCTCGCGGCGGGCGGCGAGCTCCGCGGCCGGGTCGGCGGCGCGGGGCCCGGCGGCGGCGGCGACGAGCGCCTCGGTGCGGGCGCGGTCCAGCGGCAGCCCGTCGCGCTCGAGCTCGAGGCAGAGCAGCGCGGCGGCGGACTCGGACGCGACGGTCCCCGCCAGCCGTTGCGAGACCGCGGGGGCCGCGGCCAGCTGGGCCCGCGCCGTGTCGAGGGCGGCCCGCGCCCAGGCCCCGAGGTGCCGGGCGTCCTCGAGCCAGCGGGCGTGGTCGGCGCGCAGGTGGCCCGCCGCGTCGACGAGGACGTCGTCCGGCGGCAGGTCCGGGGCGTCGACGAGGTCGAAGAGGTCCCCCGACGGAGCCGCGGGGACGCTGTCGGCGGCCAGCCCGTGCGCGGCCGCCCAGGCGAGCGGAGGGTCGGCGGCCAGACCACCGTGGAGCAGCCGGTGCGCCTCGGCGACGTCCCACGTGCGGGCGAGGCGGACCCCGTCCTGCACGACCCGCGCGGCGTCCCGCCCCGCCGACCACCACACCCACCGCGGGCGCGCGTCGGCTTCGAGCCGCGCGACGAGCCCGGCGACGTCGTCCGCGGGCACGGTCGTGGCCCGGTCGTCGTGCAGGACGAGGTGCGGCGCGTCCGGGCCAGGGCCCGCGACGAGCACCGCGACCTCCTCCCGTGCCAGCACGAGGGGAGCGTACGACCCCGCGCCGACGGACGGCCCCGTCGACCGGCCCCGTCGACCGCGCCCCACCGCGGTCCCGTCGCCCGTGACCTGCGACGCCGTGGCAGGATGAACGAGCCGGACGACGCGCGGCCCGCACGGGCGCCGCCCCGGCCGACCGACGGAGGACGACGTGGGACTGCTCGACCGGGGCCGCCGTATGAAGGACGCGACGACCGACACCCGATCCGCCCTCGAGCGCGCCGAGGACGCCCCGGCCGACGACGGCGTGCTCGGGGCCCAGGCCGTCCGGGTCGTCGACCAGATCCTCGACGTCGGCATCGACGGCAAGGGCTGGTTCTCGCCGGCGGCGGAGATCGCCGACGCCGCCCTCCGGCGCAGCGGCGGCGACGTCGAGAAGGCCGTCGACGCGGTCGTCTCGCAGCACGTCCGGCTCGCGGCCGCCGAAGGCTTCGTCACCGGTCTCGGCGGCTTCGTCACCCTTCCCGTCGCCCTGCCCGCGAACGTCGTCGCCTTCTACGCGCTCGTCACCCGGATGACCGCGGCCATCGCCCGGCTGCGCGGTCACGACATCCACCTGCCGCAGATCCGGGCCGCCGTGCTCCTCACCCTCGTGGGCGCCGACGCCGACGACCTGCTCCGCAAGGCACGGATCGCGGCGCCCGCCGGCGGACGTCTCGTCAACCTCGCCGCGCAGCGCCTCCCCGGCCCGGCGGCGATGGTCGTGAAGAAGGGCGTCTTCTTCCGCCTCGTCGCCGGCTCCACGAAGGGGGTCCTGTCCCGATTCGGTCGCGGCGTTCCCTTCGTCGGAGGGGCCATCGGCGCCGGCATCGACGTCGTCCTGCTCCGCCGGGTCGCCGTCGACGCCAAGCGCGAGTTCCCGCCGGCGGCCGAGCTCGAGTCGGTCTGACCCCACGACGCCCGACGCCCCGGACCGGCGACACGCAACGACCCCGCGGAACTGCCGCAAGCCCTCGACCGTCCCAGCGGGGAGGACCCGCAACCCCAGGAGGAACCCATGGCCAAGTCCCGAGCCCGCACCGTCGCCTACGTCGGGGCGCTCGCCCGCGCGGCACGCCTCGCCACGAAGCCCGGCGGCCCGTCGCTCGGCGACCGTGCCGTCGCCGTGCCCCGGATGGTCAAGGCCATCCGGTCCGGGGACTACACGGGGACATCGATGGCCAAGCTCGGCCTCCTCCTGGCCGGCACCGCCTACGTCGCGTCCCCGGTCGACCTCATGCCGGAGGCGGTGCTCGGGGTGCTCGGGCTCGCCGACGACGCGATGGTCCTGGGCTGGGTCGCGACGACGCTCGTCGAGGAGACCGAGAAGTTCCTCGACTGGGAGTCCACGGTCGGCTCGGCCGGCGGCGCCGACACGGTGCCGTCCGACGTCGTCGACTGAGCGGCCCGAGCCGCCCGACCGGGACGGACCGCCCGACCGTCCCGACGCCCGCCGGGGCGCCCGACCGCGTCCGGCGGTCGGCCCCCTCGGTCGTTGTCCACAGCCGCCGGCGACGGGCCTGCGTCGTCCACAGATCCTCACCGCGCCTTCTCCCCGCCGCCCTCGCGCAGCAGCGTGGCGGCATGACCTCACCGATCCGGATCCACCACCTCGCGGACATCGTCACCGTCCTGCCCTACCGCCTCGGCTACCACCCCGACCGCAGCCTCGTGCTCCTCGCCCTCGACGGCCGGCGGCTCGGGATGACGGCCCGGGCCGACCTCACGACCGACGCCCGCGCGGCCGAGGCCACCGTCCGCGCGATGCTCGCGCCGCTGCAGCGGGTGCCGGCCCTCCGCGTCCTCCTCGTCGTCTACGAGGACGTCGAGGGTGAGTCGGACGCCGTCCTCGCGGCGGCCCTCGACGGTCTCGAGCCGGGTGGGTCACAGGTACTCGACGTCGTCGTCGTCCGGGACGGGTGCTGGAGCGTCCCGACGTGCGCAGAGGGCTGCTGCCCGGCCAGGCCGACGCCGCTGCCCGACCCCGCCGACGTCCCGGCGGTGGCCGAGCTCGTCGCCCGCGGGGTCAGCCCGCTCGCGGACCGGCGTGCCCTCGACCGGGTCGTCGAGCCCGTCGACCCGGACCTCCACCCGTGGCGGGGGCGGCCGGGCCGGCCCCGGCGCCGGACCCGCCGTCCCTCCGGGGCCCGGGCGTGGGCCGAGGTGCTCGGCACCGACCCTCCCGGACCGGGGGAGCCGCGGAGCCCGTCCCGGCCCGTGGCGCTGCGAGCCGTCGACATCCTCGCCGACGTCCGCTTCCGCGACGCCCTCGTCGGCTGGCTCGCGCCGGGGGTGCTGCCGCGGGAGGCCGTCGACGCCACCGTGCTCGCCCTGCTGGAGGAGACGCTGCCGCGGTGGGGCGGCATGGGCTCGTGGACGCCGCGGGCGGGCTCGCCGGAGGCACGGCGGGCCCTGCTCGAGACCGTCCTCGCGCTGGCCCGCCGGGTGCCCGAATCCGACGGCGAGGGAGCGGCCGCGGTCTGCAGCCTCGCGGCACAGCTCGCGTGGGCGGCCGGCGACGGGGCGCTCGCCCGGTCCGCCGTCCTGCGCGCCCGGGCGGCCGACCCGGGCTACCGGCTCGCCCTGCTCGTCGAGCGGCTGCTCGACGCGGGGGTTCCGCCGCCCGGGACCCGTGAGGAGGGGGAGGACCGTCTCGCCGCGGGCTGACGGACGCGGGTCACCCCGGATCCGACTGGCGGACGGGGACGGCGCCGGGCCACCCGTCGTGGTTACCATCGAGGCGGTCATGAGTCCCAGCGCCAAACCCCGGTTTGCTGGGCGGCAACCCTCCTCGCGGTGGGGTGCCCCGGGTGATGACCGGGCCGCGGCGTCCGTCGCGGCAAACGCGAGATCCCGAGGAGCCCTGCGATGACCGCCACCCCCGACCTGTGGGACGGCGCCACGTGGCGTCCGGGGGACCCGCCCGGGGACCGGCAGTTCCTCGACGTCGGCCCGGTCGCCCTCGAGCGTGGCGGCACCCTGCCCGCGGTCACCGTCGCCTACGAGACGTGGGGGACGCTCTCGCCCTCCGGTGACAACGCGGTCCTCGTCGAGCACGCCCTCACCGGGGACAGCCACGTCGTCGGCGACGTCGGTCCCGGCCACCCGACGCCCGGGTGGTGGCCGGGCCTCGTCGGCCCCGGGGCGCCGCTCGACACCGACCGCTTCTTCGTCGTCGCGACGAACGTCCTCGGCGGCTGCCAGGGCACGACGGGTCCGTCGTCGGACGCCCCGGACGGGCGGCCCTGGGGCGGGCGCTTCCCGTACACGACGATCCGGGACCAGGTGGCCGTCGAGGCCGCCGTCGCCGACCGGCTCGGCATCGGTCGCTGGCACACCGTCCTCGGCGGCTCGATGGGCGGGATGCGGGCGCTCGAGTGGGCCACGGGGCGACCCGACCGGGTCGAGCGGGCCCTCGTCCTCGCGGCGTCGGCGGCGGCGACGGCCGACCAGGTGGCCTGGTGCCGGCCGCAGCTGCTCGCCATCCGCTCCGACCCGAGCTACCAGGGCGGCGACTACTACGGGACCGGTCGCGCGCCGCTCGACGGGCTCGGCATCGCCCGGCGCATCGCGCACACGACCTACCGGCACGAGGCCGAGCTCGACGACCGCTTCGGCCGGCGCCCGCGGTCCGGCGAGGAGCCGATCGGCGGGGGAGGGCGGTTCGACGTCGAGAGCTACCTCGACCACCACGCCGAGAAGCTGTCCCGCCGCTTCGATGCCGGAAGCTACCTCGCCCTGTCCGAGGCGATGAACAGCCACGACGTCGGCCGCGACCGCGGTGGGGTGACCGAGGCGCTGCGGGCCTTCGACGGCCACCTCCACGTCGCGGGGGTGACGACGGACCGGCTCTACCCGTTGCGGCTGTCCGAGGAGATCGCCGACCGGCGTCCCGGGACCGCGCTGACCGTCATCGACTCGGCCCACGGGCACGACGGCTTCCTCGTCGAGACCGCCCAGGTCGGCGCGGTCATCCGCACCGTGCTCGACGCGCGCTGACCTGGACCGGGCCGGGGTGCCCGGCGCTGCGGTACGGTCGATCGGAGGAACCCGTGAGCAGGAGGACCCCATCGTGACGATCGTCGTCGGCTACGTGCCCACCAAGGAGGGCCGCGCGGCCCTCGTGCGGGCGGTCGACGAAGCGCGGACGCGGGCGCGGCGTCTCGTCGTCATCAACTCCACCCGCACCCACCGCGACACCGACGAGGACGCCGCCCGGGCCGCCGAGGCCGAGATGCGCGCGGTCCTGGACGAGATCCCGCAGGACGGGCTCGACGTCGACGTCCGCCAGCTGGAGCGGGGCAGCGAGCCGGCCGAGGGGCTCATCGCGGTCGCGGAGGAGACCGGGGCCGACCTCATCGTCATCGGCCTGCGGCGACGCACCCCGGTCGGGAAGCTCATCCTCGGCTCGAACGCGCAGCGGATCCTGCTGGACGCGCCGTGCGCGGTCCTCGCGGTCAAGGGCTGACGTCGCGAGAGGCTCTGTGCCACAACCGTTCACACGTCGGAGAGGCGCGTCCCGACCCCCTCGGGGCGGCCCCGGAATAGGCTCCGGACCTCTCAGCGATTTATAATGGAAGGGCGCACCTGGTCGTACGGCCCGCCGGACGGCCCGAGGTGCTCGCCCCGGACCCCAACGCCACCCTGGATCCTCGTGTCCCCGTGTGGTCATCCGCGACGAAAGGTAGTCGGTGTCGCCTGTGTCCACCAAGATCCCCGAGCCGAGCGCCCTGCCCCCGGAGTTCGCCCACGAGGCGCTCCAGACCCTCGTACGTCAGGGACGCACGACCGGCTCGGTGACCGGCGGACAGGTCATGGACGCCATCCAGGCGGCGCAGGTCAAGGCCTCGCGCGGACGGATCGTCCTTCGGGCCCTCGCCGACCAGGGCATCGAGGTCAAGGCCGACGACACGACCGGCGTGGCCGCCGCGGCGACGCGGACCGCGAAGAAGTCCTCCGCCACGTCCTCCGCGAAGAGCGCGAGCGGGACGAAGAAGGCGGCCTCGTCGGGGGGCACGAGCGCGAAGAAGGCTCCGGCCAAGAGCGCGTCGACCACGACCCGCAAGGCCGCGTCCGCCGCGAGCGGGACGACCGCCGCCGCGAAGAAGACGGCGGCAAAGAAGACCGCGGCGGCGAAGAAGGCCGCCGAGGGCCCGACCGAGACCACGGCTCCCGACGCGACCGACGACGGACCGGAGGAGGTCGACCTCGCGACCGAGGACGCCCCCGAGACCGGGCCCGCGAAGGGCAAGGAGGCCGAGGAGACGGCCGGCGGCTTCGTGATGAGCAACGACGAGGAGGACGCGCCGGCCCAGCAGGTCGTCACCGCCGGTGCCACCGCGGACCCCGTCAAGGACTACCTCAAGCAGATCGGCAAGGTCGCCCTCCTCAACGCCGAGCAGGAGGTCGAGCTCGCCAAGCGGATCGAGGCCGGCCTCTTCGCCGAGGAGAAGCTGAACTCGGGCGAGAAGATCGACATGAAGCTCAAGCGTGAGCTGTGGTGGATCGCCCAGGACGGCAAGAAGGCCAAGAACCACCTGCTCGAGGCCAACCTGCGCCTCGTCGTCTCGCTCGCCAAGCGGTACACCGGTCGCGGCATGCTCTTCCTCGACCTGATCCAGGAGGGCAACCTCGGCCTCATCCGCGCGGTCGAGAAGTTCGACTACACCAAGGGCTACAAGTTCTCGACGTACGCGACGTGGTGGATCCGCCAGGCGATCACCCGGGCGATGGCGGACCAGGCCCGCACCATCCGCATCCCGGTGCACATGGTCGAGGTCATCAACAAGCTCGCTCGCGTCCAGCGCCAGATGCTCCAGGACCTCGGCCGCGAGCCCACCCCGGAGGAGCTCGCCCAGGAGCTCGACATGACCCCGGAGAAGGTCGTCGAGGTCCAGAAGTACGGCCGCGAGCCCATCTCGCTGCACACCCCGCTCGGCGAGGACGGCGACAGCGAGTTCGGTGACCTCATCGAGGACTCCGAGGCCGTCGTGCCGGCCGACGCGGTGAGCTTCACCCTGCTCCAGGAGCAGCTGCACTCCGTCCTCGACACCCTCTCCGAGCGCGAGGCGGGCGTCGTCTCGATGCGGTTCGGCCTCACCGACGGCCAGCCGAAGACGCTCGACGAGATCGGCAAGGTCTACGGCGTGACCCGGGAGCGGATCCGCCAGATCGAGTCCAAGACGATGAGCAAGCTGCGTCACCCGAGCCGGAGCCAGGCGCTGCGCGACTACCTCGACTGACGGTCCCGCCACGGGGCGACCGGCGCCGGCCGGCCCCGGGCACCCGCAGCGCACGACCGAGCGCCCGCCACCGACGAGGTGGTGGGCGCTCGGTCGTGCGGGGTCGGCACCGGCGTCGGGCCCCGGTCAGCCCTCGTCGCGGCGACGCCCCACGAGCGAGCGCCAGTGCCGTCGGCCCTCCTCGGGCAGCAGGAGCGCCCGCGCCCGGTCCAGCCGGCGGCGCCGGCCGACGGCGCCGCGCCGCACGGTCCGGGCGTCCTCGGCGACCTCCGGCAGGTCGGCGCCCGGGCGGGCGTAGCGCGCCCGCTCCAGGGTGTCGACGACCCGGCCGAACGCCTCCTGCTCCTCGGGTGTGAGGTAGGCGGCCCGGGTGATCTGGCGCGAGGTCTCCCGCGGCGTGGCCCCCTCGCTCGGGACGTAGCCGACGTCGCCCAGCCCGAGGAGCAGCGACTGCCACTCCGCCTCGACGCGCTCGGCGTCGTCACGGGCGCGGCGTCGGGCCCGGCGCCGGGCCAGCCAGGCGCCGAGCGGGGTGAGCGCGGCGAGGACGAGGACCGCGGCGACCCCGGCGACCGTCGGCCAGCTGCGGGCGACGACGTCGGCGAGACCGGTGTCGACGGTCCCGACGTCGTCCGCGGTGTCCCCGGCGGGCACGTCCTCCTGCGGCCGGTCCGGCGTCGGCGCCGACGAGGTCGCAGACGGCGTGGGCACGGGCAGGGCGTTGTCGGTGGCCGGCCCCACCTCGCGGGTGTACGAGGGGGCGAGCCCGGTCCGCGCGCCGGGGGTCGGCTCGAAGCGGGTCCAGCCGAGCCGGGGGAAGTACAGCTCCGGCCACGCGTGCGCGTCCGAGGCGATGACGACGCGCTCGTCGCCGTCGACGGTGCCGGGCAGGTAGCCGACCGCCATCCGCGCGGGGATGCCCGCTGCGCGGGCCGCCATGATCATCGCGCTGGAGAACTGGACGCAGTAGCCGGTCCGGGTCTCGAGGAAGCGCACGAGCGGCTCCTCGGAGCGCTGCCCGGCGGCGGTCTCCTCGGCGAGCTCCTCCGAGTAGGAGTACGCCGTCGACCGGAGGCGGTCCTGGATGGCGACGGCGACCTCGAAGGGGGTGTCCGCGTCGGACTCCTCGACGACGTCGGCGAGGAGGGCCTCGACGGCGTCCTCGGCGTCCGGGTCGACCCGCAGGTCGCCCGCGGACCGATCGAGGTCGGAGAAGCTGCCGAACTGCTCCGGCGTCGGCTCCAGGTCGGTGTACTCCGCCGTGTACTCCGGGACGCGGGAGGTGAGCTCGGGGACCCCCGAGACGGTGAGCCGCCAGGTCCCCGTCGGGAAGGGCGAGCCGACGGCCGTCGCCGGCAGCGCGACCTGCGGCACCGCGATCCCGGAGTCGAGCACCTCGATGCGCTCGGTCGTCCGTTCCACGTCGCCGTCGGCGGCCGGTCCCGGCAGGGCGTTGTCGGGCGGGACGAAGGTCACGTCGTCGGCGGCGGACCAGCGCCCGCCCCGGTAGGTGTCGAGCAGCCCGACCCGCAGCGGCACCGGCTCGGAGGCGGAGGTGCGGTAGCGCAGCACCTCCGCGTCGGACTGGTCGGCGAGGTCCCGGGCGACGTCGATGCTCGTCGAGAGCAGGACCGGGCCCGACCCGTTGCCGCGCCCGTCGCCGCGGGCGAGCCCGTCGGCGACGAACGTCGTCGGCAGGTGAGGGACGAGGCCGGGGACGACGACCGCCGCCGCGAGGGCGACGAGGCCGACCCCGCGCGCCAGCGACCCGAAGGAGCCGGCGGGGTCGCTGCGCCCGTCGCGGGTCGGGGTGCCGCCCCACGCCCGCAGTGACGAGACGCCCTGGGTCGCGACGAGCGCGAGCCAGCACAGCGCCGGCGGGACGACGTACCACGCGGCGAGCCCGGTGCTCGTGTTCGTCGCCGAGGCGAGGAACGCGGCGAGGAGGGGGATGCCGGCGACCGCGGGGCTGCGGTAGGTGACGGCGAGACCGTCGACGACGACCGCCGTGAGCCCCACGAGCAGGCTCACCGCGACGACGACCCCGCGCTCGGACGGGGCGGGCGCCGCGTACGTCGTGACGACGGTGTAGGCCTCGCCGAGGAGGATGCCGATGGCCTCGCCGGTCTCCCGCGACGGCAGGACGCCGCCGAGCAGGTGCCCGCGTCCGTGCAGCAGCGCGCCGGAGAGGACGAGGGCGACGAGCTGGCCGAGGACGACGAGGGGGCGGGCGGTCGCGAGCGAGCGCAGCCCCACGCCGACGAGCGCGACGACGACGACGAGCAGGACGCTGGGGCGGACCCAGGCGCCGGCGGGGGCGAAGAGCCCGGACAGCGGCAGCGTCACCGCGAGCGTCGCGAGGGCCGCGAGCAGGGCGTCGAGGGGGCGCAGCCGGCTCACGACGCGGCCCCCACGGCCGAGCCACCGACGACCGTGCCCCACGCCTGCGCCGGGGAGGTGCGGGCGTCGACGACGGTCGTGAGCCAGCCGGACCCCCGCAGGGTCGCCGCGGTGGCCTCGGCCGCCGGCCCGGCGCCGTCCCGGCGCCCGAAACGGGCGGGGTCGACGACGAGGGCCACCCCGCTGGACCCCGGCTGGCGCAGAGCCGCGAGGGTGCGGGCGTCGTCGTCGCTGAGCGGTCCGCCGACGTAGACGAGCAGGCCGCCGGACGCGGTGAGCGACTGGGAGTCGTGGAGGACGCCGCGCATGACGTCGGGCCCCTCGAGCCGGACCCGGGCGAGGGCGTCGAGCGACCCCTCGACCGTGTCGTCGTGCCGCACGCCCCGGTCGCTGGCGGGGTCGGCGGTCACGAGGTGCACGGCGTGCGCCGCCCGGTCGAGGTGGGTCAGGACCGAGGCGGCGGTCGTCACCGTCCACTCCAGGGACCCGGACCGGCCGCCCCCGCCGTGCCCGACCTCGCGGGAGTCGACGAGGACGACGGCCCGGCGCTTCGCGGGCCTGTCCTCCTGGCGCACCATGAGGTCACCGGTGCGGGCCGTCGCGGGCCAGTGGATGCGGCGCAGGTCGTCGCCGTCGCGGTACTCGCGGATCGTCTGGTCGTCCTCGCCGTGGAGGGCCACCATGTGCGGGATCGTCCCCTCGCTGCCGATGCCGCTGCCGAGCGACCGCCCGGACTCGAGCGGGACGACCCGGGGGAGGACGACGACCTCGCCGTCGCCGGCGAGCGAGGCGCCGCGCAGGGTGAGGCCGAACGGGTCGCGCATCCGCAGCCGCAGCGGACCGAGCCGGTGCACTCCGCGGGTGTGCGAGCGGACGGTGTAGCCGACCTCGGTGCTCGCCCCGGGGCGCAGCGAGCCGAGGACGAACCGCGGGCGGTCGCCGAGCGCGTAGTCGAGCGCCTCCTCGGCGAGGAGCACCGGCGTGGGGGAGGACTCGACGTTACGGACCCGCACGGTGACGGTCGCCCGCTCGTCGACGGCGATCCGGGAGGGGATGACGCTGCGCTCGACGACGAGGGACAGCCCGTGCCGCCGGGCGAGGACGAGCGAGACCGCGACGAGGGCGAGGAGCAGCACCCCGGCCCGGGTCACGTCGGTCTGGCCGAGGAGGATGCCGGAGGCGACGAGGACCAGGCCGCAGCCCGCGAAGGCCGCGCCCCGGGTCGTGAGGATCCGTCGGAGCCCGCGCATCGACGGCTCAGCGGCTGGGCGCGGGGACGCGCACCCGCTGGAGGAGGTCGGTGAGGACGTCGGCCGCCGACCGGCGCGCCATCTGGGTCTCACCCGTCGGCATGAGCCGGTGCGCCAGGACGGGGACGGCCATCTGCTGGACGTCGTCGGGCAGCACGTGGTCACGGCCGGCGAGCGCGGCGTGGGCCCGCGAGGCGCGCAGGAGGTGGAGGGTGGCGCGCGGTGAGGCCCCGAGGCGCAGGGCCGAGCTCGTGCGGGTCGCGGCGGCGAGGTCGACGATGTACTGCCGCACGGCGGGGGAGGCGTGCACCTGCCGGACGGCGAGCACCATCGCCTGGACCGTCGCGGCGTCGGTGACCGGGCTGAGGTGCTCCAGCGGTGAGGCGCCCCCGTGGACGTCGAGCATCTCGAGCTCGGAGCGTGCGGACGGGTAGCCCATCGAGATCCGGGCCATGAACCGGTCGCGCTGGGCCTCGGGCAGCGGGTAGGTGCCCTCCATCTCGATGGGGTTCTGGGTCGCCATGACGATGAACGGCCGGGGGAGGACGTAGGTCGTGCCGTCGACGGTGACCTGCGCCTCCTCCATCGACTCCAGGAGCGCGCTCTGGGTCTTCGGCGAGGCGCGGTTGATCTCGTCGCCGACGACGACGTTGGCGAAGATCGCCCCGGGGCGGAACTCGAAGTCCCGGACGTCCTGGTTGTAGACCGAGACACCGGTGATGTCGCTCGGCAGCAGGTCGGGGGTGAACTGGACCCGGCGGACGGACGCGTCGATGCACCGGCCGAGGGTCTTGGCGAGGAGGGTCTTGCCGACGCCCGGCACGTCCTCGACGAGGAGGTGGCCCTCGGCGAGCAGCACGGTGATGGCGGTGCGGACGACGGGCTGCTTGCCCTCGATGACGGAGTTCATCGCGGTGGCGAGCCGGCTCGACACCTGCAGCACGTGGTCGAGGGACGCTCCCCGGTCCGTGGCGTCGGTCGTCGTCGGGTCGGGCTCGAGCTGGCTCACGCTGGGGGTCCTCTCGTCGGTCCGTGCAGCCACCCCAACGTGCGAGGTGGGCGGCGCGTGCCCTCGATCTTGCTACACGGGACGGGCCGCTGTCTGCGCCCGCTCCCCGGTTCCCGACCGCGCATCGAACCCGTCCGTCGGCGCCGTCCCCCACCTCGCCCCACCCGGGTCCCTCCACTGCACACCACCCCGGTCCCTCCACCTCGCCCCACCCGACCCACCCGACCCTCGTGCGCCATCGACCTCGCTGGGTCGGTGCGCGCTCCTTCCGTCGGTGCGCGCTCGATCCGTCGGTGCGAACTCGCCGGAGCGGTGCGCCACAGCGCACCGAGCGGGCGGGACGGCGGCGATCGAGCGGCGTCGCACCGAGCCGGCGAGGTCGCAGCAGGCCTGCGGGAGGCGCGGGATGACGCGGGGGGCCGACAGATTCCCCACTTCGCACCACCGCCTCCGACCTGCACTTTCGAAGGTTTTGAGCGCACATATCGCCCGTTTGTGCCGCACGTGGGGCATATGGTGGAGTAAAGTGGAGCAACACGGAGGGACCGGGAGCCTCCGTCAGGGTCGAGGAGGTGGGTCGATGGACGAGTTCCTCGGCACCCACACGCCCCGGCTCGACGAGAAGGGCCGGCTCTTCCTCCCCGCCCGCTTCCGCGGGGCCCTCGCCGACGGGCTCGTCGTGACGACCGGCCAGGAGGGCTGCCTGTACGTCTTCCCGACCGCCGAGTTCCGCCGGGTCTCCGCCCAGATGCAGAGCGCCTCGACCTCCTCCAAGCAGGTCCGGGACTTCGTCCGCGTCTTCCGGGCCAGCGCCCACCCCGACGTCCCGGACAAGCAGGGCCGGGTCACCGTGCCGGTCCCGCTGCGCCGGTACGCCGGGCTCGACAAGGACTGCACCGTCATCGGCAACGGCACCCGGCTCGAGGTGTGGGACACCGCCCGCTGGGAGGCCTACCTCGAGGAGGTCATGCCGGCCTACTCCGCGTACTCGGCCGGTTCCGAGGAGGTGGTCCCCGGCCTCTGACCCCGATCGACACAGACGCGCGCTCGACCACCACCGACCACCTCGACAGCCACCACCCACCCGTCGCCCGCACGACCGACCCGACCGCCGGCCTCCAGCCGACCCGTTCCCCGACGCGTCTTCCCCCGCGCCGGGCGCGGATCGGATGGGGACCCGCCGCCGGGTCGACCCGCACCAGGACCCCCCACCGCGACCCCACCGCCCGGCCGCAGCACCACCACCCCGAGAGACCGACCCCGAGAGGAGGGGAGATGACCGACCGCGGACCCGCCGACACCCGCCACGTGCCAGTGATGCGCGACCGCGTCGTCGACCTCCTCGCCCCCGCCCTCCAGGCCGAGGGCAGCGTGTGCGTCGACGCGACGCTCGGGATGGGCGGCCACGCCGAGGCGGTCCTCGAGCGGTGTCCCGCGGCCCGCGTCGTCGGCCTCGACCGCGACCCCGAGGCCCTCGCCCTCGCCCGGACCCGCCTCGCCCGCTTCGGGGACCGGTTCACCGCCGTCCACGCCGTCTACGACGAGATCGCCGACGTCCTCGCCACCGAGGCCGACGGCACCGCGGCCGGGATCCTCTTCGACCTCGGCGTCTCCTCCCTCCAGCTCGACGAGGCCGACCGCGGCTTCGCCTACCGGCACGACGCCCCCCTCGACATGCGGATGGACCAGTCCCGGGGGATGACGGCGGCCGACGTCCTCAACACCTACGAGCACGGCGACCTCGCCCGGGTGCTGCGGACCTACGGCGAGGAGCGCTTCGCCGGCCGGATCGCCTCCGCGGTGCTCGCGGCCCGCGACGAGGAGCCGTTCACGACCTCCGCCCGGCTGGTCGAGCTCGTCCGCACGGCCGTCCCCGCCGCGTCCCAGCGGACCGGGGGCCACCCGGCGAAGCGGACCTTCCAGGCGCTGCGCATCGAGGTCAACGCCGAGCTCGACGTCTGGGCCGCCGCGGTCGACGCCGCGGTCGGTGCCCTCGCCCCCGGCGGGCGGATCGCCGTCCTGTCCTACCACTCGCTCGAGGACCGCATCACGAAGCGGGCGCTCGCCGCCGGGGCCACAAGCCGCACGCCGGCCGGCATGCCCGTCGAGCTGCCCGAGCACGCCCCCTACCTGCGACTGCTCACCCGGGGCGCCGAGGTCCCGGACCCCGCCGAGCAGGACGTCAACCCCCGATCCGCCTCAGCCCGTCTCCGCGCCGCGGAGCGCCTCCCGTCGACAGGAGCTTCCCGATGAGCCAGGCCGCCGTCCGGACCGGTCCCCGGTCCGCCCCCCGCCGCTCGGCCGCGCCGCCCCGGCGCCTGCGCGTCGTCGCCCCGCAGCCGGCCGAGGGCAATGCCCTGTTCGTCGCGCTGTGCGTCGCCCTCGTCCTCGGTGGGTTCGTCGGCGTCCTGCTCCTCAACACGGCGATGGCCAAGGGCTCGTACACGATGCGTGAGCTGCAGCACCGCTCCGAGGAGCTCACCGACACCCAGGACGACCTGCGCCACGACCTCGACGCGGTGTCCGGCCCGGGACCGCTGGCGCGCGAGGCGCGGGCCCTCGGGATGGTGCCCGCCGCGACGCCCGCCTTCCTGCGCCTCTCCGACGGCGAGGTGCTCGGCGTGGCGCGGAAGGCCAACGCCGACAAGAGCTTTACCGTGGTCACCGAGGCCTCGTCGCAGGCGGGCCGCTGATGCACCAGGAGCGCCCGTGACGCCCCCGCGCACCCCCGACCCCGGTCGTCGCCGCCCCTCGGGACAGGGACGGCCCGGCACCCGGCGAGCGACCGCACCGGCCGCGACCCCGCGCCGTGACGGCAGCACCCGCACGCCCTCGACGGGCGGGCCGACCCGGCGGACACCGTCCGGTGGCACGTCGTCGACGCGTCCGCCGTCGAGGCGCGCCGCGGGCGAGGACGGCCGCGCCCAGGGACCCTCGGCGAAGAGCGCCCCGGGCAGGAGTGCGCAGAGCAAGGGCGCGCAGGGCAGGGGTGCGCAGAGCAAGGGTGGACAGAGCAGGGGCGCCTCGGCCCGGGGCGGCTCCGCCCCGCGTCGCCCGGCGACCCGTCCCAGCCGGGCCGGCGGTCCCGGCGGCCGGGGCGGCACCCCGCCGCGAGGTCCCGGCAGGCCGGCCGCCGCCGCGCGTCCCGGCCCGAGCAGCCGCCGGCGGATGCGGACCCTCCTCGTCGCGACGATGTTCGTCCTCAGCGTGTTCGCCGCCCAGCTCGTGCGGATCCAGGGCCTGGACGCCCACGCGGTCGCGAGCGAGGCCGAGGCGAAGCGGGCGACCGCGCAGATCATCCCGGCGATGCGGGGCGACATCCTGTCCGCCGACGGCACCGTGCTCGCCTCGAGCGTCGTGCGCGAGGTCGTCGTCGCCGACCAGACC
This sequence comes from Phycicoccus avicenniae, assembly GCF_018139485.1. Lineage (GTDB taxonomy): Bacteria > Actinomycetota > Actinomycetes > Actinomycetales > Dermatophilaceae > Phycicoccus > Phycicoccus avicenniae. Next base: position 95,021 of record NZ_JAGSNF010000020.1, read on the forward strand.
GCCGTGTGCACCTACCGCACCGGCGACAACGAGTGCGACCCCGCGACCTCCGCCGAGGCGGTCCGCGAGGCCGCCGTCCGGCTCGCGCCGCTGCTCGGCACGGAGGTCGACGACCTCGTCCCCGCGCTCACGGGGGAGAGCCGTTACCGCATCCTCAGCAAGGACGTCACCCCGCTGACGTGGAACAAGATCGCGGCCCTCGGCATCCCCGGCATCGCCCGGGACCGCCGCGAGACCCGGTCCGAACGGACCTACCCGCAGGGCCAGACGACGGCGGCGCTCGTCGGCTACGTCCTCGACGACGGCAACGCCGGGGGCGGCCTCGAGCTCGTCGCCGACGAGACGCTGTCCGGCACGCCCGGCGAGGTCCGGTTCGAGCAGGGCCGCGACGGCACCGCCATCCCCGCGGGCGACTCGAGCACGACGCCCGCCGTCGACGGCCGCGACGTGACCCTCACGGTCAACTCCTCGCTCCAGTGGTATGCCCAGAACGCGCTGGCCCAGCGCATCGAGGAGACCAAGGCGCAGTCCGGGACCGTCGTCATCATGAACGCCAAGAGCGGGGACCTGCTCAGCGTCGCCTCGTACCCGACGTTCGACCCGAACACCGACGTCGGCAAGGCCGGGGTCCACCTGGACAACAAGGCGTTCACGGACGTCTTCGAGCCGGGCTCGACGGCGAAGATCATGACGATCGCGGCGGCCCTCGAGGAGGGGTCGGTGACCCCGTCGACCCCGGTCGTCATCCCGAACCGGCTGCCCCGCTACGACCAGAGCTTCAAGGACAGCCACGACCACGCCACCCTCTACCGGACCGTCGCCGGGACGCTCGCCGAGTCGAGCAACATCGGGACGATCCTCGTGAGCGAGACGCTGAAGTCGTCGACCCTGGAGTCCTACTTCCGCAAGTTCGGCCTCGGCGAGCGGTCCGGGGTGGGCTACCCCGGTGAGTCGGGCGGGCTCCTGCCGGCGTCGGACACCTGGAGCGGCACCCAGCGCGCGACGGTCGCCTTCGGGCAGGGCCTGTCGGTGACGGCCGTCCAGGCGGCGTCGGTGTTCCAGACCATCGCCAACGACGGCGTGCGGGTCACCCCGCGCCTCGTCGAGAGCACGACCGACGCCGAGGGCACGGTCCACGACGCGCCGGCGAGCGAGTCCTCGCGGGTCGTGTCGCACCAGACGGCGTCGGACGTGTCGAAGATGCTCGAGGGCGTGGTGAGCCCCGAGGGCACCGCGGACGAGGCGCAGATCCCCGGCTACCGGGTCGCGGGCAAGACGGGGACCGCGGAGTTCTACGACGACGCGAAGGGCAAGTACAGCGGCAAGACGGCGAGCTTCATCGGCTACGCGCCCGCCGACGACCCGGAGATCGTCGTCGCCGTCATCGTCCAGAAGCCGCAGTACCCGTTCTTCGGCGGCTACGTCGCCGGACCGGTGTTCAAGGACGTCACGACGTACGCGCTCCAGGAGCTCGGCATCCCGCCGACGGGGTCCAAGGCGCCGAAGGTGACCCTCGGCGTGGACCCCGAGAAGGCCCTCGAGGACCGCGCCCTCCTGCGTGACGGCGTCGACCACCCCAGACGGTAGGGTCCTGCGAGTGCTGTCACCCCGGCCGACCTCGCCGCGTCGCACTCCGCTCCGGGAGGTCGCGACGCTGCTGGGGGCACCCCTCCCGCAGGACGACGTCGAGCTCACCGGGGTGACCCTGGACTCCCGCGCCGTCCGCCCCGGCGACCTCTACGCGGCGCTCCCCGGGGCCAACGCCCACGGCGCCGACTTCGCCGCCGCCGCGGCCTCCGCGGGGGCCCGGGCGCTGCTCACCGACGCCGACGGCGCCGCGCGCGCCGAGACCGCGGGGGTCGACCTGCCGGTCGTCGTCGTCGAGCGCCCGCGGGGCGTCCTCGGCGAGGTCGCCGCCCGTGTCTACGGCACCGACGAGCGGCCGGTCCGGCTGGTCGGCATCACCGGGACGAACGGCAAGACGACGACCGCGTACCTCCTGCACTCGGCCCTCGCCGCCCTCGGGGTCGACGCCGGCCTCATCGGGACGGTCGAGACCCGGATCGGCGACGAGCGCGTCGGCAGCGTCCGCACGACCCCGGAGGCCCCCGAGCTGCACGCCCTGCTCGCCGTCATGGCCGAGCGCGGCATCGGCACGTGCGTCATGGAGGTCTCCAGCCACGCCCTGGCCCAGCACCGGGTCGACGGGGCGGTCTACGACGTCGCGCTCTTCACCAACCTCAGCCAGGACCACCTCGACTTCCACGCCGGGATGGAGGACTACTTCGCCGCGAAGGCCTCGCTGTTCACCCCGGCCCGCTCCGAGCGCGCCGTCGTCTGCGTCGACGACACGTGGGGCGTGCGCCTCGCCGACACCGCGACCGTCCCGGTCGAGACCCTCGGCTCGACCCCGGACCACCCCGCCGACTGGACGCTCGCGCCGGACGCCTCGGACCCGGCGGCCTTCGTCCTGAGCGGCCCCGACGGGGTCGACCTCGCGCTGCGCTCCCGGCTGCCGGGCGACTTCAACCGCACGAACACCGCGATGGCCGCCGCCGCCCTCGTCGCCCTCGGGGTCGACCCGGCCGACGCCGGGCGGGCCGTCCTCGCCGACCCGCACGTCCCGGGCCGGATGGAGACGGTGACCCTCGGCGACGGGGCGGACCACCCGCTCACCGTCGTCGACTACGCCCACACCCCCGACGCCATCCGGGCCGCCCTCGACGCCCTGCGCCCGGGCACCGAGGGCCGCCTCGTCGTCGTCACCGGCGCCGGGGGCGACCGGGACCGGGACAAGCGCCACGGCATGGGCGTCGCTGCCGCCCTCGGCGCCGACCTCGTCGTCGTCACCGACGACAACCCGCGCACCGAGGACCCCGCCGCGATCCGGGAGGCCGTGCTCGCCGGCGTCGAGGAGGTCCGCGCCGGCGGCCGCGACGTCGAGGTCGTCGTCGTCGGCGACCGCCGCGCCGCGATCCGCGAGGCCGTCGCCGCCGTGTGGGCCGAGGGCCCCGCCGCGACGGTCGCCGTCGTCGGCAAGGGTCACGAGACCGGTCAGGACGTCGGGGGAGAGGTGCACCCGTTCGACGACCGCGACGAGCTGCGCGCCGCCCTGCGCGCCGTCGCCGAGGAGGCCGCCCGATGATCCCGATCCCGCTCGTCGAGCTCACCGTCGTCGTCGGTGGCGGGCTCACCGGCATCACCGAGGAGGACGCGGCCGGGCTCGTCGTCGCCGGGCCCGTCGTCACCGACTCCCGCGAGGCGGGCCCCGACGGCCTGTTCGTCGCCCGGGTCGGCGAGCACGCCGACGGCCACGACCACGCCGCCGAGGCGGTGGCCGCGGGCTGCGTCGCGGCCCTGACGACCCGTCCCGTGCCGGACGTGCCCTGCGTCGTCGTCGAGGACACCCAGGAGGCGTTCGCGACGCTCGCCCGCGCCGTCGTCGACCGCTCACCCGACCTCGCCGTCGTCGGGGTCACCGGCAGCTCGGGGAAGACGAGCGTCAAGGACCTGCTCGGCACCGTGCTCTCCCACGCGGGGCCGACGGTCTCGCCGGTCGGGTCCTACAACTCCGAGGTCGGCGTCCCGCTCACGGTCTGCCGGGTCGAGGCCGACACCCGCTTCCTCGTCGTCGAGATGGGCGCCCGGGGCGTCGGGCACATCGAGTACCTCACGACGATGGCGCCGCCGCGGGTCGGTGTCGTCCTCAACGTCGGCACCGCCCACGTCGGGGAGTTCGGCTCCCGCGACGCGATCGCCCGGGCCAAGTCCGAGCTGCCGGCGGCCCTGCCCGAGGACGGGCTCGCCGTCCTCAACGCCGACGACCCGCGGGTGCGGGCGATGGCCGACGTCACGGCGGCCCGCGTCGTCCTCGTCGGCGAGGCGGACGACGCCGACGTGCGCGCCACGGACGTCGCCCTCGACGCCGCGGGACGCGCCACGTTCACCCTGCACGCCGGGGGACGGCAGGCCCGGGTGACGCTCGGCCTCGTCGGGCGGCACCACGTCGGCAACGCGCTGTCGGTGGCCGCCGTCGCCCTCGAGCTCGGCATGTCCCTCGACGACGTCGCCGCCGCCCTCGAGGCCGCCCGGCCGGTGAGCCGCTGGCGGATGGAGGTCACCGAGCGCCCGGACGGCGTCACCGTCGTCAACGACGCCTACAACGCCAACCCCGAGTCGATGCACGCCGCGCTCACCGCGCTCGCGGGGATGGGGGAGGACCGGCGCACCTGGGCGGTCCTCGGCACGATGCTCGAGCTCGGCGACGAGTCGGCCGCCCTGCACGCCGGGGTGGGCCGGGACGCCGTCGACCTCGGGGTCGACGAGCTCGTCGTCGTCGGCGACGCCGCCCGGCCGCTCGCCGACGGCGCGGAGCAGGCCCTGGCCGGTGGGGCGGCGACGCGGGTGCGCTCCGTCGCCGACGCCGACGAGGCCGAGGCGCTGCTGCGCGCGGAGCTGCGGGCGGGTGACGTGGCCCTCTTCAAGTCCAGCCGCGACGCGGGGCTACGGTGGCTGGGAGACCGCCTGGCCGAGACCCCGGAGGACCTCACGTGAAGGCCGTGCTCATCGCCGCCGTCGTGTCGCTCGTCCTCTCCCTCTTCGGCACCCCGGCCTTCATCAAGCTGCTCGTCAAGCGCGGCTACGGGCAGTTCATCCGCGACGACGGCCCCACCTCGCACCACACCAAGCGCGGCACGCCGACGATGGGCGGGGCGGTCATCGTCCTCAGCTCGCTGCTCGCCTACGGCGTCGCCCACGTCTTCACCGGCCAGCTGCCGTCGGTGAGCGGGGTCCTCGTCCTCTTCCTCATGGCCGGGATGGGGCTCGTCGGGTTCCTCGACGACTACATCAAGATCAGCAAGCAACGCAGCCTCGGCCTGCGCTCACGCCAGAAGCTCGCCGGGCAGACCTTCGTCGCCGTCGTCTTCGCCGTCGCGGCGCTCCAGTTCCCCAACGAGGCCTTCCGCACCCCGGCGTCGACGGCGGTCTCCTTCGTGCGGGACACCCCCGTCGACCTCGCCTTCCTCGGACCGGTCGTCGGGATCGTCCTGTTCGTGGTCTGGGCGAACCTCATCGTCGCGGGGACCTCGAACGGGGTGAACCTCACCGACGGCCTCGACGGTCTCGCGACCGGCGCGTCCGTCATGGTCTTCGCGGCCTACGTCCTCATCGGCATCTGGCAGTTCAACCAGAACTGCCAGTGGAACCCGGGGACGAACTGCTACGAGGTCCGCGACCCGCACGACCTCGCGATCGTCGCCGCCGCGGGGATGGGGGCCTGCTTCGGGTTCCTGTGGTGGAACGCCTCGCCGGCGAAGATCTTCATGGGCGACACCGGCTCGCTCGCGCTCGGCGGCGCCGTCGCCGGGCTCGCGATCCTCACCCGCACCGAGCTGCTCGTCGTCATCCTCGGTGGCCTCTTCGTGACGATCACCCTCTCGGTCATCATCCAGGTGCTGTCCTTCAAGACGACGGGCAAGCGGGTGTTCCGGATGGCCCCGCTCCAGCACCACTTCGAGCTGCTCGGCTGGCAGGAGGTCACGATCGTCATCCGGTTCTGGATCATCGCCGGCCTCTTCGTCGCCCTCGGCCTCGGCCTCTTCTACGCCGAGTGGGTCGTGGGCGCGGTATGACCGACGGCACCACCCACGCGACCACCCGCACCGACGGGCTCACCCACCGGGACGCGGACTGGGCCGGCCTGCGCACCCTCGTCGCCGGTCTCGGCGTCAGCGGGTTCGCCGCCGCCGACGCCCTCCTCGACCGCGGGGCCGAGGTCGTCGTCGTCGACGCCCGCGAGCCCGCCGAGGGCAGCCGGATGGCCGAGCACGCCCACATCCTCGGCATCCTCGGCGCCACCCTGCGCTTCGGCGACGACGCCGTGGCCGCGCTGCCCGAGGAGCCGGTCGACCTCGTCGTCACCTCGCCGGGCTGGCGGCCGGACCAGCCCCTGCTCGCCGCCGCGGCGCGTGCCGGCGTCCCCGTCTGGGGCGAGGTCGAGCTCGCGTGGCGGCTGCGCCCGCAGGCCGGCGCCGCCCCGTGGCTCTGCGTCACCGGGACGAACGGCAAGACGACGACCGTGCAGCTGCTGACGGCGATGCTCCGCGCCGCCGGGCTGCGCGCCCGGAGCGTCGGCAACGTCGGCACCCCGGCGCTCGAGGCCGTCATGGACCCCGAGCCGTACGACGTCCTCGCCGTCGAGCTGTCGAGCTTCCAGCTGCACTGGTCCTCCTCGCTCGCCCCCCGGGCCTCCGCGTGCCTCAACATCGCCCCGGACCACGTCGACTGGCACGGCTCGCTCGAGGAGTACGCGCGGGCCAAGGGCCGGGTCTACGAGAACACCGAGGTGGCCTGCGTCTACAACGTCGACGACCGGGCCACGATGCGCCTCGTCGAGGACGCCGACGTCCAGGAGGGCTGCCGCGCCGTCGGCTTCGGGCTCGGCAGCCCAGGCCTGTCCGAGGTCGGTCTCGTCGAGGACGTCCTCGCGGACCGGGCCTTCGTCGAGGAGCGGACGACCTCGGCCGCCGAGCTCGGCACGCTCGCCGACCTGCGGGCCGGCGACGACGCCCCGCCCCCGCCGCCGCACCTGGTCGCCAACGCCCTCGCCGCCGCGGCCCTCGCCCGGGCCCACGGCGTCCCTCCGGCCGCGGTCCGGCAGGGGATGCGCGACTTCGTCCCCGAGCCGCACCGCATCGCCGACCTCGGCGTCGTGCGGGGCGTGCGCTGGGTCGACGACTCCAAGGCGACGAACCCGCACGCCGCCGCCGCGAGCCTCGCGGCGTACGAGCACGTCGTGTGGGTCGCCGGCGGGCTGCTCAAGGGCGCCGACGTCGACGACCTCGTCGCCGGCGCCGCCGCCCGGCTGCGCGCCGTCGTCCTGCTCGGCCGGGACCGGGGGCGCATCGCCGACGCGCTCGCGCGACACGCGCCGGATGTCCCCGTCGTCGACGTCGGCCGCACCGACACTGGTGCCATGGACACGGTGGTGGAGCGCGCCCTCGAGGTCGCCCGGCAGGGCGACGTCGTCCTGCTCGCGCCCGCCGCCGCGTCGATGGACATGTTCACCGACTACGGTGCGCGCGGCGACGCCTTCTCCTCGGCGGTGCGGCGGCTCGACCCGCAGGGGTAGCCGGTGAGCAGTGCCACCGCACCGGTGCGCGACTCCGGTGCGGCCAGGACGCGCGGCTGGGCCGCCCGGCTCGACTCGCCGGTGGCCTCGTACTACCTGCTGCTGTCGCTCACCGCCGCGCTCGTCGTCTTCGGCCTCATCATGGTGCTCTCCGCGAGCGCCGTCGTCTCGCTCGACCGGTCGGGCTCGGCCTACGCGATCTTCGGCACCCAGGCGGTGTACGCGGCCATCGGCGCGCTCGCCCTGTTCGTCGCGTCCCGGATCCCGGTCCGCGGCTGGAAGCGGCTCGCGCTGCCCGTCCTCGCCGTCGGCGTCGTCCTCCAGATGCTCGTGTTCTCCCCGCTCGGCGGGGAGTTCCAGGGCAACCGCAACTGGATCTCGGTCGGGCCCGTGACGATCCAGCCGTCCGAGGCGATCAAGGTCGGGCTCGCGCTCGCCGGCGGGGCCATCCTCTCCCGCAAGCGGCGGCACATCGCCTCCTTCGGGCACGTCCTCGTGCCCTACCTCGTCCCGGTCGCCGCCCTCGCCATCGGGGCCGTCGTCCTCGGCCACGACCTCGGGACGGTGATGATCCTCGGGGCCGTCGTCGCGGGGGTGCTGTTCGCCGCCGGGGTGCCGCTGCGCTGGTTCGCCGTCGCCGCCGTCCCCTTCGCCGCGATGGCCGTCGCCTTCATCCTCACGAGCTCGAACCGGCTCGGCCGCTTCGACGTGTGGCTCGGCCGGGACACCGACCCCTTCGGCCCCGCGCGCCAGCCCATCCACGGCCGGTACGCCCTCGCCGACGGCGGCTGGTGGGGGGTCGGCCTCGGCCAGAGCCGCGAGAAGTGGGGCCTGCTCTCCGAGCCGCACAACGACTTCATCTTCGCGATCATCGGCGAGGAGCTCGGGCTGCCCGGCTCCATCGCGATCCTCCTGCTCTTCGCCGGGATCGCCCTCGCCTGCTACCGCATCGTGTCCCGGTCCGACGACTTCTTCGTCCGGGTCGTCACCGCCGGCGTCATGACGTGGATCGTCGCCCAGGCGGCCATCAACATCGGCGCCGTCATCGGCCTGCTGCCGGTCATCGGCGTCCCGCTGCCGCTCGTCTCCTCGGGCGGGTCCTCGCTCATCACGACGATGGGCGCCCTCGGCGTCCTCCTCGCCTTCGCCCGCGCCGAGCCCGGCTGCGCGGAGGCCCTGCGGGCCCGGCCGTCCTCGCTGCGTCGGTCGATGGCGGTCGTCCAGGGCGCGGTGCGTCGCGGGGGCACCCGGTGAGCGCCGGCCCCCGCTCGGTCCTGCTCGCCGGCGGCGGCACCGCCGGCCACGTCTCGCCGCTGCTGGCCCTCGCCGACTGCCTCGTCCGCCGCGACGCGGACGTCGCCGTCGCCGCGCTCGGCACCGCGGCCGGCCTCGAGGCCCGGCTCGTGCCCGCCCGGGGCTACCCGCTCCACGAGGTCCCGCGGGTGCCGTTCCCGCGGCGCCCGAACGCCGCCCTCGTCCGGCTGCCGAAGGCCCTGCGCAGCGCCGTCGCGGCGGCCGAGCGGGCCATCGACGCGACGGGTGCCGAGGTCGTCGTCGGCTTCGGTGGCTTCGTCGCCGCCCCCGCCTACCTCGCGGCCCGGCGCCGCGGCCTGCCGGTCGTCGTCCACGAGCAGAACGCCCGTCCGGGGCTCGCCAACCGGCTGGGCGCCCGGGGTGCCGCCGCCGTCGGCGTCACCTTCCCGGGCACCCCGCTGCGGGGGGCGACGCTCACCGGCATGCCGATCCGCCAGGAGATCGCCGGCCTCGACCGGACGGCGCTGCGGGCGCAGGCCCGGGAGCACTTCGGGCTCGCCGACGCCCCGACCGTCCTCGTCACCGGTGGCTCCCTCGGGGCCGCCCGGCTCAACGGCGCCTTCGAGACCGCGGGCGCGGCGCTGTCCGCCGCCGGCGTCCAGGTCCTCCACGTCACCGGCACCGGAAAGTCCGTCGACCCGGGGACCACGACCGGCGCGGCCTACCGCGTCGTCGAGTACTGCGACCGGATGGACCTCGCCTACGCCGCCGCCGACCTCGTCGTGGCCCGGGCCGGGGCGAACACCGTCTGCGAGCTCACCGCCGTCGGGCTGCCGGCGGTCTACGTCCCGCTGCCGATCGGCAACGGGGAGCAGCGGCTCAACGCGGCGACCGCCGTCGGCGCCGGGGGCGGGCTGCTCGTCGACGACGCGGACGTCGACCCGGCCTGGGTCGAGGCGAGCGTCCTGCCGCTGGCCCGCGACGCCGAGCGGCTCGCCGCGATGAGCGAGGCCGCCGCGAGCGTCGGCGAGCGCGACGGGGACGAGAAGCTCGCTGACCTCGTCCACCGGGCCGCCGGGGCGGGCTGACCGTGGGCGTCACCAACCCGCGCTTCGACCTCGCGGCGCCGGTCCCGGCGTGGGACCGCCTCGGCGCCGTGCACCTGCTCGCGATCGGCGGCGCCGGCATGTCCGCCGTCGCGCGGCTGCTCCTCTCCCGGGGTGTCACCGTGAGCGGCTCCGACGCCGCCGACGGACCGGTCCTCGAGGCGCTGCGGCAGGCGGGCGCCACCGTCCACGTCGGCCACGACCCGGCGCACCTCGGCAGCGCCGACACCGTCGTCGTCTCCTCCGCGATCCGCGAGGACAACCCCGAGCTCGCCGCGGCCCGCGCCGCCGGGCTGCTCGTCCTGCACCGCGCGCAGGCGCTGGCCGCCCTCACCGCCGGGCGCCGCGGCGTCGCCGTCGCCGGCGCCAACGGCAAGACGACGACGACGGCGATGCTCACGGTCGCCCTCGCCGCGGCCGGCGCCGACCCGTCCTTCGCGTGCGGCGGCGAGATCCCGCAGCTCGGCACGAACGCCGCCGTCGGGGACGGTCCGGCCTTCGTCGTCGAGGCCGACGAGAGCGACGGCACCTTCGTCGTCTACCGCCCGGAGATCGGCGTCGTCACGACGGTGCAGCCGGACCACCTCGACTTCTACGGCACCGCCGAGGCCGTCACCGACGCCTACCGCGAGTTCGCCGCGACGATCGCCGACGGCGGGCTGCTCGTCGCGAGCGCCGACGACCCGGGGGCCCGCTCGCTCGCCGAGCAGGAGCGGGCCCGGGGCCGCCGGGTCGTCACCTTCGGCCGTGCCGAGGACGCCGACCTCGTCGTCGTCTCGACCGCCGAGGAGGGCCTCGCGACGCGCACCGTGCTGCGGGACCGGGGCGTCCCGCGCACCCTCGACCTGGCCGTCCCCGGGGACCACAACGTCGCGAACGCCTGCGCCGCCCACCTCGTCGCCGTCGAGGGGCTCGGCCTCGACCCGGAGGCGGTGCTCGCCGGGCTCGCGGGCTTCACCGGGGTGCGCCGCCGGTTCGAGGTGCGCGGCGAGGTGGACGGGGTCACCGTCGTCGACGACTACGCCCACAACCCGGCGAAGGTCGCGGCCGTCGTCGCCGCCGCGGCCGGGGTCGTCCGCCGGGCGGGGACCGGCCGGGTGCTCGTCGTCTTCCAGCCGCACCTCTACAGCCGCACCCGGGACTTCGCCGAGGCCTTCGCCCGCGCCCTCGCCCCGGCGGACCTCGTGCTCGTCCTCGACGTCTTCGGCGCCCGGGAGGACCCGGTCCCCGGCGTCGGGCCCGACCTCGTCGCGACCCCGCTCGCCGGGCTCGCGGGGGAGCGGACCGTCGTGAGCGGCCCGTCGCGCGAGGACGCCGTCGACCGGCTCGTCGCCGCGGCCGGCCCGGGCGACCTCGTGCTCACCGTCGGGGCCGGGGACGTGACCCGCCTCGGGCCGCCGATCCTCGAGGGGCTGCGCGCCCGGACGGGAGCGACGCCGTGAGCCCCACCGCGACCCGCGCTTCGGGTGTCTCGGCGACGTCCGCCTCGCGCTTCCGGGACCGGGCCCTGGCCCGCCGCCGGCGGCCGTGGCTGCGGGCCCTCGGCGCGGTCCTCACGACCGCCCTGCTCGCGGGCGCGGGCTGGGTCGTGGGCTGGACCGACGTGCTCGGCGTCCACGACGTGCGGGTCTCGGGGGTGTCCGGGGCCGAGCGCGAGGCGGTCCGCGAGCTCGTCACCGTCCCGGAAGGCACCCCCCTCGTCCGGGTCGACCCGGCGGCGGTCGAGTCCGACGTGCGCGAGCGCGTCACCGTGGCCGAGGTGTCGGTCCGGCGCTCGTGGCCACGTGCCCTGTCCGTCGAGGTCGTCCCGCGGACCGCGGCCATCGTCGTGAAGAACCCTCGAGGTCGACTTCAGGTCGTGGACGCGACCGGGGTCGCCTTCGGCACCGTCCGGAAGGCACCGGAGGGGGTGCCCGTCGTCACGGCGACCGGTTCGGCGGCGATGACCCCCGAGGCGCTCACCACCGCTCTGACGCTGCTGCGCGAGCTGCCCGAGGACCTCGCCGGGTCGGTCTCCGCGGTCACGGTGAGCAGCGCCAACCTCGCGACCTTCACCCTTCAGGACCGCAAGGTCGTCTGGGGCGGCGCGGACGAGCCGCGGCTGAAGATCCGGGTGCTCCGCTCGCTCCTCACGACGAAGGCGTCGACGATCGACGTGAGCGCCCCGATGACCCCGGTGACGCGCTGACACCCGTGGGACTCACGTGACGGACGGGGCGGTTGGGATCGGGCCCTCCCGCCGTGGCAGGATTTCGCCCACGGGATGTCGCGACACGCCCTGCGCGTGATGTGCGTCAGCCGGGGCGCGGACGTAGCGTCGTCCCCATCGACACCGTGACCGAACTGTAACCCTCGACCTCAGGTCGAGACTCGGCGCACCACCGGTCGCCGTGACCTCCAAGGAAGGCCCCTGCCGTGGCATCACCCCAGAACTACCTCGCCGTCATCAAGGTCGTCGGCATCGGCGGCGGCGGGGTCAACGCCATCAACCGGATGATCGAGGTCGGCCTCAAGGGCGTCGAGTTCATCGCCGTCAACACCGACGCCCAGGCGCTGCTCATGAGCGACGCCGACGTCAAGCTCGACGTGGGCCGCGAGCTGACCCGAGGGCTCGGCGCCGGCGCCGACCCCGAGGTCGGCAAGAAGGCCGCCGAGGACCACGCGGAGGAGATCGAGGAGGTCCTCAAGGGGGCCGACATGGTCTTCGTCACCGCCGGCGAGGGCGGCGGCACCGGCACCGGCGGCGCGCCCGTCGTCGCCCGGATCGCCAAGGGTCTCGGCGCCCTGACGATCGGTGTCGTCACCCGCCCGTTCACCTTCGAGGGTCGTCGCCGGGCGAACCAGGCGGAGTCCGGCATCACCGACCTGCGCGACGAGGTCGACACCCTCATCGTCATCCCCAACGACCGCCTGCTGTCGATCAGCGACCGCGGCGTGTCGATGCTCGACGCCTTCCACAGCGCGGACCAGGTCCTGCTCTCCGGCGTCCAGGGCATCACCGACCTCATCACGACCCCGGGCCTGATCAACCTCGACTTCGCCGACGTCAAGTCCGTCATGCAGGGGGCGGGGTCGGCCCTCATGGGCATCGGCTCGGCCCGCGGCGAGGACCGCGCCGTCCAGGCGGCCGAGCTCGCGATCTCCAGCCCGCTGCTCGAGGCGAGCATCGACGGCGCGCACGGGGTCCTGCTGTCGATCCAGGGCGGCAGCGACCTCGGGCTCTTCGAGATCAACGAGGCCGCCCGGCTCGTCCAGGAGGCGGCCCACCCAGAGGCCAACATCATCTTCGGCGCGGTCATCGACGACGCCCTCGGCGACGAGGTGCGGGTCACCGTCATCGCGGCCGGCTTCGACGGCGGCGCCCCCCAGCGCAAGGCCGACGACCGGGCCCTCGGCACGATCCAGGGGCGCCCCGTCCCGCCGGCGGTCCCGCCGGCCCCGGGTGGTGGGGCGGCCGCGCCGTCGACGCCCGCCGCGCCGCCGAGCCCCGGCCAGGCCCCGGGCGGAGCCGTCCCGCCGCCCGCGCCCACGCAGCCCGCCACCGAGCGGCCGGCGACCGCGCAGCCCGCCCCCGCCGCGGCGCCCCCCGCGACCCCCGTCCCGCCGCGCGTGGAGCCCTCGTCCGCGCCCACCCCCGAGGAGGAGTCCCCGGTGCGGACCGAGCGCGAGTCCTCCGCCCCCGAGCCGGCGCGCACCCAGCAGCCGCCGCGCACGGTGACGTTCGACAGCGACGACGACCTCGACGTCCCCGACTTCCTCAAGTGACGTGCCGCCCCGGGGCGGGCCGGGCGACCGGTCCGCCCCGCGGCGCGTCTACGGTGGGTCCGTGATCGTCTGGGAGCGTCGAGACGCCGGCGTCCGCCGTGCCGTCACCGGCCGCGCCGGTGGGGTGAGCACGGGGGAGAAGGCCGGGCTCAACCTCGCCCGGCACGTCGGCGACGACCCCGGTGCGGTCGCCGAGAACCGCCGCCGACTCGCGGGCGCGGTCGGGGTGCCGGTCGTCTACATGGACCAGTGCCACGGCGCCGACGTCGCCGTCGTCGACCGGGTGCCCGAGACCGCCCCGTCCTGCGACGCCCTCGTCACGACCGCGGGCGACCTCGCCCTCGCGGTGCTCGTCGCCGACTGCGTCCCCGTCCTGCTGTCGGGGGACGGCGTCGTCGGCGCCGCGCACGCCGGGCGGCCCGGCCTGCTCGCGGGCGTGGTGCCCGCCGTCGTCGCCGCGATGCGCGGGGCGGGCGCACGACGCATCGACGCCGTCGTCGGACCCTCCGTGTGCGGGCGCTGCTACGAGGTCCCGGCGACGATGCGCGACGAGGTCGCGGCCGCGCACCCGGTCTCCGCGACGGTGTCGTGGACCGGGACGCCGGCGCTGGACGTCGGCGCGGGCGTCGTCGCCGCCCTGCGAGGGCTCGACGTCGAGGTCACCTGGGTGCCCGGCTGCACGCGCGAGCGGGACGACCTGCACTCGCACCGGCGCAGCCACGGCGAGGGCCGCTTCGCCGGCGTCGTCCGCCGGGAGGCGTCGTGACCGACCGCAGGGCGGAGCTCGCGGAGCGGCTCGAGCGGGTCCGTGCCCGGGTCGAGGCGGCGCGCGCCGACGCCGGGCGCGAGGACCCCGTCACGGTCGTCGCGGTGACCAAACGCTTCCCGGCCTCGGACCTCGACCTCCTCGCCGACCTCGGCGTCGTCGACGTCGGCGAGAACCGGGACCAGGAGGCCTCGGCGAAGCTTCCCGACGTCGCGCGCCGGGCCGACCTCACGGTGCACTTCGTCGGTCAGGTCCAGACCAAGAAGGCCGGGTCGGTCGTCGGCTACGCCGACGTCGTCCACTCGCTCGACCGGGCCAAGCTCGCCGGGGCGCTCGACCGGGCGGCGGAGCGGCACGGGACGGTCCTCGACGTCCTCCTCCAGGTCGGCCTCGACACCTCGGGCGAACGCGGCGGGGTCGCCCCCGACGACCTCGGCCGGCTCGCCGACGAGGTGGGCGCGCTCGCACACCTGCGGCTACGGGGACTCATGGCCGTCGCACCGCGCGAGGGGGCGCCTCGCGCGGCGTTCGCCCGCCTGCACGACCTCTCGCAGCGGCTGCGCGCGGACCACCCGGAGGCGGGGTGGATCTCGGCCGGGATGAGCGGCGACCTCGAGGACGCCGTCGCCGAGGGCGCGACACACCTGCGTGTCGGGTCCGCAATCCTCGGATCTCGTGAGTCACACCGGTAACTTCGGTCACGATCGCACGGCACCGGCAGGCGGGGCCACGAACCGAGGAGCACGTGATGTCTGGCGCGCTGAAGAAGACGATGGTGTACCTGGGCCTCGCCGAGGACCAGGGCCGCTACGACGACGAGTACTACGACTACGACGACCAGCACGAGGCGGAGGACCGCCCCGAGCACCACGCCGAGGTCACGCCCCTGCCGACCCGCCGCACGATGGCCGAGGTCGTGCGCCAGCCCGAGGCCGGCAGCGTCTCGCGGATCACGACGATCCACCCGCGGACGTACAACGAGGCCAAGACGATCGGCGAGAGCTTCCGCGGCGGGGTCCCGGTCATCATGAACCTCACCGACATGAGCGACTCCGACGCCAAGCGGCTCGTCGACTTCGCCGCCGGCCTCGTCTTCGGTCTGCACGGCAGCATCGAGCGCGTGACGTCCAAGGTCTTCCTGCTCTCGCCCGAGACCGTCGAGGTCAACGCGGAGGAGGGCGCCCCGCCCGCCGGGCGCGGCGTCTTCAACCAGAGCTGAGCCGGACCCGCCGCCCACGCCCCCGGGCGAGTAGGCGAGACTTCGTCCCATGCAGCTGATCTTCGGCCTCCTCGCCTTCGTGGTCTTCCTGTACCTCGTCGTGCTCATCGGGCGGCTGGTGTTCGACTGGATCCGGATGTTCGCCCGGGACTGGCGGCCGCGCGGGCCGGTGCTCCTCGTCGCCGAGCCCGTGTACACGCTGACCGACCCGCCGCTCAACGCGCTCCGCCGCGTCATCCCGCCGCTGCGGCTGGGCGGGATCTCGCTCGACCTGTCCTTCATCGTGCTCTTCCTCGCGGTCGTCATCCTGCGCTCGGTCTTCACCGGGCTGGCGCAGTAGGACCGGGGACCGGACCCGTCCGACCGCCTGCGGACCGGGTCACGTCCGGTCACACCTGTCACGTGGGCCCCGTCATCGTCTAGGCTGGCGTCCTTCGGTCACCCCGGACCGGTCGGAGCGCCGCGCTCGGGGACCATCGCCCGTGACCTTCGCGCCTCCAGGAGTTGCTCATGGCTCTCACGCCCGAGGACGTCCTCAACAAGACGTTCACCCAGACCCAGTTCCGCCGTGGATACGACGAGCGCGAGGTCGACGACTTCCTCGACGACATCGTCGCCGAGATGCGCCGGATGCTGAAGGACCAGGACGACCTCAAGGGGGAGATGTCCCAGGCGCGCGACGGCCGCGGCATGGCCCCCGCGTCGGGCTCCGACCCGGACGCCGCCCGCGACCTCGAGGAGCTGCGCTCCAAGAACGCGACCCTCGCCGCCCGGGTCTCCGAGCTCGAGGGCACCCGCAGCGAGCTCACCGCCCGCCTCGGCGAGTACGAGAACAAGACGGGGGACAGCGAGTCCCGTGCCGCCGAGCTCCAGGGGACCCTCGCCCAGATCGAGCAGCGCAACGCCGAGCTCGAGCGCGAGCTCGAGGCGCTGCGTGGCGCCGAGGGCGACGCCGACGGCCGGGTCGCCGAGGCCGAGCGCCGCGCCTCCGAGCTCGAGCACCACGCGACCCAGATCGAGCGTCACGCGGGCAGCCTCGAGGAGCAGGTCCGTGACCTCGAGGGACAGCTGCAGGAGGCCCGCAGCCAGGCCCAGGCCGCCGCGGGCGAGCGGGAGGAGGCCGGCGCCGCCGAGTCCGAGCGGGTCGCCACCCTCGAGGCCCGTCTCCAGGAGATGGAGCAGCGCGCCGGGGAGGACTCCGAGGCCGCGCAGCAGCGGGCCCAGGAGGCCGAGCAGCGGCTCGCCGAGGCCGAGTCCCGGGCCCAGGAGGCCGAGCAGCGCGTCGCCGACGCCGAGGCCCGCGCCCAGGACGCCGAGCAGCGCGCCACGCAGGCCGAGCAGTCCGCCGCGCAGGGCGAGGACTCCTCCGTCGGGGCGGCCGCGCTGGCCGGTACCGGTGGCGGTGCGAGCGCCGCCGGTGTCATCGCCCTCGCGCAGCGGCTCCACGACGAGCACGTCGCCGCCGGTGAGAGCAAGCGCGACGAGCTCGTCTCGACAGGTCAGGCCAAGCACGACGAGCTGCTCGGCACCGCCCAGCGGCGCCACGACGAGCTCGTGTCGACGGCGCAGGCCAAGCACGACGAGCTGGTCTCCACCGGTCAGGCCAAGCACGACGAGCTGGTCGCCACC
Source organism: Phycicoccus avicenniae (assembly GCF_018139485.1). Taxonomy (GTDB): domain Bacteria; phylum Actinomycetota; class Actinomycetes; order Actinomycetales; family Dermatophilaceae; genus Phycicoccus; species Phycicoccus avicenniae. The sequence continues at coordinate 111,892 of NZ_JAGSNF010000020.1, forward strand.
GGCCAGGCCCAGCACGACGAGATGGTCACCTCGGGGACGAGCCAGCGGGACGAGATGATCGGGACCGCGACGACCCAGCGGGACGAGATGCTCACCGAGGCCCGGGAACGCTCGACCGGCATGGTGGCCGAGGCGCAGCAGAAGAAGGCCTCGATCCTCGAGGAGCTCGGCCGCGAGCGCGGGCTGCTCGAGCGCAAGATCGACGAGCTGCGGGGCTTCGAGCGGGACTACCGCAGCCGCCTGCACGACTACATCCAGGCCCAGCTGTCCGACCTCAAGAACGTCGGTCAGGACGAGGACGGGTCCGCCGAGGCCGGCGCCGAGGAGCCCCAGCGGGAGCACCAGAGCTGAACGGTCGGTGAACGACGAGGGGTCCGGGCACCAACCCGGGCCCCTCGTCGTTGTCCCAGCGCAGGTCACCGGCGTTTCCTGCGTTGAGGTGCCGCCCGGCACCCCGTATCCTCCACGAACCGACCGAGCCGCCAGGGCTCGGTCGACCCGCGAAAGGGTTGCACTGCATGGCTGTGAAGCGTGCCGTCGATGCGGCGAAGCGGACGACGTCCAAGGCCTCCTCGGCCACCGCGTCCGCCGCCCGGAAGACGGCTGGGTCGGCGAAGAAGACCTCCACGTCGAAGGCGTCGCCGAGCACGACCCGGGGCGCGACGTCCTCGGGGTCCACGAAGGACGAGCCGGCGAGGAAGGCGACGCCGGCGAAGAAGTCGGCGTCCGCGGCCAAGCCCGCGAAGCAGGCCAAGCCCGCCAAGCCGGCCAAGCCCGCCAAGCAGGCCAAGCCGGCGAAGCAGGCCAGGCCCGCCAAGCAGGCCAAGCCCGCGAAGGCGGCCAAGCCGGCGAGGAAGGCGAGCGTGTCGCCCGCCTCCCTGCCGGTCCGCGACGGCGAGTCCAAGTGGACCGCGGGCGAGGTCAAGGAGATCCGCAACGAGCTCGAGCACGACGTGGAGCAGCTGCGCGAGGAGCTGCAGCACGCCCGCAGCGACATCGTCGACCTCATGCGCGACTCCGGTGACGGCGCCGGCGACGACCAGGCCGACGCCGGCGCGAAGACCTACGAGCGCGAGCAGGAGATCTCGCTGGCGAACAACGCCTGGGAGATGCTCGAGCAGACCGAGCACGCCCTGGAACGCCTCGAGACCGGTACGTACGGCACCTGCGAGTCCTGCGGCAACCCCATCGGCAAGCTCCGCCTCCAGGCGGCGCCCCGGGCGACCCTGTGCATGTCGTGCAAGACGCAGCAGGAGCGCCGCTGACCTCGGCCGAGCCCTCGCCGTCCGCGTCGTCCACCTCCGTGGACGGCGGGCGGTTCGGCCCGCGTACCCTCCTGGCCGCCGTCGCCCTCGTCGTCCTCGTCCTCGACCAGGTGACGAAGGTCGCGGCGCTCGCGACGCTCACCCCCGGGGAGCCGGTCGACCTCGTCGGGTCGTGGATCCGTCTCAACATCATCCGCAACCCCGGGGCCGCGTTCTCGCTCGGCGACGACGCGACGTGGGTGCTGACGATCCTCTCGCTCGCCATCCTCGTCGGTGTGCTCGTCGCGGCGCGTCGGGTCGGCGACCGCACGTGGGGCGTCACCCTCGGACTGCTCCTCGGCGGGGCGGTCGGCAACCTCGTCGACCGCTTCGCCCGCGAACCGGGACCCGGACGGGGGCACGTCGTCGACTTCATCGACTACTTCGGCCTCTTCGTCGGCAACGTCGCGGACATCGCCATCGTCCTCGCCGCCGGGGTCGTCATGGTCCTCGCGCACCGGGGCGTCCCGCTCGGTCCGGGGTCGGGTCGCCACGAGGCGAACGCCGATGACTGACCCGATGACCGACCAGCGCACCGTCCTCGTGCCCGACGGTCTCGAGGGCGAGCGGGTCGACGCGGCGATGGCCCGGCTCTTCGGGCTCTCCCGCACCCGGGCCGCGGACCTCGCCGCCGCCGACGAGGTGAGCGTCAACGGGGCGGTCGTCGGCAAGAGCCACCGGGTCAGCGCGGGCGACATGCTCGAGGTCGCCCTGCCGTCCGGGCCCGCGAGCCCGAGCCTCGAGGTCGTCGCCGAGCCGGTCCCCGGGATGCGGGTCGTCCACGACGACGACGACGTGGTCGTCGTCGACAAGCCGGTGGGGGTCGCGGCGCACCCGAGCGTCGGCTGGCGCGGCCCCAACGTCCTCGCCGGTCTCAAGGCCGCGGGCTACCGGATCGCGACGAGCGGCGCCAGCGAGCGCCAGGGCATCGTGTCCCGGCTCGACGTCGGCACCTCCGGCCTCATGGTCGTGTGCAAGAGCGAGCGGGCCTACTCCCTGCTCAAGCGGGCCTTCAAGGAGCGGCGGGTCGACAAGACCTACCGCACCCTCGTCCAGGGGCTGCCCGACCCCGTCGAGGGCACGATCGACGCCCCGATCGGCCGCCACCCGGGCCACGACTACAAGTTCGCCGTCATGGACTCCGGCAAGCACGCGGTGACGCACTACGAGCTGCTCGAGGCCTTCCGGCACGCGAGCCTGCTCGAGATCCACCTCGAGACCGGCCGCACCCACCAGATCCGCGTCCACATGGCCGCGGTCCGCCACCCCTGCGTCGGCGACCCGCTCTACGGCGCGGACCCCACCCTGGCCCGCCGGCTCGGGCTGGAGCGGCAGTGGCTGCACGCGACCGGCCTCGGCTTCGAGCACCCCGGCTCGGGGGAGTGGGTCACCTTCGGGAGCACCCTCCCGCAGGACCTGCAGACCGCCCTCGACCGGCTCTGACAGGGGTCGGGTCCGGGTCGCGGGGCCCGCTCCGGGCCGCCGCGCGCGACACGGTCGGCGACACGCCGAGGGGTGTCCCCGGGCCCACCTAGGATGGCCCGTGATGTCGACCCCGTCCGCCCCGAGCCCCAGCCCGACGCCCCGCGCGAAGGGCGGCGACCAGTTCGTCCACCTGCACGTGCACACCGAGTACTCGATGCTCGACGGTGCGGCCCGGATCGGCGACCTCTTCGAACGGGCCGCCGAGATGGGGATGCCCGCCCTCGCGACGACCGACCACGGCTACGTCTTCGGGGCCTACGAGTTCTGGAAGAAGGCGCAGGGCACCGGGGTCAAGCCGATCATCGGGGTCGAGGCGTACGTGACGCCCGGCACGCACCGCTCCGACAAGACCCGCGTCAAGTGGGGCGACGAGCGCACCCGCCCGGGGGACGACGTCTCCGGCTCCGGTGCCTACACCCACATGACGCTGCTCGCCAAGGACAACGACGGGCTGCGCAACCTCTTCCGGCTCGACAGCCAGGCATCCCTCGACCAGGTGTACGCGAAGTGGCCGCGCATCGACCGCGAGCTGCTCGACCGCTACGGCTCCGGGCTCGTCGCGACGACCGGCTGCCCGTCCGGCGAGATCCAGACCCGCATCAGGCTCGGCCAGTACGACGCCGCGAAGCAGGCGGCCTCGGACTTCCGCGACATCTTCGGCAAGGAGAACTACTTCTGCGAGCTCATGGACCACGGCCTCGACATCGAGCGCCGCGTCCAGCAGGACCTCCTGCGCATCGCCCGCGAGCTCGACCTGCCGCTCGTCGCGACGAACGACCTGCACTACACCAGCCCCGAGGACGCCAAGGCCCACGGCGCCCTCCTGTGCGTGCAGTCCGGCTCGACGATGATGGACCCGAACCGGTTCAAGTTCGACGCCGACTCCTTCTACCTCAAGTCGGCCGAGGAGATGCGGCACACCTGGCGCGAGCTGCCGGAGGCGTGCGACAACACCCTCCTCATCGCGGACATGTGCGACATCTCCTTCACCGAGGGCGAGGGGCGCTACATGCCCCGCTTCCCGTGCCCGCCCGGGGAGAACGAGGAGAGCTGGTTCGTCAAGGAGGTCGAGTCCGGCCTGCGCGAGCGCTTCCCCGAGGGCGTCCCGGACTACGCCCGCCGGCAGGCCGAGTACGAGACCGACGTCATCACGACCAAGGGGTACTGCTTCACCCCCGAGACCCCGGTGCTCATGGGCGACGGGTCGTGGCGGCCGATCGAGGAGGTCCAGGTCGGGGACGCCGTGACGTCGGTGGACACCCGGACCTTCCGGGGTCGCGGTGCGACCGTCGAGCGGGTCCTCACGCGTGAGGTCCGGGAGGACCTGCACGTCATCCGTCCGCACGGCCAGGTCTTCCCCATCAAGGCCACGGCAGAGCATCCGTTCCTCGTCGCCCACCGGGGCTGGGTCGAGGCCGGGGACGTCCGGCCCGGCGACGAGCTGCTCCTCCCGCAGCCCGAGATCGCCCCCTACCAGGACCTCGACCTCGGGTCCCTCATGGCGGACAACGGCTGGACCGTGCGCCGCTCGGACGACGGACGTCTCACGCGGCTGGGTGCCGGTCGCCGCCGCGCGCCCCGCCCGAACGTCGGCAGCATGCCGGAGAAGGTCGAGTGGTCCGAGGACCTCATGTGGCTTCTCGGCCTCTGGGTCGCCGAGGGACACCTGTACGACCCCGACGGCGACGTGAACCCGGGGCAGGTCGGCTGGACGCTGCACCGCGACGAGCCCGCGGTCACACGTCTCCAGGAGGTGACGGAGCGCCTCGGACTCGGTTCCCCGCGGGTGTACTCCAAGGCGTCCGCCTGCGCACCCGAGCACGCCGGTGTCACGGTGATGCTCACCAACCATCCGCTCGCGCTCCTCCTGCGGGAGCTGTTCGGCACGGGGGTTCGTGGTAAGTCCGTCCCCGAGTGGGTGCTGTCGGTCCCCGACGCCGGTCTGCGGGCGTTCGTCGCCGGGTGGCACGAGGGCGACGGCCACGTCGACGTCCGGGGAAAGTGGATGGTCACGACGGTCAACGACGTGCTGGCCAGGCAGCTGCGGACGATCCTCCTGAGACTCGGTCAGTGGGCGACCGTGACGGGCAGTCCCAGCCAGCGGTCCTACAAGGTCCTGTGGGTCCCGGGCGGTCGCAAGCAGCCGTACAACGCCCGGTACATCGACGGTCGGTGGTGGGTTCGGGTCCGCGCGGTGGACCGCGAGGAGTACGAGGGGACCGTCTACAACCTCACGGTGACCGGCGACCACACCTATGTGGCCGAGGGGGTCGCGGTCCACAACTGCGGCTACTTCCTCGTCGTCGCCGACTTCATCACGTGGGCCAAGGACAACGGCATCCGCGTCGGGCCCGGGCGTGGCTCCGGTGCGGGCTCGATGTGCGCCTACGCGATGAAGATCACCGACCTCGACCCGGTGCCGCACGGCCTCATCTTCGAGCGGTTCCTCAACCCCGAGCGCCAGTCGATGCCCGACTTCGACGTCGACTTCGACGAGCGTCGCCGCGGTGAGGTCATCAAGTACGTCACCGAGAAGTACGGTGACGAGCGGGTCGCGCAGATCGTCACGTACGGCACGATCAAGGCCAAGCAGGCGGTCAAGGACTCCTCCCGGGTCATGGGCCACCCGTTCTCGGTCGGAGAGCAGCTGACGAAGGCGATGCCCGCGGACGTCATGGGCAAGGGCGTGCCGCTCTCGGGCATCTACGACCCCGAGCACGCCCGCTACGGCGAGGGCAAGGAGTTCCGCGACCTCGTCGCGACCGAGCCGTACCTCCAGGAGATCGTCGAGACGGCCAAGGGTCTCGAGGGCCTCAAGCGCCAGTGGGGCGTGCACGCCGCCGGCGTCATCATGTCGAGCGAGCCGCTCATCGACGTCATCCCGATCATGCGCCGCCTCCAGGACGGCCAGGTCATCACGCAGTTCGACTACCCGAGCTGCGAGAACCTCGGCCTGGTCAAGATGGACTTCCTCGGCCTGCGCAACCTCACGATCCTCGACGACGCCATCGAGAACGTGAAGGCAAACCGCGGCGAGGACATCGACCTCGACGCCCTGACGAAGACCCTCGACGACGAGCCGACCTACGAGCTGCTCCAGCGCGGCGACACCCTCGGGGTCTTCCAGCTCGACGGCGGCGGCATGCGCACCCTGCTCAAGCTCATGCAGCCGGACAACTTCGAGGACATCTCCGCCGCCCTCGCGCTCTACCGTCCGGGCCCGATGGGCGTCAACGCCCACACGAACTTCGCGCTGCGCAAGAACGGCAAGCAGGCGCTCATCCCGCTCGACCCCCAGCTCGAGGGCAAGCTCCAGCCCGAGATGGTCCAGGCCCTCGAGCCGATCCTCGGCACGACCTACGGCCTGGTCATCTACCAGGAGCAGGTCATGGAGATCGCCCAGAAGCTCGCCGGGTACACCCTCGGCAACGCCGACCTCCTCCGACGCGCGATGGGCAAGAAGAAGAAGGAGGTCCTCGACAAGGAGTACGAGCCCTTCTCCGCCGGCATGAAGGCCCAGGGCTTCAACGAGGCCTCCGTCGCCGCGCTGTGGGGGGTCCTCGTCCCGTTCTCGGACTACGCGTTCAACAAGGCGCACACCGCCGCGTACGGGCTCGTGTCGTACTGGACGGCCTACCTCAAGGCCAACTACCCGGCCGAGTACATGGCGGCGCTGCTCACGAGCGTCGGCGACGACAAGGACAAGTCGGCCCTCTACCTCGGCGAGTGCCGGCGGATGGGCATCAAGGTCCTCCCGCCGGACGTCAACGACTCCGTCGGCCAGTTCGCCGCCGTGGGCACCGACATCCGGTTCGGCCTCAACGCCATCCGCAACGTCGGGCAGAACGTCGTCGAGGAGATCAAGAAGGCCCGCACGACCAAGGGGCGCTTCGAGTCCTTCGAGGACTTCGTCTCCAAGGTCCCGCTCGTGCCGCACGGCAGCAGCGAGGAGGAGCGCAAGCGCTCGACGTCGCTCAACAAGCGCGCCATCGACTCCCTCGTCAAGGGCGGCGCCTTCGACGGCCTGTCCGAGCCGCGGCTCGGCCTGACCCGCGTGTACGAGCAGTACGTCGACGAGTACGCCAACCTCCAGAAGCAGCAGGTCATCGGCCAGGACAGCCTCTTCGACGCGCTGATGGGCGGCGCCGAGGACGAGATGCAGAAGGCCGTCATGGGCCTGCCGCCGGTGCCGCAGGTCGAGTGGGACAAGAGCGTCAAGCTCAAGGAGGAGCGCGACATGCTCGGGCTCTACGTGTCCGACCACCCCCTGTTCGGGGTCGAGCACGTCCTGCAGTCCGCGGCCGACACCCAGATCGCGACGCTCACTGCCGACGAGGGCGGTCGCCCGGAGGGCGCGACGGTGACGATCGCCGGTCTCATCACGAGCCTGGCGATCAAGCGGACGAAGAAGGGCGACCTCTGGGCCATCGCGACCGTCGAGGACCTCGCGGGGTCCATCGAGTGCCTCTTCTTCCCCAGCGCCTACATGACCGTCGCCGGGATGCTCCAGCAGGACCAGATCGCCGTCGTCCGCGGCCGGGTCAACCGGCGCGACGACACGGTCTCGATCTACGCCCAGGACCTCACCCTCCCGGACGTCACCGAGGGCCCGCGAGGACCCGTGGTCGTGACGATGGAGACCGCCCGGGCGACGAACGAGCGGATCGAGGAGCTCAAGGGCGTCCTGACCAACCACCCCGGCTCGATCGACGTCCACCTGCGGCTCACCAAGCCCGGCCGCTCGGTCGAGATCAAGCTCGACCACGCCTTCCGGGTCGCCGCCACCGAGGCGCTCTACGGCGACCTCAAGGTGCTCCTCGGTCCCCGCTGCCTCTCCTGACGCTCCGGCCCCGGGGGTCGGGGGACGGCGCGCGTGTCGCCCCGGTGACGACCGGGTGACGAGAGGAACTCGTGGGGTGTGGTCCCTGGTCGTGAGCCGCTTCATTGCATAGGGTCATGCTGCGCGAGCCGCCCGGACAGGGGGCGGCCCGTGGACCCAAGGAGAGACACACCCATCATGAGATCGACTCGTCGACGCATGCTCCGCGCCGGAATCGCGGCCTCTGCCCTCGCAGCGCTCGTGGCCGGTACCCCGGCCGTGGCGAAGGACCGCCCCACCCCCCAGGGCAAGGGCACCGGTCCGCAGCAGAGCGTGCAGATCCTCTCGTTCAACGACTACCACGGCCACATCGAGGCCACCGACCCGCCGCTGGACGAGGAGCTGGACCCGAGCCAGACCCCCGCCGGTGGCGCCGAGCACCTGGCCAGCGCCCTCGACGCGCTGCGGGCGCAGGCTCCGAAGGGCCGCTCGCTCACGGTCGCCGCGGGTGACCTCATCGGTGGCTCGACCTTCCTCTCCGGTCTCTTCCACGACGAGCCGGCTGTCGAGACGCTCAACGCGATGGGCCTGGACGTCAGCAGCGTCGGCAACCACGAGTTCGACGAGGGCACCGAGGAGCTCCTGCGCATGCAGGAGGGCGGCTGCCACCCCGAGGACGGCTGCTACTTCGAGAACGACCCGTACGGCGGGGCCGACTTCCAGTGGCTCGCCGCGAACGTCGTGAAGAAGGACGACGGCGAGACCCTCCTGCCGGGCACCTCGGTGAAGAAGGTCGCCGGCATGAAGATCGGCTTCATCGGGATGACCCTCGAGGACACCCCGACCCTCGTCAACCCGGCCGGGGTCGCCTCGGTCGACTTCCTCGACGAGGTCGAGACGGCGAACGCACAGGCCGCGGCGCTGACGAAGCAGGGCGTCGAGGCCATCGTCGTCCTCCTCCACGAGGGCGGCTACCAGAGCGGGACGTACGACGAGTGCGTCGGCATCTCCGACCCGATCAAGACGATCGCCGACACGATGACCGCCGAGGTCGACGCCATCGTCACCGGTCACACCCACCAGCCGTATGTCTGCGACATCCCGGACCCGGCGGGAAACCCCCGCCTCGTCACGAGCGCCGCGTCCTACGGCCAGGTCGTCACCGAGACCACCCTCGTCATCGACCGCCGCACCAAGGACGTCGTCCGCGGCGCCTCGAGCGCCCAGAACCACCTCGTCGACCGCGCGGCCTTCCCGGCCGACGCGGAGCAGACGGCGATCATCGAGAAGTGGGACGCGCTCGCCGGCCCGCTCGCCGCGCAGGTCGTCGGCACGCACACCGAGCCGATCCTCGGTGACTCCAGCGGCAACCGCGGCATCGAGACGCCGATGGCCGACCTCGTCGCCGACGCGATCCTCTTCGGCACCGAGGCGCCGGGGGACGGCGGGGCGCAGATCTCGCTCATGAACGTCGGTGGCGTCCGCGAGGACCTCCCGCTCGAGCCGAAGTACGAGGAGGCGAGCGGCGAGATCACCTACGCCGAGGCCTACGACATCGCGCCGTTCGGCAACCTGCTCGTCTCGATGGACCTCACCGGGGCCCAGGTCAAGGCGGTCCTCGAGCAGCAGTTCGTGCCGTCCCGTAGCCGGCAGTACCTCGCGCTCGGGGTGTCCGAGGGCTTCTCGTACACCTGGGACGACAGTCGTCCCGAGGGCGACAAGGTCGTGGCCGACTCGATGACCCTCGACGGCCAGCCGATGAGCCTCGACGCGACCTACCGCGTGTCGACGCTCAACTTCCTCGCCGAGGGCGGGGACAGCTTCACCGCGTTCACCGAGGGAACGAACCTCCTCGGCGGGCCGGAGGACCTGGCGAACCTCGTCGACTTCTTCGAGGCGAACCCGGGCCTGACGGCTCCGGAGGACCGGGTCGCCGGGCTCTGAGCACCGACGTCCCGTCCGAGGGCCGCATCCCCGCCCGGGGTGCGGCCCTCGGCCGTGCCGGGGCCCGCATAGGGTGACGGGATGCCGGACTTCCCGAGCCCGCCGATCGCCCCGACCCGCCCGCACACCCGCGAGCACCACGGCGAGTCCGTCGAGGACCCGTACTGGTGGATGCGCGACCTCGAGGACCCGCAGCTGCGGGACCACCTCGAGGCCGAGAACGCCTACGCGGAGGAGATGACGGCCCACCTCGCCCCGCTCCGCGAGACGCTCTACGACGAGATCCGCAGCCGGGTCAAGGAGGACGACCTGTCCGTGCCCGTCGCCAGCGGGCCGTGGTGGTACCTCGCCCGGACCGCCGAGGGCAAGCAGTACTCGGTCCAGGTCCGGGTGCCGCGCCGCGAGGGGGAGGGCCGTCCGGACCCGGAGGCGGGGGTCCTGCCGGGCGAGGAGGTCGTCCTCGACGGCAACCTCGAGGCCGGGGACTCGGAGTTCTTCTCCCTCGGCGCGCTCACCGTGAGCCCGGACCACCGGCTGCTCGCGTTCGCCACCGACACCGCGGGGGACGAGCGGTTCGACCTCGTCGTCCGCGAGGTGACGACCGGACGGGTGCTCGACACCTCGGTCCGGGGTATCGGGTACGGCGTCGAGTTCAGCGCCGACGGCGACTACGTCTTCTACACCCGCGTCGACGACGCCTGGCGTCCCCACCAGCTGTGGCGGCACCGCGTCGGTGATGACCCGGCGCAGGACGTGCTCGTGCACCAGGAGGACGACGAGCGCTTCTGGATGGGGGTGAGCGGCAGCCGCGACGAACGGTGGCTCCTGCTCGGGCTGGGGTCGAAGACGACGAGCGAGGTGTGGATGCTCGACGCGGCCGACCCGGAGGGGGAGTGGCGCGTCGTCGCTCCCCGGCGCGACGGCGTCGAGTACGACGTCGAGCCCGCGTCCGACCGGCTCCTGGTGGTGCACAACGCGGACAGCCCGGACTTCGACCTCGCGTGGGCCCCGCTCGACGCGACGAGCCACGAGCAGTGGCTGCCCCTACTCGACTCGGGAGAGGGCGAGCGCTTCGCCGGCGTCGACGCGTTCGACGGCGCGAGCGTCCTGTCGCTGCGCACCGGCGGGCAGCCGGCCGTTCGGGTCCTGCCGCGGGACGTCACGTCGGTGTCCGGGCACGGCACGCCGTGGGACGTCGACGTCGACGAGCCGGTCCGCACCGTCGGGCTCGGCGACAACCCCGAGCCCGGGCAGTCGGCGATCCAGGTGGTCACCGAGTCCTGGACGACGCCGCGCACCGTGCTCGACGTCGACCTCGCGACCGGCGCCCGCACGGTCCTGAAGCGCCAGCCGGTCCTCGGCGACTTCGACGCCTCCGACTACCTCGAGCACCGGGAGTGGGTCCGGGCGCAGGACGGCACCGAGGTCCCGGTGTCCGTCGTCCGCCGGCGAGGCGTCGAGCCGGACGGCACGAACCCGGGCCTGCTGTCGGCCTACGGGGCCTACGAGATCTCCTCCGACCCGTACTTCTCCGTCGCCCGGCTCGGCCTGCTCGACCGGGGTGTCGTCGTCGCCGTCGCGCACGTGCGCGGCGGCGGGGAGATGGGCCGGGCCTGGTACGACGGCGGGAAGATGCTCGCGAAGGCGAACAGCTTCACCGACACCGTCGACGTCGGGCGGCACCTCGTCGAGCGCGGCTGGGTCGCGCCGGACCGGCTGGGGCTCGAGGGCGGGTCGGCCGGAGGGCTGCTCGTCGGCGCCGCGGTCAACCTCGCCCCGGACCTCTTCCGCGTCGTCCACGCGGCGGTGCCGTTCGTCGACGCCCTCACGACGATCCTCCAGCCGGAGCTGCCGCTCACGGTCGGGGAGTGGGAGGAGTGGGGCAATCCGCTGGAGGACCCGGAGGTCTACGCGGCGATGCGGGCCTACACGCCGTACGAGAACGTCCGGGCGCAGGCCTACCCCGCGGTCCTGGCGACGAGCAGCCTGCACGACACCCGCGTCTACGTGACCGAGCCGGCGAAGTGGGTCGCCCGGCTGCGCACGACCGTCGTCGACGACCCCGCGGAGCGTCCGGTGCTCCTGCGGACGGAGATGTCCGCCGGCCACGGCGGACGCAGCGGTCGCTACGCCGCGTGGGAGCAGGTGGCGTGGGAGTGGGCCTTCGTCCTCGACCGGCTCGGCGCCACCGAGCGCGTGCGGCCCGAGGGCTCCGTCACCGTCTGACGGGCCCGGCGGGACCCCGGCTAGGGTGCGGCCATGACGCTGCACACGATCACCTGGGACGACGCGGCCGGGACCGACGGGCGCGGCGCCCTCCGGCTGCTCGACCAGACCCGGCTCCCGGACCACACCGAGGTGCTCGACGTCGTCACGGTCGACGCGCTCGTCGCGGCGATCGAGCGGCTCGCGGTCCGGGGCGCGCCCGCCCTCGGGGTGGCGGGCGCGATGGGGGTCGTCGTCGCGATGGACGAGGCGGAGCGCGAGGGCTGGGACGCCGCCCGGCTCGATGCCGAGATCGACCGGGTCCGGCTCGCCCGCCCGACGGCGGTGAACCTCGCGTGGGGCGTGGACGCGGTGCGACCGCTCGTCGGGGCCGGACGGGACGCCGTCCTCGCCGCGGCCCGACAGGTGGCGGCGGACGACGAGAGCGCGAACCGTGAGCTCTCCCGCCGCGCGGCGGACTGGCTGCTGGAGCGGACCGGTCGGGACCGGCTGCGCGTGCTCACCCACTGCAACGCCGGGACGCTCGCGACGTCCGCCTGGGGCACGGCGCTCGGGGTGGTCCGCGAGCTGCACGCCCGCGGGGCGCTCGAGATCGTGTACGCCGACGAGACGCGGCCGCTGCTGCAGGGCGCCCGGCTCACCGCGTGGGAGCTCGCCCGGGAGGGGATCGAGCACCGGGTCCAGGTCGACGGCGCCGCCGCGTCGACGGTGCTGCGCGGGCTCGTCGACTGCGCGGTCGTCGGGGCCGACCGGATCGCCGCCAACGGCGACGTCGCGAACAAGATCGGCACCCTGGGGGTGGGGCTGGCCTGTCGGGAGGCCGGGATCCCGCTGCTCGTCGCGGCCCCGTGGTCCACCGTCGACCTCGCGACCCCCGACGGCGACGCGATCGAGATCGAGGAGCGCTCCGGGGACGAGGTGACCGGGTGGCAGGGTACCCGGACCACCCCTGTCGACAGCCCGGGCTACAACCCCGCGTTCGACGTGACGCCGGCCCGGTTCGTCGCCGCGGTCGCGACCGAGCGGGGCCTCGTCGAGCCGGCCGCCGGTGGCACCATGGGTGAAGTCCTGGGCTGAATATCTTCGAAATGAATGTATGATCTTCAGATGGTCGATCTGAAGACCCACGGTTCAGAGCACGTCCTCATCGGGGACATCGTCGGGTCCCGGGCGGCCGCGGACCGTCGGGCGGTCCACGACGCCGTCGTCGCCGCCCTCGCCGACACCGACGCCCGGGTGCCGTCGCTGCGCGGGCTGGCGGTCACCTTCTCCGACGAGTTCCAGGGGGCCTACACCCGGCTCGGCGACGCCCTGGAGGCGGCCTGGCGCGTCCGGCTGACCCTCCTGCCCGACGTCGACGTGCGGATCGGCCTCGGCCGGGGCGCCGCCACCGTCGTCGACGCCGACCGGGGTATCGAGGACGGTCCGGCGTGGTGGGCCGCCCGGGCCGCGGTCGAGGCCGTCGAGGAGCAGGCGGGACGGTCCCCGACCCGGTGGCTGCGGACCGCCGTCGCCGTCGACGGGGTCGAGGGGGCGCCGGTCCCCGAGGACGGGGACCTCGCGGCGGTCAACGCGGCCCTGCTGTGTCGGGACCATCTGGTTGGCTCGCTCTCGGACCGTTCGTTGCGACTGCTGAGGGGCCTCATGGAGGACGACGTCACCCAGGCCGAGCTGGCCGACCGCGAGGGCATCAGCGCCTCGGCGGTGTCCCAGCGCGTGCGCACCGACGGCATCGGCGCCGTCCTCGCCGCCCAGTCCTTGCTGCGGGGGCTCGCGTGACGTGGCTCGCGGTCTGGCTCGTCGGCCTCGGGCTGGCCGACCTCGTCCGGGCGGGCGACCGGCCGCGCAGCGAGCGGGCCGCCCGCGTCGTCGGGGTCGTCGCCGTCGTCGTCGTCGCGGCCCTCGCCGGCCGCTGGACCGCGGTCGACGCCGTGGTGCTCCTCGGCTCGCTCGTCCCGCTCCTGCTGTGGCTGCAGTACTCGCAGCAGGCCCTGACGACCGGGTCGGGCCACGTCGCCGCCCTGTCCTGGCTCGCGGTCGGCGCGGCGTGGCTGCTGCTGCTGTCCGGGTGGTCCGGGCCGGTCGCGGGGCCGGCGGCGCGCTGGCTCGCCTGGGCCGACCTGCCGCCCGCGGTCGCCGGGGCGGGGGCGGGACAGGCCCTGCTCGTCCTCGGGCTGCTCCTGGCCAACCTGTCGACGGCCAACGTCGTCGTCCGTCTCGTCCTCATCGCGATCAACGCGCTCCCGCCGGCGCGGGTGACGCCGGACCTCGGTCCGCACGCGTCCGACCAGCTGCGCGGCGGGCGGCTGCTCGGGCCGATGGAGCGCGTGCTCATCCTCGGGCTCGGACTCGCGGGCCAGCTCGGTGCCGCGGGCCTGGTCATCGCGGCGAAGGGCCTCATCCGCTTCCCCGAGCTGCAGAGCAAGCGGGGCGGGTCCACGGTCGAGGGCCTGGGTATCGACGCGGTGACCGAGTACTTCCTCGTCGGCTCGTTCATCTCCTGGCTCGTCGCGCTGGGGAGCCTCGTCCTCGCCGCCTGACCGGGGCACCCGGTCCGGCCGGGCGCTACGCGTCGATGATGCGGTCGCGCCACTCCGTCGGGAAGTCGGCGGTGGTGTTCCCGGCCACGAGCAGCCGGTAGGTCATCGCGGCGGCCTCCTCGAGGTTGAGGGCGCGGCGCAGGGCCATCGACACCGAGTCGCCGAGGGCGGAGCACCCGTGGTGCGAGAGGACGACCGCGTCGTGCTCCCGGGCGGCCTCGGCGGCGGCGTCGGCGAGCTCGTCGCTGCCCGACGGCAGGAACGGCACCCGGCCGTGGTGGCCGACGTAGAAGCGGTGGTCCAGGGTCGTGAAGCGGATCGGGGCCCCGAGCATGTCGACGAGCAGGACGTGCTGCGGGTGCAGGTGGACGATCGCGGCGACGTCGGGACGGACCGCGTACGTCCGCTCGTGGAGGCGCCACTCGATGCTCGGCCGCTCGGCACCGCCGACGCGGGCGCCCCCCACCTCGACGTCGGCGAAGTCGTCCGGGTGCAGCCGGTCCAGCCAGGTGCCCGTGCCGGTGACGACGAACCGGTCGGTCCCCGGCACGCGCGCGGAGAGGTTGCCCCCGCTGGCCTGCACGAGCCCGCGCTCGACGACGTGCCGTCCCGCGTCGACGAGCTGCTCGACGACATCCGCTCTCGGTGCCTCCACACCCCGATCCTGCCGTACCCGCCGCGGCCGCGGGCGCCGACCCCGGGTCAGCCCCGGAGGTAGCGCTGGAGCACGACGCCGCCGGGCAGCGCGCTCGCCCCGTCGAGGGTCCAGCGGACCGGTCGGGAGGCTCCCCGGAAGAGCGGGACGCCGCTGCCGAGCGAGACCGGGTTGACCTTGAGCCGCAGCTCGTCGATCTCCTCGACGAGGGTGCCCGCCAGGTCCCCGCCGCCGCAGAGCCAGACGTCGAGCCCGTCCTCCTCCTTGAGGGCACGGACGGTCGCCACCGGGTCGTCCGCGACACGCGTGACGGTGGGGTCGTCGGGCAGGTCGTCACGCGAGGTGACGACGTACTGCCGCAGGTGCGGGTAGCCGCTCGAGAGCCCGGCGTCGAGCGCCGGCTGGTGGGTGCGTCGGCC
The DNA here is from genome assembly GCF_018139485.1 of Phycicoccus avicenniae. Lineage (GTDB taxonomy): Bacteria > Actinomycetota > Actinomycetes > Actinomycetales > Dermatophilaceae > Phycicoccus > Phycicoccus avicenniae. The sequence goes on from NZ_JAGSNF010000020.1 coordinate 127,284, forward strand.
GAGCAGGACCGTGTCGAAGTGGCGGGGCGGCGCGTCGACGCCGAGGGCCTCGCGCGCGTGCGCGGGGCAGGTCTCGGGGTACTCGGCGAAGATCGCGGCGAGGGTGTCGGGATCGGCGGGGAAGGCGTCGACGCCGCCGTCGTCGTCGGCGATGAAGCCGTCGAGCGAGGTGGCGACGAGGTAGACGAGACGGCGCATGCAGGACCCCCTGGGTGGCGTGGACGGACCCGGGCACGCTAGCCCGGCGAGGTGCACGGCGGCACCCCGGTTTCCCCGCGGACGGTGTCAGCCGACGCGCAGCGCGATGCCGTCGACCCAGCCGTTGAACTGGTCGGGGCTGCCCGACAGGGACCCGTCCGGGTTGAGCTTTCCTCCGACGCTGACCAGCGCGTCCGGGTCGAACTCGACCGCCCCGAAGGCGTTCTCGGGAGCCTCGCCGGAGAAGGTCTCCTGGAAGTCCTCGCCGTCCCACACCCCGAGGGTGAGGCTCAGCACCGCGGTGCCCTCGCCGGTGACCGTGCGCTCGCACGTGGCCCGGTGCCAGGAGTCGATGTCGTGCAGCCGCGTCTCGACGCCGCTGCGGCGACCGTCGGCGGTCTTGAGGTAGCAGCCCACGACGTGCTTGTCGACGCTGAGCTTCCACTGCGACCGGTCGTCGTACAGCCCCCGCTGCAGGAGGTTGTCGCCGTCGGCGGGGTCGTCGCCGATGTCGGGGTCCTGGCGGAAGTCGGCCTGCCAGCGGAAGGACCGCTCGCCGACGGCGAGGGGGTCGGACCCGCCGGTCGGTCGGATGCCGAGGACCGCGAGGGGGGTACGGGTGCCGTCGAGGACCTCGTACTCCGGCAGCCGTAGGGCCTGCTCGTCCTCGGCCGCGGGGGAGTGGGCGGTGTAGGCGCGGGCGTCCTGGGTGACGACGACGGCGCGCAGCGACCCGGCCGCGCTGCCGCCCAGCGACGGCTCGTGGAGGATGCGCCCGGCCGGGGCGTCGGCGAAGTCGACGTCGAGGACGAGGCCCGGCTCCGCGCCGGCAGCCGGTCGCACGAGCACGACGCCGGCCACGACGAGTCCGGCCGCCACGAGGGCGGCCGTGACCGTGCGGGTCGGGTCCATGCGCTCAGCCCCTGCTGTCTCGAGTCGATCGGACGACGCCTCTCCCGACGGTAACCCGCCGGCGCCGGTCACGGGCGTGGTCGGCGGATTCGGGGCGCGCGAGGGGAGGGCCGGTCGCCTAGGGTCGTCCGGGTGGGTGACGAGAGGACGGACGCGTACTTCGAGCGTCTCGCGGACGACCAGTTCCGGGCGACGACGGCCACGAGCGGGGCCTGGCGGGAGGACGAGCAGCACATCGCCCCCGCCCTCGGTCTGCTGCTGCACGTCGTGGAGCAGCACCGTCGTCGCCGTCGCACCGACGACTACGTCGTGGGCCGGCTCGGCTACGACATCCTCGGGACGGTGCCCGTCGACGAGGTCGGCACGACGGTCCGGGTGCTGCGCCCCGGGCGCACGATCGAGCTCGTCGAGGCGGGCATCGAGCACGGTGGACGGACCGTCGTGACGCTGCGGGCGTGGCTCATGGAGCCCCGGGACTCGAGCGCGGTGGCGGGCACGTCCCTGCCACCGGTGCCCACACCCGACGAGCTGCCCGCGTGGTCCCCGAGCGAGTACTGGCCGGGCGGGTTCATCGCCTCCGTCGAGCTGCGCCGCCATCTCGCGGAGCCCGGTCGCGGCTGGTTCTGGGCGCGCACGTCGCTCCCGCTCGTGGCCGACGAGGATGTCACCCCGGCGGCCCGGGCCGCCGGGCTGCTCGACATCGCCAACGGGATGGTCGTGCGGGCCGAGCCCCGGGCGGTGCACTTCCCGAACATCGACCTCACGGCGCACCTGCTGCGCGAGCCGCGGGGGGAGTGGCTCGGGTTCGACACGAGCGTGACGTTCGGCGCGAACGGTGTCGGCCTGACGAGCTCCCGGCTGCACGACGCCGCCGGTCCGCTGGGCTCGCTGGAGCAGTGCCTCACCGTCCGCCCGCGCTGACGACCCCGGCCTACGACCCCAGGCGCTGCCGCAGACGGGGCAGCCCCGGACCGTCGAGGTCGCCGAGCGGGTCCGGACGGCCGGCGAGGACCATGAGGACCGCCTCGGCCGGCCCGCGCACCTCCGGGCCGCGGCCGAAGGACCAGTCGAGGTCGGTCGCGACGACGCGGGTGCCACGGGCACGCCAGGCTCCCCGTAGCGGCGGGGCCGTGAGGGCGAAGGTGAGGGCCGGACGCAGCCGCTCGGCCGGAACGACCCGCGGTCGGTCGACGGCCCGACGGATGTCCTGCTGATGGACGAGCGCGTCGGTGAGTCCCACTCGGCCGCCGAAGAGCGTTGCCGGAGGACCGGCGGGCGAGAGGTGCGCCTCGAGCATCCCGACGAGGTCGTCGGGTGTCGTCCCGGCGAGCCGCGCGACGCCGGCCGCGTTCATGCCCGACAGCAGGAACCGGCCCCGGCCGGCCTGGTCGAGCATCTCGCGGGGTGTCGCGACCTCGTAGCTCAGGACATGGGCGAGGACGTCGCGCACGCGCCACCCGGCGCACAGCGACGGCATCTCCCACTCCGCCGGCCCGAGGGCCCGGACGAGGTCCAGCAGGTCGACGCGTTCGGCGCGGACGAGGTGGGTGAGGGACACCCGCGCAGTCTGCCGCAGCGGACGCGCGAAGGGCGCCCCCGCCGCAAGCGGGAGCGCCCTTCGTCGGTGCCCGGTCGATCAGATGTCGAAGTACATCTCGAACTCTCCCCGCACCGTTGGCTGACGTTGGCTGACGGTAGGAACCCTCTCTGACCTGCGTAAACGCTACCGACAACCGTTGGTAGTCGTTGACGATCCGTGACCGTCCTGCGGACTGGTTGCGGACTACGCAGAGGAGAGAAGCATGGAGTCCGAGACCAAATGGGTATGGCGGCCGGGGTGGGGATGGGTGGAACGTCGGGTCCCATGAACAACTCACAGAAGGCCGAGCGCGACGACGTCGAGCCCTACTTCCTCACCATCCGGGCTGCGGCGAAGCGGTTCTCCGTGTCGTACGACTTCGTCCACGACGCGATCCTCGACGGCGACCTGCCAGCCAAGCGCCCGTCCCGGGAGTGGCTGGTGAAGCCCGAGGACGTCGTCGACCTCATCGACCGCCGTACGGAAAGGAGGTTGCAGGGCTGACATGCAGAACGGCCCCGGGCGGTGCGCGAACACCGACCCGGGGCCTCGACCGAATCACCTGACAGAACCAGGAGAACGACCGTGAACGACAGCATGCAGCAGGACGCGAGCCTGCACCCGAGCACATCTACTCAGCCGGCCGATGGGTCGACCCCCGGTGACCGTGTGGCCGCGCCGGCCCCCACCAAGTCCCGAACCCTAGGGACCTATGCCGCCGAAGGCGAAGAGGAATTCGGCTCCCCTCGCCTAGTCGGGTGGCTGAGCCTGTGCGAAATCCGGCGAGTGCCGGGTTACGTCACACGGTGTCACCAGGGCGTCGTCGATGTGCTCGTGGCAGGCCAGACGCACATCCCGAGTGGTGAAGGACCGCTTCCCTACGGGGTCATCGGCGACGACACCATCCTCGTGGGACTCAGCGCGCCCGAGTGCGAGGACGGCGACGACTACGCGTACGGGGTGCGTGTGACCTCAGGTGAGGCGCGGAGCTTGGCGGCGCTACTCCTGAAGGCTGCCGATGACGTCGACCTTGCCGAGTACGTGGGCGGGCGGCAGTGAGCGCCCTGGCGCCGCGGGACGCTAGGTGTCCGTCGTGGTGCGAGGCCGAACACACGGATGACGACTGGGCCGAGGGCTTCTATCCGCACTCACGGACCCGCAGCGGCGTCGCCACCGGATATCGGGGCGTCAAGCAGTGGTTCGTGGACATCGACGCCGAGCACGACGGTGTAGGCGCTCAGATCGGCGCTGTGACGGATGACGGCATGACCGCCACTGAGGCCCGGGCGATGGCACAGGCTCTTCTGGAGGCCGCCGACACCCTGGAGGCGTCCGACTGACCGAGAGCAGCAGCGACGCCCTCTGGTGCCATGCCAGGGGGCGTCGCTATGTTCACCCAATGGGGCGGTCTGAGCAGTGAGCAGCTTCCCCAGGCTTTGCTACAACGCCAGCGAGATCGCGCGGATGCTGAACGTGCCTCTCGAGTTCGTGATCATCTGCACCCGCAAGACAGACGACGTGAACTATCCCTACCCGCCGATCCTGCCGATCGCCGGCCGGCACGGGTACCAGGGCGCGTTCGCGATCACCGCACGCGAGCTCCGGCTGTGGGAGCGGAAACTTAACGAGCCACAGATGACGTTCCTCGGCCCTGAGGAGGACTGGGAAGGAATGAAGCGACGAACCGTTCCTCGAATCGCTCTGACCCTCAAGGAGGCCGCGGCAGCGGTCGGCGTCTCTCCCAAGACGCTGTACGCGGCGGTGCACGCAGTTGACCCGCGCATATACCCGCCACCGCTCAAGGCGGGCAGGCACGGCCCTGGTGGCAACTACTCGATCCGGCCGGCCGACCTCGAGGAGTGGGTGAAGTCGCTCCAACGGTGGGCGTAGGCGGAATCGTGGCAGCAGTGGCGCGGTCCCGGTCAGGTCTCGTCCTCATTCGCAACTCGACGCAGGCTAACCCGTTCCCGAATCCGCTCCAGCGGATCGAAGTTTTCATCATCCTCGCTCACCGGTTCTAGCTCGCCCCGCATATACAGGCGTTCGGCCATCCCCTGAAGTACCGCCTCCTGCGTCTCTTCATCCATAGTGGCGATAAATCCCTTGACGGTACGGATCCGCAGATCGGTGCGCTTGGCCAGGCGCGACTCCTTATGGAACGTTCGCGCTCGGCCAAAGCAGAGGGCCGCGAGCCCCAAGCCCGCGACTGAGACCCCTAAGCGGGTTAGGGCGAGCGGAATCGATCGTTCGTTGGCAACTTCGAGCAAGTGATATGCGAGGAGCCAAAGAGCGCCCAGACCGATCGCTGTACCGATCACATCCCAGATCCATCCGCCGACCGACTTGTTGCGTGCGTTCTCTCGGTAGTCGCTGGCGACTGCCTTATCGGCGACGGCAGCCAAGATCGACTTGGCGTCGTTGTGCAGGCTACGCATCTCGGAGACCTCGGACTTGGCTTCGGCTTCTTCGGCCTTGAGCGATGCCATCACTGGCTGCCATTCGGCGGCTTGGCTTTCCAAGGCACTCTTCACAGCGTCGTCGATGGCCTGCTGGATTCGGGAGTCCGCATTCTTGGTCAGATTCGCAACATCTGCCTCCAGCTCGGAGAGCTTCTCCTCTAGGTCCTGAGACTGCTGTTGCCACCGCTCCAGGCTCTTTATGGAGGCGCGCTCGTAGGTTGCAGCTGCCTTTCCCGCCGCAGCCGCCTTTCCCTTTGGCGGCAGTGGTGGAAGGTCGCCCATCGCATGAACGACTTGGTCGAGATCCTCTTCCGCGTTCTCTAGGTGTCCACCTTCTTCGGGATCCTCGCGAAACTGGGTCAGGGACGTCGATACAGGTGTCAGCGCGCTCATCAAGTTTTGTAGAGCAGTCCGTGAGTAAAGATCGGGGCCCTGACTCCGGTGCGCCGCTAGCTCTTCGACCACGCGCAGGAGCCGGGCGTACGACTCCGCTGACTCTTTGTCGTCTGGTATGGCCGCTTCCGACAGCGTCGTGTGCATCTTCTCGACCATGTCCCAGACGGGATGGGATCGAATCTGTTCCTGGGCCTCCGTTGGCATGTGACCTCCCCGCCGTATGCAAGCACACGCGGAGGGATCGTCGTGGCCGCTTGTGGCAACGAACGGACATCAGGACGCGCCTTCGAACGGGTCGGGCGGCAGGTCGATGGGTCGGGCCCAGAGGTAGTAGCCCCACTGTCCGTGGCACCAGGCGTCGATGTCGGGGCCGTGGGTGATCAGCCGGGAGAGTGCCGGCAGTGCCCAGTCGATGAACCGTTGCCGTGCCTCGTCGTCGAGGCCGGGGCGGGTGCGCCACTTCACTTCCCAGATGCCGTGGGTGTTCTCGCGCGCGGTGACGTAGCCCTCGCAGTGCGCGGAGTGCTGGGGCCAGTGCTCGAGGTCTTCGGGTGGGTCGAGGTGGAAGGTCAGTCCGTCGAGTGCGTACATCACATCCCCTGATAGCGGTTGTTCTCGATGGCGACGGCGTGGGCGACCTGCCGCGCCTCGACCTGGAAGGAGCCCGACCGGCGCAGTGCCCCGACGAGCGTGTCGGCGAGGCGGTAGTAGTCGATGCCGTCACGGCTGCCGGTGTAGTCCGGGACGTCGGGGAGCATGCGGCCGTCCGTGGCGGGCACGAAGAGCTCGGGCTTGTACTCGCCGACGACGTAGGGCGTTCCGGCCTTCACGGGGCCACCCCGGGCGCGTGCGCGGATGTCTCCGGCGATGCCGAGGTTCACCGACTGCCCGCCGACGTCGACCCGGCCGGTCTGGCGAGTGTTGACGTAGACGTCGATGCTCTTGCTGTTGGGGATGTCGCGGATGGCGTCAGCGAGCCCGGACGCCTGCGCGGCGGCGGCGTAGAGCTCGTCGGCGGCCTCGGCTGCCCAGCCGAACCCGGGGACGTTGGACAGGGCGCGGAGCATGTCGGCGCCGGTCTCGGTGACTCCGGCGAAGGCGTCGAGGATGAGCCCGGCGGCGCCGAGGGTGATGTCGCGCCACGTCTCGAACACGGCCCATGCGGCCTTGACGACCTCGATGAGGGTGCGGATCTGGGCGGCCCAGGCGGGCAGGTAGATGTTGGTGAGGTCGGCGGCGAAGGGGATGACCTTGTCGGTGAGGACGGCGCCGAACTCCTCCCACGAGAACGTGCCGTCACCGACGCCTCCGGAGAGGATGTCCAGGGCCTTCTCGAGGCCGGGCATCACGGTCTGGTAGCCCTCCTGGAGCGCCGGCCAGAGGTCGTCTCGGATCCAGCCGCCGAACTCCTTCACGGCCGGTAGGCCGTCCTGGAGGAACCACGACGACAGCTCCCGCGCCGCGGGCAGGAGGGCGGTGCCGATGTCGGCCTTCATGTCCTCCCACGTGGCGCCGAGGCGACCGTTCACGCCGGCGAGGGTGTCCGCCTCACGGCCGTACGCGCCGAGGGCGTCCTGGGACTGCTCGAACAGCAGCCCGATGCGGGCCTGGGCCTTCGCGGCCTCCAGAGCCTTGCCCTTGAGCTTGTCCTGGCCGTTGGCGGCGAGCTCGGCGTTCACGGCGGTCTCGTTGAGGCTGACGCCGTACCGCTCGATCGGGTCGGACTCGCCTCGCATGGCCGAGCTGATGGCGTCGACAGCGTCGGCGGTGGACCCGCCGTACTGCGCGGCAAGGTCAGCACCGAGGCCGATGAGGTTCTCGGTCTGGTCGGCGAAGTCCTTGATGCCCTTGTTCTTGATGCCAGCGCCGAGGACGGTCGACAGCTCGAGGTAGTCGTTCTTCGACAGGCCGAGGTTGGTGGCGGCGTCCTTGGCGATCTCGTTGATCTGGTCGAAGTCGTCCTTGAACACCGCCTGGGCGCCGCCGAGGGACTGCTCGAGGGCCGACCCGAGGTTGACCGCTTCCTTGGTGAAGTCGATCAGGATGCCCGTGCCGAGGGCTGCGGCGATCGGTGCGGCGAAGGTCTTGGCGGCGCCGAGGACAGCGCCGCCCATCTTGTCGCCGGCTCGGCGGCCGGTCTGCTGCGCCTGGGAGTCGACGCCGCTGAACATGCGGGTGACGTCCCGGCCGATATCTCGTGTCTCGACGCTCAGCGAGACGTACGCGGTGGCGAGCTCAACGCCTGTGGTCATGGTTCGTTCCTTCCGAGGTGGTTGCTGGCCTCGTGGATCTGCTTGGTGACGGGGTGGGGGAGGGACCCCTGGAGGCCCCTCCCGCCGCCCTTCCCGGCTTAGGCGATGCCTCTCTCCGGCTTTTTTCCACCAGGCCCCAAACCCTCCGAGCTCTGTGTGTGCAAGCCACCTAAGCCAGGAACAGCGCCGCTGGGGCGGGGGCGGGGGGTGGTCCCCCTGGCCTCAGGCGGGCACAACACGCTTGCCCCTGAAGTTCTGCGGGTCGACGAAAGTCCGCGCTTGCGCCTCGCGCTGTCGCTGTTCGGCGTGAAAGGCAGCGACTCGGCGCTCGAACTCGTCGAGGTCGGCAAGCTGGAGGGGGTGGCCCGCCTTGATGACGCCTACGGCGTTCGTCCCCTTGAGGGCTCGGATCTCGTCGACTGTGAGGACGGACAGGACCAGCGGTCTCGTCGCCCGGGCGACGTAGGCGAGGCCGAGGGCGTTCGCCAGGCTGAGCCACACGGACTCGACAGCCTCGACGTCGAGGGTCGCCTTGCGGGCGCCAGCCCAGTGGAACGCCTGGGACGCGCTGAGCGTGGTCGGGTCGGTCCTGTCGAAGTCGAATTGCGGAATGGCTTCGCGCGCGTCGGTGATGGCCTGGCCTGCCTTGTCGACGATGCCCGCCCAGACCTTCATCAGCTCGGGGAAGCCGTCCCTGAGGACGTTCTGGCGGCGTTCGTGCAGCCCGGAGGCCACGAACCGGTCAACGCCGGCCGCGGCAAGCGAGCGGTTCGTCATCGCCAGCCGTACGGCCTCGTCGTCGGCGAGGGGGCGACCGGCGTCGACGGCGTTCATGACGGCGGCACGCAGACCGTCCTGCGTGGGCGCGGTCATGTTGGCCGATCGTGTGGCGGCGACCGTGTCGAGGCCCTTGAGCACCTTCGGGGGCAGCGGCACCCCGAGGCGTCGGTGGGCGTCTTTGAGGTTGTAGATGACGGCGGTGAGCTCTCGGTCGTTGGCGATCATGGTTCTCCTTGGTGGTGGGGTCAGTCGCGCAGTGCGTTGTCGAACAGGGATCGGGTGAAGGCCCGCATGGGGTCACCCGGGTCTTTGGTGTCGGCGCCGTCGGTGGGCGGCGCTGGGTTGTCGTCCTTGGCCTCTCGTTCGCCCTCGGCGGGGTCATCGGTGCCGAACAGGCGACGCAGCCAGGCGCGGTTTTCGTCAGTGGTCATGGGGTTCCTTCCTTCCTGGCCAGGTGTGCCAGCCCTCGACGCCGACGTTCGGCCTCGAGGTCGGCGAACGTGGGGCGGCAGTTGTTGGCCTCGAGCCACGCGAGCAACCCGCGGGCGCGCTTGGCCCGCGAGCGGTTGTCGCGGTGGCCGACGAACAGGAGCTCATCGGGGATGGCGGCGAGTAGGGCGGTGGGAGTCATCGGGTCTTCCGTCTATTGCTGGCCGCCGCGAGCCGGCGGGAGAGGGTGAGGCGGCGCTGGACGGCCTTGGCGCGTCCGTGGATGGCGCGTTCGGCTCGGCAGTCGTCGCAGAGGGCGGGGCGTTCGGTGGCGATGCCGCCGCAGGACTGGCACGTCATGACGCCTCCCGCTCTTGGGGCCATTCGTCTCGCAGCCAGCACGCCTTGCCCGTGCAGGCGTCGACGCCGAGCACCTGCTGTGCGTGGCATGAGCCGGAGGCGCAGCTCTGGAGGTTCTGCCATTCCTCGGTGCAGTCCTCGTGTGGGCATTGGCCGCGGTAGATGCCGTTCGGCACGCCGTGCGGGCAGAGGCTTCCTGCCCCTGTGGGCCGAGTCGGCGGAGCCCCAGCGGAGCCGGTCTCGGCCCCCTGTTCCCTGTCCCTCCCTAGGGGTCGGGACGGGTCGGGACGGGAAGGCGTAACGAGGCTGGTCACGTCACCGTCTCCGTTACGGGTTGCGTTACGAGTAACGGCCTTGCAGAACCTGGGATCGCACTCGGAGTGGTCGCCGCGTTCGTGGCGGGCCTTCCGGTCGCGGTAGCGCTTCTGCTTGGCGGCGTTGAAGTCCTTGCGGGCTCTGACCTGCTCGGCACTCTCCTGGTCGGACCAGTCGACCTGCCAGGCGCGCTCGTCGACCTGCTCGGCGAGGCCGGCGGCGGCGAGCTGCTCGAGGTCACCGCGCCAGTCCTCGGCGTCGGTGTTGCGGGGGATTGCCGCCTCTGGAATGCGCCCGTCGGTGGTGTGCCGGTTGCAGTAGACCGTGAGCTCCAGGAGCAGCAGGCGGGCCGAGCGGGAGAGGTCGAGCACCGCCGGGCGGTCGGGCCAGTCGTCGCCGATACGTGTCCACGTCATGCGGTATCACGCCTCGACGGGTGGCATCCGTCCGGAGAGGAGAACAGCCGACGGGCACGGGCCGGACGTCGGCTCACGGACAGACACGGCTCGTCAGCCCCAGCACCACACCACGAGCACGGGCGCGACGGGGGAGCCGGCAGCCAGCCGCGCCCTCGTCTAATGCCGTCCGCGAGGTCTGCGACCTCGTCCTCAGTGGGTCGCTCCGCGGCAGCACCGACGAGCCGTGTCAGACTGTGGGAGTCGCCAGCCAGTGACTCTCGTCCGCCCTCGGTTCGCCCCCGGGGGCGGACTTCGTGTGTGGGGCCCATGCTCACGCGACGGACACCTCACGCGCCGCGCGCTCCCACGCCTCGACGTCGTCGAGGGCGTACAAGACGCGACGGCCGACCTTGAAGCTCTGCGGACCCTTGCCGACGTGGCGCCAGTAGCGGACAGTCTCGACCGATGTGCGGAAGCGCTCCGCGACCTCTTCCGTCGTCAGATTCCTCGCCATGCCTTCCTCCTGTTCAACGGTGACCCCGCGTGGTTGCGGACCGTCTCCGTTGACAACGATGCATAGTTGAGTGCATAGTTAGCAACATGCCCAACGGTACGGACTGGATAGTTCTGGGAGACCAGGCCGCCCGTCTGCGCGTTTCGCGCGAGTACGTCGTGCTCGAGGATCACTGGATCCCCACGTGGCTGGAGATATCCGTGAACGGTCGGCCGAACGACGGGCCGGACCCAGAAGGCTTCGCGCGCGTGGAGGTGAACCGGAATGGAGTTCCGCGCCTAGTCGAGTTCGCCTTCCGCGCATCGGATCCGGAGTCACAGGGAATCCGACAGGCCGACTTCCGAGAAGTCGAGGTGTCGGCGCTCGTGGAGGAACTGGTGGCCGGGTTTACCTTCCGAGCTCAGCGAGGCCCAGATGGCGAATCAATCGTTGAGCCGCCCCTCGAGGGCTCAGATGCCTACCTCGAGGCTCTCAGGTTCATCGGACGCCGTAGGGCGGGGCGCACCTCTCGCGACATCACGCCGGAACTGCTCGAGCGTGTGGCGCGGGTGTACCGGTCAAACATCGACCGGCACCCCACCAAGGCTGTTGAGCACCATTTTCAGGTCTCCCAGCGCATGGCAGCCGAGTACGTCTCAAGGGCCCGTAAGAGAGGGCTGCTGCCACCGACCAAACGTGGACAGAAGAGGGCATGAGATGGCGAGCATCAAGAAGCGACCTGACGGGAAGTACCGCGCCCGATACCGCGACGCGGCCGGCAAGGAACACGCTCGGCACTTCGGCCGGAAGGTCGACGCGCAGAAGTGGATCGACGCGCAGACCGCGGCCCTCGTGTCCGGGACGCACGTCGACCCCCGCAACGCCCGGATGACCGTGGGGGAGTGGTGCACGCAGTGGCTCGAGGGCTACGCCACCCGCCGAGCCTCGACCGTGCGGCAGGCGAAGGTGCACATCGGGCAGATCGAGAAGGCGTTCGGCCCGGTCCGCCTCGGTGACGTGCGGCCCTCACAAGTGAAGGCGTGGACCGCCGCATTAAAGGCCGAGGGGCTGTCCGACAGCTACGTGTACGCGACCTACCGCCGGTTCGCTCAGATCATGGGCGACGCCGCGCACGACGGTCTCATCCCGCGCTCTCCGTGCAGCCGGCGCACCTCGCCCGGGCAAGGCTCCCAGCGGCCCTACGTCGCGACCACGGATCAGGTGTGGGCGCTCCACGACGCCGTCGACGAGGACTTCCGACCGGCGATCCTGCTCGGGGCGTTCGCGGGACTCCGCACGTCCGAGGTGAGCGCGCTGCGCGTCGAGGACGTCGACTTCATGCGGGGCGTGGTCTCACCCGAGGTGCAGTGGCCGTCCGAGCCGCTGAAGTCTGAGACGTCGCGGACGCCGGTGCCGATCCCGCAGGAGCTCGCACTGACGCTGTCATCGGCTGTGGCCCGTCACGGGGGCGCCACGGTGGTCGCTGACCTCGCCGGGCGACCTCTCGGCCCGTGGGCGCTCGAGCGGGCCGTACGCCGTGCCAGGAAGCGTGTGGAGGGGATGCCCGAGGGCTTCCGTTTCCACGACCTGCGGCACTACTTCGCGTCGCTGCTCATCGGCTCGGGCGCGGACGTGAAGGTCGTCCAGCGCCGGCTTCGGCACGCGAGCGCGATGACCACGCTCAACACCTACGGGCACATGTGGCCCGACGCAGACGAGTCCGCCCGCGCTGCCGTTGCGAAGGTGCTGGCAGCACGGGCGGACTCGGTGACCGATCGAGTTGCGGACTAGCCGCGGACTAGGAGACTCATCACCCAGAGAACTCGCAGGTCAGAGGGGGTGCGAGGATCAGATGTCGAAGTACATCTCGAACTCGTGCGGGTGCGGACGGAAGCGGATCGGGTCCACCTCGTTGACCCGCTTGTAGTCGATCCACGCGGCGACGAGGTCCTCGGTGAAGACGTCGCCCTCCAGGAGGAACTCGTGGTCGGCCTCGAGGGCGTCGAGCACGGCCGGCAGCGAGGCCGGGACCTGGGCGATGTTCTCGATCTCCTCCGGCGGCAGCTCGTAGAGGTCCTTGTCCACCGGCTCCGGCGGCTCGATCCGGTTCTTGATGCCGTCCAGGCCCGCCATGAGCTGCGCGGCGAAGCACAGGTAGGGGTTGGACGACGGGTCCGGGACGCGGAACTCGATGCGCTTGGCCTTGGGGCTGTCACCCGTGATGGGGATCCGCACGCAGGCGGAGCGGTTGCGCGCCGAGTACACGAGGTTGACCGGGGCCTCGTAGCCCGGGACGAGACGGTGGTAGCTGTTCATCGTCGGGTTCGTGAAGGCGAGCAGCGCCGGGGCGTGCCGGAGCAGGCCGCCGATGTACCAGCGCGCGATGTCGGACAGGCCGCCGTAGCCGCGCTCGTCGTAGAAGAGCGGCTCGCCGTCCTTCCAGAGCGACTGGTGGGTGTGCATGCCCGAGCCGTTGTCGCCGAAGATCGGCTTCGGCATGAAGGTCGCGGTCTTGCCGCCCTCCCACACCGTGTTCTTGACGACGTACTTGAACTTCATCATGTCGTCGCCGGAGAGCAGGAGGGTGTTGAACTTGTAGTTGATCTCCTGCTGGCCCGCGGTCCCGACCTCGTGGTGGCTGCGCTCGACGTCGATGCCGACCTTGGCGAGGTTGAGGCAGATCTTGTCGCGGGTGTCGGCGAAGTGGTCGACCGGCGGGACGGGGAAGTAGCCACCCTTGTAGCGGGTCTTGTACCCGCGGTTGCCGCCCTCCTCGGCGCGCCCGGTGTTCCAGGCGGCCTCGACCGAGTCGATGAAGTAGTAGCCGCAGCTCTGCTTCGTCTCGAAGCGGACGTCGTCGAAGACGTAGAACTCGGCCTCGGCACCGAAGAAGGCCGTGTCGGCGATCCCCGTGGACTTCAGGTACGCCTCCGCCTTGGCCGCGATGTTGCGCGGGTCGCGGGCGTAGGGCTCACCGGTGAAGGGGTCGACGATGCTGAAGTTCATGATGAGCGTCTTCTCGGCCCGGAACGGGTCGAGGTAGGCCGTCGTGGGGTCCGGGATGAGCTTCATGTCGGACTCGTGGATGGCCTGGAAGCCGCGGATCGAGGACCCGTCGAACATCTGGCCGTTCGTGAAGAAGTCCTTGTCGACCGTGTGGGCCGGCACGTTGAAGTGCTGCATGATCCCCGGAAGGTCGCAGAACCGGATGTCGACGAACTTCACGTCCTCTTTCTCGATGTACGAGAGGACCTCGTCAGCGGAGCTGAACAATGCTGAACCTCCTGGTTCGGTGCAAGGGGCTGTCGGGCCCAGCCCTGAGGCATTGGCGTTGAACCTAGGTGCGAGCGGTTTCCCACTGGTGACCCGGGTGTTTCACGGGTGTAACGCACAGCACCGTATCAACACGTGGGACGCCGCGCCCGAGGCGTGGACCGGCGGGTCGGGCCCGTACCCTGGGCTCCGTGCCGACCGCCGACCGCTCGCAGGACGCCTCCGACGCCCCGGCCGAGGCCGGTCCCGGCCGTCGCCTGCTGGCCTTCGTCGTCGACTGGCTGCTGTGCGTCCTCGTGACGTTCCTCCTCCTGCCCTACGACCTCGTCCTCGACGGGCAGGAGCCGGACCTGCTGCTCGGTATCCCCGAGAGCTCGTGGGCCGTCCTCGGGGTCTTCTTCGCGCTCAACGTCGTCCTCGTCGGGCTCACCGGGTCGACGGTGGGCCACCGGCTGGTCGGCCTGCAGGTCTGGCAGGTCAGGCCCGGCCCGTTCCTGCTCCAGGCGGTCGTGCGCGCGGCGCTCGTCTGCCTCGTCGTCCCCGCCCTCGTCCCGTCTGGGGACGGACGCCAGCTGCACGACTCGCTCGCCGGCACCCGCATCCTCCGGCCGCGCCCGTCGGTGTCCTGACCGACAGCCCGGAGCCTTCGCCGCTCCAACCCAGGATGTGACCCGGGCCATACTCCTATCGCTTGTAGTACTACGTCTTGTAGTAGCACAATGGAGGTGCCGGGGAACCCGCCCCGAGCACGTCGAGCAGGAGGGCTCGCCATGACCGGCACCACCGCCACCGCCACCACCCCGACCCCCACCGAGGACGCCGGCCGCCGTCCCGCGGGCCGCGGCTTCACCCGGATCGCCGGATGGGTCGTCGCCCTCGTCGGCGCCGTCATGCTCGTCGGCGGGGCCACCACCTGGGGTCTCGTCCAGAGCCAGCTGGCCGCGGAGAACATCACCGTCGCCGAGGACGCCCGCTGGTTCGCCGGGGACGCCGTCGACGGTCCCCTCACCGCCTTCTCGCAGGCGGACATCATCAACCACCACTCGCTCGAGATGTCCGGCGGCCTCACCTACGCCGAGCTGGACCGGGAGGACCCGCTGCGGGCGACGGTGATGAACGGCTCCTTCCTGCGGGCCTCGCTCTTCACCTCGGTCCTCGCCTTCGGCGTCAGCCTCATGGCGATGGGCGTCGGGGCCACGCAGGTCCTCGTCGGGACCGTTCTGGCCCGGCGCGGCTCGGCCGGCTGACGGCCGGGCGAGCACGACGCGGCCCCCGGCACCTGCAGGTGCCGGGGGCCGACTCGCGCGCCCGTGGGGTCAGCGGCCGCGCATCGCCTTGCGGTCCATCCGCGCCTTCGTCGGGTCGACGCCCTTGGGGATCGGGGGTCGCAGCCCACCGAGCGAGGTGAGCCGCTTGTTGACGACGGACACCTCGGCCTTGCTCAGCTGCGGCCGCATCCGGGTGAGCCGGCTCGCGAGCTTGCGGATCGGGACCTCGTCGTCGCCGTCGCCGACGACCCACAGGTGGATCGGGACGCCGGGGGCCACCCGCGCGACCTTCTTCTCCTCCTGCTTGAGCATCTTGCGGACGCGCCCGACCGGACCCTCACCGATGAGGACGACGCCGGGGCGGCCGAGCGCCCGGAAGACCATCGCCGCGCCCACCATGTCCTGGGGTCGGGTGCCGCGGGCGCCGTCGATGGCGACCGGCTCCTGGGAGGTGTACCAGCCGCGCTTGCCGAGGTTGCCGATGGCGGCACCGGTGGCACCGGTCTTGCCCTCGAGCGCGCCGTACATCGCCTTGTTGCCGCGGCGGTTCATGACGATCGTCGCGGCGAGCGCCGCGGTCGGGACCGCGACGAGCAGGCCGTACCAGCGCCACCAGCCGCCGATGAGGAAGCCGACGGCGACGACGACCGCCGCGACGGCGAGGGCCACGCCCAGCATCCAGCGCCCGAGCGCGGGGTCGAGGGACTTGAGGGCGGTGTACGCCTGCCGGATCTCGGCGACGCGTCCGGTCTTCTTCGGCTGGTCCGACACGGGGGTCAGTGCTCCTGGGGTACTCGCGGCGTCCGCGGGCGACGCGGACGGGGGCACCTCAGGATACGGCGCGGCGGGCCTTCGCCACCAACGACGCGGCCTCCTGGCGCGCGGGGTCGGCGGCGGCCTGCTCGAGGTGGGACAGGTGCTCGGGGATCGGGCGGCCCCAGCGCTTCATCGCCGTCGCCCACAGCCGGCCCGCGCGGTAGGACGAGCGCACGAGCGGCCCGGCCATGACGCCCTTGAAGCCGACCTCCTCGGCGACCTCGGACCAGTGGACGAACTCCTCGGGCTTGACCCACCGGTCGATCGGGTGGTGCATCGGCGAGGGGCGCAGGTACTGGGTGATCGTGAGGATGTCGCAGCCGGCGTCGTGCAGGTCGCGGATGGCGCCCTCGACCTCGTGGTCCTCCTCGCCCATCCCGAGGATGAGGTTGGACTTCGTGACGAGACCGGCCTCGCGGGCCATCGAGAGGACCGCGAGGGACTTCTCGTAGGTGAACGCGGGGCGGATCCGACGGAAGATCCGCGGGACGGTCTCGAGGTTGTGCGCGAACACCTCGGGTCGGGCGTCGAAGACCTGCGAGACGAGCTCGGGCCTGGCGCCGAAGTCAGGGGGCAGGATCTCGACGCCGGTGTTCGGGTTGAGCGCGTGGATCTGGCGGATCGTCTCGGCGTAGAGGCCGGCGGCGCCGTCGGCGCGGTCGTCGCGGGCGACACCGGTCACGGTGGCGTAGCGCAGGCCCATCGTCGCGACGGACTCGGCGACCTTGCGGGGCTCGTCCGGGTCGAGCGGCTGCGGGCGGCCCGTGGCGATGTCGCAGAAGTCGCACCGCCGCGTGCAGGTGTCACCGCCGATGAGGAAGGTGGCCTCGCGGTCCTCCCAGCACTCGAAGATGTTGGGACAGCCGGCCTCCTGGCACACGGTGTGCAGGCCCTGGCCCTTCACCATGGAGTGGATCTGGGTGTACTCCGGCCCCATCTTGGCCGTGGTGCGGATCCACTCCGGCTTGCGCTCGATGGGGGTCTCGGCGTTGCGCGCCTCGACCCGGAGCAGACGGCGTCCCTCGGGTGCGACAGTCACCCCTCCAGGGTACGCCCGTGGTCCGACGGTCCCCGAACCGGCGGGGGTCGGTCAGCCGCCGGTCAGCACGTCGACGAGGTGCTTCTCGGCGTACGGCAGGACGTCCTGGACGCTGACGACGTGGCCGGCCTCACGGGTGAGCGAGGACACGCCGGCGTCGGCGATGCCGCACGGGACGATCGGGTCGGCCCACCCGAGGTCCGCGTCGCAGTTGAGCGCGAAGCCGTGCATCGTCACCCGCTTGCTGACCCGCACGCCGATCGCGCCGAGCTTGCGGTCGGGCCCCCGCTCGTCGGCGAGGACCCACACGCCGCTGCGGCCCTCGACCCGCACGGTCTCGACGCCGAACTCGCGGCAGACGCGCATCATGACGTCCTCGAGCCGCCGCACGTGGGCGACGACGTCGATCGGCACCTCGGGCAGCCGGACGATCGGGTAGCCGACGAGCTGCCCCGGGCCGTGCCAGGTGATCTTGCCCCCGCGGTCGACGTCGACGACGGGCGTGCCGTCGGTCGGGCGCTCGTGCGGCTCGGTCCGCTTGCCGGCGGTGTAGACGGCATAGTGCTCGAGGAGCAGCACCGTGTCCTCGAGGGTCCCGTCCGCGACCTGCGCGTGCACCCGGCGCTGGGTCTCCCACGCCTCCTCGTAGTCGACGAGGTCGGGAGCGAAGCCCAGGTGCACGATGCGCATGGCCCCACGGTACGCCGGGGCGTCGGACCGACCGTGCGGCGGCCGCTCTCAGGTCTCTCTTAGGCTGCTCCCATGACGGACACCTCCGAGCGGCCGGCGCGCGCCGCCCGCCGCCCCCGACCGGTCCTCGTCGGCGCGGTCGTCGTCGTCCTCCTCTGGCTCGTCGTCGGCGCCGTCGGCGGGCAGGTCCAGGGTCAGCTCTCCGGGGTGCAGGAGAACGACAACGCCTCGTTCCTGCCCAAGGACAGCGAGTCGACGCGGGTGTCGGAGGTCGTGGCCCGGTTCAGCGACAGCACCGAGCTGCCCTACCTCGTCGTCGTCGAGCGGGCCGACGGCGGGCAGCTGACCGCCGAGGACAACGCGGCGCTCCAGGAGTTCGTCGCCGACGTGCCGGGCCTGGAGCTGCCGGAGATCGGCGGCACCCTCGGGGACTACCTCGTCGGCGGGACCCCGATCGTCCCCGTGCCCTCCCAGGACGGCGAGGCGGCCCTGGTCGCCGTGCCCCTCGACGGGGAGCGCGGCAGCGAGGCCGAGGGGGAGACGACGCCGCTCGCCGTCGGCGCGGAGGTGCTGCGCGAGGAGGTCGCGGACGTCCTCGAGCCGGCGGGGCTCCAGGCGTCGGTGGGCGGTCCGGGCGGGCTCATCGCCGACTTCTCCGAGGCGTTCGCGGGCATCGACGGCCTGCTGCTCCTCGTCGCCCTCTCGGTCGTCCTCGTCATCCTCCTCGTCGTCTACCGCAGCCCCGTCCTGCCCGTCGCCGTGCTGCTCAGCGCCGTCCTCGGGCTGAGCGCGGCCTCGCTCGTCGTCTACCAGCTCGCGACCGCCGACGTCATCACCCTCTCCGGGCAGTCCCAGGGCATCCTGTTCATCCTCGTCGTCGGCGCCGCCACCGACTACGCGCTGCTGCTCGTCAGCCGGTTCCGCGAGGAGCTGCACGACGAGCCGAGCTCGTGGGTGGCCCTCAAGCGGGCCTGGCGCGGGACCGTCGAGCCGGTCACCGCCTCGGCCGCGACCGTCATCCTCGGGCTGCTCTGCCTCCTGCTCGCCCAGCTGCAGAGCACCTCCGGGCTCGGGCCCGTGGGGGCGCTCGGCATCGCGGGTGCGCTGCTCGCCTCGCTCACCTTCCTGCCGGCCGTCCTGCTCATCTTCGGCCGTGCCGCCTTCTGGCCCTTCGCCCCGAAGATCGACCACGTGCACGCCGAGGACGCCGTCGGGTCCCGCACCCTGTGGGGCCGCGTCGCCGGGCTCGTCGAGCGGCGTCCGCGGCGGGTCTGGGCCGGCACGCTCCTCGTCCTGCTCGGTGCGGCCGCGTTCGTCCCGCAGTTCGAGGCCGGCGGGGCGACGATCGAGGAGACCTTCCTGTCCGACACCGACGCCGTCGTGGCCCAGCGGGTGCTCGCCGAGCACTTCCCCGGCGGGTCCGCGACCCCGCTCCAGGTCGTCGTCCCCGAGGACGAGGCGCAGGTGGCGCTGCAGACCGTCACCGACGACGAGGGCATCGAGAGCGCCTTCCTCGGGGTGCAGCCGCCGACGCCGGACGCCCCCGCGCAGCCGCCGCCCGTCGTCGACGGGATGGTCCTGCTGCAGGCGACGACGACCGACGCCTCGGACAGCCAGGGCGCCGAGGACACCGTCGAGCGGCTGCGCGCCGAGCTCGACGACGTGAGCACCGACGCCCTCGTCGGCGGCCAGGCGGCGACGAACCTCGACGTCCTCGACGCGAGCACCCGCGACCTCACGGTCATCGTCCCCACCGTGCTCGCGGTCATCTTCGTCGTCCTCGCGCTGCTCCTGCGCTCGCTGCTCGCCCCGTTCCTCCTCGTCGTCGCCAACGTCGTCTCCTTCGGCGCGACGATCGGGGTGTCCGCGCTCGTGTTCGAGCACGTGCTCGGCTTCACCGGCGGTGACCCGGCGATCCCCCTCTACGGCTTCGTCTTCCTCGTCGCGCTGGGCATCGACTACTCGATATTCCTCATGACCCGCGTGCGCGAGGAGTCCATCGTCCGCGGGACGAGACCGGGCATCCTCGTCGGGCTCGCGGTCACCGGTGGGGTCATCACGAGCGCCGGGATCGTGCTCGCGGCGACCTTCTCGGCGCTGTCGGTCCTGCCGCTCGTCTTCCTCGTGCAGATCGCCTTCATCGTCGCCTTCGGCGTCCTGCTCGACACCTTCGTCGTCCGCTCGCTCGTCGTCCCGGCGATGTCCTACGACATCGGGCCGCGGGTGTGGTGGCCCGCGCGGCTCGTCGCCGACGGCGGGGACTCCGGGCCGGGCCGGCACGCGGCGGGGGCCCACCCGGACCCGGCGGCGGTGGACAGGACCGACTGAGCGGCAGGGCCCCGAGCCGACCGTGCGGTCGGGCGACCGGGCGGCTCAGAGCCGACGGGGGTCGATGCGCTCCTCGCGGACCTCGTCGCCGACCCGCTCGACGACGTAGGCGCCCTTGCCGTCCCGCTCGCTCACGGCCTCGACGAGGTCCGTCCCGTGGTAGACGAGGCCGACCCCGTCGTCGGTGCAGTGGGTGACCGGGAGCGTCCCCTCGCCGACGAGGGAGTGGACGAGCGGCCGGCGCCGGGACTCGGAGTCGTAGTGGACGCCGTTGCCGTACGGCAGGAGGGCCAGCCCGTTCGTCACGGCGCGCAGCTCCGGCCCGAAGGAGTCGGTCGTCCCGCCGCGGTACCAGCAGATCGACCCGGCCGACACCCCGGAGAGGACGACCCCCGCCTCCCACGCGTCGCGCATCGCCGGACGCAGGTCGTGGACGTCCCACACGGCGAGCAGGTTCGCGACCGAGCCGCCGTTGACCCAGACCACGTCCTGCTCGAGGAGGTGCGCGGGCACGTCGTCGAGGTTCGGCATGGGGAAGAGGTCGAGGACGGTGACGTCGAAGCCGGCGAGCCGCCCGGCCTCCATCGCCTCGTAGGAGAACCACCGGGGGTCCCCGCTCGCCGTGCCGACGAAGGTGACCCGGGGCCGGCGGCCGTGGGCACCCGAGAGGTCGACGGCGTGGTGGACGAGGGCGTCGAACTCGATACGGGTCCGCTCACCCATCCGGTAGCCGCCGGAGGTCGCGAGGATCGTGGGCTGGTCGGCAGGCATGGCGCCCACCCTAGGACCCCTGTGGAAAACCCCGCGGCCCGGTGGGCGCGATCGGCCAGCCTGGAGGGGTGAGCGCGACGACCCCGACCCCGCAGGTCCCCGGCTTCGAGCTCGGGAGCGTCCTCGGCCGGGGCGCGACGAGCGAGGTGTGGGAGGCCGCCCGGGTCGCCGACGGGCGCCGGGTCGCCGTCAAGGTCTGCGCGGCCGACGCCGAGGTGGCGGCGGCCGCGGTCCGTGAGGCGACGGTCTCCGCGCGGGTCGCGGCCGAGCACCTGCTCGTCGTCGAGGCGTGCGTCCCGCTCCAGGACGGGCGGACCGCGCTCGTCATGCCGCTCCAGCGGGGCGGCAGCCTCGCGCGCCTCGTCGGGGCGCGGGGGCATCTCACGCCGGGCGAGGTCGTCACCGTCCTCGCCCCCGTGGCCGCGACGCTCGGGCGGCTGCACGCGGCCGGGGTCGTCCACGGCGACGTCTCGCCGGGCAACGTCCTGCTCGACCTCGACGGCCGTCCGGTGCTCGCGGACCTCGGGCTCGGGCGGGCCCTCGGGGAGGCGCCGACGGCGGTCTGGGGCACCGAGGGTCACCTGGCCCCCGAGGTGCTGCTCGGGGGCGACGTCTCGGCGGCCTCCGACGTCTACGCCCTCGGCGCACTCGGGTGGCTGTGCCTCAGCGGGGCCGTGCCGGGGGCTCCGGGGCTGCGGCGGCCGCTCGCGGAGACCGTGCGAGGGGGGCCCGAGGTCGCCGGGCTCCTCGCCCTCGTCGAGTCGGCAGTCGTCGGGTCCGCGGCCGATCGCCCGGACGCCGACGCGTTCGCGGCCGCCCTGTTCGACGCGGCGCCCGCGCAGCCGTTGCACCTCGTCGACGGCGACGACGAGGTGACGAGCGTGACGTACCGGCTGCGGGCGGCGGCGGGGGAGCGGCCGTCCGGGACGGGGGAGCCGGAGGGGGTGCCGCGACGGAGGGGGCGGCGTCCCCTGCCACGGCCCTCCCGTCCCGTGCTGCCGGGCCTGCCCCGGCTCCCGGCGCTGTGGGTGGCGGCGCGGGCCCGCGGACGGCTCGCCGCGGTGACCCTCGCCGCCGCGGCGGTCCTCGGGTTGGGCTCGGCGGGGTGGGCGGCGGTCGTCGGCGAGGGCACGGGGACGAGGGGCCCGGCGACGGTCGTCGGCGAGGACCCGGGCACGAGCCGGACGGCGTCGCCCGGGCCCGGCCCGGCGACGGCGCCCGACCCGGCGATGGTGCCCGACGCCCCGAGCACCGATCCCACCGGCCTCCTGCGGCACCTCGCCGCGGCGCGGGCACGGGCCTGGACCACCGGTGACGCGGCGGCGCTGGACGCGGCCCTCGCGCCGGGACCGCTCCGGCAGCGGGACGAGGACGGGCTGCGCTCCCTCGCGGAGGCAGGGACCCGGCTCGAGGGGCTGTCGTACTCCGTGGCCGGGGTCCGGGTCGTGTCGGCGGGCGAGGACCGAGCGGTGCTGCGCGCCCGTCTCGGGACGAGCGGCTACACCGTGGTGGGCTCTACGGACGAGGAGACGGTACGGAGGACGGAGGCCGTCGTGGCCGACGTCGTCGTCGACCTCGTGCGGACCGGGGACGGTTGGCGCGTCGTGGAGGTCCGGGACGAGGAGTGACGGCCGGTCCCCGGAGGGCGCCGAGCGAGGCGCGTCAGACGAGCGCGCGGACGGCGGCGTCGACGTCGGCGTGCGTGAAGCCGAACCCGGACTCCTGCAGCGCCACCCCGACGATGCGCTGGCTCGCGAGGATCTCCCCGGCGAACTCCCCGACGGCCAGGTGCAGCGCGAACGACGGGGCGGGCAGGACGGCGGGGCGGCCGAGGGCGCGCCCGACGGCGGCCGCGACCTCCTTCTGCGGCACCGGAGCGGGGGCCGTGAGGTTGACCGGCCCCGTGACCTCCGGGTGGTCGAGGAGGTGCACGAGGGCCCGGACCTCGTCCTCCAGCGTGATCCACGGCCAGTACTGCCGCCCGGACCCCAGCGGGCCGGCGAGGCCGAAGCGGCCGAGGCGGACGAGCGGCTGGAGCGCGCCGCCGTCGGCGGTGAGGACGAGCCCGGTGCGCGCGAAGGCCACCGAGGCACCGGCGTCGACGGCCGGCTGCGTCGCGGCCTCCCACGCCAGGACGACGTCGGCGAGGAAGGTGTCGGCCGGGGCCGAGGCCTCGGTCAGCTCCTCGTCGCCCCGGTCGCCGTAGACGCCGACGGCCGACCCGGACACGAGCCGGACCGGGTGGTCGCAGGCGGCGACGGCCTCGGCCACCGCGGTCGTGCTGTCGACCCGCGAGGCGAGGATCTCCCGCTTGTACGACGGCGTCCAGCGCTTGTCGCCGACCCCGGCGCCCGCGAGGTTGACGACGGCGTCGACCCCGTCGAGCACGGCGGGGTCGAGATGCCGTGAGGAGGGGTCCCAGCGCACCTCGTCGGGGCCGGAGGGCTCCCGGCGGACCAGACGGACCACCTCGTCG
>NZ_JAGSNF010000021.1 GCF_018139485.1 Phycicoccus avicenniae
GTGCATCAAGAACGACGCCGCCTCCGTGTGGAACCGCACCGGCAAGAAGGTCCGCGTCTACTACAACACCGGCTACGACGGCAGCCGCGCCTACCAGGACTTCGCCGCCGGCGCCAAGAAGAACCTCGACGCCACGATGAAGAACAACAACGCCTCCCACAAGATCGGGGTGGGCGGCGGGGACCTCGGCTGCAAGACCGACGGGACGAACACGACCCTGCCGAGCACGATCCTCGTCTACCGGGTCGGCGCCGGCCGCGTCGACCGTGTGCCCTTCAAGTCCTACGTCAAGAACGTCCTCCCCAACGAGTGGATCACGAGCTGGCCGCAGGAGTCCCTGCGGGCCGGGGCGGTGGCCGTGAAGAGCTACGCCTGGTACTGGGCCCTGAACTCCACGCGGGACACCCCGTGGGGTCAGTGCTACGACGTGCGCGACGACACCGGCGACCAGGTCTACCGGCCCGGGACGGCGACCACCTCGACCAACGCCGCCGTCGACGCCACGTGGGGCACCCGGATGACCCGGGACGGCAGGGTGCTCCGCGCGCACTACTGCGCCACCCGGACGGCCTGCAGCGCCTGGACGGACGGGAACTGGATGTCGCAGTACGGCTCCCGCGACAAGGCGAACGCCGGGCTCGGCCACCGCCGCATCCTGCGCGACTACTACAGCGGGATCTCGTTCGGCTGACCCGCGCACGGCCCCGGAGGACTCCCCGTCACCACCCCGGTGACGGGGAGTCCTCCCCGTCCTCCCGGATGTCGCTCCGACCCGGTCCGGCCTAGGCTCGTCGGTACCGGCTCGACCCGGGCCGGACCCGGCGGCGCACGGCCGTCGCGGCACCGTGGAAGGAGCCGAGGACATGGACGCGGCCGGCCGACGACGTCGCCAGGAGGCGATCGACGGGCTCGCGCAGCACCTCTGTGCGATGCGGACCGCCGCGGGCACCCCGTCCTTCCGGGCGATGGCCGCACGGTCCGGCGCCATCTCGCACACGACCCTCCACGAGGCGGTCGCCGGCCACCGGCTCCCGACGTGGGAGACGACGGTCGAGTTCGTGCGGGCCCTCGGCGCCGACCCGGGGCCCGTCGAGCCCCTGTGGGCCCGCGCCCGCGCGACCCTCGACCAGCCGGACCACCGGCCCCCGCGTCCGCGGCCCGCGGACGAGCGGCCCGCCCACCCGGCGGCTCCCGGATCCACGCCCCCGGACGCGGGTGGTGGGGCCTCGGATCCCGGCGACCCCGTCCTCCCCACCGACCCGGAGGCCCCGACCACGCCCGACGCCCGGGACCCCGGGCACGACCCCGCGACGGCGCCGCGTCGGCCCCGCGCCTCGGCACGGCGGTGGGCGGCGACGAGCGCGGCGGCCGTCGCGGTGCTCCTCGTGGCCGTCGGCGCGACGGTGTGGCGTGGCGCGGACTCCGGCGAGCGGGCCAGCGCGACCGACGCCGTCCCCCTCCTGCCCCAGGAGCACGGCCGTGCGGACTGTCCCGTCCAGCAGCCCGCGGCCCCGGACGCCCCACCCCGGCACGAGGGCGACCTCGCGGTCTTCGTGGGGGACGCGACCCTCCCCGACTGCTCCGTCGTCGACGCCGGATCCCGGGTCGAGAAGACGTGGCGGCTGCGCAACGCCGGCACGAGGCCGTGGGTGGGCTACCACCTCACCCGGCTCGACCCCGGGGGCGCCGGGACGTGCCAGACCATCTCGGCCGTACCGGTCGCCGCCACCCGCCCCGGCGCGACGGTCGACGTGTCGACCACGGTCACCGTCCCCGCGGGCGACGACTTCTGCATGGTCCGCTTCAAGCTGACCGACGCCGCGGGGGAGGTCGCCTTCCCGGGCGCCCGGCCGGTGACCTTCCAGCTCGTCATCGAGGGCGACGCGGCCTGAGCGGACGCGCGCGGTCCCCGCACGGACCGGCCCTCGCGGGGGCCGGTCCCGGCGTGGGTCAGTCCCGGCGCGGCGCCCGGTCCCGTCCCCATCGCCGCGAGTCCGGGACGTCCATGGCGTCGCAGAGGGCGAGCCACACCTCGCGCGGGTCCTCTCCCGCGTCGAGGGCCTCGCTCGCGGTGCGGTCACCGAGGGCGGAGAGCACCTGCGAGCGGGCCAGCGAGGGCGCGTAGGCCGTGCCGAACTCGTCGCCCATGAGCTCCCAGAAGGTGGAATGTCGCACGTCAGGATCCTACGAACCCCGGCGGCGGAGTCGGACACCCCCGGCATACTGGCGTGATGCACCTGGACAGGGCCGGGGGCCGGCCCGCGCGACGCCGCCGGGGGGCGGTGTGAGCACCGGAGAGCTGTGGCGGATGCCCGCCGAGTGGTCCCGCCACCGTCGCACGTGGATCGCCTGGCCCACCGGGGGCCACGCGGACGGCGTCGCCGCCGAGGACCTCGCCGAGGCCAGGACGGCATGGGCCACCGTCGTGCGGGCGGTCGCCCTCTTCGAGCCGGTCACCCTCGTCGCCGACCCCGCCGACGTCGCGGACGCCCGCCGGTCGATGCGGGGCGGTCCCACCGCGTTCGGCGTCGACGTCGTGAGCGCCGCCCTGGACGACGCGTGGATGCGTGACACCGGACCGACCTTCGTCCTGGGCCGCGACGGTCGGCTCGGCGCCGTCGACTGGGTCTTCCAGGGCTGGGGCGGGCAGGACTGGGCGGTGTGGGAGCACGACCGTCACCTGGCGAGCGCGGTCGCCGACCGGGCGGGAGCGGAGCGTGTGCCCTCCCCGCTCGTCGCCGAGGGCGGGGCCCTGCACGTCGACGGGGCGGGCACCGTCCTGCTCACCGAGTCCGTCCTCCTCGACCCGGCCCGCAACCCGGGACTCGTGCGTGCCGACGTCGAGGACGAGCTGGCGCGCACGGTCGGGGCGACGACGTGCGTCTGGCTCCCCCGCGGCCTCACCGCCGACCACGGGGCGCACGGCACCCGGGGACACGTGGACCTCGTCGCGGCCTTCGCCGCCCCCGGCACCGTCCTCCTCCACTGGCAGCCCGACCCGGCCCACCCCGACCACGCGGTCTCGCTCGAGCTCGAGGGGCTGCTCTCCGGCGCCCGGGACGTCCGCGGCGTCCCGCTCGAGGTGGTCCGCGTCCCCGCGCCGTCGACCCTCGAGGACGGCACCGACTGGGTGTCGTGGTCCTACGTGAGCCACGCGGTCGTCAACGGCGGCGTCGTCGCACCCGCCTTCGACGACGCCCGGGACCGGGAGGCCCACGTGCTCCTGCGCCGGCTGTACGACGGACGTCGGGTGGTCGGCGTCGACGCCCGCGCGGTCTTCGACCGGGGCGGCGGCCTGCACTCGGTGACCCAGCAGGAGCCGGAGGAACGCTCGGGGTGACCGGGAGCCCCGGGGTGTCGGTGCCGGGTGAGAGGCTGACGGCGACATGAGCGACGACGTCCTCGACCGGTTCTCCCCCGCCACCGCCGCCTGGTTCCGCGGCAGCTTCTCCGCGCCCACGGCGGCGCAGGCGGGGGCCTGGGAGGCGGTCTCCAGCGGTCACCACGCGCTCGTCGTCGCCCCCACCGGCTCCGGCAAGACCCTCTCGGCCTTCCTCTGGGCGCTCGACCGGCTCGCGTCGGAGCCGGTCCCCGAGGAACGCCTCCGCCGGTGCCGCGTCCTCTACGTCAGCCCGATGAAGGCCCTCGCCGTCGACGTCGAGCGCAACCTGCGCAGCCCGCTCGTCGGTATCGGGCACGCCGCCGACCGGCTCGGGCTCACCCCGCCCGACATCACCGTCGCGGTGCGCTCGGGCGACACCCCCGCCGAGGACCGACGTGCGTTCGCGCGGACCCCGTCGGACGTCCTCATCACGACGCCCGAGTCGCTCTTCCTCCTCCTGACGTCCGCGGCGCGGGAGGCGCTCGCCGGGGTCGAGACGGTCATCCTCGACGAGGTCCACGCCCTTGCCGGCACGAAGCGGGGGGCGCACCTCGCGCTGTCGCTCGAGCGGCTCGACGGCCTGCTCGGGCGCCCGGCGCAGCGCATCGGGCTCTCGGCGACCGTCCGCCCCGTCGAGGAGGTCGCCCGCTACCTCGCCGGGGGCCGCCCCGTCGACGTCGTGCAGCCACCCTCGACGAAGGAGTGGGACCTGCAGGTCGTCGTCCCCGTCCCGGACATGTCCGAGCTCGGCCAGCCGACCGGCGACCTCGCGGGTGCGGCGTCCGGGCAGGAGCCGCGGGCCTCCATCTGGCCCCACGTCGAGGAGCGCATCGTCGACCTCGTCGCCGACCACACCTCGACGCTCGTGTTCTCCAACAGCCGTCGGCTCGCCGAGCGGCTCACGACCCGGCTCAACGAGATCTGGGAGGAGCGGGTCGAGACCGCCGAGGGCCAGGACACCGTCGGCGCCGACGGGGCCGAACCCCGACCCGCGAGGCTCTCCCGCCCGCCGGCGGAGGTGATGGGCCAGTCCGGAGGGTCCTCCGGCGCACCCGCGGTCATCGCCCGGGCCCACCACGGGTCGGTGAGCAAGGAACACCGCGCCCAGATCGAGGAGGAGCTGAAGTCGGGCCGGCTGCCGGCCGTCGTCGCGACGAGCAGCCTCGAGCTCGGCATCGACATGGGTGCCGTCGACCTCGTCGTCCAGGTCGAGTCCCCACCGTCCGTGGCGTCGGGGCTGCAGCGGGTCGGCCGCGCCGGGCACCAGGTGGGTGCGGTCTCGCGCGGGGTCCTCTTCCCGAAGTTCCGCGGCGACCTCGTCCAGACCGCCGTCGTCGTCGAACGGATGCTCGCGGGCGAGATCGAGGCCCTCCACGTCCCGACGAACCCGCTCGACGTCCTCGCCCAGCAGGTCGTCGCGATGTGCGCCCTCGACGAGTGGACCGTCGACGACGTCCTCGCGCTCGCCCGCCGCAGCGCACCGTACGCCACCCTGAGCCGCTCCGTCCTCGAGTCGGTCCTCGACATGCTCGCCGGCCGCTACCCGAGCGAGGACTTCGCCGAGCTGCGCGCCCGGATCACGTGGGACCGGCTCGCCGACACCCTGAGCGGCCGTCGTGGGGCGCAGCGGCTCGCCGTCACCTCCGGCGGGACCATCCCCGACCGCGGGCTGTACGCCGTCTTCCTCGCGACCGGCGAGGGCCCGGGCCGGCGGGTCGGCGAGCTCGACGAGGAGATGGTCTACGAGTCCCGGGTCGGCGACGTCTTCACCCTCGGCACGAGCACCTGGCGGATCGAGGACATCACCCACGACCGCGTCCTCGTCACCCCGGCGCCCGGCCAGCCCGGCCGCCTGCCGTTCTGGAAGGGTGACTCCCTCGGACGTCCCGCGGAGCTCGGCCGCGCCGTCGGGGCCTTCGTCCGCGAGGTCGAGGCGCTCTCTCCCGACGCCGCCCGTGCGCGGGTCATGGACGCCGGGCTCGACGCGTGGGCCGCCGACAACCTCCTCACGTACCTGCGCGAGCAGCGCGAGGCGACGGGCCACGTCCCCGACGACCGGACCGTCGTCGTCGAGCGGTTCCGCGACGAGCTCGGCGACTGGCGGATCGCCGTCCACTCCCCCTTCGGGGCCCAGGTGCACGCCCCGTGGGCCCTCGCGGTGAGCGCCCGGATGCGCGAGCGCTTCGGGGTCGACGTCCAGGCCATGCACGGCGACGACGGCACCGTGCTGCGCCTGCCGGACCTGGAGTGGGACGACGTCGAGGGCGTCGACCGCCGTGGGGTCGGCAGAGAGCTCCTCGATCTCGTGGTCATCGAGCCGGACGACGTCCGCCGGCTCGTGACCGACGAGATCGGCGGGTCGGCCCTGTTCGCGAGCCGCTTCCGCGAGTGCGCCGCCCGGGCCCTCCTGCTCCCCCGCCGCCGGCCGGACCGACGTCAGCCGCTCTGGCAGCAGCGCCAGCGGGCCTCGCAGCTGCTCGAGGTGGCGAGCCGGTACCCCAGCTTCCCCATCGTCCTCGAGACCGTCCGCGAGTGCGTCCAGGACGTCTTCGACGTGCCGGGGCTCACCGACCTCATGCGCGACGTGGAGAACCGACGGGTCACGGTCGTCGACGTCGAGTCCTCCACGCCTTCCCCCTTCGCCAAGTCGCTGCTCTTCGGGTACGTCGCCCAGTTCCTCTACGAGGGCGACAGCCCGCTCGCCGAGCGGCGCGCCGCCGCACTCGCCCTCGACCCCTCGCTCATGGCCGAGCTGCTCGGCGGCGGCGAGGGGCTCGCCCTGCGCGACCTCCTCGACGCCGAACAGGTCGCGAGGACCGAGGCCGAGCTCCAGCGGCTCACCCCCGAGCGCGCGGCCCGGGACGCCGACGACGTGCTCGACCTGCTGCGCGTGCTCGGCCCGTTGTCGGTCGAGTCCGTCCTCGCCCGGTGCCGCGAGGGCACGAGCGGGGCCGACGTCGAGTCCTGGCTCGCCGGCCTCGAGTCCTCCCGTCAGGCCATCGGCGTGCGCGTCGCCGGCGAGGACCGCTGGTCCGCCGTCGAGGACGCCGCGCGGCTGCGGGACGCCCTCGGGGTCTCCCTCCCGCCCGGGGTACCGCAGGCCTTCCTCGAGCCGTCCGAGGACCCGCTCGGCGACCTCGTCGCACGCTACGCCCGCACGCACGCCCCCTTCCACACCGCCGAGGTCGCCCGCGCCTACGGCATCGGGGTCGCCGTCGCGGCGACGGCGCTCGCCCGGCTCACCTCCTCGGGCCGCATCGTCGAGGGCGAGCTGCTGCCCACCGGCGGCGGCTCCACCGAGTTCTGCGACGCCGAGGTCCTGCGGATGCTGCGTCGCCGCTCGCTCGCCGCCCTGCGGGCCGAGGTCGAGCCGGTCACCCCCGTCGAGCTCGCCCGGTTCACGACGGGGTGGCAGGGCGTCGGCGGCCGGCTGCGCGGCCGCGACGGTGTCGTGCGCGCGGTCGAGCAGCTGTGCGGTGTCGTCCTGCCCGCGAGCGCCCTCGAGTCGCTCGTCCTGCCGGCGCGGGTCGCCGACTACACCCCCTCGATGCTCGACGAGCTCATGGCGAGCGGGGAGGTGCTGTGGTGCGGGCACGGGTCCCTCCCGGGCGACGACGGCTGGGTCTCTTTGCACCTGGCCGACTCGGCGCACCTCACCCT
The DNA here is from genome assembly GCF_018139485.1 of Phycicoccus avicenniae. Classification (GTDB taxonomy): domain Bacteria; phylum Actinomycetota; class Actinomycetes; order Actinomycetales; family Dermatophilaceae; genus Phycicoccus; species Phycicoccus avicenniae. The sequence goes on from NZ_JAGSNF010000021.1 coordinate 7,043, forward strand.
GCCCGGGCCGGACCTCGAGGAGGTGCCGCCGGAGCAGGCGGTCGCCGTGCTCGACGCCCTCGCCGGCGGCGGGGCGCACTTCTTCCGGTCCCTCTCGGACCGGGTCGGCAGCACCGACGACGAGGCGCTCACGACCACCCTGTGGGACCTCGTCTGGGCCGGTCGGGTCACCGGTGACACCTTCGCCCCGGTCCGGGCCCTCCTCGCCGGAGGGCGCACGACCCACAAGCGCGCGGCGAGCGGTCCCCGCCGCACCCGCTACGGGGCGCGCCGCGGGCCACTCGGCGCGCTCGGCTCGGCACCGTCGCGACCGGCGATGCCCTCCCGCAGCGGGCCGGCCCGCGTCACGGGTCGCTGGTCCCTCCTGCCCCCGGTCGAGGAGGACGCCACCGTCCGGACCGTCGCCACCGCCGAGCTGCTGCTCGATCGCTACGGCATCGTCACCCGCGGGTCGGTCGTCGCCGAGGAGGTCCCCGGCGGCTTCGCGGCGGTGTACCGGGTGCTCGGCACCGCCGAGGAGAGCGGCCGGGTGCGGCGCGGCTACTTCGTCGAAGGCCTCGGCGCGTCCCAGTTCGGGACCTCCGGCGCCGTCGACCGCCTCCGCGCCGGGTCCTCCGACCGCGCGTCGGGACGCCCGGACGGCCCGGACGGAGCGCTCGTGCTCGCCGCGTCCGACCCGGCCAACCCCTACGGCGGCGCCCTGCCGTGGCCCGAGCGCGCCGCCGAGCCGTCGACCGACGACGACACCGAGGGTGATGGCCGCCGTCGTCGTCACCAGCCGGGCCGGAAGGCGGGCGCGGTCGTCGTCCTCGTGGGCGGCGTGCTCGCGCTCTACGTCGAGCGGGGCGGGAAGACCCTGCTCACGTGGTCCGACGACCCGGAGGTCCTGCGACCCGCGGCCGCGGCGCTCGCGGACGAGGTCCGGCGCGGCCACCTCGGCCGGATCACCGTCGAGAAGGCCGACGGGGGCCGGTTGCTCGGCAGCGACCACCCCGTGCTCGAGGCCCTCGAGGAGGCCGGCTTCCACCTGACCCCGCGGGGCCTGCGGATGCGGCGGTGACCCGTGCCGGAGGGTGACACCGTCCACCGGACGGCCGACCGGCTGCACCGGGCGCTCGCCGGACGGCCGGTGACGAGGGCCGACCTGCGCTGGCCGTCGGCGCCCGACGTCGACCTGCGCGGCGCGACGACGCTCGAGGTCCTCGCCCGGGGCAAGCACGTCCTCCACCGCTTCGACACGGGCTCGACCCTGCACACCCACCTGCGGATGGAAGGCCAGTGGCGGGTCGAGCACCCAGGACCGCGCACCGACCGGACGCTGCGCCGCCAGGACCTGCGGGCGGCCGTCCTCACCGACGAGTGGTCCGCCCTCGGGCTACGGCTGGGCATGCTCGACCTCGTCCCGACGACGCACGAGCGGGACCTCGTCGGACACCTCGGGCCCGACCTGCTCGGCCCGGACTGGGACCCCGACCGGGCCCGGGACGCGCTGGTCGCCCACGACCGCACGGTCGTCGAGGCGCTGCTCGACCAGCGGGTGCTCGCCGGGGTGGGGACCTTCTGGGCCAGCGAGATCCTCTTCCTCGACCGCCTGCACCCGTGGACCCCGGCCGGTCAGGTCGACGAGAGCCGCGTCGACGCCCTGCTCGCCCGGCTGCGACGGCTCATGGAGGCCGCCGTGCGGACCGGCTGGCAGATGACGACCGGCATCCAGCGCTCCGGCCAGGAGGCCTACGTCCACGCCCGGTCCGGCAGGCCCTGCCGGCGGTGCGGCGACACCGTGCGCGTCGCGATGGCGGGACGGGCTCCGCGGGAGCGGACGATCTTCTCCTGTCCGACGTGCCAGGGCGGGCTCGCGCCGACCGACGACGGACGGCCGCAACGACCCCTCGGCAGCACGCCGGGAGCCTCGGGAACGTACCGCAGACGACCGTGACCGCGGGGCGCACCGGGACACCTCGAAGCCGCGACGGGCGGTCCGGGGGACGCACCACCGGGGTGGGCCGTGTGTCGGGAGCCGGTCAGGCGGCGGAGGCGGAGACCTCGTCGGGGCCGGCCGGCACCGGGAGCGTGACCGGTGCGGTCATCGACTCGACCCGGGCGACGCGCCGCTGGACGAGACCGAGCAGCTCGGAGAGCGGCACTCCGAGACCGTCGCACACGGCGCCCAGCAACTCGGAGGACGCCTCCTTGGTGCCGCGTTCGATCTCGCTGAGGTAGCCGAGGGAGACCGACGCGGAGGCGGCGACGTCACGCAGGGTGCGCCCCTGGTCCTGGCGGACGTCGCGCAGCGCCTCCCCGAGCTCGTGGCGGAACAGGATCATGGCGCCTCCTCCCGGTGCGTCGTCGGTCAGAACGGGTCCCACGTTACCTCCTGGGTCCGTCGCCGTCTCGTACGTTCGGCACTGTCGCGGCGAGGAGGTCGAGGGCGGCCGCGACGCTCGCGGCCCGGATGTCCGTCCTCGACCCGGTGAACGCGTGCTCGCGGGCCGCTGTTCCCCCGTCGTGGACGACGGCCACGAAGACCGTGCCCACGGGGCGCCCGTCCGCCGGGTCCGGTCCGGCGACGCCGGTCGTCGCGACGCCGACATCGGCCCCGAGGGCGCGCCGCACCCCCGCGGCCATCTGCCCGGCGACATCGGGGTCGACCGCCCCCCGGCGCGCGAGGAGCCCCCTGTCGACGCCGAGCACGGAGGCCTTGAGGTCCGTGGCGTACGCGACGACACCGCCGCGGACGACCACGGACGCACCGGGGACGTCGGTCAGCGCCGCCGCGACGAGACCGCCGGTGAGCGACTCCGCGGTGGCAACGGTGAGCCCGGCCTCCCGCAACCGGCCCACGACGTCCGCGGGGGTCACGCGCCCGATCCGTCCCGGGCCTCTCGGTCCGACCGCTTCTGCGCCGCGCGGTCGCTCGTGCGACGCAGGCGTACGGCCTTGAGCAGGTAGTCCAGACCGGTGAGCACGGTGAGCACGACCGCCGCCCCGAGGAATCCCCACGCGAGGACGTCCCACAGTGGGGTCCAGAACATCGCGTCCCGGGGCATGAGGAACAGCCCGATGCCGACGGTCTGGAGCACGGTCTTCAGCTTGCCCCCGCGGCCCGCGGCCATGACGCCGTGCCGGATGACCCAGAACCGCATGAGGGTGATGCCCCACTCGCGGACGAGGACGATCGCCGTCACCCACCACGGCAGCTCGCCGAGGAGCGAGAGCCCGACGAGGGCCATCGTCACGAGCGCCTTGTCCGCGATCGGGTCGAGGACCTTGCCCAGGTCGGTGACGAGGCCCCGGCGTCGCGCGATGTCGCCGTCGACCCGGTCGGTGGCCATCGCGAGGGCGAAGACCCCGAAGGCGGCCCAGCGCAGCGCGGAGGACTCCCCGCCGCCGAGGAGCAGCCAGCCGAAGACGGGAACGAGGACGATCCGCGCCCCCGTGAGGAGGTTCGCGACGTTCCAGGGGCTCGGCTCGGGGGTGCCCTGGGTCATCGCGGCTCCACGAGCAGGTCGACCCCCTCGGTCCCCACGACCCGTCCGACGACGAACGACCCCGGGGCGGGCAGCGGGACGCCGTCGCCCAGCCGCACGTGGCAGACCCCGTCGACGTCCGGCCCCTGGTGGTCGGCCCGACCGACGACGGCGCCCGGGTCGTCCTCGTCGTGGGACTCCACGAGCACGGTGACCTCCTCGTCCAGCCGCTCCTGCGCGCGCTGGGCGGTGAGCTCCTCGACGAGAGCGGTGAGCCGCTCGACGCGCTCGGCGACGACGTGCTCGGGCAGGTGGCCGTCCAGCCGCTCGCCCTCGGTCCCGTCCTCGTCGGAGTAGCCGAAGACCCCGACGACGTCGAGCCGGGCCTCGGTGAGGAAGTGCTCGAGCTCCTCGACGTCGGCCTCGGTCTCCCCGGGGAAGCCGACGATGACGTTGCTGCGCGCCCCGGCGAGGGGCTGCCGCGAGCGCACGCCCTCGAGCAGACCGAGGAAGGGCTCGGTCCCGCCGAACCGGCGCATCCGGCGCAGCAGCGGGGTCGAGGCGTGCTGGAAGGACAGGTCGTACCAGGGCGAGACGCCCGGCGTGGCGGCCATCGTCTCGAGGAGGCCGGGCCGCACCTCGGCGGGCTGGAGGTAGGACACCCGGACCCGCTCGATGCCCTCGATCCCGGTGAGCTCCGGGAGCATCGTCTCGAGGAGGGTGAGGTCCCCCAGGTCCTTGCCGTAGGACGTGGAGTTCTCGCTGACGAGGAAGAGCTCGCGCACGCCCTGGTCGGCGAGCCACCGGGCCTCGTTCAGCACGTCGGACGGGCGGCGGGAGACGAAGGACCCGCGGAACATCGGGATCGCGCAGAACGAGCACCGCCGGTCGCAGCCGCTCGCGATCTTCAGCGGCGCCCACGGGCGGTCCCCGAGCCGGCTGCGGACGACGGTCGCGTCGTGCCCGGGGAGGGAGAGGCCCTCGGACGCCGCGGGCCGCTCGACCGGGGTGAGCGGCAGCATGCGCCGGCGGTCCGAGGGGACGTGCGAGGCCGGCCGGGCCCCGTCGAGGATGGAGCGCAGGTGGCTCGACATGTCGGCGTAGGAGTCGAAGCCGAGGACGGCGTCGGCGTCGGGCAGCTCGTCGGCGAGCGTCTGGCCGTAGCGCTCGGCGAGGCAGCCGACGGCGACGACCTTCTGCGTCCGCCCCGTCTCCTTGAGGTCCGCGGCCTCGAGGAGGGTGTCGATGGAGTCCTTCTTGGCCTGCTCGACGAACCCGCAGGTGTTGACGAGCGCCACGTCGGCCGCGGCCGCGTCGTCGACGAGGGTCCACCCGTCGGCAGCCAGGCGACCGGCGAGCTCCTCGGAGTCGACCTCGTTGCGCGTGCACCCGAGGGTCACGACCGCGACACTGCCGCGGGCTGCCGGAGACGTCATCCCCCCACTCTAAGGCGCATCCGTCGAGGCCACCGCCACCCCCGGGTAGGGTCGCCGCCATGAGCGGCACGACGGGAGCACGCGTCCGCGCGCTGCTCGAGCGCCACCCGGTGCTCGACGGCCACAACGACCTGCCGTGGGCGGCGCGCGAGCTCGTCCGCTACGACTGGGACCGCCTCGACGTCGGGCTCGCCGGTCGGCCGACCCACACCGACCTGCCGCGGCTGCGCGCGGGCGGCGTCGGCGGCCAGTTCTGGTCGGTCTACGTCCCCTCGACGCTCCAGGGCGACCAGGCCGTCACCGCCACCCTCGAGCAGGTCGACGCCGTCCACACGATGGTGCGGCGGTACGCGGGCGACCTCGCGCTCGCGACGACCCGCGCACAGGTCGAGGACGCGATGGCCCGGGGCCGGATCGCCTCCCTGATCGGGGCCGAGGGCGGGCACAGCATCGACTCCTCGCTCGGGGCCCTGCGCATGCTCTTCGCGCTCGGGGTCCGGTACCTGACGCTGACGCACAACGACAACACGCCGTGGGCCGACTCCGCGACGGACGAGCCGGTGCTCGGCGGGCTCTCCCCCTTCGGCCGTGAGGTCGTCCGGGAGATGAACCGGCTCGGGATGGTCGTGGACCTCTCGCACGTCTCGGCCGACACGATGCGCGCCGCGCTCGACGTCACCGAGGCCCCGGTCCTCTTCTCGCACTCCTCCGCGCGGGCCGTGTGCGACCACCCGCGCAACGTCCCGGACGACGTGCTGGCCCGGGTCGCCGGCAACCGCGGCGTCTGCATGGTGACGTTCGTCCCGAAGTTCGTCTCCCCCGCCGTCCGGGAGTGGGACCTCGAGGCGACCGACGCCGCGGCGGCCGAGGGCGTGTCCTCCGCGGACCACCTCGCGTACTCCGCATTCACGACCCGCTGGCGCGAGGAGCACCCGATGCCCGAGGCGACCGTCGAGGACGTCGTCCGTCACTGCGAGCACGTCCGCGAGGTCGCCGGGGTGGAGCACATGGGGCTCGGCGGGGACTACGACGGGTGCGACGTGCTGCCGGTCGGCCTCGAGGACGTCTCGGGCTACCCACGGCTGCTCGCCGCCCTCGCCGACCGCGGCTGGAGCGACGCCGAGCTCGGCATGCTCACGAGCGGGAACGTCCTGCGGCTGCTCGGCGACGTCGAGGAGCGCGCGGCGGACGTCGCCGCCACGCGGGGCCCGAGCCTGGCCACGATCGAGGACCTCGACGGGGCGGCCGGCTGAGCGGACCGCCCCGCCGGGCCCACCGGCGGACGGCGGTCACCGGCCGGCCCGGGGTCACTGACGGGCGCGGATGACCGTGAGCGCCACGAGCCGCGAGATGACCATCGCGACGTAGAGCACGCCGCCGAGCTGCTCGACGGTGACGAGCGCCCGGGCCTGCGGGCGGATCGGCCCGACGTCGGAGAGACCGACGCTCGTGAGGTTGGCGCCGGAGAAGTACAGCAGCTCGAGGAAGCTGCGCTGGCCGGGACCGTCGAACGAGGTGAACGAGCGCGGCCAGATCTCCTGGATCGCGAGGAAGAGGTAGGCGAAGGCGAAGACGAGCACGGTGAAGCAGGCGCCGACGGCGAAGAGCTCGTCCTTGGTGACCCAGTAGTCCTCGAACATGTACGAGATGAGCGCGTACGCCGTGTAGATGTAGAAGACGGCGAGGAACAGGTGCGCCATGACGAGGATCGTGCTGTTGCCCGTGTCGAAGAGGCTCCAGATCTCGAACGCGACGGCCGGCAGGCCGAGCGTCGCGCCGAGCCAGGTCAGGGCCGGGGTGCTGCGGACGGTGAAGACCGCGATCGTCACGGCGAACAGGCTCATGAGCGAGATGACCGCCCGCCCGTAGAACGTCGGCGCGAGGAACGGCAGGAGCAGGATGACGAGCACCTGCACGAGGAGCAGGAACGCCGACGGCTGCTTGCGCAGCGTCGCCTTCCACCGGCCCCAGGTCGAGGGCGGCTCGCGCAGGTCCTCCCACATCATCGTCATGCGGGACACGGTAGCCGGGCCGGCCCCGAGGGCTCGGGGAGACCGGCCGCGTCGGTGCCACGTGGTCGCGGCACGCGTCAGCGGCCGGTGAGCTCCCAGGCGTCCTCGCCGGACCCGTCGTCCTCGACCTGCGGGTAGCGGTCGAGGTCGGCGGCGACGGCGTCCTGGCCGTACTGCCGGACGGGGACCTCCGTCGTGTCGCCGACGAGCGCCGGGGCCTCGTCGGTGCTGCTGCTCTCGCCCGCGCGGGCGTGGGCGTCGCCGTCCATCGGTGTGCCGTCGTCGGCCTGGTCGAACGGGGTCTCCTCCGGCACGTCCTCGCCGCGCAGCAGCGCGAGCGTGGTCGGCAGGTCGTCCGGCTTGACGAGCACGTCGCGGGCCTTGGACCCCTCGGACGGCCCGACGACGCCGCGCGACTCGAGGAGGTCCATGAGCCGGCCGGCCTTGGCGAACCCGACGCGCAGCTTGCGCTGGAGCATCGAGGTCGAGCCGAACTGCGTCGTCACGACGAGCTCGGTCGCCTGGAGCAGCAGGTCGAGGTCGTCGCCGATGTCGTCGTCGACCTGCTTCTTCGGTGCCACGGGGACGACGTCCTCGACGTAGGTCGGGGTCAGCTGGCCGGTGACGTGCCCGACGACCGCCTGGATCTCCGACTCGGCGACCCAGGCGCCCTGGACGCGCATCGGCTTGCTCGCGCCCATCGGGAGGAAGAGCGCGTCGCCCTGGCCGATGAGCTTCTCGGCGCCGGGCTGGTCGAGGACGACCCGGCTGTCCGCGAGGGACGAGGTCGCGAACGCCATCCGGGAGGGAACGTTGGCCTTGATGAGCCCGGTGACGACGTCGACCGAGGGGCGCTGCGTCGCGAGGACGAGGTGGATGCCGGCGGCGCGCGCCAGCTGGGTGATCCGGACGATCGACTCCTCGACGTCGCGGGGCGCGACCATCATGAGGTCGGCGAGCTCGTCGACGATGACGAGGAGGTACGGGTAGGGGGCGACGACGCGCTCGGACCCGGCGGGGGGCTTGACCTTCCCCGCGCGCACCGCCTTGTTGAAGTCGTCGATGTGCTTGAAGCCGTACATCGCGAGGTCGTCGTAGCGGGTGTCCATCTCGCGCACGACCCACTGGAGGGCCTCGGCGGCCTTCTTCGGGTTCGTGATGATCGGGGTGATCAGGTGCGGGATGCCCTCGTACGCGGTGAGCTCGACGCGCTTGGGGTCGACGAGGACCATCCGGACCTCGTCGGGCGTGGAGCGCATGAGGATCGAAGTGATCATCGAGTTCACGAAGCTCGACTTGCCGGCGCCGGTCGCGCCCGCGACGAGCATGTGCGGCATCTTCGCGAGGTTGGCGACGACGTAGCCGCCCTCGACGTCCTTGCCGACCCCCATGACCATCGGGTGCTCGGTCCCCCGCGCGACCTGGCTGCGCAGCACGTCGCCGAGGCTGACGTTCTCGCGGTCGGTGTTCGGGATCTCGATGCCGATCGCCGACTTGCCCGGGATCGGGCTGAGGATGCGGACGTCGGCGGACGCGACCGCGTAGGCGATGTTCTTGCTCAGCGCGGTGACCCGCTCGACCTTGACCCCCGGGCCGAGCTCGACCTCGTAGCGGGTGACCGTCGGGCCGCGGGTGAAGCCGGTGACCTGGGCGTCGATGCCGAACTGGTCGAGGACCTGGGTCAGCGCGTCGACGACGTGGTCGTTCGCGGCGCTGCGGGTCTTGTGCGGGGTCCCCGGCTTGAGCAGCTGGGACTCCGGGAGCGTGTACGTGATGTCCCCGGCGAGCGAGAGCTGCTCGACCCGGGCCGGCAGCTGGGTCGTCGGCGGTGCCTCGAGGGCCGGCTTCTCCGCCGACCTCTCGGCGGGCGCGGCGACGGCAGGGGACGTCGGCGCGGCGGGCGCCCGCGTCCCGGTGGGTGCATCGGCGTCGGGCCGCTTCTGGCCCGGGCGCAGCTTCTTGCCCGTCCGGGGATCGACGGCGACCGCCTGCTCGAACGGCTGGTCGCCGTCCATCGGCTCCTCGGGCCGCGCGGCAGCGCGGGAGCGACGCGGCGCGCGGCGCGGCGCCTCGGCGGCCTCCTCGGCCTCCTCGGCGGGGTGGCCGGTCAGCCGGTCGGCGAGGTCGCGCAGAGCGGTCGGGACCTCGCGCACCGGGGTGGCGGTGAGGACGAGCACGGCGAACAGGCCGAGGAGGACGAGGAGCACGGCGGCGCCGTAGACCGAGACGGCGGCCTCGAGCGGGCTCGAGGCGAGGAAACCGATGATGCCGCCGGCGGAGCGCATCCCGTCGGCCCCGTCCGGGGGCAGCGGGACACCGGCCCGGACGTGGACGAGCCCGCACACGGAGAACGTGAGCGCGGTGGTGCCGACGGCGGCGCGCGAGGTGGCTGCGTCGTCCTTCGGCGCGCGCAGGACCCGGACGCCGAAGACGAGGAGGACGAGCGGGACGGCGTAGGCGACGACGCCGAAGGTGCCCGCGACGACGGCGTGGGTGACGACCCCGACGGCGCCGGGCATGCCCCACCACTCGCGGGCCGCGACGACGACGGCGAGGGCGATGAGGAGCAGACCGAGCCCGTCGCGACGGTGCTCGGTGTCGAGGTCGCGGCCGGTGTCCCCGACCTTGCGGGCGACGGCCCCGGTCGCGTGCGCCATCCCCATCCACGTCGTCCGGGCGGCCCGCAGCGGCAGCGGCAGCCCCCCGGACCGGGCCCCGCCCGACGAGCGGCGCGGGCGCGCCGTCGAGGTCCGGCTCTTCGGCCGGGTGGAGGAGCCCCGGGTCCGGGACGCGGAGGACGTACGTGTCGCCATGGCCGCAGACTACGCAGGAATCCCACGGGACTCACGCGTCACACGCGCATCCGGGGAGGTCGAGGGCTGCGCCGACGTGCCGACGCGGTGGCCCGCCCGACCCCTGTCATCGAGCGGCCCACCGCGTCGGTCCGGGCCGCGGAGCGGCCGGTGGCCTGCCGGCGACCGGACGGGCCCGACCCGCCCTGGACCTCCGACCGGTGCCCTGCGCACCGGCCGGAGGCGCCGGGCGGGCCGCGAGAACGCGGGCCCGAGGTGGTCGCCTGGTGGCTCTCCGAGGTCTGCGGCCCTGCCAGACCTTGACCTCGAACTGACGACTACTTTACGAACCCTTTACCTTTCTCGCCGGCGATTCCACGCCCGGCGACGACATGTCGACCGAACGGCCGAGGCCGTGATGTGACGCGTGGGTACGGGTGTGACGGCAGGTGACGAGCGAGGCCGACGGGGCGTGCGGCGAGCGCTCGCTCAGGCCTCGATGACCGTCGGGATGATCATCGGACGCCGCTTGATCTTGCGCCCGACCCAGGTCCCGATCGTGCGCCGGATGACCTGCTGGAGCTGGTAGGGGTCGGTGACGCCCTGGGCGGTCGCGTCGGTGAGGGCCTTCTCGATCCGCGGCTTGATCTCGTCGAAGACCACGTCGTCCTCGACGAAGCCGCGGGCGGTGATCTCCGGACCGGCGACGATCCTGCCGCTCGAGGTGTCGACGACGACGACGACGTTGACGAAGCCCTCGTCGCGCAGGATGCGGCGGTCCTTCAGGAGGGTCTCGTCCGCCTCCCCCACCGACGAGCCGTCGACGTACACGTACCCGCACTCGACGGCCCCGGCGATGCGGACCTTGCCGTCGACGAGGTCGACGGCGACCCCGTCCTCGGCGAGGACGACCCCGCGGGGGTGGACGCCGGTCCGCTTCGCGAGCTCGGCGTTCGCCACGAGGTGACGCCACTCGCCGTGCACCGGCATGACGTTGCGCGGCTTGACGATGTTGTAGACGTAGAGCAGCTCGCCGGCGCTGGCGTGGCCCGAGACGTGCACCCGGGCGTTGCCCTTGTGGACGACGGTCGCGCCGAGGCGCATGAGCCCGTTGATGACCCGGTACACGGCGTTCTCGTTGCCCGGGATGAGCGAGGAGGCGAGCAGGACGGTGTCGCCCTCCCCCACCTCGATCCGGTGGTCCCGGTTGGCCATCCGGGACAGGGCGGCCATCGGCTCGCCCTGGGAGCCGGTGCAGACGAGGACGACCTTGTGGTCGGGCAGGTCGTTCAGCTGCTTGATGTCGACGAGGACGTCGTCCGGCACGTGGAGGTAGCCGAGGTCGGCGGCGATCCCCATGTTCCGCACCATCGAGCGCCCGATCATCGCGACCTTGCGGCCGGACGTCGCGGCGGCGTCGAGCACCTGCTGGACGCGATGCACGTGGGAGGAGAAGCACGCGACGATGATCCGCCGCTGTGCGTCCCGGAACACCTTGTCGATCGCCGGGCCGATCTCCCGCTCCGGGGTCGTGAAGCCGGGGACCTCGGCGTTCGTGGAGTCGGTGAGGAAGAGGTCGACCCCCTCCTCGCCGAGCTGGGCGAACGCGCGCAGGTCGGTGAGCCGACCGTCGAGCGGCAGCTGGTCCATCTTGAAGTCCCCGGTGTGCAGCAGCGTGCCGCCCGGCGTGCGCACGCAGACGGCGAGCGCGTCGGGGATGGAGTGGTTGACGGCGACGAACTCGCAGTCGAAGACGCCGAGCCGCTCCCGGCCGCCCTCCTTCACCCCGAGGGTGTAGGGCGTGATCCGGTGCTCCTTGAGCTTGGCCTCGATGAGCGCCAGGGTCAGCTGCGACCCGACGACCGGGATGTCCGGCTTGAGGCGCAGCAGGTAGGGGACGGCGCCGATGTGGTCCTCGTGCCCGTGGGTGAGGACGATCGCCTGGACGTCGTCGAGGCGGTCCTCGATGCTCGAGAAGTCCGGGAGGATGAGGTCGATCCCCGGGTGGTGGTCGTCGGGGAAGAGGACGCCGCAGTCGATGACGAGCAGCTGGCCGTCGTGCTCGACGACGGTCATGTTGCGGCCGACCTCCCCGAGGCCGCCGAGGGGGGTGACCCGGACACCGCCCTTCGCGAGCGGCTTCGGGAGGTCGAGGTCGGGGTGGGGGTGGCTCATGCGTCCTTCGGGGTCGGGAGGGTGGCGAGGGCTGCCCGGAGCAGCTCGAGGTGCTCCGGGGGCGACTCGACGAGGGGGAGGCGGACGCTGGCGTGCTCGATGACACCGAGCTCGACGAGGGCCGCCTTGGCCATGATCGCGCCCTGCGAGGTCGTCATGAGGGCGTCGACGACGGGGACGAGGCCGCGGTGCAGCCGGCGCGCCTCGTCGAGGTCGCCCCGGTCGACGGCCTCGACCATCGCCCGGTACTGGGCGCCCGCGACGTGTCCGACGACGGACACGACACCGACGGCGCCGATCGCGAGCAGGGGCAGGTTGAGCGCGTCCTCGCCGCTGAACCACAGCAGGTCGGTGCGCGCCATGACGGCGGTCGAGGCGGCGAGGTCGCCCTTGGCGTCCTTGACCGCGACGATCCGCGGGTGCTCGGCGAGCGCGACGAGGGTGTCGACGCCGAACGGGGTGGCCGTGCGGCCGGGGATGTCGTAGAGCATGACCGGCAGGTCGGTGGCGTCGGCGACGGCGTGGCAGTGCGCGACGAGACCCGCCTGGGTCGGCTTGTTGTAGTACGGCGAGACCAGGAGCAGGGAGTCGGCCCCGACCTCGGCCGCACGGCGCGCCATCGCGACCGCGTGGGCGGTGTCGTTCGAGCCCACGCCCGCGAGCACGGAGGCCCGCCCGGCGACCTGCGCCACGACGCGGGCCACGGCGCCGATGCTCTCCTCGTCGCTGAGCGTCGAGGCCTCGCCGGTCGTGCCGTTGACGAGGAGGCCGTCGTGCCCGGTCGAGAGGAGGTGCTCGACGACCGCGTCGAGACCCGCGCCGTCGACCGCCCCGTCGGGGCCCATCGGGGTGACCATCGCCGTGAGGACGCGGCCGAACGGGTTGGTCGTCATGGGCTCCAGCCTAGTGCTCCCCGCGTGCGGACCCGTCCGCCGCTCCGGTCACCGCCGGTCGCTCCCCCGGACGGCGCTGCGGGACACCTACGCTGTCGGCCATGCGCCAGTACCTCGACCTGCTCGACCACGTGATGACGACCGGCGTCGAGAAGTCCGACCGCACCGGAACGGGCACCCGCAGCGTCTTCGGGTACCAGATGCGCTTCGACCTGCAGGAGGGCTTCCCGGTCCTCACGACGAAGAAGCTGCACCTGCGCTCCATCATCGGCGAGCTCCTGTGGTTCCTGCGCGGGGACACCAACGTGCGGTGGCTCCAGGAGCGGCGGATCTCGATCTGGGACGAGTGGGCCGACGCGGACGGCGACCTCGGGCCGGTGTACGGGCACCAGTGGCGCTCCTGGCCGACCCCGGACGGCCGGACCGTCGACCAGGTCGCGAAGGTCGTCGAGTCGGTGCGCACGAACCCGGACTCGCGGCGGCACGTCGTCTCGGCGTGGAACGTCGCCGACGTCGACGACATGGCGCTGCCGCCGTGTCACACGATGTTCCAGTTCTACGTCCGGCCGGCGGCCGACGGCGGGCCGTCCTTCCTCGACTGCCAGCTCTACCAGCGCAGCGCCGACGTCTTCCTCGGCGTCCCGTTCAACATCGCGTCCTACGCCCTGCTCACGATGATGGTCGCGCAGCAGACCGACCTGCGCCCGGGGCACTTCGTGCACACGCTCGGCGACGCCCACCTCTACTCCAACCACCTCGAGCAGGCGGTGCTCCAGCTGACCCGCGAGCCCCGCCCGCTGCCGACGATGCGGATCACCCCGCGCGACTCGATCGACGCCTACGACCTCGAGGACTTCGAGCTCGTCGGGTACGACGCCCACCCGTCGATCAAGGCGCCGATCGCGGTATGACGCGCATCTCGCTCATCGCCGCGGTCGGGCGCAACGGGGTCATCGGCGCGGGGAACGCGATGCCGTGGCACCTGCCCGAGGACTTCGCGTACTTCAAGCGCACGACGATGGGCCACCCGATGGTCATGGGCCGGCGCACCTTCGACTCGATCGGCCGTCCCCTGCCGGGCCGGCGCAGCATCGTCGTCACCCGGCAGGAGGGCTGGTCCCACCCCGGGGTCGAGGTCGCCGGGTCGCTCGAGGAGGCGCTCTCGCTCGCCGGGCCCGCCGACGAGGTGTTCGTCGTCGGCGGCGGCGAGGTCTACCGCCAGGCGATGCCGTGGGCGCAGCGGCTGCTCGTCACGGAGGTCGACGCCGAGCCCGAGGGGGACGTCACCTTCCCCGACATCGACGCCGCGCAGTGGCGCGAGGCCGCCCGCGAGCCCCGCGAGGGCTTCGCCTGGGTCACGTACGAGCGCGCCTGACCTTCTCGGGCCGTCCCGGCGGGCGGTCGGTACTGTCGGGGCCGTGCCCGTCACCACCACCTGGCAGGACCGTGTCGCCGTCGTGACGCTGGACCGGCCGGAACGCCGCAACGCCGTCGACCTCGCGACGCTCGACGAGCTGCACCACCACGTCGACGCGGCCGCGCCCGACGCACGCGCCCTCGTCCTCACCGGTGCCTCCGGCCACTTCTGCGCCGGCGCCGACCTCATCACGCTCGAGGACGTGTCCTTCACCCAGCGGCTCGCGGAGATCCTCACCCGCCTCGCCGACCTCCCGTTCACGACGGTCGCCGCCGTCGACGGGGCGTGCATGGGCCTCGGGATGCAGCTCGCCCTCGCGTGCGACGTGCGGGTCGTCGGCGACGACGCGCGCTTCGCCGTGCCCGTGGCCCGGCTCGGCCTCATGGTCGACCACTGGACGCTCGACCGCCTCGCGCGCCTCTGGGGCGAGGGCGCCGCCCGGCACATGGTGCTCACCGGTGCCGTCCTCGACGCCGACGACGCGTGGCGCCTCGGCGCCGCCCAGGTGCGCGGTGGGCTGCCCGACGCGCTGGGGCTCGCCGCCCGGGCCGCCGACCTGGCCCCCCTGACCCAGTCCGGGTCGAAGCTCGGCCTCGGGGTCCCCGCGGACGACGACGCGGGCGTCTCCCGCTACGAGGCCGCCTTCGCCCGGGCCTGGGCGAGCGCGGACCTCGTCGAGGGACGCGCCGCCTTCGCCGAGCGCCGACCGCCCGTCTTCGAGGGAGCCTGATGGAGCCGCACGACCACGTCCACGACCACCCGCACGACCACGACCACCCGCACGACCACGCGACGGGGCCCGTCGCCGACGCCAGCGTCCGCGCGGCCCGCGCCAACGACGCGCCGGCCGTCGGCATGGTCCAGGCGGTCGTCTTCCGGGACGCCTACGGGTCGGTGCTGCCGGACGAGGTGCTCGAGTCCTTCCAGCCGGACGCCTTCGCCCGGGCCTGGCGGGAGAGCCTCGCGAACCCGCCGGAGGGCGCCTACCGGCTGCTCGTGGCGTGCGCCGGTGAGCAGGTCGTCGGCGCCGCGGCGACCGGGCCCTCACAGGACCCCGACGCCGAGCAGACCCGCGCCGAGGTCTCCCTGCTCGCGGTGCACCCGGACGCGCGCCGCCAGGGCCACGGCTCCCGCCTGCTCAACGCGGCCGTCGACGTCGTCGGCGGCCTCGGGGCCGACTCCGTGGCCCTGTGGCTCCCCGCCGACGACGAGGGCACCCGTGCCTTCCTCGCCGCCTCCGGGTTCGGCCCGGACGGGGCGTTCCGGGACCGGGTCGTCTCCCCCGACGGCTCGACCCTGCGGGAGGTGCGGCTCGTGACACGCATCGCCGACGAGCCGGAGTGACGAGCGCCGAGGCCGTCCTCCCCGCGGGCCGGCGGCGGGAGGTCACCCGCCAGGCCCTGTCCGTCGGCGTCGCCACCGGGGCCTACGGCGTGTCCTTCGGGGCGCTGTCCGTGGCGTCCGGTCTCGACGTCTGGCAGACCCAGGTGCTCTCGCTCCTGCTCTTCAGCGGCGGGTCGCAGTTCGCTCTCGTCGGCGTCCTCGGCGCGGGTGGCAGCGGGGCCTCGGCCGTCGCGACGTCCACCCTGCTCGGGGTGCGCAACGGGCTGTACGCCCTGCAGACCTCCCGCTTCCTCGGGGTGAGCGGGCTGCGGCGGCTCGCCGCCGCCCAGCTGACGATCGACGAGTCGACGGCGGTCGGCATCGCCCAGCCGGAGCCCGCCGCGCGGCGGCGGGGCTTCTGGCTCACCGGCCTCGCGGTGTTCCTCGGGTGGAACCTCATGACCTTGCTCGGCGCCGTCGTCGGCACGCTGATCGGCGACCCGCGGACGTACGGGCTCGACGCGGCGGCCGGGGCGGCGTTCCTCGCCCTGCTCTGGCCGCGCCTGCGGGCCGGGGACGCCGCCGCCACGGCGGTCCTCGCGGCCGGCGTCGCGCTGGTGGCGAGCCCGGTCCTGCCGGCCGGGGTGCCGGTGATCCTCGCCGCCCTCGCCGCCGTCGCCGTCGGCCTGCTGCGCCGGACCCGGCGGTCGGGAGGCGCGTCGTGACGACGTGGACCACCGTCCTGCTCGCCTGCCTCGCGGCGTTCACCCTCAAGCTCGCGGGCTACCTCGTCCCGTCCTCGGTCGTCGAGGGCGAGCGTCGGTCGCGTGTCGTCACGCTCCTGCCGGTCGCCCTGCTCGCGGGTCTCGTCGCCGTGCAGACCCTCGTCGGCGACGGCGGCGCCGTGACCGTCGACGCCCGGCTCGCGGCGCTGGCCGTGGCGGCGGCCCTGCTCCTCGTCCGCGCCGACTTCCTCCTCGTCGTCGCCGGCGCCGCCCTCACCGCCGCCCTGCTGCGCCTCCTCGGCTGGGCGTGACGCGCCCGGTTCCCGGTGTCCGCGCACCCCACACCTCCCGCGAGCTCGCTGGGACGCGCGGGGTTCGTGCGACGGGTGTGGTGATCGGCCGGGAAGCGACGGTGTCGGCAGCTCAGCGCACGGCGGCGCGGTAGCGGTCCAGGACGATCTCGGCGACCCGGGGGTCCGGCAGGAGCGGGCCGGTGACGACGTCGGCGCCGCATCCCTCGAGACGTCGCTGGAAGAAGCCGGGCGCGAGCAGGTAGGAGGCGACGACGACCGCAGCCGCCCCGTCGATCCGGGCCGCCGTCACGGCGCAGGCGACGGGCGGACGGGGACCGGCCGCGTAGCCGACCCGGACCGGGGCGCCGGAGCGCTGCCCGAGTCGGCGGGCGGTCTCGCGCGAGGCGGCCTGCGAGCGCTCGTCGCTGGAGCCCGCGGGGGCGAGCACGACCGACGCTCCCTGCAGCACGGACGCCTCGGACAGCCGGTCGAGGACGACGTCGACGAGCCGGTCGTCCGGCCCGAGCGCCCCGGTGACGACGACGTCTGGCCGCTCGCGCACCGCCTCCGCGAGGTCGACCCGCACGTGGTACCCCGCGGCGAGCAGCAGCGGCACGACGACCCCCGAGCGTCCGCCGTCCGCCGCACGGGGCAGCGCCGCGACGACGTCGCCGACCTCGGGACCGTGGACGTCGACGTACGCCTCGTGGACCGCCACCCCCGGCAGCATCCCGCGCACCTCGTCGACGACCGCCGCGATCGCCGCCCGGCCGCGTGGGTCCCGGGTGCCGTGCCCGCAGACGACGAGGGCCGGGTCAGCCATCGTGCCGACGCCGCGACGGCCCGGTCGCGCAGACCGGGTCGTCGAGGAACCCCTCCGCCGCGACGCGGCCGATGACGACGATCGCCGGCGGGCGCACTCCCGCGTCGGCCATGACGGTCGAGGCCGTGGCCACCGTGGCCCGGGTGACCCGCTCGTGCGCGGTCGATCCCCGCTCGACGACGGCGACCGGGAGGTCGGGGTCGACGCCGTCCGCGAGGGCCGCGGCGCAGATGTCCGGCAGGGACGTCACGGCCATGAGGAGCACGACCGTCGCGCCCGCGGCGAGCGCCCCCGTCGTGGCTGGGTCGGCCCCGGCGTGGCCCGACGTGACGAGCACCGACGTCGCGACCCCGCGCTGGGTCACGGGGATGCCGGCGAGCGCGGGCACGGAGAAGGCCGAGGTGATGCCCGGGACGATCTCGACCTCGACGCCCGCGGCCCGGCAGGCGTGCACCTCCTCACCGCCGCGGCCGAAGACGTACGGGTCGCCCCCCTTGAACCGGACGACGGTCCGACCCGCGAGGGCGTGCTCGACGAGGATCCGGTTGATCTCCTCCTGGGGCACGGGGTGGTTCGTCGGGCTCTTGCCGACGTCGACGACGAGGACGTCGTCGGGCAGCTCGTCGAGGATGCCCGTGGCCCCGAGCCGGTCCGTCACGACGACGTCCGCGGTGCGCACCGCTTCCCGGCCGCCGGTCGTGAGGAGGTCGGGGTCGCCGGGCCCGCTGCCGACGAGGACGACCCGCCCGTGCCCCGGTCGGTGGCGCCGCAGGTCCACCTGCCCGGCCGAGACGTGCCGGACGAGGGCGTCGCGGACGGTCGCCGCGCGCCGAGGGTCCGGCGCCTCGACCCCGACGACCCCGATCGCGAGGTCGCCGTGCCGTCCCGTCGCCGCGACCCGGGCCGAGCCGGTCCGGGCGTCGGAGGCGTTGACGCACCACGTCCGCCGGTCCTCGCACCACGCCGAGACCCGGGCGTTCACGGTGTCGTCCGCGGTCGCCGCGACGACGAGCCAGGCGTCGTCGAGGTCCGTCTCGGCGACCTGCCGTTCGAGGAGGTCGACGTCGCCGTGCGAGGCCATCCGGCGGGCGTCGTCGGACGGGTCGGGGTCGACGAGGACCACCCGTGCGCCGTCCTCGAGGAACCTCCGGGTGCGGCGCACGCCGACGGCCCCCGCCCCGACGACGACGACACGCCGTCCGGCGAGGTCGAGGCCGACGAGGCTCGTCACGCGTCGCCGAGCCCGAGGTAGTGCTCGAGACCCACGGTGAGGCCGGGGTGGTCGGCCACCCGGCGCACCGCCCCGACGACCCCGGTCATGAACGACGCGCGGTCGAGCGAGTCGTGCCGGATCGTCAGCGTCTCCCCCGGGTTGCCGAGGAGGACCTCCTGGTGCGCCACGAGCCCGCGCAGCCGCACGGAGTGGACCGGGATGCCGTGGACGACCGCGCCGCGGGCACCCTCCGGGTCGTGGGTCGTCGCGTCCGGGACCGGGTCGCAGCCCGCCTCCGCCCGGGCGGCGCCGACGAGGTCGGCGGTCCGGGCGGCGGTCCCCGACGGCGCGTCGACCTTGTCGGGGTGGTGCAGCTCGACGACCTCGGCCGACTCGAAGAAGGGGGCGGCGCGGCGGGCGAGCTCCATCATGAGGACCGCGCCGACCGCGAAGTTCGGGGCGACGAGCACCCCGACCTCCGGATGACCGGCGAGCCGGTCGCGCAGGTCGGCGAGCCGGGCCTCGTCCCATCCCGTCGTCCCGACGACGACGTGGACCCCACGCTCGACGCAGTGGGCGACGTTCCCGGGCGAGGCGTCGGGGACGGAGAACTCGACGACGACGTCGGCCCCGCCGAGGTCGCCGAGGTCGTCCCCGGCGTCGAACCGGCCGACGAGCTCGAGGCCGTCGGCGGCCTCGACCGCGCCGCACACGGCCCCGCCCATACGTCCCGCAGCACCGATGACGGCCACCCTCGTCGAGCTCATTCCGTCACTCTAGCCACGCGCGACGGTGGTCTCCGACGGCGTCCGTGACGCGTCGGTTCACCGTTCGTTCACCTTCCGTTCGCCCACCTGCTAACCTGGAGGTGAACAGAAGGTGAACGAGCCGGAAGGGGGCTCCCATGAAGAAGGTCGCCACGACGACGACGCGAACCGGTCTGGCCATGCGCTGGGTCCCGGTCGTCGACACCTCGGGACGCACGCGGATGGAGATGCGCTGGAGCGCACCGCACCAGCTGCGGCCGCGCGCCGCCGCCTGAGCCACGCACTGACGAGGGCCCCGCACCGAACGGTGCGGGGCCCTCGTCGTGGGCGTGATCTTCGTCAGGCGTCGCTGCCGGCGCCCTCGTCGGAGCGCTCGCCCCGACCGCGGCCGCCACGGCGGCGACGGTTGCGACGGGGACGGTCGCCGCGCTCGGAGCGCTCGCCGCCCTCGTCACCCTCGTCGTCCTCGTCACCGGCGTCGTCGGACCCGGCGTCGACGGCCGGCGCGTCCTGCGTCGGGGCCTGCGCTGCCGGAGCGTCCGAGCCGCCCTCGCCCTCGGCGAGGACCGCGGCGAGGCTCAGCTTGCCGCGCGGGTCGATCTCCTTGAGCTCGACCTGGATCTTCTGACCGATGGACAGCACGTCCTCGACCGCGTCGATCCGCTTGCCACCGACGAGCTTGCGCACCTCGGAGATGTGCAGCAGGCCGTCCTTGCCCGGCAGGAGGGAGATGAACGCCCCGAAGGTCGTCGTCTTCACGACGGTCCCGAGGAAGCGCTCGCCGACCTCCGGCATCTGCGGGTTCGCGATGGCGTTGACCGCCGCGCGGGCCGCCTCGGCGGACGGGCCGTCGGTCGCGCCGATGTAGACCGTGCCGTCGTCCTCGATGGAGATGTCGGCGCCGGTGTCCTCCTGGATCTGGTTGATCATCTTGCCCTTCGGGCCGATGACCTCACCGATCTTGTCGACCGGGACCCGCACGGAGATGACCCGCGGGGCGTACGGCGACATCTCGTCCGGGGCGTCGATCGCCTCGTTCATGACGTCGAGGATGTGGAACCGGGCCTCGCGGGCCTGGGTCAGCGCGCCGGCCAGCACGTCGGCGGGGATGCCGTCGAGCTTGGTGTCGAGCTGGATGGCCGTGACGAACTCCCGGGTTCCGGCGACCTTGAAGTCCATGTCGCCGAACGCGTCCTCCGCACCGAGGATGTCGGTGAGGGCCGCGTACTCGGTCTTGCCGTCGACCTCGGCCGAGACCAGGCCCATCGCGATGCCGGCGACCGGCGCGCGCAGCGGCACACCGGCGTTGAGCATCGACAGGGTCGAGGCGCAGACCGAGCCCATCGACGTCGAGCCGTTGGACCCGAGCGCCTCGGAGACCTGGCGGATCGCGTACGGGAACTCCTCGCGCGTCGGCAGGACCGGCATGAGGGCCCGCTCGGCGAGCGCCCCGTGGCCGATCTCGCGGCGCTTCGGGGAGCCCACGCGGCCGGTCTCACCGGTCGAGTAGGGCGGGAAGTTGTAGTTGTGCATGTAGCGCTTGCGCGTCACCGGCGACAGCGTGTCGAGCTGCTGCTCCATCCGGAGCATGTTGAGCGTCGTGACCCCCATGATCTGGGTCTCGCCCCGCTCGAAGATCGCCGAGCCGTGCGTGCGCGGCAGGACCTCGACCTCGGCCGAGAGGGCGCGGATGTCCTTGAGGCCACGGCCGTCGATGCGGACCTTGTCGCGCAGGATGCGCTGGCGGACCAGGGCCTTCTGCACGGAGCGGTACGCGGCGGACAGCTCCTTCTCCCGGCCCTCGAAGCGGTCGGCGAGGGATGCCTTCATCGACTCCTTGATCTCGTCGATGCGGTCCTCGCGCTCGGCCTTGCCGCCGATCTGGAGGGCGCTCGTGAGGTCGGCCGTCGTGGCCTCCTCGACCGCGGCGTAGGCGTCGTCCTCGTAGTCGAGGAAGATCGGGAACTCCTCGACCGGCTTCGCGGCCTTCTCGGCGAGCTCCGCCTGCGCCTCGCACAGGACGCGGATGAACGCCTTCGAGGCCTCGAGGCCCTCGGCGACGACCTCCTCGGTGGGGGCGGTCTTGCCGGCGGTCTTCACGAGGTCCCAGGTGGACTCGGTCGACTCGGCCTCGACCATCATGATCGCGACGTCGTCACCGGCGACGCGGCCCGCGACGACCATGTCGAACGTCGAGCGCTCGATGTCCGAGAAGTTCGGGAACGCGACCCACTGGCCGTCGATGAGGCTGACCCGGACGGCGCCGATCGGGCCGGAGAACGGCAGACCGGAGATCTGGGTCGAGGCGCTGGCGGCGTTGATCGCGACGACGTCGTACTGGTGGTCGGGGTTGAGGGACAGGACGGAGATGACGACCTGGACCTCGTTGCGCAGGCCCTTCTTGAAGGTCGGGCGCAGCGGCCGGTCGATGAGCCGGCAGGTGAGGATGGCGTCGGTCGAGGGGCGGCCCTCACGGCGGAAGAACGAGCCGGGGATCTTGCCCGCGGCGTACATCCGCTCCTCGACGTCGACGGTGAGGGGGAAGAAGTCGAACCCCTCGCGCGGGTGCTTGCCCGCGGTGGTGGTGGACAGGAGCATCGTGTCCTCGTCCAGGTAGGCGCTCACGGCGCCTCCGGCCTGCTTGGCCAGGCGTCCGGTCTCGAACCGGACGGTACGGGTGCCGAAGCTGCCGTTGTCGATGACGGCCTCGGTCGCGGTGATCTCGGGACCCTCCATGGGCCCTCCTTCTCTCGTGTCAGTGCCACCGCGTGCATCGTCGTTGTGCACGGGCGTGTCGTTCACCCGGGGCGTGGGGCCACCGGGTCGTGATGCGATGTTCAGTTGTGGGTTCTTCGGGGCGGGCGCGGGGCCCGCTCACGCGAGAAGGGCGGTCCTCACACGGGGTGTGAGGACCGCCCTCTCGGAAGTCTCAACGACGCAGGCCGAGCCGCTTGATGAGCGAGCGGTAGCGCTCGACGTCGATGCTCTCCAGGTAGCGGAGGAGCCGGCGGCGGCGGCCGACGAGGAGCAGCAGGCCACGACGGGAGTGGTGGTCGTGCGCGTGCTGGCGGCTGTGCTCCGTGAGGTCACGGATGCGCTGCGTGAGCAACGCGATCTGGACCTCCGGCGAGCCGGTGTCGCCCTCGGTCGTGCCGTACTCGTCGATGATCTGCTTCTTGACGTCGGTGCTCAGCGGCATGGGGCGACGACTCTCCTTCTCGTGATCTGCTGCGCGGCGCTCCCGGGCTGGTTCACCGGGGCTCTCTGGGTCCGCGGCCGTCGTGACGGCAGTGAGCAAGGTTACCAGCGGCGACGCCCCGCGGCGTAATCGACCGGAACCCCGCCCCGGCCCCGGTCACCGGCCGGCGCCGGAGCGGGTCACCGGCCGGCGTCGGAGCGCAGCAGCCGCAGCCCGCCGAGCGTCACCGCACCCACGCCCCACGCGAGGAGGGTGACCCGGGCGGAGGCGAGGGTCATGTCCTCGCTCATCCCCTGCCCGAACACGACGAAGATCGCTCCCGCCCCGGGAAGGTGTTCCGCCACCGCCTTCAGCGAGGCGTAGGGCAGGTTGCCGAGGACGAGGGGCAGGACGACGAGCAGGCCCACGGCGGTGACGAGCGACCCGGCGGTGCTGCGGGTGAGGAAACCGAGGCCGACGCCGAGCAGCGCCCCGGATCCGACGACGAGCGCGGCGTCGCCGAGCGTGGACGCTCCGGCACCCGGCGGCATCGCGAGGCCGGGCACCTGCACCGCGACGAGCGCCGCCGCGACCGTGAGGAGCACCGCCGCGACGAGGACGGCCGCACCGACGACGACGACGGCGCGGGCGGCGAGGAGGACGCCCCGCCGAGGTGTCCACTGCAGCGTCGGGACGATGCCCCCGGTGCCGTAGTCGGCGGCCGTCGCGACGCACGCGAGGGCGACGAGCCCGAAGAGGAGGAAGAGCATCGTGAACCGCGCGTCCTCCCACGCCGTGCGGGACGGGGCGTCGAACCCGCCGCCGCCGGCGGCGTCCCAGCCGGCGACCGCGCCGAGACCGGCGACGAACAGGGCGAGGAGCGTGACGAGGACCCACGTGGACCGCACGCTCCACAGCCGGAGCCACTCCGCCCGCACCGTCCGGGCGAGCGTCGAGCCGGTCGTCATGACGCCTCCCCCGCCCGCTCGTGGCCGCCGCGGAACTCCACCGCGTCCTCGGTGAGCGACCAGTAGGCGGCCTCGAGCGACTCCTCGACGGTCGCGAGGTGGTGGACCGCGACCCCCGCGGCGTGCGCGGCGTCGCCCACCCGCGCCTCGGGGAGCCCGACGACCTCGACCTCGCCCGGGCCGCGGCGCCGGACCTCCGCCTCGCCGGCGAGGGCCGCCGCCAGCCGGTCGACGTCGGGGCTGCGGACGAGCACCCGGCTGCCCCGGGACCCGACGATCTCCCCGACCTCGGCGTCGGCGACGAGCCGGCCCCTGCCGATGATGACGACCCGGTCGGCGACGAGCTGCACCTCGCTCATGAGGTGGCTCGAGACGAAGACCGTGCGCCCCTCCTCGGCGCACTCGCGGAAGAGCGAGCGGATCCAGCGCACGCCCTCGAGGTCGAGGCCGTTGACCGGCTCGTCGAACACGAGGACCGGCGGGTCGCCGAGCAGCGCGGTCGCGATGCCGAGACGCTGGCGCATGCCGAGGGAGTAGCCGGCGATCCGCCGCCGGGAGGCCGCTCCCAGGCCCACCCGTTCGACGACCTCCTCGACCCGGGCGATCGGGATGCCGTTGCTCCGGGCCGCGATCCGCAGGTGCGTCCGGCCCGTGCGCCCGGGATGGACGGCACCCGCGTCGAGCAGCGCCCCGACCTCCCGCAGCGGAGCAGGGTGCTCCCGGTAGTCACGGCCGCCGACGGTCGCCGTCCCGGCCGTCGGGCGGTCGAGACCGAGGAGCATGCGCATCGTCGTCGACTTCCCGGCCCCGTTCGGCCCGAGGAAGCCGGTGACGGAACCGGCCCCGACGTCGAAGGTCAGGTCGTCGACGGCCCGGACCGGGCCGAAGTCCTTCGTGAGCCCACGGACGCTGATCATGGGAGCGACGCTAGGGCCTGCACGAGGGCGGGCGTGTGCGCGACATGTGAAGGTCCTGCGCGAAGGCGCCGCGGGCGCCGGAGGCGGTCACGCCACGCGGGTCAACGCCGCGGCGAGCTCGGCGACGCGCCCGTCAGGCGCGAGCCGCGCCAGCCGGGCGGGATCGGTCGGCAGCCCGGACGCCTCGGCCCCGGCGAGCGAGCGGGCGTCGAAGAACGGCGCGACCTGCGGCCACACCGCCTGGACCTCGCGGCAGAAGATGTCGGCGCCCGTCGGGCCGATCCCGGTGAACCCGGTGACGCCCTCGCGCAGGGCGGTGAGGTCGCCGTCGTCGCCGGGGCGCAGCGCCCGCAGGTCCCCGTGGTACTCCTCGAGCAGACGGCGACACAGCCCCTCGAGCCTGGTGGCCGTGCTCTCGTCGTACCGCCGGTAGCCACCGCGACCGAGAGCGTCGACCCGCTGCTGCCACGTCGTGTCGAGCATCCGCTGCGGGGTGCGCCAGCCGGCCCGCGACAGCTCGCGAGACGTCGCGACGGCGATGTCGGCGGAGATCCGGGTCGAGGCCAGCAGACTGAGCACGAGCAGCCGGAACAGCGGGGACGGCTTGTCCCGCAGGGTGATCCCCGCCTCGGCGGCGAACGTCCGTCCGTGCTCGTCGAGGAGGGCGCGGACGTCCTCGGACCGGGTCACGCCTGCGCGTCCTGCTCGTCGTCCTCGGGCGGGACGGGCCGACGCTGGTCGGCGACGTTGGCCTCGTTCGCCTCGACGGGCACCCCGGCCGGATCCTGCTCGAGCAGGACGTCCTCGTCGGGGACCACGGGGGCGTCGTCGGGGTCGGGGGTCACGGTCATCGGTCCTCCTTCGCTCGTGCGGGCGTCCCTCCGGTCTACCCGCTCTCCGTGGGGACATGCCACCCCGGAACCCGCACGGGCAGGTCCGGCCGTGGCCGCTCCCGGTCCCCTCCGCTGTCCCGCACCTCTTCAGTGCTGCACCCCACGCAGCAGTGACGTCAGTGCTGCGCCCCCACCAGCAGGGACGTCAGTGCTGCGCCCACACCAGCAGGGACGTCAGTGCTGAACGCTCGCCAGCAGTGACGTCAGTGCTGCGCATACGACAGCACTGAGGAGTGGTGGGAACGGGTTCCCTGGGCGACCCAGAGCCACCCCTCGCGTGCGGACCTGGCGACCGGATCGGCGTGGCTCGGACAGGTCTCCCGGTGCTAGCATCCTCGATTCGCCGGTATGAGCTCCCCACGAGTCCCCGGCCACCCCCGAACCCCACGACCGACGGAGGATGGTCCCGCCGTGCCCGCCCCCACGCCCGACACGGCCGACCCCACCCTCGCGGCCGAGCAGGCCCACCTCGAGCACGCCCGCGACCAGCTGCGCCGGATGCGCGAGTCGGCCGAGAGCCTCGACGCCGGCACCGCCGCCGACGCCTTCAACGCCGCCTACCTCGAGGGCGCCCTCGCCCGCCGGGTCGCGTCCCTGCGGGACGACCCCCGCACGACCCTCTTCTTCGGACGCATCGACCACACCGAGGACGCCGGCCGCGAGGTCCTGCACATCGGCCGGCGGCACGTCGGCGACGAGCACGGCGACCCCGTCGTCGTCGACTGGCGCGCCCCGATGAGCACCGCCTTCTACCGCGCCTCCCCCACCGAGCCGATGGGCGTGCGCCTGCGCCGGCGGTTCGGGGTCGACCGAGGCCGGCTCACGGCGTACGAGGACGAGCGGCTCGACCGCGGCGACGTCACCGACCGCAGCGCCATCCTCGCCGCCGAGATCGAGCGCCCGCGCTCGGGGCCGATGCGCGACATCGTCTCGACGATCCAGCCGGAGCAGGACGAGATCGTCCGCTCCGACCTCGCGACGACGATCTGCGTCCAGGGTGCGCCGGGCACCGGCAAGACGGCCGTCGGCCTCCACCGGGCCGCCTGGCTCCTCTTCTCCTTCCGCAGCCGGCTCGACCGGTCCGGTGTCCTCGTCGTCGGACCGAACCGGGCCTTCCTCGACCACATCGGTGCCGTCCTGCCCTCGCTCGGCGAGGTGCGTGTCTCGCACGCGACCGTCGACACCCTCCTCGACCACGGCCGGGTCCGCGCGGAGGACTCCCCCGACGCCGCGATGCTCAAGGGCGACGCCCGGATGGCGGAGGTGCTGCGCCGGGCCGTGTGGTCGCGGGTCGGACGGGCGGAGGACGCCCTCGTCGTGCCCCGCGGCTCGCGGAAGTGGCGGGTCCCCGGCTACGACGTGCAGGACGAGGTCGACGCCCTCGTCGCCCGTGGGGTCCGCTACGAGGCTGCCCGCGAGCTGCTGCCCCAGCGCATCGCCCACCTCGTCATGCTCCGGATCGAGCGCTCCGGCGACTTCCCCGGCGACCGGGTGCAGGACTCCATCGCCCGCTCGGCTCCGGTCAAGGCCTATGCCAAGGGCCTGTGGCCCGCCCTCGACCCCGCCGCGGTGCTCTTCGGGCTGCTGTCCGACGCCGACGCGCTCGCCGAAGCCGCCGCCGGGATCCTCACCGACGACGAGCAGGCCGTCCTGCGCTGGTCGAGCCCGCCGCGGACGAAGGGCGCGGCCCGGTGGACCCGCGCCGACCTCGCGCTCCTCGACGAGGCCGCCGACCTCCTCGAGCGGACCCCTTCGCTCGGGCACGTCGTCCTCGACGAGGCCCAGGACCTCTCCCCGATGCAGCTGCGGGCGGTGGGGCGCCGTGCGTCGACCGGCAGCCTCACGGTGCTCGGCGACATCGCACAGGGCACGACGTCGTGGGCGACGGACTCGTGGGACACCGCGATGGGCCACCTCGCCCGCGAGGACCACGAGCTCGTCGTCCTCGACCGGGGCTTCCGCGTCCCCGGGCTCGTCATCGACTTCGCGGCGCGGCTGCTGCCCTCGATGGCGCCCGGGCTCGGGGCCCCCCGGTCGGTCCGCGACGACCCGGGCCGCCTCGACGTCCTGCGGGTCGAGCCCGACCGGCGGTCCGCCGCCGTCGTCGACGCCGTCCGGGAGGCGAGCGCGCAGGAGGGGTCGGTCGGCGTCATCGTCCCGGACGCCTTCGTCACGGCGATGTCCGCGGCGCTGACCCGGGCCGAGGTCCCGCACGGCCGGCTCGACGAGGGGCACGGCGACGACGAGGACCGCCAGGTCGAGCTCGTCCCCGCGAGCGTCGCGAAGGGCCTGGAGTTCGACCGCGTCGTCGTCGTCGAGCCCGCCGCCATCGCCGCGGCCGAGCCCGACGAGCGCACCGGGCTGCGCCGGCTCTACGTCGTGCTGACCCGTGCGGTGACCGGTCTGACGGTCGTGCACACCGACCCGCTGCCCGGTCCGCTCGCGGACTGACGGAACGGGGTTATCGCAGACTGGCCTCGCACGGCGACGGCGAAGCGGTCTTTGAAATCGCTCACGACCAGCACCTCGCGTCCGCAGAATGAATCTGTGGCACTGCTGAAGTGGATGGGGCGTCGATGGGATCGACGCGAAGGGGTCACTGTCGACAGCGCGTTCACGGCGTGCGTCGTGGTGGCCGCGGATCGTGAGCGCGTCTGGTCTGTGGTGACTAACCCCGCGGCCGCTCATCTGATTCGTGATGACGTCGTTCGCGCGTTCGTCGTCCCTGGGACCCCAACGGAGGGGGTGGGAAGTCAGACGTGCACGGTGACCCGGGATGCAAACCGCCTGCATGCACACATCGATGAGACGACAGGATTTGACCGTCTCGATTTTATCGAGTCGGTACTCCGGACAGGACCCATGGACATCCGGCAGGAACTCGCACTCTCGGGCCCGCCCGATGGTCCCACCACACTGCAGCTCCGAGTGTCCCTGAACTTGCTCATAGGCAAGGAGGATGAGGTGCGCCACGACATGGAGTCGGAGATCCAAACGTTCCTCAACCGTCTCCGTTCGGTCATCGAGTCTGGCGCCACGTTCTCGGGCTGACGCCCCTGCTTCAGCGACCGCCGCGCAGCTTGTCGGCGAGCCAGTCCCGCAGGTCGTCGTGGACCCGTCGCACGTCGGCGTCGGCCCCCAGGTCCGCGGCGCGGTCGACACGTCCCGAGGCGACGCCCGCGTGGCCGGCGAGGGCCTCGAGCCGCCGCGCGGTCGGGGGGTGGAGGGCGTCGACCGCGGCGTCCCCCGCCACGGTGACCCGGCGGTCGAGCTCGGAGCGGTCCGGCCGCTCCGCCGCCTCGAGCGCGACGAGGGGGTCGTGCCCGGTGCGGGCGGCGTTCTCGGCCGCGGACACCCCGAAGGGCACGCCGACCGTGCTGAGCAGCACCGACCGCAGGGGCTTGGCCCCGGCGACGTCCGCGGCGGCGCGGTCGGCGTCGAGAGCCGACTGCTGCAGCACGGGCCGCCACAGCCGGGTGTGCAGGCCGAGGACGCCGCGGACCGGGGCCCCCACCAGCGCCAGGCCGGCGTTGCCGGCACCCCGGGCGAGACCGCGACCGATCCGTCCCTCCATCATCGTGTCGCCCCCGCCGTGCTTCCCGACGAGGAGGTCGAGGCGGTCCGTCGACGCGGTGCTCAGCGGGTTGGGAACCGGTGCGAGGACGGAGACGAGGCCGACGAGCACGTCGTTCGCGAGCCGACCCAGGAGCCCGGGAGGACGGCGACGGGTCTCGGCGCAGGCGAGCTCGTGCGCGAGGGCGGCGACCCGCTCGTCCGGGGTGAGCACGCTCCACTGCGGAAGGCCGACGACGAGCGTGCTCCCACCGACGTAGCCGGTCGGGAGGACCTGGATCCGGTAGCCGATGTCGACGACGATCCGTCGCGGGGTGCGGGCCCCCACCGCCGTCGCGACAGAGCCCACCAGCCGGTGCAGGTCGGCGGCCTCGTCGACCGCGAGGAGCCGGGCGTGCTTCGGCGCCCGCTCCGACCGGGGCAGCACCCCCCAGAGGACGACGCCACCGAGGACGAGCCACAGGACCCGGGTCAGACCGTCCACCCGGGTGAGCCACCAGAGCCACAGCGCGAGCACCGCGCCCGCCGCGAGGAGCACGAGGAGCGAGAGAGCCACCGCAAGCCCTCGGTTCCCCCTCATCGCGCGACCTTCTCCCGCAGCAGGTCCCACAGCGACTCGACGTCGGCCCGCTCCGTCGCCTCGGCCCCGATGGACACCCGGACCATCCAGCGCCCGTCGAGCCGGCTCGCGCCGAGGAACGCCCGACCGCTCGCGTTGACGGCGTCCACCCAGGCCAGGGTGTGGGCGTCGAGGTCCTCCCCGGTGACCCCGTCGGGCTCGTGGACGACGCACACCGTCTGCAGGGCGACCGGCGCGACGACCCGCCAGTCCGGCTCGGCCTCCACCTGCGCGGCGAGCCACCGGGCGTTGTCGAGGTCCCGACGCAGCCGCGACCGGATCGCCTCGACCCCGTCGAGCCGCAGGTGGAACCACAGCTTGAGGGCCCGGAACCGACGGCCGAGCGGGATCCCCCAGTCCTTGTACTGGACGACCTCGCCGTCGGTCGCGGCGCGCAGGTAGCTCGGCGTCGTCGACATGACCGACACGAGGTGGTCGACGTCGCGGACGTAGAGCAGCGAGCAGTCGAGGATCGTGCCCATCCACTTGTGCGGGTTCCACGCGAGCGAGTCCGCGCGGTCGACCCCCTCGAAGAGGTGTCGCATCTCCGGCAGCAGCATCGCCGCCCCGGCCATCGCCGCGTCGACGTGCACCCAGGCGCCGTGCCGGGCGGCGACGTCGACGACGGCGTCGACGGGGTCCATCGCCGTCGTGCCCGTCGTCCCGACCGACGCGACGACGACCGCCGGGGTCCGCCCCGCCGCGACGTCCTGCTCCATCGCCGCCGCGAGCGCCGCAGGGTCCATCGCGTAGGTCACCGGGTCGACCGCGACCTCGCGGACGTTGTCGGCGCCGAACCCCGCGAGCAGGGCCGACTTCACGACCGACGAGTGCGCCTGGGGCGAGCTGTAGACGACGAGCGGGCGGTCGTGCCCCTGGAGCCCGCCCCGGTGCTCCGACCCGTCGCTGGCCCGCTCACGAGCCGCGAGCAGGGCGACGAGGCACCCCGTCGAGGCGGTGTCCTGGATGGCGCCCCGCCACTCGCCGGACAGCCCGCAGAGGTCACGCAGCCAGTCGGTGACGACCTGCTCGACCTCGGTGAGCGCCGGCGCGGACTGCCACGTGATGCCCAGCGCGCCCACCCCGCCGGAGGCGATGTCGCCGAGCACCGACGCGAGGGAGGCGTTGCTCGGGAACCAGCCGTGGAAGCCGGGGTGCTGGGTCTGCACGACGCCGGGGACGACGACCCGGTCGAGGTCGGCGAGCACCGCCGCGAACGGCTCCGGCACCTCCGGCGCGGAGGGCGGCAGGGCGTCCCGCACCTCGCCCGGCCGCACCTGCGCGGCGACGGGCAGGTCGGGCACCCGCTCACGGTGGTCGGCGATCCAGTCGACGAGGGCGTGGCCGGCGGCGCGGAACTCATCGGGGGTCATGCCGCCATTGTGGACCGTCGTCCTCAACCGGGGCCGGGCATCCCGCCGAGGACGATCTCGTTGCCGTCGGGGTCGTGGAACGCGACCCGGCGCACCCCGCTCGGGTAGGTCTCGTCGTCGACCGGCTCCAGGCCCTCGGACGCCACCCGGGTCAGCCAGTCGGCGAGCTCCTGCGGGCGGTCCATGTACATCGAGACGAGGGCCCGGCCCGCCTCGTCGGGCGCACGCACGACGTAGACGCTGCGGCCGGGTGCCAGGTCCCACACGGCCTCGTCGTCCTCGATGACGTACGGGTCGTCGTCGCCGAGCAGCCGTCCGTACCAGTCGAGCGCTCGCGCGAGGTCGGAGACGGGGATGCCGGCGTAGAGCGTGAGGGCCATGCTCGACCCTATCCCCGTCGCTGCAGGTCAGGACAGGGACGACGCCGCCGACGGCCCGGTCAGAGGTTGATCATGTGCCCCGCGATGCCCTCGATGGCCTCCTTGACCGACTCCGACAGGGTCGGGTGGGCGAAGACGTTGCGGGCGACCTCGTCCGCGGTGAGGTCCCACTTCTGGGCGAGGGTGAGGACGGGGAGCAGCTCGGTGACGTCGGGGCCGATCATGTGCGCGCCGAGGATCTCGTTGTGCTCGGCGTCGGCGACGACCTTGACGAACCCGACCCCGTCGCCGAGGCCCATCGCCTTGCCGTTGGCGCTGAACGGGAACTTCGCCGTCTTGACGTCGTAGCCCTTCTCCTTGGCCTGGGCCTCGGAGTAGCCGAACGAGCCGATCTGCGGGTGGCAGTACGTCGCGCGCGGGACGAAGTCGTACTCGACGGGCATCGTGTCGGCGCCGGCGAGGTGCTCGGCGGCGACGACGCCCTGGGCCTCGGCGACGTGGGCGAGCATGAGCTTGGCCGTGCAGTCGCCGATGGCGTAGACGTTCTCGACGTTCGTGCGGCAGTACTCGTCGATGGCGACGGCGCCGCGCTCGGTGAGCTGCACCCCGGCCGCCTCGAGCCCGAAGCCCTCGACGCGCGGGGCGAACCCGATGGCGGACATGAGCTTGTCGGCCTCGAGGACGTCCTGCTCGCCGTCCTTGGACACGGTCACCTTGACCCCGGACCCGGTGTCCTCGACGGACTCGACCTTCGTGCCGAGCATGACCTTCACGCCGAGCTTCTTGTACTGCTTGAGGAGCTCCTTGGAGACCTCCTCGTCCTCGGTCGGGACCATCCGGTCGAGGAACTCGACGATCGTCACGTCGACGCCGAAGTTCGTCATGACGTAGGCGAACTCGACGCCGATGGCGCCGGAGCCGGCGATGACGATCGAGCCCGGCAGGTTCTCGTCGAGGATCTGCTCCTCGTACGTCACGACGTTCTGCGACACCTCCACGCCGGGCAGCATCCGGGTGACGGCGCCGGTGGCGACGATCAGGTGGTCGAAGGTGAGGCTGCGGGACTCGCCGTCGTTCAGCTCGACGTCCATCGAGGTCGAGCCGGTGAGGGTCCCCCAGCCGTCGATCTCCTCGATCTTGTTCTTCTTCATGAGGAAGTGGACGCCCTTGACGATGCCCGCCGAGACCTTCCGGGAGCGGGCGTGGGTGGCGCCGTACTTCATCGACACCTCGCCCTCGATGCCGAAGAGCTCCTTGTCGTGAGCGAGCGTGTGGGCGAGCTCGGCGTTCTTGATGAGCGCCTTGCTCGGGATGCAGCCGACGTTGAGGCAGACCCCGCCCCAGTACTTCTTCTCGACGACCGCGACCTTCTTCCCCAGCTGCGCCGCGCGGATCGCCGCGACGTAACCACCAGGACCAGCACCGAGCACCACGACGTCGAAGTCAGCCATGGCGGAAAGCCTATCGGTGCCCGCCGGCCCCGGCGGTGTCAGCCCAGCGCGCGCAGGGTGCGGTGCACGGACTCGGCGACCGGGGCCGCCGTCGAGGACCCGGTCCCTCCCTGACCGACGACGGCCGCGACGACCCACCGCGGCGCGCCGGCAGGCGCGTAGGACACGAACCACGAGGTGTCCCGCTTGCCGACGACCTCGGCCGTGCCCGTCTTCCCGGCGACCGGCCAGTCCCGCGGCATGTCCGCGAAGACCCCGGCGGCCGTCCCGGTCACCGGCACCCGCGCCAGCGCGTCCTGCACGTACCGGACCGTCGAGCGGCTCATCGGTGCGCGCCGCGTCCGGCCGCCCTCGACTGCCTGCTCCGCCCCGCCCGCGGGGTCCACGAGGGCCGTCCCGACCCGCGGCGTCAGGACCGAGCCGCCGTTGGCGACGGCCCCGTACACGACCGCCATCTGCAGTGGGGTCGCGAGGACGTCACCCTGCCCGACGGAGAAGTTCGCGGCGTCACCGGCCCGCAGCTGCCAGCCCGAGGCGCAGTTCTCCTCGGCGACCGCCCGCAGGAACCGGCGGCGCTCCCGGTCCCGGACCTCGGGGTAGCCGGTGTCCGCGCGGCGGCACAGCTGCTCGCGCTGGTCCTCCCACGTCGCGCGGCGCCAGGAGCGGTCCGGCACCCGGCCGGCGTCCTCGTGCGGCAGGTCGACGCCGGTCGGGCGGCCGAGCCCGAGGCGCCGGGCCGTCGCCGCGAACGGGTCGCGCACGTCCGCGGCGGCACCGAGCCCGCCCTGCCGCAGCCACGACGCGTACGCGAGGTCGTAGAAGACCGTGTCGCACGAGATCTCCAGCGCCGTCGCGAGGCTGATCGCCCCGTGCTCGCGGGTCTCGTAGTTGCGGAACCAGCGGTCGCCGATGCGGTACCGGGACGGGCAGTCGTAGTCGGCGGTGAGGGACCGCCCGTCGGCCACCGCGGCGGCGACCGAGGCGACCTTCATCGTGCTCGCGGGGGCGAACCCGACGTCCGTGGCCCGCGAGAGCAGGGGCGTCCCCCGGTCCGGGTCCGTGAGCCGTGCGTAGTCCGCCTGCGAGATCCCGCCGGTCCACACGTTCGGGTCGTACGTGGGGGCGCTCGCCAGCGCGGCGACGGCGCCGTCGCGGGGGTCCAGGACGACGACGGCCCCGGAGTCGGCGGCCCAGCCGCGGGCCCGCGCGCGGCGCATCTCGCGGCGCAGCGCCCGCTCCGCCGACGCCTGGACGCGGACGTCGAGCGAGGTGACGAGGTCCCGGCCCGGCACGGGGGGCGTCCGCGAGACGACGTGCGTGACGAGCCCCCGGGCGTCGACGGCGACGACCGTCCGTCCGGGTACCCCGCGCAGTGCCGCGTCGTACTGCTGCTCCAGCCCCGCCCGCCCCACGAGGTCGTCGCCGACGAGCGTGTCCGAGGCCTCGACCTCCTCGGCGGTCACGGGTCCGAGGTAGCCGACGAGCTGGGCGGCCGACACGCCGTCGGGACGCGGGTAGTGCCGCACCGGGCGCGAGGTGACCGCGACGCCGGGGAACCGTCCCGGCTGCTCCACGAGGGACAGGGCCCGTGCGGCGTCGACCCCCTCCACGAGCGGGACCGGCACCTGCGGGGAGCCCGACCAGCACGTCGGGGCCGGCGGGGCACCCTCCTCGCCACAGAGCCAGGTCCGCCCGAGCAGCGGCCCGGCGTCGACCCCGAGCACGCGCGCGACGTCCCGGACCTGGGCCTCGGCGCGGGCGCGGTCGTCGGCGACGACCCGCCGCTCCAGGGTCACGACCGTGCTCGTCCGGTTCTCCGCGAGGACCCGGCCACCGCGGTCGAGGATCCGACCCCGCAGGGCCGGGACGACGAGGGTGCGGGTGTCGAGCGCCGTCGCGTCGGCGCCGCCGTCGGTGAACCCCTCCGCCCCGGCGAGCTGGACCTGGCCGAGCCGTCCGACGAGCCCGCCGAAGGCGAGCAGGACGAGGACGAGCACGGCGAGCAGCCGCCCGTGGACCCGGTGCGCCCCGCTCACGACGCGGACCTCATCCGTACCGCCGCCGCACCGCGGCCCGTTCCGCCCCGACCACGACGGGGACGAGGACGGCCGCGACCGTCGCCGTGAGGAGCACCCGCACCGCGAGCGGGGCGAGGTCGACCGGGGCCCCGAGGGTCAGGGCCCGCAGCACCTCGACCGCCTCGACGACCGCGGCGCCGAGCAGGGTCACCCCGGCCACCCGGGGCGCCGGGGTCGGCCCCGCATGACGCAGGCGCCCGGCGAGCAGTCCCGCGACGGCGTAGGCGAGCGCGTGGGCACCGAGCGGCTCGGCGCCCGGCGGGACGAGGTCGACGACCCAGCCGCCGGCGAGCCCGGCGGCCGCTCCCGCCCACGGGCCCCGGAACAGGCCCCAGGCGACGACGAGGACGACGACGAGGTCGGGGCCGACGGCCACCCCGCGGGCGCCGAGGGTCGCGGCGGCGAGCGCCGCGAGCACGAGCGCCAGGCCGCGCACCAGCATCGCCCCGGGCATCAGCCGGGCCCCCCGGTGACGACCGGTCGGGGCGTGGTGCGTGCGCCCCCGACGACGACGGCGACGACGTCGAGCGTGCTCGGGTCGACGGCCGGGCGCACCGTCGCGGTCGGCGCCAGCCGGCCGGCGACGTCGTCGACCGCGGTCACGGTGCCGACGAGGACGCCGGGGACGAAGGGACGTCCCCCGGGCGACCCGAGCGTGACGACGGCGTCCCCCGCGTGCGTCGTGCCCTGCTCGACGAGCGCGAGCGAGAGCTCGCCGGGACCGGGCGTGGAGGCCCCCGGCGCGGCCGCCGCACCCGCGTGCCCGAGGACGCCGCGCTCCCCGACCCGGACCGCCACGGTGACCTCGGGCGCCCCGAGCAGCTCGACGTCGCTCGTCCACCGCGCGACGTCGACGACCCGGCCGACGAGACCGTCCGCGGCGAGGACGGTGCCGCCCGCCTCAACGCCGTCCCGATACCCGACGCCGAGGGTGACCCGGCCCGGACCGGAGGGCCCGGGCGGACCGACGCCGACGACGCGGGCGAGGACGACACGGGCGCCATCGATCCCCGGTGATCCCAGGAGGGCGGCGACCTCCGGGTCACCCACGGCGGGGGCGAGGACGGCGTCGGCCGCCGACCGGGCCGCCCGCTCGGCAGCGGGGTCGGCGCCCGGCCCCACCGCGCGCTCGAGGGGACCGAGGGCGGCGGCCGCGACGTGCCGGACCGGGGCGAGGTCGACGGCGCCGGAGACGTCGAGCAGCACGGCGAGGACGGTGAGCACCACCGCGGCGAGGACCGCGCGCCGCCTCATGACCTCGTGACGAGCACGCGCTCGAGCGTCCCGAACTCCTCGACGCAGCGACCGGCGCCCCGGGCCACCGCCCGCAGGGGGTCCTCGGCGACCCGGACCGGCACGCCGAGCTCGTGGTGCAGCCGCTCGTCGAGGCCGCGCAGCAGGGCCCCACCCCCCGTGAGGACGACACCGCGGTCGACGACGTCGCCGGCCAGCTCAGGAGGACACACGTCGAGGACGGACCGGACGAGGTCGACGATCGAGGCGACCGGGGTCTCGATGGCCCGGCGCACCTCGGCGGAGCCGATCGTCACCGTCCGCGGCAGCCCGGTGACGAGGTCGCGGCCCCGGACCCGCTCGGCGAGCTCCTCCCGCAGGGGGAAGGCCGAGCCCGCGGCGATCTTGAGCCGTTCCGCGCTGGACTCGCCGAGGAGGAGGGAGTACTCGGCCTTGACGTGGCTCACGAGGGCGTCGTCGATCTCGTCGCCCCCGATGCGCACGGTCCGGGAGGTGACGATGCCGCCGAGGCTGATGACGCCGACGTCGGTCGTACCGCCGCCGATGTCGACGACCATCGACGCCCGGGTCTCCTCGACCGGCAGCCCGGCCCCGATGGCCGCCGCCATCGTCTCCTCGATGACGTAGACCCGGCGGGCCCCGGAGCGCAGCGTGGCGTCCTCGAGCGCCCGGCGCTCGACGCTCGTGATGTCGCTCGGGACGCACACGACGACCCGGGGACGGACGAGGCGCGAGGGGGCGACCCGGTCGACGAACCAGCGGACCATGCGCTCGGTGACGTCGGCGTCGGAGATGACCCCGTCGCGCAGCGGCCGGACGGCCGTCACGGTGTCCGGGGTGCGACCGAGCATGTCCTTGGCGCGGGTGCCCGCCGCGAGGAGGTCGCTCGTGCCGGCCCGCACGGCGACGACGGAGGGCTCGTCGAGGACGACACCGCGGCCCCGCTCGTACACGACCGTGTTGGCGGTGCCGAGGTCGACGGCGAGGTCCCTCCCCCGGAGCCATCCCGCCGCCCAGCCGCTCATGCCGGGAAGGGTAGGTCCGCGGCGTCCCCGGCCCCGGGAGGCAACGCCGCGGAGCGACGCGGGGCGGTCGATCCCGTGACGGACGGGACTGATGTGACGTGTGGGACGCGAGACCGGGCCTCCCACCGCGCTAGCGTGGGGTCCGACGAGGGGAGGGACGAGGTGACCGACACCGACGACGGCCGGCCGCTGCGGGTGTCCGCGACGGTGCTCACGTGGCTGACCCTCGTGGCGTGCCTCGGCGGGCTCGTCACGTACTGGGGCACCGGCTTCCTCGACCCGGAGGCCGGCAGCAGCACGGGCGAACGGCTCTTCCTCACCCTGTCGCCCGCCGTCGTCGTGGCGCTCGTCGCCGGCCTCGTCCTGCGCCGGCGGGCCCCGCGGACGGGCGCGGTCGTCCGCCTCGTCGTCCTCGCCCTCGGCTGGGGCCTCTTCCTCGCCACCCGCTGACCGCCCGTCCCGTTGGGCCCGGGATCGGGCCCGAGGGCCCATGCCACCCGGTCGCCGGTGCGGTGTGCTGTCGGCCCATGGGAGTCCGGACGGGGCGGGAGCGGGGGTCGTCCGGCCTCGAGTACATCGGGATCGCCCTGGCGGTCGCGGCGCTCGTCGCCGCCGTCGGGGTCTTCCTGGGGCCGCGCCTCGAGCCGGAGGTCGCGCGCGCCTGGTGCCTCGTCACCGGCGACTCGGGGTCGGACTGCTCCGGGGGCGGGACCGGGTCCGCCGCGGCGGCCGGTGAGGACCTCCCGTGGTTCGCCGACCCCGCGCTCACCCCTGAGGAGCGCGCCACCGCCGGCCGCTACGTCGGGCTCGGCGACAGCTACTCGTCCGGGGAGGGCGGCAGCGCCTACGAGCCGGGCACGGACGAGGACAACCAGTGGAAGAAGTGGTGGGACCAGCACGGCCTCTGGCCCGGTGAGGTCCGGCAGAACATGTGCCACCGCTCGACCGCGGCGTACTCGCAGCGGGTGAACGCCGACCAGGGCCTGACCTTCAAGGGCTTCGGGTTCGCCGCGTGCAGCGGCGCCGTCATCGACGACTTCTACCGGCCGAACCACGAGAACCACAACGCGGACAGTCCCAACCGGCAGAACGAGGACGAACCCGCCCAGCTCGACTCGCTCACCGAGGACACGAGCCTCGTGACCTTCTCGATCGGCGGCAACGACGTGGGGTTCGCCGACGTGCTCACCGAGTGCGTCAAGGCCACCGCGATCTCCTTCTACGACGGCATCAGCGGCGCACCGCCCTCCTCGTGCGCCGACTCCGACGTCGCGGCCGAGGCCCGGGGCCGCATCCCCGACACCGCCGAACGGCTCACGCAGCTCCTCGCCGACGCGCGGGAGCGCGCCCCCGGCGCGCGGATCATCGTCGTCGGCTACCCCAAGTTCTTCCCCGCGGACCCCAGCGGGGTGAGCTCGATGATCCAGGCGGACGACCAGCGCTGGATCAACGGTGGGGTCGAGGCGCTCAACGACGCCCTGGCCGAGGCCGTCGAGGACGCCGGCGGACCCGACGCCGGGTTCGAGTTCGTCGACCCGCGGGACGCCTTCGCCGGGTGCGAGATCGGCACCGCCGACTCGTGCATGAACGGCCTGCGGGTCGGCTTCGGGGACGACTTCGACAGCGGCCGGCCGGTGAGCAACGGCAGCTTCCACCCGAACGACGAGGGTCACCGTAGGATCGCGGACCTGATCGCCGACCGGATCCGGAACGGGGGATGACCGTGCGCGTCGCACGCCTCACCACGCTCGCGCTCGTCGGCGTCCTGCTCGCCGGCTGCGCACCGTCCACCCCGGAGGAGACCCCCGTGACGAGCACCCCCGCCGCCCCGGACCCCTCGCCCGACCCCACCCCGTCGACCGACCCGGTCCCGAGCCCGCCCGAGCCGTACGACCCGGCCGCCCAGCGCGTCGCCACCGGCGCCTTCCCCGCCCCGGAGGCGCTGCCCGAGGGCTGGACGCAGGTGGACCCCACCGCCGAGCTGCCGCAGTACCCCGGCGACCCCGAGTACTGCGGCGTCGCCCTCGAGCGCGAGACCGCGCCCGGCGCGTCGCTGCACCTCTACGAGCAGTCCGACGCCGGTCCCTACGTCCTCCAGTACACCTACGTGCTCCCCGACGGGGTCGCCGAGGAGGTCGTCACCGACCTCGCCGCCGCCGTCGAGCGCTGCGTCGCCGAGGGACGGGACGCCGAGGGGCGGGTGTTCGCCGCGAAGCAGGCCCCCACCGTCGGTGACGCCTCGGTGTCGGTGGCCTTCGTCGCCGACGCGGGCGCGGTGTCCCAGGTGACGGTGTTCCGCCGGGGCGGGACGCTCGTCGCGCTCGTCGGGTTCAACCCGGCGGGGCTGCCCCCGCTCGAGGCGCTGGGCACCCTGGCCCAGGGCGTCGACGCCCGCCTCCGCGCCGGCTGAGCCGCCGGCCGGCGGCTCAGAGCTCGGGGAACCAGATCCCGATCTCGCGCTCGGCCGACTCCGGGGAGTCCGAGCCGTGGACGATGTTCTTCTGGACCTTCTTGCCCCAGTCCCGGCCGAGGTCGCCGCGGATGCTGCCGGGCGCGGCGCCGGTCGGGTCGGTCGAGCCGGCGAGCGTGCGGAAGCCCTCGATGCACCGGTCGCCCTCGACGACGGCCGCGCACACGGGGCCGGAGGACATGAAGGCGACGAGAGGCTCGAAGAAAGGCTTGCCCTCGTGCTCGGCGTAGTGCCGGTGCAGCATGTCGGTGTCGGCGGAGACGACCTTGAGGGCCGCGAGCCGGTACCCCTTGGCCTCGATCCGCCGCAGCACCTCCCCGGTGAGGCCGCGGGCGTAGCCGTCGGGCTTGACGAGGACGAGAGAGCGTTCGGTGGTCACGCCGACACCCTAGTCGGCGCCGGCGGCGGGTCCCGCGTCGCTCCCCGCCGTGCTCCCCGCCGCACGGCCGGCGACGAGCTCGTCGGCCTTCAGCCCCTGGACGAGCAGCAGCAGCCACACGGCGGTGAAGACGAGCGCGACCCCGACCATCGCGGGCACGACGACGGCGCTCGCCCACGTGAGGACCTGGACGAGCCAGCCCAGGGTGATGCCGTACGGGCGGCGCATGAGGCCTCCCGCGACGAGGGACAGCAGGGCCAGCCCGAGACCGGCCCACAGGAGGAGGTCGGCGTCGCCCTCGCGGCCGTCGGCGATGGCCAGACCGCGGGCGACGAGCGCGAAGAAGGACAGCAGGACCGCCTGGCCGACGAGGGTCATCGCGAGCAACCGGAAGGTGAGCTTCCCCTGGGTGCCGTACAGCGGCAGGCGGGTCACTGCTCGCCGCCCTCCCCGATCTTCCAGCGATAGGTGTCGACGGCCGCCTTGGCCTGCGCCTGCGTGGCTCCCGTCGCGGCCCGGTAGTGCTTCATCGCCGCCCCGACGTCACCCTGCTCGAGCTTGTCGTCGAGCAGGAGACGCTCCGGTCGCGGCAGCTCCTCGACGGGGGTGAAGCTGAGGTCGGAGGTCCCGGTGATCGCGCCGATGCCACCCCCGGCCCGGACGGCGCGCACGACGTACCAGACGGCGACGACCACCGCGATGATGACGAGGAGCCGGAACAGCCACATGCCGTCCAGGATAGGCGGCGACCGGCCGGTCAGCGCAGCCCGGTGCGCCGCTCCAGCGCCAGCTCGACGAGCTCGTCGATGAGCTGCGGGTAGGCGATGCCGCTCGCGGCCCACATCCGGGGGAACATCGAGCTCGGGGTGAACCCCGGCATCGTGTTCACCTCGTTGACGACGACGCGGCCGTCGTCGGTGAGGAAGAAGTCGACCCGGGCCAGCCCCTCGCACCCCGCGACCTCGAAGGCCTGCGCGGCGAGCTCGCGGATCCGCGCGGCCGCCTCGGTGGGGACGTCGGCGGGGGTCGTGAGCCGGACGTCGTCGCCGGAGATGTACTTGGCCTCGAAGTCGTAGAAGTCGTGGCCCGAGAGGACGACGCACTCGCCGAGCTCGCTCGTGCGCGGGGGCTCGGTGCCGCGCCCCTCGAGGACGCCGCACTCGATCTCGCGTCCGACGACGGCGGCCTCGACGACGACCTTCGGGTCGTGCTCGCGCGCCGCCTCGACGGCAGCCTCGAGGTCCTCGGCGCGGGAGACCTTCGTGATGCCGATGCTCGACCCGGCGCGGGCCGGCTTGACGAACACCGGCCACCCGAGGGCGTGCACGGCGTCCATCGCGGCCGCCTTGTCGCGGCGCCACTCGCGGTCGGTGACGACGGTGTACGGACCGACCGGCATCCCGGCCGCCGCGAGCACGCTCTTCATGAGCGCCTTGTCCATCATGACCGCCGACGCCGCGACACCGGACCCGACGTAGCGCACGTCGGCGAGGTCGAGCAGGCCCTGGAGCGTGCCGTCCTCGCCGAAGGGTCCGTGGAGCAGTGGGAGCACCACGTCGACCTCGCCGAGGGTGCGCGGCGGCCGGCCGGGCTCCTGGACGACGAGGGTGCGGTCGCTCGTGCTCGTCGGGACGACGACGCCGGGGCCGTCCCCGTCGACCTCGGGGGTCCGGTCGGCCGTGAGCCGCAGCGGCGCCGGGTCGTCGGCGGCCAGGACCCAGCGGCCGTCCTTGGCGATCCCGACGGGGACGACGTCGTACCGGTCCCGGTCGAGCGCCTCGAGGACGCTCGCGGCCGTGGCGCAGGAGACGGCGTGCTCCGAGGAGCGGCCGCCGAAGACGACGGCGATGCGGATCGGCGGGGTGGACTGGCTCATCCCGGACGACTCTAGCGGCCGTAGGCTGGGCCACCGTGACCGACGAGCCCTCCTCCCCCGCCGACGACCTCACGCCGCAGACCCGCCTCGTGACGCTCGGCCGGGAGCCGGTCGCACCCGGCGCCCAGGTCGGCGCGCCGCTCGTGCTCACCTCGACCTACCACGCCGACGGCCCGGTGTCCTACGCCCGCGGGGGCAACCCGACGTGGACCGCGTTCGAGGAGGCCGTGGGGTCGCTCGAGGGGGGCGACGCCCTCGTCGTGTCCTCCGGGATGGCGGCCGTCGCCGCCGTCTTCTCCCTCCTGCCCCACGGCGGCACGGTCGTCGTCCCGGACGCCGCGTACAACGGCGTCATGGCGACCGTCGCCGCCCTCGAGGCGGACGGCGCCGCCACCGTGCGC
Organism: Phycicoccus avicenniae; assembly: GCF_018139485.1. Lineage (GTDB taxonomy): Bacteria > Actinomycetota > Actinomycetes > Actinomycetales > Dermatophilaceae > Phycicoccus > Phycicoccus avicenniae. The sequence continues at coordinate 49,214 of NZ_JAGSNF010000021.1, forward strand.
CGCGTCGACGTCACCGACACCGCCGCGGTCGTCGCCGCGCTCGACGGCGCGGAGCTGCTGTGGCTGGAGTCCCCGACCAACCCGCTGCTCGAGGTCGCGGACCTGCCCGCCCTCACCGCCGCCGCCCGGTCCCGCGGCGTCCTCACCGCCGTGGACAACACCTTCTCCACCCCCCTCCTCCAGCGGCCCCTGGAGTCCGGGGCCGACGTCGTCGTGCACTCGGCGACGAAGTACCTCTCGGGGCACAGCGACCTGCTCCTCGGTGTCCTCGTCACCCCCGCGAGCGAAGAGGGCACCGCCCGCCGTGCCCGGCTCGCGCGGCACCGCCAGCTGCACGGAGGCATCGCCGGACCGGTCGAGACGTGGCTCGCCCTGCGCGGCCTGCGCACGCTGCACCTGCGCCTGGAGCGGGCCTGCGCGAACGCGGCGGTCGTCGCCGAGCGGGCCGCCGGGCACCCCGCGGTGACCCGGGTGCGCTACCCGGGCACCGGCGCGATCGTCTCGCTCGAGGTCGCCGGCGGGGCCGCCGCGGCGGAGCGGGTGTGCGCCTCCACCCGGGTGTGGGTCCACGCGACGAGCCTCGGCGGGGTCGAGAGCATGCTCGAGCGTCGGCGTCGGCACCCCGACGAGCCCGCGACCGTCCCGGAGGACCTCGTCCGCCTCTCCCTCGGCGTCGAGGACGTCGAGGACCTGTGGCGGGACCTGTCCGCCGCGCTCGACCGGGCCTGACCTCGGCCGCCTCCGGCCTCAGCCGGTCTCGGCCTTGCGGGGCCGGGCCAGGAGGGTCGAGACGACCTCGGGGATGGTCCGTCCGTGCTCGATGAGGGCGTCGACCTGCTCGATGATCGGTACCTCGACGTCGTGCTTGCGGGCGAGCTCGAGGATCGAGGTGCACGACTTGACGCCCTCGGCCGTCTGCCGCGTCACGGCGACGACCTCGTCGACGGTCATGCCCTGGCCGAGCCGGACGCCGAAGGAGTGGTTGCGCGACAAGGGCGACATGCACGTGGCGATGAGGTCGCCGACGCCGGCGAGCCCGGCGAAGGTCACCGCCTCCCCGCCGAGCGCCGTCCCGAGGCGCATCGTCTCGGCGAGCCCGCGGGTGATGATCGAGGCCTTGGAGTTGTCCCCCATCCCGAGCCCCTCGGCCATGCCGACCGCGAGCGCGATGACGTTCTTCACCGCCCCGGCGATCTCGGTGCCGACGACGTCGGTCCCGGTGTACGGACGGAAGTAGGGCGCGGCGCACGCGGCCGCGACCCGCTCGGCCATCGCGTGGTCGCGGCAGGCGACCACCGAGGCGGCCGGCTGCTTGGCGGCGATCTCGCGGGCGAGGTTCGGTCCGGAGACGACGACGACGCGCTCCTCCTCGACCCCGCCGACCTCGGTGACGACCTCGGACATCCGCTTCGTCGTGCCGAGCTCGACGCCCTTCATGAGCGAGACGACGGCGGCCTCGCGGGGCAGCACCCCGCCCCACGCCGCGAGGTTGTCGCGCAACGTCTGGGACGGGACGGCGAGCACGACGACGTCCGCCCCGTCGCAGGCCTCGGCGGGGTCGGTCGTGGCCCGGACGCGGTCCGGCAGGTGCAGCTCGGGCAGGTAGGCCTCGTTGACACCGGCGTTGACCTGCTCGACGACCTCGGCCCGGCGGCCCCACATCGTCACCTCGGTCCCGGCGTCGGCGAGGACGGCCGCGAAGGCGGTGCCCCAGCTGCCCGTGCCGTAGACGGCCGCGCGGCTCACGAGGCGTCCCGCAGCGGGCGCGGCCGGCCGGTCACGCTGACCCCGGCGCGGCGCGGGTCGAAGCGCTCGGCCGGGGCGGTCCCGCCCCGCAGCACCTCGAGCTCGGCGGTCACGGCGTCCATGATCCGTCGGGTGGCCTCGGTGAGCAGCTCGGTCGTCACGGGAGCACCGTAGAGGTCCTCGAGCGCGACGGGCGCACCGGCACGCACCCGCATCGTGCGGCGTCGGCGCAGCCGCGGTCGGTGCGCGTACGGCGGGAGCACCTCCTGCGGCCCCCACATCGCGACCGGGACGACGGGGCAGCGCGTCTCGAGGGCGACCCGGGCGGCCCCGGTCTTGCCCCGCATCGGCCACAGGTCGGGGTCCCGGGTGAGGGTGCCCTCGGGGTAGATCGCGACGCACTTGTCGGCACGGACGGCGGCGACCGCGGCGTGGTAGGCGCTTCCGGCGCGGCCGGACTCGCGCTCGACGGGGATCTGGTCCGCGGAGCGCAGGACCGCCCCGACGAGCGGCACGTCGAAGACCTCCCGCTTGCCGAGGAAGCGTGGCGCGAGTCCCTGGTCGACCATGAAGTGCGCGAAGACGAGCGGGTCGAGGTGCGAGACGTGGTTGGGGCAGACGACCCAGCCGCCCTCGCGGGGCAGGTGCTCGGTGCCGGACCACTCCCTCCGCGCGAGCAGGACGAGGAGCGGGCGGAGGAGCCGGACGGCGAGCCGGTATCCGAAGGGACGTGAGGAGTCCGTGGGCGTGCTCACCTCGGGCCTTCCGTGGTCGGGGTCACCGCATTGTGGTCCGCGCGGTGGGCGATGTCGAGGACGTCGGCGCGGGTTGGCAGGATCGGCCCCGTGACCGGGTCGGGCAGCCTCGCCGTCGTCGTGCCGCTCAAGGGCGGCCCGCTCGCGAAGTCGCGCCTCGACCTGCCCGCGGGCGTCCGGGTCCGGCTCGCCGAGGCGTTCGCGCGCGACACCCTCGCGGCCGTCGTCGCGGACCTGCCGGACGCCCTGCTCGTCGTCGTCACCGGCGACGCCCGCACGGCGGCGTGGTGCGGGGACCTCGCCGAGGTCGTCGGGGACCCCGGCGGAGGTCTGGACGCCGCCGTCCGCTCCGGCCTCGGGTACGCGCGCTCGCGGGGTCACCGGCGCGCCGCGGTCCTGCTCGGCGACCACCCGGCGCTGCGCCCCGGCGAGCTCGCCGAGGCGGTGGGCCACCCCGGCCCTGCCGTGGTCCCGGACGCGGACGGTACCGGCACGGCGCTGCTGCTCGTGGCGCTCGACGCGGGCTTGCCGGTCACGGCCTTCGGGCCGGGCAGCGCGGCGGCGCACGAGGCCCTGGGCCACCGCCGCGTGGACCTCGACCTGCCGGGGCTGCGGACCGACGTCGACGACGCGCCGTCGCTGCACCGGGCCCTGCGCCTCGGTGTCGGCGACGCCACCCGGGCCGCCCTGCGCCGCGTTACGCTGCCGGGCGTGCAGGCGACGATCCACCGGGCTCCGGACGAGCAGGGACACGGCGGGAGCGCGCTGCTCGACGACGGGACGCAGGTGGCTGTCCCGCGCGAGAGCCTCGCCGACAGCGGGCTGCTGCACCTGCGGGTCGGGCAACGGGTCACCGTCGAGCTCGACGACGACGGCCGCACCTGCCGCCGCGCGTGGATCGCGGGGATCGGGCCCGGCCGGCCGGTCGGCTGAGGGCCACGACGGCCTCGTCGCCGTCCGTCCGCAGGACCCGGTCGCCGGTCCTGGTCGCCTAGCTCCCGGCCGCCTTCCTCGCGGCGGTCTTCTTCGTGCCGGCGGCCTTCTTCGTCGTCGCGGCCTTCTTCGTCGTCGCGGCCTTCTTCGTGCCGCTCGTCGTCGTGGCCGCCTTCCTCGTGCCGGCGGCCTTCTTCGTCGTCCCCGTGGCGGCCGACCCGGCCGGCGCCCGCCCCGTGGCCGTCCCGGTCCTCGGCAGCGTGCTCGGGGTACGGACGTAGTCCTTGAAGGCCGTGCCCGGGCGGAAGCGCGGTGAGGTCGTCTTCGAGATGCGGACGGCGTCCCCGGTCCGGGGGTTGCGTCCGGTGCGCGGGGCCCGCTCGACGCGGTCGAAGGTGCCGAACCCGGTGATGGCGACCTTCCCGCCCCGGACGACCTCGCGGACGATCGTGTCGCACACGGTGTCGAGGGCCTGCACGGCCGCCTGCCTGCTGCCGAGCGTCTTCTCGAGCTCCCGGACGAGGTCTGCCTTGTTCACGTCTGCCTCCATCGCTGGGCCGCCGATGGGTCACCGGCGGCCTTGGTCGGCGTGGTCGGCCGTGCACCGGCCACCCGCCGACGCTATGCCCACGGAGAACCCCGGGTAAACCCCGACACGGACGTGTGCGCCGGTCAGGGCCCTGGGCAATGCCCTTCGGTCAGACGCGGACCCGGGGCTTCCAGGCCGGTCGCCCGCCTTCGAAGGCGTCGATGTCCTCGGCGTGGCGCAGCGACAGGCTGATGTCGTCCAGCCCCTCGAGGAGCCGCCAGCGGGTGTAGTCGTCGACCTGGAAGGGTGCGACGAGGTCACCCGCCGTCACGGTGCGCGAGACGAGGTCGACCGTGACGGACGTGCCGGGCTCGTTCTCCAGCAGCTTCCAGAGCAGCTCGACGTCGTCCTGGCTGCACTGCGCCGTGAGCAGTCCCTGCTTGCCGCTGTTGCCGCGGAAGATGTCGGCGAACCGCGAGGAGATGACGACCCGGAAGCCGTAGTTCATCAGCGCCCACACCGCGTGCTCGCGCGAGGACCCGGTGCCGAAGTCCGGTCCGGCGACGAGGACCGAGCCGGCCGTGTAGCTCGGGTCGTTGAGGACGAAGGTCTCGTCCCCGCGCCAGGCGGCGAACAGCCCGTCCTCGAACCCGGACTTGGTGACCCGCTTGAGGTAGACCGCCGGGATGATCTGGTCGGTGTCGACGTTGCTGCGGCGCAGCGGGACCCCGATGCCGGTGTGCGTCGAGAACTTCTCCATCAGGCCATCGCCTCCACGGGCTCGAGATCGGCGGGGCTGGACAGCGTGCCCCGGACGGCGGTCGCGGCCGCGACGAGCGGGCTCACGAGGTGGGTACGACCGCCCTTGCCCTGCCGGCCCTCGAAGTTGCGGTTCGACGTCGAGGCGCTGCGCTCGCCGGGGGCGAGCTGGTCGGGGTTCATCCCGAGGCACATCGAGCACCCGGGCAGGCGCCACTCGGCACCGGCGGCGGTGAAAACCGCGTCGAGCCCCTCCTCCTCGGCCTGGAGGCGGACCCGGGCCGAGCCGGGCACGACGAGCATCCGGACGCCCTCGGCGACCCGGCGGCCCTCGATGACGGCCGCGGCGGCCCGCAGGTCCTCGATGCGACCGTTCGTGCACGAGCCGACGAAGACGGTGTCGACGTGGATCTCGCGCAGGGGGGTCCCGGCGGTGAGCCCCATGTACTCCAGCGCCCGCCGGGCGGCGATCTTGTCGTTGTCGTCACCCATGTGCTCGGGGTCGGGGACGGCCTCGCCGAGCGGGCTGCCCTGGCCGGGGTTGGTCCCCCACGTGACGAAGGGGGTGAGGGTGGCGGCGTCCAGGACCACCTCGGCGTCGAAGGTCGCGTCGTCGTCGCTGCGCAGGTCCTTCCACGCCTCGACGGCGGCGTCCCAGTCGGCCCCGGTCGGGGCGTGGTCGCGGCCGCGGACGTACTCGAAGGTCGTCTCGTCGGGGGCGATCATCCCCGCACGCGCCCCGGCCTCGATCGACATGTTGCACACCGTCATCCGGGCCTCCATCGACAGCGCCCGGATGGCGCTGCCGCGGTACTCGATGACGTAGCCCTGGCCCCCGCCGGTCCCGATCCTCGCGATGACGGCGAGGACGATGTCCTTGGCGGTGACGCCGTCGGCCAGCTCGCCCTCGACGGTCACGGCCATCGTGCGGAACGGCGAGAGCGGCAGGGTCTGCGTCGCGAGGACGTGCTCGACCTCGCTCGTGCCGATGCCGAAGGCGAGTGCGCCGAAGGCGCCGTGGGTCGAGGTGTGGCTGTCGCCGCAGACGATCGTCATGCCGGGCTGGGTGAGACCGAGCTGCGGACCGACGACGTGGACGATGCCCTGCTCGGCGTCGCCCATCGGGTAGATCGTCACGCCGAACTCGTCGCAGTTGCGGCGCAGCGTCTCGACCTGGGTCCGGCTCACCGGGTCGGTGATCGGCCCGGGGGTCGTCGGCACGTTGTGGTCCTCGGTGGCGAGGGTGAGGTCGGGGCGCCGGACGGGGCGGCCCGCCTCGCGGAGTCCGTCGAAGGCCTGGGGGCTCGTCACCTCGTGGAGCAGGTGGAGGTCGATGTACAGCAGGTCGGGCTCGCCCTCGTCTCGTCGGACGACGTGGGAGCCCCACACCTTCTCGGCCAGGGTTCCGGCCATGGTCGACACCTCCAGTGACGGACCGGGATGACGCGGTCCGGACGGTTGCACGGTCGCGCGGGCTGGGTGCGCCTCTGCGTGTCTCCCGAGATTCGCACGGCCCCACGGCGTGCGAACTTGCGTCTCAGGCAATGAGACGTCAATATCAAGACATGGACAACACCAGTGGGGTCGGCGTTCTCGACAAGGCGGCGGTCGTGCTCTCCGCCCTCGAGGCGGGCCCGTCGACGCTCGCCCAGCTCGTCACGGCCACCGGGCTCGCACGGCCCACGGCCCACCGCCTGGCCGTCGCGCTCGAGCACCACCGGCTCGTGACGCGTGACCTCCAGGGGCGGTTCGTCCTCGGCCCCCGCCTCGCCGAGCTCGCCGCTGCGGCCGGGGAGGACCGCCTCCTCGCGGCCGCCGGCCCGGTCCTCGGCGCCCTGCGGGACCACACGAACGAGTCGGCCCAGCTCTTCCGCCGCCAGGGCGACTACCGGGTCTGCGTCTCCGCGGCCGAGCGTCCCGTGGGCCTGCGTGACTCGATCCCGATCGGCGCCACCCTCTCGATGCGTGCGGGCTCCGCCGCCCAGGTGCTGCTCGCCTGGGAGGAGCCGGACCGGCTGCACCGCGGGCTCCAGGGCGCCGCGTTCACGGCGACGGCCCTGTCGGGGGTGCGCCGGCGCGGCTGGGCACAGAGCGTCGGCGAGCGCGAGCCGGGTGTCGCGTCCGTCTCCGCGCCGGTCCGCTCCCCCAGCGGCCGGGTCATCGCCGCGGTCTCGATCTCCGGGCCCATCGAGCGGCTGTCGAAGCAGCCCGGCCGACTGCACGCGGCGACCGTCATGGCGGGCGCGAACAAGCTCACCGAGGTCCTCACGCGGCACGCGGCGCAGCAGGAGGCCCAGAACACCGTCTGACGGGCTGGTCCGTCCTCGGTGTCGAGGGGGCGTGACACGCCGTGACGAGCACCGACCCTGGCGCGGGTCGTGACCCCTCGACCGGTTCGACGGCGTGGCCCGGCTCACGACACACGTCCGTCACGACGGAGGCACGTCGTGGCAACATCGGTCCGGCACCCTCGGCACGTCGACTCGACCGCCCGAAGGAGGGGACCGTGCCACCGACCCTCAGCCCGCCCACCCTCGACCGCACCCGCCTGCTGGCATTGCCCCGGCCGGACCGGAGGGCGGTGGTCGTCGGCGGAGGACAGGTGGCCGCCCGGCGCGCGGCCGCCCTCACCCGGTCCCGCACCCCCGTGACCGTCTACGCCCCCCGGCTGTGCGACGACGTGTTCGACCTGCTCGTCGAGCACCTCGTGAGCTGGGAGGACCGCTGGCCGACCGCCGCGGACCTGCGTGACGCCTGGCTCCTCCACGCGGCGAGCGGCGACCCCGCCGTCGATGCCCGGATCTGCGACCTCGCCGCCTCCGTCCGCACCCGCCGGGCGGGTCCCGCCTGAGGCCTCAGCGCCCGACCCGGCCCCCGAGCCGCTCGCGCGCGGTCTCCCCCCGGCGCCGAGCCGGCACCACCCCGGCGAGGTCGGCGAGCCCGAACGGTCGCGGTCCGGCGTAGAGGCTCTCGACGCCCTGGTCGGCGAGGTCGTACGTCTCGTGCCACAGCGTCACCGCGTCCGGGTCGTCGGCCGCCGCCCGGTAGAAGGCGAGCCACGCCGGCCGGTGCTCGCGCTGCACGGCGTTCGCGTAGGCGTAGATCTGTTCCGTCGAGCGCCACCACTGGATCATCGTGACGCCGGAGAGTCCGAGCGTCGTGCGACTGCCGAGGTAGCCGAGGTCCTCGGCCTCGCCACGGGCCGCGGCCACCCGGTTGCGCTCGAGCTCGGCGATCATCCGGCCCATGGGGGCTCCGGCCGCTCGGACGGTGCGCACGTGCCACGGCTTGTGCACCCGCAGGCCGATGAGGAAGAGGGCCAGGGGCCCGTCGTAGGCGTGGGTCACGCGGTCCATCGTCCACTCCGTCGGATAGTGTCGCTATCTGTCATGGCCATGATGGAGAGTGGCACTATCCGATGTCAAGGGGTCGCCGATGCGGATCTCCCAGCTCGCCGAGCGGACCGACGTCCCGGTCCACACGCTGAAGTACTACCTCCGCGAGGGCCTGCTCATGCCGGGCGTCGCGACGAGCCGCACCCGGGCGGAGTACGACGAGGACCACGTCCGCCGCGTGCACCTCCTCCGGGCGCTCGTGGAGCACGCCGGCGTCGGCATCGACGGCGCCCGCCGGGTCGTCGCCGCCCTGGAGGACCCGCCCGGGACGCGCGCGGAGCTGCTCGGCGTGGCCCAGCGCACCGTCCCTGCGACCGGTGGGGACGCCGAGGTCTCCGACGAGGTCCGCGAGCTCGTCGCGGACCTCGGCTGGACGGTCGAGCCGGACGGACCGTGGATGCGCTCGCTCACCGCCACCGTCGGCGCGGCGCGCGCGGCGGGCCTGCACCTCGAGCACCGGCGGCTCGTGGAGTACGCGCACGCGGCCCGGGACGTCGCCGAGGTGGACCTCGACCTCACGGAGGACGCCGAGGACGCGGCGGCGGCCGTGCGCACGGTGGTGCTCGGCACGGCGCTGCTCGACCCGGTGCTCATCGCGCTCCGCCGCGTCGCCCAGGAGGCCGTGAGCCGCGAGCGCTGAGCACGGGCCACACGGACACGTCGAAGGGCCCGGGCGGGGGGGCCCGGGCGGGGACCGCTGTTTCCCCCCCCGGGTTGGAACCCCCGCCTCCCCCCTGAGAGGGCGGCGTGCTAGGCCACTACACAACGGGGCCAGGGTGTCGTCCGGTCACGCTGACGTGCCGGGCAACGGGAGAGAACCTTACCGAACGGCGGGGATTTCTCCGAATCGTCCCCGGCGGGCCGGGGGCGATGGCTGGGGTACCAGGACTCGAACCTAGAACGGATGAACCAGAATCACCTGTGTTGCCAATTACACCATACCCCAAGGGGTATACCGCCGGTTCCTGTGACCAGGCCGGGCGGCGAACCGAGACGCGATACTACCGGGCCCGACCGGGCCGCCCAAATCGTCAGGAGGCGAGACCGGACGGGCCGGCGACGAGGTCGACGACGCCCTCCAGGCCCGTGACGACCGGGATCCCCCGGGCCCGCACGAGCCGCAGCCCGCGCTCGTCCGGCGCCCCGTCGCGCACGAGCCACGCGGCGCGCAGGCCGGCGTCGCTCGCCCCGAGCGGGTCGTTCGAGAGCTCGTCCCCGACGTACAGGGTGCGCGCCGGGTCGGCGCCCAGGCGGTGGCACGCCTCGACGTAGGCCCGCTCGTCGGGCTTGCCGTAGCCGAGGGTGTCCCGGGTGCACACGACGTCGAAGAGGTCACCGAGCCCGCACGCCCGCATCTTGCGTCCCGTGTACTCCGCGGAGGAGTTCGTGAGGACGCCGACCGCGACGCCCTGCCCACGGAGGGCCGTCACCGTCGGTCGGACGTCGTCGAAGGCCCGCAGGCCCCCGAGGAAGCGGTGCTCGTAGTGCTCCTCGAACGCGTCCCACCAGTCCCGGTCGACCGGCTGGTCGAGCCAGTGCGCGAGCTCGGTGACGCGGGCGCGACGCATCTCGTCGAACTCGATCTCGCCGCGGGTGTAGGCCGTGAAGTGGCCCTCGGGGTCGCTGCGGAAGCGGACGCCCGCGTCGGCGAGGCGGTCCGGGTCGGCGTCCGGCCAGAGCGCGGCGGCCGCGGCGGCGCCGGCCGCGTGCATCGCCGACCGGGTGTCGTAGACCGTGTCGTCGGCGTCGAGGAGGACGGCCTGGACCTCCGGTCCCGGGACGGCGCTCACAGCGACGCCCGGAGCACGGCGAGCCGGGTCAGCGTGGACGCCTTACCGAGGATCTCCATCGACTCGAAGAGCGGCGGACTGACCCGCCGCCCGGACACCGCCGTGCGCAGCGGCCCGAACGCGAACTTCGGCTTGATGCCGAGCCCGTCGACGACCGCCTCGCGCAGGGCGCCCTCGACGGCCTCCGCCGTCCACGCGTCGTCGCCGATGCCGGTGAGGGCGGCCGTCGCGGCGTCGAGGACGTCACCCGCGTCGTCCTTGAGCTGCGCGCGGGCGTCGTCGGCGACCTCGACCCGGTCGTCGGCGACGTAGAACGGCCCGACGAGGTCGCTCGCCTCGGTGAGGTGGGCGATCCGGGTCTGGACGAGGTCGGCGACCTTCTCCAGCCGGTCGAGCTCCTCGAGCGTCGGGGTGTCACCGAGGACCCCGTCGGTCTGGAGGAACGGCAGGAGGCGGGAGGCGAAGTCCTGGAGGTCGAGGGCGCGGATGTGGACGCCGTTGATCCAGTCGAGCTTCTTGAGGTCGAAGATCGGGCCGACCGGGTTGACCTCGGACCAGTCGAAGCGCTGCGAGAACTCGTCGAAGGTGAACACCTCGACGTCGTTTCCCTCGGCGTCCTGGGCCGGCGGGTAGGCGAGCAGGCCGAGGAAGTTCACGAGCGCCTCGGGCAGGTAGCCCTCCTCCTGGAACCAGGTGAGCCTGGCCTCGGGGTTCTTGCGCTTGCTGATCTTGCTCTTGTTCTCGTTGCGCAGCAGCGGCATGTGCGCGAAGCGGGGCGGCTCGACGCCGAACCAGCGGTAGAGCAGGAGGTGCTTCGGGGTGGAGCTGACCCACTCCTCGCCGCGGACGACGTGGGTGATGCCCATCTCGGTGTCGTCGACGACGACGGCGAGGTGGTACGTCGGGAAGCCGTCGGCCTTGAGGATCACCTGGTCGTCGGGCCGCGGGGCGGACATCCGCCCCCGGACGAGGTCGTCGAAGTGCAGCTCGACGTCGTCGGGTACGAGCATCCGCACGACGGGCTGCTCGCTGAAGCCCGGCAGGGCCCGCCGCTCCTCCTCGGTCCTGCCGTGGCAGAGCCGGTCGTAGCCGGTCGGCTCCTTGAGCCGCTGCTGCTCGGCGCGCATCTCGGCGAGGCGCTCGGTCGAGCACCAGCAGTGGTAGGCGTGCCCGTCGGCGAGGAGGCGCTCGACGTACGGGCGGTACGTCGTGAGGCGCTCGCTCTGCCGGTACGGCGCCGCCGGCCCCCCGACGTCCGGCCCCTCGTCCCAGCCGAGGCCGAGCCAGCGCAGGGTGTCGAAGACCTGCTGCTCGGAGTCCTCACGGAACCGGCTGCGGTCGGTGTCCTCGATGCGGAGGACGAACCGTCCGCCCTGCTGGCGTGCGAAGGCGAGGTTGAACAGCGACATGTACGCCGTCCCGACGTGCGGGTCGCCGGTCGGCGAGGGCGCGACGCGGAGGCGGACGGTGCCGGGCAGGTCGCCGGCGGGGCTCGTGGGGGTGTGCTCGGTCATGATGCGCCCAGCGTAGTGACGCGGCGGTCACGCCGGTGCCGGGGTTGCTCGCGGCGGGACGGGCTCGTGTCCCCGTCCTGCGCGAGCGACCCCGTCCGACCCGGGAGGTCGGGTCCGGTCGGGGCGCTCAGCGCTCGTCGTCGGCGGGCGTCACGGCGTCGGGGTCGACGGTCGGGGACCCCTCGTCCTCGCCGTCCTTGACGTCGTCGATCTCGTCGACGACCCGCTGCCTCTCGGACGGGTCCATCTCGACCCCGGCCTCGTCGAGACCCTCGTCGACGGCCTCGTCGATCGTGTCCTTCTCGGCGCTGTACTCCCACGACGTCGCCTCGTCGACGACGTTCTGGGCGGCCTCGGCGGCGGCGTCCTGCTCCTGCGGGGTGTCGGCGTGCTCGCTCACGGTTCCTCCTCGGTGCGGGGCCCGCCGGTGCGGGCGGTCGCCTCCACCGTAGGCACAGGTCAGAGGGGGTGTGCGCGGGAGGGGCGGACCGGGGCCCTCAGTGTCGGACGACGGGGTTGGCGAGCACGCCGATCTGCTCGACCTCGACCTCCACCCGCTGGCCCGCGACCATCGGCCCGACGCCCGCGGGGGTCCCGGTGAGGATGACGTCCCCGGGCAGGAGGGTGAACGCCTTGGACGCGTAGGAGACCAGCGCCCCCACGCCGTGCACCATGTCGGCCGTCGTGCCGTCCTGGACGGTCTCGCCGTCCAGCCGGGCCATGACACCGAGGTCGCTCACGTCGAGGTCCGTCTCGACCCACGGACCCAGCGGGGTGAAGGTGTCGAAGCCCTTGGCACGGGCCCACTGGCCGTCGGTCCGCTGCAGGTCGCGGGCCGTCACGTCGTTGGCGCACGTGTAGCCGAAGACGACCCCGAGTGCGTCGTCGGGCTCGACGTCCTTGCACATGCGGCCGATGACGACGGCCAGCTCGGCCTCGTAGCTGACCTCGGAGGTCTGCGGGGGCAGGACGACCGGGTCCCCGGGCCCGACGACCGAGGTGTTCGGGACGAGGAACATCAGCGGCTCCTCCGGGACCTCGGTGCCCATCTCGGCGGCGTGGTCGGCGTAGTTGCGGCCGATACCGATGACCTTGCTCCGCGGGATGACGGGGGCGAGCAGCCGGACGTCCTCGACGAGGTGGGTGGCGCCCGTCAGCTCGATCCGCTGGTACAGCGGATCGCCCGTGACCTCGGCGATCTTCTCCCCCGTGCCGTCGACCAGGCCGTAGACGGGGTCGTCCCCGGTGGTGAACCTCGCGATGCGCATACGAGCAGCCTACGGCCGCGTCAGCCCCCGACTCCCGCCGCCTCCGCGGCGGTGGCGACCTCGCCGGCGACGACGGCGGCCCCCTCACCCGTGAGGTGGATGTCCCGGTCGGAGCAGATGAAGGTGAGCGTGCAGACCTGCGCGACGTTCGTCGGCACCTCCTGTCCCCCGAGCTGCGTCGGGGTCTCGTCGTCGAGGGCGAAGGCGTCGGCGAGCGGGACGTACCGCGCCCCGGACCCGCCCGCGGCCGCCTCGACGGCCGCGTCGAGGGCGTCGAAACCCTCGGTCGCCGCGTCGAGCTGCGCGGCGCCCTCGCCGAGGTAGCCGGCCGCGAGGAAGGGGTTGTAGTACCCGACGACGAGGACCGGCACGCCGGGCCCGGCCGCCGCGCTGAGCCGCTCGAGGATGGCCGGGAGGTTCTCCTCGACGGTCGCGACCCCGTCGGTGACGCACGGCCCGTCCACGCTGAGCTCCGGGCCCACGCAGCCCAGCAGGTCGTTGCCGCCGATGTCGATCGTCACGAGCGCCACGTCGTCCCGCTCTCGGAGCAGCCGCTCGGCCTGCTCGAGCTGGCTCCCCGCCTCGTAGTCGCACAGCCCTCCGTCGAGCAGGGTCTGCGTCGACTCCCCGCTGCACGACAGGTTCTCGACCTCGAGGTCGGCCCCGTCGAGCAGGTTCGCCGCGAGCGCCGGGTAGGCACTGTCCCGCAGCTCGGTCCCGCCCGGCTGGTACCCGGCGGCCAGCGAGTCGCCCAGCGCGAGGTAGGTGGGACCACCCGCCTCGGTCTCGGTGGCGGACGGGCTCGGGCTCGCGGCCGTCGTCGTCGGCGTCGACGGGGCGGCGCTGTCGTCCTCCGCCTCGCCGCTGCACCCCGCGAGGAGGAGCGCGGCGACGGCGGCGGATGCGGTGAGCAGGCGGGTCACGGGGGTCCTCCGGGATGTCGGGCGTCGTCCGACCTCAACGTACGAGGTCCGCGCCGCGTTTCCGGCCCCGGTCCGCGGGGTCGTACCGTGGCGCCGATGACCTGCCTCGACCGCGCCACGTGGACCGCCCGGGCGGCCGCCCACGCGGCCCGGGTCGATGCCGCCACGGCCGGGCACCGGGAGCGCCGCGCCGACGGGCGTGCCCACCCCGTCGAGGACTTCCTCTTCCGCTACTACCGACACTCCCCCGCCAAGCTGCGGCGGTGGCACCCCGGCGCCGGGATCGTCCTCGCCGACGCGGCGGGGACCGAGCACGCCGGGTGGCGGCACTACCGGGTCGACGGGGACGAGGTGTCCGTCGACGTCCAGGGCTTCCTCGCCGAGCGCGGTCCGGCGGTGGCGTTCGTCCGGGAGCTGCTGACCGCGACCCTCTCGCGGCCGCCGCACCTCGGCTGCTTCGGGCTCCACGAGTGGGCGATGGTGCACCGGCTCCCGCAGGACGACGTCCGCCACCCCGGCTGGCCGCTGCGGCTCGGTCCGGAGGCCACCGACGACGTGCTCGAACGGCACACGGTCCGCTGCACGCACTTCGACGCCCACCGGTTCTTCACCGACAGCGCGGCCCCGCGCAACACCGTCACCCCCACCCGCGAGCGCCAGACCGCGCTGGAGCAGCCCGGGTGCCTCCATGCGGGGATGGACGTCTACAAATGGGCGTTCAAGCTCGCCCCTCTCGTCCCGAGCGACCTCACCGCGGACGCCTTCGAGCTCGCCCACGAGATCCGGGTGCTCGACATGCGGGCCTCGCCGTACGACCTGCGCGACCTCGGCTACGAGCCGGTCATGGTCGAGACGGCCGAGGGCAAGGCCGAGTACCTCGAACGACAGCGCGCCTTCACCGACCGCTCGAACGCCCTCCGGCGCCGGCTCCTCGACGTCCTCGAGGGATCGGTACGCACCTGCGCCCCCTGAACGCCCACGCCGGTGCGAGCGTGGAGGTCATGACCGTGACCGGACACGACACAGCCGAAGGCCCGAGCGTCCCCCCCGACCCCCGAGGAGGTGCGCACCGCCCGCAAGGCGGTCATCGCCTCCTCCGTCGGCAACGCCCTCGAGTGGTTCGACATCATCGTCTACTCGAGCTTCGCCGTCGTCATCAGCGAGCTGTTCTTCCCCGAGGTGTCGGGGTTCGCCGCCCTGATGTTCACCTTCCTCACGTTCGCGGTGTCCTACCTCGTGCGCCCTCTCGGCGCGGCGGTCATCGGGAACTGGGCCGACCGGCACGGGCGCAAGCGTGCGCTGTCCTTCACGATCCTCCTCATGACCCTCGGCACCGGTCTCATGGCCGCCGCCCCCACGGCGGCCGTCGTCGGACCTGTCGCCGCCGGACTGTGGCTGCTCGGCAGCCGGCTCGTCCAGGGCTTCTCGGCCGGCGGGGAGTTCGGTTCGGCGACGACGTTCCTCATCGAGAGCGCCCCGGACCGCAAGGCCTTCTACGGCAGCTGGCAGGTCGCCACCCAGGGCGCCGCCCTCGTCCTCGCATCAGCCTTCGGGCTCGGGCTCACGACGACGCTCTCCCGGGAGGACCTCTACTCGTGGGGCTGGCGCGTCCCGTTCCTCTTCGGGATGCTCATCGGCCCCGTGGGGTGGTACATCCGCCGCCGGATGAGCGAGACGCACGACTTCGAGACCGCCGAGAAGGTGTCGTCGCCCATCGGCACGGCCCTCTCGACGCACCTGGTCCGGGTCCTCGCGGCGGCAGGGGCCGTGGCCCTCGCGTCGCTGTCGGTCTACCTCATCCTCTACATGCCGACCTTCGCCGTCGACAGTCTCGGCCTGCCGGCCTACGCCGGCTTCCTCGGCGGGATCATCGCCGGGGTCGTGACGCTCGTCGGCACGCCGTTCGTCGGACGCCTCGCCGACCGGGTGGGTCCGGGCCGGGTCATGGTCGTCGCCGCCGTGGCGGCGGCGGTCCTCGCCTGGCCGCTGTTCCAGCTCGTCGTGGCCGTGCCGACCGTGGCGGTCCTCACCGTCGTCCAGGTCGTGTTCGGTGCGCTCATGGCCGCGTACTTCGGTCCGCTCCCCGGGCTCTACGCGGACCTCTTCCCCACCAACGTCCGCACCACGGGGATGGCGGTCGGCTACAACCTCGGTGTCCTCGTCTTCGGCGGGTTCACCGGTGCGATCTTCACCTTCCTCATCGAGGTGACGGGGTCACCGACCGCCCCGAGCATCTACTTCGTCGGCATCGCGATCGTCTCCCTCGTCACCGTCCTCCTCGCCCGCAGGAGCTACCGCGTGCGCTGATCCGGCGGCCGGTCCGCCCGTACCCCGTCACGGCCGCTAGCGTCGAGGTCCATGGCCGACTGCTTCGTGTGCACCGAGAACGCCCGCCCCGACCTGCCGCCCCGGGACCGGGTCGTCGTCACCGACCACTGGCGGGTCGCGCACGCCTTCGACACCTCGCTGCCGGGATGGCTCGTGCTCGACGCCCGTGAGCACGTCACCGCCCTCGACGAGCTGCCGCCCGCTGCCCACGCCGAGCTCGGTGACCTGCTCGGCCGGCTCACCGCCGCGCTGCGGGCCCACACCGGCTGCGCGAAGACCTACGTCATGCAGTTCTCCGAGGCCGAGGGCTTCGGGCACCTCCACGTCCACCTCGTGCCACGCCCGGCCGACCTGCCCGACGACTCCCGCGGTCCCGGCGTCCTCCGGTTCCTCGGGCCGGACGCCGCCGGCGAGCAGGTCCCCGAGGACGAGCGGGACCGCATCGCCATGCACCTCGCGGCCCTGCTCCGACCGGGTGCGCTCGCCTGATGGGCCGGGCCGTCGCCGCGGTCCGGGCTCGGGTCAGCGTGGGTCGACGCCCGCCTTGACGAGACCGTAGGTCACCGACTCCAGCAGCGCGTCCCAGCTCGCCTCGAGGATGTTCGCCGCGACACCGATCGTCGTCCACGACGTCGTCCCGTCCGAGGTCTCGATGAGGACCCGGGTCACCGCGTCCGTGCCGTGCGCCGCGTCGAGGATGCGGACCTTGTAGTCGATGAGCTCGAGCCCGGCGACCTCCGGGTACGTCGTCGCGATGGCGGTCCGCAGGGCGTGGTCGAGGGCGTTGACCGGGCCGTTGCCCTCGCCGGTCTCGACGTGCCGCTCCCCCGCCGCCCGGACCTTCACGGTCGCCTCGGACAGGGCGTCGGCGTCGCCACGGGCGTCGGTGATGACCCGCCAGGACTCGACCTCGAAGTACGCCGGCAGCGTGCCCTCGATCTCGCGGCGCAGGAGCAGCTCGAAGCTGGCGTCGGCGGCGTCGAAGGTGTACCCGCGCAGCTCCCGCTCCTTCACCGCCGCCAGCACCCGCTGCAGCGTGGCGGCGTCGCCCTCGTCGGACGCGTCGAGGCCGAGCCCGAGCTCGCGCGACTTCAGCTCGATGGACGCCCGGCCGGCCATGTCCGAGACGAGCATCCGCATGTCGTTGCCGACGTGCTTGGGGTCCAGGTGCTGGTAGAGGTCCGGGTCGACCTTGATCGCGCTCGCGTGCAGCCCGGCCTTGTGCGCGAAGGCGCTCGAGCCGACGTACGGCTGCCGCGAGTACGCCGGGACGTTCGTCACCTCGGCGATGGCGTGCGCGATCCGGGTCGCGTCCTGGAGGCGGTGCGGGTCGAGCAGGTCGCGGCCCTGCTTGAGCTGGAGGTTCGCGACGACGGTCAGCAGGTCGGCGTTGCCGGTCCGCTCGCCGTAGCCGTTGATCGTTCCCTGGACGTGGCTGGCCCCCGCCTCCACCGCCGCCATCGAGTTCGCGACGGCGCACCCGGTGTCGTTGTGGCAGTGGATGCCGACCCGGGCCCCGGTGCTCGAGACGACGTCGTCGACGACGGCCCCTACCTCGCCGGGCAGCAGCCCGCCGTTCGTGTCGCAGAGGGCCACGACCTCGGCACCGGACTCGACCGCGGCCCGGACCGCCTCGAGGGCGTAGTCGCGGTCGGTGCGGTATCCGTCGAAGAAGTGCTCGGCGTCGAGGAACACCCGGCGGCCCTCGGCCCGCAGGAACGAGACGGTGTCGCGGATCATCGCCAGGTTCTCCGCCAGGGTCGTGCGCAGGGCGCGCTCGACGTGGCCGGTGTGCGACTTCGCGACGAGGGTGACGACCTGGGCCTGGCTGTCGAGCAGCGCCCGCACGAGGGGGTCGGCGTCGGCGCGGCCCCCGGCGCGGCGGGTCGCGCCGAACGCCGCGAGCGTGGCGTTCCGCAGCCGCAGGTCCCGCGCGGCCCGGGCGAAGAACTCGGTGTCCTTCGGGTTCGCCCCCGGCCAGCCGCCCTCGATGTAGCCGACGCCCAGCTCGTCGAGGTGGGACGCGATGGCCAGCTTGTCGGCCACCGAGAGGTTGAGCCCCTCCTGCTGCGCGCCGTCGCGCAGGGTCGTGTCGTACACGTGCAGGTCGGTCATCGGTCCATCCTCGGTCGTGCCGGTCACCCGGCGTCCGGGCCCCGGCCCGTGCGGGCCGGGGCGTCGACGCGTGTCGTTCCGTTCTCCGTCATCGACCGGCGCTGCCCGGGCCGCCCGAGGGGTGGGGGGCGGCCCGCCGTCGCCGGCCGGTGTCGCCCTCCACGCGTGGTGACGACCCCGACCAAACGAAAAGACCCCCCGGGTACGGGAGGTCTGCGCGACGAGGAAGGTCTCGTCGCGCTAGCCGATAATGATCGCGGTGGTGGCCGCGTCACGGAACGTCACGGCGTCAGCATCGCACGCCCGGGGCCCCTCCCCGCAGGGTCCGTCCACATCGTGACCACGACGAGACGTCGCCGCACGGCTCAGGCGGACCCCGCAGGCTGCACCGCGGCCTCCCACCACGCCTCGAGCGGCGGAGGCGCCGAGACGTCGACCCTGTCACCGACGCGGGGCACGCAGACCTCGACGCCCTGGGTCGCGGCGGCGACGAGCAGCCGCTCCACGGGCTCGGCCCACGGGTGCGGAGCGAGGACGAACGTGCACCAGTGGATCGGCAGGAGCAGTCCCCCGCCCATCTCACGGACCGCCGCGACGGCCTCCTCCGGGTCGAGGTGGATGTCGCGCCACGAGTCGTCGTACGCCCCGACGGCCATGAGGGCGACGTCGAAGGGGCCGTGCTCCGCCCCGATCGCGTCGTAGCCCGGGAACCAGCCCGTGTCGCCGCTGAAGAACACCCGGCCGGCCTCGCCGGCGACGACCCACGAGGCCCACAGGGTGCCGTCGCGCCGCACGCCCCGTCCCGAGAAGTGCTGGGACTCGACGGCCGTGACGCGCACCCCGGACACCTCGTGGCCCTCGCCCCAGTCGCACTCGAGCACCCGGTGGGCGGGCACGTCCCACGCCTCGAGGTGAGCCCCGACACCGAGCGGGACGACGAAGACCGCGTCCGTGGCCGTCGCGAGCGCCTGCACGGTGTCCATGTCGAGGTGGTCGTAGTGGTCGTGCGAGACGACGACGGCGTCGACGGGCCCGATCCGCTCGAGCGGGACGGGCACGGCGTGCAACCGCCGGGGGCCCACGTGACGGCTGGGTGAGCAGCGCTCGCTCCACACCGGGTCGAGGAGCAGGCGCACCCCGTCGAGCTCGACGAGTGCGCTCGCGTGCCCGAACCACGTGACGTGCAGGCCGGTGGTCGCCGGCTCGCGCAGGGCGCTGACGACGGGGACGGCGCCGGGGGGCCGCCGGGTCTCGGCGGTCTCGCGGAAGCGGTCGACGAACTCCCGCTGGCCCGCCGGCATCGCGCGGGCGGACGCGAGCCGGTTGTGGAAGGCCCCGTCCCGGTAGTGGGGCGAGCGCTGCATCCGCGCGAGCCTCGGGCCGGTCGCCCGGGCCCCGAGGGCTGCGGGCACGCCCCGGCCGGCGACGGCGAGCGCACCGAGGGCTCCGGCGGCGCCCGCGGCGACCGCGAGCCGGTTGAACGTCGTCACCTCCCCATTGTCACCCCCGGCGTCGGCCGACCCGAACCCCATATCGTGGAGGGGCACCGCCCCCGACCCGGAGAGGACGATGGACGAGCACGGCGGCGACCTCACCCGCGCACCCCTGGAGTACCCGGGGGTGCCCGTCGCGGGACCCCGGCTCGTCGTCGGGGACTGCGCCCACACCGTCCGACCGCGGCGGTCCCGCGGGCTCGGCTCGGCCCGCTCCGGCGGCTGTCGTCGCTGCGAGGTTCCCGTCGGCTCCGGCGCGGACTCCCTGGACCGGACCCTCCACCGGCTCGGGGCGGCCCCGCTCGCCGAGCGCACCCCGCTGCTCGCCGTCGGCTCGAACGCCGCCGCGTCCGTCATCCGCCACAAGCTGACCCGCGTCGGTGTCTCCAGCGTCGTCCCGCTCCTCACCGGTGTCGTGCGCAACCTCGCGATCGGCCACACCGCATACGTCTCGCGGGGCGGCTACGTCCCCGCGGCGCCGGTCCACCGCTCGCGGGCGCGCACCCCCGTGGTCCTCCAGCTCGTCGACGACGAGCAGCTCGCGGCCATCGACGCGACCGAGGGCGGGTACGACCGGGTGGAGCTGCGCGCCGGTCACTACCCGCTCGTCCTCACCGGCGGCGTCCGGCCCACCCGCTTCCACGTCTACGCCGCGAGCGAGGGCGTCCTCGGGCTGCCCGGGACCGGGCGCCGGTTCCTCCCGCAGCACGAGGTGCTCGGAGCCCTCCACGCGGAGGGGATGCCGCACACCGACGAGGTCGAGCCCGCCGCCATCGCCGCGCGGTTCGCGGCCTCCCCCGACCACCGGCTCGAGGTCAAGGGCGCCATCGCGGACCGCGGGATGGCCGTCGACGCCGGACTCGTCTCCCACCCCGCGGGGGTGCTGCGCTGGCCGGACGTCGTGCGGACCCCGCGCCGGCGGCGACGCGTCGCCCGCGGCCACCGCTGACGGCCGCCCGTCCCGAGGCGCACCAGCTGCCCGACACCCGTCGAGGTCGGGCAATACGCAGGGCACACGCCGTTCCCGTCTGCGTGTTGCCCGATCTCGACGCCTGGGTGACGGCGTCAGGGTCCTGCGGCGACCCCTGCGGCACGCCGCTCCCGGGCGGCGCCGACGAGCGCGGCGACGAGCGAGGTGTCGGTGCCCTCCTCGGTGTGCCACTGGACCGCGAGCCGGAAGGCCGCGCCGGGCCACTCCATCGCCTCGAGGGTGCCGTCGGCGTGCCGGGCGGACGCGCGCCACCCCGTCCCGTGCAGCCCGTCCTCGAGCACCGCCTGGTGATGATGGGTCGGGACGTCGAGGACACCGTCGCCGACGACCTCCGCGAGCAGCGTCCCCGGGTCGACGACGACGGGGTGCGTCGCGTAGCGGCCGGGGGTCGGGTTGTGGGCGTCGTGCCCCACCCGGTCCGGCAGGTGCTGCTCGAGGCCGGCGCCGGCCACGACGGCCATGACCTGCATCCCGCGGCAGATCCCGAGCAGCGGCAGGTCGGCGGCGACCGCCGCGCGCACGAGGGCGGACTCCCAGGCGTCACGCGCGGGTTCCGGCGGCTCGGTCTCGGGGTGCGCGGCCTCGCCGTACAGCCCCGGGTCGACGTCGACCCCGCCCGCGACGACGAGGGCGTCCAGGCGGGACACGACGTCGGCGGCGAGGACGTCGTCGACGTCCTCGCGGGGCGGGAGCAGGGCGGCGACCCCACCCGCGGACTCGACGTGGGCGACGTACCGGTAGGGCAGGGCCACGCTGTGCTGCCCGACCCACAGCGCCCGGTCGACGCTCGCGACGAGGCAGGTCACCCCGACGAGGGGCGCCGGGCCGTGGGGTCGGGCGCTGCGGAGGTCGGTCATGGGCGCGAGTATGCCCGCGGGACGGAGCGCCACGGGCGCCGCTCCCACGCTGCGGTCAGCTCCGCGGCGGGCGCTCCTGCGAGGGGTCCTCGGCCTGGTGCGCACGCTCGCCCTCGAGGGGCCGGGCCCCTCCCTCGACGGGGTCGGGACCGCCGGGCATCGCGATGCGGTTGCCCTGCTCGTCGACGCGGTGCCCCTCGTCGTCGGTCCGGACGTCCGGGTCGTGGCGGTCGGCCTCGCGCAGCGTCTCCTCGCGCTCCTCGCGCATTCCCCCGGCCGCGGTGGTCCGCTGCTGCGCCTCGTCCTGCAGCCGCTCGGCCTCGAGGCGCTGCTTCTCGGCCTCCGCGGCAGCCAGCTCGGACTGCGCCCGCGCCTCGGCGGCCTCGGCCTCCCGCTCGCGCAGCTCCCGGTCGTGGGCGACGGCCTCCTCGCGCAGGTCGGCGGCGGTGTCCCGCTCCGCGGCCTCCTTGCGGGACCCGCCCTGGCGCAGGATCACGCCGACGACGACGAGGAGGACGAGTGCGACGACGACGATCGCGACGACGGTTCCGGTACCCATGGGTGCTCCTGAGGGGCGACGACGACGGGCGATCGCCCGTCTGCCCCGTCGGCTACCCGGTCCGGGCCCGCGTCAACCACCGGCGAGGCCCCGCACCGGTCGGTGCGGGGCCTCGGTCCGGCTGCTCAGGCGAGCCGGGTCAGCCAGCCGCGGGTGTCCTCGGCGAGGCCGTACTGGACGTCGAGCAGGGCCTTGCGGATGGACCGCGTCACCTCGCCACCCTCGTCCCCGGCGGTCGAGGGCGCGGAGCCGCCCTCCCAGCGCAGCTCACCGACGGGCGTGACGACCGCGGCCGTCCCGCAGGCGAAGATCTCGCGGATGCTGCCGTCGCGCACCCCCTGCTTCCACTCCTCGATCTCGATCCGCCGCTCCTCCGGCTCCAGGCCGAGGTCCTTCGCGAGCTCGAGGATGGAGCTGCGGGTCACGCCCTCGAGGATCGTCCCGGTGAGCTCGGGCGTCAGCAGGCGCCCGTCGTCGGTGACGAAGAAGAGGTTCATCCCGCCGAGCTCCTCGATGGCGGTGTGCGTCGCGGAGTCGAGGAAGACGGCCTGGTCGCAGCCGTGCTCGATGCCCTCGAGCTGGCCCGCGAGCGAGGAGGCGTAGTTGCCCCCGGTCTTCGCGGCGCCGGTGCCGCCGCGGCCGGCCCGGGCGTAGCCCTCGGAGATCCACAGCGTGACCGGCTCCAGGCCGCGCGGGAAGTACGCGCCGGCCGGCGAGGCGATGACCGAGTACGTCACCTCGTTCGCGGGCCGCACCCCGAGGAAGGGCTCGGAGGCGTACATGAACGGCCGCAGGTACAGGCTCGTCTCGCCGGTCCCGAAGGCGGGGACCCACGCGACGTCCGTCTCGACGAGGGCCTTGAGCGAGGCCATGAAGTCGTCGGTCGGCAGCTCGGGCAGGGCGAGGCGGCGGGCGCTGCGCTGCATGCGCTCGGCGTTGGCCTCGGGCCGGAAGGACCAGACCGAGCCGTCCTCGTGGCGGTAGGCCTTGAGGCCCTCGAAGACCTCCTGGGCGTAGTGCAGGACGGCGGCGCTCGGCATGAGGCTGATCGGCCCGTACGGCTCGACGACGGCGTCGTGCCAGCCCTCGCCCTTGGTCCACGTCGCAGTGGCCATGTGGTCGCTGAAGTGCTGACCGAAGCCGGGGTTCGCGAGGATCTCGGCACGTCGCTCGTCGGTCGCCGGGTCGGGGCGGCGGTGGATGTCGAAGGTGAGACTCATGGGACGGGTCAGTCCTTTCCACGGGGAGCGACGGTGCGTCCCGTGAGGGTACCCGCCACGGCACGGGCGTCCCACGGCGCGGCGGAGCGGCACCGTGAGCCGCGTGGTGGCGGCGAGGAAGGGGGCGGCGGCGGACCGCCGGAGGCGCGCCGGGCGCGCGGAGGAAGGCGTCAGAGACGGGCGGCGATGGCGTCGCCGACGGCGCTCGTCGAGCGCGGGGCACTCCCGCGCTCGGCGAGGTCGGCGGCCACCGCCCGTTCTACTCGCCCGGCGGCGTCGTCGAGGCCGACGTGGGCGAGGAGCATCGCGACCGACAGCACGGTCGCGGTGGGGTCGGCGAGGCCCTGGCCCGCGATGTCCGGGGCCGAGCCGTGGACCGGCTCGAACATGCTCGGGAACCGCCGCTCGGGGTTGATGTTGCCGCTCGCGGCGAGACCGATGCCGCCGGCGATGGCGGCCGCGATGTCGGTGATGATGTCGCCGAAGAGGTTGTCGGTGACGACGACGTCGAACCGGCCGGGGTCGGTCGTGAGGAAGATCGTCGCGGCGTCGACGTGCTGGTAGGCGGTCTCGACGTCGGGGAACTCGGCGCCGACCTCCTCGACGGTGCGACGCCACAGGTGCCCGGCGTGGGTGAGCACGTTGTGCTTGTGGACGAGCGTCAGGTGCTTGCGGGGACGCGCCTGGGCGCGGGCGAAGGCGTCGCGGACGACGCGCTCGACGCCGAAGCGGGTGTTGAGGCTCACCTCGGTCGCGATCTCGTGCGGGGTGCCGGTCCGCAGCGTCCCGCCGTTGCCGGCGTACGGCCCCTCGGTGCCCTCCCGGACGACCACGAAGTCGATCCCCTCGGGGGCGACGCGCTCGACGGCGAGCGGGGACTCGACGCCGGGGTAGAGCTTCGCCGGGCGGAGGTTGACGTAGTGCTCGAGGGCGAACCGCAGCGGGAGCAGCACCCCGCGCTCGAGGACCCCGCTCGGGACCCCCGGGTCGCCGATGGCACCGAGGAGGATCGCGTCGTGCTCCGTGACCTCCGCGAGCACCGAGTCCGGCAGCGTCTCGCCGCTGGCGTGCCAGCGGCGGGCGCCGAGGTCGTACTCGGTCGTCGTGACGGACGGACCGCCCTCACCGAGCGCGGCCTCGAGGACCTTGAGTCCCTCGCCGACCACCTCGGGGCCGATCCCGTCGCCGGCGATGACGGCGAGGTCGAGGGAGGTCGGCGCGGCGGTGTGCGAGGCGTCGGTCATGCCGTCACTGTACGAACGTCGTCCGAGATGCGGACGGGCCGTCCCACACCCTGGAAGGTGCGGGACGGCCCGTACCGTCGGGGGGCTCAGTCGGTGTGGCCCTGGTCGCGCAGGTCCATCGACTCCTGGAGCGCCTGGCGCGCCGCCGTCGCCTCGTCGTACTCGGTGCCGCTGTCCGTGTTCATGCTTGTCTCGCATCCTCGACGGCTCCGCCGTCGGTGGTCCGGTGTGTCCTGGGGGTCGTCGTGCTCGAGCCGGCGGTCGGGCCGGCGAGCCGTCAGCGACGTCGCGGGGTCTCCGCGGCGAGGGTGCTGACCTGTCGGGCCCCGCCGCGGCCGGGAATGAGGAGTACCTGCCGCATGCCGTCGACGATACGAGGACGTCCTAGCATCCGGGAGCGCCCTTCCGCGATGTGGACCGCCTGGACGGAGGATCGCGTGGAGCCGTCCGCGACACGCAGGACGGCGGGCCCCCGGGGGTGGCCGGGGACCCGCCGTCGTGGGCCCTGCGTCAGGCCAGGTCGACGACCCGCACGGTCGCGGCCCCGATCTCGGCGCCGATGGCTGCGACGACGGAGTCCGGGATCGCGCTGTCGACCGTGAGCGCGACGAGGGCGTCGCCCCCCTCGTCCTGGCGCGAGACCTGCATCGCGGCGATGTTGACGTCGGCCTCCCCGAGGAGCCGGCCGAGGGCCCCGACGACGCCGGGGCGGTCGGCGTAGCTGAAGAAGGCCATGTGCCGGCTCAGCGGGACCTCCAGGTCGTAGCCGTTGACGCCGATGACCTTCTGGACCATCTTCGGTCCGGTGAGCGTGCCCGCGACGGACACGACGGTCCCGTCCCCGAGCGTCCCGCGCAGTGTGGTGACGTTGCGGAACTCCTCGGAGGCGGCGTCGGTGACCAGACGGGACTCCAGGCCGCGCTCCTTCGCGAGCAGCGGCGCGTTGACGTAGGTCACCGGGTCCTCGGTCACGTCGGTGAAGACGCCCTTGAGGGCGGACAGCTCCCAGATCGACACGTCGTGCTGGGTGATCTCGCCCTTGACCTCGACGTCGAGCTGGACCGGCACGGCGCCGGCGACGGCGGAGAACACCCGGCCGAGCTTCTCCACGAGGTCGATGCCGGGGCGGACCTCCTCGGCGACGGCCCCGCCGGAGACGTTCACCGCGTCGGGCACGAGGTCGCCCCCGAGGGCGAGCCGGACCGACTTCGCGACGGCGACGCCCGCCTTCTCCTGGGCCTCCTCGGTCGAGGCGCCGAGGTGCGGGGTGACGACGACGGACTCGTGGGCGAACAACGGGCTGTCGGTGCACGGCTCCTTCGCGTAGACGTCGAGTCCGGCCCCCGCGACGCGGCCCTCGGCGATGGCGGTGGCGAGCGCCTCCTCGTCGAGGACCCCGCCCCGGGCGGCGTTGACGATCCGCACCGACGGCTTGACCTTGGCGAGGGCCTCGGTCCCGATGAGGCCGAGGGTCTCGGGCGTCTTCGGCAGGTGGATCGTGATGAAGTCGGACTCCGCGAGCAGCTCGTCGAGCGTCACGAGACGCGCGCCGAGCTGACCCGCGCGCTGGACCGACACGTAGGGGTCGTAGGCGAGGATCTCGACGCCGAACCCCTTGAGCCGCTCGGCGACGAGCTGGCCGATGCGGCCGAAGCCGACGATCCCGACCTTCTTCTCGAGCAGCTCCACGCCCCCGTAGCGGCTGCGCGCCCAGGTTCCACCCTTGAGCGCCTCGTTCGCGGGCGCGATGTTGCGGGCGCACGCCAGGAGCAGGCCGATCGCCAGCTCGGCCGCCGAGGTGATGTTCGACGTCGGCGCGTTGACGACCATGACGCCGGCCTTCGTCGCGGCGTCCACGTCGACGTTGTCCAGTCCGACACCGGCCCGGGCGATGACCTTGAGGCTCCTCGCGGCCGCGATCGCCTCGGCGTCCATCTTCGTGGCGGAGCGGATGAGGACCGCGTCGACGTCCGCGAGGTCGGGGATCAGCCGGGAGCGGTCCGCGCCGTCGGTGGTCCGGACCTCGAAGTCGGGTCCGAGGGCGTCGACGGTCGCGGGCGAGAGCTCCTCGGCGATGAGCACGACGGGCTTGGTCACGTCAGATGCCTGCTTTCGTGTGGGTGGAGGGGGCCCGAGGGGCCGGACGGTGCCGGGGCACGGCGCCGGGCCCGGGGCGCCCACCATCGTAGGGGCGCGCCACCATGTGGACGGCGGTGACCACGATGCGGTCGGTCAGCGGGGATCCGACGCGCTCCGGCGCTCGACCTCGTCGGGCACCCCCGGCGGCGTGAGGCGCCGGCCGACGATCGTCGCGACCCCCAGGACGCCCACCGCCGCGAGCACCCACCCCCAGGAGAGCCGGCCGAGCCAGGCGTCGACGACGGCGAGCCCGACCGTCGTGTAGAGGACCGCCCAGAGCAGGCCCCCGAGGACCACCGCGGGGACGAACCGGCGCAGCGGCATGCGCAGCGCACCGGCGGAGGCGTTGACGGCGGACTGGAGGCCCACGGTGAGGAAGCCGAGGGTCACCGCCGGCGGACCGATCCGGCCGACCCACCGCTCGGCCCGCCGCACGGCGGGCCGCTCGAGGTGGCGGGACCAGCGCGAACGCGCCCCGCCGGCACGCGCTGCCCGACCGATCGCGTATGTCGCCGAGCCCCGGGCGACGGCGCCCGCCCAGAAGGCGAGCAGCACGACCCAGAAGGGCCACCCCGAGACCAGGTCCTGCACGCTCCCAGCCTACGCCGGGTCCCGAGGGCACCTCGCGCGGAAGGAGACCCGTCAGCGAGACGTCAGCGGCAGCCGCCGAGCAGACCGGTGTTGAACCGGCCCGACGTCGTGGCCGCGGCCGACGTCCACGCCGTGCCCGCCACGGCCGATCGCACCTCCACCTCGAAGGGGTTGCCGAGGCTGAGGAGCGAGCCGTAGGTCACCGAGGTCTGCCCGGCGGGGAGGAGGGTCGCAGCCTCGACGACGGTCCGCGGGGTGCCGGTGCGGTAGAGCGTCACGGTGTAGCGGTACCGGGGGTCGACGGCGTCCCACGAGACCGTCGCCGTCGTGAGGGTCGAGGTGCACCGCGTCGTCGGTGGGGGCGTGAGCACCACCGCGGACGACACGCCGGCCCGGACCCCGGCCACGTCGTCCCAGACGCCGGAGGCGGGCGGCGCGAGGAGGCCCGCGAGGACGACGCCGCCGAGGACGGCGAGGGCGCGGCGCGTGCTCATCGGGCGACCTGGCGACCGGTGAGGACCAGCGTCGGGCGCCCCGTCGTCCCCTGCACCGACGTCGGGGCCGTGGTCGCGAGGGCGACGACGAGGCACAGCGAGCCGGACGTGCCGGGATCGAGGCGGCGGCCGCCTCCCGAGACGTCGGTGGCCGTGGCCGTGAGCGCCGCCGGGCCGAAGGTCGCCGTCCCGGTGCACGCGCCCTGGCGCATCCCCGTCGCCGGGGCCACGGTGTTCGACGCCGCGCCTCCGGGGTGAACGGCGACGAGCAGCCACGGGGCGAGGGCACCCCCCGAGGTCCCGGTCGCGGTCCACGCGAAGGGCGCGTCACCGGCGTTCGCGACGCTCACCGCGACGGCCACCGACTCCCCCGGGACCGCGCCCGGGTCCAGCGCCGCACCCGCCAGGTCGACCGTGCCGCCCGCCCCGGCGAGCGCACCGTCGACGCGCAGGTCGAGAACCCCCGACCCGACGGAGGGGACGACCGACGTGCTCTCCGCCTGCCACCGGGCGTGGGTCGGCGAGGCGGCGAGCAGCAGGACGAGGGCGAGGACGACCCACGCCGCGACCGTCCCGGCGGGGACGCGGACGCGTGGACGCCGCTCCTCGCCGGACGCCGGGTCGTCCCGGACGGTCGTCACGGGCGGGCCACCCCCTCGCGGTGGCGGCCCCGGCGACGGTGGGCGGCGGTCCGGGCCCCCCGCCGCAGCATGACGGCGGCGTAGCCGAACAGCGCGAGTGCCGCCGCGACGGTGAGCGCCCGCCGCAGCCCTCGGTCCAGGACCGTCGTCACGTGGCCGACCCACGGCACGACGTACCAGACCTCGCCACGCACCTGGACCTCGCGTACGACCTCACGGTCGGTGGCGTCGTTCGCGTCCCCCCGGGTCCACAGCGACACCTCGCCGTCGTCCGCGACGCCCTGGCCGACGACGCGGTGCGTCACGACCTCGGGTCGCCCGGAGCGCAGCTGGTACGTGACGACGCTGCCGACGCCGAGGTCCTCCGCCGGTGTCGGGCGCACGACGACGACGTCGCCGGGCGAGATCGCCGGCTCCATCGACCCGGTGAGGACGACGTAGGGCGTCGAGCCCGTCGCCCGGGGGACGGCGACGAGCACGACGAGGACGAGGGCCCCCACCGCCGTCACGGCCCAGGAGAGCCATGTCGTCACGCGTCGGGGACCCCGGGACGAGGTCATCGAGGAGTCCGTCAGGGGGTCGCGTCGGTCTGGGTCGCCGTGACGACGACGGCCGACAGGTCGAGCGTCAGACCCTGTGTCGTGTTGTCGACCGTGTCCCCGAACGGGAAGTCGATGTCGACACCGACCTCGAGCGTGCTGCCGTCGTCGGCGCTGCTGATCGTCGTCACGGGGGTGCCGTCGATCGTCGCGTCGACGTCGGTCGTCACGGCGTCGGCGAGCGTCCCGGACCCGGCGCCGCCGCTCAGGCCGATCGTCGCCTCGAGGGTGTCCCCCTCGGCGACGACGGTGTACGAGCCCGCGTAACGCAGCTCGTCGCCGGGGACGATGACGACGGTGCCGGCCGCCGGCGTTCCGTTGAGGGTCCAGGAGCCGCCGCTCGGGTCGGTGAGGGCGAGGCGGCCGCTCGTGACGCTGCCGCCGGGGACCGTCCCCTCTGCGTTCCAGTAGGCGAGGGAGCCGCCGCCCCCGGCGAGGAGCAGGACCCCCGCGCCGGCCGCGAGGATCCCCTTGGTGGATGCGTTCATGACTGTTCCTGTCACGTCGTGGGACGGGTGCCCGCCGTCGCCCCTGCGGCACCCCGGGAGCCCTCTCTGGCCCCTGTGCCGCACACCGTAGGAATGCGCATCCAATTCCGCCCGCGGAACCCGGGAAAGTCCGCCCGAGCGGTCCTGAGGCCCCTCTCAGCGCACCGGAAAGGCGTGACGCCCCGCCACGGACCGTGCGGTCCTCGGCGGGGCGTCACCCCTCGTGTCCGGCCACCGTCGTGGTGGCGCACGGGTCAGCGCGCGGCGGAGCCCTCCACGTAGTCGCTGTCCTGGTCGGTGTCGATCCAGGCCATGAGGCCGCGCAGCTCGCGGCCGGTCTTCTCGATCGGGTGGGCGGCGCCCTCGGCGCGCAGGCGCTGGAACTCCGGGGCGCCCGCGTCCTGGTCGTCGATGAACCGCTTCGCGAAGGCCCCGTTGCGGATGTCCTCGAGCACCGCGGCCATGTTCTGCTTCACGCTCGGGTCGATGACGCGCGGGCCGGAGACGTAGTCGCCGTACTCCGCGGTGTCGGAGACCGACCAGCGCTGCTTGGCGATGCCGCCCTCGATCATGAGGTCGACGATGAGCTTCAGCTCGTGGAGGCACTCGAAGTAGGCGACCTCGGGCTGGTAGCCCGCCTCGACGAGGGTCTCGAACCCGTACATGACGAGCTGGCTCGCCCCTCCGCAGAGGACGGCCTGCTCGCCGAAGAGGTCGGTCTCGGTCTCCTCGGTGAAGGTCGTGCGGATGCCGCCGGCGCGCAGGCCACCGATCGCCTTGCCGTACGAGGCGGCGAGGTCCCAGGCCGAGCCGGAGGCGTCCTGCTCGACGGCGAGGAGCACCGGGACACCCCGGCCGTCGACGTACTCGCGACGGACGATGTGGCCGGGGCCCTTCGGGGCGACCATGAGGACGTCGGAGCCGGCGGGCGCCTGGATGTAGCCGAAGCGGATGTTGAACCCGTGGCCGAAGAGCAGCGCGGCGCCCTCCTTGAGGTTCGGCTCGATCTCGGCGGTGTAGAGCCCACGCTGGACCTGGTCCGGGACGAGGACGACGACGAGGTCGGCCTCGGCGACGGCGTCCGCCACGGAGGTGACGGTGAGCCCCTCGGCCTCGGCCTTGGCCCGCGAGCGCGAGCCCTCGGCGAGCCCGACCCGGACGTCGACGCCGGAGTCGCGCAGGTTGAGGGCGTGGGCGTGGCCCTGGCTGCCGTAGCCGATGACCGCGACCTTGCGGCCCTGGATCACCGACAGGTCGGCGTCGTCGTCGTAGAACATCTCGGCCATCGGAGCGGCCTCTCCTTCGATCTCGGGGATGGTGCTGAGGGGTCTGGTGGGGACTCTAGGTGCTCGGCGCTCAGGCGGTCCGCAGTGCCCGGTCCGTGATCGACCGGGGTCCGCGGCCGATGGCGACCATGCCGGACTGGACGAGCTCGCGGACGCCGAAGGGCTCGAGCACCTCGAGGAGCGCGGTGAGCTTGTCGCTCGTCCCCGTCGCCTCGATCGTCAGCGAGTCGGTCGCGACGTCGACGACCTTGGCGCGGAACATCTGGACGAACTCGAGGACCTGGCTGCGGGTGGCCGCGTCGGCACGGACCTTGATGAGCATGACCTGGCGCTGGACCGCGGAGTCGGCCTCGAGCTCGACGACCTTGAGCACCTCGACGAGCTTGTTGAGCTGCTTGGTCACCTGCTCGAGCGGCAGGTCCTCGACGTCGACGACGACGGTCATCCGGGACACCTCGGGGTGCTCGGTCTCGCCGACCGCGAGGCTGTCGATGTTGAAGCCGCGTCGGGAGAAGAGCGCCGCGATCCGGGCGAGGACGCCGGGCTTGTTCTCGACGAGGACGGAGAGGGTGTGCTTCGACATGGGGTGCTCCTGGCTCGTCGGGTCAGCGACCGTCGTGGTCGGCGTCGGTGGGCTGCGGGACCGCCTCGGACTCCTCGCGGTCCCACTGCGGGGCGGTGTCGCGGGCGACCTGGATGAGGTCGTTGCTCACCCCGGCGGGGACCATCGGCCACACCATCGCGTCCCGCTCGACGACGAAGTCGACGACGACCGGCCGGTCGTCGATGGCCATCGCCTGCCGGATCGTCTCGTCGACGTCCTCGGGCCGCTCGCAGCGCAGCCCGGCGCAGCCGTAGGCGTCGGCGAGCTTGACGAAATCGGGGACGCGGGAGCCGACGGAGGTGTGCAGGTCGGTGTTGGAGTACCGCTCGTTGTAGAAGAGGGTCTGCCACTGCCGGACCATGCCGAGGCTGCTGTTGTTGATGACGGCGACCTTGATCGGGATGTTGTTGATGACGCAGGTCGCGAGCTCCTGGTTCGTCATCTGGAAGCAGCCGTCGCCGTCGATGGCCCACACCGTGCGGTCGGGCTCGCCGACCTTGGCACCCATCGCGGCGGGGACGGAGTAGCCCATCGTCCCGAGCCCGCCGGAGTTGAGCCAGGAGTTGGGGCGCTCGTACTGCACGAACTGGGCGGCCCACATCTGGTGCTGGCCGACCCCGGCGACGTAGACCGCCTCGGGCCCGGCGATCGCCCCGAGCCGCTCGATGACGTACTGCGGGGCGAGCGCGCCCTCCTCGGCCGGTTCGGTGTAGCCGACCGGGAAGGTGCGCTTCCAGCCGGCGACGCGGGAGCGCCACGCCGAGTAGTCGCCGGCGGTGCCGGCGTCCATGTCGTTCTCGACGGCCTCGGCGAGGTCGGTGAGGACGGCCTTGCAGTCCCCGACGATCGGGACGTCGGCCTTGCGGTTCTTGCTGATCTCCGCCGGGTCGATGTCGGCGTGGATCACCTTGGCGTCCGGCGCGAACGTCGACAGCTGGCCGGTGACGCGGTCGTCGAACCGGGCGCCGAGCGCGATGAGCAGGTCGGACTTCTGGAGGCCGGTGACCGCCGAGACCGACCCGTGCATGCCGGGCATGCCGAGGTGCAGCTCGTGGCTGTCCGGCAGGGCGCCGCGGGCCATGAGCGTCGTGACGACCGGGATCTGCGACAGCTCGACGAAGCGGCGCAGCTCCTCGGACGCCTCGGCGCGGATCACGCCGCCGCCGACGTAGAGGACGGGCCGCTTCGCGGCCGCGATGAGCCGGGCGGCCTCGCGGATCTGCTTGCCGTGCGGCCGGGTCACCGGGTGGTAGCCGGGGAGGGAGATCCGCGGCGGCCAGGCGAAGGAGGTCCGGGCCTGGAGGGCGTCCTTGGAGATGTCGACGAGGACCGGGCCGGGCCGGCCGGTGCTCGCGATGTGGAAGGCCTCGGCGATGACCCGCGGGATCTCGGCGGGGTCGGTGACGAGGTAGTTGTGCTTCGTGACCGGCATCGTGATGCCCCGGATGTCCGCCTCCTGGAAGGCGTCGGTGCCGATCGCGGACGAGGCGACCTGCCCGGTGATGGCCACGACGGGGACGGAGTCCATGTAGGCGTCGGCCAGGGCGGTGACGAGGTTCGTCGCCCCGGGGCCGGAGGTCGCCATGCACACCCCGACCCGACCGGTGGCCGACGCGTAGCCCTCGGCGGCGTGCCCGGCGCCCTGCTCGTGCCGGACGAGGACGTGCCGGACCTTGACCGAGTCGAGCAGCGGGTCGTACGCCGGCAGGATCGCGCCGCCGGGGATGCCGAAGACGGTGTCGACCTCCATCGCCTCGAGCGAGAGGACGAGGCTCTGCGCTCCGGTGACCTCGACGGGGGTGCGGGCGCGCGCCTGCTGCGCGACCTGCGCCGGGGTGGGGGCCGGGTGCAGGGCTGCCGGGGTCACCGGTCGGGTGTCGCTCACGATCTCACCGTTCTCTCTCGCCGATGGGGTGGGTCCGGGTCCGCGCACAAAAAAACCCTCCCGTCCCGCGCGGGGACGTCGGAGGGAGCGCGCCTGGTGGTGCGGTCAGGCGCGCTGTCGAAGTACGAGGACTCGAGCCACGCGATCACTGTCTCCCCCGACCGCCCCCGTGTCAACCGGCGAGACACCCGGTCCCACGATCCGGGACCGTGCCGTCGGGCACCCCTGGACGCCCGACCGACGCCTCGTCCGGGCTCGGCCGGTCGGGCGACTGCGCGGGTCCGCTCCCGGGGTCTAGCCTCGGTGCCGTCCGCACCGGCCCGAGCGGAGGTGGCTCCGGTGACCACCGAGACCGTCGTCTTCCTCGTCGTCGTGGCCGTCCGCTTCCTCCTGCCGCTCGCGATCCCCCGCTACCCGCTGCCGGCGATCCTCGGCTGCCTCGTCGTCGACGGGGTCGACCAGACGGTCTTCCAGACCTTCGGCTTCGACCCGCCCGGCTACCAGGGCTACGACAAGGCGATGGACGTCTACTACCTCGCCATCGCCTTCCTCGCCTCGATGCGCAACTGGACCCGCTCGGCCGCCGCCGACATCGCCCGGTTCCTCTTCCTCTACCGGATGGTCGGCGTCGTCGCCTTCGAGCTCACCGGATGGCGCCCACTGCTGCTGCTCTTCCCCAACGCGTTCGAGTACTTCTTCATCGTCTACGAGGCGGTCCGGACCCGGTGGGACCCGCAGCGGCACTCCCCCCGGTGGTGGCTCGCCGCGGCCGCGCTCGTGTGGGTCGTCGTCAAGATCCCGCAGGAGTACTGGATCCACATCGCGCAGCTCGACCTCACGGACACGATGCGCGACGTCCCGTGGTTCACCCCGGCCCTCGTCCTGCTCCTCGCGGCGCTGCTCGGCGGGTACCTGCTCCTCGTCCGCCCCCGGCTGACCGCCCCGGACCACACACTGCGGCTGACGGCGGAGCCGGTCCCCGAGGAGATGGACGAGGCGCACGAGCGCGATTCCTGGATCATCGCCAACCGTCGCGTGCGGTCCTGGGCGACCGTCGAGCAGGTGCTCCTCGTCGGTCTGCTCTGCGTCATCTACGGCCAGATCCTCCCCGACCTCGACGCCACCCCCCTCGAGGTCCTGCTCTTCACCGGCTTCTACACCGTCGTGAACACCGCCGTCACCCTCGCCGCGGTCCGGCGGATCGGCAGCCGCGAGGGGGTCGTCGCTGCCTTCGGCGCCCGGCTCGCCGTCAACGTCGGGCTCGTGCTCCTCGCCCGGATGCTCCTCGGGGCGGGGTCGATCCCGCTGGGGGACGCGTTGTTCTTCCTCACCCTGCTCTCCCTCCTCGTCACCCTCCACGACCGGTGGGCGCCGGTGGCGGCCGTGCGACGGCTTGCGGACCCGGCCGGCCTGCGGCAGGCCCGCTGACGGCGACACCGACGACGCCGCCTCCGACCGGCCCGGAGGGATCGGCAGGTCAGAGCTGGGCGTGCGCGAGGCGTCCGAGCATCTCCGGGGCCCGGTGCTCGAGCCACCGGCCGCCGAGGACGACGGCGCCGGCGAGCAGGACGAGCCCGTAGAGGACCCCGACCACGAGGACCACCCACTCCCCCGCCGTCCCGCGGGTCAGCACGGCGGGGACGAGGACGGGCAGGACGAGGACGGCGGGCCCGACGAAGGACAGCAGCGCGAGCGCGCAGCCCTGGGCGGCTCCGCCGGAGGAGGCTGCGAACGGGTTGCCCCCGACCCGGGGCGCCGTCCCGGGCAGCACCGCGCCGACGAGGGTCGCGAGCGCGAGGCTGGCGAGGAAGGCCGTCACCGTGACGGTGAGCCACGGCACGACCGGGTCGACGAGGCCCAGGACCGCGGACACGCCGAACGTCAGCGCGACGACGGGCCCGAAGACGACGACGGAGGCGACGACGCGGCCGAGCCGGTCGTCCCGGCCGCGCAGACCGGTGCTCACGTGCAGCCACCAGGCCTCGCCGTCGAATGCGAGGTCGTTCATCAGGGTGAGACCGGCGAACACACCGAGGCTCACCACCCCGATCCCCGCGAAGACCCCGAGGTCAGTGACGACGGCCTGGAGGACGAAGAAGACGGGGAGCACGGCGGTGCGCAGGGCGATGCTCACGAGCCGGCTGTCCCGGTACCAGGCCCTCACCCGGCGGGCCGCGACCGTCCCGACGGGCGAGCGGCCGAGCAGGACCGGCAGCAGCCGCCCCCGGCCGATGCGCTGGCCGCCGCTCGTCGTGAGCGGGGAGGTGAGCACCCGGGCCAGCCGGGTCGCCCAGACCCACCACAGGCCCGCGACGAGGAGGACGGCGAGGACGAGGTGGGCGGCCGCCGGCCCCCAGCGGCCCGTCGCGACGTCGAAGGGCAGCGCCCAGGCCCAGCCGACCGGGGTCCAGGAGGCGGCGACCGCGGCACCCCGGGCGTCGAACGAGGCGAGGTCGGTGACCAGGCCCCCGCGGGACACGACGAGGTTGAGGCCGAGCGGGAGCACCGTGACGAGGGAGACGACGACGGCGCCGAGGAGGCGGCCGGTCCGTCCGCCCATGACGGCGGCCAGCACCGAGGTCGCCGCCCGTGACCCGAGGACCGCGGTGAGGCAGCCGAGGACCGCGGCGAGCAGGGCGGCGAGCACCGTCCCCGGACCGCGGGTCCAGGCGACCGTCTGGGCGAGGGCCAGGACGACGAGCATCACGGCGGGGATCCCGGTGAACGACGCGGCGAGCAGGCTCCGTGACAGGGGCCACGCGCGGACCGGGAGCACGGCGAAGCGCGTGGGGTCGAGGACGTTGTCGACCCCGGCCGCCGCGAGCGCGAGGACGGTCCAGAACAGGGTGAGCGAGGCGAAGAGGGGCACCGTGAGGGCCACGACCCGCTCCGGCTGGAGGACGAGGAGGGCGATGGCCGGGCCGAGGACCGCGACGACGGCGAGGGCGCCGAGCCCGCCGAGCACGGAGGAGGTGAGGTGCAGGGCGCTGCGGGTCATCGCAGAGCGCCACATCGCGAGCCGGAGGCGGACGACGAGGAGGGTCACCTCACGGCTCCGGCGCCGTGCCGAGCCAGCCGAGACCGTCCCCGACCCCCTCCCGGGCGCCGACGAGCTCGAGGAAGCGCCGGTGCAGGCTGCCGCCGGCGGTGAGTGCGGCGACGGTGTCGTCGGCGAGGACCCGGCCGTCGGCGACGACCGCGACCCGGTCGCACAGGCCCTCGACGAGCTCCATGACGTGGCTCGACATGACGACCGTGCCGCCGGTCGCGACGTAGCGGCGCAGGATCGTGCGGACGGTCTCGCTCGAGACGGGGTCGACGGCCTCGAACGGCTCGTCGAGGACGAGCAGCCGTGGGGCGTGGATGAGCGCCGCGGCGAGCCCGATCTTCTTCACCATCCCGGCGCTGTAGTCGGCGACGACCGTCCGGGCGTCCGTCCTCAGGTCGAGCACCCCGAGGAGCTCCTCCGCCCGCGCCGCCGTCACCTCGTGCGGCATCCGGCGCAGCCCGCCGACATAGTGGAGCAGCTCGCGGCCGGACAGCTGCTCGAAGAGCCGCATCCCGTCGGGCGCGACACCCATGACGGCCTTGGCCGCGGCGGGGTCGGCCCAGACGTCGAGCCCGAGGACGCGGGCGACCCCCGCGGTGGGTCGCAGGAGACCGGTCGCCATCGACAGCGTCGTCGTCTTGCCGGCGCCGTTGGGCCCGACGAGCCCGAAGAGCGACCCCCGCGGCACGGTGAGCGAGAGCCCGTGGACGACCCGGCGGCCGCGGAACTCCTTGACGAGCCCGTCGAGCTCGAGTGCCGGACCGCCCGTCCCCCCGGACCCGACCGCTCCCCCGGGGTCAGTCACACACGGCGCCGATGCTCGCGCTGCGGACCAGCCGCCGGTACTTCGCGAGGACCCCCCGGGTGTACTTCGGCTCGGGGTGGGTGGCCCCCTCGGCGCGGCGGCGCTCCATCTCGGCCTCGTCGACGAGGAGGTCGAGGGTGCCCTGCGCGACGTCGAGGCGGATCGGGTCGCCGTCGCGGACGAACGCGATGGGACCCTCGTCGACGGCCTCGGGCGCGACGTGGCCGACGCACAGCCCGGTCGTCCCGCCGGAGAAGCGTCCGTCGGTGAGGAGCAGGACGTCCTTGCCGAGTCCGGCGCCCTTGATCGCCCCGGTGACGGCGAGCATCTCGCGCATCCCCGGGCCGCCCTTGGGACCCTCGTAGCGGATGACGACGACGTCGCCGGCCTGCAGCGAGCCGTCGGCGACCGCGTCCATCGCCCCGCGCTCGCCGTCGAAGACCCGGGCGGTGCCCTCGAAGACGTCGGAGTCGAAGCCCGCGGACTTCACGACGGCACCCTCGGGCGCGAGGCTGCCGTGGAGGATCGTGATGCCGCCGGTGGCGTGGATCGGCTCGCGCATCGCCCGCACGACCTTGCCGTCGACGTCCGGCGGGGCGATGTCGGCGAGGTTCTCGGCCATCGTGCGGCCGGTGACGGTGAGGCAGTCCCCGTGGAGCAGGCCCGCGTCGAGCAGGGCGCGCATGACGACGGGGACGCCGCCGACCCGGTCGACGTCGGTCATGACGTACTCACCGAACGGCTTGACGTCCGCGAGGTGCGGGACGCGGGAGCCGACCCGGCGGAAGTCCTCGAGGGTGAGGTCGACCTCGGCCTCGTGCGCGATCGCGAGGAGGTGGAGGACGGCGTTCGTCGACCCGCCGAAGGCCATGACGACGGCGATCGCGTTCTCGAACGCCTCCTTCGTCATGATGTCGCGCGCGGTGATGCCGCGGCGCAGCAGCTCGACGACGGCCTCGCCGGACTTGCGGGCGAACCCGTCGCGACGCCGGTCGGTCGCGGGCGGGGCGGCGGAGCCGGGCAGCGACATCCCGATCGCCTCGGCGACCGAGGCCATCGTGTTCGCGGTGTACATCCCGCCGCAGGCGCCCTCGCCGGGGCAGATCGCCCGCTCGATGGCGTCGACGTCCTCGCGGGACATGAGCCCGCGCGAGCACGCACCGACGGCCTCGAAGGCGTCGATGATCGTCACCGTCTTCTCGGACCCGTCGGACAGCTTGGCGATGCCGGGCAGGATCGAGCCCGCGTAGAGGAAGACCGAGGACAGGTCGAGCCGGGCTGCGGCCATGAGCATCCCGGGCAGCGACTTGTCGCACCCGGCGAGCAGCACCGAGCCGTCGAGCCGCTCGGCGTTCATGACGGTCTCGACCGAGTCGGCGATGACCTCCCGGCTCACGAGCGAGAAGTGCATCCCCTCGTGGCCCATCGAGATCCCGTCGGACACCGAGATCGTCCCGAACTCCAGCGGGTAGCCGCCGCCGGCGTGCACCCCGTCCTTGACGGCCTGGGCGAGCCGGTCGAGCGAGAGGTTGCACGGGGTGATCTCGTTCCACGAGCTCGCGACACCGACCTGCGGCTTGGCGAAGTCGTCGTCGCCGAGACCGACGGCGCGGAGCATCCCGCGGGCGGCGGTGCGCTCGAGACCGTCCGTAACGTCGCGGCTGCGGGGCTTGATGTCCGGCGTGGAGGTCATGGCCGTCATCCTAGGTTCGGGCGTCCGCCTCCTGCGGGACGTCCCGCGGACCGACCGAGGGGCGGACGTCCGGACCGCCGAGCCGCCGCGGCCACCAGAACCGGTCGCCGAGGATGACGGCCGCCGCCGGGACGAGGAGGGTCCGCACGACGAGCGTGTCGAGCAGGACGCCGACGCAGATGACGACGCCGAGCTGGGCGAGGACGACGAGCGGCAGGACCCCGAGGACGGCGAAGACGGCGGCGAGGAGGACGCCCGCGCTCGTGATGACCCCGCCGGTCGCGGCGAGCGCCCGGAGGACGCCCTCGCGGGAGCCGTGCTCACGGGCCTCCTCGGCCGCGCGGGTCACGAGGAAGATGTTGTAGTCGACGCCGAGCGCGACGAGGAAGACGAACGCGAGGAGCGGGACGCTCTCGTCGAGCCGGTCGAAGCCGAGCACCTGGGTGAAGAGCACCCAGCTGATGCCGAGGCTCGCGAGGTAGGTGCCGACGACGGTCGCGACGAGGACCAGGGGTGCGACGACGCTGCGCAGCAGCCCGCCGAGCGCGACGAGCACCAGCGCGAGGATGAGCGGCAGGATGAGCAGCCGGTCGGACGAGGAGGCGTCGGCGGAGTCGACCGCCTCGGCCTCCGTCCCCCCGACGTGGGTGTCCGGCCGGTCCGCGACGGCGGCCCGCAGGTCGCGCACGTTCTGCCGGACCTCCTCCGAGCCCGGCGCCCCCGCGAGGACGGCGTCGACCTCCGCGACGCCGTCGCCCTCGGCGACGACCCGGGCCGACTCGACGCCGGGGACCTCCGCGACCGCGGCGGCGAGGTCCTCGCCGTCTCCCCGGGTCATGACGACCGCCGGGTCCACCGACCCGGCGGGGAAGGACTCGGTGTACCGCTCGAGGGCGGTGATCGACTCGGGGGTGTCGAGGAACTGGTCCTCGGTCGAGAGCCCGGAACGGACCTGGGTGATCCCGCCCGCGGCGACGGCGAGCGCGAGCACGACGACGGTGACGACGCCGGCCGGCCGGGCCGCGACCGCGTCACCGACCCGACGCCACGGCGAGCGCGCGTCGGCGAGCCCGGACTGCCCGACCCGCGGCACCTTCGGCCAGAAGACCCACCGGCCGAAGACGACGAGGGCGGCCGGCAGGACGACGAGGGCGAAGACGGCGGCGACGACGACGCCGACGGCGCACGCGAGGCCGAGACCGCGCGTCGTCGGGAAGGCCGAGAGCAGGAGGGTGAGCAGCCCGAGGACGACGGTCGAGGCGCTCGAGACGACCGCCTCGGTCGTGCGCCGGACGGCGTGGGCCATCGCGGCGCGGCGGTCCTGCGTCGTGCGCAGCTCGTCGCGGTAGCGCGAGATGAGCAGGAGGGCGTAGTCGGTCCCGGCACCGAAGACGAGGACCGAGAGGATCCCGACCGTCGACTCGTCCCACGTGACGTCGATGGCGGCGAGGGTGCGGATCGCGACGACGGCCGCGAGCTGGTCGGCGACACCGACGACGGTGAGCGGGACGAGCCACAGCACGGGACTGCGGTAGGTGACGACGAGCAGCACCGCGACGATCGAGGCCGTCGCGAGGAGGAGCCGGACGTCGGCCCCGGCGAAGACGTCGGCGAGGTCGGCCTGGATCGCCGCGGGGCCGGTGACCTGGGCGGTGAGGCCGTCCGGCAGGCCGCTCGCGGCGACGTCCCGGATCTCGGCGACGGTCTCCGCCGTGCGGGTCGAGTCACCGGCCTCGACGGGGACGACGGTGACGGCCGCCGTGCCGTCGTCGCTGCGCTGGGGCGGCATGCCGGTGGCGCCCGGCAGGGCCCGCACACGCTCCTGCACGGCGGTGACGTCGGCGTCGGTGAGGCCGGCGTCCCGGGTGAAGAGGACGACGGCGGCCGAGCCCTGGTCGTCGGGCAGCTGCTGGCGCAGCTCCGCCGCGGCGCGGCTGTCGGAGCCGAGCGGGAGCGCGCTCAGCGGGTCGTCGGGCGTCTCCGGCTGGCCGACGACGCCGATGACGGCGCCGGCGCCGAGCAGGGCGACGAGGGCGAGGATGCCGGCCACCCACCGGCGGGTGACGAGGTCGGCGACGCGTCCCACGAGAGGGCCTCCGTTGGTAGAGTCGAGACAACAGGTGATTCACCTGATGACTAAGTTGGTGAGTGATATTACGGACCGTCAGCACCGTCCCGCAAGCGAGGCCATGGCTCGCGTCGTCCCCTCGTGGGAGGGGTCGAGCACGCTCGACGCGCTCCAGGAGCTCGTCGAGGTCGCCGGCCGACTGCCCCAGGAGGTCGCCCGGCAGGCCGGGCTCTCGACCTCCGAGCTGCATGCGCTGCGGCATCTCTCGAGCAGCCCGATGGGGCCCGTCGACCTCGCGAGGGCGCTCGGGGTGACGAGCGCGGCCTCGTCCGGGGTCGTCGACCGGCTCGCGGGCCGCGGGCACGTCGAGCGCCGGCCGCACCCGCAGGACCGCCGCCGCACCGAGGTCGTCATCACCGACGCGGGTCGGCTCGAGGTCGCCCGGCGGCTCGCCCCGATGTTCGAGGGGCTGGCCCGCACCGACGCCGCCCTCTCCCCCGCCGAGCGCGAGGTCGTCGAGCGCTTCCTGCGCGGGGCGACCGCCGCGATGCGGTCCCTCACGTGACCGGCGGCCCCGCGGCCACGCTCTCCCGGGCCGTCGACGTCGCCCTCGACCGCACCGTCGCGCCGGGGTTCACCGCCCTCGGGCTCGGGGTCCGGCGCCGCCTGCCCGGCTGGCCCGCCGACCCCCGGCCCGGGGTGCTCGCCGGACGGCACGTCGCCGTCACGGGCGCCTCCGGCGGCCTCGGCCGGCGCACCGTCCTCGACCTCGCCGCGCTCGGCGCCACCGTCCACCTCGTCGTGCGCGACATGGCGAAGGGCGAGCGGGTCGCGAGCGAGGTGCGGGCCGCGGGCAGCGAGGCCCGGGTGTGGCGATGCGACGTCGCCGACCTCGACGCGGTCCGCGCGTTCGCGGACGCGTTCGTCGCCGACGGGACACCGCTGCGGGCGCTCGTCCACAACGCCGGCGCCCTGCCGCCGACCCGCACGGAGTCACCGCAGGGGCACGAGCTGACCCAGGCGCTCCACGTCCTCGGACCGGTCCTCATGACCGAGCGGCTGCTGCCGGCCCTGGCCCCGGAGGCCGGTCGCGTCGTGCTCGTGACCTCCGGGGGGATGTACACCCAGCGGCTCGCCGCCCACGACCCCGAGTACGTCCGTGGCGAGTACAGCGGATCGGTCGCCTACGCACGCAGCAAGCGCGGCCAGGTCGAGCTGCTCCCCACCCTCGCCGAGCGCTGGGCGCCGCACGGCGTCACCGTCCACGCGACACATCCCGGGTGGGCCCGCACGGCCGGGCTCGACGCGTCCCTGCCGACGTTCTCCCGTGCGTTGCGCCCGGTCCTGCGCAGTGACGCCGCCGGGGCCGACACCACGGTGTGGGTCGTCGCGACCGAGCCGACACCACCCGGTGGCCGGCTCTGGCACGACCGGCGGCCGCGGCCGACGCACGTCCTCGGGCGGACGCGACCTCGTCCCGTGGACGTCGAGGACCACCTGCGGTGGGTGCTCGGCGCGACCGGTCTCGACGGCTGAGCGAACCGGCCCCTTCCGGTGCGGGCCGGCCGTCGCCGTGCGGTCAGCCGTCGGCGCGGGCGACGTGGAAGCGCTCGAGCCGGGCGTCCCCGAACGCCAGCTCGCCCCAGCGGCCCGCGTAGTGCAGGACGGCGAGGCCGCACGTCGGGAAGCCCTCGGCGAGCAACCGGTGCCCCTCGTCGCTGCCCTCCCCGTCGGCCAGCAGCTCGGTGAGGGCCGGGATGCCCGGGGCGTGGCCGACGACCATGAGGACGTCGGCGTCGTCGTCGGCCTCCCGGATGACGTCGACGATGCCCTCGGCCGAGGCGTTGTAGATGCGCCGGTCGTGGTGCACCTCGCCCTCGCTGCAGCCGGCCTCCCACACCGCCTCGCACGTCTGCTTCGCCCGTTCGGCGGTCGAGCACAGGACCTCGTCGATGCCGATGCCGGTCCGGCACAGCCAGCGGCCCGCCTCCGCGGCGTCGCGGCGGCCGCGGGTCGTCAGCTCGCGGTCGTGGTCACCCCCCGGGTTCGACTCCTCCGTCTTCGCGTGCCGGAGCAGGACGAGGGTGCGGTCACGGGCTGCGCGGGTCATCCTCCATGATGCACCCCGTCGAGGGATCGCGTCAGCCCCTGCGCCGGGTCTCCGCAGCGGACGCGGGCGTCTCGGTGTCCCCGCCATCCGCGTCCCGGTCCGAGTTCGGAGCGACGAACCGAGCGATGCTCGTGGCTCCACCCGGCGGACCAGCCCGGCCCGACCGGCCAGCGCGCTCACGTCGACCACGAACGTCTCTCGAGACGTTCCGACCGATCTCGATGAGGCACAGAACGATCAGCGCCGACCACACGCCTCTGAGAGTGGTGTGAAGAAGCGAGTGCTCATCCCGAAAGAAGTAGAGCGGGTTGGTCACCAGAATGATCGTGATGGTCGGCGAGAGGTACGCCGTCAAACGCTCGCGTCCGCCCATCGCCTCATCCCCTCGTCAGAGCGGCCGTACGCCCACGCTGCCCGACCAATGTTCCCGATCCGGACCCTAGCTGCTGGACCTGCCCGAAGGCGCGAAGAAGCCCACTCCCGCGAGGACGGAGGTGACCGCTCGGCCGTGACCAGGCAGGCCCGCCTGGTCAGCCCTGACCGAGCCGCTCGAGGATGATCTGCCGGGCCGTGGCCGCGTCGGCCTGCCCGCGCATCTCCTTCATCACCTGGCCGATGAGCGCGCCGACGGCCTGGACCTTGCCGCCGCGGATCTTCTCCGCGACGTCGGGGTTCGCCGCGATGACGCTGTCGACCGCGGCCTCCAGCGCACCGGTGTCCTGGACGAGCTCGAGCCCGCGGGCGTCGGCGACCTCGGTCGGGGTGCCCTCGCCGTCGAGGACACCCTCCCAGGCCTGCCGGGCCATCGAGTCGTTGAGTCGGCCGCCGGTGACGAGTCCTTCAAGCTCGACGACCTGCGCCGGGGTGACCCCGAGGCGGGCGGCGTACGACGGCACGTCCTCGCCCTCGGTGTTCGCGCGGCGGGCGACCTCGCCGGACCACCACTTGCGGGCGGCCGCGGGCGAGGCCCCTGCGGCGACGGTCTCGCCGATGAGGTCCACGAGGCCCGCGTTCAGGACGTCGCGCATCTCGAGGTCGCTGTAGCCCCACTCGGCCTGGAGCCGCTTGCGCCGCTCCGCGGGCGGCTCGGGCAGGGTCGCCCGCAGCGCCTCGACGGTCTCCACCGACGGCGCGACCGGGACGAGGTCGGGCTCGGGGAAGTACCGGTAGTCCTCGGCGTCGGACTTGACCCGCCCGGAGGTCGTGATGCCGGTGTCCTCGTGCCAGTGTCGGGTCTCCTGGGTGATCGACCCGCCCCCGGACAGGACGGCGGCGTGCCGGCCCACCTCGTAGCGGACCGCCCGCTCGACCGAGCGCAGCGAGTTGACGTTCTTCGTCTCGGTGCGGGTGCCGAGGGCGCCGCTGCCCGACGGGGCGAGCGAGAGGTTGACGTCGCAGCGCATCGAGCCCTGCTCCATCTTCACGTCGGACACCTCGAGCGCCTTGAGCAGGTCGCGCAGGGCCGAGACGTATGCCTTCGCGACCTCGGGGGCCTTCTCGCGGGTGCCGAGGATCGGCTTCGTGACGATCTCGATGAGCGGGATGCCGGCGCGGTTGTAGTCGACGAGGCTGTGCGTCGCGCCGTGGATGCGACCGGTCGAGCCGCCGACGTGGAGCGACTTGCCGGTGTCCTCCTCCATGTGCGCCCGCTCGATCTCGACCCGGTGCACGCTGCCGTCCTCGAGCTCGACGTCGAGGTACCCGTCGAACGCGATCGGCTCGTCGTACTGCGAGGTCTGGAAGTTCTTCGGCATGTCCGGGTAGAAGTAGTTCTTCCGGGCGAACCGGCACCACGACGCGATCGAGCAGTTGAGGGCCAGACCGATCCGGATCGCCGACTCGACGGCGACGGCGTTGACGACGGGCAGCGCCCCCGGCAGGCCGAGGCACACCGGGCAGACCTGCGTGTTCGGCTCGGCGCCGAACTCCGTCGGGCAGCCGCAGAACAT
Source organism: Phycicoccus avicenniae (assembly GCF_018139485.1). Classification (GTDB taxonomy): domain Bacteria; phylum Actinomycetota; class Actinomycetes; order Actinomycetales; family Dermatophilaceae; genus Phycicoccus; species Phycicoccus avicenniae. The sequence goes on from NZ_JAGSNF010000021.1 coordinate 94,034, forward strand.
CTTCGTCGCGGTCCCGAGCTCGACGTGGACCTCGAGGCCCATCGCCGGGTCGTAGGCCGCGAGCGCCTCGTCGAACCCGAGCGTCCGCTCGCCGGTCGTCGTGCTCATCGGGTCACCTCGTCCATCTCGGGCGCGCGGTCCAGGAGGGGGCCTCCCCAGGCCGCCGTGAGCCGCGCCTCGAGCGCCGCGCCGACGCTGTAGAGGCGGTCGTCGGCCATCGCCGGGGCGAGGACCTGGAAGCCCGCGGGGAGCCCGTCCTCGTCGGCGAGACCGCTCGGCAGGGACAGGCCGGGGATGCCGGCGAGGTTCGCGGGGATCGTCGCGATGTCGTTGAGGTACATGGCCATCGGGTCGTCGAGCTTGTCGCCGAGCCGGAACGCCGTCGTCGGCGCGGTCGGGGTGACGAGGACGTCGGCGGACCCGAAGGCGCGCGTGAAGTCGTCGGCGATGAGCCGGCGGACCTTCTGCGCCGAGCCGTAGTACGCGTCGTAGTAGCCGCTGGAGAGGGCGTACGTGCCGAGGATGATCCGGCGCTTCACCTCGTCGCCGAAGCCCGCGTCCCGGGTGGCGGCCATGACCTGCTCGGCGCTCGGGGCGTCGACGCCGTCCGGGCTGACCCGCAGGCCGTACCGCATCGCGTCGAACTTCGCGAGGTTGCTGCTCGCCTCGCTCGGGAGGATGAGGTAGTACGCGGCGAGGGCGTAGGAGAACGACGGGCAGGAGACCTCGACGACCTCGGCGCCGGCGTCGACGAGGTGCTGGACGGCCTCGTCGAAGCGGGCCTGCACCCCGGGCTGGAAGCCCTCGCCGGTCAGCTCCTTGACGATGCCGATCCGCATCCCGGAGACGTCGGCCCGGCGGGCGGCCTCGACGACCGGCGGGACCGGCGCGTCGATCGAGGTCGAGTCCATCGGGTCGTGACCGCCGATGACCTCGTGGAGCAGGGCGGCGTCGAGGACGGTCCGGGTGCACGGGCCGGCCTGGTCGAGGGAGGAGGCGAGGGCGACGAGCCCGTAGCGGGACACCCCACCGTACGTCGGCTTGGTGCCGACGGTCCCGGTGACGGCCGCGGGCTGGCGGATCGACCCGCCGGTGTCGGTGCCGATCGCGAGCGGGGCCTGGAACGAGGCGACGACCGAGGACGACCCGCCGCCGGACCCGCCGGGGATGCGGTCGAGGTCCCACGGGTTGCGGCTCGGGCCGTAGGCGCTGTGCTCGGTCGAGGAGCCCATCGCAAACTCGTCCATGTTCGTCTTGCCGAGGATCGGCATGCCGGCCTCGCGCAGCCGGGCCACGAGCGTCGCGTCGTACGGCGGCACCCAGCCCTCGAGGATGCGCGAGCCGCACGTCGTCGGCAGCCCCTGGGTCGCCATGACGTCCTTGACGGCGATCGGCACCCCGGCGAGGGCGTGCAGCCCCTCCCCCGCGGCGCGGCGACGGTCGACGGCGTCGGCGGCGGCGAGCGCCCCCTCCTCGTCGACGTGGAGGTAGGAGTGCACGGCGCCGTCGACGGCGGCGGTGCGGTCCAGGAGCGCGCGGGTCACCTCGCGGGAGGACACCGAGCCGGCGGTCAGCAGGTCGGCGAGCTCGGCGGCGGTGGCGCGGGTCAGGTCGGTCGTCACGGGAGGTGTCCTCGGGAGATGCGGGAGCGAGCGGCGGCGGGGGCGGCCGCGGTCACTCTTCGTCCAGGATGCGGGGGACGCTGAAGCGCTGCTGCTCGGCGTCGGGGGCGCCGGCGAGGGCCGCGTCCGGGCTCAGGCTCGGACGGACGACGTCCGGGCGGGTCACGTTGACGAGGGGCATCGGGTGGCTCATCGGCTCGACGCCGTCGGTCGGGGCCTGCTGCACGGTCGCCACCGACTCGAGGATGACCCCGAGCTCGCCGACCATCCGGTCGAGCTCGGCCTCGGAGAGGTCGATGCGGGCGAGCCCGGCGAGGTGGGCGACGTCGTCACGGGTCAGGTCGGCCATGGCGGCCAGTGTATGGGTGACCGACGGGCGGCCCGGACCGGCGTCCTGCCATGATCCTCGCGTGCTCACCGACACCGCGACGCTGCAGGTCGTCCTCGACGTGTGCGGGGTCTTCGTCTTCGCGCTGTCCGGGGCGCTCGTCGCGGTGCGGCGGGGTCTCGACCTCTTCGGGATCATGGTCCTCGCGTGGGTCGCGGGGCTCGGCGGTGGCATCATCCGCGACGTCCTCCTCGGCCTCACTCCCCCGGTCGGGGTGCGCGACTGGCGGCTGCTCGCGGCCGCCCTGCTCGCTGGGACGCTCGTCTTCCTCTTCTACGGGCGCTGGTCCGTCATCACCGAGCGCGCCCCGGAGGCCCGGCCACGCCGGCTCGCGACGCGCGCCGTCCGCTGGCTCGACGCCGCGGGCCTCGCCCTGTTCGCCGTGAGCGGCGCGATCGTCGCGCTGAACGTCGACGCCGGGCCGCTCGCGGCGACGATCATCGGCGGGATCACCGCGACCGGGGGCGGGCTCCTGCGCGACCTGCTCGCCCGGCAGGTGCCGGAGGTGCTCCAGCGCGAGCTCTACGCGCTGCCGGCGCTCGCGGGGGCGGCCTTCGTCGTCCTGCTCGACCACCTGGACCTGCTGTCGACCGTGACGGTGTGGCTCGCGGTGGCGCTGGTCTTCGGCATCCGGGTGCTCGCCGTGACGCTCGACCTCAACGCCCCCCGGGCGCTGCGCACCCCGACCTGACCGCCGCCACCACGCTTCGCGAGCCGACTCGGCGCGTGCGAGCCTGCACCGCGCTCTCGGGCCGTCCGTGCGATCGCGGGCCGACACTGCGCTCGCGGGCCGGTCGTGCGCTCGCAGGCCGGTCGTGCGCTCGCGAGCCGTCGGAAGCAGGCTCGTGGGCACGGAGGCGGCTCGCGGCCGGACCGGGGACACATCCTGGGGGCTGCTCCGGAACGACGGGCATCAGACGAGCCCGGCGATCTCGACGACGACGACGGGGTAGACGAGCAGCCCGAGGACGACGACCGTCCAGGCACCGCGGCGGACCGCGAGACCGGCCGAGGTCCGACGCTCCGGCGCCGGGGCGCGGAACGGTGCAAGGCCGCGAGCCCTCGTCATCGCCGTCCAGCGGCCGTCGTCCCGCTGCTCGAAGGCCGCCCAGGCGTCCCCCGCCCGTCGGGCTCGTCGGAGCCCGCCGACGTAGGGGACGGCGAACACGAGGAACGCCGCCCCGAAGAGGACGAGCGAGAGCAGATCCGCGACGAGGAGGGCCTTTCCACCCTCGGCGGCGTGCGTCATGGTCGAGTCCTTTCCCCCGGACGTACCGCCACGACCCCACACAGCGCGGCCGGTCAGTCGGGGCTGCCGGTCTCGAGCAGCCGGGTGAAACCGGCCTCGTCGAGGATCGGGAGCCCGAGCTCGCGGGCCTTGGTCTCCTTGCTGCCGGCGTTCTCGCCGACGACGACGTAGTCGGTCTTCTTCGACACCGAGCCGGACGCCTTGCCGCCGCGGGCGAGGATCGCCTCCTTCGCCGAGTCGCGGGACCACCCCTCGAGGGAGCCGGTGACGACGACGGTCCTGCCCTCGAGCGTCCGGTCGACGGACGCGTCGCGCTCGTCCTCCATCCGCACCCCGTCGGCGGCCCACCGCTCGACGATCCGCACGTGCCAGTCCGACCCCTCGTCGTCGAACCACGAACGCACGGACTCGGCGATGACGGGGCCGACGCCCTCGGTCGCCGCGAGGTCCTCGGTGCTCGCCGACCGGATCGCGTCCATCGACCCGAAGTGCTGGGCGAGCGCGCGGGCGGCCGTCGGGCCGACGTGCCGGACCGACAGCGAGACGAGCACCCGCCACAACGGCTGCTTCTTGACCGCCTCGAGGTGGTCGACGAGCCGCTGCCCGTTGGCCGACAGGACCCGTCCGTCGACGATGCCGGGAGCGGGGACGCCGTCGGGGTGCTTGGCCTCCTTGGTCGTCGGGTTGCGCGTGTAGAGCGGGACGCGGGCGATGTCGGCGGCGGTGAGCGAGAAGAGCATCGACTCGCTCGGGCCCCCGAGCTCGGGGTCGTCGAGAACGCCGGAGTCCAGGAGCGCGACCGCGCCCTCCCAGCCGAGGGCGTCGATGTCGAAGCCGCCCCGACCCGCGAGCGAGAAGAGCCGCTCACGCAGCTGGCTCGGGCAGCTGCGGGTGTTGGGACAACGGATGTCCTTGTCGCCCTCGCGGACCTCGACGAGCCCGGCGCCGCAGGAAGGGCAGACCGTCGGCATCTTCCACCGGCGCAGCCCCTTCGGGCGCAGCTCGACGACCGGCGCGAGGATCTCGGGAATGACGTCGCCGGCCTTGCGCAGGACGACCGTGTCGCCGGGGCGGACGTCCTTGCGGGCGACCTCGTGCTTGTTGTGCAGCGTCGCCATCGACACCGTCGACCCGGCGACCGTCACCGGCTCCATGACCCCGAACGGGGTGACCCGGCCGGTCCGGCCGACGTTGACCTCGATCCGCAGGAGCTTCGTGTTGACCTCTTCCGGCGGGTACTTGTAGGCCATCGCCCACCGGGGCGCCCGGCTCGTCGAGCCCAGCTGACGCTGCACGGGGATCTCGTCGACCTTGACGACGACGCCGTCGATCTCGTGCTCGACGCTGTGCCGGTTCTCGCCGTAGCCGTCGACGAAGGCCTGGACCTCCTCGATCGTGTCGAGGACCCGGTAGTGCTCGCTCGTCGGCAGCCCCCAGCCGTGGAGCAGCTCGTAGGCCTGGGACTGGCGGGTGATGTCGAAGCCCTCCCGGGCGCCGATGCCGTGGACGAGCATGCGCAGTGGCCGGGTCGCGGTGACCTTCGGGCTCTTCTGGCGCAGTGACCCGGCGGCGGCGTTGCGCGGGTTGGCGAACGGGGGCTTTCCCTGCTCGACGAGGCGCGCGTTGAGGTCGACGAAGGCCTCGAGCGGGAAGAAGACCTCGCCGCGGATCTCGACGAGGGCCGGCACGTCGTCGCCGGCGAGCGCGGTCGGCACCCCGTCGATGGTCCGGACGTTGAGCGTCACGTCCTCCCCCGTGCGGCCGTCCCCCCGGGTGAGCGCCCGCGTGAGCCGGCCGTCCTCGTAGAGGAGGTTGACGGCGAGCCCGTCGATCTTCAGCTCGCAGAGGTAGTGCACGCTCGCTCCCCCGGCGTCCCGCTCGACCCGGGCCGCCCACGCCGCGAGCTCCTCGGCAGTGAACGCGTTGTCGAGGCTGAGCATCCGCTCGAGGTGGTCGACGGCGGTGAAGTCGGTGGAGAACACGGCCCCGCCGACCCGCTGGGTGGGGCTGTCCGGGGAACGCAGCGAGGGGTGGGCCGCCTCGAGGTCCTGGAGGCGGCGGATCATCCGGTCGTACTCGCCGTCGCTGACCGTCGGGGCGTCCTTGACGTGGTAGGCGAACTGGTGGGCGCCGGCCTCCTCGGCGAGCTGCTTCCACTCGCGCCGGACCTCGTCGGGGACGGCGTCGCCGGGCTCGTCGGCGACCGGGTCGGTGGGGGTCTCGCTCACGGCCTCATCCTGCCGCACGGCACCGACAGCGGGAGGGCTCAGGACCCCGACGTCGTCCCCCCGCGGGCGAGCAGGACGTCACGGGTCACCTCGAGCTGGCCGAGGTGCTGGGCGAGCTCCTCGTACACGTGGAGGAGGACGTCGCCCTGGGTGGCGTACCAGATGTCGAGATCGTCGACGGGCGGGTTCGCCGGCGGGGCGTCCGGCGCCGAGGCCCGGACGTCCTCGTGGAGACGGGCCCGGGCCGCCTCGAGCAGGGCGAGCGCCTCGGCGACCGTGCCGGTCGCGGTGAACTCGGCGTCCCGGTCCCGCGGCACCACCAGGCCCCGGTTCGTCGTGCGCCCCAGAAGCCCATGACGCCGCACACGTGGGCGACGAGGACGTACGCGCTGTTGCTGCCCCGTAGGTCCTCGAGCCGCGCGGACACGAGCTCGTCGCCGAGCTCGTGGCAGATGCGCGCGTACCCGTCGAGGGCCTCGTCGCAGTAGCGCAGCAGCACCTCGGGGGTCACCATGCCCCGACGCTAGTCCGCGACCGCCTCGGCGAGGTAGACGACGGCCTGCTCGGGGAACGTCGGCGCCGCAACCAGCCCGGCGACCGCGAGGGCGCGGCCGGCGAGGACGACACCCGGCGCGTTGCCGTCCGGTCCCGGGTCGCCCCACCAGGCTGGTCGCTTGAGACCCGCGGGGTTGGAGGGGTTGACCGGACGGACCCGGTAGCGGCGGTCGGGGTCGAGGCCCGGGAGCCGCAGCCGGCCGAGCGCACCGGTCGTGGGCCGGCGCACCGTCGCGACGGAGTAGAGGGCCTTGGACCCGTCCGGCGCGACGACCCCGCCGACGACGACGGAGTCGTCCGGGTGGTCGACCCGGACGACGGTGCCGCCGTGCAGGACGTCGCGGTGCTCCTTGTGCAGCGCGATCCAGGCGGCGAGCTCCTCCCGGTCCTCCGGCGAGGCCTCCCGCAGGTCCCACTCGAGCCCCAGGTGGCCGAAGACCGCCGTGGCCGCCCGGAAGCCGAGGTCGTGCCGGCGCCCCGTCGTGTGCGAGCGCTCGCTCGCGACGTGGGCGCCGACCATCTCGGGCGGGACGAGCTGGGTCGTCCACCGTTGGATGACCTGCCGGTCGAGCGGGTCGATGCAGTCCGAGGCCCACACCCGCTCGGTGCGCTGGAGCACCTCGAGGTCGACCCGTGCACCGCCCGAGGAGCACGACTCGATCTCGACGCCGGGGTGCCGGGCGCGCAGCTCGTCGAGGAGCCGGTAGACCGCGAGGGTCTGCGCGTGCACTCCCGGCAGCCCGGTGCGCGCGTCCCCGGCCTCGACGAGGTCGCGGTTGTGGTCCCACTTGACGTACGAGACGTCGTACTCGGCGAGGACCGCCGAGACGGCGTCGCGGACGTACGCGTAGCACTCGGGGATCCCGAGGTCGAGCACCTGCTGGGTGCGCGACTCCTCGGGGAGCCGTCCGGCCGTCGGTGCCATGACCCACTCGGGGTGGGCCCGGGCGACGTCGGAGTCGAGGTTGACCATCTCGGGCTCGAACCACAGCCCGAACTGCATCCCGAGCCCGGTCACGTGGTCGACGAGCGGGTGCAGCCCGTCCGGCCAGACGTCCGGTGACACGATCCAGTCGCCGAGCCCGGCGGTGTCGTCGCGGCGCCCGCCGAACCAGCCGTCGTCGAGGACGAAGCGCTCGACCCCGATGGCGGCGGCGACGTCGGCGAGCTCGACGAGCGGCTCGAGCCGGTGGTCGAAGTACACCGCCTCCCACACGTTGAGCGTGACGGGGCGGACCGACGTCGGGTGCTGCGGCCGCGAGCGCAGCCACGTGTGGAACCGGGAGGCGACGGCGTCGAGCCCGACCCCGTACGCGCCGTAGCTCCACGGGGTGGCGTACCGCTCCCCCGGCGCGAGGACGACCTCGCCGGGCAGGAGGAGCTCGCCGCCGGAGAGGACCTGCTCGCCGGACGCCGTTCGCTCGGCGGCGTGGACGTGGTTCCCGCTCCACGCGACGTGCAGGCTCCACACCTCCCCGCGGTCGAAGGAGAAGCCGGGCTCGCCGACGTGCAGGACGGTCGCCGCGTCGGGCCCGGTGCGGCCCCGGCGGCTCTCCCGCAGGTGCGTCCCGACGGTGAGCGCGCGACGCTGCGGGACCCGCTCCAGGGCCCAGCGGCCGGCGAGGTCGAGGACCTCGCGCGCCGCCGTCGGCACCGGCAGGGCCGTCGCGAGCCCGTGGACGGCGTAGTCGTCGTCGCCGTGGTTGACGACCTCGGCCGCGACCCGCAGCAGCCCACCGACGAGGAGCTCGACCCGCAGGAGCAGCCCGAGCCCGGCCTCGACGTCCTGTGCCTCGACCTCGACGAGCGCCGTCCCGGCGTCGGTGAGCGGCCCGGTGACCTCCGCGCCGTCGACCCGCACCCCGGTCACCTCGAACCGGGGCGACCAGTCCCGCCCGCCCCGGCTGCCGAGCAGGCCGGGACGCCCCGCCCAGCCCGTCCACGTCTCGGGGACGAGGGCGAGCCGGAGCGCAACGTCGACGGCGTTGTTGAGCACCGGGGAGACCCCGGCCGTGCGCAGGTCCGCGACGGCGTCGGCGTCGAGCGGGCCGAGGTCGGCGCCCCAGTGCAGGAGCGTCGGCAGGCAGCCGCCGTCGACGTCGAGCACGACGGAGACACCGCCGGACCGGAGGTGGACCGAGGTCTGGAGCGGCACGCGGTCAGCCCTTCGTCGAGCCGAGCGTCAGCCCGGACACGAACTGCTTCTGGAGGACGAAGAACACGATGATGACCGGCAGCGCGACGATGACCGACCCCGCGGCGACGAGGTTGGTGTCGGCGAAGAACTGCCCGCGCAGGTTGTTGAGCGCGCTCGTCACCGGGAACTTGTCGCCCCGCGAGATGAGCACCGTGGCCCAGAAGAACTCGTTGTAGATCCACGTCGTCTGGAGCGTGGCGAGCGCTGCGAGCGCCGGCCGCACGAGCGGCATCGTCAGCTGCCAGTACTGCCGCCACACGCTCGCGCCGTCGAGCTCTGCCGACTCGTAGATGTCGTGCGGGATCGTCTTCATGTAGTTGCTGAGGACGAACGCGCAGAACCCCATCTGGAACGCCGTGTTGACCAGGACGAGGGCCGTGAAGCTGTTGAGCATCGTCCCGGTGTCGCTGAGGAACGACGGCAGCGGGATGTCCCGGAACATCCGGAAGACGGGGATGAGCAGCGCCTGCGGCGGCAGGAGGTTCGCGGCGAGGAACACCCCGAGGAGGGTGAGGTTGAAGCGGTACGAGAAGCGGGCGAGCACGAAGGCCACGAGCGAGGACAGGAACAGCGTGAGCAGCACGGCCGGGACCGTGATGTAGAGCGAGTTGAGCAGGGTTCGGCTGAACTGCCCGCGGGTCCAGGCCTCCTCGTAGTTGCCGAGGGTCCACCCGCCGAAGGACAGGTAGCCGTTCGCCTGCGTGTAGGAGTAGTCGCGGAAGGAGTTGTAGACCGCCCACAGCAGGGGGAAGAGCCAGACGAAGGCCAGCACGGCCATGACGACGGTGGCGATCGTCCCCCGCTTGCGGTTGAGGACCCCCGTCCCGCCGGCGTGCTTGTTCGTGGGCGGGGTCTCCGGCTCGACCGGGGCGGGGGCGGTGTTCGTGCTCACTTCTCCTCCTGGTCCTGGGTGAAGACGATGCGCAGGTAGACCGTGATGAACACCGAGGAGATGACCATCATGATGACCGCCAGCGCGGACCCGAAGCCGAAGCGGGTCGCCTCGCCGATGACGTTCTGCGAGACCAGGGCCGAGATCAGCTCGAGCCCGTTGCGGCCCTTGTTGACGATCCAGACGAGGTCGAAGGCGCGCAGCGACTCGATGACGACGATGACGAGGACGATGAGGTTGATGGGCCGCATCACCGGGAAGATGATGTTGAAGAAGGTCTTCACCTCGTTCGCCCCGTCGACGGCCGCCGCCTCGCGCAGCGAGCCGTCGACGCCCTTCAGCCCGGCGAGGTAGATGAGCATGATGTAGCCGGTGTGCCGCCACGCCGTCGCGACGAGCACCGCCCACAGGTTGATGTCCGGGTCCCCGTACCAGTCGATGCGGGTGCCGAAGACCTCGTTGATGAGGCCCTGGTCGGTCGAGTAGAAGAGCTGCCAGATGAACCCGACGAGGGCGAGCGACAGCACGACCGGCAGGTAGAACGCCGTCTGGTAGAACCGGCTGCCCCGCATCTCCCGGTCGAGCACGACGGCGAGCAGCATGCCGAGCACGGTCGGGAAGACGAAGAGGAAGACCAGCCAGATGAGGTTGTGCTGGATGGCCGGCCAGAACGGCGGGTAGATCGTCGTGATGTCCCGGTAGTTCTGGGTGCCGACCCACTCGATGTTCTCCAGGCGGAAGCCGTTCCACCGGGTGAAGGAGAGGCCGACCGACGCCAGGGCCGGGAGCCAGACGAGCCAGACGACGAGGGCCGTCGGCACCGCGATCATCGTCGCGATGACGAGCCGGTCCTTCGTGCTGCGCCGGCGCGGCTTCCTCCTCGTCGTCCTGGCGTCGTCCTTCGTGGGCTGTGCGGTGTCGACCGACACGGGGGCCTCCCGGGGGTCAGCTCGTGCCGAGGATGGACTGGGCCTGCTGCTGGATCGACGTCGTGATCTCGTCGATCCGGTCCGGGGTCCGGATGAAGTCCTGGAGCGCGGCCGTGATGACCGTGTTCGCGAGGTCGGCGTTGGTGTCGCGGTCGAGGAACTGGGCGATCGAGGACGCCTGCTGGACGACCTCCGCCGACTTCTTCTGCAGCGCGCCGTAGGCCTCGGTGCTCGCGTTCGAGTTGGCCGCGATCATCGGGGCGTCGGCCTCGCTGTTCGCGGCGTCGGCGGCCTCGGCGGTGCCGAGGAACTGGAGGAACGCCTTCGCGGCGGCCTGGTTGTCCGAGCCGGCGGCGACGCAGAAGCCGTCGATGGGGGCGTCGAGCGCGTCGTTGCCGATCGTGTCGTCCAGGGCCGGGAAGGTGAAGAAGTCGAGGTCGTCCGCGACGTCGGCGACGCCGTCGACGACGAACGTGCCGAGCAGGTACATCCCGCAGTCGCCGTTGGCCATCGAGGTCGCGGCCTCCTGCCACGTCCGGCCGAGGGCGTTCTGCTGGTGGTAGGGCAGCAGCTGCGCCCACCGCTCGAAGACCTGGCGGACCTCGGGGCTGTCCCACGCCTGCTCGCCCTTGGTGAGCTGCATGTGGAAGTCGTAGCCGTTGAGCCGCATGTTGAGGATGTCGAAGGTGCCCATCGGCGCCCAGGCGTCCTTGGCCGCGAACGCGAACGGCGTGATGCCCTTGCCGTCCATGTCCTGGAGCAGGGCGTCGAAGTCGTCGGCGGACTCGGGGGCGGTCCAGCCGTTCTCCTCGAAGACCGACTTGCGGTAGAAGACGGCCCACGGGTAGTAGCCGGCCGGCATGAAGTACTGGTTGCCGTCGGGCGCCGTCGACGCCTGCTGGAACGCCTCACCCATGCCGTCGACCGGCCACAGGTCGCTGACGTCGGAGATGAGCCCGTTTTCGGCGAACTGGGACATCCGGTAGCCGGCGAACCACGTGAAGACGTCGTCCGGGGTGCCCTGGAGGTAGGTGTTGATGCTCTCCTGGAACGTGTTGTGGTCGACGGCGTTGAGGGTCACCTCGACGCCCTGCGCGGCGGCGTAGGCGTTCGCCATCGCCTCGTTGCGCTGGAAGGCCGGGCCGGAGCCGCGGGCCTCGTTGACCCCGAAGCGGACCGCTCCCGGCTCGGCCGAGGCGCCGGAGCCGGAGGAGTCGCCACCGCCGCAGCCACCGAGGAGGGCCGCGCCGCCGAGCCCGAGACCCGACGCGATGAGCATGTTCCGCCTGGTCCACCCCCTCGTGGCGGCGAACGAGGCCGGGATGGTGGTGCTGGGGGTGGGGCGGCTGCCGGACATGGGCTCCTCCTGGGTGCGCACGGCGCTGTACGGACGGCCGGTCGTGCGCTCATCGGACGATCCGTAAAGCAACACAACCGAACAGGTTCGCTCACTATTGGCGATGGACCCGCCAAAATCAAGCCCTGTTCCGCGGCGAATCGATCACGAATCCATCACGAGCGCACGCCGTGCCGTTCGAATCCGGTGGTTTCTGTTGACTTTTGCCGCCGTCATGGCAAAGGGTGTCGTCCATGACCTCTCCTCGATGGCCGCGGATCGGCTACGGCGGCGACTACAACCCCGAGCAGTGGCCCCGTGAGGTCTGGGACGAGGACATCCGTCTCATGACGGAGGCGGGCGTCGACCTCGTCACCGTCGGCGTCTTCTCCTGGGCCCGGCTCGAGCCCCGCCCCGGTGAGTACGACACCGAGTGGCTGGACGACGTGCTGGACCGGCTGCACGCCGCCGGCATCTCCGTGGACCTCGCGACGGCGACCGCCTCTCCCCCGCCGTGGCTCTCCCGGGCGCACCCGGAGTCGCTGCCGGTCACCGCCGACGGCACCACGCTGTGGCCCGGTGGCCGCCAGGCGTACTGCCCCAGCTCCCCCGTCTTCCGCGAGCGGGCCGCCGCGCTCACCCGGATGATGGCCGAGCGTTACGGCTCGCACCCCGCCGTCGTCCTGTGGCACGTGAGCAACGAGATCGGCTGCCACAACGCGCTCTGCTACTGCGACGTCTCCGCCGCCGCCTTCCGGGACTGGCTGCGTGCCCGGTACGGCACCCTCGAGGCGCTCAACGACGCGTGGGGCACCGCGTTCTGGTCCCAGCACTACGCGGAGTGGGACGAGGTGCTGCCGCCGCGCTCGGCCCCCGCCTTCCCCAACCCGACGCAGCAGCTGGACTTCCGCCGGTTCTCCTCCGACGAGCTGCTCGGGGTCTACCGCAACGAGCGCGCCGTGCTCGACGAGGTCTGCCCCGACGTGCCGGTGACGACGAACTTCATGGTCATGGCGCACACGAAGGAGATGGACTACTTCTCCTGGGCCGACGACCTCGACGTCGTCTCCAACGACCACTACCTCGAGGCGGCCCGGCCGGAGAACCACCGCGAGCTCGCCTTCTCCTCCGACCTGGTACGCGGCGTCGCCAGGGGCGAGCCGTGGATCCTCATGGAGCAGTCCAGCAGCGCCGTCAACTGGCAGCCGCGCAACGTCGCCAAGCGTCCCGGCGAGCTGCTGCGGGTCAGCCTGTCGCACGTCGCCCGCGGCGCCGACGCCGTCCTGTTCTTCCAGTGGCGGGCCTCGCGGGCGGGCGCCGAGAAGTACCACTCGGCGCTGCTCCCCCACGCCGGCACCGACTCCCGGCTCTGGCGCGAGGTCGTCGAGCTGGGCGCCGTGCTGCGCTCGGTCGGCGAGGTCGCGGGCAGCGGGGCGGACAACCGGGTCGCCGTCCTCTACGACTGGAACGCGTGGTGGGCCTGCGAGCTCGACAGCCACCCGTCCGTCGACGTCCGGTACCGGGCGATGGCCGAGGCCGTCCACGCCGGCCTGTCCGACCTCGGCGTCGGCATCGACGTCGTCCACCCCGACCACGACCTCGAGTCCTACGACGTCGTCGTCGTCCCGACGCTCTACCTCGTCGGCGACGGGCTCGCCGAGCGGCTCGAGGCGCTCGCCCGGCGGGGCGCGCAGGTCCTCGTCACGTACTTCAGCGGCATCGTCGACGAGCACGACCACGTCCGGCTCGGCGGCTACCCCGGTGCCTTCCGCGACCTCCTCGGCGTCCGCGCGACGGAGTTCACGCCGCTGCTCGAGGCGCAGGAGGTCCGGCTCGGCTCCGGTGCCACCGGCACGGTCTGGGCCGAGGACCTCGAGGCGACCGACGCCGAGGTGCTCGACCACTTCACCGACGGCCCCGTCCCCGGCGGCCCGGCGCTCACCCGGCGTGCGGTCGGCGACGGGCACGCCTGGTACCTCGCGACCTTCCTCGACGCCGACCCGCTGCGCGACCTCCTCGCCCGCGTCGTCGACGCCGCCGGGGTGGCCCGCGCCGAGGAGCCCCACCCGGGGGTCGAGGTGGTGCGGCGGGTGGCCGAGGACGGCCGCCGCTGGGCCTTCGTCCTCAACCACCGCGACGAGCCGGCGACGGTCGCCGTCTCCGGCCACGACCTCGTCACGGGCGCCGACGTCACCGACGTCTCGCTCCCGGCCGGTGGTGTCGCCGTGGTCCGGGAGTGACGGTGCTCGCCGCCCAGCGCCAGGCGCTCATCGTCGCCGCCCTCGACCGCGACGGCGTCGTGCGGGTCAGCGACCTCGCGGAGGAGCTCGGCGTCTCCGACATGACGGTCCGCCGTGACCTCACGACGCTCCAGGACGAGGGGATGCTCGTCAAGGTCCACGGTGGGGCGCGGGTGATGAACCAGCTCTCGACCGCCGAGCCGAGCTTCGCCGTGAAGTCGCGCCGCAGCCTGCCGCAGAAGGAGGCGATCGCCGCCGCGGCCGCCGACCTCGTCCGCCCGGGCGACGCCATCGCGATCTCGGCGGGCACGACGACGCTGGCGCTGGCCCGTCACCTCACCCAGGTGCCGTACCTCACCGTCGTGACGAACTCGGTGTGGGTCGCCAACGTGCTCGCCGACGACGGCCACGAGTCGACGACCGTCCTCCTCACCGGGGGCCAGCGCACCCCCTCGCACGCCCTCGTCGGCCCGCTCGCCGTCGCGGCGCTGCGCTCCTTCCACCTCGACCGCTGCTTCCTCGGCGTCCACGGGATCCACCCGGAGAAGGGGTTCACGACCCCCAACCTCCTCGAGGCCGAGACGAACCGGACGATGATCGCGGCGGCCGGCGGGCTCGTCGTCGTCACGGACTCGAGCAAGTGGGACGTCGTCGGGCTCAGCTCGATGGCCACCCTCGAGCAGGCCGAGACCGTCGTCACCGACTCCGGGCTGCCGGGCGAGGCGCGGGAGGTCCTCGAGGGGGCTGTCGGCCGGCTGCACGTCGTCGAGACCGGCACCCACACCGTCGACGACTCGGCCGGCGCCGGCGGCTGACCCGGGTGCGCCGGGGGCCGACCGCGGTGACCGCTGGCGGCCCCGCACCCGCGCAGGCGCATCCGTCGCGCGCACGGCCGACGACACCCGCCCCCGGCTCTGGCGTCCCGGCGCCGGACGGGCGAGGATGGGGGTCCGTCACCGCAGCCGGACAGGAGTCCTCGATGACCAACCTCGCGACGAACCTCACGACCACCGCGACCGAGCAGCCCGAGCAGGACGCCCTGCGGGTCAGCGGTCAGGGGGTCACGTACGCCCAGCTGCACGGGATGGCCGCCAAGGTCGCCGGCACGCTGCGCGCCGAGGGGGTGCAGCCGGGTGACCGCGTCGCCGTCATCCTCCCGAACGTCCCGAGCTTCCCCGTCGTCTACTGGGGCATCCTCCTCGCCGGCGGTGTCGTCGTCCCGATGAACCCGCTGCTCAAGGCCGGCGAGATCGACTACTTCTTCTCCGACTCCGGCGCCAAGATCGCCTTCGTCTGGCCGGACTTCGTCGACGAGGCGACGAAGGGGGCGCAGAACAGCGGCACCCGGGTCGTGACGACCGGCGCGATGGGCCCGGAGGACTTCGAGGGCGGCGAGCCGATCGCCGACCCGACCTCCCGCGAGGACGACGAGACGGCGATCATCCTCTACACCTCCGGCACGACGGGCCGCCCCAAGGGTGCGGAGCTCACCCACAGCAACATCCACCTCAACGCGATGCGCTCGGCGCATGTCATCCAGCAGATGACCGCCGAGGACGTCGTGATGGGGTGCCTGCCGCTCTTCCACGTCTTCGGGCTCGTCGTCGGCCTCAACGCCGCGACGATCGCCGGGGCCTCCCTCGCGCTCATCCCCCGCTTCGACCCCGAGGCGGCCGTCGAGGTCATCGAGAAGGAGCGGGTGACGATCATGCAGGGTGTGCCGACGATGTACGCCGCGATCCTCAACCACCCGAGCTCGGACGGGATGGACGCCTCGTCGCTGCGCACCTGCGCCTCCGGCGGCTCGGCGATGCCGCTCGAGGTGATGAAGGCGTTCGAGGAGAAGTTCGGCTGCGTCATCCTCGAGGGCTACGGCCTGTCCGAGACCTCGCCCGTCGCCTCCTTCAACATGCCCGACCGCGAGCGCAAGCCCGGCACGATCGGCCTGGCCATCCCGGGCTGCGAGATGCGCTGCGTCGACGAGGACGGCGCCGAGGTGCCGGTCGGCGAGGTCGGCGAGATCGCGATCCGCGGCGACAACGTCATGAAGGGCTACTGGAACAAGCCGGAGGCGACCGCCGAGGCCATCCCGGACGGCTGGTTCCGCACCGGCGACCTCGCGACGATGGACGACGAGGGCTACTTCACGATCGTCGACCGCAAGAAGGACATGATCCTGCGCGGTGGGATGAACGTGTACCCCCGGGAGGTCGAGGAGGTCATCTACCAGCACCCCGACGTCCTCGAGGTGGCCGTCGTCGGGATGCCGGACGACCTGCTCGGTGAGCAGGTCGGGGCGGCCGTCGCGCTGCGCGAGGGCTCGAGCGCCACGCCGGAGGACGTCATCGCGTTCACGAAGGAGCGGATCGCCGCCTACAAGTACCCGCGCAAGGTCTGGGTCGTCGACACGCTGCCCAAGGGCCCGACGGGCAAGATCCTCCGGCGCGAGGTCAGCGCCCCGACCGGATGAGCGAGCAGGACCTCCGTCCCCGGCTCGACGCCCGCGCGGCGCGGCAGGTCACCGTCGCCGACGTCTGGCGCGCCGTCGGCATCGGTTTCTCGCTCGTGTGGACGACGGTCCTCGCCCTCGTCGTCACGTTCTGGGTCCGGGTCGTCTTCTTCCCCCGGCCGGGCGACGAGGTCGCGCTGTGGAACGACGTCGTCCTCGCCCCGGTGGCCCTCGTCGCGGCGGTCCTCGCGGGGTGGACGCTCGTCGGGGTCTGGCGCCTGCTGCTGCGGCGGCCCGGCGGCTTCGACCCGCTCGTCGTGCTGGGCGCCTTCGCCATCGCCGTGGCGCTGCTCGTGTGGGCGCCGGGGCGCTTCATCGACGGGCTCGACGCGGCGCCGCGCGAGGGCGTCCTCGCCCTCGGCGTGCTCGGCGTCGTCTCGGTGGCGGCCGGGATGCTCGCGCAGCGGTCCTGGCGGCGGGCGGCGGCGGTCGTGGACCCGGTGCCACCCGACGCGTGGGAGCCGGCCGACGACGACGTCGTCTGACGGCCCGACGCGGCACCGGGCGTGCGGTGCCGGTCAGGCGTGGGCGTCGTCGGTGAGCCGTCGGGCGGCCTCGACGCTCGCCCGTTGCACGTCCCGCGCGAGGGACGTCCCGGCCCCCGCGAGCCCGCACGCCGGGGAGACCGCGAGCCCGCGGACCTCGCCGAGCTCCAGCCCGGCCCGACCGAGCGCCTCCCGCACCCGGTCCCGGGCCGCGCCACCGTCCGCCGGACCGTCGGTCGCGAGGACCCCCGCGACGACGCCGATCCCGGCGTCGAGGGTGGCGGCGACCGACTCCCAGCGGGTCGGTGACGCGTCGACGAGGTCGAGGGCGAGTGCCGAGGCGCCGACACCCCGCAGGAGCGGGAGCGGGGCCCGCGGGTGACAGCTGTGCAGGACGGTGGGGCCGTCGAGCGCCGCGAGGAGGTCGCGCAGCCCCGACGCGACGACCTGCGGGTCGACCGCGCGGACCCGCCCGTACCCGGACGCCGTCGGCAGGCTGCCCTCGAGGACGGCGGGTAGCGAGGGCTCGTCGACCTGGACGGTGACCTCCGCCCCGGGGACGAGGCGTCGCACGTCCGCGACGTAGGCGAGGACGCCCTCGGCCAGCGAGGCCCGCAGGTCGGCGGTCGCGCCGCGGTCGGTGACGACCCGCTCGCCGCGGGTCAGCTCGAGGCCGGCCGCGAGGGTCCACGGACCACACACCTGGACCTTGAGGGGGCCGGTGTACCCGTCGTAGGCCTCCGCGAGCTCGTCGAGGTCCTCGCGGTGCAGGGACGCGGTCCGCCCCGCGTCCCGCCCGGGACGGTCGACGAGCCGCCACCCGGACGGCTGGACGTCGACCGGGAGGTCGACGAGCATCCCCGCCGCGCGACCGACCATGTCGGCGCCGGGACCGCGGGCGGGCGTCTCCGGCAGGTAGGGCAGGCCGAGGCGGTCGCCGTCGACGAGGAGGTCCCGGACGGTGCGGACGGCCTCGCGGACCGAGCGTCCCGGCCAGGAGCCGACGCCGGTGGCCCGCACGACGGCGGGCCCGTCGGCGGGCGCACCGGTGGGGGTGGCGGCGGGGTCGGGGCTCATCCCGCCATCCTCGCGCACGCCCGGGTCAGAGGACGTCGTGCCCCGGGTGCGGCTCGCTCGGGATGGTGCCGAGGCGACCGGCCTGGAAGTCCTCGAACGCCGTGACGAGCTCGTCGCGGGTGTTCATGACGAAGGGCCCGTAGGCGGCGATGGGCTCGCGGATGGGGCGCCCGCCGAGGATGTAGAGGTCCAGGCTCGGGCTGCGCGACTCCTGCGACTCGTCCGCACCGACCTCGACGACGTCGCCGCCGCCGAGCACGGCGAGCTGACCCGTACGGAGCGCCCGCCGGTCGGGACCGACCGTGCCACGTCCGTTGAGCGCGTAGACGAGAGCGTTGTAGCCGGGGTTCCACGGCAGCCGCACCCGGGCACCGGGCGCCACGGTCACGTGGAGGACGGTGATCGGGGTGTGCGTGATCCCGGGCCCCTCGTGGCCGTCGAGCTCGCCGGCGATGACCCGCACGAGGGCGCCACCGTCCGGGCTCGAGAGGAGCTGGACGTCGTTGCCACGGATGTCCTGGTACCGCGGCGGGGACATCTTCTGCGCCCGCGGCAGGTTGACCCACAGCTGGAGGCCGTGGAAGAGCCCACCGCTCACGACGAGCTCCTCCGGCGGCACCTCGATGTGGAGCAGGCCGGAGCCGGCGGTCATCCACTGGGTGTCGCCGTTCGTGATCGTGCCGCCACCGCCGTGGCTGTCGCGGTGCTCGAAGGTGCCGTCGATGATGTAGGTGACGGTCTCGAAGCCGCGGTGCGGGTGCCAGGCGGTGCCCTTCGGCTCGCCCGGGGCGTACTCGACCTCGCCCATCTGGTCCATGTGGATGAACGGGTCGAGGGCCGCGAGGTCGACGCCGGCGAAGGCGCGACGGACGGGGAAGCCCTCCCCCTCGAAGCCCTGCGGGGCGGTCGTCACGGACCGCACCGGGCGCGGGACCGCGGTGGACAGCGGCTCGGAGACCCGCGGGAGGGTCAGGACGTTCTCGACGGTGACGGCAGGCATGGTGCTCACGCTCCTCGGTGGTCGTCCTCCGGGTCGGAGGTACCGGGTCCAACGATAGTTGACGATTCAACATTCCACGACCGGACGGGTCGATGCGGGCGACCGAGACGGGTCCCGCGCGACGGGTCCGCTCCTCCGGTTGCCGACCGGCCCGACGTCCCTGAGGGTGTCCCTGTCCGGCTCACCCTGCCGGACGACCAGCACATCGGATGGGAGACCCCGTGACAACCCGTGCATCCCGCACCCGCCTCCTCGGCGTCAGCGCCGTCGCCGCCCTCGCGGCGGCCGGCGTCGCCGGAGGCAGCGCCGCCGCCGCCCCGGCGACCGCCTCGACCGGCAGCTCGGCGACCACCGTCGCCGACGGCGAGGGCAGCTTCCTCGTCCTCGCCCCGCAGGGCAAGGGCACCTCGAAGGCCCGCGACCGCGTCGCGGCGGCCGGCGGCACCGTCGTCGCCGACTACGCGCGGATCGGCGTCCTCGTCGCCCGCTCCACGGACGCCGGCTTCGCCGAGCGCGTGCGCGGCGCCGGTGTCGAGTCCGTCGCCTCGACCGCCGGTCTCGGCACCCTCCTCGACGAGGAGTCGACGACGTCCGTCGACGCGGCCGACGTCGCGGCGGCGACCGGCGACCCGACGGGCGAGCCCCTGTACTCACTCCAGTGGGACATGGACGCGATCGACGTCCCCGAGGCGCACGCCGTGACGACCGGCGACGCGGACGTCACCGTCGGCATCCTCGACAGCGGGATCTCGAGCTCGCACCCCGACCTGCGGGACCAGATCGCCTACGACCAGAGCGTCTCGTGCATCGGTGGCGTGCAGGACACCGCCGAGGCCGCGTGGAACCCCACGACCTCCGACCACGGCACCCACGTCGCCGGCACCGTCGCGGCGGGCCTGAACGGTGTCGGCGTCACGGGCGTCGCGCCGGGCGTCAAGGTCGCGGCCGTCAAGGTCGTCACCGACGAGGGCTACATCTTCCCCGAGGCCGCGGTCTGCGGGTTCATGTGGGCCGCGGAGCACGGCATGGAGGTGACGAACAACAGCTACTACATCGACCCGTGGCAGTTCAACTGCCGCAACGACGAGCGCCAGCGCCCGGTGTGGCAGGCCGTCCAGCGGGCGATCCGCTACTCCTCCCAGCAGGGCGTCCTCAACGTCGCGTCCGCCGGCAACGCCAACGTCGACCTCCAGCACACGTTCATCGACTCCGGCAGCCCGAACGACGGCAGCGCCCCGGTCGAGGACCGCACGATCAACGGCGCGTGCGTCGTCCTGCCGGGCCAGGCCCCCGGCGTCGTGACCGTCTCCGCGACGGGCCCGACCCAGCAGAAGTCGTACTTCTCCTCCTACGGCCAGGGCCAGGTCGACGTCACCGCCCCCGGCGGCGACGCCCGGTTCCGCTCCGGCGGCGCCACCTCGAACGCCGCCGACGCGATCCTGTCGACGACGTACAACCCCGCCACCGGCGCGAACGGCTACGGATACAAGCAGGGCACGTCGATGTCGAGCCCGCACGCCGCCGGCGTCGCGGCGCTCGCGATCTCGGCGCACCCGCGGCTCACCCCGAACGCGCTCGCGTCCTTCCTCGAGCGCACGGCGACGCCGCTGCCGTGCCCGGACGGCGTCTACAACCCGACGCCCGCGCTCGGTGACACCTACGAGGCGACGTGCACCGGTGGGGCCCGCAACGGGTTCTACGGTGCCGGTGAGGTCAACGCCCTCGCCGCCGTCGACTGAGGTCCCCACGGCCGAGGCCGGTCGGTGCCGCGCGCGCCGGCCGGCCCCGGCCGTGTCCGCGACTAGGGTGAGGCGATGACCCGCACCGTCGCCGTCGTCCTCGGAGTCCTGCTCGTCCTCGTCGGCCTGCTGTGGACCGGCCAGGGACTCGGCCTCGTCGGGGGCAGCCCGATGACCGGGGTGACCCTCTGGGCCGTCGTCGGGCCGCTCGTCGCGCTCGTCGGCCTCGGCCTCGCCCTGCGCGGCGGACGGGGGCGCGGGCCCTCCTGACCGGTCAGCGACGCGCGGCGTGCTCGACGCACGTCGTCGCCGTCGGACGGGCCTCGAGCCGCCCGTCGGGGATCGACCGGCCGCAGACCTCGCACGTCCCGTACCCGCCGTCGACGACCCGGCGCACGGCGGCCCGGACCTCGGCCAGCCGCTCCTGCGTCTCGGCGGTCACCGCGGCGAGCTGGGAGCGCTCGAACGCGATCGTCTGGCCCTCGGGGTCGTGCTCGTCGTCGGCGTTGTCGCCGCGTGAGGACTCGACGAGCCGTGCCATCTGCGCCTCGAGGTCGGCGAGGGTCCGGCGCAGCCGTTCCTCCTCGGCCCGCAGCGCGTCGCCCGGGTCCGTCCCGGCACCCTCAGGCGGCACGGCCGGCGTCGGTGATCGTCGCGGAGCCGACGACCCGGGGGCCGTCGTACAGCACGACCGACTGTCCCGGGGCGACGCCGCGGACGCGCGCGTCGAGCCGCACGGTGACGGTGTCGCCGTCAACCGACGCGGTCGCGGGCGTCTCCTCGCCGTGGGCGCGGACCTGGGCCCCGAGCCGTACCTCGCCGACCGGCGGCGGCCCGCACCAGCGCAGATGGCGCCCCGTGACGAGGTCGACGCCGAGCAGGTCGGCGGTCCCGATGACGACCCGGTTGCGGGGAGCGTCGACCTCGACGACGTAGCGGGGCTCGCCGTCGAGGCGCGAGCGGTCGACGCCGAGCCCGCGCCGCTGCCCGACGGTGAAGCCGTAGGCCCCCTCGTGCTCGCCGACGACCTCGCCGGAGACCGCGTCGACGAGCTCGCCGGGGCGGGTCCCGAGGCGGCGCGCGAGGTACCCGCGGGTGTCGCCGTCGGCGACGAAGCAGATGTCGTGGCTGTCGGGCTTCCTCGCGACGGAGAAGCCGCGCTCGGCGGCCTCGGCCCGCACCCCGTCCTTCGGGGTGTCCCCGAGCGGGAAGAAGGACCGGGCCAGCTGGTCGGCGTCGAGCACCCCGAGCACGTAGGACTGGTCCTTCGCCGGGTCGACGGCGCGGTGCAGCTCGCGGCCGGTCGGGCCGTCGACGACCTGCGCGTAGTGCCCCGTCGCGACGGCGTCGAACCCGAGGGCCAGCGCCTTGTCGAGCAGCGCCGCGAACTTGATCTTCTCGTTGCACCGCAGGCACGGGTTCGGGGTGCGCCCCGCCTCGTACTCGGCGACGAAGTCCTCGACGACGTCCCGCTCGAAGCGCTGCGCCATGTCCCAGACGTAGAACGGGATGCCGAGCCGGTCGGCGACCCGGCGGGCGTCGCCGGCGTCCTCGACGGTGCAGCAGCCGCGGGCGGACTCACGCAGCGTCGCGGCCGAGCGGGACAACGCGAGGTGCACGCCGACGACCTCGTGCCCGGCGTCGAGCATCCGCCCGGCGGCGACCGCCGAGTCGACCCCGCCGGACATCGCGGCGACGACCCGCATCAGGCCACCCCGCCCGCCCGTCGGGCCCGGTCGACGACACCCGGCAGGGCTGCGAGGACGGCGTCGACGTCGGCGTCGGACGAGGTGTGCCCCAGCGAGAGCCGCAGCGCGCCGCGGGCCTGCGCCTCGGAGTAGCCCATGGCGAGCAGGACGTGGCTCGGCTGCGGCACGCCGGCCTGGCACGCCGACCCCGTGCTGCACTCGACCCCCGCGGCGTCGAGCAGGTACAGCAGCGAGTCGCCCTCGCAGCCGGGCACGAGGAGGTGGGCGTTGCCGGGCAGCCTGCCCGCCGCGTCCCCCGCGTGCCAGCACCCGCTGACCGTGATGCCGAGGCCGAGGCCGAGCGCCCCCTCGACGAGCCGGTCCCGCAGCGCGAGGACCCGCTTGGCCTCGACGTCGCGGTGCTCGACGGTGTGCTCGAGCGCGACGGCGAAGGCGTGGATGCCGGCGGCGTCGAGGGTGCCGCTGCGCACCTGCCGCTCCTGGCCGCCGCCGTGCAGCTGCGGGACGAGACGCGCGTCGCGCCGGGCGACGAGCGCGCCGACCCCCACCGGGCCGCCGACCTTGTGGGCGCTGAGCGTCATGAGGTCCGCGCCGCTGTCGTCGAAGCGGACGGGCAGGTGGCCGAGGGCCTGGACCGCGTCGGTGTGGAAGACGACGCCGTGCTCCCGCGCGACGGCGGCGAGCTCCGCGACCGGCTGCACCGTCCCGACCTCGTTGTTGGCCCACATGACCGTCGCGAGCGCGACGTCGTCGGACCCGGCGAGCACGCCGCGCAGGTCCTCGACGCCGATGTGGCCACAGCGGTCCGGCTCGAGCCAGGACACCCGGGCGCCGTCGTGCTCGACGAGGAACTCGACGGGGTCGAGGACCGCGTGGTGCTCGATCCCGCTGGAGACGATCCGTGAGCGGCCGGGCTCGGAGTCTCGCACCGCGGACCACGCGCCCTTGACGGCGAGGTTGTCGGCCTCGGTGCCGCCGGAGGTGAAGACGACCTCGGAGGGCCGGGCACCGATCGCGGCCCCGATCCGCTCGCGCGACTCCTCGACGACCTTGCGTGCGGCACGGCCCGAGGTGTGCAGCGAGGACGGGTTGCCGACGCGCCCGCTCGTCCCGACGAAGGCCTCGAGCGCCGCGGGCAGCATCGGCGTCGTCGCCGCGTGGTCGAGGTAGTGCGTCACGGTGACCGAGTCTACGGTTCGGGGTCCCCCTCTCCGGCCCGCCGGGTCGGCCCGCGGACGCAGAAGGGGCGACCGGGTCCGGTCGCCCCTTCATCGTCCGCGCGAGCGCGCGGCACACCGCCTCGTGAGCGGTGGTCCGTGCGCGGTCGCGTCAGCCCTTGCGCTTCTTCACCTCGTCGGTGGCCTGCGGCAGCACCGAGAAGAGGTCGCCGACGACGCCGAAGTCGACGAGCTCGAAGATCGGCGCCTCCTCGTCCTTGTTGACGGCGACGATCGTCTTCGAGGTCTGCATGCCCGCCCGGTGCTGGATGGCCCCGGAGATGCCCGCCGCGACGTAGAGCTGCGGCGAGACCTGCTTGCCGGTCTGGCCGACCTGGTTGCTGTGCGGGTACCACCCGGCGTCGACCGCGGCCCGGCTCGCGCCGACGGCGGCGCCGAGGGAGTCGGCGAAGGTCTCGACGGGGCCGAAGTCGCCACCGGTCCCGCGACCACCGGAGACGACGATGGCCGCCTCGGTGAGCTCGGGGCGCCCGGTCGCCTTCTTCGGCTGGCTGTCCGTGACCTTCGCGGCCTTCGCGGCGTCGCTCACGGTCGCCTCGAACGCCTCGACGGCGCCCGCCTCGGGGGCGGCCTCGATCGTCGCGGAGTTCGGCTTGACGCAGAGGATGGGCGTCCCGGTCGTCACCTGCGCGGTGACGGTGTAAGACCCGGCGAAGACGGACTGGGTCGTCTCGATGCCGTTCTCGCCCTGCCGGACGTCGACGGCGTCGGTGATCATCCCGGAGCCGGTCTTGATGGCCAGGCGCGCGGCGATCTCCTTGCCGGCCGCGTTGCTCGGGACGAGGACCGCGGCGGGCGAGGTCTTCTCCACGAGCTGGGCGAGGATCTCGGCCTGGGGCGCGACGAGGAAGCTCGCGGCGTCCTCGGCGTCGACGGAGTACACCTTGTGCGCGCCGTACTTCGCGAGCGTCTTCTGCGCGGTGTCGGCGCCGGGGCCGATGTGCACGGCGGACGGCTCGCCGATGCGGCGGGCGAGGGTCAGCAGCTCGGCGGTGGCCTTGCGCAGCTTGCCGCCGGCGTGGTCGGTGAGGACGAGGACTTCAGCCATGGGTCTGGTGCTCCTGGTGCTGGGGGCGGCCGGTCAGAGGAACTTCTGGGCGCCGAGGAACTCGGCGAGCCTGCTGCCGCCGTCCCCCTCGTCGGTGACGATCTCGCCCTGCTCGCGCGGAGGACGCTTGGCGTAGGACACGACGCGGGTCCACGCGGCGTCCAGGCCCACGTCGGAGGCGTCGACCCCGAGGTCGGCGAGGCTCCAGGTCTCGACCGGCTTCTTCTTCGCCGCCATGATCCCCTTGAACGAGGGGTAGCGCGGCTCGTTGATCTGGTCGGTCACCGACACGAGCGCCGGCAGCGAGGCCTCGACGGTCTCGGACGCGGTGTCGCCGTCGCGGCGGATCGTCACCGACCCGTCGCCGAGGGTGAGCTCGGAGGCGTACGTGACCTGCGGCAGACCGAGGCGCTCGGCCATCATCGCGGGCACGACGCCCATGACGCCGTCGGTCGAGGACATCCCGGTGAGCACGAGCTCCGGGCTGCCGTCGGTGGCCTTCTTCACCGCCTCGGCGAGGACGAGCGAGGTGCCGACGGCGTCGGAGCCGTGGATCGCGTCGTCGAGGACGTGGACGCCCTTGTCGGCGCCCATCTGCAGGGCCTTCTTGATGGCGTCGGCGGCGGCCTCGGGGCCGACGGTCACGACGGTGACCTCGCCCTCTCCCGCGCCCTCGACGACCTTGAGGGCCTCCTCGACGGCGTACTCGTCGAGCTCGGAGAGCAGGCCGTCACCGGCGCGGTCGACGGTGCTGTCGGCTTCCTGGAAGGTGCGATCGGACTGTGCGTCCGGCACGTACTTGACGCAGACGACGATGTTCATGCGCGTCCGCTCCTCCTCGTGTCGTGGCGGGCTGCCCGGGCGGTGCCGGGTCCGGGTTCGCCCCCATCCTGTCACTCGGTGAGCGCTCGTTCACCATCCGGGCGGCGTGACGGTCGCCACCGTCGAACCCCGGTCCCGGTCCCGGAGGTGGAAGGCGGTGCGGTAGTACGTGAGGGTCCGGGTGACGCGCAGGAGGCCCACGTCGCCGGTGGCAGGTGTCGCCACCTCGTCGTCGACGACGAGCCGGACCTCGACGGAGGACGTGCCGTCCCGGCAGGGGTACCAGGCCCCCACCCGGCCGGGCCCGAGGTCGAGGACGACCGGCTCCCCCGGGCGCCCGGGCGTCCGGCGGGAGCGCCGGCAGCCGTTCGGCGACGGCGTCCCCCGGCAGCGGCCGACAGCCGAGGTCCCTGGCCCCCTCCTCGGTCCGGAGCAGTGCACCGAGCAGGTCGTCCGGTGCGAGGACGACGACGCGCTCGGCGACGACCGTGCACACGTGCGACCACGTGTCCCTCCGCTTCCAGCCGTACTCCCCGGCAATGCACCGGTCCTCGACCGTGGAGGAGACCACCGACCCCGCGAGGAGGGTGTCGAGATCGACGTGCACGCGCTCCCGGGCCGCCGTCCGCGCCTCCCGGGCCGCACGGCCGTCCGGCTCGAAGGGCTCCTCGAACGGGGCGCAGCCGAACGCCGAGCACCACGCGAGGACGGCCCCGGTGCCGAGACACGCGAGGGACGCGAGGACGACGGTGAGGACCACGGTGCGGGTGGACGCGGCGCCGTGGTCGGCGGGGGCGGCCGGCGGAGGGGGCATGCCGTCGAGCGTGGCGGGCGGGGCCCGCGGCCGCCCGAGCACGCGTACTCAGCCCGCCCGGTCTGACAGGATCGGCCGCGTGAGCAGCGAGGACGCCGTCGGTCCAGGAGCGGTGCGGCGCACCGTCGGCCCCCTCGGGGACCCCGAGACCCTCGGCTGGTGGGACCGGCTGTGGCGCCCCTTCTGGGTGCTCCCGGTGGCCATCACGGTCGGCGCGGGCGTCCTCGGGGTGCTGCTGCCGGTCCTCGACGCGATGGTCCTGGGCACGGTGCCGGTGCTCTTCGAGGGCAACGTCGAGTCCGCCCGGAGCCTGCTCAGCACGATCGCGAGCGCGATGATCTCGGTGACCGGCCTCGTCTTCTCGATCACGATGGTCGTCATGCAGCTGGCGAGCAGCCAGTTCACCCCGCGGCTCCTCGCGACCTTCCTCGGCAGCCGGGTCGTCCAGGCCACGCTCGGGGTGTTCACCTCCTCCTTCATGTTCGCCCTCATCGTGCTGCGGACGATCCGTGGCGGGGAGTCGGTCTTCGTCCCGCAGCTGTCGGTGACCGTCGCCTTCGCCCTCGTCATCGCGAGCGTGGGGCTGTTCTTCGCCTTCATCCACCACATCACCGACGCCATCCAGGTCGACAAGGTCATCGACCGCGTCGCGGCGGCGACCGTCGCGGCCCTGCGCAGCGGGACCGACGAGGAATGGGCCGACCGGTCGGCCGCGCCCCCGTCCTGGTCGCAGGGCGACGGGCCGTCGGTGCTCGTCACGACCCGGGACCGGCACGGGGTCGTCCAGCGCGTCCACTACTCGCACCTCGTCGCGTGCGCCGAGCAGGCCGGCGTCGTCGTCGAGCTGCTGACCCGGCCGGGTGAGGTGCGGCACACGGGGCAGGAGCTCGCCCGGGTGCACGGGGCCGCGGCCGACGACCCCGTCCTGGACCGGGTCCGGGACTGCGTCGGGCTCGGCCGCGAGCGCACGCTCCAGCAGGACCCGGAGTTCGGGGTGCGCCAGCTCGTCGACGTCGCCGAGCGCGCCCTCTCCCCCGGCGTCAACGACCCGACGACGGCGGTCCAGGTGCTCGACGAGCTGCACCGGATCCTCCGGGTCGTCGCGACCCGGCCGGACCGGTCGGCGTACGTCGTCGACGGGGGCGGCACCGTGCGCGTCGTGGACCGTCCGACGACCTTCGCGCGGCTGGTCGACCTCGCCCTCGACGAGGTCGCGCACTACGGCCGGGACACCCTCCAGGTGCCACGCCGGATCGGCGCGCTGCTCGACGACGTCGAGGCCGCCGCCCGCCCGGAGCACGCCGCCACCGTCGCGGCCAAGCGGACGGCCCTCGGCAGCCTCCTCGACGGCCCCCGGACCGGCTCGTAGCTCAGGCGCCCTCGAAGGTCGCCTTGCCGGGGCCGTTCTCGACGAAGCTGCGCATGCCGGTCTTCTGGTCCTTCGTCGCGAAGAGGCCGGCGAAGAGCATCCGCTCGATCTCAAGCCCGGTCTCGAGGTCGGTCTCGAGACCGCGGTCGATCGCCTCCTTCGCGGCGCGGATCGCGTAGGCGGGCCCGCCGACGTAGCGCTCGACGAGGGAGCGCGCGGTGTCGTACACCTCCGCGGCGGGGACGACCCGGTCGACGAGCCCGATGGCGAGGGCCTCGTCGGCCCCCACGAACCGGCCGCTGAGGACGAGGTCCTTGGCCTTCGCCGGACCGACGAGCCGGGCGAGGCGCTGGGTGCCGCCGGCCCCGGGGATGATCCCGAGGAGGATCTCGGGCTGGCCGAGCTTCGCGTCGTCGGCGGCGACCCGCCAGTCGCAGGCGAGCGCGACCTCGCAGCCACCGCCGAGGGCGTACCCGGTGACGGCGGCGACGGTCGGCTTCGGCAGCCGGGCGAGGGCGCGGGTGAAGTCCTGGAGCAGCGAGGAGTGGTCGACCATGTCGGTGTACGACATCGTCTCCATCTCCTTGATGTCGGCGCCCGCGGCGAACACCTTCTCGCCGCCGTGCGCGACGACCGCGGCGACGTCGTCGCGCTCGGCGGCCTCGCGGCAGGCGTCGATGAGCCCGCGCTGGATCTCGGCGTTGAGCGCGTTCATCGGGGGGCGGTCGAGGCGGATCGTGCCGATCCCGTCCTCGACCTCGAGACGCACGAGGTCGGTCACGACTCCTCCTGGGGCTTGCCGGTCGTGGGGTCGATGCCGAGCATCCGCTGGTGCCAGAGGTGGACGGCGGACAGGACCACCTGGACCGAGATCTGCGTCATCATCGACAGGTCGGCCTCGGGCGTGACGACGTGCTCGCCGGTGACGACGAGCGTGCTGCCGGCGATCCCCGTCTTGACGTGGTTCATGTGGAGGTTGATCTCGTTGCACGTCTCGTGCAGCCTCAGCCGGTCGCCGAGCAGGTCGTCCTGGATCTGCCACTGGCCGAAGAGGCGGAGGATCTCGACGTCCCCCTCGGTGCAGCGGACGAAGAGGTTCTGCTCGTTCGCGGTGAAGGCGACGTCCCCGTCGCCGTCGAGGTTCGGGTCGAGCCCGAGGTCCTTGAGCACGTCGAGGACGCGACCGCGCAGCGGGTGCTCGTCCGCGGGCGGCGGGAAGTTGGGCAGCGAGCCGGGATCGGTCATCTGCCCACCGTAGCCAGTGACTAGGGTTCGCTTCCATGTCGCCCTGGTCGCACCCGACGTCCCCGCCGCCGGGTCCGCTCACCCGCGACCTGCCCCCGCCACCGGGGGTGACCCTCGTCCCGGGCGGGGCCGACGTCTCGGTCTACGCCGGCCACGCCGACGCCGTCGAGGTGTGCCTCTTCGAGCCCGGCGACGTCTCCGGCGAGAGCGAGCGCCGGGTGCCGCTGCGCGAGCGCGCGCACGGCTGGTGGTTCGGCCTCGTCCCCGACATGGCGCCGGGGCAGCGGTACGGGCTGCGCGCCGACGGGCCGTGGGACCCCGACGCCGGCCACCTCTTCAACCCCGACAAGCTGCTCCTCGACCCGTACGCGGGCGCCGTCGAGGGGGCGGTGACCTGGGACCGCGCGCTCTACGGCCACGCCGTCGACGACTCCTGGTCCGGGTCGCTCGAGCACCGGTCCTCGCTCGACAGCCGCGGTCACGTCCCTCGCGGCGTCGTCGTCGACCACGCCTTCGACTGGGGCGACGACGCCCCGCTCGGCCGCTCCCGCAGCGAGACCGTCGTCTACGAGGCGCACGTCCGCGGCCAGACGATGCGCCACCCGGGCGTCCCCGAGCACCTGCGCGGCACGTACGCCGGCCTCGCGCACCCCGCGTCGGTCGAGCACCTCGTCGGCCTGGGCGTCACCGCGGTCGAGCTGCTGCCGGTCCACGCGTTCACCCACGAGCCGCACCTCGTCCGGCGCGGGCTGACGAACCACTGGGGCTACAACACCCTCGGCTTCTTCGCCCCGCACGCCGCCTACGCCGCGGCCACGGACCCCCAGGGCGTCGTCGACGAGGTCAAGGGCATGGTCCGCCTCCTCCACGAGGCCGGGATCGAGGTGATCCTCGACGTCGTCTACAACCACACCGCCGAGCAGTCCCGCGACGGCGCGACCCTGTCCTGGCGGGGCCTGGACCAGCGCGCCTACTACCGGCTCGACGAGCGGGGCCGGGACATCGACGTCACCGGGTGCGGCAACACCCTCGACCTGCGCCACCCCGTCGTGTGCCGCATGGTCCTGGACTCCCTGCGGCACTGGGTGCAGGAGTACCACGTCGACGGGTTCCGCTTCGACCTCGCCGTCGCCCTCGGGCGCGGCCGCGGGGACGACTACGACCCCGACCACCCGTTCCTCGTCGCGCTGCGCACCGACCCGGTCCTCTCCCGGGTCGCGGTCGTCGCCGAGCCGTGGGACCTCGGGATGCACGGCTGGCGCACGGGGCAGTTCCCGCCACCGTTCCTGGAGTGGAACGACCGGTTCCGCGACGACGTCCGCCGGTTCTGGGTCGGCGACGTCCGGGCCCGGGCGCACGGCCACGACGGGCACGACGCGCGGGACCTCGCCACCCGGCTCACCGGCTCGCGCGACCTCTTCGGCGCCCGCGACCGCGGCCCGACGGCGTCGGTCAACTTCGTCACGGCGCACGACGGCTTCACCCTCGCCGACCTCGTGTCCTTCGACCACAAGCACAACGAGGCCAACGGCGAGGACAACCGCGACGGCACCGACCACAACACGTCGTGGAACCACGGCATCGAGGGCCCGACCGACGACGACACCGTCCTCGCCGCCCGCCGGCGGGCCGCCCGGTCGGTGCTCGGCACCCTCCTGCTCTCCCACGGGGTGCCGATGGTCACCGCGGGCGACGAGCTGGGTCGCACCCAGGGCGGGAACAACAACCCGTACTGCCTCGACGACGAGACGTCCTGGGTCGACTGGCGGCTGGAGCCGTGGCAGGAGGACCTCCTCGCGAGCACCCGGCGGCTCGTCGCCCTGCGCCGGCGCCACCCCGTGCTCCGGGCGCGGTCGTGGGCGCTCGGGCGGCCGACCGGCGTCGACGGAGCGCTCGACGTCGAGTGGTTCGGACGGGACGGGGCGCCGATGGGCGAGCGCTGGGACGGGCCGGGCTCCCGCGTGCTCCAGATGCTCCTCGCGGCCCCGACACCGGACGACGCCGGGGCGCTCGTCGTCGTCAACGGCACCGACGACGACGTCGAGGTCTCCCTCGTCCCGCCCCCGGGCGGGCGCACGGCGGCCCTCGCCTGGGACAGCGCCCGGGAGCGCCCCGAGGAGCCGGCCGCCGTCGACGCGGGCGCGACGGTCATGGTGCCGGGCGGCTCCCTCCGCCTCTACCTCCTCGCGCCGCCCGCCTGACCCGGGACCCGTGCGGTAGAACGAGGGGATGGCGGACCTCGGACGGACCATCCAGTCGGCGATCTACCGGGCGGGCTCCTTCGGCCGACGCCCCGTGGTCCCCACCGACGGCACCCGTCTCGAGGCGGCCGCCGAGAAGGCGATGTCCCGTCGCGGGTTCGCCTACGTCGCGGGGTCCGCGGGCGGCGAGGCCACGGACCGGGCGAACCGGGCGGCGTTCGATCGGTGGCAGGTCGTCCCGCGGATGCTCTCCGGTGCCCGCACCCGCGACCTCGGTGTCGACCTCCTCGGGCGCCGGCACGACCTGCCGCTGCTCCTCAGCCCGATCGGGGTCCTGTCCAGCGCCCACCCGAGCGCCGACGTCGGCGCCGCCCGGGCCGCCGCCGCCGTCGGCGTCACCCCGGTCCTCAGCACGCAGGCGGACCGCCCGATGGAGGAGGTCGCGGCCGCCCTCGCGGGAGCCCCGTTCTGGTACCAGCTGTACTGGAGCAACGACGACGACCTCGCGGCGAGCCTCGTCGGGCGCGCCGAGGCGTGCGCCGCCGAGGCGATCGTCGTCACGCTCGACACGACCTACCTCGGCTGGCGTCCGCGCGACCTCGACCTCGGCCACCTGCCGTTCGCCCGGGGTGAGGGCATCGCCCAGTACACCTCCGACCCGGTCTTCCGCCGGCTCGTCGAGGCCCGGGTCGCCACGGCACGGGACGCCGCGGAGGACGGCGCCGACCCCGAACAGCAGCCGCGTCCCACCCCGGCGGCCGTCCGCACCCTCCTCGCGATGAGCCGCAACCATCCCGGCGCCACCCGCGACAACGTCCGCTCCCCCGTGCCCCGGGCGGCCGTCGAGACCTTCCTCGACGTGTTCTCCAACCCGGCGCTCACGTGGGAGGACCTGCCGCGACTGCGGGCCATGACCTCGCTGCCGGTCGTCCTCAAGGGGGTGCTCCACCCCGACGACGCACGGCGCGCCGCCGACGCGGGCGTCGACGCCGTGTGGGTCTCGAACCACGGCGGACGCCAGGTCGACCGCTCGGTCGCCGCGCTCGACGCGCTCCCCGGGGTCGTCACCGCCCTGCGCGACGGCGGGTCGTCGGTGCCGGTCCTTCTCGACAGCGGGGTGCGCAGCGGCGCCGACGTGCTCGTCGCCCTCGCCCTCGGCGCGACGGCGGTCGGGCTCGGACGGCCGTACGTCTACGGGCTGGCGCTCGCCGGTGAGGAGGGGGCGGCGGCCGTGCTGCGGCACGTCGCGGCGGAGCTCGACCTCTCGATGGCACTCACCGGGTGCCACGGCCTCGCCGACGTGGGACCGGACCTGCTGCGGGACGCCGGGGGGACACCGCCCCGCTGAGCCGCGCCGTCCGGCATCCCGCAGGGCGCCACGGGCGGCCGTCCGGTGTGCGTACGCTGTCTCGCGCATCACCGTCGCTGCGCCCGCTCCCGCCCCACGCCCCGAAGGACGGCCCCTCGATGTCCGAGCCCGTGCCCACCGCCTCGACGCTGCCCGCCCAGCCCCCGGCGGACCCCGCCGTCGTGTCCGACGAGACCCCCTCGACCGACGCGCGCCGGATCGGCCCGACGTTCCGTACGAGCCACCCGCTCGCCTCCGGTCCGGTCGTCCAGCCCGCCCCGACGGTCGACGGCTTCGTCGAGACCTTCCTCGGCGAGCTGAACTACGGCCAGGGGGTCCTGCTGTCGCAGTCGACGGTCAACGACCAGTACCTCGCCCTCGCCCGCACCGTCCGGCGCTACCTCATGGCGGACTGGCTCGAGACCGGCGCGCGCCGTCGTCAGGCCCAGCAGAAGACCGTCGCCTACCTCTCCGCCGAGTACCTGCTCGGCCGCCAGCTCGGCAACAACCTCCTCGCGACGAACCTCCAGGACGTCGCCGACGCCGCGATGAGCCGCTGCGGCATCGACATCGCCTCGCTGCGCGCCCAGGAGGTCGAACCGGGTCTCGGCAACGGCGGCCTCGGCCGGCTGGCGGCCTGCTTCGTGGACTCCCTCGCGACGATGGACGTGCCGTGCATCGGGTACGGCATCCGGTACGAGTACGGCATCTTCCGTCAGACCTTCGAGGGCGACCGGCAGGTCGAGGTCCCCGACTCGTGGCTCTCGCTCGGCAGCCCGTGGGAGTTCCCGCACCCCGAGCGCCAGGTGCTCGTCCACTTCGGCGGCCGCACCGAGGAGGTCACCGACGAGAACGGCCGGGTCGTCTGCCGCTGGGTGCCGGACTGGAACGTCGTCGGCATGCCGTACCACTACATGGTCCCGGGCCACCGCAACGGCGTAGTCAACACCCTGCGGCTCTGGAGCGCCAAGGCCACCCAGGCGTTCGACCTGCAGATCTTCAACTCCGGCGACTACGCCGAGGCCGTGCGGGCGCAGACCTTCGCCGAGAACATCTCCAAGGTGCTCTACCCGGAGGACTCCACGCCCCAGGGCAAGGAGCTGCGGCTGCAGCAGCAGTACTTCTTCGTCGCCTGCTCGCTGCACGACTTCATCGACAACACCCTCCCCCACGACTTCGACCTGCGCCGCCTCCCCGAGCGCCTCGTCGTCCAGCTCAACGACACCCACCCCGTCATCGCGATCCCCGAGCTCATGCGGATCCTCGTCGACCGCAAGGGCTTCGACTGGGACGAGGCGTGGGACATCACGAAGCGCTGCTTCGCCTACACGTGCCACACCCTGCTGCCCGAGGCCCTCGAGGTGTGGTCCGTCGAGCTCCTCGGCCGGTTGCTGCCGCGCCACCTCGAGATCATCTACCGGATCAACGAGGAGTTCCTCGAGGAGGTCCGCGAGGCCTTCCCCGGCGACGAGATGCTCGTGCGCCGGATGTCGGTCATCGCCGAGCACCCCGAGCGGTCGGTCCGGATGGCCTACCTCGCGACGGTCGCCGGCTCCAAGGTCAACGGCGTCGCCGAGCTGCACAGCCAGCTGCTGCGCGACAAGGTGCTCCCGGACTTCTCCCGGATGTGGCCGGACAAGTTCACGAACGTCACGAACGGCATCACCCCGCGGCGCTTCGTCCTGCTCGCCAACCGGCGGCTGTCCGACCTCGTCACCGACACGATCGGCGACGGCTGGGTCACCGACCTCGACCGGCTCCGCGAGCTCGAGCCGTACGCCGACGACGCCTCCTTCCGGGCCGCGTTCCGCGAGGTCAAGCAGGGCAACAAGGAGCGGCTCGCGGCTCTGCTGCGGGTGCGCGACGGCCTGGAGATCCCGCAGGACTCGATGCTCGACGTCATGGTCAAGCGTCTCCACGAGTACAAGCGCCAGACCCTCAAGCTGCTCCACATCGTCTCGCTCTACGACGACGTCGTCTCCGGCCGCGTCGCCGCCGAGGACCTCACCCCGCGGACCGTCGTCTTCGGGGCGAAGGCGGCCCCCGGCTACCACCTGGCGAAGGAGATCATCTTCCTCGTCAACGCCGTCGCCGACACCGTGAACGCCGACCCCCGGGTCGCCGGCCGGCTGTCCGTCGCGTTCCCGGCGAACTACAACGTCACGCTCGCCGAGAAGCTCATCCCGGCCGCCGACCTGTCCGAGCAGATCTCGCTCGCCGGCAAGGAGGCCTCGGGCACCGGGAACATGAAGTTCGCCCTCAACGGCGCCCTGACCATCGGGACCGACGACGGCGCGAACGTCGAGATCCGGCGGCTCGTCGGCGACGACCACTTCTTCCTCTTCGGGATGACCGAGCCGGAGGTCGAGCGGCTGCGTCCCGGCTACACCCCGTCGATGTACTACGAGGAGGACGCCCGCCTGCGCAGCACGATCGACCTGCTCGCGAGCGGTCACTTCACCGGCGGCGACCGGCAGGCCGTGGCCCCGGTCATCGACAACCTCCTGCACCAGGACGCGTTCATGGCGCTCGCGGACTTCCGGTCCTACCTCGACGCGCAGGAGCGGGTCGAGGCCGCGTACGCCGACCCCGACGCGTGGTCCCGCTCGGCGATCCTCAACGTCGCCCGGTCCGGGTTCTTCTCGTCCGACCGCTCGATGCGCGACTA
Source organism: Phycicoccus avicenniae (assembly GCF_018139485.1). Taxonomy (GTDB): domain Bacteria; phylum Actinomycetota; class Actinomycetes; order Actinomycetales; family Dermatophilaceae; genus Phycicoccus; species Phycicoccus avicenniae. The sequence continues at coordinate 128,942 of NZ_JAGSNF010000021.1, forward strand.
CCTCGACCGGATCTGGCACGCCTGACCGGCGCACCGGCGTGCTCGAGCCCGCTCCGCGACGCCGAGCCTCCTGCAGCAGGCTCGTGATCGGGCAGGTGGCTCGCCGTCGGGCAGGCGGCTCGCGGCCGACGGTCACGAGACGGCGGACCGTCCGCGGGCCGGGAAAGTCGAGGTCGGGCCGTGGGCGATGTGTCGTCGGGCGCCCCGACTCGGTAGGTTGCTGAAGGTGACTGCTGCTCCGCGTACGTCCAAGCCCCAGTCCCCGATCGGCCGGATCCCGGTCCTCGACGTGCAGCCGTGCGTCGACCACGGCGCCCGGCCCACGAAGGCCGTCGTCGGTGAGGAGCTCGAGGTGACGGCGACCGTGTTCCGCGAGGGACACGACGCCGTCAACGCCACCCTCGTGCTCACCGACCCCGACGGCGGCGAGCGCCACGTGCCGATGACGTGCACGAACCCGGGCCTGAACACCTGGGTCGCCCGCATCGAGGCCGACCGCACCGGCTGGTGGTCCTACCGGGTCGAGGGATGGTCCGACCCCTACGGCACGTGGGAGCACGACGCGACGATCAAGGTCGCCGCCGACGTCGACACCGAGCTCATGCTCGAGGAGGGCGCCCGCGTCCTCGAGCGCGCCGTCGACGAGGTCGACCGGTCCGCGCTCCAGGAGCAGGTGCTCGTCGACGCCGTCACCGCCCTGCGCGACACCTCGAGCAGCCCGACCGTCCGGCTCAAGGCCGGCACCGACCCCGCGGTCGAGACCGAGCTCGGCGAGCGCCCGCTGCGCGACATGGTCTCCCCGTCGGCGGAGATCGCCCTCCTCGTCGAGCGCGAGCGCGCCCTGTACGGCGCCTGGTACGAGCTCTTCCCGCGCAGCGAGGGCGCGACGTACGACGAGGAGACCCACACCTGGCGCACCGGCACCCTGCGGACCGCCGCCGAACGGCTGCCCGCGGTCGCCGACATGGGCTTCGACGTCGTCTACCTCACCCCCGTCCACCCGATCGGCCAGGCCGCGAAGAAGGGCCCGAACAACACCCTGGACGCCCGCCCGGAGGACCCGGGCAGCCCGTACGCCATCGGCTCCCCCGACGGCGGCCACGACGCGATCCACCCCGACCTCGGGACGTTCGAGGACTTCGACGCCTTCGTCGCGCGGGCCGAGGACCTCGACATGGAGGTCGCGATGGACCTCGCCCTCCAGTGCTCGCCGGACCACCCGTGGGTGCAGGCGCACCCGGAGTGGTTCACGACCCGCGCCGACGGGACGATCGCCTACGCCGAGAACCCGCCGAAGAAGTACCAGGACATCTACCCGCTGAACTTCGACAACGACCCGGCGGGCATCTACGCAGAGGTCCGCCGCGTCGTCCAGGTGTGGGTCGACCACGGGGTGAAGATCTTCCGCGTCGACAACCCGCACACCAAGCCGGTCGAGTTCTGGCAGTGGCTCATCGAGGACGTCGCCCGCGACCACCCGGACGTGATCTGGCTCGCCGAGGCCTTCACGAAGCCGGCGATGATGCACACCCTCGCCAAGGTCGGCTTCCAGCAGAGCTACACGTACTACACGTGGCGCAACACCGCCGCGGAGCTCCGGGAGTACCTCGAGGAGCTCTCCGGGGACGCCGCCGCGTACATGCGGCCGTCGTTCTGGCCGACCACGCACGACATCCTCACGCCGTACATGCAGTTCGGCGGCCCCGCGGCGTGGACGGTGCGCGCCGTGCTCGCCGCGACGCTGGTCCCCACGTACGGGATCTACGCCGGCTACGAGCTGATGGAGCACGTCGCGCGGCCCGGCGCCGAGGAGCAGATCGACAACGAGAAGTACGAGTTCAAGGACCGTCGCTGGGCCGACTACGCGCCGGGTGGGCCGAAGGAGGGGCAGAGCCTCGCCGGCCTGCTCACCACGGTCAACCGGATCCGCCGGGAGCACCCGGCGCTGCACCGCCTGACGAACATCCGCTTCCACGACGTCGACGACGACAGCTTCCTCGCCTTCTCCAAGCGGCGGGTGCTGCCCGACGGCACCGCGGACGTCGTCCTCGTCGTCGCGAACCTCGACCCCCACTCGACCCGCGCGACGACGCTGCGGCTCGACATGGGGGCGCTGGGCTTCGAGCCCGGTGAGCGCCTGGAGGCCCACGACCTGCTCACGGAGCAGACGTGGACCTGGGAGCGGGACGTCTACGTCCGGCTCGGCCCCGAGGTCCAGCCCTGTCACGTCGTCAGCCTGAGGAGCATCGGATGACCGCCCTGCCCCACATGGGCCACAGCACGCCCGGACTCGGGATGAACCAGCCCGGCCTGCGCCACGACCCCGAGTGGTTCCGCACCGCCGTCTTCTACGAGGTGCTCGTGCGCGGCTTCGGCGACACGACCGGCTCCGGCGAGGGCGACTTCGCCGGGATCGTCGGGCGGCTGGACTACCTCCAGTGGCTCGGCGTCGACTGCCTGTGGCTGCCGCCGTTCTACGCGAGCCCGCTGCGCGACGGCGGGTACGACATCTCGGACTACACGCAGGTCCTGCCGGAGTTCGGCACGCTGCCCGAGTTCCGCGAGCTCATCACCCAGGCGCACGCCCGCGGCATCCGGATCGTCACCGACCTCGTGATGAACCACACGAGCGACCAGCACCCGTGGTTCCAGGCCTCGCGCAGCGACCCCGAGGGCCCGTACGGCGACTTCTACGTGTGGTCCGACACCGACGACAAGTACACCGACGCCCGGATCATCTTCGTCGACACCGAGACCTCGAACTGGACCTTCGACCCGATCCGCCGGCAGTTCTTCTGGCACCGGTTCTTCAGCCACCAGCCGGACCTCAACTTCGAGAACGAGGCCGTCCACGACGCGATCTTCGACGTCGTCCGGTTCTGGATGGACATGGGCATCGACGGCTTCCGGCTCGACGCCGTGCCCTACCTCTACGAGGAGGAGGGGCACAACTGCGAGAACCACCCGAGGACGCACGCCTTCCTCGCCAAGCTCCGCGCGATGGTCGACGAGGAGTACCCGGGGCGCATCCTGCTCGCCGAGGCGAACCAGCCGCCCGGCGACGTCGTGGACTACTACGGCACCGAGGAGGCGCCGGAGTGCCAGATGTGCTTCCACTTCCCCGTCATGCCGATGCTGTACTACGCCCTGCGGGAGGAGAAGGCGGCGCCGATCATCGACGTCCTCGCCGACACCCCGCAGATCCCGCCGGGCACCCAGTGGGGCACCTTCCTGCGCAACCACGACGAGCTGACCCTGGAGATGGTGACGCCGGAGCAGCGCGCCGCGATGTACGGCTGGTACGCGCCGGACCCACGGATGCGGGCCAACGTCGGCATCCGGCGCCGGCTCTCCCCGCTGCTCGACAACTCCCGCCCGGAGATCGAGCTCATCCACGCCCTCCTGCTCTCCCTCCCCGGCTCGCCCTGCCTGTACTACGGCGACGAGATCGGGATGGGCGACAACATCTGGCTCGACGACCGCGACGCCGTCCGCACCCCGATGCAGTGGACCCCCGACCGCAACGCCGGCTTCTCCACCGCCGACCCCGGCAAGCTGTACCTGCCGGTCATCCAGTCGCTCGTCCACCACTACAACCACGTCAACGTCGAGGCGCAGATCGCCTCCGGGTCCTCGCTCCTGCACTGGGTGCGCGGGATGCTCGCCGTGCGCCGCGAGCACCCGGTCTTCGGGCTCGGCGACTTCACCGTCTGCGACTCCTCGCACGACCGCGTCCTCGCCTACGTGCGGACCGACCGGCGCGACCGGGACGTCGAGGACCGCTCCGCCAAGGCGGTCCTCTGCGTCAACAACCTGTCCTCACGGCCGCAGGCCTCGACGGTCACGCTGCCGGAGGAGTTCGCCGGATGGCAGACCCGCGACCTCTTCGGCGGTACCGGGTTCCCGGACGTCCAGCCGGACGGCACGCTGTCGCTCACGCTGGGCTCGCGGGACTTCTTCTGGCTCGCGCTCGACCCGCCGGTCGGGGGTGACCATGGCTGAGCTCCACCGGGGCGCCAGCATGACGCCCACGAAGACCGAGCTCGTCCGTGACTGGATGGGCACCCAGCGCTGGTACGCCGCGAAGGGGCGCACGCCCGTCCTGCGGCGCCTCGCCGCATGGCGGCTCGACGACCCGGCCGGGGAGGTCGGCGTCGAGACGCTCGTCCTGCTCGACGAGGCCGGCGACGAGCCGGTCGTCTACCAGGTCCCGCTCACGTACCGGTCCGCCCCTCTCGCCTCGGCCGACCACGCCCTCGTCGGCACGACGGAGCACTCGGTCCTGGGCACCCGCTGGGTCTACGACGCGCCCCACGACCCCGTGTACGCCACGCAGCTCCTCGAGCTCGTGCAGGGCCGGGTGTCCGCGGCGTCGTCGGCGGCCTCGGACGCGACGGACGACACCGTCGCCGGTGTCCCGCAGCCCAGCTGGCACGACGCCGTGACGGTCACCCGCGCCCGGGTGCTCACCGGGGAGCAGTCGAACACCTCCGTCATCCTCGACACCGAGCGCGGCGACGGCACCCACGTCCCGCTCATCGTCAAGGTCTTCCGGATGCTCTCGCCCGGCGACAACCCCGACGTCGTCCTCCAGGGCGCCCTCGTCGACGCGGGCTCGCGCCGGGTGCCCGGCGTCGTCGGGTCGGTCACGGCGCACTGGCCGCACCCCGGCCCGGACGGGGACGAGGCCGCCCACGGCCACCTCGCCTTCGCCCAGGAGTTCCTCCCCGGCGTCGAGGACGCCTGGCGGGTCGCGCTGCGGGCCGTGACCGCCGGCGAGGACTTCTCCGGCCCGGCGCGCGCCCTCGGGGCGGCGACGGCCGAGACCCACCGGGTGCTCGCGTCCGCGCTGGGGACGACCCCGACGACGCCCGACGACGCGCGCGACATGGTCGACGGCATGCGCCGCCGCCTCGCCGCCGCCGTCGAGGCCGCACCGGAGCTCGCCGTCGTCCGCCCGGCCGCCGAGGCCGTCCTCGCGGACGCAGAGACCGCCGACTGGCCGCCGATGCAGCGCATCCACGGCGACTACCACCTCGGCCAGGTGCTGCACTCCCCCGAGCGCGGCTGGGTGCTCCTGGACTTCGAGGGCGAGCCGCTGCGCCCGCTCGCCGAGCGGACGCAGCCGGATCAGTGGGTGCGCGACGTCGCCGGGATGCTCCGCAGCCTCGACTACGCCGGCGGCAGCCACGAGCGTGACGGCGCGGACGCCCGCGACTGGGTCTCCTCGGCCCGGGACGCCTTCCTCGACGGGTACGCCGAGGACGCCGGCACCGACCCCCGCTCGCTCGGCGCGCTGCTCGCCGCGTTCGAGCTCGACAAGGCGATGTACGAGGTCGTCTACGAGGCCCGCAACCGGCCGGACTGGGTGGCCATCCCGCTCGCGGCCGTCCGCCGCCTCACCCACGCCTTCTCCCCGCCCCCGACGCAAGGAGACCCCTCGTGACCCCGACCCCCACCCCCGAGATCGGCGGCGCCATCACGGCGCTCGTCCAGGGTCGCCACCAGCAGCCGCACGACCTGCTCGGCCAGCACATGGAACCGGGCGGGCTGCGGATCCGGGTCCTGAAGCCGATGGCCTCCTCGGTCCGGGTCCGGTTCGAGGACGGCGAGGAGCTGACCCTCGAGCACGAGGCCGAGGGCGTGTGGACGGCGGTGCGGCCCGACGCGACGCGCACGATGGACTACCGGCTCCTCGTCAGCTGGGACGACGGCGTCGAGCACGAGCAGGACGACCCGTACCGGTTCGCGCCGACCCTCGGCGAGGTCGACCTGCACCTCGTGAACGAGGGGCGCCACGAGCAGCTGTGGACCGTCCTCGGGGCCCGCGTGCGCGAGTACGACGGCCCGATGGGGACCGTGCACGGCACCTCGTTCGCCGTGTGGGCGCCGCGGGCCAAGGCCGTGCGCGTCGTCGGCGACTTCAACGGCTGGGACGGCCGGGTCCACCCGATGCGGCTCATCGGACAGAGCGGGGTGTGGGAGCTCTTCGTCCCGGAGGTCGGCGTCGGCGACGTCTACAAGTTCGAGATCCGCGGCGCCGACGACGGCGTGCGCACCAAGGCCGACCCGATGGCCCGCCGCACCGAGTGCCCTCCGCGGACCGGGTCGGTCGTCGACGGCTCCACGCACGAGTGGGGTGACGACGCGTGGCTCGCCGAGCGGACCGCGAGCGACCCGCACACCCGCCCGATGAGCGTCTACGAGGTCCACCTCGGGTCCTGGCGGGCCGGGATGACGTACCGCGACATGGCCGAGCACCTCGTCAACTACGTCGCCGACCTCGGCTTCACCCACGTCGAGCTGCTCCCGGTCATGGAGCACCCGTACGGGCCGTCGTGGGGCTACCAGGTGACGGGGTACTACGCCCCGACGGCGCGGTTCGGGACGCCGGACGACTTCAAGTACCTCGTCGACGCCCTGCACCAGGCGGGCATCGGCGTCATCCTCGACTGGGTGCCCGGGCACTTCCCCCGGGACGAGTTCGCCCTCGCCCGCTTCGACGGGCTGCCGCTCTACGAGCACCCGGACCCCCGACGCGGCGACCAGCCGGACTGGGGCACCCACGTCTTCGACTTCGGCCGGCTCGAGGTGCGCAACTTCCTCGTCGCGAACGCCGTGTACTGGCTCGAGGAGTTCCACGTCGACGGCCTGCGGGTCGACGCCGTCGCCTCGATGCTCTACCTCGACTACTCCCGCCGCGACGGCGAGTGGATCCCGAACGTCCACGGCGGCCGTGAGCACCTCGAGGCGATCGGGCTGCTCCAGGAGGCCAACGCGACGGCGTACAAGCGGGTCCCCGGCATCGTGACGATCGCCGAGGAGTCGACGTCCTGGCCGGGCGTCACGAAGCCGACGTCGTCGGGCGGCCTCGGCTTCGGGCTCAAGTGGAACATGGGCTGGATGAACGACACCCTGCGCTACCTCCACGAGCAGCCGGTGCACCGCCAGTACCACCACAACCTGCTCACCTTCTCGCTCATGTACGCCTTCAGTGAGAACTTCGTGCTGCCGATCAGCCACGACGAGGTCGTCCACGGCAAGGGCTCGCTCGTGAACAAGATCCCGGGCGACCAGCCGCAGCAGCTCGCGACCCTGCGGGCGTTCCTCGCGTACATGTGGAGCCACCCGGGCAAGCAGCTGCTCTTCATGGGGTGCGAGTTCGCCCAGCCGGGCGAGTGGGCCGACGGCCGCTCGCTCGACTGGTGGCTGCTCGACCACCCGGCGCACCACCGGGTGCACGCGCTCGTCAAGCAGCTCAACACCCTGTACGCGGAGCACCCGGCGCTGTGGACGCTCGACGCGCAGCCCGCCGGCTTCCGGTGGCTCGACGCCGACGACAACACCGGCAACCTGCTGTCCTACCTGCGCTTCGAGCACGCCGACACGACCGGCGACGTCGTCGCGACGGTCGTCAACTACAGCGGCGCCGACAAGGACTGGGTCCGGCTCGGTGTGCCGCGGGGCGGCCGATGGGAGGTCGTGCTCGACACGAGCGGCTACGACGCCGACTCCTCCCCGAGCCAGGCCGGCACGGTGCTCGAGGCCGAGGCGCAGCCGTGGAACGACCAGCCGTACTCGGTGACCGTCCGGGTCGCCGGGCTCGCCGCGCTCTACCTCGCGCCGCTCGACGACGACGGGCCCGCGGAGCCCTCGGCCGAGGAGCTGCTCGCCGAGGTGGTGACGGGGACGACGACGCCTGGGAGGATCACGGAATGACCTCCTCGCGCGCCGGACAGCCCGCCCAGCCGAGCGACCTCGTCGACGTCGCCTCGCTCGTCACGGCGTACTACACGCGGCAGCCGGACCCCGAGGACGTCGACCAGCAGGTCGCCTTCGGCACCTCGGGGCACCGCGGGTCGAGCCTGAGGACGTCGTTCAACGAGGCGCACATCCTCGCGACGACGCAGGCGATCGTCGACTACCGGCGCGAGCAGGGGTACGACGGGCCGCTCTTCCTCGGCCGCGACACCCACGGGCTGTCCGAGCCGGCGTGGGCGAGTGCCCTCGAGGTCCTCGTCGCCAACGAGGTCACGGTGCTCGTCGACGCCGCAGACCGCTACACCCCGACCCCCGCGGTCTCGCACGCGATCCTCGTCGCGAACCGCGGGAAGGTCCGCGGGGTCTCGGAGATGCCGGCGCACACCGGGCTCGCGGACGGCATCGTCGTCACGCCGTCGCACAACCCGCCGACCGACGGCGGCTTCAAGTACAACCCTCCGCACGGCGGACCGGCCGACAGCGACGCGACGAAGGTCATCGCCGCCCGCGCCAACGAGTACGTCCGCGCCGGGCTCGAGGGCGTGCGCCGGGTGCCGTTCGAGCGTGCACGGGCGTCCGCCGAGTCCTACGACTTCCTCGGCACCTACGTCGACGACCTCCCGAGCGTGCTCGACCTCGACGCGGTGCGGGACGCGGGCGTGACGATCGGCGCCGACCCGCTCGGCGGAGCGGCCGTCGACTACTGGGGCGCGATCGCCGAACGGCACCGTCTCGACCTCACCGTCGTCAACCCGCTCGTCGACGCGACGTGGCGCTTCATGACGCTCGACTGGGACGGCAAGATCCGGATGGACTGCTCGTCCCCGTCGGCGATGGCCTCGCTCATCGAACGACGCGACCAGTTCGACGTCGCGACGGGCAACGACGCGGACAGCGACCGGCACGGCATCGTCACCCCGGACGCCGGCCTCATGAACCCCAACCACTACCTCTCGGTCGCGATCCAGTACCTCTACGGCGGGGCGCGGCCGGACTGGCGGGACGACGGCTTCGTCGGCAAGACGCTCGTGTCGAGCTCGATGATCGACCGGGTCGCCGGCGACCTCGGCCGGCGGCTGGTCGAGGTGCCCGTCGGGTTCAAGTGGTTCGTCCCCGGGCTGCTCGACGGGTCCGGGCCGTTCGGCGGCGAGGAGTCCGCGGGGGCGTCGTTCCTGCGCCGCGACGGGTCGGTGTGGACGACCGACAAGGACGGCATCCTGCTGGCCCTGCTCGCGTCGGAGATTATCGCGACGACGGGCAAGACGCCGTCGCAGCTGTACGGGGAGCTCACGGCCCGGCACGGGGAGCCGGCCTACGCCCGCATCGACGCGGCCGCCGACCGGGAGCAGAAGGCGAAGCTCGCCGCCCTCTCCCCCGACGACGTCACCGCCGAGTCGCTCGCCGGCGAGCCGATCACCGCGAAGCTCACCGAGGCCCCCGGCAACGGTGCGGCGATCGGCGGGCTCAAGGTCGTCACCGAGTCGGCGTGGTTCGCCGCCCGGCCGTCCGGGACCGAGGACGTCTACAAGATCTACGCCGAGTCCTTCCGCGGCGCCGACCACCTCGCGCAGGTCCAGGCCGAGGCGAAGGACGTCGTCTCCGCCGCCCTCGGCTCCTGACCCGTGGGTTGGGTGACCGACCGATGATGCCGATCCCGCAGATGCGGCGGGTGGTCAAGGAGCACCTGCGCTCCCGCGGTCTCTCGCGCCCCGGCCAGGACGGCTCGACGCTCTTCATGTACCGCGAGCTCGAGGTGAACCGGTTCCACTTCCGGTTCACGCTGCGCGACGTCGGACCCGGACAGCGCCTCGTCTCCTTCGGCTGCGCCTTCGTCTCGAACGCCATCGGCGAGGCGGTCAACCACATCGACGGCGAACGGCACGTGGTCTTCCCGGCGTTCCCGACGCAGCCGAACGCGCGGGAGGTGGCGGACCTGCCGGTCGACGACGACACGATCATCCCGCTCTGCGACGAGCACCTGACCGCCTCCGAGTCCTTCGTGGCGTCCACGTCCTTCGCCGCACGCCAGGAGCAGATCCTCGCCACGTTGGACGTCCCGGGCAGCCACCAGCTGTGGCACCTGGCCGCCCTCGTCGCCACCGGTGAGGTCGACCGCCTGAACGAGCTGCGCGCGGCCCTGGGCACCGAGGGACGCGGAGGGCTGTACCCCTACGTCACCGACGACATGGTGCGCCGGGCCGTCGAGGTCGCGGAGCGGGTCGGGTAGCCGGGGCGCGCGCGGGGCAGCGGTGAGCCGCTCGTGCGATGCCCCCGATCGTCGAGGGACGGCACCACGCACACGATCCGGTGGCGACTTCAAGGGGTGAGTGCAACACGACCTGCGGAGGTGTGTTGTGACGTTGAAGGTGGCTCGTCGTTTCGAGGATGTGTTCTGGCGGGAGTACCGCCGGCACGGACGGGTGGAGGTCGCGGCTGAGGTTGCCGGGGTGGGCACCCATGTGGCGTACCGGTGGGTCCGCGAGGCTGGCGGGGTGATCAGGATGCGTGTTGCCGACAGTGGGTTCCGGCTCTCGTTCGAGGAGCGGGAGCTGGTCGAGGAGATGCTCGCCGCGGGCCACAGCCGGGCCGAGATCGCGCGAGCCACGGGCCGGGCGCGCTCGACGATCTGTCGGGAGGTCGCCCGTAACCACCGGGGGGTGGGAGGCACCCAGGCCGGCAGGCCGGGGTTACGGCCCTACGCGGCGCGGATCGCGCAGGTGCGCACCGAGGACCGGGCACGCCGGCCGAAGCCGACGAAGCTCTCCCGGCACCGGGTGCTGGCGGCCACGGTGCAGGCGTGGCTGGGAGGCAGCCAGCGGATGAGCCCGCAGCAGGTCTCCCATCGGCTGCGGGTGGTCTTCCCCGATGATGGCTCGATGCGGGTCTCCCACGAGACGCTCTACACCGAGCTGTACGTCCAGGGCCGCGGGTCGCTGCGCAAGGACCTGCACACCGCGCTGCGCACCGGCCGTGCCCGCCGGGCGCCACGCACCGGCGCCACCCGGCCCCGCGTCCCGGGCGAGCTGCTCATCGCCAACCG
>NZ_JAGSNF010000022.1 GCF_018139485.1 Phycicoccus avicenniae
CGCGACCTCCACCCGTCCGTGCCGGCGGTACTCCCGCCAGAACACATCCTCGAAACGACGAGCCACCTTCAACGTCACAACACACCTCCGCAGGTCGTGTTGCACTCACCCCTTGAAGTCGCCGGCCGGATCCTCTGCGTGTTGCCCGATCTCGACGTGCGGAGGAGTCGGCCGCTCCCCGAGTCCACCGCCGACGACCTTCGGCGGCGGGTTCGGCGGTGTCCCCGGTCGCGGGCATACTGGACGTTCGTGTCCGCAGACCCCGTGACCAGCCCCGACGCCCGCGTGCGCATCCCCCGGGAGATCTGGGTCCTCATCGCCTCCGCGTTCGTCATCGCGCTCGGCTTCGGGCTCATCACCCCGGTCCTGCCCCAGTTCGCCCAGAGCTTCGGCGTCGGCGCCACCGCGAGCAGCATCGTCGTCAGCGCCTTCGCCTTCATGCGGCTGTGCTTCGCGCCCGCCGGCGGCCGGCTCATCGCCCGGCTCGGCGAGCGGCCGATCTACCTCAGCGGCCTCGTCATCGTCGCGCTGTCCACCGGGGCGACGGCGTTCGCCGGCAGCTACTGGCAGCTGCTCGTCTTCCGCGGTCTCGGCGGCATCGGCTCGGTGATGTTCACCGTCTCCGCGATGGCGCTCATCGTCCGGCTCGCCCCGCCGTCGGTCCGGGCCCGGGTGTCGTCGGTCTACGCGTCCGCCTTCCTCATCGGCGGGGTGGGTGGCCCGGCGGTCGGCGGGCTCCTCGGCGGCCTCGGGTTGCGGGTCCCGTTCATCGTCTACGCCGTCGCGCTGCTGCTCGCCGCGACGATCGTCTTCGTCTTCCTCAAGGACGCCTCGCTGCGCCCCAAGCCGGGCGACCCCGTGCTGCCCGTCATGACCGTCCGCGACGGCTGGGCCGACTCGGCCTACCGCGCCGCCGTCGCGTCCGGCTTCACGAACGGCTGGGCCAACTTCGGGGTCCGCAACGCGATCCTCCCGTTGTTCGCCGCCGCCGTCATCGTCGACAGCAGCCTCGACCAGTCGACGCGCGAGACCCAGCAGGCGCTCGTCGCGGGGGCGGCCCTCGCCGTCTTCGCGGCCGGCAACGCCGTCGGCCTCACCTTCGCGGGCCGCACGTCCGACAAGGTCGGCCGCAAGCCGTACGTCATCGGCGGTCTCGTCGTCTCCGGCGTCGCGACGGCGGCCACCGGGCTCGCGACGAACCTGCCGACGCTCATCGTCCTGTCGGTCGTCGCGGGGCTCGGCGCGGGCTCGCTCAACCCCGCGCAGCAGGCGGCGCTCGCCGACATCGTCGGGCGGGAGCGCAACGGTGGTCCGGCGCTGGCGGCGTTCCAGATGTCGATGGACACCGGGGCGATCATCGGGCCGGTCGTCGCCGGGATGCTCGTCGACCGCGGCAGCTACTCGCTCGCCTTCGCCCTCACCGGACTCATCACCGTGCTCGCCGTCCTGCCCTGGCTGCGCGCCCGGGAGACGCATCCGGTCCGCGAGAGGGTCCCCGACCCCGCGTGAGGGAACCGGGAGTCCCGGACGGGCGTTGACGGTCAGCCGCCTCGCCCGACGTCACGGAGGACCCCATCAGCCCGACCGCCGCCCTCGACGCGCTCGACGCCCAGATCGCCACCCTGCTGGACCGGGGGTACCCCGCCCTCGCCGAGGAGTCGCCGGCGCGGTTCCGCGACCTTCTGGAGCCACTACGCCAGGTCGCGGCCGGTCTCGAAGACCTGCCGCACGCCTCCCCGGGATGCGCCCCGCTCGTCCTCGTCGTCACCCGCGAGATCGTCGACCCCGAGCAGGCGGTCCCGATGCTCCGGCTCGCCCCGCGTGGGACGCGGCCGGGGGTCGTGGACCGCAACCATGGCGAGAAGGGGCTGGCGCCGTACCGGCCGACCGAGCACGTGCGGCTGCCGCGTCCCGATGCCTACCTGCTCCTGGACGTCGACCGGGGCGAGGAGTTCCGTGACGTCCGACCGGAGGACGCGCTGCCGACGATCCTCGCGCGCGGACGCAGTCCGCTCACGATCGAGGAGGGGGTCGCCGTCGTCACGCACGCCCCCGGGTTGCTCGAGAAGAACCGCTGCTTCATGCTCTCCGGCTCGCGACGGGGGGACCGGCGCGTCCCGGCGATGTGGATCAGCGCCGGCGCGCCCAAGCTCGGCTGGTGCTGGGACGGCAACCCGCACTCCTGGCTCGGCGTCGCGTCGGCCGGGTCGCGCGTCGCCTGACGACGAGGGATCTCGCCGGGTCGGTGCGCGCGCGCCGCGTCCGTGCGCCATGGGACGCCGACCGGTCGAGGTGGCACCGACCCAGCGATATCGCCCCGACTCAGCGATACCGCCCCGACCCAGCGAGGTCGCAGGACGCGGGCCGCGCGAGGGCCCGGCGGGTCACCAGCTGGTCTCGACGCAGCTGCGGGTCCCACGCGGCTCGACCTGGATCGTCGCGTGCTCGATGCCGAACTCCGTGCGCAGCGTCGCCGACGCGTCGCGCAGGACCGCGCCGGGATCGGCCCCGTCGGCGCACACGAGGTGGGCGGTCGCGACGTGCATCCCGGACGTGAGCGTCCACAGGTGCAGGTCGTGGACGTCGACGACGTCCGGCACGTCGCCCAGGGCGCGCTCGGCGTCGCCCGGGTGGATGCCCGGCGGGGCGTGCTGCCCCAGCACGGCGAGCGCCTCCCGGCCGAGGAGCACGGCGCGGAAAGCGACGAAGGCGGCGATGGCGAGGGCGACCCCGGTGTCCCAGGCCGCCTCGCCGGTCGTCGCGACGAGCACTCCGGCGACGACGACCCCGACGGACCCGACGGTGTCGGCGACGACCTCGAGGTAGGCGCCCTTGACGTTGATGCTCTCGGCCGCGCCGCCGCGCAGGAGGACCAGCGCGACGAGGTTGACGACGAGCCCCAGTCCGCCGACGAGGAGCATCGCCCCCGTCGCGACCTGCGGCTCGCTCCCGACCCGGGCGAGGGCCTCGAGCACGATGTAGACCGACACCCCGAGCATGAGGAGCACCGCGAGGCCCGAGGCGAAGACCTCCGCGCGGTAGGAGCCGAAGGTGCGCCGGCCGGTCGTGTCGGGCCGGGTCGCGATCCTGGTCGCGACGAGCGCGGCGCCGAGCGCGACGACGTCGGCCGCCATGTGCCCGGCGTCGCTCAGCAGGGCGAGCGAGCCGCTGACGAGCCCGGCGACGAGCTCGACGACGAAGAAGGTCGCGACGAGGCCGAACGCCAGCCGCAGCCGCCAGCGGTGAGCGGTGCCGGCGTGGCCGGTCGGACCGCCCGCGGCGGGGCCGTGGTGGTGGCCGCCCATGGGTCCTCCTCGAGGCGTCCGGGGACTCACGTCGTGCCGACGCTACTCGCCGCGTTAGCGTGCCGCCGTGACCGCCCCGCTGACCGATGCCGAACACCGCGTCCTCGACGCCCTCGACGAGGACGAGACCGTCGAGACCCTCGCCGACCTCGTCCGCGTGCCGAGCGTGACCGGGACCGCCGCCGAGAGCGAGGCCCAGCACCTGCTCTCCACGTGGTACCGCGACGCCGGTCTCGAGGTGGACCTGTGGGCCGAGGACCTCGAGGACCTCTACGCCGAGCCGGGCTTCCCGGGCATCGAGGCTCCCCGCGACGAGGCGTGGGGTCTCGTCGGCACGACCCCCGGGAGCGGAACCCCGGCGCTCGTGCTCAACGGGCACGTCGACGTCGTCCCCGTCGGGGACCTCTGGTCCTGGTCCCACGACCCGTTCGTCGCGGCGGTCGAGGGCGGGCGGCTGCACGGGCGCGGGTCGTGCGACATGAAGGCCGGCCTCGTCGCCAACCTCGCCGTCGCCCGCGCGCTGCACCGCTCCGGCGTGCGCACTGAGCGGCGGCTGGCGCTGCACAGCGTCGTCGGCGAGGAGGACGGCGGCCTCGGCGCGTACGCGACGCTGCGACGCGGCCACTCCGGCGACGCGGTCGTCATCAGCGAGCCGACGAGCGGCCGGCTGCTCACGGCGAACGCCGGCGCGCTCACCTTCCGGCTCGAGGTGCCGGGGCGGGCGACGCACGGCAGCACCCGGCTCGAGGGGCAGTCCGCCGTCGAGTCGTTCATGGTCGTCCACGAGGCGGTCCGGGCGCTCGAGGCACGGCGCAACGTCGACCCCGACCCGCTGTTCGACGGCAACGACCTGCCGTACGCCATCACGATCGGCACGGTGCGCGCCGGTGACTGGGCAAGCAGCGTCCCGGACCTGCTCGTCGCCGAGGGCCGGCTCGGGGTGGCGCTCGGGGAGTCCACGCGGGCGGCCCAGGTGGAGTTCGAGCGGGCGGTCGCCGAGAGCGCCGTCGGCGACCCGTGGCTGGCCGAGCACCCCCCGCGCGTGACCTGGCCGGGCGGACGGTTCGCGTCGGGCCGCCTCCCCGAGGGCCACCCCCTCGCGGGCGAGGTCGCGGACGCCGTCGAGGCGGCCGGGGGTGCCCGGCCCGGCACCGGCGCGGCGCCGTACGGCTCGGACCTGCGGCTGTACGCCGGCGAGGGCGTGCCGACCCTGCAGTACGGCCCCGGCGACGTCCGGCTCGCGCACTCGACGCGGGAGAGCGTCCCGCTCGAGGAGGTGCACGCCGTGGCCCGCACGCTCGCCGTCCTCGCGGCCCGCCGCCTCGGCGCGCACTGACGGGCGTCGACGGCCGACGCACCGCCCCGGACCGACCGTGGGAGGGCCGACCACGCCGTGACGTGGTCGGCCCTCCCACGGGTCGTCCCGATGTCAGTCCGCGGAGATCTGCACCCGCATGTCGCCGCGACCGGTGTGCATGTCCCACAGCCGGTCGGCGAGGACGGCGGGGTCCTTCTCGGCGTCGCCCTCGAGGATCTGGCCGCCGATGACGAGCTGCCCGACGTGGATGCCCTCGTCCTTCAGCTCGTCGTGCAGCAGCGTGACGTACGCGCCGAGCCCCGCGAAGGCGACGGACGTCCCGGTGACGGTGCGACCCGGTGTCACGGCGGACCCGCCGTTGACGAAGAGGATCGACGGGTTCGCGTCCTCGGGGAGGAAGCGCATGCCCGGGAGCACCTGCTGGACCGCGGCCACGGGCCCGTAGATCGAGAACTCGACGGGGCCGACGAGGTCCTCCGGCCGGGTCTCCAGGACCGGGCGCATGAAGTCCTTCTGCGGCAGCGGGCTGTACTGCAGGACCTCGATCGGGCCGAGCTCCTCGGTGACCCGCTCGAGCGTCGTGCGCAGCGACGAGGGGTCGCGCACGTCCGCGGTGTAGCCCCGGGCGGTCACTCCGTCCGCCTGCAGCTGCGACGCGAGGGCGTCGACCCGGCCCTGGTGCCGGGACACGAGGGCGACGGTGAAGCCCTCCCGGCCGAAACGACGGGCGACGGCGGCGCCGAGCCCCTGACCTGCTCCGATGATGGCGAGTGTCGTCATGTCCGGGCCAACCCCGTCGACCCCGGGTCTCTTCCCCGCCGGGGCCCGGTCCGTCCGTCGGGAGGCCCCCGGAGCGTGCTCGACGGGGGTGGGAGACTGGGGGGATGAGCGACGCCGAGGTGACCATCGACGGACTTCCGGAACCCTTCACCGCCAGAGGACCCGAGGCCGACGACGGACCCCAGGTGACGGCCCTGCTCGCCGCCCATCAGGAGGCCGCCAAGGGCAGCTCCTCCGCCGACGTCGAGGCCGTGCTCGGACAGCTCGTCGGGCTCGGCTCCTGGACCCGCCGTCAGGCGCTCGTCGAGGACGGCGACGGCCGCGTCGTCGGGTGGGTGTCGGTCCACGACCGTGCGGCGGGCCGGACGCTCGTCGAGGTGACGGTCTCACCCGCCCTGCCCCGCGCCACCGCCGACGCCGTCGCCTCCGCGCTCTTCGACGCCGTCGACCGCTACGCGCACGAGATCGCCTCGCTGCGCTCGCTCGACACCACCCTCCTGGACTCCGGCTGCTACGCCGACGACCTGCGGCAGCAGGAGTTCCTCACCGCGGCCGGCTACCGGCACACCCGCACCTGGCTGCAGATGACCCGCCCGGTCCTGCCCCAGGAGGCCACGTCCCTGCCGTCCCCGAAGCCCGGGGTCGTCGTCCGCTCGCTCGACCGACACGACGACAACGGCCTGCCCGTGGCCCAGGACCTCCAGGCCGTCCACCGCGTCCTCGAGGAGTCCTTCCAGGACCACTTCAGCTCCTACCCCGAGAGCTTCCCCGAGTTCGTCGCCCGGCTGCGCGAGGACCCGGGGCACCGGTGGGACCACTGGTGGCTCGCCACGGTCGAGACCGAGCACGGCGTCGAGCCCGCCGGCGCGGTCGTGGCGTCGGTCCTCGGCCCGGACGCCTCCGGCCGCGAGGGCAGCTACGTCGACTACATCGGCGTGCACCGGCGGGCCCGGGGGAAGGGTGTCGCCAAGGCACTGCTACGGGCGGTCATCGCCGACAGCGCACGCCGGGGCAACAGCCGGGTCGGCCTCGAGGTCGACGACGACTCCCCGACCCGCGCGGACGCCCTCTACCTCGACCTCGGTTGGGTCACGGACTACAAGACCCAGTCCTGGCACCGGGACCTCGCGATCTGAGACCGCGCCCGGTCCGACCGGGCCGGGCTCAGCGCCAGACGTCGACGACGAGCCGGGTCGGCTCCTCCAGGACGAGCACCCGGAACGGCCGCTCCTCGCCGGTGACGCCGACGAAGGTCTCGCCGTACCCCTCGAACCCGCCCCAGATCGGCTCGGCGGAGGCGACGACGGTGCCGTCGAGCCGGCCGGCCCCCGGGGCCTGCGGCTGCGGCTGGGAGTCGGTCGGGATCTCGACGGTCGAGGCCCGGACGGACAGGTAGGCGTCCCCGGGGACCTCCACCGTGTTCCCGGAGCCGCTCTGGACCGGCTCGTCGACCCACTCGACCTGGTAGGTCGGCAGCCCGGACCCGGAGAACTCGTAGACGACGCGGTCGTAGCCCTCGTGCCGCCCGACGCGGACGGCGGTCCCGACGCCGACCCGCGGGCCGAGCTCCGGCCAGGAGTCGGACGCCTGCTCCTCGGTGCCGAAGCCCTCCGGCACCTCGAGCGAGGGGGAGGGGGAGGCCGACGGCGACGCCGACTCCGTGTCGGACGCGGACGGGGACGGGCTCGCGCTGCTGCCCGTCGGTGCGGGGTCGGTGGTCGAGGCAAGGTCCTCGTCGCCGTCCCCGCACCCGGCGGTCACGGCGAGCACGAGGGCGGCGCCGACGACGGCGGTCGTCCGGCGGCGCCTGCTGGGTCCGGTCATGGGTGCTCCTTCCACGGGTCGATTGTCGCGCGCCCCGGTCTCCTCACGTCGGACGACGCTCCGACCGGTGTCGTTCCGAGACCTTCGACGCCCGACCGGGCCGCGGGAACAGCACGGCCCGGATGTGGTTGAAGATTGCATGACCAGTGAGACGCCCTCCTCGGCCCCCGACCTCCTCGACCCGCTCGACACCCCCCTCGGGCGCCTGCCCAACCGCCTCGTCATGGCGCCCCTGACCCGCAACCGCGCCACGGGCACCGTGCCGGGCGACCTGCAGGTCGAGTACTACCGGCAGCGTGCCTCGGCGGGGCTCATCGTCACCGAGGGCAGCCAGCCGACCGCCGTCGGCCAGGGTTACCTCGACACCCCCGGGGTGCACAGCCCCGAGCAGCTGGCCGGCTGGCGCCGGGTCGCCGACGCCGTGCACGCCGAGGGCGGGCGCATCGTCGTCCAGCTGATGCACGCGGGCCGGGTGGCCCACCCGGACAACAAGGACGGCCTGGAGTCGGTCGCCCCGAGCGCCATCGCCGCGCCGGGTGAGATGGTGACGGCGCAGGGGCCGAAGCCGCACCCGGTCCCCCGGGCGTTGGAGACCGACGAGGTCGAGCAGGCCGTCGAGGGCTTCGTCACCGCCGCCCGGAACGCCGTCGACGCCGGTCTCGACGGCGTCGAGGTCCACGGGGCCAACGGCTACCTCGTCCACCAGTTCCTCGCCCCGAGCAGCAACACCCGCACCGACGCGTGGGGCGGCAGCCCGCAGGCCCGCGCCCGCTTCGGGATCGAGGTCGTCCGCCGGGTCGCCGAGGCGATCGGCGCCGAGCGGGTCGGGCTGCGGATCTCCCCGTCGCACGACATCCAGGGCGTGATCGAGGACGACGTCGCCGAGACCGAGGCGACCTACCTCGCGTTCCTCGAGGGCATCGCCGACCTCGACCTCGCGTACCTGTCGGTCCTCGCCGACCCGCAGGCGCCGCTCGTGCGGACGCTGCGCGGCGCGTTCGACGGTCCGCTGTTCCTCAACTCCGGCTTCGCCGAGGTGACGACCCGGGAGAACGCCCAGGAGGTGCTCGACGCCGGGCTCGCCGACGCCGTCGTCGTCGGTCGGCCGTTCCTCGCCAACCCGGACCTGCCGCGACGCTGGGCCGAGGGGATCGACCTCAACGAGCCCGACCCGTCGACGTTCTACGGCGGTGGCGCCGAGGGTTACACGGACTACCCGGCCGCCTGAGCGCGGCGTCCGGACCCCGGGGGCGGGCGTATCCTGCGGCCATGGGTCGACGGGTGGCGCTCGCCCTCGGGGCGGGGGGTGCGCGGGGGTACGCGCACATCGGGGCGATCCAGGTGCTGCGCGAGCGCGGTCACGAGGTCGTCGCCGTCGCCGGGACCTCGATGGGGGCGCTCGTCGGCGGGCTGGCGGCCGCCGAGCGGCTCGACGCCTACACCGAGTGGGTCACGGGCCTCAGCCAGTTCGACGTGTGGCGGCTGCTCGACATGAACGTCGGCGGCGGAGGGGCCATCCGCGCCGAGCGGGTCTTCAGCCGGGTGGGCGAGATCCTCGAGGGCCGCCTCATCGAGGACTGCGCCATCCCGTTCACCGCGGTCGCGACCGACCTCGACCACCGCCGCGAGGTGTGGTTCCAGCGCGGGCCGATGGCGACCGCGATCCGCGCCTCCGTCGCCATCCCCAGCCTCGTGACACCGATCGTCGTCGACGGCCGCCTGCTCGTCGACGGCGGGCTGATGAACCCGGTCCCCATCGAGCCGACCGCCGCGGCGCCCTCCGACCTCACCGTCGCCGTGTCGCTCCAGGGCGGGCACCGGCACGGGGTCCTGCGGGAGCACGCCTCGCCGGTCCGGACGGCGAGCGGCATCGTCGGGCCGGTCCGGGCGCTCACCCACCGGCTGGCCGCGCGCCGGGCGGGCGCCGTCGCCGAGGGCGCCGCCGAGACCGACGTGGGCGCCGCGGGGTCCCCGGAGACGCCGGAGGCCCCGGACCACACGCCGGCGCCGAAGGACCTCCAGTCCGCCGAGATCTTCAACCGCTCGTTCGACACGATGGCGGCCCTCATCACTAGGTACCGGATGGCGAGCAACCCGCCGGACGTGCTCGTCACGGTGCCGACGGACGCGTGCCGGACGATGGACTTCCACCGCGCCGCCGAGATGATCGCCCTCGGCCGCGAGCTCACCGAGAAGGCCCTCGATGACGCGGGGGTCTGAATGACGGGCGCCGAGGGGCTCGCCGACCTGGCCGCCGGGCTCGCGTCCGGTCGGGGCCGGGCGCTGCTCGGGGTCGCCGGGGTCCCCGGGGCCGGGAAGTCGACGCTCGCCGCCGCCCTCGTCGCCAGGCTGTGCGCCCGGCACGGGGACGCGTGGGCGGTGCAGGTGCCGATGGACGGGTTCCACCTGGCCGACGTCCAGCTCGACCGGCTGGGGCGGCGGGACCGCAAGGGGGCGCCGGACACCTTCGACGCCCTCGGCTACGCGGCGCTGCTGCGCCGGCTGCGCGAGGACGTCGAGGACGACGTGTACGCGCCCGGGTTCGAGCGGGACCTCGAGCAGCCGATCGCCGGCGCCGTCGTCGTCCCGGCCGGGGCCCGGGTCGTCGTCACCGAGGGCAACTACCTGCTCCTGGACCGGCCGGAGTGGCGCGTGGCCCGGGAGGCGCTCGACGAGGTGTGGTTCGTCGACGAGGACCGCGACGTCTGGTGGGACCGGCTGCTCGCCCGGCACGTCGCCTTCGGCAAGGACCCGGACGAGGCGCGGGCCTGGATGGCCGCGGTCGACGAGCCGAACGCCGACGCCGTCCGCGAAGGGGCGGACCGGGCCGACCGTCGGGTCGTCGCCGTCGACGGCGGCTGGCGCCTCTGACCCCACGTCGCACCGGTGCGCGGCCGTCCCGGTGGTCGAGAGGCCACGACATGTCGGGCGAGCGATCGGCGTCACGGCGCGTCGCGGCCCCTCGACCGGGGCTTGGGACGACGCCCCCGCGTCCGGCGCACGAGCGGAAGGGCCGTCGCCGACAGCGCGAGCAGGACGAGCAGCAGGGCGCGGCCGGGGGCGAGCCGTTCCTGGGTGAGCCCGACGACGAGGACGACTCCGACGACGACCGCGCCGACGAGGACGACGAGCCACGGTGGCAGGTGACGGAGGGGGACGCGGCGCACGACGCCGACGCTACGCCCGAGGGGCGACCGGGCCTGTGCGCCGCGGGCGACCCGGCCGCTGCCCGGCTAGCGTCGGGGGATGCGCTCCCCGATCCTCGACTACCTCGACGCGATCTTCGAGGGGACCGCGCACGTCACGAGCGGCGCGACGGCCGACTACATCCCGGACCTCGCGGCGGCCGACCCCGACCGTGCGGCCGTCGCCCTGTGCACCGTCAACGGCACGGTCTACGCCTCGGGCGACGCCGACCACCGGTTCAGCATCCAGTCGATGAGCAAGCCGTTCGCCTACGCCCTCGCCCTCGAGGAGCACGGGGTCGCCCGGGTGCTCGAGCACGTCGGGGTCGAGCCGAGCGGCGAGGCCTTCAACGAGCTGTCCCTGGACCGGGAGACGGGCCGCCCGCTCAACCCGATGATCAACGCCGGGGCGATCGCGACGCACGCCCTCGTCGCGCAGGACGAGGACGACGGCGTCGACCGGGTCCTGCGGTTCTTCTCCACGCTCACCGGCCGCGACGTCGAGGTCGACGAGTCGGTGGCCGCCTCCGAGATGTCGACGGCGTCGCGCAACCTCGGGCTCGCCTACCTCCTCGAGGCGACCGGTGGTCTTGCCCGGCACCCCCGCGCCGCCGTCGAGGGCTACGTCAGGCAGTGCGCCGCGTCGGTCGACGTGCGGGACCTCGCGCTCATGGCCGCGACGCTCGCCAACGGCGGGGTGCAGCCGCAGACCGGCGAGCAGGTGGTGTGCCGGGAGACCACCCGGCAGGTGCTGAGCGTCATGGCCTCGTGCGGCATGTACGACGCGGCGGGGGACTGGTTCACCGCCGTCGGCATCCCCGCGAAGAGCGGGGTCGCCGGGGGGATCATCGGCGTCCTGCCCGGCCAGGTCGGGCTCGCCGTGTTCTCGCCCCGGCTCGACGCGCACGGCAACAGCGCCCGCGGCGTCGCGATGATGGAGCGGATGAGCGACGACATGGGGCTGCACCTCATGGAGGCCGGCCGGCCCTCGCGCTCCGCCCTGCGCGAGCGGCAGTCCGTGACCGTCGACGGCGAGCCGGCGACGGTCTACGTCCTCCAGGGCGACATCGTCCTCAGCAGCATCGAGGCCCTGACCGTCGAGCTCGTCGAGAATCCCCCGCCGACGACCCTCGTCGTCTTCGACATGAGCCGCGTCGACGAGGTGCGGCCCGTCACCTGGCGGGTGTCGGCGGAGAACGCGACGAAGCTCGCCGACGACGGGCACCGCATCGTCGTCGTCGACCCGGACGGGACGATCGAGGAGTTCGCCGACGCGCGGGGTCGGCAGGTCGAGCGGTGGTCGCCCGACCGGCTGCGCGCCGCGCTGGCCTGACCTGCGGCGCGCTCAGTCGGCGCCGGCGGTGAACACCTGGCCGTTCGCGGGCAGCCCGTCGACGATGTCGGTGGACACCGGGCCCCGCGCCCACGTCGGATCGGCGTCCCCCGGGTCCTGGCGGATGTCGGTCCACCGGAACGGCAGGCCCGCGGCGGCCGTCGGCCGGGGGTGGTCCATGAGCTGGACGTGCAGGTGCGGCTCGCTCGTGTTGCCCGAGTTGCCGACCTCGCCGAGCCGCGCACCGGACGGGACCGTGTCGCCCGGGCGGACCGTCGCCGAGCCCCGGCGCAGGTGGGCGGAGAGCGAGAAGACGCCGTCCCCGTGGTCGATGACGACGTGGTTGCCGACGACGAACCGGGCGCCGTCGATCTCGCGGACGAACCCCTCGACCGTGAGCATGAAGGCGATGCCGGGCCACGTCGACCGGGCGCGGTGGTCCCGGAGGCCCGAGGTCACCGCGACGACGGTGCCGGCCGCGACCGCGGTCACCGGCTCGCCGAAGCTCGTGTACTCCTCCGCTCGGCGCTGACGCAGGCCCCAGCCGACCGCACCGGCGGCATCGTCCGCCCGCGGGTGGGCGATGTCGACGGCGAACGCCTGGCCGTAGGCGCGCACGCCGTGGCTCGGCACGGAGGTCCCGGGGGAGTTCAGGGCCGCCCACCGGCCCCGGACCGGCGCCCGGACGGCGACCGGTCGGGCGTCGTCCCGCCGGGGTGGGCGAACCGTCGAGAGGCCGATCAGGGCCACGAGCACCGTCCAGTGGCCCCACCACGGGACCGGCACGACGGTCACGAGCGGGATGGCGACGAGGAACGACCGCAGCCACCACGTCTGCAGGGGGGCGACGAGCCGACGGACCCGGGTCATCGCCGGGCCCCCAGGACGGCGGTGAGCAGCGGCACGACCCGCTCGACGGGGACCTCGTGCTCCCCGCCGCGCCGGGCGCGCAGCCAGCCGGCGCCGACGAGCTGTCGCAGGTGGTGGTAGACCTGCCCGGTCGTGCCCAGGTCCTCGAGTGCGGCGAGGTCTCGGGCCGTCGACACCCCGCGCAGCACCTCCTGGAGGATCCGCAGCCGGGCCGGGTGTCCGAGGGCGGCCAGCGCCTCGGCGGCGGTGGACCACTCGTCGTCGAGGAGGTCGTCGGCGAGGGCGCCCTCCTGCCACTGCGCCGCCCGGCCGTCGGCCGTCCCGACCGCGCCGACGATCATCACGGCGCCGCGGGAGTCCTCCGGGAGCCGGCGGTCGAGGCCGTCGAGGGCCCAGAACGTCTCGGTGTCCGCCGGTGGTCGAGGGCGCCCCGTGGGGGGCGGTGCCCCGGCGGTGTCCGGGCGCGGGTCGTCCGTGGGGGTGAGGAGGCGTTCCAGCCGGCTCACCCGTCGGTCGAGGTCGTCGAGGGAGGTCATGAGTACGAGATTACGTGATCACGGAATAACGGTCCAACGAGACGCCGTCCGCCGTCCCCCGGCGACCGGGCGAGGATGGGGCGATGCCCGAGGGTGACAGCGTCTTCCGGCTCGCCCGGAGGCTGGACCGGCAGCTCGCCGGGCGCACCGTCGCGCACACCGACCTGCGCCACCCCCGGCTCGCGACCCGCAGCGTCACCGGGCGCTCGGTCCTCGGGCACGACACCCACGGCAAGCACCTGCTGACCCGCTTCTCCGGAGCCGGTGACGCCCCGCCGGTCACCCTGCACAGCCACCTGCGGATGGACGGCGAGTGGTCGGTGACCCGCCCGGGGAAGCGGCTGCCGGCGCGGCTGATGCACGAGGTCCGGCTCGTCCTGCGGCTCGACGACGACCGGACGGTCTGGGGGCTGCGGCTGCACGACCTCGACCTCGTGCCGACCCGGGAGGAGGCCCGGCTCGTCGGGCGCCTCGGCCCCGACCCGCTGCGGGAGGACTGGGACGCCGCGGAGGCGGAGCGGCGGCTGCGGGCCGACCCGGACGTGCCGCTCGTCAGCGCCCTGCTCGACCAGCGCCGGGTCGCGGGGCTCGGCAACCTCTGGGCGAACGAGCTCGCGTTCCTCACCGGGGTGAGCCCGTGGACGCGGGTCGGGGACGTCGACGTCGGCCGGCTCGTCGAGCGGGCGGCGACGATGCTGTGGCACTCGGCGACCGTCGACGGCGCCTACCAGGTGACGACCGGGTCGTCCCGGCGCGGCGAGGACCACTGGGTCACCGGCCGGCGGCGGCAGGGCTGCCTGCGGTGCGGCGGCCCGGTCCGGGTCGTCGCCGAGGTGCCCGGCGACGCCGCGAACCGGCGCACCTGGTGGTGCCCGCACTGCCAGCCGGGCCCTGGTCCGGAGGCGCGGGTCGCCGCCTCCCGCTGACCGACGTCGAGATCGGGCAACACGCAGAAGAGGGGGACCCGCCGCCTGCGTGTTGCCCGACGTCGACGGGGCGGGTGGCAGCGCCGGTCGTGGGAATGGATCCACCCGGGGCAAGGTTGAGTCGGGTGACAGCAACTTTGGTCCGGCGGATTTGCGCAACCCGTGCCACCGGATCTACCTTGAGCGCAGAGCACTCAACTCCGCACCACCAGCACACAAGGAGCACTCACATGGCCCGTGCAGTCGGCATCGACCTCGGTACGACCAACAGCGCCGTCGCCGTCCTCGAGGGTGGCGAGCCCACGATCATCGCGAACGCCGAGGGCGGTCGCACCACTCCCTCGGTCGTCGCGTTCTCCAAGGGCGGTGAGGTGCTCGTCGGCGAGATCGCCAAGCGCCAGGCCGTGACGAACGCCGACCGCACCATCCGCTCGGTCAAGCGCCACATGGGCACCGACTGGAAGACCGAGGACATCGACGGCAAGCAGTACACCGCGCAGGAGATCAGCGCGCGCATCCTCCAGAAGCTCAAGCGCGACGCCGAGTCCTACCTCGGCGAGGACATCACCGACGCCGTCATCACCGTCCCGGCCTACTTCGACGACCACGAGCGTCAGGCGACGAAGGAGGCCGGCGAGGTCGCGGGCCTCAACGTCCTGCGCATCGTCAACGAGCCGACCGCGGCCGCCCTCGCCTACGGGCTGGAGAAGGGCAAGGAGGACGAGCAGATCCTCGTCTTCGACCTCGGTGGCGGCACCTTCGACGTCTCCCTCCTCGAGGTCGGCAAGGACCCGGAGGACGGCTTCTCCACCATCCAGGTCCGCGCCACCTCGGGTGACAACCAGCTCGGTGGCGACGACTGGGACGACCGCATCGTCCAGCACCTCCTCACGACGGTGAAGAACAGCAGCGGCGTCGACCTGTCCAAGGACAAGATCGCGATGCAGCGGCTCAAGGACGCGGCCGAGCAGGCGAAGAAGGAGCTCTCCTCCGCGAGCAGCACGAACATCGGCCTGCAGTACCTCTCGATGTCCGAGAACGGCCCGATCCACCTCGACGAGACGCTGACCCGCGCCCAGTTCGAGCAGATGACGAAGGACCTCCTCGACCGGACTCGCAAGCCGTTCGAGAACGTCATGAAGGACGCCGGCGTCTCGGTCGACCAGATCGACCACGTCGTCCTCGTCGGCGGCTCGACCCGCATGCCGGCGGTCGGCAACCTCGTCAAGGAGATGACCGGCGGCAAGGAGCCGAACAAGGGCGTCAACCCGGACGAGGTCGTCGCCCTCGGCGCCTCGCTCCAGGCCGGTGTCCTCAAGGGCGAGCGCAAGGACGTCCTCCTCATCGACGTCACGCCGCTCAGCCTCGGCATCGAGACCAAGGGCGGGCTGTTCACCAAGCTCATCGAGCGCAACACGGCGATCCCGACCAAGCGCAGCGAGGTCTTCTCGACGGCCGAGGACAACCAGCCGTCGGTGCTCATCCAGGTCTTCCAGGGCGAGCGCGAGATCGCGCAGCAGAACAAGCCGCTCGGCACCTTCGAGCTGTCCGGCATCGCGCCGGCGCCGCGCGGGGTCCCGCAGGTCGAGGTGACGTTCGACATCGACGCCAACGGCATCGTCAA
Organism: Phycicoccus avicenniae; assembly: GCF_018139485.1. Taxonomy (GTDB): domain Bacteria; phylum Actinomycetota; class Actinomycetes; order Actinomycetales; family Dermatophilaceae; genus Phycicoccus; species Phycicoccus avicenniae. The sequence goes on from NZ_JAGSNF010000022.1 coordinate 15,702, forward strand.
CGTCTCCGCGAAGGACCGGGGCACCGGCAAGGAGCAGAAGATCACCATCTCCGGCGGGTCCGCCCTGTCGAAGGAGGAGATCGAGCGCATGGTCAAGGACGCCGAGACCCACGCCGAGGAGGACAAGAAGCGGCGCGAGGAGACCGAGGCCCGCAACATGGGTGAGTCGCTCGTGTTCTCGACCGAGAAGTTCCTCTCCGAGTCCGGCGACAAGGTCTCCGACGAGCACCGCGCGCCGGTCGACGAGGCCCTCACGGCCCTCAAGGACGCGATCAAGCCCGACAGCGGCGCGTCCACCGAGGACATCCAGGCCAAGATCGACGACCTCAACACCAAGTCCCAGGAGATGGGGGCCGCGGTCTACGCGGCGGCGGCCGAGCAGGGCGAGTCGGGCGACGTGCCCGGTGACGAGCCCACCGGCGACGCGGCGACCGGCTCGGACGACGACGTCGTCGACGCCGAGGTCGTCGAGGACGAGGACGAGACCAAGGACGGCAAGGAGCAGGCGTGACCGAGCAGTCGAGGAACGACCCGGAGCGCGCCGAGGAGTCGGTGAACACCGAGGCGGTCAACGACGACCCGGCCCAGCCCGCCCCCACGGCCGACCCGGCGGCCGCGACGGACCCGTCCGTCGCGGCCCCGGGGGAGCCGGGGACGACCGAGCCCGGCCCGACCGAGGCCGTCCCGGCCGAGGAGGTCGTGGTGCCGGAGGGCGAGGACGTCCACCCGGACACCGTGCTGGCCGCCGAGCGGCTCGCCGACCTCCAGCGACTCCAGGCGGAGTACGTCAACTACAAGCGGCGGGTCGACCGCGACCGCGCCGTCGACCAGGAGCGCGCGGTGCGCGACGTCCTCGGCTCCCTCCTCGGGACGCTCGACGACATCCACGCCGCCCGTCAGCACGGCGACCTCACGGGACCGTTCTCCGCCATCGCCGACAAGCTCGAGACCGCCCTCGGGCGCTACGGCCTCGAGCGGTTCGGCGACAAGGGCGAGGCGTTCGACCCCCAGCAGCACGAGGCCCTCATGCACGCGCCGTGGCCGGAGGACGACGACGAGCTGCCCACCGGCTCGACGTCGACGACCGTCGTCACGGTGCTCCAGCCGGGCTACCGTGCGAACGAGCACGTGCTGCGGCCCGCCCGGGTCGCGGTCGCCGACCCCGACTGACGCCGCCGCCCTCCCCCGCCCCGTCCCCCGGGGTGGGGAGGGCGACCCGACCCAGGCACCGAGAGGAGACGCCGATGGCCAGCCAGGACTGGTTCGAGAAGGACTTCTACGCCATCCTCGGCGTCCCGAAGGACGCCGACACCGCGGCGATCAAGAAGGCGTACCGCAAGCTCGCGAAGCAGTACCACCCCGACCGCAACGCCGACGACCCGAGCGCCGAGCAGCGCTTCAAGGACGTCGGCGAGGCCAACGCCGTGCTGTCCGACCCGCAGCAGCGCGAGGAGTACGACGCGGTCCGGTCGATGGCCGGTGGCGGTGCCCGCTTCCGCGCCGGGGCCGGCGGGCCCGCGGGCGACGCCGGCTTCGAGGACATCTTCAGCGCGTTCGGCGGCGGGGGCGGCGGCAGCCGCGTCCGCTTCTCCCAGGGCGGTCCGGGCGGCGGCTACGCCCAGGGCGGCGAGGACATCAACGACATCCTCGCCCAGATGTTCGGGGGTGCCGGCGGTGCCGGGCCGCGGGCCGGTGGACCCCGGGGCGGGGCCGACCCGTTCGGCGGCTTCACCTCCTCGCGCGGCCCGCGTCCGGGCGCCGACGTCCAGGCCCGCACGACGCTCGCCTTCCGCGACGCCGTCGAGGGCGCGACCGTCACCCTCAGCACCCGCGAAGGCGGCAAGGTCACCGCGAAGATCCCCGCGGGGGTCCGCGACGGCCAGAAGATCCGGCTGCGCGGCAAGGGCGCCGAGGGTGACCCCGGTGCCGCCCGCGGTGACCTCATCCTCACCGTCGCCGTCCGGAAGCACCCGGTCTTCGGGCGCTCGGGCGACGACCTCACCGTCGACCTGCCCGTGACCTTCGCCGAGGCCGCGCTCGGTGCGACCGTGAGCGTGCCGACGCTCGACGGCACCCCGGTCCGGGTCAAGGTCGCCGCCGGCACCCCGAGCGGCCGCGTCCTGCGCCTCAAGGGTCGGGGGGTGCAGACCGCGAAGGCGACCGGTGACCTGCTCGCCAAGGTGCAGGTCGTGGTCCCCCAGCGGCTCTCGGACGAGGCGCGACACGCGGTCGAGACCCTCCGTGACGCCGAGGGCGACGCCGACCCGCGTGCGACCCTGTTCGAGCAGGCCGCCACCTGACGGGAGGCAGCGCAATGGCCAGGATCGACGTCGCCGCGTTCGGCCCGGACGACGACACCCCCGTGTTCGTCATCTCCGTCGCCGCCGAGCTCGCGGGGATGCACGCCCAGACCCTGCGGCAGTACGACCGGCTCGGCCTGGTCACCCCGTCGCGGACCAAGGGCGGCGGCCGGCGCTACTCGGCCCGCGACGTCGCGCTCCTTCGGGAGGTGCAGCGGCTGTCCCAGGACGAGGGTGTGTCGCTGTCCGGCGTCGCGCGCATCCTCGAGCTCGAGAACCAGGTCGACGCCCTGCGCCGGCGGGTCGCCGAGCTCACCGACGAGGTCGACGCCCTGCGGGCAGTGCACGGCGGCTCGACCCGGGTGTTCTCGGTGAGCCCCACCGGAGACGTCTGGGCCGGCCGCCTCGGCGAGCGGCCGCGGGCCGGTCGCAGCCAGGCGCTCGTCGTGTGGAGCCCCCACCGGGGCTGACCGCGATCACCGTCCGGGGGCGGGGCTTTGGCAGGATGACCCCCGTCCGTCCCTGTCGACGCTGGAGGTACCGGTGGCCGAGGTCTTCGTCGGCGTCGACGTCGGGACCGGCAGCACGAAGGCCGTCGCCGCGACCGCCGCGGGCGACGTCGTCGCGACCGCGACCCGGAGCCACCGGGTGTCGATGCCGTGGCCGGGTCGGGCGGAGGTCGACCCCGTCGCCGTCGAGGACGAGGTCGCCCAGGTCTGCCGCGAGCTCGCCGGGGCGCTCGGCGCCCACACCGTCGTCGGGCTCTGCGTGAGCGGGATGGGGCCCTGTCTCGTCGTGACCGGCGACGACGGGGTGCCGCTGCGCCCGGCCGTCCTCTACGGCATCGACGGCCGGGCGACCGACCAGATCGTCGCGCTCACGGCGCGGCTCGGCGCCGCCGAGATCCGCCGACGGTGCGGCAAGGACCTCACGACGCAGGCCGTCGGCCCGAAGCTCGCGTGGGTGCGCCAGGAGGAGCCGGAGGTCTGGTCCCGCACGACGCGGTGGTGGGGGCTCAGCTCCTGGCTCGTCGGACGGCTCACCGGCGAGTACGTCCTCGACCACCAGACGGCCAGCCAGTGCGACCCGCTCTACGACGTCACGGCGTTCGACTGGGCCCACGACTGGGTCGAGGAGGTGACGCCCGGGACGACCCCGCCCCGGCTCGTCTGGCCGCAGGACGTGGTCGGCCGGCTCGGCGCCGAGGCGGCCGCGCGGACGGGGCTCCCCGCGGGCACCCCGGTCTCGGCCGGCACCGTCGACGCGTGGGCCGAGGCGTTCTCGGCCGGCGTGCGGGACGAACGCGACCTCATGCTCATGTACGGGTCGACGATGTTCCTCGTCCAGCCCGTCACCCGCCCCGTCGCGCACCCGGACCTGTGGCTCACCGCCGGTGTCGTCCCCGGTACCCGGACCCTCGCGGGCGGGACGGCGACGAGCGGCTCGCTCGTCCAGTGGGTCCGCGACCTCACCGGTGCCGACCTCCCAGACCTCGAGGCGGAGGCCGCCGCGGTCCCCGCCGGGGCCGAGGGCCTGCTGCTGCTGCCGTACTTCGCGGGGGAGCGGACCCCGGTCCAGGACCCCCGGGCGAGCGGGGTCGCGGTCGGTCTCACCCTGCGGCACGGGAGGGGGCACCTCATGCGCGCCGCCTGCGAGGGCATCGCGCTCGGGATCCGCCAGGTCCTCGAGCTCGTCGACCTGGGCGACGGACCCGCGGCGCCCCGCTCCCGGGTCGTCGCCGTCGGCGGAGGCACCCGCTCACGCCTGCTCACCCAGGTCGTGAGCGACGTGAGCGGACGGCCCCAGGTCGTGCCCGAGCAGGCGATCGGGGCGAGCTACGGTAGCGCGCTGCTGTCCGCGATCGGCACCGGCGCGGTCCCGCCGGACACCGACTGGGCCCGCGACGGGGTGCTCGTCGAGCCCGACGAGCGGCGCCGTGAGGTCTACGACGCGCTGTACCGGACCTTCACCGCGCTCTACGGCGACACGGTGGAACACATGCACGACCTGGCCGAGGTCGCCCGCGCTCAGGCCTGAGCGCCGGTCCGGGCGAGGAGGGCGGTGGCCGTCGGGGCGTCGGTCACGAGCTCGGTGACGTAGCGCGCCCGGACCGCGGCGAGGATGCCGGAGGTCTTGATCGCGCCGACCGCGACCCCGATCGCGTGCGGGACCCGGCGCAGGTCCTCGAGCTCCATCGCGAGCAGCCGGTCGCTGCCCGGGAAGTCGAGCGGGGTGCCGTCCTCGGTGAAGGGGCGGGAGCAGACGTCGCCGACGGCCGAGGCGAGCCCGGCGCTGCCGCCGGGGAGGACGCTCGGCAGCGACGTCCGGCTGCTCGGCGGGGCGCCGATGCCGATGACGGCGGCCGAGGCGGACGCCCACAGGTCGGTGACGCGGCGGATCGTCGCGTCGCCCCGCAGGAGGGTGGACAGCTCGGGGCCCGGCATCGCGGGGGCGTAGAGGAACTGCGGCGAGCCGCCGACGCGCGCCGCGACCTGCCGGGTGATCTCGTTCGTCTGGTAGTACTCCTCCGGCTCGTCCGACCCGCCGACGACGGGGGCGACGAGGACACCGGGCAGCGGCGTCAGGGCGTGCTGGGCGACGCCGTGGACGGTCGCCCCGGACGACACGAGGAGGGCGTCCCCGGCCCGCAGCCCGGCCGCGGCGAGCGCCTCGCCGACGGCGGGGGCGAGGACCGACCCGGTCCCCGAGGCGCCGACCGGTGGGGTCACCCAGGCGCGGGACAGGCCGAGGCGTGCCGCGAGCCGCTCGGCGAGGTCGGCGGTGACGAGCGGCTCCGGCTCGCGGACCTCGATGTGGACGATGCCGCGGGCCCGGGCCTCGGAGAGCAGCCGGCTCACCGTCGGGCGGCTCGTGCCGAGGGCGGCCGCGACCTGCGCCTGGTTCGCGTCCTCGAGGTAGTACATCCGGGCCGCCCGGTAGAGCAGGTCGGCCGGGAAGCGACCGGCCGAGGTGTCGGTGTCGGGCTCCTGCCGCGACGGCGCCATGACGGCCCTCCTCTCGTCCGGGCCGAGTATGCCGGATCGGCCGTCTGAAAAAATGTTCTGGACAAAAGTGCGGAGCGCTCGTACGGTTGGTCCGCACCCACCCGCTCGACGGCGCGACGCAGCGCCGGACCAATGGAGGTCTTCCGTGACGGACACGGCGACGACGACACCCGGAACCGATGTGCCGACGACCATGCAGGCCGTCGTCTGCCACGGTCCGCGCGACTACCGCCTCGAGGAGCTGCCGGTCCCGACCCCCGGCCCGGGCGAGGCCCTCGTCCGCGTCGAGGCGGTCGGCATCTGCGCGAGCGACCTGAAGGCGTACCACGGGGCCGCGAAGTTCTGGGGCGACGAGAACCGCCCCGCCTGGGCCGAGACCGAGGTCGTCCCGGGCCACGAGTTCACCGGGACGGTCGTGCAGCTCGACGACGCCGCCCGCGCCCGCTGGTCGGTCGAGGTCGGGGACCGGGTCGTCGCCGAGCAGATCGTCCCCTGCTGGGACTGCCGCTACTGCGACACCGGGAACTACCACATGTGCGCCCCGCACGACATGTTCGGCTTCAAGCGCCGCAACCCCGGCGGCATGGCCTCGTACATGGTCTTCCCGGTCGAGGCGCTCGTGCACCGGATCAGCAAGGACCTCCCGCCGGCCCACGCCGCCTTCGCCGAGCCGCTGTCCTGCGCGCTGCACGCCGTCGAGCGGGCGGCCATCCGCTTCGACGACGTCGTCGTCGTCGCCGGCTGTGGCCCGATCGGCCTCGGGATGATCGCCGGCGCCGCCGCGAAGTTCCCCGCCGAGATCGTCGCCCTCGACATGGACCCCCGCAAGCTCGACCTCGCGCTGCGGACCGGTGCCACCCGCGCCATCAACATCGCCGACACCGACGCCGTCGCCGAGGTGAAGGCGATGACCGGCGGCTACGGCGCCGACGTCTACCTCGAGGGGACCGGCCACCCGTCCGCGGTGCTCCAGGGCCTCAACCTGCTCCGCAAGCTCGGCCGGTTCGTCGAGTACTCCGTCTTCAAGGACGACGTCTCCGTCGACTGGTCGATCATCAGCGACGACAAGGAGCTCGACGTCCTCGGCGCGCACCTCGGTCCGGGCTGCTGGCCCGCCGCGATCCGCCTCATCGAGTCCGGCCGGCTGCCGATGGACGACATCTGCACCCACCAGCTGCCGCTCGCCGAGTTCCAGCGCGGGCTCGACCTCGTCGCCTCGGGCGCCGAGTCGATCAAGGTCTCGCTGATCCCCGGATGAGCACCGCACCCGCCCCCGCCCCGGCGGCACCGGCCGCCGACCGCCCCCCGTCGCAGAGGAGCCCCCGGATGACCCGCACCCGTCGCCGGCCGCTCGTCCTGCTCGGCGCCGCCGTCCTCCTCCTCGTCGCGATGGTCGTCTCGACGAAGTTCGTCACGCCCGAGGAGGCCGAGGCCCTGCGGCCGCAGCAGTTCGAGGCGCCCGTCTACGTCCAGGAGAACTTCCCGCAGGTCGTCGAGACCCTCACGGCGGAGGCCACCGACCTCGCGACCGTCGCCGAGGCGGTCGACGCCGACCCGCAGGCCGGCGGTGAGCAGTTCGGCGTCGCCGTCGGCAGCGGCAAGTTCGCCGTCCCGGTCTCGTTCACCGGCACGGTGACGAGCGTCGACGACCGGTTCATGGAGGTCGACGTCGAGGGCGTCCCAGACGGCGACACCGTCCGCATCCCCATCGGGAACGCCGTGAGCGGGACCCCGGTGCGCGACGCAACGGGCTTCATGACCTTCGGGGACTTCCCCGGCCAGACCGACTTCCAGAACGTCGCCAACGAGCTGAAGCTCGTCATCGCCGACGAGGTCGTCGGGGCCGCCGACCCGGCGTCGCTCGAGGGTCAGGAGGTCTCCGTCGTCGGTGCCTTCGCGACCGGCGGCCCCGAGGGCTCCTACCTCGTCCAGCCCGTCGTCCTGCAGGCCACGTCGTGACCGCCGTCACCGAGACGCCCACCGAGGCCGCCGCGCACGAGGGCGACGTCGTCCTGCGGGCCGTCGACATCACGAAGACCTACGGGGTGACCCGCGCGCTCAAGGGGGTCAACTTCGACGTCCGGCGCGGCAAGGTCACCGTCCTCTTCGGGGAGAACGGTGCCGGCAAGTCGACGCTCATGAAGATCCTCTCCGGGGTCGAGCAGCCGACCGGCGGCGTCCTCGAGCTCGACGGCGAGCCGGTGACCCTCGCGTCGACGACCGACGCCGTCGACCGGGGCATCGCGATCATCCACCAGGAGCTCAACCTCTGCCCCAACCTCAACGTCCGCGACAACATCTTCATCGGCCGCGAGCTGCGGACCGCCCGCGGCATCGACTACGGGCGGGAGGCGGAGATCACCCGCGGGCTCATGGCGCGGCTCGAGGAGGAGATCTCGCCGGACACCCTCGTCGCCGACCTGCGGCTCGGGCAGCAGCAGATCGTCGAGATCGCCCGCGCCCTCGCGGCGGACGCCCGCATCCTCATCATGGACGAGCCGACGTCGGCCCTGTCCTCGGCCGAGGTCGAGGTCCTCTTCAAGGTCATCGACGACCTCACCGCCTCCGGGGTCGCGATCGTCTACATCTCGCACCACCTCGAGGAGGCCATCGAGGTCGCCGACCACGCCGTCGTCTTCCGCGACGGCGACCTCGTCGCCGACCGGGACGCCGAGGGCCTCACCCTCCCGTGGGTCGTCTCGGCGATGGTCGGCCGCGAGGCGGACTACGACTTCCGGGACGCCTCGCGCGACTACGGCGACGTCGCGCTGCGGATCGAGGACGTGCGCGTCGTCGACCAGGAGGGCGGCGGCCGCCTCGCCGTCGACGGGGTCTCCCTCGACGTCCGCGAGGGCGAGATCGTCGCCCTCTACGGCCTCATGGGGGCCGGCCGGACCGAGCTCATGGAGGCCCTCTCGGGTCGCGAGCCGTTCGCCACCGGCCGGGCCCTGCTCGGCGACACCGACCTCGCGCCGTACTCCATCCAGCAGCGGATCGAGCTCGGTATCGGGCTCGTCCCGGAGGACCGGCAGCGCGACGGGCTCGTCCAGCTCATGACCGTCGGCCAGAACCTCTCGCTCGCCAGCCTGCTCGGCTCGGTGAGGCGGGGGCTGGTCTCCCGCAAGCACGAGCGCGGCGGGATCGAGGACCAGATCCGCGACGTGCGGGTCAAGACGGCCGGCCCGGAGGCGCTCATCACCTCGCTGTCCGGCGGCAACCAGCAGAAGGTCGTCATCGGCAAGATGCTCCTCACCGACCCCAGGGTGCTGCTCCTCGACGAGCCCACCCGCGGGATCGACGTGGGGGCCAAGGGGGAGATCTTCAGCCTCCTCTTCCGCGAGGCCGCCCGCGGGCTCGCCGTCCTCTACGTGACGTCGGAGATCGGCGAGGCGCTGAGCGCCGCCCACCGCGTCGTCGTCATGTCCAAGGGTCGGGTCGTCCGCGAGTTCGACCCGCGCACCTGCACCCGTGAAGAAGTCATGGCCGCCGCCGGCGAGACCGGCGCCGACGTCCACCACACCAAGGAGCAGCACCGTGAGTGACACCCTCGCCCCCGAGCGGGAGACCCGCCCGGCGCCGCCGCCGCAGGAGCCCCGCCGCCGCCGGATCAACCTCGGCAACGTCCTCGTCGAGGGCCGGGCGCTCGTCGCGCTCGCGATCATCGTCGTGATCTTCGCGTCGCTGTCGCCGAACTACCTCCAGCCGGACAACCTCATCCTCATGACGCGCCACGTCGCGATGAACGCGATCCTGGCGATCGGGATGCTCATGGTCATCCTCAACGGCGGCATCGACCTGTCGGTCGGCTCGACCGTCGGACTGTCCGGGGTCATCGCCGGCTACCTGCTCCAGGGCTGGGACATGCCGATCACCCAGCTCGTCGCCTACCCGCCGGTGTGGGTCGTCATCATCGGCGCGGTCGCCCTCGGCGCCCTCGTCGGGTACGTCAACGGCCTGCTCGTCTCCAAGCTCAACGTCGCCCCGTTCATCGCGACCCTCGGGATGCTCTACGTCGCCCGCGGGATCGCGCTGCTCATCACGAACGGCGAGACCTTCACCGCCCTCCAGGGCGAGGAGGGCCTCGGCAACACCGGCTTCGTCACCTTCCTCGCGAGCGCCCCGCTCGGCATCCCGATGCCCGTGTGGTTCATGGTCGTCTTCGCCGTCGGCTTCTCCCTCCTGCTCAACCGGACCGCGTTCGGCCGCTGGCTCTACGCGACCGGCGGCAACGAACGGGCGGCGGAGCTGTCCGGCGTCCCGGTGAAGAAGGTCCAGACCCTCGTCTACGTCATGTCCGGCTTCTGCGCCGCCACGGTCGGTCTCCTGCTCACCGCGGACCTCCCGGCGGCGACGCCCCGGGCCGGCGAGTTCTACGAGCTCAACGCCATCGCCGCGGTCGTCATCGGCGGCGCCGCCCTCTCCGGCGGGCGCGGCACCATCCGCGGCACGCTCATCGGCGCGTTCGTCATCGGCTTCCTCGTCGACGGTCTCGTCCTCGTCGGCGTCTCGGTCTTCTGGCAGCAGGTCATCAAGGGCGCGGTCATCATCCTCGCCGTCGCCGTCGACCAGCTCCAGCAGTCCTTCCAGAAGCGGCGCGCCCTCCGCAAGGTCGCCGCGTCCACGAACCGGCCGGGCTCCCCGAGTCCCGCCTGACCCGGTGGCCGCCCGCGTCGGTGAGGGCGCGGCGGCCACCGGGTGCACCCACCGCACCACCCTTCCCGAAAGGACCACCATGTTCCGCACGCTCACGAAGGCGACGGTCGCGCTCGTCGGCTCGATCGCGCTCGCCGCCTGCGGCTCCTCCGACGCCGACACCTCCGCCGGAGCCTCCGGTGACGAGGGCGGCGGCGGGGGCGGCACGATCGCCGTCATCACCGTCGACCCGTCGAACCCGTACTGGAAGGCCGAGGTCGACACCGCGGTCGCCGAGGCCGAGAAGCTCGGCTACGAGACGACGGTCGACGCGCACAACAACGACGCCGACCGGCAGAACCAGTTCATCGACGGCGCGATCTCCAAGCAGGTCGACGCGATCATCCTCGACCCGGCCGGGGCCGACGAGTCGGTCGGCGCCGTCCAGAAGGCGACCGACGCCGGCATCCCCGTCTTCCTCGTCAACGCCGAGATCTCCGAGCAGGGGATCGCCAAGAGCCAGATCGTCTCGAACAACGCCCAGGGAGCCACGATCGGCGCCGAGGCGTGGGTCGAGGCGGTCGGCGGCGAGGGCAAGTACGTCGAGCTCTTCGGCAACCCGACCGACAACAACGCCCAGGTGCGCTCCGACGGCTACGCCGAGGTGCTCGCCCAGTACCCGGACCTCGAGCTCGTGCAGCAGGAGACCGCGAACTGGGACCGTGCCGAGGGCAAGGCGAAGATGGAGATCATGCTCCGGGCCCACCCGGACATCGTCGGGGTCGTCTCCGGCAACGACGAGATGGCGCTCGGCGCGATCCAGGCCCTCAAGGACGCCGGGAAGCTCGACCAGGTGACGGTCCTCGGCTTCGACGGCAACCCGGACGCCGCGGCCGCGGTCGAGGCGGGCGAGATGGTCGCGACCGTCCTCCAGCCCATCGTCGACGGCACGACGCTCGCCGTGCAGCAGGCCGACGCCTTCCTCACCGACGGTGAGACCGGCGCCTCGACGGAGAAGCAGGCCATCGACTGCATCCTCATCACCGAGGACAACGTCGGGCAGCTCGACAACTTCGTCATGGGCGGCTGAGCGGCACCCACCGCACCCCGACCCGGGGGGCCGGCGCCCGCGCGGCGCGGCGCCGGCCACCCGCACCACCCGACCCCCGCGGGAGCACCCGCGTCCCGTCCCCGCGGCACCGCCGCACCCAGACCCTCTCGGAGGTCCCCGATGACCCACGTCCACGACGACCCGGCGCGGTTCAAGGAGGAGGTCGTCGCCGGCTTCGCGCAGGCGTACGGCCGCTACGTCCGCCGGGTCCCGAACGCCTCGGGGTTCGTCCGGCGCTCCGGCCCCGGTGCGGGCAAGGTGAGCCTCGTCGTCGGCGGCGGCTCCGGGCACTACCCCTCGTACTCCGGTGTCACCGGCACCGGCTTCGCCGACGGCTGCGTCCTCGGTGACGTCTTCACCTCCCCCTCGACCGAGCAGGTCTACCGGGTCGCCCGTGCGGCGTCCGGCGGGGGTGGAGTCGTCCTCGCGTTCGGCAACTACGCCGGGGACCGGCTCAACTTCGGCGCCGCGCAGAAGCGGCTCGTCGAGGAAGGCATCGACACCCGGGTCGTCTACGTCACCGACGACGTCGCGTCCGCGCCGCTCGCGGAGAAGGACGCCCGGCGCGGGATCGCCGGGACGTTCACGGTCTACAAGGTCGGCGGGGCCTCCGCCGAGCGGGGCGACCCCCTCGACGAGGTCGAGCGCCTCATGCGGCTCGCGAACGACCGCACGTACTCCTACGGCGTCGCCTTCGACGGCTGCACCCTGCCGGGCAGCGACGACGCGCTCTTCCACGTCGAGCAGGGCCGGATGGACTTCGGCCTCGGGATCCACGGCGAGCCGGGCATCTCCTCCGCCCCGTGGATGCCGGCACCCGACCTCGCCGCCGCCCTCGTCGAGCGGGTGCTCGAGGAGCGCCCGCAGGACGCCTCCGGGCGGGCGGCCGTGCTCGTCAACGGACTCGGGGCGACGAAGTACGAGGAGCTGTTCGTCCTGTACGGCCACGTCGCCCGGCTCCTCGAGGAGGCCGGGGTCGAGATCGTCCAGCCCGAGGTCGGCGAGCTCGTGACGAGTCTCGACATGGCCGGCTGCTCGTTGTCGCTGACGTGGCTCGACGGCGGGCTCGAGGAGCTGTGGGTCGCCCCCGCGGACACCCCGGCCTTCCGCCGTGGCGACGTCGGGGACCTGCCGACGTACGAGGCCGTCGAGGTCGACGAGGCGAGCGAGGAGACCGAGCAGCGGACCCCGGCGAGCGAGGAGTCGCTGGCCGCCGTGCCGCGTGTGCTCGCCGCGGTCGACGCGATGACGGCCACCGTCCTCGAGCACGAGGACGAGCTCGGCCGGATCGACGCGGTCGCCGGCGACGGCGACCACGGCCTCGGGATGGCGCGGGGCACACGCGCGGCCCAAGAGGCGGCGCACGCGGCGGCCGACGCCGGGGGAGGGGCCGGCTCGGTGCTCGCCGCGGCGGCGGACGCGTTCGGCGACAAGGCCGGCGGCACGAGCGGGATCCTCTGGGGGATCCTCCTCTCCGGTGTCGGTGCCGGGCTCGGTGACGAGGACCGGGTGACCGCCGCGTCCGCCGCCGCCGCCGTGGCCCGCGGCTGCGACGCCGTGCAGGCCGCCGGCGGTGCGCAGGTGGGGGACAAGACCCTCGTCGACGCGCTCGTCCCCTTCGTCGCCGACCTGCGCGAGCGGGTCGACGCGGGGGAGGGACTCGCGACCGCCTGGCCGGCCGCGGCCCGCGTCGCCGACGAGGCCGCCCGCGCGACGGCCGACCTCACCCCCCGGCTCGGGCGGGCGCGTCCGCTCGCCGAGCGCAGCGTCGGGACCCCCGACGCGGGAGCGGTGTCGATGGCCCTCGTCGTCGGCGCCGTCGGACAGGTGCTCGCGGGAGAGCCCGCGGGCGTGAGCGAAGGGAGCAGCGCATGAGCACGGGCATCCGGCTCCTCGTCGGCGGTGACGTCGCGGGGTTCGAGTACAAGGAGGCGATCCTCGCCGACCTGAAGGACGACCCGAGGGTGGCGTCCGTCGAGGACCTCGGCGTCCCGGCCGACGACAAGGAGTCCGAGACCTACGGGTCGGTCGGCATCCGCGCCGCGGAGGCCATCCGCGACGGGAAGGCCGACCGGGCCATCCTCGTGTGCGGCACCGGGATCGGTGTCGCCATCGCGGCGAACAAGGTGCCGGGGATCCGGGCCACGGTCGGGCACGACTCGTTCAGCGTCGAGCGCTCGATCCTGTCCAACGACTGCCAGGTCCTCACGATGGGCCAGCGGGTCGTCGGCCTGCAGCTCGCGCGGCGGCTCGCCTCGGAGTGGATCGGCTACACCTTCGACCCGTCGTCGCCCTCGAAGGACAAGGTGGCGGTCATCAGCGCCTACGAGGGCTGCTGACCCGTGTGGCTCGGGACGAGCTGGAAGATGTCGATGACGCTCGCGTCCGCGCGGGCGTGGGTCGCCGAGGTGACCGACCGGCCCCTGCCGCCCGGTGTCGACGCGTTCGTCCTCCCGCCGCACACCGCGCTCGCGGCCGTGGCCGGTGCCGTCCCGTCCGGTCACGGGCTGCGGGTCGGCGCCCAGGACGCGCACTGGGACGACGGCCCGGAGTGGACCGGTGAGGTCTCGGTGGCGCAGGTCGCCGACGCCGGCGCGGGGATCGTCGAGGTCGGTCACTCCGAGCGCCGGATCGGGCTCGGCGAGGACGACGGCGTCGTCGCCGCCAAGCTGCGGGCGGTCCTCGACGGCGGTCTGACCCCGCTGCTGTGCGTCGGGGAGAGCGCGGGGCGTCGCCGCGAGGGCCGGGCCCTCGAGCACCTCACCGACCAGCTGGCGAGCGCCCTGCGCGGTCTCGACGGCGAGGAGGTCCGCCGGGTCGTCCTCGCCTACGAACCGGTGTGGTCCATCGGCGCCGGCGGGACGCCCGCGACGCCCGACGACGTCGCGCCGGTCGTCGCCCACCTGCGCCGGACCGGCTCGGCGCTCACCGACGCCGACCCGCTGGCCGTGCTCTACGGCGGGGGCGTCGACACGGCGAACGCGGACGTCCTGCTCGACACCGGCGTCGACGGGCTGTTCGTCGGACGGGCCGCGTGGTCGGCGGCCGGGTTCCGGAGGCTGCTCGGGGTCGTCGCCGACCGGGTCGCGCGCGACGGCGGCCGGTCGGCGCTTCCGGGCCTCGGCGCCGTGCGATAGACAGGGTCATGGCCTCCACCTCCCGCCGCTCCCGCTCGACCGCCGCCGCCTCGTCCGCGGCCCCCGACGGGGACGGCTCCGGCTCGAGCGCGCGCACGGCCTCGTCGACGGCGAAGAAGTCCGCGGCGAAGAAGTCCCCCACGAAGAAGGCCGCCGCCAAGAAGGCCGGGGCGAAGACGACGACGTCGTCGGGGTCGAGGAGGTCCGGGGCGACGAAGGCGTCGGCGAAGCAGGCGTCGACCCGCAAGGACGCGGCGACGAAGTCGCGCCCCACCGCCGCCGGCGACTCCGCCGGGTCGACCGGCGGTCCGAAGGACTCCGCGCTCGGGCCCCGGGACGCCGCGTCCCGGATGGACTCCTTCACCGCCCTGGCCGCCGCCCGGGCCCGGGGCGACATGGTGCCGCTGCCGCGCAACCTCTCCGGCCACGACCGGCGGGTCCACGTCCGCCAGACGATCCGCGAGGACCACCGGTCCCGCATCACCGACGGCTCGGACGACGCGCAGGCGAAGTTCGACAAGCTCGCCGACTCGATGTACTCGTTCTTCCGTGGCACCGCGCTGCTCTTCTACCGCGACATCGCGGGCGAGGACGCGTGGATGCCGACGGTGCTCTGTCTCGGTGACGTCCACCCCGAGAACTTCGGCGTCATGCCGAGCGCCGACAACGTCCCCTTCTTCGGGGTCAACGACTTCGACGAGGCCTACTACGCCCCCTTCACGTGGGACATCAAGCGCGGTGCCGTCGGGTTCGTCGTGGCCGCCGAGGTCGAGGGCGGGATGAAGCCCAAGAAGCAGCGAGCCGTCGCGGCCGAGTTCGTGCGGGGGTACGTCGAGGGGATGACCCGCTTCGCGCGCGACGGGGACGAGACCCAGCACCAGACGCGGCTGGACAACGCGCCGCCCATCATCAAGGCGCTCCTGGAGAACTCGCTGAACGCGCGCACCGAGTGGCTCGCGAAGAAGTACCACGACGAGTACGGGCGGGGTTTCAAGTCCAGCAAGAAGCTCGTGCCGCAGTCCGGGCGGGTCCCCGAGTTCCAGCAGGTCGTCGACCGGATGGTGAAGGACAACGGGATGACCGTCCCGGCGCGGGCCGGTCGGATGCGGGTCAAGGACGTCGCCGCGCGGATCGGCCAGGGGACCGCCTCGCTCGGGCTCACCCGGTACTACGTCCTCCTCGAGGGTCCGACGGCCGACGGGTCGGACGACGTCATCGTCGAGCTCAAGCAGGCCCGCCGGTCGGCGCTGTCGGGGCTCGTCCCGCCCTCCGACTTCGGGGTCGACGGGACGGGGGAGCGGATCACCGAGGCGGCCCGGGTCCAGCTGGTCAACGGCGACGTGTTCTTCGGGCACGTCGAGTTCGAGGGGATGAGCTTCATGACCCGCGAGCGGTCGCCGTACAAGAACGAGATCGACCTGGACGAGCTGTCGTTCGGGGACTGGAAGAGGTACGCGCAGCTGTGTGGCCAGACCCTCGCGCACGCGCACGCCCTGTCGGACGACGTCGGGGAGCGGGAGGTGGACATCGAGCCGCTGGTCCTCGACGCCATCGGGGTGCCCGAGCTGTTCCTCGAGGACACCCTCGGCTTCGCGACCGAGGCGGCCGAGCGGCTGCGGGCGGACCACGCGTCCTTCCGGGCCGACCACGCGCTCGGTGCCTTCACGTCCGTCGACCGGGTGTTCCGCTGACGCACGGCACCGCGCCCGACCCGGCGTGAGCCGAAGGGGGCGAGGTCGGGCGCGGTGGTCCGGAGCCCGTTCAGCGGGCAGGCAGGCGCGTGATCCAGTAGGAGGCGGTGTCGGGCGACGCGACGCCGAACCGGGCGTTGACGGCCCACAACCAGCCCCCGGCCAGCGTGGCGGTCGCGGGGACGTCGAGGGTCTCGTCCTCCGCGCGGCCCCGCCAGGCCGCGGCCCAGCCGTCG
Source organism: Phycicoccus avicenniae (assembly GCF_018139485.1). GTDB lineage: Bacteria > Actinomycetota > Actinomycetes > Actinomycetales > Dermatophilaceae > Phycicoccus > Phycicoccus avicenniae. The sequence continues at coordinate 31,814 of NZ_JAGSNF010000022.1, forward strand.
GCGCCGGCGCGCAGCCGGAGCACCGAGACCTCCGCCTGACCGCTGCCGCGCACGACGTACAGGACCGAGCCGTCGAGCACGAGCCCGTCGCCGCCGGTTATACCCGGACCGCCGCTCACGGGGATCTCCGTCGTCGTGCCCGTCGCGGGGTCGACGGCCCAGAGGCCGCCCGCGGTGCTGTGGTCCAGGACGAGACTGCCGTCGGACAGCTCGCGGATGCCGTTGGCCGCGAGGTTCGTGCCGTCGTAGCCGGGCCACGCCCCGCCGAGCGGCAGGAACGCCGGGTCGGTGCCGGTCGGCGCACCGCGGCCGTCGACGGCGATCGCGGTGAGCCGGTCGACCCGCGAGTCGGTGACCCAGACGGTGTCGTCGGTGACGACGAGGTCGTTGAGGAAGCCCGCGCCCGGGACGACGACGTCGGCGAGGACGGTGCCGTCCGCGCCGGAGACCGCCCAGACGTGGCCCTCGCTGCCGACGTTGCCCGCCGCCCACACCAGGCCCGACCGGTCGTCGAAGAAGAGGCCGCGGAGCTGGCGTCCGGCGGCCCCGGGGAGCAACGTCGCGACGGTGCCCGCGAGCAGGTCACCGGTGACGATCCGACCGTCGGCGAGGCTGCCGACGTAGTACGTCGTACCGGGGCCGGAGGTGATGCCCTCGGGTCGGATGCCGTCGGGCAGCGCGACGGTCTCGGGGGCGCGGGGTGCACGCCTCGCGGCGGCGGGGGTCGGGCGGCCGAGGAGAGCGGCGGCGGTGAGCGTCGTCATGCCGATGGCGACGCGGCGGCTCGGACGGGGCAGGGCGGCGGCTGTCGTGCTCATGTCCTCACGGTCCCCGACGAGGACCTGGAGGGGGCGCGCAGGAACGTCACCGTCCAACCTTCGTCGAAGGTTGGACGGTCGCGGGCGCGCCGCGGAGCGGGGCGGAGCGTTCCCGAGCCAGCCGCTTCAGCCCGTCCGCGGGCCGCACCGGGTCGGGCCACTTCGGGTCCGCGGTGTCGGCGCTGCTGCGCCCGGTGACCCGGCGCCGGACGAGCGGGACCACCTCGTCGCGCACGAACCGTGCCTCGTCGGCGACCGCGCGGGTCCACCGGGTCGGCGGCGGCGGGTCGGTGAGGCGCCGCAGGTGGAGGGTGTGCGGCACGCCGATCTCGCGCAGCACCGCCGCCGCCATCCGCTTGTGGCCCCAGCGGCTCATGTGCAGACGGTCCGGGGCCCAGAGACGGGGGTCGTCGAACTCCCGGAGCCGGGCGTGGTCGACGACGAGGGCGTCGTGCTCGTCCGCGATGTCCCGGATCCCGGCGTTCATCGCCCGGGCCCGCCTGGTGAGCGGCTCGAGCAGGGCGGTCATCCGCGGGTCGAAGGCGGTGAAGACGACGACGGCGGCACCGGTCCCGGCGAGGGCCGCGACGGCCCGCTCGTAGTGGTCGAGGACGCCGTCGACGTCGGCGCGGACGGCGAGCAGGTCGTTGCCCCCGGCGAAGAACGTCGCGACCGTCGGGCGCAGGGCGAGCGCGGCCGGGAGCTGCTCGGCGAGGACGGCGTCGATGCGCTTGCTCCGCAGGGCGAGGTTGGCGTACTCCCACCGGGGGTCGGCGCGGCCGAGCTGGCGGGCGAGGCGGTCGGCCCACCCGCGGTAGCCGTTGGGGTAGCGCAGGTGCGGGTCACCGACGCCCTCGGTGAAGGAGTCGCCGACGGCGACGAGACGGCCGGGGTCCACCCCCTCATCGCAGCACGGAGTCGACCTCCGCGGCGCCGCTCCCCGGGGGTCGCGGTCCGGTGCCGGCAAGAGTTCACCGGGCGGTCGCCGCCCGGACGACCGGGCGTCGCCGGAGGCCGGGAGGCCGGCCCTAGCGTGCCCGACGTGACGACGTTCGTGGCACTCGGCGACTCGCTCACCGAGGGGGTCGGCGACCCCCATCCGGACTACCCGAACGGCTGGCGTGGCTGGGCCAAGCTCGTCGCCGACGCGCTGGGCACGCACACGGAGGACGCGGCCTACGTCAACCTCGCGCTGCGGGGTCGGCGCGTGGCGCAGGTGCTCGAGCACCAGGTGCCCGTGGTGGTAAGGGCCCGGCCGTCGCTCGCGACGGTCTGGGCGGGCGGCAACGACCTCCTCCTGCCGCGCGTCGACGTCGACGTCGTGGCCGCGACGCTCGACGCGGTCGTCGCGGCGGTGGCGGCCCCGTCCACCCGCGTCGTGGTGCTGACCGTCCCCGAGGTCACCGTCACGCCCCTGCTGCGGCGTGCGCGTCCGCGCGTCGTCGCCTACAACGACCGGGTCCGGGCTCTCGCGGAGCGTCGGGGCGCGACCCTCGTGGACGTCGCCGATCTCGGCCGCTGGGGACCGGACGCGTTCTGTGTCGACCGGGTGCACCTCAACGCGTGGGGGCACCGGCTCGTCGCCCACCGGGTGGCGGACGCGCTCGGCGTGGGCCCGGTGCGGGGCTCGCGCCGGGAGGCCGCGCCGGGGCACCGCCCCACCGCACCGCGCTGGGCCGAGGAGGCCCGGTGGTGGACGGGCGCCGTCGTCCCGCACGTGTGGCGCTGGGGGACGATGGCCGGTCGCCGGGACCGACGGGAACCGAAGTGGGCCGAGCCGGTCCCGTGCGTCGGGAGGCTCGCGGGCCGGGAGGCGGCGTCCGGCCTCACACCGTGAGCCGCGCGTGCTCCTGGGTGGCCGCGGCGACGACGACGACGGCCGCGACGAGCGCGGCGAGGCCGACCGGGACGGACGCCGGCTCGTCGGCGAGGCGGCCCCACCCGGCCCACGCCAGGCCCCACGCGAGGGCGACCGCGACGGACCACCGACCGCCGAACCGCCGGGCGAGCCCCACCCCGACGGCGGCGACGAGGCCGACCCCCACGAGCGCGAGCACCGTCGCGAGCGCACCGCCGTCGAGACGCACACCGCTCGAGGAGAGGGCGGCGAAGACGTTGGCGGCCGACGCGACGACGACCCAGCCGAGGTAGAGGCCGAACGTCCCGTCGACGAGCACCGACTCCCCGACCCCGTACGACGGCGTCCGCTGCAAGCGGTCGACGAGGGCGAACAGGGTCGCTGCCAGCGCGAGGATGACGACGACGCTCACCCACACCCAGCCCTGCTGGGTCACCAGGAGCCACGACGCGTTGAGGACCATCGACGCCGCGGCGAGCCATCCCGTCGCGCGGTGCCGCCGGTCGGTCGCGTGCTCGGGCAGCCACTGCCAGACGGTGTACCCGAGGAGGCCGAGGTAGATCGGGGTCCAGATCGAGAACGCCGGCCCCGCGGGGGCCAGGAGCGTGGCGTCGGCGGCGAGCGCGCCGCCGGCGGAGTCCTCGACCTGCGTCCCGAGGACGCCGAGCCCGACGAGGGTCCCGACGACGCAGAACACCTCCGCGACGGTCACCACCACCTGACGGCGTCGGTCCTCGGCGGTCGGCGTGCTGCCGGTCGTCACGGTGGCCATGCCCCACGGTATCCCGGCGGGATACTGGGCCCATGACCGAGCACCTCCTCGTCTTCCCCGACCGCGACGTGGCCGAGCAGGTCGCCGACGAGCTCCGCGACGAGGGGTTCACGGAGGTCCGGGTCGTCCGCGAGGCGCTCTCCGGCGAGGACGACGCCGAGGACCACGAGTGGGCCGTGCACGTCGTCGTCGAGGGCGACCGGGACATCCCCGACCTGCGGGAACGGCTCTCGGCTCTCGCGCAGGAGCGTGACGGCTGGTACGACCCGACCCCGCTCGGGTAGGGACCGCTGCATGGACATCACCGACATCACGCTCGTGCCCGTCCCCCGTGACCGGCGCTCGGCCTTCGAGGAGTTCTCGCGGCGGATGGCCCAGGTCTACCTCGAACACGGCGCGACCTCGGTCGTGGACCACTGGCAGGTCGAGGACGCGGTGGGTCAGGCGGACTTCCACGCGGCGGAGTACGCGGCCGACGCGCTGGGCGACGTGGCCGGCCTCGTGTCCACGGGGCCGAGCGAGGCGGTCGTCGTCACGCTGACGCGGTGGCCCTCCCGGGATGTCCGCGACCGGGGTGTCGCCGCCGCGCTCGCCGACCCCCGCGTGGTGGCCACCCTCGACGAGGAGCCGGTCTTCGACGGTGCACGGGTTCGCGGTGGCACCTTCGAGGTCTCGCTCGAGGCCCGGCGCGGGGCGGATCGACCGGACACGGTCGTTCCGGAAGGCGACGGGCGGTCACCGCGTCGATAGCGTGGGGTCGCCGGGGGTCCCGCCCCGGGTCCCGACCCGAGAGGAGTGACGATGCCGTCACTCGCCCCTACCGCGGTCGTCGCCGCGGACGCCGTCGAGCCCGCCTACTCCTCCGGCGTGCTCCTCCTCGTCGCCGCCGGTGCCGTCGGCGTGCTGCTCTTCCTCATCATGAAGCTGCGGATGCACGCCTTCGTGGCGCTCGTGCTCGTCAGCCTGCTCACGGCCGTCGTCACCCGCATCCCCTTCGCCGACGTCGTGCCGACCCTCCTCGACGGCTTCGGCGGCACGCTCGCCAACGTCGCCCTCCTCGTCGGGCTCGGCGCGATGATCGGCCGCCTGCTCGAGGTGAGCGGGGGCGCGCAGGTCCTCGCCGACACGCTCGTCTCGCGGTTCGGGGAGAAGCGCGCACCGCTGGCCCTCGGCGTCGCGTCGCTGCTCTTCGGCTTCCCGATCTTCTTCGACGCCGGGCTCGTCGTCATGCTGCCGATCATCTTCAGCGTCGCGCGGCGCTTCGGCGGCTCGGTCCTCACGTACGCCCTGCCGGCGGCCGGTGCCTTCGCCGTCATGCACGCGTTCGTCCCACCGCACCCGGGGCCGGTCGCGGCCGGGGAGATCCTCGGGGCCGACATCGGCCTCCTCGTCGTCGTGGGCCTGCTCGTCGGCCTGCCGACCTGGTACCTCGCCTCCTACCTCTTCGGGACCTGGACCGGGCGGCGCATCGACCAGGCCGTCCCCGAGCTGCTGTCGGGCGGCGCGAAGGAGCCGGAGGGCTCGGACGACCTGCCGCCGCCGGCGTTCGCGACGGTCATGGGCCTGCTCCTGCTGCCGCTCGCCCTCATCTTCCTCAACACCGGGCTCAACACCCTCGCGACGGCGGGGGTCGTCGACGGGGACGCGACCTGGGTCGGGCTGCTGCGGATGATCGGGCAGACCGCCGTCGCCCTGCTCGTCACCGTGCTCGTCGCGACCGCCGTGCTCGGCCGGGGTCGCTCGAAGTCCGACGTCGAGCAGCTGCTCAACGGCGCGCTCGCCCCGGTGTGCGCGATCATCCTCATCACCGGCGCGGGCGGCATGTTCGGCGGCGTGCTGCGGGCCAGCGGCATCGGCGAGGCGCTCGCCGGGTCGCTCGAGGGCGTCGGCCTGCCCGTCATCGTCGCCGCCTTCCTCGTCGCGACCGCGCTGCGGGTGGCGCAGGGCTCGGCGACCGTCGCGCTCACGACGACCGCCGGCCTCATCGCGCCGACCGTCGAGGCGGCCGGGTCGCTGAGCAGTATCGACCTCGCCTGCGTCGTCGTCGCCATCGCGTGCGGCTCGACCGTCCTGTCGCACGTCAACGACTCCGGCTTCTGGCTCGTCGGCCGCTTCCTCGGGATGGACGTGCGCACGACGTTGCGGACGTGGACGGTCATGGAGACCCTCATCGGCGTCGTCGGGTTCGCCCTCGCGGCCCTCGTGAGTGTCGTCCTGTGAGCGTCCCCGAGGGGCCCGGCCCCGGGCACGGCCGCACCCGGCACGTCGTCGTCATGGGCGTGTCCGGGTGCGGCAAGTCGACGGTGGCACAGGGGATCTCCGACGCGGTCGGGCTGCCGTTCGCCGAGGCGGACCGGTTCCACCCGGAGACGAACATCGCGAAGATGTCGGCGGGGACGCCGCTCACCGACGCCGACCGTCGGCCGTGGCTCGCCGAGCTGGCGGCGTGGATGGCCGCCCAGGCGCGGGAGGGGCAGTCCACCGTCATGGCCTGCTCGGCCCTGCGCCGGTCCTACCGCGACATCCTGCGGCACGGCCCGCCGCAGGTGCAGTTCGTCCACCTCGACGGTCCGGCCGACCTCATCGCGGCGCGGATGTCCGCCCGTCCCGACCACTTCATGCCCCCCGCCCTCCTGGAGTCGCAGGTGGCGACCCTCGAGCCGCTCGAGCCGGACGAGGACGGGGTCGTCCTCGACCTGCGGCGCGATCCCGAGACGCTCGTCGACGAGGCGGTGCGCTGGCTCGGCCGGCACTGACGGGGGTGCGTGGCGCGGGTTGAGTGGAATAGACTCAACTTTGTTCAGTGTTGACGACACTGACGACGACCTTCGCACGAGCAGGAGACCCGACGGATGGAGCTGAAGCCCACGACCAAGGTGGCCGAGGCGCTGGCCCTCGCCCAGCGCGCCGCGCAGCAGGCGGGCCACGCCGAGATCACCCCCGACCACCTCACGAGCGCCGCGCTCCGCCTCGACACGCCGCTCGCCGACGCCCTCCTCGGCGCGGCGGGTACCGGTGCAGCCCACGTCCTGGGCCAGGCCGACGCCCGGCTGCGGACCCTGCCGACCGCGAGCGGGGGGTCGTCCGCCCCCACGTTCGGCCGGGAGGCGCTCGCCGTCCTCCAGCAGGCCGACACCCTCATGCGCGCGACGGGAGACACCTTCCTCGCCCTCGACCTGCTCCTGCTCGCCCTCGCCGAGACCGGCCACCTCGCCGCCGTCGAGAAGCGTGGCGCGGCGGACATGGAGGCCAAGCTCACCGAGCTGCGGGCCGGGCGCACCGTGACGTCCGAGACCCCGGCGGAGGGCGGGGAGGCGCTGCAGCAGTACGGCACCGACCTCACCCAGGCCGCCCGCGACGGCCGCCTCGACCCCGTCATCGGCCGGGACGACGAGATCCGCCGGGTCGTGCAGGTCCTCTCCCGCCGGACGAAGAACAACCCCGTCCTCATCGGCGACCCCGGCGTCGGCAAGACCGCCGTCGTCGAGGGTCTCGCCCAGCGCATCGTCGACGGCGACGTCCCCGAGTCCCTGCGCGGCAAGCGGCTCGTGAGCCTCGACCTCGGGGCGATGGTCGCCGGGGCCAAGTACCGCGGCGAGTTCGAGGAGCGGCTCAAGGCCGTCCTCGAGGAGATCACCGGCAGTGACGGCGAGGTCGTCACGTTCATCGACGAGCTGCACACCGTCGTCGGGGCCGGCGCGACCGGTGAGTCGGCGATGGACGCCGGCAACATGCTCAAGCCGCTCCTCGCGCGTGGGCAGCTGCGGCTCGTCGGGGCGACGACGCTCGACGAGTACCGCGAGCACGTCGAGAAGGACCCGGCCCTCGAGCGCCGCTTCCAGCAGGTGTTCGTCGGCGAGCCGTCGGTCGAGGACACCGTCGCGATCCTCCGCGGCCTCAAGGAGCGCTACGAGGCGCACCACAAGGTCGAGATCGAGGACTCCGCCCTCGTCGCGGCGGCCTCGCTGTCCGACCGGTACATCACCGGCCGGCAGCTGCCGGACAAGGCGATCGACCTCGTCGACGAGGCCGCGTCCCGGCTGCGGATGGAGATCGACTCCAGCCCCGTCGAGATCGACGTCCTGCGCCGCCAGGTCGACCGGCTGCGGATGGAGGAGCTGCACCTCGCCCAGGAGAGCGACGAGGCCTCGAAGGAGCGGCTCGAGCGGCTGCGTGCCGACCTCGCCGACCGCACCGAGGAGCTCGACGCCCTCAACGCCCGGTGGACCGCCGAGAAGGAGGGCCTGAACCGGGTCGGTGACCTCAAGGCCCGCCTCGACGACCTGCGCACGCAGGCCGAGCGGCTCCAGCGCGACGGCGACTACGGCGGCGCGTCGAAGCTGCTCTACGGCGACATCCCCGCCCTGCAGACCCAGCTCGAGGCCGCCCAGGCCGCGGAGTCCGCGAGCGCCGAGGCCGACCTCATGGTCAAGGAGCGGGTGGGGGCCGACGACATCGCCGAGGTCATCGCGGCGTGGACCGGCATCCCCGCCGGACGGCTGCTCCAGGGCGAGACCGAGAAGCTGCTGTCGATGGAGTCGATCATCGGCTCCCGCCTCATCGGGCAGTCCGGCGCGGTCCGTGCGGTGTCCGACGCGGTGCGCCGGGCGCGGGCGGGCATCGCCGACCCGGACCGCCCCACCGGGTCCTTCCTCTTCCTCGGGCCGACCGGCGTCGGCAAGACCGAGCTCGCGAAGTCGCTCGCGGACTTCCTCTTCGACGACGAGCGGGCGATGGTCCGCCTCGACATGTCGGAGTACGCCGAGCGGCACGCCGTCGCCCGACTCATCGGCGCCCCTCCGGGGTACGTCGGGTACGAGGAGGGCGGCCAGCTCACCGAGGCCGTGCGGCGCCGGCCGTACTCGGTCGTCCTGCTCGACGAGGTCGAGAAGGCGCACCCGGAGACGTTCGACATCCTGCTCCAGGTGCTCGACGACGGCCGGCTCACCGACGGGCAGGGCCGCACCGTCGACTTCCGCAACGTCATCCTCGTCATGACCTCCAACCTCGGCTCGCAGTACCTCGTCGACCCGACCCTCGGGCCGGACGAGCGGCGCGAGGAGGTCATGGGGGTCGTGCGGCAGGCGTTCAAGCCGGAGTTCCTCAACCGGCTCGACGAGGTCGTCGTCTTCGACGCCCTCTCGACCCACGAGCTGGCCCGGATCGTCGACCTCCAGGTCCACGAGCTCGGGGCGCGGCTGCGCGACCGCCGCATCGACCTCGAGGTGTCCGACGACGCCAAGTCCTGGCTCGCCGAGCGCGGCTACGACCCGGCGTTCGGGGCACGGCCGCTGCGCCGGCTCGTCCAGCGCGAGATCGGTGACCGGCTCGCGACCGCCCTGCTCGCCGGCGAGGTCCGCGACGGCGACACCGTCCGCGTCGGCCTCGACCCCGACGCGGACACGCTCCGCCTCACCTGACCCACCCGCCTCCCCTTTTCGGGGTGACCCCGAAATGTCCCCCGACACAAGGGAAACGTTCTCTTGTGTCGGGGGACGTTCTCTTGTCTCGCGCTCGCCGGGCCGGCCACGACGTCGCGGGCGGCCACCGGCACCGGAGCGCGTCAGGGTCGGACCGCAGGCGTAGCGTCGGCGGCATGGCCACGATCAGCGACATCCTCACCGACGCCCTCGACCGCGTCCGGGAGAGCGTCCACGTCCTCCTCGACGACGTCCCGCAGGAGCAGCTCGCCACCCCGCCCGCCCCCGGTGCCAACACCGTCGCCTGGCTCGTCTGGCACACGACCCGGGTGCTCGACACCCACGTGGCCGACGCGTTCGACCGCGACGTCGTCTGGACGACCGGCGGCTGGTCCGAGCGCTTCGACCTGCCCTTCCCCGCGAGCGCGCACGGGTACGGGATGTCCTACGACGAGGTCCTCGCCGTCCGGGCCGACGCCGAGGACCTGCGCGGCTACTTCGACGCGACGCACGCCCTCGTCGCCGACGCGCTGCGCACCCTCGACGACGCCGACCTCGACCGCGTCGTCGACGAGGACTGGGACCCGCCGGTGACGCTCGCCGTCCGGCTCGTCAGCGCCCTCAACGACGCCACCCAGCACGTCGGCCAGGCGGCCTACGCGGCGGGCATCCTCACCCGGCCGTAGTCGACGCCCGGGGTCGCTGCCCCGGGCCCTGGACACCTGCCCCCCTCGTCGGCACCCCGGCACGACCCGACGGGCCGGCACGGGCGAGGATCGGGTCATGCCCGAGCTGCCCGAGGTCGAGTCCGCCCGTGCCGTCATCGAGCGGTCGGCCCTGCACCGCACGATCACCGACGTCGACGACAGCGACTCGTGGGAGTGCCGTCCGCACCCGCCGGGCGAGATCCGCGACGCCCTCGTCGGGCACCGGCTCACCGCAGCGCACCGCCGGGGCAAGTCGATCTGGTGCGAGCTCGGCGGGGACGCCCCACCGCTCGGCATCCACCTCGGGATGAGCGGTCGCATCCTCGTCGTCGGCCCCGAGGGCGAGGACGAGGGCGGCGACTACCAGGGGAGCGGCCGGCGCCGTCCGCGACGGCGCAAGGAGGAGTGGTACCGGTTCACCCTGACCTTCGAGGGGGGCGGTCGGATGCGGTTGCTCGACCCGCGCCGGCTGGGTCGGATCCGCCTCGACCCGGACGTCGACGCGCTCGGCCCGGACGCCGAGGAGATCACCCGGGAGCAGTTCCGCGAGCGGATCGGCACCGGGAAGGCCCCGGTCAAGGCGCGGCTGCTCGACCAGCAGCGGGTCGCGGGAGTCGGCAACCTGCTCGCCGACGAGGTGCTGTGGCAGGCCGAGATCGACCCCCGCCGCCCCGCGGGTGAGCTGTCCACCGAGGAGCTCGACGAGCTGCGCCGACGCCTGCGGTCCGCGATCCGCACGGCCGTGCGTCAGGGCGGCGTGCACACCCTCGAGGTGGTCCGGCACCGAGGGGCGTCGGGACACTGTCCCCGGTGCGGGAGCGAGATGGCCCGCGCGACGGTCGGCAGCCGCACGACGTGGTTCTGCCCCCGCGAGCAGCGCTGACCGACAGCAGCCGACCTGCGAGCAGCCCCGACCCACCTCAGGCCGAGCGGGACGCCCCCGGGCTCGAGCCGGCGCCGTCGACCCCGACCGGGACCTCGAGCGGACGGACGCCGCTCAGCCACTTCCGGTAGTGGACGTGCCCGGACCACCGGGCCAGCTCGTCCCAGAGGGCGGCGTGCGCCTCCCAGGGCAGCGGCTCGGCGCCCTCGCTCCAGGACGCCCCGAACGACACCCACACCGGCACCCAGTGCTCCGCGTCGTCCCACGCGCCGCGCTTGGCGATGAGGGTCCGGCGCCGGTACTGGAACGCCTGGCGGGGCCCGTCGGTGCAGTTCGGGGCGGTCGCCATCGGCCACACCCGTAGGTCGAGGTGCATGAGCGCGACCTCGAGCTCCCCGAGGACCGTGGGGTCGACGAGGACCGTCGCGACGATCTCGTGGGGCGGGCGCGTCATCACGGCACGCTAACCCGCGAGGCCGTCCCGCGTCAGCCCCCGGTCAGGTGACCGGACGGTCCTCGAGCTCGACGACGACCGGCGCGTGGTCGCTGGCCCCCTTGCCCTTGCGCTCCTCACGGTCGATGGCCGCGCCCGCGACCCGCTCGGCGAGGGACGGCGAGCCGAGGACGAAGTCGATGCGCATGCCCCGCCGCTTGGGGAAGGCCAGCCGCTGGTAGTCCCAGTACGTGTACGTGCCGGGACCCGGCGCGTGCGGTCGGACGACGTCGACGAACCCGGACTCGAGGAAGGCGGAGAAGGCCGCCCGCTCGGGCGGGCTCACGTGCGACTTGTCCTCGTAGTACTCCATCGACCACACGTCCTCGTCCTGCGGGGCGATGTTCCAGTCGCCGCAGAGCGCCACCGGGGTGCCGTCGGCCGCCCAGTCCTCGGCCCGGTCCCGCAGCCGGGCGAGCCACTCGAGCTTGTACGCCATGTGCGGGTCGTCGAGGGCGCGGCCGTTGGGCACGTAGAGGGACCACATCCGCACCCCGCCGCACGTCGCGCCGATGGCGCGGGCCTCCGCGGCCACCGGCTCGCCCCACCCCGGGTCGCCCTCGAACCCCACCTGCACGTCCTCGAGCCCGACGCGGGAGAGGACGGCGACGCCGTTCCACTGGTTCACCCCGTGGTGGGCGACCTCGTAGCCGAGCGCGCGGAGCCGCTCGTAGGGGAACTGCTCGTCCTTGGCCTTCGTCTCCTGCATCGCGAGGACGTCGACGTCGGTGCGGCGCAGCCACTCCTCGACCCGGTCGACACGGGAGCGGATGGAGTTGACGTTCCAGGTCGCGATACGCACGCCGTCACCCTAACGACCGCGACCGACGGTCCCCGCACCGTGCGATGCTGGCGACAGACCCACCCGCGACGCAGGAGGTGCCGTGCCGATCCCCGGGGCAGCCGTCCACGACGTCCCGACCTCCGGTGGCACGGTGCACGTGGCCGTCGCCGGGTCGGGGTCCCCCGTCCTGCTCCTCCACGGGTACCCGCAGACCCACGAGATGTGGCACCGCGTGGCGCCCGCGCTGGCGGAGGAGCACACCGTCGTCGCCGCCGACCTGCGGGGGTACGGCGACAGCACCGCGCCGGCCGCGCAGCCGGACCACGCGACGTTCTCGAAGCGGGCGAGCGCCGCCGACCTGCTCGAGGCGATGGCGACCCTCGGCCACGACCGCTTCGCCGTCGTCGGGCACGACCGGGGCGCCCGGGTGGCCCACCGGCTCGTCCACGACCGTCCCGACGTCGTGACCCGGATGGCGGTCCTGGACATCGCGCCGACCCTGCACATGGTCGAGCACGCCGACGCGCGGTTCGCGACCGGCTACTACCACTGGTTCTTCCTCGCCCAGCCGGACGGGCTCCCGGAGCGGCTCGTCGGCGCCGACCCCGAGGGTTTCCTCCGCGAGACGCTGCGCCGCTGGTCCGCCCCCGGGGCGCGGTTCGACGAGGACGCCGTCACCGCCTACGTCCGGGCCTTCTCCCGGCCCGAGGTCCTCCACGCCTCGTGCGAGGACTACCGCGCCGGGCTCGGCGTCGACCTCGAGCACGACCGGGCGAGCCGGGACCGGCGCGTCGAGGTCCCGCTGCTCGTCCTGTGGGGAGCCGACGGCTTCGTGGCCCGTACGTACGACGTCCTCGACGTGTGGCGCGGGTACGCCGCCGACGTGCGCGGCCACGCCGTCCCGGGCGGGCACTTCTGCCCCGAGGAGGCCCCCGACGAGGTCCTCGCCGCCCTGCTCCCCTTCCTCGCCGAGGGCGTGTCGTGACCACCGCGCTCGTCACCGGGGCCACCGCCGGGATCGGGCTGGCCTTCGCCCGGCGGCTCGCCCGCGACGGTCACGACCTCGTCCTCGTCGCCCGGGACCGCGCCCGGCTCGAGCGGCTGGCCGCCGAGCTGCGCGCCGCGCACGGCCACGCCGTCGAGGTCCTCGTCGCGGACCTCGCCGACCGCCGGCAGACCCAGGACGTCTGCGACCGCCTCGCGGACCCCGCCCGGCCCGTCGACGTCCTCGTCAACAACGCCGGGTTCGGCCAGGAGCGACCGTTCGTCGACAACGACGTCGCGCGTGAGGAGGCCGCCCTCGACGTCATGGTGCGAGCCGTGCTCCTCACGAGCCACGCCGCGGCCGGGGCGATGCGCGCCCGGGGCCGCGGGTGCATCCTCAACGTCTCCTCCGTCGCCGGGTGGATGGCGAGCGGCTCCTACTCCGCGCACAAGTCCTTCGTCACCGTGCTGTCCGAGGCGCTCGCCGGCCAGCTGCGCGACACCGGCGTCACGGTGACGGCGGTCTGCCCCGGCCTGACCCGCACCGAGTTCCACGACCGCGCCCGGATGCGACGGCCCGGGGTCCCCGCCGGGCTCTGGCTCGACGCCGACGACGTCGCGGCGCAGGCCCTCGCCGACGCGGCCGCCGGGAGGGTCGTCTCCGTCCCCGGGCCGCAGTGGACCGCCCTGTCCCTGCTCGTGCGGGCGCTGCCGCGGCCGGTCGTCCGGGGTGCCGGGGCGCGGCTGCTCGACCGGGTCCGCGGCCGCCGCTGACGAGCGGGCGGGGGCGCACTACGGTGGGCCGCGTGAGCGACATCGCCGCCGACCGTGACCGGCTCCAGACGATCATCCGGGACAAGGCCGTCGTGCACGGCCGCGTCACCCTCTCCTCCGGCAAGGAGGCCGACTACTACGTCGACCTCCGCCGGGTCACCCTCGACGGGGAGGCGAGCCCGCTCGTCGGCCGGGTCATGCTCGACCTCGTCGCCGACCTCGACTTCGACGCCGTCGGCGGGCTGACCCTCGGCGCCGACCCCGTCGCCACCTCGATGCTCCACGCCGCCGCGGCCGCCGGGCGCCGGCTGGACGCGTTCGTCGTCCGCAAGGCGGGCAAGGCGCACGGCCTGCAGCAGCGGATCGAGGGGCCGGGCATCGAGGGCCGGCGGGTCCTCGTCGTCGAGGACACCTCGACGACCGGTGCCTCCCCGCTCGAGGCCGCGACCGCCGCGCAGGAGGCGGGGGCGACCGTCGTCGCCGTCGCGACGATCGCCGACCGAGCGACCGGCGCCGACCGGGTCTTCGCCGACGCCGGCCTCGACTACCGCCACGTGTACGGGCTCGCCGACCTCGGCCTCGCCTGACGACCGAGCCCGCTCCGCACGCCTCCCGGGCGTCGGCTTCCGCACCCGCGGCGCCACCACCCGCACCGCACGACGACGGCCCGCCCCCTGCCGGGGACGAGCCGTCGTCGTGCGGGGTCGGTCAGACCTTGACCTTCTGCACCTCACCGGACTGGACCCGCGAGAGGTACCCGTGGATCTCCTTCCGGATGACCGGCGCGAGCAGGTAGAGCCCGATGATGTTCGGCAGGCTCATGAGGAAGATCATCGAGTCGGACACGAGGATGACCGGGTCGAGCGCCACGACCGAGCCGAGGATCGTCGCGATGAGGAAGACGACCTTGAAGCCCTGCTCCGCGGCGAAGTTGTCGCCGAAGAGGTAGCCCGTGGCCTTCATCCCGTAGTACGCCCAGCTGATCATCGTCGAGAACGCGAAGAGCACGACGGCGAGCGCGAGGACCGTCGGGAACCACGGCAGCACCGTCTCGAACGAGTCGGAGGTCAGGGCGACGCCGCCGAGCTCCGAGGCGTCCGGGTTCTGGTAGGTCCCCGTGATGACGATCGTCAGAGCGGTGAGCGTGCAGATGACGACGGTGTCGATGAACGGCTCGAGCATCGCGACGAAGCCCTCGGTCGCGGGCTCCTTCGTCTTCACCGCGGAGTGCGCGACCGACGCCGAGCCGAGGCCCGCCTCGTTCGAGAACGCCGCCCGCTGGAAGCCGACGATGAGCGCACCGATCGCGCCGCCTGCGACACCCTCGGGGCTGAAGGCGCCCGAGAAGATCGCCCCGATGGCGTCCGGCAGCGCCGTGACGTTCCACAGGATGACGATGAGCGAGGCGACGAGGTAGAGGACCGCCATGAACGGGACGATCTTCTCCGTGACGCGGGCGATGCTCTTGACGCCGCCGATGATGACCAGGCCCGCGGCGATGGCGAAGAGGACGCCGATGATCCACGGGTTGCTGCCGAGGAAGCCGTCGTCGCCACCGGTGACGTCGACGATCTGGGCGGTCGCCTGGTTCGACTGGAACATGTTCCCGCCACCGAGCGCGCCACCGATCATGAAGATCGCGAAGAGGACGGCGAGGACGCTGCCGAGACCGCCCATGCCGCGCTCGGCGAGGCCCTTCTTGAGGTAGTACATCGGGCCGCCGGACACGGTGCCGTCGCTGTGCTCGTTGCGGTACTTCACCCCGAGCATGCACTCGGCCATCTTCGTCGCCATGCCGAGCAGGCCCGCGAGGATCATCCAGAACGTCGCGCCCGGGCCGCCGAGCGAGATGGCGATGGCGACACCGGCGATGTTGCCGAGGCCGACGGTGCCGGACACGGCGGTCGCGAGGGCCTGGAAGTGCGACACCTCGCCGACCTCGTCGGGCTGGGTGTACTTGCCCCGGACGAGGTCGACGGCCAGGCGGGGGCCGCGCACCTGCATGAAGCCGAGGTAGATCGTGAAGAAGGTCCCGGCGATGACGAGCCACACCACGATGAGCGGGAGGCTGGCACCGGCCACGGTGACGGAGTAGAAGACGACGTTGCCGACGCCGTTGGCGAAGGACTCGAAACCATCTGCGATGTTCATCAGGGCACCACCGTCACGGGGATCTTGGCTTGCTGGACGAGCCGGCTGGCGACGGAACCGAACACGGCCTCGCGCAGGCCGCCGTCACCGGTCCGGCCGACGATGAGGTGGACCGCGCCGTGCTTGGTGGCGAGGTCGCTCATGGTGTCGGAGGGCTTGCCGTGGGTGACGATCTCCTCGTGGGCCACGCCGCCCTCCTCGGCGATCTTCGCCATGGGGACGAGGATCTGCTCCTTGGCGGCGTTGGTCTCGTTGACCTTCTCCCGCTGTCGGTGCTCGTTCTCCGTGGGGGTCTGGAAGGAGTACGGGGACCACGGGATGACGTGGACCAGCACCACCTTCCAGTCGTTCTTCTGGGCGCGATCGACAGCGAACTCCACCGCTCGGGTGGAGACGTCGCTGTTGTCGACGCCGACGACGACGGTCTCCATGGTGTTGGGCCCTCCCGGTCCCTCGATCCGTATGAGTGCCGATGACCCTAGACCGCTCGCGTGATGTGCGCCATAACCCACGCGCCGCGAGTTTGCGCCGCCGTCTCGTCCATCGGGGTGCGCGAGTGCCGGTTTCCCGACCCCGGACCCGCGGCGTGGGGGCCCGCCCCGGCGGTGCCCGGCACCGTCGGGAGGCCACGACGCGCCGTACCGGCGGGCGTCGCCGCGGCGCGTCGTGACCCCTCGACCCCGCGGTCGGCCCGCTGGGTCAGGCCTTCGGCGACTGCGCCGGGAGGAGCAGGGCGTAGACGTTCCAGGGGCGCGCTCCCTCGGGGTGCTCGCGCCGGGTCCGCCCGCGGAAGGAGCGGACGACCTCCTGGAGCCGCTCGCGGATCTCGGTCTCCTCGTCGTCGGTGAGCCAGAGCCGTCCGCGTGCGGTCATCCCGTGCTCGTCGCCGGCGGCGACCGACGCCGCCAACCGGTCGAGGTCGTCCCCGAGGTCGCCGAACCACGCGTGGACCGAGGTTCGGCTGGAGTCGACGCCGGCCGCCCGGTGCGCGTCCGGCGTCACGGTGATCGACGACGCGGTGGCGCGCCACGGTCGCTCGCGGCCGTCGCTGCTCTCGTCCCGCTCGACGATGCCCCACCGCTCGAGGGCGCGGAGGTGGTAGCTCGTCGCCGACGGGCTGAGGCCGACGAGCCGGGCCGCCTCGGTGGCGGTGAGGACCTCGCCGGAGAAGAGCTCGGTGATGACGCGCTGACGCGCCGGGTGGGCGAGTGCCCGCAACGCCCGAGGGTCGGTGATCCGCAGCTCGGAGCGGCCGTCCTCGTCCCGCGCAACGCGTGCCATGGCGCCAGGCTAGTTGACCAGGGATTCGTGAAGCACTACCTTCACAAATGTGAAACAGATACTTCACGAGTACGCGACGGTGCTGCGGGACCGCACCGTCCGCCTGCTCCTCGCCGCCGCGGCGGTGAGTGTCCTCGGGGACTCGGCGGCGATGGTCGCGCTCGTCCTGCGGGCCCACGCGAGCGAGCGCGGGCCGTGGGCGGTCTCCGTCCTGCTCCTCGCCTTCGCCCTGCCGGTCGTGCTCACGATGGGTCCCGCCGGTGCCCTCGCCGACCGGGCCGACCCGCGTCGTGTCCTCGTGGCGACGGCCCTCGTCCAGACCGGCGCCGCGCTCGGCCTCGCCGTCGTGAGCGGGGTCGTGGCGACCGTCGTCCTCGTCCTCGTCCTCCAGACCGCCTTCGCCCTCGGCCACCCGACGTGGAGCGCGATCGTGCCCCGGCTCGTCCCACCCGGCGGCGCCGGGCGGGTCGTGGCCCTCCAGCAGTCCCTCCGCGGCGTGGCCGGTCCCGCGGGGGCCGCCGTCGGCGGGGTCCTCGTCCAGTGGCACGGACCCTCGACCGCGCTCGTCCTCGACGCCCTGACCTTCCTCGGTCTCGCCGCAGTGGCGCTGACCCTTCCCCGTGCCGCCCGCCCGCGGCCACGACCGGGCGGGGCAGCCCGGCGCTGGACGGCGTCGATCCTCCCCGGCGACGGGCTCAGGGAGCTGCGGACCGACCGCGTCCTGCTCGTCCTCGTCCTGTCGCTCCTGCCGATGATCGTCGCGCTGGAGTCGGTGAACGTCGCGGAGGTCTTCCTCGTCCGGGACGTCCTCGGGGCGAGTGCGGCGCAGTACGGGCTCGCCGAGGCCGTGACCGGCGGCAGTGCGGTGCTCGGGGCGGTGCTCGGTGGCTCGCTGACGCGCCGGGCCTCGCGCACCCGTGCCGTCCTCGGCGGCGTCGGCCTGCTCGGGCTGGTCCAGGTCGGACAGGGGCTCGCACCGGGCCTCCTCGTCTACCTCGTCCTCGGCGCCGGGCTGGGTCTCGTCCTCGGGCTCGTCAACGCCCTCGTGGTCGCCCTCGTCCTCGACGAGCTCGCCGCGGACCACCGCGGGTCGGTCCTCGCCCTCGTGGGCGGCCTCTCCCGGGCGGCCTCCGCCCTGGCCCTCGTCGCCGGTGGGGTCGTCAGCGCCGTCGCCGGCCCGCGCACGCTCTACGTCGTCGCCGGTGTCACAGGCGTGCTGGTCGCGCTCGTCGCGGCGTGGCTCGTCCACCGGTCGATGGACCGTGGATCCACCGCCCGGGTCTCGACCGACGCGGTCGCGGCCACCACCCTGGAGGCATGACAGAGGCCATCCGCATCCGAGGTCTGCGCAAGACGTACGGCACGCACCGCGCCGTCGACGACCTCGACCTCGACGTCCGGGCCGGCGAGGTGTTCTCGCTCCTCGGCCCCAACGGGGCCGGCAAGACGACGACGGTCGAGATCCTCGAGGGGTTCCGGTCGCGGGACGCCGGGGACGTGAGCGTCCTCGGCACCGACCCGCACCGGGCGCCGCGCGCCTGGCGCGACCGCATCGGCATCGTCCTGCAGTCGACCGGCGGGCTCGACCTGCTCACGCCCCGCGAGGTCCTGCGCAGTGCCGCGAAGAGCTACCGCCGGCCCCGCGACGTCGACGAGGTCCTCGACCTCACGGGGCTCACCGCGAAGGCCGACGACCGGACGGTCGGCCTGTCCGGGGGCCAGCGTCGCCGCCTCGACGTCGCCCTGGGCATCGTCGGCCGGCCCGACCTGCTCTTCCTCGACGAGCCGACGACGGGGTTCGACCCGCAGGCCCGGCGCGACTTCTGGGGACTCATCCGCTCCCTCGCGCACGACGGCACGACGATCCTCCTCACGACCCACTACCTCGACGAGGCCGAGCACCTCGCCGACCGGGTCGGCGTCATCGCGGCCGGCCGGCTGCTCGCGCTCGACACCCCCGCGGCTCTCGGCGGTCGGCAGGGCGCGGAGGCCACGGTCTCGTGGGAGGAGGGCGGCGAGCGACGCACCCGGCGCACGACCACGCCCACCACCGAGGTCTCCGCCCTGGCCGCCCGGTTCGCCGGGGAGGTGCCCGGGCTCACCGTCACCCGGCCGAGCCTCGAGGACACCTACCTCTCGCTCATCGCCCCGCACGTCGACGCGGCCGACCCGGTCGCCGCCACGGAGGTCCCCGCATGACGACGCTCGCCCTCGGGCTCGACCGCACCGCCGTCGAGCTGCGGATGTACTCGAGGGAGAAGGAGTCGGTCTTCTTCTCCTTCCTCTTCCCGATCCTCCTGCTCGCCCTCTTCTCGACCGTCTTCGGCGCCCAGTTCGAGGACGGGGGCTCGCAGATGTCGGCGTCGCGCTTCTTCCTGCCCGGGATGATCGCGGCCGGCGTGCTCCTCACGTCCTTCCAGACGATGGCCCTGTCGGTCGCGACCGAGCGGGACGACGGCAGCCTCAAGCGGCTGCGCGCCACCCCGATGCCGCCCGTCGCCTACTTCCTCGGCAAGGTCGGCCTCGTCGCGGTGACCTCGCTGGCCCAGCTGGTCCTGCTCCTCGCCGTCGCCCGCCTCGTCTACGACGTCCCGATGCCGACGGGCGCCGACCGGTGGGCCGTCTTCGCCGGCGTCTTCGCCCTCGGGGTGCTCAGCGGGACGGTCCTCGGCGTCGCCTACTCCTCGCTCGCGACGTCGCGGGCGATCGGCGCCGTCGTCATCGGCCCGATCCTCGTCCTGCAGTTCATCTCCGGGGTCTACATCGGCTGGGACAGCATCCCGGGATGGCTCCAGCAGGTCGCCGCGCTCTTCCCGCTCAAGTGGATCGCCCAGGGGATGCGGTCGGTGTTCTACCCCGAGGGCATGGTCGGGCTCGAGATGGCGGGGTCGTGGGAGACCGGCCGGACCCTCCTCGTCCTCGCGGCGTGGTCGGTCGTCGGGCTCGTGCTCTGTGTCACGACCTTCCGGTGGACGAAACGGGGGAGTGTGTGACGGCTGCGCCGCCGGTCCCCACGCGCGACGATGGAAGCGTGAGCGCGACGGCGACCGAGACCGACGGCTGCGAACGGCCCGAGGGCTCGTCCAGCGGCGCCCTCGACGCGTGGTGGCACCGCCAGCTGCCGTGGTGGCACGGCCTCTTCGTCGTCGTCCTCGGGGCGGCGCTCGTCGTCGCGGTCCTCGACGACCCGGGGCCGCACGGCCGGTGGGTCTCCCCGGTCCTCCTCCTCGTCATCGGAGGGGCGTACGCGGGCCTCGGGGTGCGGGGGCTGCGGGACGACCGTCGCGCCGGTCTCGCGTACCAGGTCCTCGCCTGGACCCTCCTCGTCGCGGTCCAGTGGCTCGACCCGGGCACCGAGGCCTGGATGCTCTACTTCGTCCTCTACCCGCAGATGTGGGCGATGCTCTCGGCGCGACAGGCGGTCGCCGGAACCGTCCTCACCCTCACGGCCTTCGGGGTCACGCGGTACGTCCAGAGCGGCTACGACGACGGAACCTTCGGCCCGATCGTCGTGTCCTCCGTCATCTCGCTCGGGGTGAGCCTGGCCCTCGGCCTGTTCATCCACCGGATCGTCGGCGAGGCCGACGCCCGGGCCACGACGATCGACGAGCTCCGGGCGACCCAGGCCCGGCTCGCGGCGGTCGAGCGGGACCGCGGCGTCCAGGACGAGCGCGAGCGCATCTCGCGGGAGATCCACGACACCCTCGCGCAGGGATTCACCTCCGTCGTCACCCTGAGCCGGGCCGCCGACGCCGCGCTCGCCCGCGGCGACGTCGACACCGCGCGGGAGCGGCTCGCCCTCGTCGAACGCACCGCGACCGACAACCTCGCCGAGGCCCGGCTCATCGTGGCCGAGCTCACCCCGGGGCACCTGCAGTCCCGCAGCCTCGCCGAGGCCCTCGTCCGGCTCGGCGACGCCGTCGGCCGGGAGACCGGGCTGCGGACCGAGGTGCGGGTCGACGGGGAGCCGGCACCGCTCGGCGGCGCCGCCGAGGTCGTCGTCCTGCGGACCGCGCAGGAGGCGCTCGCCAACGTGCGACGGCACGCGGGCGCCGGACACGTCGCGGTCGCCCTCAGCTACCGGCCGGAGCGGGTCGTCCTGTCCGTCGCGGACGACGGCTGCGGCTTCGACGCGGACACGGACCACCGGGGCTTCGGGCTCGACGGGGTCCGCGCCCGGGCCGCGCAGGTCGGTGGCCGCGTCGACCTGCTCAGCGGGCCGGGCGCGGGCACGACGCTCACCCTCGAGGTGCCGCGGTGATCCGCCTGCTCGTCGTCGACGACCACCCCGTCGTGCGCGCAGGGATGGTCGCGGTGCTCGGCGAGGAGGCGGACCTCGAGGTCGTCGGCGAGGCAGCGGACGGGGCGGAGGCGCTCGCGGTGCTCCCCCGGCTCGCCCCGGACGTCGTCCTCATGGACCTGCGGATGCCGGTGCTCGACGGTGCCGAGGCGACGCGGCGGATCGGCGCCCTGCCAGACCCGCCGCAGGTCCTCGTCCTCACGACGTACGACACCGACGCCGACATCGTCCGGGCCGTCGAGGCCGGCGCCCGGGGCTACCTCCTCAAGGACGCCCCGACGGCGGTGCTCACGGACGCGATCCGGCGGGCCGCCCGGGGCGAGACCGTCCTCGCGCCTCCCGTCGCCGCCCGGCTCGCCGAGCGGCTGCGGGCTCCCGCCGGGACGGACCTCACCGGCCGCGAGGTCGAGGTGCTCGCCCTCGTCGGCCGGGGCCTGTCGAACGCCGAGATCGGCCGGTCGCTCTTCATCGGGGAGGCGACGGTCAAGACCCACCTCGTGCGGGCCTTCGCGAAGCTCGGGGTGGCGGACCGGACCGCGGCCGTCGCCGAGGCGCACCGGCGGGGTCTCGTCGACCTGTCCTGACCCGTCGGTCGGGGCCGGTCGCCCCTCGTCGGTCAGGACGCCTCGGCGGCGTCCTCGGACAGCGGGGCGTCGTTGCGGTGGCGCAGGTACTCGACGACGATCGGGATGCTCGTCACGACGACGAAGACGAGCACCGCGAGGTCCGGGTGGTCGCGCACCCACGGGACGCCGCCGAGCAGGTAGCCGACGAGGGTGATGCCGACGACCCAGACGAGCGCCCCGACGAAGGACCACGTGAGGAAGAACCGGCGGTGCATCCGGCTCACGCCCGCGACGACGGTGATGTACGTGCGGACGACGGGCACGAAGCGGGCGAGGACGAGCGCCGCCGCGCCGTAGCGGTCGAAGAAGACCTCGGTGCGGGCGATGTGCTGGCGCTTGACGATGCGGCCGTCGCGTTCTCGCAGCGGCGCGCCGGCCCGTCTGCCGATCTCGTAGCCGGCGACGTTGCCCCCGATGGCGGCGAGGACGAGGGCGCCCATCGCGACGAGGAGGTGGTCCTCGAGCCGGCCGTTCGCGATGAAGATGCCGGTCATGAACAGGAGGATGTCGCCCGGCAGGAAGGGGAAGAAGAGGCCGCACTCGACGAAGACGATGAGGACGGCGATCCACAGGAACGCCTCGCCGTAGGTGTCGAGGAGGTACTCGGGCTGCAGCCACTGCGGACCGAGGGTGGGGATCACTCCTCCAGAGTATGCGGGGCCACGGACACCGTTCGCCTACCCTCGCGTCGTGGACGAGGAGCGGCAGGTCGGGGTCGGGCCGTGGGAGGGGTCGTGGCCCGACGGAGACCACTGGGACCCGGACCTGCTGCGGGACGGGGACCGCCGCAACGTCGTCGACCGGTACCGCTACTGGCGGATGGACGCCGTCGTCGCCGACCTCGACACCCGCCGTCACCCGGTCCACGTCGCGATCGAGAACTGGGGCCACGACCTCAACATCGGCTCGGTCGTGCGGACGGCGAACGCGATGAACGTCGCCGCCTTCCACGTCGTCGGCCGGCGTCGCTGGAACCGCCGCGGGGCGATGGTCACGGACCGCTACCAGCACGAGCACCACCACCCGGACGCCGCGGCGCTCGTCGCGTGGGCGGCCGCGGCCGGGGCGGGAGGCGACCGCCTGCCGCTCGTCGGGGTCGACAACGTCCCGGGGTCGGTCGCGCTCGAGACCCACGATCTGCCGCGCGCGTGCGTCCTCGTCTTCGGCCAGGAGGGCGACGGGCTCACCCCGGCGATGCAGGAGGCGTGCGACGTCGTCCTCCACATCGCCCAGTTCGGCTCGACCCGCTCCATCAACGCCGGCGCTGCGGCCGCGGTCGCGATGCACGCCTGGGTGCGGCGGCACGTCTTCGACCAGCCCGTGCGGCCGGCCCCGGAATAGCCGCCCGCCGGCCGCCGCTGAGCCAGGGGTGAGCACCCCGAGCCCGACCCTGTCCGTCCTCGACCTCGTCCCGGTCCGCACCGACCAGACCAGCGGCGACGCCCTCGCCGCGACCCGGTCCCTCGCCCGGGTCGCCGACGCCCACGGGTACGAGGGCTACTGGCTCGCCGAGCACCACAACATGCCGGCCGTCGCGGCGACGAACCCGCCGGTCCTCATGGCGATGGTCGCCGGAGTCACCGAGCGCATCCGGGTCGGCTCGGGCGGCGTCATGCTCCCCAACCACGCCCCGCTCGTCGTCGCCGAGCAGGTCGCCCTCCTCGAGGCCGCCTTCCCCGGCCGGGTCGACCTCGGCATCGGGCGGGCGCCCGGGACCGACCCGGTCACGTCGTGGGCGCTGCGCAGCGGGGGTGGCGGCGTGGAGGCCGACGCCGTCGACCGCTTCCCCGACCACGTCGACCAGGTCCTCGCGATGATGTCGCCCGAGGGCGCCGCGCTGCGGCTGCCGAGCGGCGACCACGTGCTGCGGGCGACGCCCCGGGCGACGTCGACGCCGACGATCTGGCTGCTCGGCTCGTCGGACTACTCGGCCCGCCTCGCCGCCTCGCGGGGGATGCCGTACGTCTTCGCGCACCACTTCTCGGGCCGGGGCACGGCGGAGGCGCTCGCGCTCTACCGGGACGGCTACGAGCCGTCCGAGGCGAACCCGGACCCGCGCACGCTGCTCACGGTCAACGTCGTCGTCGCTCCGACCGCGGAGGAGGCGCGGCGGCTCGCCGAGCCGAACCTGCGCCAGATGGTCACCCTCCGCACCGGGCAGCCGCTCACCCCGCTCCCGCTCGTCGAGGAGGCGGAGGCCGCCCCGCTCGCGCCCGCCCACGCCGACCTCGCGGACCAGATGCTCGAGCGCTGGGTCGTCGGGACGCCGGACGAGGCGGCCCGCCGGGTCCGGGACCTCGCCGCGACGTTCGCGGTCGACGAGGTCATGGTCCACCCCGTCGCGGGTGCCCTCGCCGGGACGGCCCCGGACAGCGCGCCGGCGCGCGAGCGGACCCTCGCCCTCCTCGCCGACGCGCTGTCCTGACGGACCGCCCGACGCCCTCTTCGGGTCCGCCGACGACGAAAGTCCGGTAGACCTGTCGAGAGCGGCCGGTCCCGATCGTCACGGGGGTGAGGCCGCGACGCGCGCGGCCCGGACCCGAGGAGCACGAGATGACCGAGTACGTCGTCCTCATCGTCGGTGACGCCGACCGCTGGTGGACCACCATGGACCGCGACCAGCGGGTCGCCGGCTACGCCGAGTACACCCGCTTCGCCGAGGAGCTGTCGCGACGCGGCCACCGGATCACCGGTGGCGCCGAGCTGCACGCGACGGGCGAGGCCAAGCGCATCCCACCGGGTGGCGGGCCCGTCACCGACGGGCCGTTCACCGAGACGGCCGAGCAGGTCGGCGGCTTCTACCAGGTGGAGTCCGAGGACCTCGACGACCTCCTCGACTGCTGCCGCATCATCGCGGCCGTCGGGGACGGCGTCGAGGTCCGCCGCACCGTCACCCCGGAGGACCGTCCCTCATGAGCCGTCACCTCGTCCTGCTGCCCGCTCCCGAGGCCGAGTGGGCGCGGCTGCCGCCCGAGGAGCACGAGAAGGGGATGCGCAGCCATCAGCAGTTCCACCGCGACCTCGCCGCCGGCGGACACTCGATCGTCGTCGCCGGCCCCCTCACCCCGTCGGCCGAGGCCGTCTCGATGCGTCCCGACGGCTCCGGGGGCGCGCTCGTGACCGACGGCCCGTTCCTCGAGTCCGTCGAGCAGATGGTCGGCTTCTACCTCGTCGACAGCCCGGACCGCGACGACCTCGTCCGCATCTGCACCGAGTTCTCCGCCCGCGGCGAGCTCATCGAGCTGCGCGACATGGTGGCCGACGGCGAGCACGACCACGGCGGTGCGTCGTGACGCGCTACGTCGTCCTCGTCGCCTACCGCCCCGGGGACTGGGAGCGGGCCGACGAGGCCGAGCGGCAGACGTACTTCGACGCCCACCACGCCTTCGAGCGGTACGTCGACGAGCACGGGACGCGGCTGTCGAGCGGCGCCCTGTGCGACGCCGACACCGCGACGACCCTCTCTCCGGGGACGGGCGGGGAGCGGGTCGTCACCGACGGGCCCTACGCCGAGCTCGCGGAACAGGTCGGTGGCTACTACGACGTCGAGCTCCCCGACCTCGACACGGCCATCGCCGCGGGGCGGCTGCTGCCGGCCGCCTACACCGTGGAGATCCGGCCCGTCCTGCGGATCGAGGGGTACGAGTCGGCGTGACGCCGGACGCGGCGCTCGAGCAGGTCGTCCGGGTCGAGTGGGGGCGCCTCGTCGCGCTCCTGCTCGGCCGGTTCCGCCGCCTCGACCTCGTCGAGGACGCGCTCGCGGACGCCGTCGAGACCGCCGCGCGCCGCTGGCCCCGCGACGGCACCCCCGACGACCCGGCGGCGTGGCTGCACACCGCGGCCCGCCGCCGGGTCCTCGACCGGCTGCGCGCGGAGGCGATGGCGCTGCGGAAGGCGCCGCTGCTCGTCGTCGAGGCCGAGCGCGGACCGGGAGGAGGAGCGATGGCCGACCCCGGCGGGATCGTGGAGGACGACGTCCTGCGTCTCGTCCTCATGTGCTGCCACCCCGCCCTCGCCCCGGAGGTCGCGAGCGCCCTCGCGCTCCGGCTCGTCGTCGGGGTGACGACCGCCGACATCGCCCGGCTCTTCCTCGTCCCCGAGGCGACGATGGCGGCCCGGCTCACCCGCGGCAAGAAGAAGATCGTCGCCGCCGGCATCCCGTACGCCGTCCCCGCCGCCGCCGACCTGCCCGACCGGATGCGCACCGTCGCGCAGACCGCCTACCTCGCGTTCACCGCCGGGTACGCCCCCGGCTCCGGGACGGACCTGCTGCGGGCCGACCTCGCCGGGGAGGCGGTGCGCCTCGTCCGGACGACGCTGGCCCTTCGCCCCGAGGAGCCGGTGCTCCGGGCGCTGCTCGCCCTCGTGCTCCTGCAGCACTCGCGACGCGACGCCCGCGTCGGACCCGACGGCCGGCTCGTCCTCCTGCCGGACCAGGACCGCGACCGCTGGCACCACGACGAGGTCGTCGAGGCCCTCGGGCTGCTCGCCGACGTGCCCGTCGGGACGGATCCCCTCACCGAGTCCTACCGCCTCCAGGCGGTGGTCGGCGCCCTCCACGCGACGGCGCCGTCGGCGTCGGAGACGCGCTGGGACCGGGTCTGCGAGGCGTACGACGCGCTCGCGGTCGTCAACCCGTCCCCGTCCGTGCGGCTCGCCCGGGCCGTCGCCGTCGCCGAGCGGGACGGCACGACCGCGGGCCTCGCGGCGCTCGAGGGACTCGACGAGGCCCTCCCGACGAGCCACCGGGTCCCGGCGGTCCGCGGCGAGCTGCTCGCCCGGCTCGGGGATCGTCCGGGAGCGGTCGCCGCGCTCGCCGTCGCGATCGACCGGTGCGGCAACGCCGTCGAGCGAGCCCACCTCACCGCCAGGCGGGACGGGCTGCTCGACCCGCCGTCCGCCCGCTGAGCAGGGCGACGCCGGCGAGGGGGAGCAGGGCCCACCACCACGAGAGGCCGTCGGTCCCGACGAGCCCCCGGGCCGCCATGACGCCGAGACCCCCGCAGCCGAGGACCGTCGCGGCGACCGGCCGCCAGGCCCCGGACGGACCGGCCGCCGGCCGGACGTCCTCAGCGGCGCCGACGAGGGCGACGACCCCCGCGGTCGCGACGGCGAGGACGCCCCACCACAGCGGCCGGGTCGCCCACCAGACCCCGGACAGCGGCTCGACACCCAGGCCCGGCCCGCCGAGCAGCATCGCCGCCCCGACGAGGAGGACCATGACGGTGAGGTGCCAGAGGTAGACGCTCATCATCCGGCGGCCGAGGACGACGGTGAGCCACCACACCCGGTCGCGCGCCGTCACCCGCCGTAGCACCGGCTCGGCCGCGAGGACCACTCCCGCCTGGAGCAGCCCGAGGAACCCCAGCGTGACGCGGGTCGGGTACGAGTTGTTCACGGCCGCGCCGTCGAGCCCGATCATCGACACGGGGTACGGCGCGAGCGCGACGAGGGTGACGAGGCCGGCACCACCGACGGCGGCGAGCCCGAGCCGGCGACGGGTCCCGCCGACGCGTCCGTCGAGCCAGGCGTACCCGAGCTGGTGCACGGCGCCCCAGACGACGACGTAGTTCGCGAACCCCACCCACCACGGGCCGACCGTGAGGCTCACGACGTCGACGACCCCGCCGAGCGCCAGGGCGACGACGACGCTCGCCCACCCGTGCCGCTCCCAGAGCCGGAGCGTCAGCGGGGCGAGCGCGCAGACGACGACGTACGCCGCGAGGAACCACGTCGGGACGAGCGCCACCTGCGAGGCGGTCCGCAGGGCCGCCCGGTCGACCCCCGCGGCGTCCGCGACGAGGACCAGCCCGACCCAGAGGAGCAGGAGCGGGACGACCGGGACGAGGAGGCGGCACAGCCGGGCTCGCAGCCAGTCCGTCGCGCCGTCGCCACGCTGGCGCGCCCGTCGCCAGGACAGGCCGTTGGCGTACCCGCCGACGAGGAAGAAGACCGGCATCACCTGGAAGACCCACGTCAGCGGGTGGGTCCACGTCGCCCGGTCGAGCACGGCGCCGGTCTCGAGCGCGCCGTCGCGGACGACGACCACCGCGACGAGCCAGTGCCCGAGGACGACGACGGAGAGGGCGGCGACCCGCAGGAGGTCGACGACGCGGTTGCGGTCGGTCGGGGTGGCCGCGGCGACGGCGGCGGGGGAGAGGGTCGACATGCGTCCAGGGTCCCGAGCGGGAGCGACGGGCGCCTGAGTAGCGCTACCGATGTCCGCCGGACCGCACCGCGCCAGGCTCGTCGGCATGTCCCGGCCCCTCCGTGTGCTCCTCGTCCTCCTCCTCGCCGTCGTCCTCGTCCCGGTCGGCCTGTTCCTCGGGAGCGGCGTCGTCCGGCTCGTGCAGCTCGACGCCGCCCGCGACCGCGCGGCCGCCGAGCGGGACGCCGGACTGCCCGCCGCCCGCGCGAGCGCCGAGGACGCTCTCGACGGCGCGCTCGCCGCCGTCCGCGCCACCGGGACGGGAGCCGAACGGGCACGGTTCGCCGAGCTGTCCTGCCGGCTCGAGAGCGTCGACGCCGGATGGGTCCCGCAGTCCTACGACGACGTCTGCGTCGTCCGGGCGGTCGCCATCCTCGTCCTGCCCGAGGGGACCGAGGTCGGGGACTCGTGCGAGGGTCTCGGCATTCCGGACCCGCCCGACCGGGCGGAGCCCCGGACGTTCGCCGTGGCGCAGCGGGGCCCCGCCGCCGCCCTCACCGCCGAGCGTCCGTGGGAGCACGACTGCACCTCCGACCTGCGCGAGCCCGGGACCGGCCGGACGCTCGTGCTCGAGGGTGACCGCCCGGCGCCGCCGGCCCCGGGGGAGGCCTGGGTCGTCGTCCGGTCGGAGGCCCGGGTGAGCCGGACCGGCCTCGGCTGCCGCCCGTTCTCGGTGCTGTTCTGCGGCGGACCGCGGGCCGGCGACCTGGGCCGACCGCCGGAGGGCCGGTGACGTCCCACCCGCACGTGGACACCGGGGTGGACGTCCCGCCGAGGCGTGGAAGGATCGGTGACGTACGGCACAGTCACGCCTTAAGGAGATCAGCGTGCCCATCGCAACGCCCGAGGTCTACGCCGACATGCTCGACCGGGCCAAGAACGGCTCGTTCGCCTACCCGGCCATCAACATCACGTCGAGCCAGACGGTGACCGCGGCCATCCGCGGCTTCGCCGAGGCCGGCTCCGACGGCATCATCCAGGTCTCGACCGGCGGCGGTGAGTACGCCTCCGGGTCGACGATCAAGGACATGGTCACCGGCGCGAAGGCGCTCGCCGCCTACGCCGAGGAGGTCGCGAAGAACTACCCGGTCAACATCGCGCTCCACACCGACCACTGCCCCAAGGACAAGCTCGACTCCTTCGTCCGCCCGCTGCTCGCCGCGTCCGCGGAGCGGGTCAAGGCCGGCGGTCTGCCGATCTTCCAGTCGCACATGTGGGACGGCTCGGCCACCCCGCTCGACGAGAACCTGCAGATCGCCGAGCAGCTGCTCGCCGACTGTGCCGCGGCGAACGTCATCCTCGAGATCGAGGTCGGCGTCGTCGGTGGCGAGGAGGACGGCGTCGAGAACGAGATCAACGAGAAGCTCTACTCGACCCCCGAGGACGCCGTCGCGACCGTCAAGGCGCTCGGTGGCGGCGAGAAGGGCTACTACATGACGGCCCTGACCTTCGGGAACGTGCACGGCGTCTACAAGCCGGGCAACGTCAAGCTGCGCCCCGAGGTCCTCAAGGCCGCCCAGGAGGCCGCGGCCGGAGAGCTCGGCCTCGCACCCGACAGCAAGCCGTTCCACCTCGTCTTCCACGGCGGGTCCGGCTCGCTGCCGCAGGAGATCTCGGACGCGGTCGACTACGGCGTCGTGAAGATGAACGTCGACACGGACACCCAGTACGCGTTCACCCGTCCGGTCGCCGGCTACATGCTCGAGAACTACGCGGGCGTGCTGAAGGTCGACGGCGAGGTCGGCAACAAGAAGCAGTACGACCCGCGCGCGTGGGGCAAGGTCGCCGAGGCCGCGATGGCCCAGCGCGTCGTCGAGGCGTGCGAGAACCTCCGCTCGGCGGGGACCCACCCGGCCTGACCGCGGACGACACGGCGCCGGGGGGGCCCCCCGGGCCCCCCCCCGCCGCGGCCACCGGGCCCGCCCCCCGGGGGGACCGCGGGGCCCCCCGGGCCGGGGGGGCCCCCCGGGCCCCCCCCGGCGCCGTCGTCTCCTGGCCGGACCTCGCGTGTCTCCTAGGCTTGGGTCCATGAGCTCCGACCTCCTCGGCATCCCGCCCACCCACCTCCCGGACGACCCGGCCGCCGGCGCCCTCGAGCGCGGCGTCGCCCCGGACGAGGTGGCCGCCGCCTCGCCGGGGTCCTCGCTCGCCTGGGCGGTCCTCGCGGAGGACGCGCTCGAGGACGGGCGGACCGTCGAGGGGTACGCGTACGCCCGGACCGGCTACCACCGCGGTCTCGACGCGCTGCGTCGCAGCGGGTGGCGGGGCCAGGGACCGGTGCCGTGGGAGCACGCGCCGAACCGCGGCTTCCTGCGGGCGCTCGGGGCGCTGTCGCGGGCGGCGGGGGAGATCGGCGAGGAGGAGGAGCGGCACCGCTGCGCGGAGTTCCTCCGGGCCTCGAGCGCGACGGGAGCCCGCGAGCTCGGGCTCTGACCGGGCGGCCGGCGCGTCCCTCGTGACCGGGTCCGCCTGCGGCACAGAGGGTCCGCGGCACTCTCCGGACGGAACGAGAGGCCCGGGCGGTGACCGCCCGGGCCTCTCCACAGCCAAGGCAGACCACCGGGGATGGTGGGCGCTTCCCTCTCGCCAAGAAACGCGCACCCGATGGTCCCCTGCAACCTCGGCTGCTCGACACCATCCTGCAACGGTCGGGGGCAGGCGTGCGACACTTGGGTGCCATTGGCACCAAGTAGCCACGCCGGGTCGTCTCCCGGTCGCACCGAGGGAGGTACCGAGCGTGGCCGCACGCGAGGCCGAGCAGGACGGGGCGTTCCTCGTCCTCGAGGAGCATCTGCGCCGGGAGCACGCCCGGCTCGAGGAGCGACGCCGCGACCTCGACAACGCCCGCGAGCTGATCGGCCGGGTGACGAGCCGCAGCCTGGGGGCGCACGAGACCTCCGGTGAGCCGCTGTCGGCCGCGTCCGCACCCTCCGTCGTCGACCGACTGCTGTCCGAGAGCACCGGCATGGTGCGCAACTTCGTCCTCACCGTCGACACCGGGCCCGCGCTCGACGAGGCGACGATGCGGGCGAACCGGTCCCGGATCGAGCGCGGCGACGACCAGCGGGCCGTCTACCCGGCCGACGTCCTCACGACCGCCGCCGGCCAGCGGTGGCTCGCGATGTGGTCCGAGACCGGCGAGGACCAGCGGATCCTGCCGACGACGGGCACGGAGTTCGCCGTCTTCGGCGACAGCGCCGTCATCGCGCTCGCGGGGTGGGACGACCTGGAGGCCGGCTACGTCGTCTTCCGCGACCCCCTCGTCGTCCGGCTCTACAGCGCCTACTTCGACCTCGCGTGGAAGTACGGCGTGCCCGCGCCGAGCGACGAGAACGACGGCAGCAGCGACCCGCGCCTCGTCGAGCTCCTCGAGCTGGGCCTGAAGGACGAGGCCATCGCCCGGCACCTCGGCGTCAGCCTGCGCACCGTGCGCCGCCGCGTCGCGCGCCTGATGTCGGTCAACGGGGTCGACACCCGCTTCCAGCTCGGGTGGGTCCTCGCCTCGCGGCGGTCCTGACCCGCCCCGGCGGCCGCACGGTACGCTGGCCGCCTCAGGCCCCGGCGCGTTCCGCGAGGGGCCTTCTCCGCGCCGGGCGGGACGCCGCCGGGCACGCGTTCGGAAGGAGCCGGGATGCCGGCGATCGTCTTGGTCGGCGCCCAGTGGGGCGACGAGGGCAAGGGCAAGGCCACCGACCTCATGGGGGAGGACGTCGACTACGTCGTCAAGTTCAACGGCGGCAACAACGCCGGCCACACCGTCGTCATCCAGGGGGAGGACGGCTCGCTCGAGAAGTACGCGCTGCACCTGCTGCCGTCCGGCATCCTCACCCCGACGGTCACGCCCGTCATCGGCAACGGCGTCGTCGTGGACCTCGAGGTGCTCTTCGAGGAGCTCGACGGCCTCGAGGCGCGGGGGGTCGACACCTCCAAGCTCGTCGTGTCGGCGAACGCGCACGTCATCGCGCCGTACAACCGCACCCTCGACAAGGTGACCGAGCGCTTCCTCGGCAAGAAGAAGATCGGCACGACCGGGCGCGGCATCGGTCCGACGTACGCCGACAAGATGAACCGGATCGGGATCCGGGTCCAGGACCTCTTCGACGAGAACATCCTGCGCCAGAAGGTCGAGGCCGCCCTGGGGTTCAAGAACCAGGTCCTCGTGAAGATCTACAACACCCGCGACGTCGACGTCGACCTCGTCGTCGAGGAGCTGCTGGGCTACGCCGACCGCCTCCGGCCGATGGTCGCCGACACCTCGCTCGTCCTCGAGAAGGCGCTCGACGCGGGCCAGAACGTGCTCCTCGAGGCGGGTCAGGCGACCCTCCTCGACGTCGACCACGGCACCTACCCGTTCGTCACGTCGTCGTCCGCGACCGCCGGGGGCGCCTGCACCGGGTCCGGCATCCCGCCCACCCGCGTCTCGCGGGTCATCGCGATCCTCAAGGCGTACACGACCCGCGTCGGCGAGGGTCCCTTCCCGACCGAGCTGCACGACGACGACGGCGAGACGCTGCGCAAGACCGGCGCCGAGTACGGGACGACGACCGGTCGCCCCCGGCGCTGCGGGTGGATGGACACCGTCATCGGCCGGTACGCGACCCGGGTCAACGGGGTGACCGACTTCGTCGTCACCAAGCTCGACGTCCTCACCGGGTTCGAGCAGGTGCCGGTCTGCGTCGCCTACGACGTGGGCGGCGTGCGGCACGACGAGATGCCGGTCAACCAGACCGACTTCCACCACGCCACCCCGGTCTACGAGATGCTCGACGGCTGGTGGGAGGACATCTCCGGCTGCCGCACCTTCGAGGAGCTGCCGGACGCCGCGCAGCGCTACGTCCTGCGGGTGGAGGAGCTCGTCGGCGCCCGGGTCTCGGCCATCGGGGTCGGTCCGGGGCGGCACGAGATCATCCAGCGCCACGCGCTCCTGGACTGAGCACCGCACCCACGCCCCCGCGGCCCGGGGCGCTCGCTCGGCCCGGCGTGCGCCTCAGGCCGGACGCAGGACGTGCATCCGGTGCGCCGCCCGGGTGAGGACGACGTAGAGGACGCGGACGCCGCCCGGTGACTCCTCGGCGATGCCGTCCGGGTCGAGCACGACCGTCGCGTCCCACTCCAGGCCCTTCGTCGACAGCGGGTCGACCACCTGCACGCGCCCGTCGCCGGCGCCGTCGAGGTCGGCGAGCCGGTCGGCCCACCGCCGCGGCGTGATGACCGCCACGGACCCGTCGACCTCGTCGAGGACGACGGACAGCGCCTCACGCACCCCGGCGACGACGGAGCCGTCGAGCACCCGGTCCACCGGCTGCACCCCGGTCTCGCGGACGGCCTCGGGGATGTCGGCGTCGGGGACGAGCGGCAGGATCACACCGCGGGCGTGGTCGAAGATCTCCCGCGCGTTGCGGTAGTTCGTGTCCATGTGGAACGACCGGCGTTCCAGGCCCGCGAAGGCGTCCTCGCGCGCGGCGGCGGCCTCGTCGAGGTCGGACCACGACGCCTGCGCCGCGTCCCCGACGACGGTCCACGACGCCGACCGCCCGCGCCGCGCGACCATCCGCCACTGCATGGGGGAGAGGTCCTGGGCCTCGTCGACGAGGACGTGGGCGTAGCCCGACCCGCGCTCGACCCGTCCGGCGAGCAGCCGCTCGCGGGCGTCGGCGGGGGTGACGACGGCGCGCGTCTCGACCGGCCGCGCCATCCGGCCGCCGCCGCTCTCCCGGGCCCACGCGCGCTCGTCGAGCTCCTCGATGTCGTAGAACCCGGCGTCCTCGCGCTCGACCTCCTGCACCGGTCCGAGCCGCGCGAGGAGGTCGTCGACGACGGCCGCGTCCGCGACGGACCACTCGCCGGTCTCGAGCGCGTCGCGGTAGGACCCCGCGAGCGCGGCGGCCTCCTCGTGCCCGAGGATCCCGCGGCAGACCGCGTACGCGTTCTCGGTGTCGGTGAGGGCGAGGAGCGGCTCGCGCGGGTCGACCTGGCGCCACCAGGAGGCCATGAAGTCGTCGACCTCGCGGGAGCCGTCGAAGGCGTCGAGGAAGTCGGCGCGCTCGGTCCGCGCACCCTGGCGGACGCTGCGCCACGCCGCCTCCGCGAGGGCGTCCCGGGCGGCGTCGGTCGCGAGGTTGTGCTGGGCGCCGCGCAGGACCTCCCGCCGGACCCGGAGCAGCTGCTCGTGGTCGACCCGCACGGCGTGCCCCGCGACGAACGCGCGGAACGTCGTGGGCGAGCCGGCCGGGGGGTCCTGGACGAGGCGCGCGAGCAGCCGGCGGACCCGCAGCGAACCCTTGATCGCGGCGACCTCGGGCGAGTCCGGGCGCACGGCGGTCACGCCGTCGACGACGTCACCGAGGGCCCGGAGGGCGACGGAGTCCTCGCCGAGGCTCGGCAGGACCCGCTCGATGTAGGCGGTGTACGCCGCGGAGGGCCCGATGACGAGGATGCCGCCGCGCTCGAACCGCCGCCGCTCGTTGTAGAGCAGGTAGGCCGCGCGGTGCAGGGCGACGACGGTCTTGCCCGTGCCCGGACCGCCGGTGATCTCGGTGACGCCGCGCGAGGGGGCCCGGATCGCCTCGTCCTGGTGTGACTGGATCGTCGCGACGATGTCGCGCATCCGCCGTCCGCGGGTGCGGGTGAGCGCGGCCATGAGGGCGCCGTCGCCGACGACGACGATGTCCTCGGGGGCCTCGGGCACCATGAGGTCGTCCTCGACGCCGACGACGGTCGAGCCGCTGCAGCGCAGCACCCGGCGGCGGACGACACCCATCGGGTCGACGGGGGTGGCGCGGTAGAAGGCGGCCGCCGCCGGCGCCCGCCAGTCGACGACGAGCGGCTCGTACTCGTCGTCGCGGACCCCCAGGCGCCCGACGTGCCGCACCTCTCGCTCGGCCGCGGTGGAGTCCTCGGTGCCGAGGTCGAGCCGGCCGAAGACGAGCCCCTCGTACTGGGTGTCGATGCTCGCCCGACGCTTGGCCGCCGCGAAGACGAGGGCGTCGCGCTCGAAGAGGCCGGTCAGCTCCTCGTCCCGGACGTCACCGGTGCGGTCGGTCCGTCCTCGGGCCAGCCCGTCCGCCTCGACGTCGCCGGCGCGGACGGCGGCCTTGGCGAGCTCGGCGTAGACGCGGTCGACGTGGGCCTGCTCGACGGCGACCTCGTGCTCGACGGCGGCCGACGGTGCGGCGGTTCCGGGTCGGTGGGCGGTCACGGGACGGTCGTCTCCCCTCCGGCGGTGGCGCGGTCGCGCCCGGGCACAGAACGCTCCACTCTAGACCCGGGCGCACCGGCCGCCGGACCCGGTGAGGGGGCGTGGACGGCCGGGGACGGTCCGGGCGGCGACCGGCCGGAGGGCACATGGGTGCCGAACCGTGATCCGGGAGACTCCTGACGAGGCGGGGAGGGGTCTGATAGACAGGAACCTTCCCGGCCGGCGCCACGCGCACGGCGTGGTCGGTTCGTTCTAGCCCGAGGACTCGACCACGTGAACTCCATCCTGGAATGGTTCGGCTACGTCGCCGAGCGGTACGACGACATCCTCGAGACCACGTGGGAGCACGCCCAGCTCGTGCTCGTCGTCATCGGGGTCGCGACGACGGTGGCCGTGCTCCTCGGGGTCTACGTCCAGCGCCGGCCGACGCTGCGGGCGATGTCGCTCAGCATCACCGGCATCTTCCTGACGATCCCCTCGCTGGCGTTCTTCGCCTTCTTCATCCCGGTCTTCGGCATCGGCAACCGGCCGGCGATCGTCGCGATGATCCTCTACGCGCTGCTGCCCATCCTGCGCAACACGGTGACGGGGCTGGACGCCGTGCCGCCCGCCGTCGTCGAGTCCGCCAAGGGCATGGGGATGGGCACGATGCGGCAGCTGTTCCAGATCAAGCTGCCGCTCGCCTGGCCGATCATGATGGCCGGCGTCCGCATCGCGAGCCTCATCACCGTGGGCATCGCGGCGATCGCCGTGCTCGTCGGCGGGGACGGCCTCGGGTCCTACATCCAGAGCGGGCTCACCCGCCTGGGCCTGCCGAACAGCGAGTTCTCCGTGTGGACGGGTGTCGTCTTCACCGTGCTCCTCGGCCTCGTGCTCGACGCGATGTGGGCGACGATCCAGCGGTTCACGACGACGAAGGGCCAGCGCATCTGACCTCCGGTGCCGCCGCCGCGGCCCCCACCGACCCGCACCCCGCACACGTCACGAAACGGAAGAACCGATGAGCCCCGACGCGAAGATCCGACTCGACCACGTGGAGAAGACGTACCCCGGCACGAAGGTGCCGGCGGTCGAGAGCCTCTCCCTCGAGGTGTACGAGGGCGAGATCCTCGTCCTCGTCGGCCCCTCGGGGTGCGGCAAGAGCACGACCCTGCGCCTCATCAACCGGATGATCGAGCCGACCGGCGGGCGGATCTACCTCGACGACGAGGACGTCACGAAGGTCAACGCCGACAAGCTGCGCCGCCGGATCGGCTACGTCATCCAGCAGATCGGCCTCTTCCCGCACCAGACGATCGCGCAGAACATCGCGACCGTGCCGAAGATGCTCGGCTGGGACAAGGCGAAGGTGGCCGAGCGGATCGACCGCCTGCTCACCGTCGTCGGGCTCGACCCCGACACCTACCGGGACCGGTACCCCAAGGAGCTGTCCGGCGGCCAGGCCCAGCGCGTCGGCGTCGCCCGCGCCCTCGGCGCCGACCCCGAGATCATGCTCATGGACGAGCCCTTCGGGGCCATCGACCCGATCACCCGGGACCGGCTGCAGAACGAGTTCCTCAGCGTCCAGGAGGACCTGCGCAAGACCATCGTCTTCGTCACCCACGACATCGACGAGGCGATCAAGATGGGCGACCGGATCGCGATCCTCGGTGACCGCAGCCACATCCGCCAGATCGACACCCCCGAGCGCATCCTCGCCTTCCCCGTCGACGACTTCGTCCGCGACTTCATCGGCGAGGGCTCGACCCTCAAGGGCCTGCACTTCGAGACGGTCGACGAGCACGTCACCCTCGAGCCGTACCCGACGATGCACGTCGGGGAGGACCCGACGGCGGCGGTGGCCCGGGCGAGGGAGGCCGGCACCGACTGGGTGCTCCTCCTCGACGACCAGGAGCACCCGACCCGCTGGGTCCCAGTGTCCGACCTCGGCGGTGGCTCCACGGTCTCGAGCGACTCCGGCAGCGAGGTCGTCGCGAAGGTCTCGCTCGGGGCGACCCTCTTCGAGGCGCTCGAGCAGATGCTCATCAGCGAGGCGGCCGTCTCGCCGGTCGTGCGCGAGGACGGCTCGTTCTACGGCGTCGTCCGGCTCACCCACCTCAACAAGGCGATCCGCCGGGCCCGGCTCGAGGCCCGCGAGCACTACGCGCAGCTGGAGGCCACGTCATGAGCATGACCGGAGCACAGGGCCGGATCGGCTACGAGGGCCAGGAGAAGGACAACCCCGAGCCGCCGCCGGACCCGAACACCGGGTCCGACGCGACGGACGCCGCGCCGACCGAGCAGCCCGCGTCCTGGTTCCTCCGGGCCCGGGAGATGAACCTCGGGCTCAAGCTCGCCCCGGTCGCCATCGCCCTCCTCGGGCTGGGGCTCTTCCTCTACTACCGGAGCCTCGGGCTGGGCACGACGGCGCCGAGCTCGCAGACCTCCGCGCTGGAGTGGAGCACGAAGCTGTGGCCGCAGCTGACCCAGCACCTCACGATCGCGTTCTGGTCGACGATCATCGTCGTCGTCATCGCCATCCCCCTCGGCATCGCCCTGACGCGTGAGCCTTTGCGGCGGTACGGCCCGGCCTTCGTCTCGACGGCGAACGCCGGCCAGGCCCTGCCCGCGTACGGCCTCCTCATCATCTTCCTCACCCTCATGGGCCAGGGCCTCACCACCGTCGTCGTCGCCCTCGCGGTGTACGCGCTGCTCCCCGTGCTGCGCAACACGATGGTGGGCCTGGACGGGGTCGACCGCGGGATCATCGAGGCGGGCCGGGGCATGGGGATGACGCGGGGCCAGGTCCTCACCCGCATCGAGCTCCCGCTCGCCGTCCCGGTCATCCTCGCCGGGATCCGGGTCGCGATGATCCTCAACATCGGCATGGCCACCCTCGCCTTCCTCATCGGCGGAGGCGGCCTCGGGGTGACCATCTCGGTCGGTCTGAAGCTCCAGCAGAACGAGGTGCTGCTCGTCGGCTCGACCCTCGTCGCGATCGTCGCCCTGTCCTTCGACTGGGTCGGGGCCGTTGCCGAGAAGTACCTGCGCCCCCGCGGCGTCTGAGCCGCCGCCGACGGCCGCGCCGACCCGACCGGCACCGGGGGACGAGAAGGGCCCCTTCCCACCGCGGTGGGAAGGGGCCCTTCGTCGTGGGCGACCGGGTCAGTTCAGCCCGATCTCCTCGAGGTAGTCCTCGGCGACGCTGTCGGCCGGGTCGCCGTCGACGTCGACCTGGGCGTTCAGCTCGGCCATCTTGTCGTTGTCGAGCGGCTCGAGGATGGCGGTGACGATCTCGTCGTACACCTCGGAGTTGGCCTCGTAGATCTCGTTCTGCATCGTGTACGAGACGTTGTAGAGGATGAAGACACCCGGGTCCTCGACGAGCTCGAGGTTGAGCGCGGTGATCCGGCCGTCGGTCGTGAAGACCTCACCGAACTGGCAGGCGCCGTTCGCGGTCTCGGTGTAGATGAGGCCGGTGTCGAGGATGTTGATCTGGCTCTGCGGCACCTCGTAGCCGGTCGCCTCCTCGAAGAGCACCAGGCCGTCCGGGCGGTCGGGGAACTCGGTCTCGAGGCACACCGTGGTGTCCGGGTTGGCCTCGAGGTAGTCGGCCATCCCCTGGAGGTCGAAGCCGCCCTCCTCCTGGGCCAGGTCGCCGTTCGCCGCGAAGCCGTACGTGTCGTTGAACGGGGAGCGCCCGATCCACGCGATGTCGTTCTCCTCGAGGTCGCGCTCCGCCGTGACGGTGTAGAGCTCCTCGGGGTCCTGGCTCGGGTCCTCCTGGCCGAGGTGCACGGTCCAGCCGGTGCCGTTGTACTCGGGGTAGACGCCGATGTCGCCGGAGAGCAGCGCCTCACGGTTGACGTTGGTGCCACCGAGGTTCGTCTGGTTCGTGACGTCGGCGCCCTCGTTCTCCAGGGCCTGGGCGAAGATCTCGCCGAGGAGGATGTTCTCGGTGAAGTCCTTGGAGCCGACGGTGATGCTCACGCCGTCGAGGCGGCTCTCGTCGCCACCACCGTCGCCGCCTCCGCTGCCGCCGTCGTCGCTGCCACAGGCGGAGAGCGCCAGGGTGGCGGTCAGGCCCAGTGCCAGGGCCATGGGTGTCTTGCGCATACGCATGCTGTCACCTTCGGGTGTCGTCGGGATCGTGCGTCGTGGATCGGGTCCTGCAAGGGCCGTCCGTGTCCCGGGCCGGGAGCCCGGTCGGCGGACGTGCTGGCACGGTCTGCGACCGGTCGCCGGGCGCGGCACCGGATGGCTCCCTCCCACCTTTGCCCCCCGGTGGGGGTGACCACCAAACTCCTGGGCAGGTCGTGACGCATTTGTGACCGTGCCCGGGATGCGGTCCGGGTCGCGGGACGGCACCCTACGGCCCCGACGGCGCCGGTGCCGCGGGTCCTAGGGTGGGACCCGTGAAGGTCCTCGTCATCGGATCCGGTGCCCGTGAGCACGCCGTCGTCCGCGCGCTGTCGCGGGACCCCGCCGTCGACGCGGTGGTCGCCGCCCCCGGCAACCCCGGTATCGGCCTCGTCGCGGCCGTCGAGCCGCTGCCCGGCGGGGGGACCGACCCGGCGCTCGTCGCCGACCTCGCCGTCCGGCTGGGGGCGGACCTCGTCGTCGTCGGGCCCGAGGCCCCGCTCGTCGCCGGCGCGGCCGACGCGGTCCGGGCGGCCGGCATCCCGTGCTTCGGCCCGTCCGCGGCGGCGGCCCGGTTGGAGGGCAGCAAGGCCTTCGCGAAGGAGGTCATGTCCGCGGCGGAGGTGCCGACGGGTCTCGCGCACGTCTGCACCACCGCCGACGAGCTGGTCGACGCCCTCGACGCGCTCGGCGCCCCGTACGTCGTCAAGGACGACGGGCTCGCGGCCGGCAAGGGGGTCGTCGTCACCGACGACCGGGACGAGGCACTCGCCCACGGCTGCTCCTGCCTCGACAAGCCGGACGGGCGGGTCGTCGTCGAGGAGTTCCTCGACGGCCCCGAGGTCTCGCTCTTCTGCCTCTGCGACGGCGAGACCGTGCTGCCGCTCAGCCCGGCCCAGGACTTCAAGCGGGTGGGCGAGGGCGACACCGGACCCAACACCGGGGGGATGGGCGCCTACAGCCCCCTCGACTGGGCGCCGGACGGCCTCGTCGACGACGTCGTCGCGCGCATCGCGCGCCCGGTCGTGGAGGAGATGGCGCGGCGCGGGACGCCGTTCGTGGGAGTGCTGTACGTCGGCCTCGCGCTCACGAGCCGCGGCCCCCGCGTCATCGAGTTCAACGTCCGCTTCGGCGATCCCGAGACCCAGGTCGTCCTGCACCGGCTGCGGACGCCGCTCGGCGGCCTGCTGCTCGCGGCGGCCGAGGGCCGCCTGGCCGGGGTCGACCCGCTGCGCTGGAGCGAGGAGACGGCCGTGACGGTCGTGGTCGCCGCGCAGGACTACCCCGGGACGCCGGTGACCGGGGGACCGGTGTCGGGGACCGAGGACCTGCCCGGCGGGCCGGACACCTACGTGCTGCACGCCGGCACGACGTACGACGAGAAGGGCCTGCTCGTGTCGTCCGGCGGCCGGGTGCTGTCCGTCGTCGCGTCGGCCCCGTCCCTCGCCGAGGCCCGGGAGCGGGTCTACGCGGGCGTCGACGCCGTCGACCTGCCCGGGTCGCACCACCGTCGGGACATCGCCGAGCGGGCGGAGCGCGGCGAGGTCACCGTTCCCGGCTGACGGTCACCGGCGGACGAGGTCTGCGACTCAGGCGGTGAGGGCCGCCCGGGCGTCGGCGAGGTGGTCGAGGTCGGCGAGGTCGAGGACCTGGAGGTACAGGCGCTGCACCCCTGCCTCTGCGAGCCGGCCGACGCGGTCGCGCGCCTCCTCGGGGGTCCCGGCCACCCCGTTGGCCCGGAGCTCGTCGGTATCGCGACCGATCGCGGCGGCCCTGCGCCGCACCGTGGCCTCGTCCGCCCCCACGCAGACGACCTGGGCCGCGGAGTGGACGAGGCTCACCGGGTCGCGGCCGTGGTCCTCGCACACGGCGTCGACCCGCTCGAAGAGCCGGCCGACCTCCTCGACGGAGCCGAAGGGCACGTTGAACTCCGCCGCGTACCGGGCGGCGAGCGAGGGGGTCCGTCGCTTGCCGGCCCCGCCGACGACGATCGGGACGCCGCCCTCCTGCACGGGCTTGGCAAGGGCGGGCGAGTCGCTCACCGGGTAGTGCGACCCGTCGTGCTCCCAGGACGACCCGGCGGGGGCCGACCACAGGCCGGTGATGACGGCGAGCTGCTCCTCGAGCCGGTCGAAGCGCTCCTTGAGCGGGGGGAACGGGATGCCGTAGGCGGCGTGCTCGGCCTCGAACCAGCCTGCGCCGATGCCCAGCTCGACCCGGCCGCCGCTCATCTGGTCGACCTGGGCGACCGTCACGGCGAGCGGGCCGGGCAGGCGGAAGGTCGCGGACGACACGAGCGTCCCGAGCCGGATGCGCGAGGTCTCGCGGGCCAGGCCGGCGAGTGTCGTCCACGCGTCCGTCGGCCCGGGCATGCCGTCGCCGTCCCCCATGTGGAGGTAGTGGTCGGACCGGAAGAACGCGTCGTAGCCGAGGTCCTCGCTCGCTCTCGCGACGGCGAGGAGGTCGTCGTAGGTCGCGCCCTGCTGCGGCTCGGTGAAGATCCGGAGGTCCATGACCCCACGCTACGGGCCGACGGTCCCCGGTGTCCCGGGCGGTGACCCCACCCGGCCCGCCGCGAGGGCGACCGGCACCGCGAGGAGGGCACCCGACGCGACGAGCGCGGCGAAGACCGGCCCGTCGATCCCGGGGCCGGCCCAGGCGACGACCGCACCCACGACCCCGGTCTGGAGGGCGACGCCGGTCGAGACCGCGAGGCCCTGGGCCGCGCTCACCCGGCCGTGCGCGGCGGCGGGCGCATGGGCGAGCAGCTCCGTCGCGAGGGTGGGCGAGAGCACGCCCATCCCGGTCGCGGCGAGCGCCCACCCGGCCATCCCGGGGACGAGCCCGACGACGTCGAGGGCGAGCAGGGCCGGGCCGAGGGCGCCGACCGCGATGAGCACGCCCCCGACCCGGGTCCTGGAGACGGGGCCGAGGTGGGCGCGGACCGGGTCGGTGCTGACGACCCAGGACCCGACCGCCCACATGACCCCCGTCACGGACAGCGAGACGCCGGCGAGCGCCGCCGAGGCGTCGTGGACCGTGACGAGCATGAGGGGGATGGTCGCGCCCGCGCCGGCGAAGGACGCGGCGACGAGGAGGCGCAGGCCGAGGACGGCCGGGACCCCGGGGGCGAGCCGGACCGTGCCGCGGGGGAGGGCACGGGCGGCCGCCCCGACGGCGACGCCGAGGGCGCCGAGCACGACGGCGAGGCCGACCGCCCGGTGCGCCGGGGTCTCGAGCAGGGGCGCCGAGAGCGTCGCGGTCCCGAGCGCGGCGGCAAGGACGAGGGCGGCGACGGTCCGGCCACGCGCGTCCGGGTCCGGCACGCTCGCCCCCTCGGCACGGGTCCGGCGCAGGGCCGGGCGCAGGAGGAGGAGCGCGGGCAGGGCGACGGCGAGGGGCCCGACGAAGACGAGCCGCCAGCCGCCGAGCGCCTCGAGGCCGCCGGCGACGCCGGGCCCGAGGAGTGACGGCAGGACCCAGGCGGCGGCGAAGCCCGCGAAGACCTTGGCCCGCAGCGCGGTCGGGAGCGTCTGGGCGACGAGCACCATGAGGGCGGTGTCGAGGAGGGCCTCGGCGGCGCCGGAGAGGGTCCGCGCGGCGACGAAGACGGGCATGGTCGGCGCGAGGCCGGCGCCGACCTGGGCGAGGAGGAAGAGCGCCAGGCCCGCGGCCAGCACGCGGCGCGGTCCGACGCGGTCGGTCCACCGGCCGGAGTAGGCCGCGGCGACGGTGAAGGCGACGAGGGCGGCCCCGTTCGCGGCGCCGAACCAGCCCCACCCGTCGAGGTCGCGCACGACGAGCGGCAGGACGGTCTGCACCGCCCGCACCTCGAACGCCGCGAGGGTGACGAGGCCGAGGACCCCGGCGACGACCGGCAGGTGCGCCCGGTCGAGGAGGCGCACCGGGGTCGGGGCGGCGTCGGTGGTCGTCACGTCGGCGATCCTCGTACCTCATGTGTGCTGGAGGTCAAGCCGGCTACCGTGGTGGGGTGGACCGGCACGACCTGCTCGCGATCGGCGAGGTGGCGCAGCGGTCGGGCGTCAGCGTCCCGACCGTCCGCTTCTACGAGGAGAAGGGCCTCCTCGTGTCCGTGCGGACCGCGGGGAACCAGCGCCGGTTCGAGCGCCACGTTCTGCGGCGGATCGCCGTCGTCCGGGCGGGCCAGCGGTTCGGGCTCACCCTCGCCGAGATCCGGGACGCCCTCGAGGCGCTGCCCCCGGACCGCGCCCCGACGAAGCGGGACTGGTCCCGGATGTCCCGCCGGTGGCACGACCTGCTCACCGAGCGCATCGAGGCGATGACCAGGGTGCGTGACGGCCTCTCGTCCTGCATCGGCTGCGGCTGCCTGTCGCTGCGGTCCTGCCCGGTCTACAACGCGGACGACGTGCTGTCGTCCGAGGGGCCCGGCGCCCGGCGGCTCCCTCCGGCCGCCCGCGAGGGCTGAGGGGCTCGCTCGAGCCGGCCCGGCGCCAGGACCGCGTGCACGCCCCACGTCCGGTTCACCACCTGGGTGACCCGCAGGTCGACCGCCGTGCTCGCGAGGGCCAGCGCGGTCGCCGTGTCGAGGCCGTGCAGCGC
This sequence comes from Phycicoccus avicenniae, assembly GCF_018139485.1. Lineage (GTDB taxonomy): Bacteria > Actinomycetota > Actinomycetes > Actinomycetales > Dermatophilaceae > Phycicoccus > Phycicoccus avicenniae. Next base: position 75,771 of record NZ_JAGSNF010000022.1, read on the forward strand.
GCCGAGCCACCGGCACATCGCCTCGACGGCGTCGCCGGTGGCCACCTCGAGGTCGGTGTCGACCCCGAGGGTGACGAGCCCGCCCGGGGTCTCGGCGTGGACGCCGGGCACCGGACGGTCCGTGACGACGTCGACGGTGACGACCGTGCGCATCGGGCACTCGATCGCGGTGCCGCCGACCTCGCCGTCGCCCTGCGCGGCGTGCCCGTCGCCGAGGTAGAGCAGGCCTCCGGGGACCTCGACCGGGAGGTACAGCGTGCTTCCGGCGACGAGCTCGCGGCAGTCGAGGTTCCCCCCGGTGCCCGGGCGGGGCGGGATCGTCGAGTGCTCGCCGGGCTCGGCCGGGGCCGTGCCGACGACCCCGAGGAAGGGCGCGGTCGGGCAGCGGAAGCCGCGGCTCTCGGTGGCGACGTCGTCCTCGACGTCCCACAGCAGCCAGGCCGTCGGCCCGTCGCCCACCCCGAGGCGGTCGTTGACGGGCGTGTGCCGTCCCCCGGTCGCGGTCCAGCCCCAGCCGAGCGGGACGACCTCCTCGAAGTGGACGGCGAGATGGTCGCCGGGGCGGGCCCCACGGACCTCGAGCGGGCCGGTGAGGCAGTGCCCGCGCGGCTCGGCGAACATCGTCGGACGCCGCTCGCCGGGCACGGTCTGCCGCTCGAGGTAGCCGGAGGCGTCGAGCGAGGTGACCGTGACCCGGTCCCCGGGGTCGACGGTGAGCCGGGGAGTGTGCGATCGGTCGAGGACGTCGACCGTCGTCCCCGGCGTCGCGTCGATCTCGTGCTCGGTCATGGCGCTCCTCGGTCCGGCGGTGCCGTGCGGATCACGGTGCCACGGGCGGACGTCCCCCGGCGCTCCGCGTGCCGGGCGGGTCTCAGGGGCGGGCGACGGTCTCCGGGGCGTCCCGGGCGTCGCGCTCGGCCTCCTCGTCCTCGGCCGCGAAGGCGGCGGCGACGAAGACCCGACCGGTCCTCAGCACGACGACGGACAGGACGACCGCGGCGGCGCCGACCCAGAAGGGGACGTGGGCGTTCGACTCGCCGAGCCGTCCGGCGAGCCACGGGGCGACGGCGCCGCCGCTGAACCGGACGAAGCTGTAGGCCGCCGAGGCGACGCCCCGCTCGACGGGCGAGACCTTCATGACGGTCTCGGTGATGAGGGTGTTGTTGACGCCGAGCAGCCCGCCGGCCAGGACGACCCCGGCGACGAGCACGGCCCGCTGCTCGGTCCACACGCCCATGACGGCGAGCACGGCGGCGAAGCCGAGGAGCGCGCCGACCATCCCGCGGTAGGTGCCCACGTGCCGCTGCACCCACGGGGCCACCCACACCGACGCGACGGCGAGGAACAGGCCCCACCCGAAGAACACGAGCCCGGTCCCCTCGGCCGACAGCGCCAGCGGGAACGGGGTGAACGCGAGCAGGGTGAAGAAGCCCACGTTGTAGAGCAGCGCCGTGACGCCCACGGTGAGCAGCCCCCGGTGTCGCAGGGCTCGCAGCGGTGCGGAGAGGGGGGTCGGCCGAGGCCGCTGGTCCGCCTCGGGCAGCGTGGTCCACACGGCGACGAGGGCGACCGCCATGAGGGCGCTCACCCCGAAGAACGGCCCACGCCACGAGATGCCGCCGAGCGCCCCGCCGACCAGCGGGCCGGCCGCGATGCCGAGGCCGAGGGCGGCCTCGTAGAGGATGATCGCCTGGGCCACCGACCCCCGTGAGGCGGAGACGATGGTCGCGAGCGCGGTCGCGATGAACAGGGCGTTGCCCAGGCCCCACAGCGCCCGGAAACCGACGATGGCGCCGACGGTGTCCTGGAGGCCGGCCAGACCCGCGCCGACGATGATGTCGGCGAGGCCGAGGAGCAAGGTGCGCTTGGCGCCGATCCGGCTCGAGACCCACCCGGTGCCGAGCATCGCGACGCCCATGACGGCGAGGTAGCTCGTGAAGAGCAGGCTGACCTCGCTCGGGCCGGCGCCGAGGTCCTCGGCGATGGGCCGGAGGATGGGGTCGACGAGGCCGATCCCCATGAAGGCGACGACGCAGGCGAACGCGACGCTCCAGACGGTCTTGGGCTGACGCCACACGGGCGGGCTCCTCTCGGGGCGGTGGGTGGGAGTGGTGGAGGGCGGACGGTGCCGCGGTCCGTCAGGCGCCGGGCACGGGGGTCGGGCGGTCGGCCTCGATGGCGGCGACGAGCTCCTCGAGCAGGTCGACCGCGTCGGCGACCCGCTCGGGCCCGCCGTCGAGCCCGTCGAGGAGCGGCAGGACCGCGGCGGCGCGCTCGCGGCGGGCCCGGGCGAGGGCCTCGCGGCCGGCGGCGGTGAGGGCGACCCGGTGCGCGCGGCCGTCGTCGGGGTCGGGGGTCCGCTCGACGAGCCCGTCGGCCTCGAGCCGCTGGACCTGCGCGGTCGTCGTCGGCTGGGTCGTGTCGTCCGCGGCCGCGAGCGTCGTCACCCGGGCCGGTCCGAGCCGCTCGACGTGGGAGAGCACCCGCACCTGGGCCCAGGGCATCCCCGGGTCGGCGTGCCGGCTCGCCCACTGCGAGACGCGGGCGGACAGGCGCAGGAGGTCGTTGGCGAGGTCCTCGGTCGTCATTCCCACAGAATAGATAGTCTGACTATGTATCTCAAGCCCGCGTCGCCGACGGCACGGACGGCGGTCCGACCGCGCTGCCCGGGTGGAAGAATCGCCGGCATGGCCGACGCCCCCAGCGCCCCGCCCGACCTCCCCGGGTACGTCCCCGTCCACTCCGGCAAGGTCCGCGACCTCTACGCCCCGGTCGACGAGCGGACGGGGGAGGCCCGTGGGGACCTGCTGCTCCTCGTCGCCTCGGACCGGATCTCGGCCTTCGACTTCGTCCTCGACAGCCCGATCCCGGACAAGGGCGAGGTCCTCACGCGGATGTCGTTGTGGTGGTTCGAGCAGCTGGCCGACCTCGTCCCGAACCACCTCGTCTCGACCGACGTCCCGGACGCCGTCGCCGGGCGGGCCGTCGTCGTCCGGCGCCTCGACATGCTGCCCGTCGAGTGCGTCGCCCGGGCCTACCTCACCGGGGGCGGGCTGCGTGAGTACCGTGCGGACGGCACGGTCTCCGGCATCGCCCTCCCGGACGGGCTCACCGACGGCTCCCGCTTTCCCGAGCCGCTGTTCACCCCGTCGACGAAGGCCCCGTCCGGGCAGCACGACGAGCCGATGGACTACGCCGCCGTCGAGAGCGCCCTCGGCCCGGACCTCGCCGCCCGGGCGCGTGACCTCACGGTGCGGATCATCGCGCGCGGCAACGAGGTCGCCGCGCCGCGCGGGATCATCGTCGCCGACACGAAGGTCGAGTTCGGGGTGGCCGACGGCGACCTCGTCCTCGCCGACGAGGTGCTGACCCCCGACTCGTCCCGCTTCTGGCCGGCCGAGCAGTGGGAGCCGGGCCACCCGCAGCCCAGCTACGACAAGGAGTTCGTCCGCGAGTGGCTCCTGTCGCCCGCGAGCGGCTGGGACAAGGCGTCGGGGGAGGCGCCGCCGCCGCTGCCGGACGACGTCGTCGAGCGCACCCGCGCGAAGTACGTCGAGGCCTACGAGCGGCTCACCGGCTCGACCTTCTGACCCGGTCCGCCGTCGCCACGGGGACTGGGGGCTGCGGCTGAGATTCTTTCTGTCGGACGGTTGACGGAAAAATTCGGCGGCCCCACCGTGGTGCTCATGGCGCCCGACGGAGTGCACGCCATCGTGCGAAGGACACACGAGGACCGCGTGCTGCGGACCCTCCGCAGTGGAGGGGCGATGAGCCGCGGCCAGATCGCGAACGCCGTCGGCCTCTCGCGGACGACCCTCTCCGAGATCGCCGGTGACCTCCTGCGGCGGGGCGCCATCGTCGTCGTCGACACCGACGCCGAGCGTCGGACGGGCAGCGGCCGACCGGCCGAGCGCCTGGCCCTCGACCCACGCTCCGGCCAGTTCCTCGGTGTCGACTTCGGCCACCGGCGGGTGCAGGTCGCCGTGGCCGACGCCTCCCACGAGATCGTCGCGGTGGGCGCCAGCGAGTACCCGGAGTCGTGCCCGTGGACCGAGAGGGTACAGCGCGCCTTCGGTCTCGCCGACGACCTCGCGGCCGAGCACGACCTGCACTTCGGCGCGCTCCAGGGGGTGGGGATCGGGGTCACCGGACCGCTGTCCGCCGAGGCGCCCCACACGACGGCTGCCCCGTCCTTCCGTGAGGCGGCCGTCGACCTCGCGTTCGAGCGGCGGTTCGGGACCCGGGTCCTCGTCGACAACAACAGCCGCCTCGCAGGGCTCGCCGAGGCCCTCCTCGGGGTGCCGCCCGACGCCCAGGTCGAGGACCTCGTGTTCGTCCGCCTCTCCGACGGGGTCGGCGGGGCCGTCGTCGTCGGCGGACGGCTCGTCGCCGGCCGGCACGGGCTCTCCGGCGAGCTCGGCCACGTGACCGTCGACCCGGACGGCGCCTCCTGCCGCTGCGGCAAGACCGGCTGCCTCGAGACCGTCGCCTCCGCCCGTGCGGTCCTGACCGCCACCGCTCGACGCGGCCTCGACCTGCCCGACCTCGAGGCGTACGGGGCGGCCGTCGACGACGGCGAGCCCGCCGCGCTCGCCGTCGCCCGGGAGGTCGGGACCGCCGTCGGTCGCGTCCTCGGGACCGTCGCGATGGCCGTCGACCCGGCCGAGGTCGTCATCGGTGGTTCGGTGGCCCGCGTCGCACCACCGCTCGTCGCCGAGGCCGCCCGCGTCGTCGCGACGACCGCCTTCCCGGGGAGCGAGCCCCCGCGGGTGCGCCTCGCGACGCTCAGTGACGACGACGGGGCGCTCGGGGCGCTCGCCGCCCTCTTCCACAGCTCCCCCCTGCTCGAGAACTACCCCCAACAGCCGCGGACCGTGACCGGGTCCGCCGGCTCCCCTCGACCCCCGGTCACCACTGGAGGGACCCATGTCGGTGTCCACTGACCCGTCCGTCGGCGAGCCGTCCACGACGGCCACCGCGCCGGACCGCCCATCGGAGAGGACGCCCCGTCGACGGGCGGCCGGGCCGTCCCGTCACAGGTCCGGCCTCATCAACCTCGCGTCGATCGCCCTCGGCATCGCGCTCTGGTGGGGCCTGGCCGCCGCCGGGCTGCAGCTGCCGACCCCGCCGGAGGTCGCGGCCCAGGCCTGGACCCTCGCCGGCACGGGGCAGCTCGCCGACAGCGTCCTCGCCAGCCTCGGCCGCGTGCTGTCGGGGTTCGTCCTCGGGACGGCCGCCGCGATCCCCGTCGGGTTCCTCATGGGCTGGTACGCGCCGGTCCGCTCGATCATCGAGCCCTGGATCCAGTTCTTCCGCACGATCCCGCCGCTCGCGATCATCCCGCTGGCCATCGTGCTGCTCGGCATTGGGGAGGCGCCGAAGGTCTTCGTCATCTTCCTCGCGGCCTTCCTCACCTGCGTCATCTCGACGTTCCAGGGCGTCGTGAGCGTCGACCGCACCCTCATCAACGCCGCCCGGGTCCTCGGGACGAAGGACCCGGCGATCTTCGCCCGCGTCATCGTCCCCGCGTCGACGCCCTTCATCCTCGTCGGCATGCGGGTCGGGCTGGGCTCCTCGTGGGCCACGCTCGTCGCCGCCGAGCTCATCGCCGCGCCGACCGGCCTCGGCTACCTCATGCAGAACGCGCAGCTCTACTACGACCTGCCGACGATCTTCGTCGGCATCATCTCGATCGGCCTGCTGGGTCTGTTCATGGACCGGCTGCTCCTGCTCGCCGAGCGACGCCTCACCGGATGGGAGGAGCGCCGATGACGACCACGGCCCCCACGACCACGACCGCCAAGATCTCCGTGCGCGAGGTGACCAAGGAGTTCGACCTCGGCAAGGAGAGCTTCACGGCCCTCGACCGGGTGAGCCTCGACATCGCCGACAACGAGTTCGTCACCGTCGTCGGACCCTCGGGGTGCGGCAAGTCGACGCTCATGAACATCCTCGCCGGCCTCGAGGAGCCGACGGACGGGGAGGCCCGCGTCGACGACGTGGTCGTCACCGGGCCCGGACCCGAGCGGGGCGTCATCTTCCAGCAGTACGCCCTCTTCCCCTGGCTCACCGTGCGCAAGAACGTCGAGTTCGGGCTGCGGACCGCCAAGGTCCCCAAGGCCGAGCGGCGCGAGCGGGCCGACCACTTCATCGAGCTCGTCGGCCTCACCCAGTTCGCCGACGCGCTGCCCAAGATGCTGTCCGGCGGGATGCGCCAGCGGTGCGCCATCGCCCGGGCCTACGCAGTCGACCCGTCGATCCTCCTCATGGACGAGCCGTTCGGCGCCCTCGACGCGCTGACCCGCGTGAATCTCCAGGACCAGCTCCAGGAGACGTGGCGCCAGGACCAGCGGACCGTCATGTTCATCACCCACGACGTCGACGAGGCGGTCTACCTCGCGAACCGTGTCGTCGTCATGGCCGCCCGACCGGGCCGGGTCTACGACGTCGTCGACATCGACGTCCCGTACCCGCGGACCGAGGAGTTCCGGCTCTCTCCGGAGTTCGCCGACCTGCGCAACAGGGTCTGGAGCTCCGTCTACCACCAGCAGGGCCGGACCGTGGCCGACCGCGACGGGGCCTGACCCCGGGCGGTCGCCGCCCGCGGGCGAGGACCGCACCCCACCGACCGCCGGGCGGACACCGGCACGCACGACGCCGTCGACGACGACGGCCCGAACCCAGGAGAACCCATGCGCACGACCCGACGCACCATCCTCGCGACCGCCCTCACCGCCGGCCTCGGACTCGGCCTCGCCGGGTGCGGGTCCGACGGGGGCGGCACCGGCTCCGGGGGCGACCTCGAGCCCGTGACCTTCGGCTACATCGCCGACTACAACGGCACGAGCCTGCTCGCCATCGCGGACGACCAGGGCCTGTGGGAGAAGCACGGCCTCGAGGCCGAGACCCCCGTCTTCACCAACGGCCCCCTGCAGATCCAGGCGCTCGGCACCGGTGACCTCGACTACGGGTACATCGGCCCCGGCGCGATGTGGCTGCCCGCGAGCGGCCAGGCGAAGGTCATCGCGATCAACACCCTCGGCAACTCCGACCGGGTCATCGCGCAGGAGGGCATCTCCTCCGTCGCCGACCTCGCCGGCAAGACCGTCGGCGTCCCGGAGGGCACGAGCGGAGACATGATCCTCAGCCTCGCCCTCGAGGAGGCCGGGCTCACGAAGGACGACGTCCGGCTGACCCCGATGGACCCGTCGACCATCGTGTCCGCGTTCTCGAGCGGCCAGATCGACGCCGCCGGGTTCTGGTACCCGGCGATCGCGACGATCAAGGAGCAGGACCCGAACCTCGTCGAGCTCGCGAAGAACTCCGACTTCACCGACGTGCAGTTCCCGACGGCGTTCGTCGCCGGCAACGACGTCGTCGACGAGGAGAAGACGACCAAGACGCTCGCCGTCCTGCGCGAGGCGATGACGTTCCGGGCGGAGAACCCGGAGGAGGCGGTCGCCGTCACGGCCGAGATGCTGAACAAGTCCGTCGAGGACGTCCAGGCCGACGCCGACAACAACACCGTCCTCACCCTCGAGGAGCTCGACGCCGCGACCGAGGACGGTACCGTCGACGGCTGGCTCAACGGCATGCAGGACTTCTTCGTCGACAACGGCAAGCTCGACGCGCCGACCGACCCGAGCACCTGGTACACCGGCGACCTCTTCACCGGGGCCGCGGAGTGAGCCGCCCCAACGTCCTCTTCCTCATGACCGACCAGCACCGGGTCGACACGCTCGGGGCGTACGGCAACCCGGAGGGGACGACGCCGGTTCTCGACGAGCTGGCCCGGACCGGCACCCGCTTCGACCGCTGGTACACCCCGACCGCCATCTGCACCCCGGCGCGGGCCAGCCTGCTCACCGGGCAGGCGCCGTTCCGGCACAAGGTGCTCGCGAACCACGAGCGGAACGTCGGGTACCAGGAGGACCTGCCCCGGGACACCTTCACGTTCTCGGAGGCCCTCAAGGAGGACGGGTACAACTGCGGCCTCGTCGGGAAGTGGCACGTCGGCACCGAGCGGACGGCGCCGGACTTCGGCTTCGACGGCCCGGACCTGCCGGGGTGGCACAACCCGGTCGACCACCCGGACTACCTCGCCTACCTCGACGAGCACGGCCTGCCCCCGTACGAGATCAGCGACCACGTGCGCGGGACACTGCCGAACGGCGGCCCGGGCAACCTGCTCGCGGCGCGCCTGCACCAGCCGGTCGAGGCGACGTTCGAGCACTACCTCGCGACCCGCACGATCGAGATGCTCGAGGGGTACGCGGCTCAGGCCCGGGAGGGGACGCCGTTCTTCCTCCAGCTCAACTTCTTCGGCCCGCACCTGCCGTACATCCTCCCGGACGCCTACTTCGACCTCGTCGACCCGGCGTCCGTCGAGCTGCCGAAGTCGGTGGCCGAGACCTTCCAGGGGAAGCCGCCGGTCCAGCGCAACTACAGCGCGCACTGGACCTTCGACACGATGCCGATCGAGGTCACCCGCAAGCTCATCGCCGTCTACTGGGGCTACGTCGCGCTCATCGACATGGAGATCGGCCGGGTCATGGACGCCCTGGAGCGTCTGGACCTCATCGACGACACCGCGGTCTTCTTCACGTGCGACCACGGGGAGTTCACCGGGGCGCACCGGCTGCACGACAAGGGCCCGGCGATGTACGAGGACATCTACCGGACGCCCGGGCTCCTGCGGGTCCCCGGGCAGCCGGCGGGGGTCGAGCGGAGCGAGTTCGTCAGCCTGCTCGACTGCACGGCGACGATCCTCGACCTCGCCGGACTGGACCCCAAGCTGGCCGTCGACTCGCGCAGCCTGCTGCCCCTCACGAAGCCCGGGGAGGTGGAGTGGGAGGACGACATCGTCTGCGAGTTCCACGGGCACCACTTCCCGTACCCGCAGCGGATGCTCCGGGAGGACCGGTGGAAGCTCGTCGTCAACCCCGACTCCGTCAACGAGCTCTACGACCTGCACGTCGACCCGGACGAGCTGCTCAACGTCTACGAGCACCCCGAGACGGCGGGTGTGCGGGGTCGGATGATGCGGCGCCTCTACGACGTGCTCCGCGACCGCGGCGACAACTTCTACCACTGGATGACGTCGATGTACGACGTCGGCGAGGTCGGCTACGACCCGACCCTCAGCGGGCTCGACGAGGCCACGTACCGGTCCGGGAGACCCTGAGCCGATGGCCGACACGCTCGCCGGCCGTCGGCACCGCGTCATCCTCGGACGGCTGGCGGAGGCGGGTGTCGTCGAGGTCGACGAGCTGAGCCGTGCCCTCGCCGTCTCCAGCGCCACCGTGCGCCGGGACCTGCGGGACCTGCAGGACCAGGGACGGCTCGTCCGGCACCGGGGCGGGGCCGTGGTCGGCGACGGGCGGCGCACCGGCCCACCCGCTCCGGAGGGGGGGCGCGGCGGGGCGGGACGGCAGCGGCGGCGCGCAGGCCCGGGAGCAGGTCCTGTCCGCCGCGATGTCGCTCGTGCCGACCGGGGCGACGGTCGGCGTCGTCGGCGGCCGATGGGTGGGCGACCTCGCACCGGCCCTTCTCGGCGTCCGTCCGACGGTCGTCGTGACGACCTCGACGGTGCTCGCCGGCCGCCTCGACGACGAGGTCCCCGTGGTCCTGCCCCCGGGCCGCCACGACGGGCGCGGCGAGGTCGTCGGCCGGTCCGTGGCGGAGTGCCTCGACGCCCTGCGGCTCGACGTCGTCCTCGTCGGCGCCTGCGGGACGACGCCGGCCGGGGTCCGCCTGTCCGGGCGTCCCGGCCTGGCGTCCTCCCTCGTCCGCTCGGCGGCCCCGGGGGGCGTCGTCGTGCTCGAGCCCGGGTCGTCCGACAGGGGGACCGACGAGGGCGAGGTGCTCGACGCCGGCGCCGTCGACGTCCTCGTCGTCGGGCGTCACGATGTGGGCCGCGTGTCGCCCGGGATGCGCCGCCGGGTCGGCCGCGTCGTGCTCGCCGGCTAGGCGCTGGCCGCGGCAGCCGCCGCAGGCGCACGCCGCAGCCCCGACAGGGCGCACGCCGCCGTCGTCGGGCGCGGACGCGGACGTCACCGGGCCCGGGTCCCGCAGCCCACGGCAACGGCCCCCGGGACGGTGGGGTCGCGGGGGCCGTCGTCGTGCGGACCCGGCCTACGCGCCGCCGCGCGGCCGTGCGACGTAGAGCCGGTCGTCCCCCGGACCGGTCCACTCCATCCGGACGACCCCCGCGACGGCGGCGTCGTCGATGCGCTCGGGGTCGGACCAGTACCCGGCGTTGGGGTTGAGGAAGTAGGTGGCCCAGACCTGGCCGCTCCGGTCCTCGAAGAGGTTGTTGTGGCCGGCGCCGACGCCCGCGGTCCACCGGGGCGAGTACGGGCCCTCGAAGGAGTCGGCCACGGCGAGCACCATGTCGTAGTGCAGCTGCTCGCGTCCGGGGCCCGGGTCGTCGTACCGGTACACCCGCTCGCCGTCCACCGTCCAGGTGCGGTCCCAGACGGCGCCGACGAGGTAGTACTTCCCGCCCTTGGGGAAGACGTACGCGCCCTCGATGTACGGCTCGGGCGTGTACGGCTGCTCCTGGAACTCCGGCAGGCCGGTCGACGGGACGATGTCCTCCATGTCGTCGCGGAAGCGCGCGTACAGATGGTTGTGCAGGACGAGCCAGGCGTTCCCGTCCTCGTGGTACATGCTGCCGTCGATGTGGTGGTAGGCGCCGGCCTCGATGAACGTCGGCCCGCCGACGAAGGGGTCGCCGAAGGGCTTGTCGTGGTTGCCCTCGACGAGCCGGTAGGGTCCCTCGATCCCGCCCTCGCTGCGCAGCATGAACGACCCGACCTTGCGCGAGTGGTCGCCCATGCACGCGACGATGAACCACGTGTCGTCGAACCGGTGGACCTCCGGGGCCCAGACCTGTCCCCGCTTCCCGAAGCGCTCGTCGTACCAGTACTCCTGCCAGGGTGCGACGACGACGCGTCCGGGGGTGTTCTCGTCGACGAACTCCGGCGACCAGACCTTCCCCTTCTCCGCGCCCGGCCGGATGCCGGTCGTGTCGACCAGGGACCACGGGCCGCGCAGCGACGGGGCCGTCCACACGAAGAGGCCGTCGTTCCACGGGGCGGCCCGGTCGAGTGACGGGACGCGGCTGGTTCCAGTGCAGACGTAGACCGAGCGGCCGCCGACGACGAAGTGGTCGACGAAGGTGTCCCGCATCCAGACCCGGCCCAGCTCCTCGTCGCGCGGACGGAGCTCGAGCGGCAGGACGAAGGAGTTGTCCTCCCGCGGCCACAGCTCGGTCCGGGTGTCCGCGGTGCCGTAGGGCTCGAGCGCCGGCCAGGGCTCGGGCCAGCGGGCGGCGTGCGGAGGCGGGACACCCCGTCCCGCCCGGGTCGCGGCCAGGGCGGTCGTCGGCGACAGGGCCAGCCCCAGCGTCCCGGCGCCGGCGCCGGCGAGCAGGGCCCGGCGGCCGGGTGTGCTCCGGTGGTGGTCGGACGTCATCGGTGACTCTCCTCGGTCGGGGAGGGGCCTCGTCGCCCCTCTGCGAGGGACGCTAGCCACGGGAATTCCGACACTGAACGGGCGGCGGAAAGGTTTCTCGTGCGGCGTCCGCGGGCCCAACCGGAGAGGTCCCTACCCGGAGCGGCGCGAGACCCAGTCGGCGAATCCGCGCTCGTCGCGGCGGGCCGTCGGCCCCGGCAGGAGGCCGTGGCGCATCCCGCGGAACGGGGCGGGGAAGGACAGGACGCGGACGCCCTCGCCGTCCCGGGTGGCGACCGCCCGCGCCATGGTCGCGGAGTCCGTCGTGTCGGGTCCGGCGACCTCGTGGACGGCGGGTCCGTCGGTGACCGCCGGTCCGGTCGAGGGCCCGGACACGACGACCTCGACCAGGAGGTCGGCGACGGCCGCCGGGTGCACCGGCCGCAGGCGCATCCGCGGGACGACGGCGACGGGGCCGATGCGGACCTGGCGGAGGAAGGTCTCGGCCAGGGTGAACCACGCCGTCGAGCGGACGACGCTCACGGGAACCGCGGCGGCGGCGTGGGTCTCCTCCTGGACCGCCTTCCCGGCGTAGTAGCCGGTGGAGCGGGAGACGGCCGGGTCGGTCGTCCCGACGATCGACGTCAGGACGAGGTGCGGGACGCCGGCGTCGCGGGCGGCGGTCGTCACCGCGCTCGCCGTGCCCCCGAAGAACGACACGGCCTCCCGCCGCGAGAGCGTCTCGACGTTCAGGCAGTCGACGACGGCGTCGGCGCCGCGCAGGACGTCGGCGAGGCCGGCGGCGAGGACGTCGACCCCGCTCGCGCGGGACGCCGGGACGACCGCGTGCCCGCGTGCGCCGAGGAGGTCGACGACGAGGCCTCCCATCTCGCCGGTGGCACCGAGGACGACGACTCGCACGACCCCTCCTCGACCCGGCACCTCCGAGGTCGGTCAGCCTGCCACGCCGGGCGCCCGGGCGCCACGGTCCGGGCGGCCCGGCCCGGCGCCCCGCACGCCGGTAGCCTGGTCCCGGCAGCCGCCACCCTCGCGCACCCCACGGAGACCCCCGCCCATGGCCCCGTCGCACGACCTCGTGCTGACCACCGTCCCCGGGGGCTCCGCCCTCTCCCGCTTCCGCGCCGCCGGCGCCCTCGCCCGGCTGCGGGTCGCCGTACCCGGGGTCGAGTCGGTGACCGCGCGGTTCGTCCACTGGGTCGCGAGCGAGGGCCCGCTCACCGACGACACCCGCGCGACCGTCGGGGCGCTGCTCGCCTACGGCGACCCCGCGCTGGAGCCGCCCGCCGCCGCGCACACGACGTCCGTCGTCGTCGCGCCCCGGCTCGGCACGCTCTCCCCGTGGGCCTCGAAGGCGACCGACATCGCGCACAGCTGCGGCGTCGGCGTCCGCCGGGTCGAGCGGGTCACCGAGTACGTCATCGGGTCGGCCCGCCCGCTCACCGAGGAGGAGTGGGTCGCGTGCGCGCAGCTCCTCCACGACCGGATGACGGAGTCGGCCCTGCCGTCGGTCGAGGCGTCGGCGGGCCTCTTCGACGCCCGTGAGCCCGAGCCGATGGCGCACGTCGACGTCCTCGTTCGCGGCCGGGACGCCCTCGAGGAGGCCGACCGGGACTTCGGGCTCGCGCTGTCCGACGACGAGGTCGACTACCTCGTCGAGGCCTTCACCGGGCTGCGCCGTAACCCGACCGACGTCGAGCTCATGATGTTCGCGCAGGCCAACTCCGAGCACTGCCGGCACAAGATCTTCAACGCCGACTTCGTCGTCGACGGCGAGGCGCAGAGCCGCTCCCTCTTCGGGATGATCCGGCACACCGAGGAGGTCGCCGGCGCGGGGACGGTCGTCGCGTACGAGGACAACGCGTCGGTCATGGTGGGCGGCGCGCGGACCCGCTGGCTGCCCGAGCGCACCGACGGCCCGAGCCCCTACCGCGGGCGCGAGGACGAGGTGCACGTCCTCATGAAGGTCGAGACGCACAACCACCCGACCGCGATCAGCCCCTTCCCCGGCGCGGCGACCGGGGCGGGCGGCGAGATCCGCGACGAGGGGGCGACGGGTCGCGGGTCGCAGCCGAAGGCCGGCCTCACCGGGTTCGCCGTGTCCAACCTCCGCCTGCCCGGCACGGACGAGCCGTGGGAGCGCACCGAGTACGGCGCACCCGGCCACATCGCGAGCCCGCTCGACATCATGGTCGAGGGACCGATCGGCGCCGCGGCCTTCAACAACGAGTTCGGACGCCCGGGCCTCGGTGGGTTCTTCCGCGTCTACGAGCAGACCGTCGACGGCGTGCACCGCGGGTTCCACAAGCCGATCATGTCGGCCGGTGGGCTCGGCACGATCAGCGCCGACCTCGTCGAGAAGGTGACCTTCCCGGCCGGCACCCTGCTCGTCCAGCTCGGTGGGCCGGGCATGCGGATCGGCATGGGCGGCGGCGCGGCGTCCTCGATGGCCGCGGGTGCGAACGCCGCCGACCTCGACTTCGACTCGGTGCAGCGTGGCAACCCCGAGATCGAGCGGCGCGCCCAGGAGGTCGTCAACCACTGCTGGTCGCTCGGTCCCGAGGAGAACCCGATCCTCGCGATCCACGACGTCGGTGCCGGCGGGCTGTCCAACGCCTTCCCGGAGCTCGTCGACGGGGCCGGTCTCGGCGCCCGCTTCGACCTCTCCGCGGTGCCGCTCGAGGAGTCCGGGCTCGCGCCGAAGGAGGCGTGGTGCAACGAGTCGCAGGAGCGCTACGTCGTCGCCGTCGCGCCGGAGTCGATCGAGCGGTTCGCCGCGCTCTGCGAGCGGGAGCGGTGCCCGCACTCGGTCGTCGGCCTCGCCCGCGACGACGGCCGGCTAGTCCTCGCCGAGGGTCCCGAGGACGTGCCCGGCGAGGACCGTCCCATCGACATGCCGATGGAGACCCTGCTCGGCAAGCCGCCGCGGATGACCCGCGACGTCGTCCGCGTGCCGCGGTCCGGCGACGCCCTCGACGTCGACGCGCTCGACGCGCGGGAGGCGGCGTACGCCGTCCTGCGGCACCCGACCGTGGCCTCCAAGCGCTTCCTCGTGACGATCGCCGACCGGACCGTCGGCGGGCTCACCCACCGCGACCAGATGGTCGGCCCGTGGCAGGTGCCGGTCGCCGACGTCGCCGTCACCCTCGCCGATCACGTCGGCCTCGCCGGTGAGGCGATGGCGAGCGGGGAGCGGATGCCGCTCGCCGCCGTCGACGCGCCCGCCTCCGGCCGGATGGCGGTCGGCGAGGCGCTGACGAACCTCCTCGCCGCACCGGTCCCGACGCTCTCCGCGGTCAAGCTGTCGTGCAACTGGATGGCCGCCTGCGGCGAGGACGGCGAGGACGCCGCGCTCTACGACACCGTCCGCGCCGTCGCGATGGAGCTGTGCCCGGCGCTCGGGGTCTCGGTACCGGTCGGCAAGGACTCCCTGTCGATGCGGACCCGGTGGACCGACGTCCACGGCGAGGCGAAGCAGGTGACCTCGCCGGTGTCGCTCGTCGTCACCGCGTTCGCCTCGCTCCCCGACGTCCGCGGCACGTGGACCCCGCAGCTGCGGGACGGGTCGGCCCTCGTCCTCGTCGACCTGGGCGCGGGACGGGACCGGCTCGGCGGCTCGATGCTCGCCCAGGTGTCGGGCGCGTTCGGCCACGACGTGCCCGACCTCGACGACCCGCAGCGGCTGCTCGGCCTGGCGTCCGCCCTCGTCGACCTGCGGGAGCGGGGACTCGTCACGGCGTACCACGACCGGTCCGACGGCGGGCTGTGGGCGACCGCCTGCGAGATGGCCTTCGCCGGCGGGAGCGGCCTGGACCTCGACGTGCCGTCGGTCGCCGCGCTCTTCGCCGAGGAGCTCGGCGCGGTCTTCGGTGTCGCCACGGGGGACGTCGAGGTGGTGCGTGATGTCTTTGCGGCGCACGGGCTCGGCGACGACGTCGTCTCCGTCGTCGGGCACACCGTCAGCGAGCGCCGGGTCCGGGTCCGCGTCGACGGCGTCGACCTGCTCTCCGAGCGGGTCCGGGACCTCGCGCAGGCCTGGGACGAGGTGTCGTGGCGGGTCTCGGTGCTGCGGGACAACCCCGGGGCCGCCGACGAGGAGCACGCCGCGGTCGGCGCCGACGACGACCCCGGCCTCGTCGTCGCTCCCACCTTCGACCCGACCGACGACGTCGCCGCGCCCTTCGTGGCGACCGGGGTGCGGCCGAAGGTCGCGGTCCTGCGCGAACAGGGCGTCAACAGCCACGTCGAGACGGCCTTCATGCTCGACCGCGCCGGGTTCGACGCCTACGACGTCCACATGACCGACCTCCAGACCGGCCGCATCGACCTCGCCGACGTCCGGGGCCTCGTCGCCGCCGGCGGCTTCTCCTACGGCGACACGCTCGGGGCGGGCGAGGGCTGGGCGCGCTCGGTCCTGTTCAACCCGCGGCTCACCGACATGTTCCGGGACTTCTTCCACCGGGACGACACGTTCGGCCTCGGCATCTGCAACGGCTGCCAGATGTTCGCCGCGCTCGCCGACCTCGTCCCGGGCGCGGAGGCGTGGCCGCGGTTCACCCGCAACCGGTCCGAGCAGTACGAGGCGCGGCTCACGCTCGTCGAGGTGCTCGACTCCCCGTCGGTGCTCACGACCGGGATGGCCGGCAGCCGCCTCCCGATCGCCGTCGCGCACGGCGAGGGCTTCGCGAACTTCACCGCCCGTGGGGACGAGCGGGCGGTGCAGCGCGTCGCCCGGTTCGTCGACCACCACGGCCAGCCCGCGACGGCGCACCCCTTCAACCCGAACGGGTCTCCGGGCGGCCTCACCGCGGTGACGAGCACAGACGGCCGGTTCACGGCGATGATGCCGCACCCGGAGCGGGTCTCGCGCAACGCCCAGATGTCGTGGACCGACGCGGCGGTCGAGGACGAGAGCCCGTGGCTGCGGATGTTCCGCAACGCGCGGGTGTTCGTGGGCTGAGGTCGCCCGCCCAGGCGGGTCCCGCGTCGGGAAGGCTCCGTGTGGAGGATCCCGGGGGTGGTGACCCCCGAGATCCTCCACACGGTGACGGCCGTGCTCAGTCGGTGGGCGCGGCGGTGCCCAGCCGGCGCCACACGTCGACACCACAGGCGTCCTGCACCATCCCGTACGGGTAGGACGGGAGGCCGGGCGCGCTCGCGTCGCCGAGCAGGGCGAGGTCGTCCGCGGAGAGCTCGAGCGTGGCGGCCTCGAGGCTCTGGGCGAGCTGCTCGGTGGTCCGTGCGCCGAGCAGGACCGAGGCCACCGTGGGTCGGCTGAGCAGCCACGCGTGGGCGACGTGCGCCATGGGCCGGTCGTGCGCGGCCGCGACGGACCGGACGGCGTCGACGACCCGCCACGTCCGGTCGGTGTTGCGCACGTCGTAGGCCTCGACGCCGCGGTGCGGGTCCTCGCCGAGCCGGGTCGCGCCGGACGGCCGCTCGTCGGACCGGTACTTGCCGGTCAGCCAGCCGCCGCCGAGGGGCCCCCACGGGGTGAGCGCGATGCCCTCCGCGAGCGCCGCCGGGACGATCTCGAGCTCGATGGTGCGGTCGAGCAGGTTGTACTGCGGCTGTACCGCCGTCGGGACGACGTAGCCGCCGAGCCGGGCCGTCGCCATGATGCGACCCAGCTGCCATCCGGTGACGTTCGACCACCCGATGGCGTGCACCCGGCCGCGCCGGACCTCGCTGCTCAGGGCGTCGAGCGTCTCCTCGACCGGGGTGTGGTCGTCCCAGCCGTGCACGGTGTAGAGGTCGAGGGCGTCGACGCCGAGGCGGTCGAGCGATCCCTGGACCGCCCGCGCGAGCGCTCGTCGCGAGGCGCCCGCCGACCCGGAGGGCGGGGCGAAGCGCCCCTTGGTGCCGATGACGACGTCGGCTCCCCGGTCCGCGAGCCACCGGCCGACGATCCGCTCGGACTCCCCGCCGGCGTAGACGTCCGCGGTGTCGACGAAGGTGCCACCGGCGGCGACGAACGCGTCGAGCTGGGCGTGCGCCTCGGCCTCGGGTGTCTCCGCCCCGAAGGTCATCGTGCCGAGGCCGAGCCGGGTGACGACGGGTCCGCGGGGGCCGAGCGGGGCGGTGGGCATGGCCTGTGTGTCGGTGCTCATGGGTCCAGCACACATCCTGGAGTGCACTCCAGGTCAAGTTTTAGGGTGGAGTGGTGAGCACTCCCACGGCCGCCGCCCCGCTCGACACGGACGACCTCGTCGGGATCGGCGAGGCCGCGCGAGCCACCGGGGTCAGCGTCGACACCCTCCGCTACTACGAGCGCGCCGGGGTCATGCCTCCGGTCCGGCGTACGTCGACGGGGCGTCGGGTCTACACCCGCGACGACCTGGGGTGGACGGTCTTCGTGCTGCGCCTGCGGGCCACCGGGATGCCTCTCGAGGAGGTGCGCCGCTACACCCGCATGGTGCGGGACGGCCAGGGCACGGTGCCGGAGCGACGTGCCCTCCTCGAGGAGCACCGGCGGACCGTCGGCGCGGCCATCGCCGAGCTGCAACGGGCTGCTGCCGTCCTCGACGGGAAGATCGCGCACTACGCCGCCGCCGAGCGGGGGGAGCGGCTCGACTGCGACACCGTCCCGCTCGACGCCGCCGCGCGCATCGGCTGACCCGGCGGCCCGGGGAAACCGGTCGACGGGTGGTGGCCGGTCGGGTTGGGTGAGGGCCATGGACCTCACGATGTCGACGCCCGCCACGGCCGACCTGCGATCCGTCACCGACGCGGTCGGGGGCTGGCAGCGCGACGACGGACCGCTCCAGCTCCATCCCGGCGACATCGGGTGGTACGGCCGTCTCGGTCCGGCTGCCACGGCGGCCGCCCTCCGGGTCTGGCGGGTGGGCGGGCGGGTCGTCGCGGTCGGGCTGCTCGACGGCGACGACCTGCTGCGCACCGCGGTCGACCCGCACCTCGGGACCGACGCCGACCTCGCCCGCCGGATGGCCGAGGACGTCGACGACCCCGCCCGGGGGGTGCTGCCGTCCGGCGAGGCGGTCGTCGAGGCCCGCGGCGGCCCGCTGCTCCTCGCCGCGCTCAAGGAGAGGGGCTGGGTCGACGACGAGCCCTGGACGCCGCTGCACCGGGACCTGCGGGACCCGGTCCCGGGCGTCGACCTGCGGCTCGAGGTCGTCGGCCCGGACACCGCCGACGACTGGGTCGAGGTGCACCTGTCGGCCTTCCACGGTGACGTCGTGACCGACGACGACCGCCGGCTCGTCCGCGACCGGTTCGACACGCTCACGGCCGGCCCGTTCGCCGCCGACGTCACCGCGGTGACCGGGCGCGACGCGGCGGGGGCGGCCGTCGCGTGCGCCGCGGTCTGGACGGCGGGAGCCGGGCGGCCGGGACTCCTCGAGCCGATGGGGGTGCACGACGCCCACCGCGGGCACGGGTACGGGCGGTCCGTCTGCCTCGCCGCGGCCGCCGTCCTCCGGGACGCGGGTGCCTCGAGCGCCCTCGTGTGCGCCGAGACCGCGAACACCGGCGCCGTCGCGACGTACGAGGCGGCGGGGTTCGTCGCCGCGGAGCCGGTCCGGGACGTCCGCCGCGCCGGGTGACCCGCGTCGAGATCGGGCGAAACGCAGACGAACGACCAGCGACGACCTGCGTGTTGCCGGACCTCGACCCGGGGGAGACGCTGCGCAGGGGTTGGACGTCCACGACCCCGGGTAGACGGCACCCATGGACGTTCCGATCACCCTGACCGTCGACGGTGTCGAGCACCGACTCGACGTGGACACCCGCACCACCGTTCTCGACGCCCTCCGGGAGCGGCTGGGCGTCACCACGGTGAAGAAGGGGTGCGACCACGGCCAGTGCGGCTCCTGCACGGTCCTCCTCGACGGGCGGCGCCACCTCACGTGCCTCAGCCTGGCCGTCGCCCAGGACGGGGCGGAGGTCGTCACGGCCTCGGGGCTCGCGGACGGTGACGTGCTGCATCCCGTCCAGCAGGCGTTCCTGGACCACGACGGCTACCAGTGCGGGTACTGCACCCCGGGCCAGGTGTGCTCGGCCGTCGGGATGCTCGACGAGGCGAAGCGGGGCCACCCCAGCCACGTCACGGCCGACCTCGGGGCCGAGCCCGACCTGGACGACGACGAGATCCGGGAGCGGATGAGCGGCAACCTCTGCCGCTGCGGTGCCTACCCGGGGATCCTCGGGGCCGTCCGGCAGGCGGCCCGCTCGTGAGGGCTCTCGACTACGTCCGGCCGTCCACGCCGGAGGAGGCGGTCGCCGCGGTCGCCGGTGACGAGGACGCGATGTTCCTCGCCGGTGGGTCCAACCTCGTCGACCACCTCAAGCTCGGGGTGGCGCGCCCCGGGCGGCTCGTCGACGTGAGCCGGCTGCCGCTCGACGAGGTCGCCACCCACGACACCGACCGCGGCACCGTGCTGCGCGTCGGGGCCACGGTGCGCAACGCCGACCTCGCGGCCCACCCCGTCGTCCGCTCCCGCCTCCCGGGGCTCTCGCGCGCGCTCCTCGCCGGAGCATCCGGCCAGATCCGCCAGCAGGCCAGCACGGCCGGGAACCTCCTGCAGCGCACCCGCTGCGTCTACTTCCAGGACGTCACGACCCCGTGCAACAAGCGCGAGCCGGGCTCCGGGTGCTCGGCCCTCGAGGGGTACGGCCGCTACAACGCCGTCCTCGGGGCGAGCGAGCACTGCGTCGCGACCCATCCGTCCGACATGGCCGTCGCGATGGCGGCGCTCGACACGTCGGTCGTCGTCCTCGGGCCGGACGGTGAGCGGCGGATGCCGTCGACCGACCTGCACCGGCTCCCGGGCGACGAACCGCAGCGCGACACGACGCTCGCGCACGGCGAGCTCGTCACGGGCGTGGAGATCCCCCTCACCGACCTCGCGGCGGTCTCGACGTACCGCAAGGTGCGCGACCGGGCCTCGTACGCGTTCGCCCTGGTGTCGGTCGCCGCCGCCGTCCGGACCGCGGGCGGCGTCGTCGAGGACGTCCGGCTCGCCTGGGGCGGGGTCGCCCACGCGCCGTGGCGGGCGAGGCGTGCCGAGGAGGCGCTGCGCTGCGGACCCGTCGACGAGCAGGCGGTCGCCGCGGCGGTCGACGCCGAGCTGGCCGAAGCAGAGACGAGCGAGGCCACCACCTACAAGGTCCCCATGCTGCGGGGTGCCACCGTCGAGACGCTGCTGGCGCTCGTGGAGGGAGAGGACGCATGACCGACACCGTGGAACAGGTCCCCGTCCCGCTCGACGTGCGATCCGTCGGAACCCGGCTCGCCCGGGTCGACGGCCCGGAGAAGGTGACCGGCCGGGCGCGCTACGCCGTCGAGCACCGCGACGAGGAGGGCCTCGGCGACCCGCTGTCCCTCTGGCTCGTGCAGTCGACCGTGGCCAAGGGCGAGGTCGAGGCGGTCGACGCCTCCGCCGCCCTCGCGCACGACGGCGTCCTGCGGGTGCTCGACCACACGAGTGCGCCGCGGCTCGAGGACACCGAGGACGGCGAGCTCGCCGTCCTGCAGGACGCCCGCGTGCACTTCCGGGGCCAGATCGTCGCCGTCGTCGTCGCCGAGACCTCCGAGGCGGCGCGCGAGGGGGCCGCGCTCGTCGAGGTCTCCTACCGCGCGGAGCCGCACGCGGCCGCGTTCACCGTCGAGGGGGCCACCTACCGGCCCGACTCGGTGAACCCGGCGTTCGAGACCGACAGCGACGACGGGGACGTCGACGCGGCGCTCGCCGGCTCCGCGGTCGTCGTCGACGCGTCCTACGGCACGCCGTACGAGCACAACAACCCGATGGAGCCGCACGCGACGATCGCGCGGTGGCACGAGGGCGACGACGACGGGGTCGTGCTGCGGCTCGTCGACTCGACCCAGGGCGTGCACGGCGTGGCGTCGACGATCGCGCCGATGGTCGGGCTGGGCAAGGACCAGGTGCACGTGACGGCGCCGTACGTCGGCGGCGGGTTCGGCAGCAAGGGGCTGCCGCACGCGAACGTCGTCGTGGCCGCGCTCGCCGCCCGCGAGACGTCCCCCCGGCCGGTCTCGCTCGCGGTGACCCGGCAGCAGATGTTCGCCCTCACCGGCTACCGGACGGCGACCGTCTCCCGGATGCGGCTCGGCGCGGACCGCGACGGCCGGCTCACCGCCATCGAGCACCGCGCGTACGCCCAGTCCGCCGCCGTCAAGGAGTTCGCCGAGCAGACCGCCGTCGGCACCCGGTCCCTCTACGCGGCCGCCAACCGACGCACGAGCCATCGGCTCGCCGTCCTCGACGTCGCGGTGCCCTCGTGGATGCGCGCGCCCGGCGAGATGCCGGGGATCTTCGCGCACGAGGTCGCGATGGACGAGCTCGCCGTCGCGTGCGGCGTCGACCCCGTCGAGCTGCGGGTGCGCAACATTCCGGAACGGGATCCGGAGACCGGCAAGCCGTTCAGCGACCACCGCCTCGTCGAGTGCCTGCGCGAGGGCGCCGAGCGGTTCGGCTGGGCGGACCGGCCCGCGCAGGCCGGGGCGACCCTCGACGGCGAGTGGCGGGTCGGCACCGGGATGGCCGTCTCGACCTACCCGGGCTACCGGATGCCGGGCAACGAGGCCCGCGTGACGGCGCTCGACGGCGGACGGTTCGAGGTGGCCATCGGCTGCGTCGACATCGGCACCGGGGCGCGGACCGTGCTCACTCAGATCGCGGCCGACGCCCTCGGCGTCGACCCCGCGGCGGTCGTGCTCCGGGTCGCCGACTCGAGCCTGCCGCCCGCGTCGGTGGCGGGCGGGTCGTCGGGGACGGCCTCGTGGGGGTCGGCGGTCAGCGCGGCCGCGCAGGCCTTCCTCCACGAGCACGGTCGGACCCCGGACCCGGGCGCCTCCCTCACCGCCTCGGCCGCCGACGACCCGCTGAACGGCGACCACGTCTTCCACTCCCACGGCGCGGTGTTCGCCGAGGTGCGGGTCCACCGCCGGACCGGCGAGATCCGGGTCCCGCGGCTCTTCGGGATGTACTCGGTCGGGCGCGTGATGAACCCGACGACGGCGCGCAGCCAGCTCGTCGGCGGGCTCGTCATGGGTCTGTCGAGCGCGCTGCACGAGGAGTCCGTCCGGGACCCGCGTTTCGGTCACGTCGTGACGCAGGACCTCGCGACCTACCACGTGGCGTCGCACGCCGACGTCCTCGACGTCGACGCCGACTGGCTCGAGGGCAGTGACGAGGAGTTCACCCCGATGGGGGCGCGCGGCATCGGGGAGATCGGCATCGTCGGGACGGCGGCCGCCGTGATCAACGCCGCGTACCACGCGACGGGGGTACGGGTCCGGGACCTGCCCGTCACCGCGGACCGCTTCCTCGGGGAGGGCTGAGCCGTGGCCGTGGACCGGGGGAACCTACGCCGGGTCGTCGGGGTGTCCACCGCCGTCGTCGGCGCGCTCCAGGCCGCGACGGTCGTCGTCGCGGTCCGCAGCGGTCGGCGGGACTACGCCGACGGGGTCTGGGGTCCGGGCCTCGCGGCGGTCGCCGTGACCGGGGCCGTCGTCGGTCGGGGCGACCCGTGGCGCCGCTGGGCGCTCGCCGCGGCGACGACGGCCTGGGCCACGCGGCTCGAGCGGCTCATGCTGGGCCGCCTGCGCGGCGCGGACGAGGAGGACGAGCGGTACACCGAGTTCCTCGAGGGCGACCCGACACCGGTCGTCGTCGCCAAGGTCTTCGGCACGCAGGCGCTCGCGCAGATCCTCGTCTCCGCGCCGCTCCAGCTGGCGGCCGCGAGCCCCCTGCCGCGCGGCCGGCGTCGATGGCTCTTCCCCGTGGGGCTCGGCGTCATGGTCCTCGGTGGCGTCGTCGAGGCCGTGGCCGACCGCCAGAAAGCCGCCTTCACGGCCGAGAAGCAGCGCGCGAAGGATGCGGGGGAGGAGGCGCCGGAGATCCTCGACTCGGGTCTCTGGGGCTGGTCGAGGCACCCCAACTACTTCGGCGACTCGCTCGTCTGGGACGGGGCCTGGCTCGCGGCGGCGGCCTCCGCACCCGGCGGCTGGACCGTCCCCGCGCCCATCGCGATGTCCTACTTCCTCGTGTACGCCACCGGCGCCAAGCGGACGGAGGACCGGATGGAGGAACGGCCCGCCTACCGCGACTACCAGGACCGGGTCGCGTTCTTCCTCCCCCGCCCGCCGCGCTCGCGCTGACGTCCGCCGCCGCGTCGAGATCGGGCCCGATGGGTCAGCGGCGCCAGCCGTCGCGGTGCGGGGGTTCCGGGGACGACTCGGGGTCCTCGGCGGTGAACGGACGGCTCCCGGGGACCTTGCGGAGCACGTCCTCACCCGTGAGCACCCCGGTCGGCAGCGGGGCCGACGCGCACGCCCGGCGCAGGTCGAACAGCCGCAGCGGGGCGGGCGACGCGACGAGGACGACGTTGCCGAACCGCCGCCCCTTGAGCACCTCGTGCAGCCCGACGAGTGCGACGTTCCCGAACGTCTCCTGCGCCCCCGCGACCACCCGGGCGACCCACCTCAGTCCCCGCTCGTCGGCGAGGTTCGCGAGGAGCAGGCCGTCGGGCCCGAGCACCCGCGCGACGTCCGCCAGCCACTCCGTGGTCACGAGCGCCCCCGGCACCCGACCGTCGGCGTACGCGTCGAGGACGACGAGGTCGGCGCTGCCGTCGGCGAGCGCCCCGACCCCCTCCTCCCCCCGCTGCGGGCGCACCCGGATGCGGTGCCCGCGCGGCAGCGGCAGCTCGCGCCGGACGGCGTCGGTGAGGTCGGCGTCGGGCTCGAGGACGATCTGCGGCGACCCGGGACGGGTGTGGTGCAGCCACCGGGCGAGCGTCAGCCCGGCGCCGCCGACGTGGGTCGTGCGCAGCCGCCCCTCGGGCGCCAGGACGTCGACGGCGAGCGCGAGGTGCTGGACGTACTCGAAGGCCAGGACCGTCGGGTCCTCGAGGTCGACCGCCGACTGCGGGTGCCCGTCGAGGACGACCGTGACGACCCCGTCCTCGTCCTCGAACCGCGCGCCCACGCCAGCCGAGACTACGGTGTCCCGGTAGCGTCGGGTCCATGCCGCCCCGCCGTCGAACGAGCCCCGACCAGGGCCGCGCCGCGCTCGCCGCGTGGCGCGCCGAGGCCGAGGGCATCGACCGCTCCACCCGCGCCACGGCCGTCCGGTTCACCCTCGAGGAGCTCGGTGAGCGCGCCCCCGGCAACAGCGTCGAGGTCCGCGTCCCGCCGTACGGCGTCGTCCAGTGCGTCGAGGGACCGCGGCACACCCGCGGCACCCCGCCGAACGTCGTCGAGACCGACGCCGAGACGTGGCTGCTCCTCGTCATCGGCCGTACGACGTGGGCCGACGCGCTCGCGAGCGGGGCGCTGCGGGTCAGCGGCACCCGGGCCGACCTGTCCGCCCTGCTGCCCCTGACCCGGGGGGACCGGCCGTGAGCGGGCTGCGGCACGGTGTCGTCCTGCTCACCGACGAGCCGTGGCGGCAGACGGCGCCGCGCTGGCGGGCCGTCGAGGAGATGGGTTTCGACCACGCGTGGACCTACGACCACCTCGTGTGGGGCGGCCTGCCGGACAGCCCCTGGCGCTCGGCGATGCCGACGCTCGCGGCCGCAGCCGGCGTCACCGGGCGGATCGGGCTGGGCACGTTCGTGTCGTCGCCGAACCAGAACCACCCGTACACCTACGCGCGGGACGTCATCACCCTCGACGACCTCACCGACGGACGGTTCCTCTGCGGCGTCGGGACCGGCGGTGACCTCGACGCCCGGCTCCTCGGGTCCGACCTCGCCCTGCGGCAGCGGGTCGACCGCTTCCACGAGTTCGTCCCCCTGCTCGACCGGCTGCTCCGCGAGGACCACGTCGACCACGACGGCGACTGGTTCACGACCCGCGACGCGCGGACCCTGCCCGGACCGGTCCGGCACCGGGTCCCGCTGCTCGTCGCCGCGAACGGCCCGCGGGGACTGCGGCTCGCGGCCGGGCACGGCGACGGCTGGGTGACCTACGGCGGGAAGGGCGACACGCTCGACGCGTGGTTCGCGCACGTGGCGGGCCTCGTCGAGCGGTTCGACGAGGCGCTCGACGAGGCCGGCCGGGGCCCGGTCGCCCGCTACCTCTCCCTCGACTCCTCGCCGCGGTTCAGCCTCGGGTCCGCCGGCCTCTACGCCGAGATGACCGGCCGCGCCGCCGCGCTCGGGTTCACCGACGTCGTGAGCCACTGGCCGCGCGACGAGGGCCCGTACGCGGGCGACCCCGCCGTCCTCGAGGAGGTGGCGGGGTCGCTGCGGTCGGCCGGGTGACCGACGGGGAGGGGAGTCAGCCGAGGGCGAGGACGACGATCGGCTCCGTCGTCGGCGCGTCGGACCCACCGGCGGGCTCGACGGTGACACCGACGGCCGCCGCGCGGGAGAGGTCGCCCTCGAGGACCGACTGGCCGCGCCCGTCGTCGGGCTCGATGAACCCGGCCGAGCGGGCGACCTCGTCGGTGCCGACGTACCAGAGCTGGTAGGTCATCCCGTCGGGTGCCGGGGGGACACCCGTCATCGAGATGGCGGAGCGGCCCAGCTCGCGGCTGTACGTCAGCTCGGCGGACAGCTCGCCGCGGCTGCTCGTGACGGTCGAGCTGTCCGGTGCCTGCTGCACCTCCTGGACGGCCGTCAGCTCGGGCTCCTGCGAGGTCCACGCGTCGACGCCGACCCCGCCGACGGCGAGCACCGCGGCGGCCGCGGCGGCGGCGATCCACGTGGTGCGGCGGCGGAAGAGCGGCACGACCTTCGCGTGCCGGGCGACTGCGGCGCCCTCGCCCGCCACGGGCTCGGGCTCGTCGTGGGTGGGGGCGGTGGACGCGTCGCCGCCGACCGGCTGCGCGGCGTCGTCGACGACGAGCGGCGGCAGCGGACGGACCTGCCCGATGCCGGCCAGCACCGCGGTCCGCAGCGACGCGGGCGGGGCCGCCTCGGTCAGCGCGGCGAGAGCGTGCGCTGCCTCGGTGAGCTCGTGGACGTCCGACTGGCACGCACTGCACAGCGACAGGTGCTGCTCGAACGCCGACCGCTCGTCGGTGTCGAGGGCGTCGACCGCGTACGCACCGCTGAGGTGGTGAAGGTCGGGGCTCATGCCGTTACTCCCAACGTGTCCCGGAGACGGATGAGTCCGTCCCGGATCCTGGTCTTCGCTGTTCCGAGGGGCAGGTCGAGCAGCCGGGCGACCTCGGTGTGGGTGTATCCCCCGAGGTAGGCGAGCTCGACGGCGCTGCGCTGCGCCTCGGTGAGGGTGTCGAGGGCCTTGCGGACCCTCGCGGCCTCGATGGAGGTGTGTGCGGCCTCGGCGGTGGCGTCGAAGTCGACCTCCTGGGTCGCGCTCGCGTGGGCGTCGTCGCGTCGGCGCGACGCCTCGCTGGAGCGGACCCGGTCGACGGCCGCACGGTGGGCGATGGTCATGAGCCACGAGAGCGCGGTGCCCCGTCCGGCGTCGAACCGGGCGCTGGTCCGCCAGACGTCGAGGTACACCTCCTGGGTGACCTCCTCGGACATGGCGGGGTCGCGCACGATCCGCAGGACGAGGCCGTAGACGCGGCGAGAGGTCGCGTCGTAGAGGCCGGCGAAGGCCTCCTCGTCCCCCCGGGCCGACCGACGGAGCAGGTCCGTCAGGTCGGGTCCGCGGGCAGCCGCCCCCTCGGAGTCCGTCACGGGCGGGTCCGAGGAGGCGGCTGTCATGCGGTCCATCATGGCTGACGGATCAGCTCTCGGGGACGAGAACCTGGTCGATGATGTAGACCGTGGCGTTCGCGGTCTGCACGTTGCCGCAGACGACGTTGGCCATGCCCGGGTCGACGGTGAAGTCCTCGCCGGAGCCCTCGACGGTGATCGTCGTGCCGTTGAGCGTCTCGTGCTCGCCGGCCAGCTCGTCCGGAGCCAGGCGGCCCTCGACGACGTGGTTGGTGAGCACCGTGGTGAGCAGACCCTCCGGGTCGGCCATCGCGGCGTCCAGGGTCTCCTGGCCGAGCGCCTCGAAGGCGTCGTTCGTCGGGGCGAAGACGGTGATGTCCTCGGCCGAGTTCAGGGTGTCGCCGAGGCCGGCCTCGCCGACCGCGGTGACGAGGGTCTCGAGGACCGGGTTGTTCGACGCGGCGGTGGCGACCGGGTCCTGGGCCATGCCGTCGAACGAGCCGGCGCCGTCGGCCGGGACCGCGTCGCAGGCGGCGCCGAACGGACCGTCCATCGCCATGTCGTCCTCCGAGGGGCTCTCGGACGGGGCGGCGGAGGTGGCGGGGGCGGTGCTCTCGGCGCCGGCGTCGGTGCTGTCGGCGTCCGAGCCGCAGGCGGCGAGGGTCAGGGGGAGGGCGAGCGCCATGGCGGCGACCGTCATACGGGAGGTGCGCATCGGAGGTCTCCTTGCGGGTGGGGTTCTGCTTCGTACACGTGTGGTTCGGCCTCCCGAGGGCGGTGGATTGGCCCCCGGGAGGAAATCTTCGTGACGGAGGTCACGATCCGGTCACGCTGCGGCACAACGGAGCCGGGACGAACGACGACGCCCCCGCCGCGGGTGCGGCGAGGGCGTCGGACCGGGGTGCGACCGGGGCTCAGGCGACGGTCATGACGACCGAGTGCCAGCCCGTCGCTCCCTCGGGGAAGGGCTCCTGGCGCTGCTCGGTCTGGGTCTGCCCGTCCTCGTCGGTGGCGCGCACCTCGAGGGTGTGCCGGCCGGGCTCGGCGTCCCAGCGGTAGAACCACTGGCGCCAGTAGTCGATGTTCGCCTCCGGCCCGAGCTCGGCCTCGCGCCACTCGCCCTCGTCGACGCGGACCTCGACCTTGGCGATGCCGCGCTGCTGGGCCCAGGCGACCCCGCCGATCGTCACCTCGCCGGCGTCGACCGTCGACAGCGGCTTCGGGGTGTCGATCCGGGACTGCGTGTAGATGGGCGCGTCGATGGCCCAGTCGCGCTCGGTCCAGTACGCCTGCTCGGCGTCGTACGTCGTCGCCGTCATCTGCGTGAGCCACTTCGTGGCCCCGACGAAGCCGTAGAGGCCGGGGGTGACGAGCCGGGCCGGGAAGCCGTGCACGGGGGGCAGCGGCTCGCCGTTCATCCCGACGGCGACGAGGGCGTCGCGGTCGTCCATGAGCGCCTGGAGCGGGGTCGAGATCGTCATCCCGTCGGTCGACCGGCTGAAGATCTGGTCGACGCCGCCGCGGACGCCGGCGCGCTCGAGCAGCTCGCGGACCGGGACCCCCAGCCAGCGGGCCGCCCCGACGTACGGGCCGCCGACCGGGTTGGACACGCACGTCATCGTGATGTCCTTCTCGATCATCGGCAGCTCGAGGAGCTCGGCGTAGCTGAGCTCGAAGGGGTTGTCGACGTCGCCGTCGACCGTCAGCGACCAGGACCCCGCGTCGACCCGGGGGATGACGAGGGCGGTGTCGATCCGGTAGAAGGCGTCGTTCGGGGTCCGAAAGGAGGTGATGCCGCGCACCATCTCCTCCAGGCCCTGCGGGAGGGGCTCGAGCGTGTTCGTCGGCGACGGCAGCACGATGTCGGAGGGAGCGCCCCGGCGGGCGACGGTCTGGCCGAGCCCGCCACCGGTGGCGGCGACGGCTCCGAGGCCCGCGGCGGCCGCGATGACGGTGCGCCGTCCGCTCCGGCCGTCCTGGTGGGCGGTGCGGTCCGGCCCGGCGCCCGCGGCGGGGTCGGCGTCGGCCGCCCCGGCCCGGTCGAGGAGGCCGAGGAAGTACTGGGCGGCGAGCACCCCGACGACGGCCGTCACGAGGCCCGGGATGACGTCGACCGGCTGGCTCGTGGGCCGGAAGGCCGCGGCCGCGAGGGCGAGGAGGGCGAGCGCCCCGAGCAGTCCGAGCCCGAGCGAGCGGCGGCTGCGGGCGACGAGCCCGACGGCCGCGGCGAGCACGAGGGTCACAACCGTCACCGAGGCGACGAGGATGGGCTTGTCGGCGGTGCCGAAGGTCGAGACGGCCCACTCCTTGACGGGCGTGGGGGTGGCGTCGATGACCGTCGAGCCGACCGCGAGCACCGGAGAACTCTCGGGGGAGACGAAGCCGGCGACGAGGTGGCCGAGGCCGGCCCCGGCAGCGGCCGCGAGCAGCGTACCGGCCGCGTACCAGGGGCGGCGCGGACGCCGGGTGGCGCTGGGCTGAGTGGTCGTGGTCATGACCGTCGTTCGGAACGAGGGGCCGGGACGGATGGTGCCGCCCCGGCGGGGACGGGGCGTGCTCGACGGGGTGGGCCACCGGTCACGGACCCATCCTCCCGCGGGCTCCCGGCGGGAGGTGCGGCGGTGGTCGCCTACCGTAAGGACCGTGTCGTCCGCCCGCCGCCCGCGCTTCCTGCCGTTCATCGTCACCGGTGCCGTCATCGGGTTCCTCGTCGGTGCCCTGCTCGCCTCCGGTGGCTGGTTCGCCGAGCCGGAGCCGTCGACCCTCCAGGGCACCTACGGACCCAGCGCGGCGGTCGGCTACCTCGGGCTCATCGGGGCCGGCCTCTTCGCGCTGCTCGCGGCGCTCGTGGCCCTCGCGGTCGACTGGTGGTCCCGTCGGTCCTGACCGCCGCGCTGTGTGAGAATCGGGGCGTGCCACGCGGAGACGGACGCCTCAGCCACGACCTCGTCCCCGGCGAGAAGAGCCCCCAGGACGCCTGCGGGGTGTTCGGGGTCTGGGCTCCCGGCGAGGACGTCGCCAAGCTCACCTACTACGGGCTCTACGCCCTCCAGCACCGCGGGCAGGAGTCGGCCGGCATCGCGACCTCCGATGGCAAGCGGCTCCTCGTCTACAAGGACATGGGCCTGGTGTCGCAGGTGTTCGACGAGCGCTCCCTGGCCTCGCTGCGGGGGCACCTCGCGGTCGGTCACTGTCGGTACTCCACGACCGGCGGCTCGACGTGGGAGAACGCCCAGCCGACCCTCGACGGGCACTCCGGCTCCACCGTCGCGCTCGCGCACAACGGCAACCTCATCAACTCCGCGGAGCTGCGCGACGTCCTCGCCGGGCGCCGGGTCGACGGCGCCCGTGGAGAGATGGCGCGCGGCAACACGACGGACACGGCCATCGTCACCGGGCTGCTCACCGAGGACCCGGACCGGACGGTCGAGACGGCGGCCCTCGAGGTGCTGCCGCTGCTGCGGGGGGCGTTCTGCTTCGTCTTCATGGACGAGCACACCCTGTACGCCGCCCGGGACCCCCAGGGCATCCGCCCGCTCGTCATCGGCCGGCTCGAGCGCGGCTGGGTCGTCGCCTCCGAGACCGCCGCCCTCGACATCGTCGGTGCCTCCTTCGTCCGCGAGGTCGAGCCGGGCGAGCTCATCGCCGTCGACGAGGACGGGCTGCGCTCCCAGCGGTTCGCGCAGCCGCAGCCGAAGGGCTGCGTCTTCGAGTACGTCTACCTCGCGCGGCCGGACACGACGATCTCCGGGAGGGTCGTCCACGAGGCCCGTGTGGAGATGGGTCGCGCGCTGGCCCGCGAGCACCCGGTCGACGCCGACCTCGTCATGCCGGTGCCGGAGTCCGGGACGCCCGCGGCCATCGGGTACGCGCAGGAGTCCGGTATCGCCTACGGCCAGGGCCTGGTGAAGAACTCCTACGTGGGACGCACCTTCATCGCCCCGTCGCAGACGATCCGCCAGCTCGGCATCCGACTCAAGCTCAACCCGCTGCGCGACGTCATCCGCGGTCGGCGGCTCGTCGTCGTCGACGACTCGATCGTCCGCGGCAACACCCAGCGCGCCCTCGTGCGGATGCTCCGCGAGGCGGGCGCGGCCGAGGTCCACGTGCGGATCTCCTCGCCGCCGGTGCGCTGGCCGTGCTTCTACGGCATCGACTTCGCGACCCGGGCCGAGCTCATCGCCACCGGGCTCGGCGTCGACGAGGTGTGCAACTCGATCGGTGCGGACAGCCTCGGGTACATCTCCGAGGACGGGATGGTCGAGGCCTCCGGGCAGCCGCGTGACCGGCTGTGCACGGCCTGCTTCAGCGGCGTCTACCCGGTCGCCCTGCCCGAGGACGGGCGGGTCGGCAAGGGCGTCCTCGAGCTGGAGCTGCCGATCGAGACCGGCGACGGGCCCGAGGGCCGGGTCGTCGGCGAGCGGCACCCGCAGCGACAGGGAACGCTCGTCGACCGCCCCTTCACCGACGTCGACGGGGTGTCGACCGGTGCCGGCGGCGGCGCCTCCGAGGCGATCCTGCGCCCCTGACCTCCGGCCGTCCTCGCGCCCGTCACCCTGACGCCCGTCAGCAAGAGCATCGGGCCGGCAGGCGCCGTCGCCCACACGGCCGCCCTCGTTCCCGTCGAGATCGGGCAACACGCAGGTGAGCACCCGGCGGATTCAATCGGTGAGTGCAACGGGGGTGTCAGGCTACGTCGGCGAGGGCTTCGGCGGGGGTGTGCCAGCCGAGGGTCATCCGGGGGCGGTTGTTGAGGCCGTCGGCGACGGTGTCGAGGTCTTCCTGGGTGTGCTTGGACAGGTCGGTGCCTTTG
>NZ_JAGSNF010000023.1 GCF_018139485.1 Phycicoccus avicenniae
AGACCTCGACACCGTCGCCGACGGCCTCAACAACCGCCCCCGGATGACCCTCGGCTGGCACACCCCCGCCGAAGCCCTCGCCGACGTAGCCTGAAACCCCCCGTTGCACTCACCGATTGAATCCGCCGCCGATCCGTCTGCGTGTTGCCCGATCTCGACCGACCTCCCAGCTCGACCGACCTTCCGGCTCGACGGACCTTCCGGCTCGACCGACCTTCCGGCTCGACGGACCTCCGGCTCGACGGACCTCCCGGCTCGACGGACCTCCCGGCTCGGCGAAGCACGGGGGCGACGACCGGGTCGACCTGCCGACGACGCGTCGGTCAGCGGGCGGTGACGGCGACGACGAGCGGGATCGTCGAGGCGAGCACGAGGACGGTGTCCCGGACCCGCCATGGCGCCGGCGCCCACCACGTCCGTCGCTGGGCGGTCGCGAACCCGCGGGCGTCCATCGCGACGGCGAGCTCGGCGGCGGACCGCAGCGTCCGCACGAGCAGGCCCATCGTCGCGGCCCCGAGGTACGCGGCGACCGAGCGCGGGTGCCGCCAGGAGACCCCGAGGCCCCGGACCCGCCTTGCCCGGCCGATCTCGCTCCACACGGCACCGAAGGTGTGCACCCGCTGCAGCGCCGCCGCGACGGCGACGACCGGGCGGTCGGGCAGCCCGAGGCGCTGGCCCAGGTGGTCGCCGAGCCGGTCGGGGTCGACCCACGGGACGAGCACCGCGGACGGCAGGACGATGACGAGCACCCGGAGGGCGACGGTGGCGGCGGCGTCGACGTCCTGACCGGCGAGCAGCCACGTCGACCACGCGACGGACACCGCGGCGAGCAGGCCGGGCAGCATCCGCAGCCCGACCCGCCGCAGCCGCGCCGGCGGGCGGTCCCCGGCGCCCGGCGCCGCCAGCCCGACGACGGTGAGCACCGCCTGCACGGCGAGCACGGCGAGCGAGGTCGACCAGTGCGGCGACAGCACCCCCGCGGGGACGCCGAGGAGGGCCCCGCCGAGGAGCGCGAGCGGCCCGCAGCGGGCGACGAGCGGCACCCGGGCGGGGGGCGGCTCGGTCGGCGGTGGCGGCGGCACCGTCCGGTGCACGACCTCGGCACGCGCGACGACGACGGGGTCGTGCGTCGCGGCGACGACCGCGCCGCCCGCCGCGCGGTAGGCGGCGACGAGACCGACGAGGGCCGCCCAGGTGTGGCGGTCCTGCCCGACGGTGGGCTCGTCGGCCAGCAGCACCGCGGGTCCGTGGAGGACGGCGGCGGCGACCGCGAGCCGTCGCTGCTCGCCCCCGGACAGCTCCCGGGGGTCGGCGTCCGTGAGACGGCCGAGGTCGAGCGCCTCGAGGAGCCGGCGGGCGCGGTCCTCGACGTCGGGGCCGTCGTGGCCGAGCGAGCGCGACGTCACGAGGACCTCGTCGAGGACCCGCCCCGTGACGATCGTCGAGCTGGCCCACTGGGGGACCCACGCGAGGACCGAGGCCAGGGCCGCGGCACCGAGGTCCCCGGGCGCCACCGGGCCCTCGGGACCCGTGACCCGGACGGCCCCCTCGGGCTCGCCGTCGAGGAAGCCCGCGAGCGCGGAGAGCACCGTCGACTTCCCGGACCCGCTCGCCCCGACGAGGGCGGTGAGGGTCCCCGGGTGCGCCGCCAGCGGGTCGCCGAGGACGGCCGCCCGCCGGGTGCGCGCCGTGCCGTCGAGCAGCCGGGTCGTGCGGTCGACGGCGAACGGGTCCGCGGTGAGCGCTGCCCCGGGCACCGCACCGACCGCGAGGAGCGAGGGGTCGACCGGGGTCGGCTCCGGCGGCGGCACGCCCGGCACCCAGATGCCCATCGCGAGCAGGCGATCCCGTTCGAGCGCGAGGACCTCGCCCACCGGCCCGTCGGCGACGACGCGGCCGTCGTCCGAGAGCACGACGAGACGCTCGACGAGGTCGACCCACGGCTCGAGGACGTGCTCGACGACGACGAGGGTCCGCTCACCGTCGCGGGCGAGGCCGGCGACGGCCGAGCGCACCTCCGCGGCGCACTCCGGGTCGAGCATGGCCGTCGGCTCGTCGAGCAGGACGAGGGACGGGTCGAGCGCGAGCGTCCCGGCGAGGGCGAGCCGCTGGGTCTGCCCGCCGGACAGCGCCGAGGTCGGGGTGTCGAGGTCGAGGTGGCCGAGGCCGACGGCGGCCAGGGCCCCGGTGACGACCGGCGGCATCGCCTCGCGGGCCGTCCCGACGTTCTCGAGCCCGAAGGCGACGTCCCGGCCCACGGTCGCCGCGACGACCCCGGCGCCCGGCTCCTGGAGGACGAGGCCGACGGCTCCCGGCCGGGTGCCCGGGTCGTCGCCGTCGAGCGTCACCGCCCCGCCGAGCTCCCCCGCCTCGACCGTGCCGAGGAGCCCGGTGAGCGCACGCAGCAGGGTGGACTTGCCGGACCCGGACGGGCCGACGAGCAGGACCCGCTCGCCGGGGCGGACCGTGAGCGAGACCTCGCGCAGCACCGGCTCGCGCCGCCCGTAGGGGCGCCAGGTGAGCCGGTCGACCTCGACCCGCCCGCGGACGGCGGACACCGCCGGCTCAGACAGCCCGGGTCTCCCGGTGCTCCTGGCCGGCGGGGAACGCCGACAGCGCGCCCGCCCGGGCGAGCGCCCGGGTGAGCAGCCAGGCGACGACCCCGGCGAGCACGACGCCGGAGACCCCCATCGCCGCGAGGTAGACGAGCTTGTCGCGCAGGACCCACTCGGCGTACCAGCCGCCGCCGTTCGCGAGGACGGACAGGACCGGGACGTCGGCCCACGAGGCGGGGAAGCTGACGGTCTCGAAGAGCCACTCCAGCGGCGCGGAGAGCGCCCCGGCGAGCGCGGCGGCGCCGATGCCGAAGAACCGGTAGCCGAAGATCGCGAAGGCGATCTCGGCGCCGAGGCCCTGGAGGATGCCGGAGACGAGGACGGTCGCGCCCCACTCCGTCCCGGGGACCATCGACACGAGCGCGGCGACCACCTCGCACAGCAGGGCGGCGCCCGGGCGGCGGACGACGAGCCCGCCGATGACGCCGGCGAGGAACCAGGTGCCGACGAAGAGCCCCATGAGCGGGGCGTAGCCGATCTTCAGCGCGGTGATCGGCCCGTTGTAGACGATGCCCCAGCCCCAGAAGGCGACCCCGAGGGCCGCCCCGAGGAAGGTGACGGTGAGGATGTCGACGGTGCGCCACCCCATGAGCGGGCGGGTCGCGGTGATCGACCCGCGGCGGGCGGTGACGTCGGACGTGGTGGACGGACGCGTGGGTGCAGACATGGCAGTTGCACGACTCCCTATCGCCGGTGCTAACCGGATCAGGTTCAAGGGTCTGCGGCGGACCGCACTCTCAGCGCCGGGTGGCGCTCCCCTGTCGGTGGACCCCGCCACCATAACGCGCTCGGGGATACAGTGGCCAGGACGGGCCGCCGCGCCCGTCCGACCACCTCCGCGAGCCACGGAAGGACGCGCCCATGGGCACCCTCGCTTGGAAACTCCTCGGCACCGGGGGACCGATCCTCGCCGGCATCCTCGCCACGAAGGCCGTCAACGCCGTATGGGCCAAGGCCGGCCAGGACGAGATCAACCCGAAGAACCCCGACGCCCCCGTCGTCAAGGCCCTCGCCTACGCGGCGATCATGGGTCTCGCGGTCGGCGCCGCCCGCACCCTCACCGAGCGCAAGGCCGCGTCGTACTACCGCAACTCCTCGGGCCACCTGCCGAAGGAGATCAAGGTCGAGCCGATCTCGTGAGCGAGGCCGCACCGGGCGACCCGGCCGCGGAGGCCGCCGCCCGCGCCCGGGCCGCGGTCGCGACGTCGGGGCTGGCCTACGAGATCACCGAGCACGGTCGCGTCCGCTCGCTCGCGGAGGCCGCCGCGGCCCGCGGCGTCGAGCCGGGCGGGATCGTCAAGACGCTCGTCGTCCGCCGCGCCGAGGACGACTATCTCTTCGTCCTCGTCCCCGGCGACCGCGAGATCTCCTGGCCGAAGCTGCGGGCCCACCTCGGCGTCAACCGCATCTCGATGCCAGACGCCGACACCGCCCGTGAGGTCACGGGCTACGAGCGGGGCACCATCACCCCGTTCGGCTCGCTGCGCCGGCTGCCGGTCCTCGCCGATGCCACGATCACCGGTCGCACCGTGTCCGTCGGGGCCGGGGCGCACGGGGTCGCGGCGACGGTCGGGGCCGACGCCCTCGTCGCCGTGCTCGACGCCGACGTCGCGGACGTCACCGACCCCGTCGCCG
Source organism: Phycicoccus avicenniae (assembly GCF_018139485.1). GTDB lineage: Bacteria > Actinomycetota > Actinomycetes > Actinomycetales > Dermatophilaceae > Phycicoccus > Phycicoccus avicenniae. The sequence continues at coordinate 4,251 of NZ_JAGSNF010000023.1, forward strand.
GGTGACCGAGCGCCGCCGCGTCGACGGCGATCGGACCGTGCTGTCGGTCCTCACACTGCGCTGCGCCGCGCCGACCGGGCCCGACGTCGTCCTCGTCCACGGGACGGGATCCGACGCGACGACCTGGGACGAGGTCGCCGTGGGACTGGGGACGGACCGCACCGTCCACGCCGTCGACCTGCGTGGACACGGACGCAGCGACCGGCCCGGCACGTACTCGGTGGCCCTCATGGCCCAGGACCTCGCGCAGGTCCTGCCGCACCTCGTGGCCGGTCCCGTCGACCTCGCCGGGCACTCGCTGGGCGGGCTCGTCGCCCTGCGCCTCGCCGACGACCGCCCCGACCTCGTCCGTCGGCTCGTCCTCGAGGACGTCGGTCGGCTCCACCCGCGCCCGCCGACCGCGCCTGCGCGCCCGGACGAGGACCCCGGCTTCGACTGGCGCGTCGTCGAGCAGGTCCGCCCGGAGGTCGACGACCCCGCTGCAGACTGGCCGGACCTCCTCGCACGGCTCAGGCCCCCGGTCCTGGTCGTCGCCGGCGGTCCCGAGCGCTTCGTCGACGAGTCGCACGTCCATGAGCTCGTCGACCTCGTCCCCGACGGCCGGTCGCTGACCCTGGGGACCGGACACGAGGTGCACCTCGGCGCGCCGGCGGCGTTCGTCACGGCCGTGCGGACGTTCCTCGACGGGTGAGCGGCCCGGGCACCGCTTGCCGGTCCGGCAACGGGACGCGGCGTCGAGCGACGGGCGGCAGCAGACTCCTGCCATGACCGACATGAGCAGCCAGGAGCTGTGGGACGAGCTGTACTCCGAGCAGGACCACGTGTGGAGCGGGGCGCCGAACCACGCGCTCACCGTCGAGGTCGCCGACCTCGCCCCGGGCCGGGCGCTCGACGTCGGCTGCGGGGAGGGCGCGGACGCGGTGTGGCTCGCCCGGCGGGGCTGGGCCGTCACCGGCGTCGACCCCTCGACCGTCGCCCTGGGGCGCGCCCGGCGGCAGGGCGCCGACGCGCGGGTCGACGTCGACTGGCGGCACGGCGTCCTCGCCGACCTGGACCTGCCGGGCGCCGGCTTCGACCTCGTCTCGGCCTTCTACGCCGTCCTGCCGCGGGAGACCGACCCGGTGCCGCGGCTCGTCTCGCTCGTGGCTCCCGGCGGGACGCTGCTCGTCGTCCACCACGACATGGTCGGCGACGGTCACGGGCACGGCGACCACGAGCACGGCGACCCGGTGGACGAGCCGGACCCCCGCTTCGACCACGAGGCGCTCGTGATGCCGGACGAGGTGGCGGCGGCGCTCGGCGACGGGTGGACCGTGCACGGCCCGGAGCTCCGCGACCGCGTCATCGACGGCGGCCGGGGCGGGCACCACGTCCGCGACGTCGTCGTCCGCGCCGTCCGGAGGGCGTGAGGGTCGACCCCGCCGGGTAGGGCCGTCACACTGGAGACCCAGCACGACGGAGGTGTGATGGACCCCCGCCCCACGGACTCCTCGGGGACCGGGCCTGCGAGCAGGGAGCCCCCGGGCACCGGACCCTCGTCGACCGGGCCTCCGGGCGCCGGTCCTGAGAGCACGGGCCATCCGGGCACCGGGCCCTCGTCGACCGGGCCCCCGGACCGCGCGGACGCGAACCCGGCGGCCTCCGGGTCGGCGCGCGGCCGGCCCGCGGCGGCCGGGCCGCTCACGGCGGTCGGTGTCGTGCTCGCCGCGCTCCTGGCCGCGGCCGGTCGGGTGCCGGCGCTCGGGCAGAGCCTGCGGCCGGACGAGTCCGGCTACACCCTCGTCGCCCGCGCGTGGGACCCACGGCCGAGCGACCCCTACGGCGAGTACTGGGTCGACCGGCCCCCGCTGCTCGTCGCCGTCTTCCGCCTCTCCGACGCCCTCGGCGGCCCGTCCGCGATCCGCTGGGTGGCGCTCGCGGCATGTGTCCTCTTCGTCCTCGCGACGGCGGCCGCGGCGCTCGAGGTCGTCCGGCAGGTGCGACCGGGCGCGACGCCCGGCGTCGTCGCGGCCGTCGTCGTCCCGAGCGCCCTCGCCGCCGCGGCCCTGACCTCGAACTCCTCGGTCGACGCGGTGCTCGCCAAGGGCGAGGTGCTCTCGCTGCCCCTGCTCACCGGCGCGGTGTGGCTGTCGCTGCGGGCCGTCCGGACGGGGTCGATCGCCCTCGTCGCGCTCGCCGGTGTCCTCGCGGGCCTGCCCCCGGGACTGAAGCAGAACCTCGTCGGCGCGGTGGTGTTCGGGATCGTCCTGCTCCTCGCCACACGCCTGCGAGGGGGCCTGGCGACCGGCGCGACGCTGCGCATGCTCGGGGCGTTCGTCGGCGGGGCCGCCCTGCACGTCGTCGCGACCCTGATCTGGGCGAGCGTCGCCGGCGTCCGGTGGGGCGCCCTCTGGTACGCCGTCGCCGGGGTCCGCTCGGACGCCCTCGACACCATCGCGTCGCAGAGCCTGTACACCGCCCTGCGCCGGGGGACGACGCTCGCGGAGGTCGGGATCACCTCCGGGCTCGTCGTCGTCCTCGCGTGGTTCGTGCTCCGCGCGGTCCGGCGCCACCGGGTGCTCACCCCGGTCTCCGTCGCCCTCGTCGTCATGGTCCTCGTCGACGGGGTCGGGCTGCTCCTCGGCGGCAGCTACTGGGTCACCTACCTCGTCCCGCTCTACCCGGCCGCGGCCCTGGCCCTCGCCGTCCTGCTCGCCGCCGGCACCGAGGACCGGACCCGCCGCACCGACCGCGGGGTCGGGGCGGCCCTCGTCACCGTCGTCGTGGCCTCCTCCGTCGCGGCGGGCATCGGGGACCTGCGGACGTGGCCGCAGTCCCAGCGGCCGACCAGCCGGGTGCTGCTCGGCGCCTCGATCGGCGCCGCCTCGCAGCCCGGCGACACCCTGACGCTGTTCCGCGGCTCCGCCGACGTCCAGCTGGCGTCGGGGCTGCCCTCGCCCTACCCGTACCTGTGGAGCGTGCCGGGTCGGGTCCTCGACCCGACGGCGCAGGAGCTCGCGGACCTCATGCGAGGGCCGGACGCACCGACGTGGTTCGTCCTCGCCTACGACCTGGACACGGCGGGGACCCCCGCCCCGCGGACCGTCGGCCCGGTGCTCGAGGAGCGGTACGTCGAGATCGGGACGGGCTGCGGCGGGATGCCGGTGTACCGCCTCGCGGACGAGCCGAGACCGGACCCCGTCCTGCGGTGCGGGCCCCTACGCGCGGCGGCCGAGGACGGCTGAGGCAGGCACCTACGCTCGGACGATGAGCACCGGCACCGGCACCGGCACCGTCACCGTCGTCGTCCTCGCCGGCGGCCGCTCGACGCGGTTCGGCGCGGACAAGCTCGCAGCGTCCCTGGGCGGCGGCACCGTCCTGGACCACCTGCTCCAGGCCCTGCCGGCGCATTGGTCCGTCGTGGCCGTCGGGGGCCGACGGGACACCGCGCGCCCGGTGACGTGGGCGCGGGAGAGACCGGCGGGCGCGGGTCCGCTCGCCGCCGTGCTCACCGGTGCCGGAGCCGCCGGGACCGACCTCCTCGCCGTCGTCGCAGGGGACATGCCGCACGCCGCCCCTGCGCTCGTCGACCTCGTCGCGGCGCTGGACGGGGCCGCGCCGGACGTCGCCGCCGTCGTCGCCGTCGACGACGAGGGGGTGCCCAACCCGCTGCTCGCGGCCTACCGGACCCCCGCCCTCCTCGCCGCCGCCCCCGAGGACCCCGCAGGGGTGCCCGCCCGCCGCCTCCTCGGCCTGCCGCACCGCAGGGTCGCGGTCACCGGCCGGGCGGGCCGGGACGTCGACACCCCCGCCGACCTGGCCGCGCTCGACGACGACGCCTAGCCTCGCAGGTATGCAGGCCATCACGATCCCCGAGCCGGGCGGCCCCGAGGCCCTCGTGCTCTCCGACGTCGAGACCCCCCGGCCGCGCGAGGGGGAGGTGCTCGTCCGGGTCGTCGCCGCCGGGGTGAACCGCGCCGACTCGATGCAGCGCCAGGGGTTCTACCCGCCGCCGAAGGGCGAGTCCGAGGTCCCCGGTCTCGAGGTGAGCGGCACCGTCGCGGAGCTGGGCGACGGGGTCGAGGGCTGGTCCGTCGGCGACGAGGTGTGCGCCCTCCTCGCCGGCGGCGGCTACGCCGAGCACGTCCGGGTGCCGGTGGGGCAGCTGCTGCCGGTGCCCGCCGGGGTCCCGCTCGTCGACGCCGCCGGTCTGCCCGAGGTCGCCTGCACCGTGTGGTCCAACGTCTTCCTCACCGCGAACCTGCAGCCCGGCGAGGTCTTCCTCGTCCACGGCGGGTCCTCCGGGATCGGGACGATGGCCATCCAGCTCGCGAAGGCCGTCGGCGCGACCGTGGCGACGACCGCCGGGAGCGCCGCGAAGCTCGACGCCTGCCGCGACCTCGGCGCCGACGTCCTCGTCAACTACCGCGAGGAGGACTTCGTCGAGCGCGTCAGGGGGGCCACCGACGGCCACGGCGCCGACGTCGTCCTCGACGTCGTCGGGGCGAAGTACCTCGGGCGCAACGTCGACCTGCTCGCGACGAACGGGCGCCTCGTCGTCATCGGGCTGATGGGCGGTCGCACCGGCGAGCTCGACCTCGGCGCCCTGCTCGCCAAGCGCGGCGCCGTCGTCGCGACGTCGCTGCGATCGCGGCCCGCGGCGGAGAAGGCGGCGATCGTCGCGGCCGTCCGCGAGCACGTGTGGCCGCTCGTCGCCGACGGGGTCGTGCGGCCCGTCGTGCAGTCGCGCCACCCGCTCGCGGACGCCGCCGAGGCGCACCGCGAGATGGAGGCGAGCGGGCACGTCGGCAAGATCCTGCTCACCGTCGGCTGACGGGCACCGCCGGTCCCTACCGCCGGGCCGCCCCGCTGCGGTAGACATCCGCCATGCAGGCCGTCGCCCTCGCCCTCACCGCGCTCGTGGCGCTCGTCCACGTCGGCGTCGTCGTCCTCGAGACGGCGCTGTGGGACACCCCGCGCGGCCGGGCGGTCTTCCGGATGTCGCGCGAGCAGGCGGCGGCGACGAAGGTGCTCGCGGCGAACCAGGGGCTGTACAACGGCTTCCTCGTCGCCGCGCTGGTCCTCGGCCTGCTCGGTCCGGAGGAGCACCGGGCCGCGTTCAGCGTCTTCGGCCTCGGCTGCGTCCTCGTCGCGGGCGTCTTCGGGGCGGCGACGGTGAGCCCGCGCATCCTCCTCGTCCAGACCGTCCCGGCGGCCCTCGCGCTCGGGGCGTGGGCGCTCAGTTGACCTGTCGGTCGCGGCCCTCCCAGTAGGGCGCCCGCAGCTTGAACTTCTGCAGTTTGCCCGTGGCGGTCCGCGCGAGCTCGTCGCGGAACTCGACCGAGGTCGGCGCCTTGTAGCCGGCGGCCCGCTCCTTGCACCAGGCGATGAGGTCGGCCTCCCCGACGTCCTCCCCCTCGGCGAGGACGACGAGCGCCTTGATCGTCTCGCCCCACCGCTCGTCGGGGACACCGATGACGGCGACCTCGGTGACCGCCGGGTGGCTGAAGAGGACGTCCTCGACCTCGATCGACGACACGTTCTCGCCGCCGGTGATGATGACGTCCTTCTTGCGGTCGCTGATCGTGAGGTAGCCGTCCTCGATCGTCCCGCCGTCGCCGGTGTGGAACCAGCCGCCGTCGAGGCAGCGGGCGGACTCCTCCGGCTGGTCCCAGTAGCCCTCGAGGACGACGTTGGAGCGCGCGAGCACCTCGTCCTCCTCCGACAGCGACAGGGTGACCCCGAGGGCCGGCACCCCGGCGCGCACGAGGCGCGCGGCGCGCTCCTCGGTGCCCAGGTCGTCCCACTCCTCGCGGGTGCGGTTGATCGTGAGCAGCGGCGAGGTCTCGGTGAGCCCGTAGATCTGGATGAACTCCCAGCCGAGCTCGGACTCGACGCGCGCCACGGTCGTCGTCGGCGGCGGGGCCCCGGCGACGATGATGCGCACGCGGTCGCGGCCGGGGACCTCGCCCTCCCACGTGCGGGCGGCGTCGAGGACGGCGTTGACGACGGCCGGCGCGGCGCACATGTACGTCACGCCCTGGTCGCGCACCCGGCGCAGGATCTCGGCGCCGTCGACCTTGCGCAGGACGACCTGCCGGACGCCGAGGCCGGTCGCGACGAACGGCATCCCCCATCCGTTGGCGTGGAACATCGGCAGGGTGTGGAGGTAGACGTCGCGGTCGGACACCCCGGCGTGCAGGCCGAAGGTCAGGGCGTTGGTCCAGATGTTGCGGTGGGTGATCTGGACGCCCTTGGGCCGGGCGGTCGTCCCGGAGGTGTAGTTGATCGTCGCGGTCGCGTTCTCGTCGCGCTCCCAGGGGCGGGGGGTGCTGCCCTCGGGCGCGAGGACGGCGGCGTCGTCGCCGAGGACGAACCGGTGCTCGGCGGTGACGTCGGCGAGCGCGGCGTCGACCTCGGGGTCGACGAGCAGGACGCGGGCGCCGGAGTGCTCGACGATGTAGCGCACCTCGTCGGGCTTGAGCCGGAAGTTCACCGGGACGAGGACGCGCCCGGAGCCGCAGACGCCGAAGAAGGACACGAGCATCCGGGCGGCGTTGTGCGACACGATCGCGACCCGCTCGCCGACCCCGACCCCGAGCTCGTCGAGGCGGGCGGCCTGCCGCTCGGCGAGCGCGGCGACCTCGGCGTACGTGAGGTCGCCCCACGGGTCGGCCGGCTGGTCCGGCTCGTCGACGACCCCGACCCGGTCGGGGTAGACCGTGCGGGCACGGTCGATGAAGTCGGACACCGTCATCGGGACGAGCATCGGAACACCTCTCCGTCGTGGGGTCCGGACCGGTCGTCGTCGACCGCCCGCTCCGACATCCTCACCGCTGCCGGTCCGTCGCGCCACCACCCGTCCGGACGGACCGGCCCGCGTCCGATCCCGCCGACCGGGTGCAGACCTCTCCGACCCATGCCGATCCCGCCGACCGGGTGCAGACCTCTCCGACCCATGCCGATACCGCCGAAGGGAGGCGTCGTGGCGGCAGGGGCCGACGAGGTCGGCAGATCCCGGCGAGACCGACAGGTCAGGGAGAGGTCTGCACCCCGTCAGGCCTCGATGGAGGACACGGGACACGTTCGCCCGGGGAGATGCTTGACGGCGGCCGGTAATACTCGGTATACATCTCCCCGACAGACCCGACATACCGGGTATGCACCCCTCGGAGAGGAGCCCACGATGTCCGTCCGCCTCGGCCTCATGGCCCTCCTCGCCGAGGGCGACTCCTACGGCGCCCGCCTGCGGGCCGACTTCGAGGCACGGACCGGCGGCACGTGGCCGCTCAACGTCGGGCAGGTCTACACGACGCTCGACCGGCTCGTCCGCGACGGGCTCGTCGAGCAGGCCGGCGAGGCCGACGACGAGGGCCGCATCCCCTACCGCCTCACCGACCCCGGCCGCGCCGAGCTCGGCGTGTGGTGGACGACACCGGTCGACCGGTCGAGCACCCCGCGCGACGAGCTCGCGATCAAGCTCGCCCTCGCGGTCACCGCGCCCGGCGTCGACGTCCGCACCGTCGTCCAGGACCAGCGCACGTCGACGCTGCGTCACCTGCGCGACCTCACCCGCCTCAAGCGGGACGCACTCGCCCGCGCGGAGGGGTCGGGCGAGCGCACCACGGACGGGGACGGGCAGCCGGCGGAGCAGGGGCTCGCCTGGCTGCTCGTCCTCGAGAACCTCGTCTTCGCCGCCGAGGCCGAGGCGCGCTGGCTCGACCACGTCGAGTCCACGCTCGCCCGGCACGTCGCGCTCGGACGCCCCCGCCCCCCGGCCGGGCCGCCGCAGCGCACCACACCGACCGCCGACGCCGCGTCGGCCCACCTGGAGGGGAACCGATGACCGACACCACCGCCCACGTCGTCCTGCGCGACGTCGTCCGCGTCCACGGCGACGGCCCGACCGCCGTCCGCGCCCTCGACGGCGTGAGCCTCGAGATCCACCCCGGCGAGCTCGTCGCCGTGATGGGCCCGAGCGGGTCCGGCAAGTCGACCCTGCTCAACGTCGCGGGCGGCCTCGACCGCCCGACGTCGGGGTCGGTGACGATCGGCGACCAGGACCTCACGACCCTCGACGCCCGCGCCCTCGCGAAGCTGCGCCGCCGCCGGATGGGGTTCGTCTTCCAGGACTACAACCTCATCCCGAGCCTCACCGCCGCCGAGAACGTCGCGCTGCCGCTCGAGCTCGACGGCACCCGCGCCCGGCTCGCCCGCCGGGCCGCACGGCACACCCTCGACCTCATGGGGCTGATGGACCTCTCGGACCGATACCCCGACCAGATGTCGGGCGGCCAGCAGCAGCGGGTGGCGATCGCCCGCGCCCTCGTCGGCACCCGCCGGTTCGTCCTCGCCGACGAGCCGACCGGCGCCCTCGACAGCCACACCGGCGAGGAGGTGCTCCGCGTCCTGCGCGAGCGTTGCGACGACGGGGTCGCCGGGCTCCTCGTCACGCACGAGGCCCGTCACGCCGCGTGGGCCGACCGGGTCGTCTTCCTCCGCGACGGGAAGGTCGTCGACTCGACGGGCGGCCCCGACCGCGCCGAGGACCTCCTCGCCTCCGGCACCGTGTGATGAGCACCCTCACCTCCCCGCGCCCGGACCTCGCCCCCGGACCGGGCACCGACGACGAGCCCGCGGACGCCTCCCGGTTCGCCCGGTGGCGCTCGAGCTGGGCGGTCGCGATGCGGATGGCCCGACGCGACGTGCGGCGCTACCGCGGCCGCAGCGCGCTCGTCGTCGTCATGGTCCTGCTGCCGACGCTCCTGCTGTCGGCCGTCGTCACGCTCGCCTACACCGAGGACGTCTCCGGCGTCGAGCAGATCCCCTCCCTCATGGGGTCGGGCCAGGCGGTCCTCGAGGGTCCCGAGCCGTTCCCCCTCGCCCAGGGGCCGACCCCGAGCGAGGGGCTCGCCGGGGGCGACGACGCCGCGACCCCCGTCCCGGGCTACGACGCCGAGGCGGGCGCCGACGTCAACGCGGCCGCGGTCGCCGACCTCCTCGGCCGGCCGGTGGTCGCCGAGTCCGGCGAGAGCGTCCGTGTCACCCTCGACGGGCGTCGACGGTCGTTCTCGACCCTGGCCCTCGACGGCCGCGCCGGCCTCGGCGAGAAGCTGACCCTCACGACCGGCCGCTGGCCCGAGGCGCCGGCGTCCGACGGGCCCGTCGAGGCGCTCGTCACCCCCGAGGGCGAGCGACGAGGCCTGCCGACGAGCGGCACCTTCGTCGGGAGCTTCGAGGGCACGGAACGGACCGTCGAGGTCGTCGGCACCGCGGACGCCGCCACCCGCTGGGACCGGCCGGGGCTCGTCACCGCGGCCCCGGTCGGGGAGCGGGCCGCAGGGGGCCGGTGGATCGTCACCGGGAGCATGCCCGTCCTGTGGGAGGACGTACGCGCCCTCAACGAGTACGGCTTCCAGGTGACCTCCGCCGCGGTGCTCGCCGACCCACCCGGCGAGGCCGAGCTCGCACCGGAGGTGCGCGACCAGATCGTCGCGAACGGCAACCGCACGGCGATGTACGTGGGCCTCGCCGGGGCGATGCTCCTCGTGACGACGACGCTCCTCGTCGGGCCGGCGTTCGCCGTCAACGCCTCCCGGCAGCGCCGTACCCTCGCCCTCACCGCGAGCAACGGCGCCCCCACCGCGGCCCTGCGCCGGACGGTGCTGGCCCAGGCGCTGGTCCTCGGCGCGCTCTCCGCCGTCGTCGCGGTCGGGCTCGGGGTCGCGGCCGCCTACGGCATCGTGGTGTTCGCCCGGGCTCGCAGCCCGTTCTCCTTCACCGGACCGTTCGACGTGCGCCCGCTCATGCTCGGCGGGGTGCTCCTGTGCGCCGTGGCATCGACGGTCGTCGCCGCCCTCGTCCCCGCCCGTCGCCTCGGCCGGCTCGACATCGTCGGCGTCATGCGCGGACAGTCGGTCTCGCCGCGTCCGAGCCTGCTCGTCCTCGCCGTCGGCGTCGTCACCACGACGGTGGGAGGGCTGCTCACCCTCGCCGGCACGAACGCGCTGCCGCCCGCCCTGGCCTCGGTCGTCCAGCCGTGGGTCGGCTACTCGACCGAGTACCTCGTCGTCGTCGGCGCGGTCGTCCTCGTCGTCGGCTCCCTCCTCCTCGTCCCGATGGTCCTCGCGGGGGTCGGCCGGCTCGGCGGCCGGCTGCCGACGTCGCTGCGGATGGCGACCCGCGACCTCGCCCGGCACCGTGCTCGCAGCGCGCCGTCGGTCGCGGCGATCCTCGCAGCGGTCGCCGGGCTCACCTTCGGGCTCACCGGCCTCGCGAGCGACACCGAGCAGGCCGCGCGGCAGTACCTGCCCTCGACCGTCCCGGGCGAGGTGCTCGTCGACTCGTGGGGGGACGACACGCTGACGACCGAGACCGTCGCCTCCGCCGCCGGCCCCGACGTGCTCGTCACCCCGAACGAGACCTTCGCCGGGGACCCCGGACGGTTCTCCTTCGAACCGCCACAGGACTCGTACCGCGTCGCGTTCGTGAGCGTCGTCCCCGAGGGGTGCACGGTCGAGGAGACCCTCGGCTGGATCTCGGCCGGACCGGACACCGAGGGGTGCGTCGTCGCCGGCTCCGAGTCCTTCGGATCCGGCGCGGTGCCGGTGCTCCCGGCCGACGAGCTCGTGCGCCGCCTGGAGCTCTCCGGCGCGGACGCGGAGGCCGTGCGGGCCGGAGCGGTCGTCCTCGTCGGTGACCTGTCGGAGCCGGTGCGGGTCGCGCAGGGGACGTACGCCGTCGACCCGGCCGCCACGGAGCCGATCGACCCGGACGTGGAGACGACGTCCGACGAGGAGGTCCCGGCCGTCGTGCTGCCACTCACGAAGGACACCAGCGGCAGGGCGTTGCAGGCGACGATGCTCGTCCCGGCGGAGTCCTCCGTCTCGAGCGACTGGCCGCTGCGCACCGGGAGCTGGACGGTCCGCACGCCCGACGGCGACCCGGTGCCGGAGTCGACCGTGGAGACCCTGCAGGAACGGCTCGGCGACGAGGTCGGCGTCCGCCAGGAGAACGGCTTCGAGCGCAGCGACCGCGTCGTCGTCGCCATCCTGCTCGGGGTGTTCGCCCTGCTGATCCTCGTCGTGACGCTCACCTCGACCGCGCTCACCCTCGCGGAGCAGCAGACCGACCAGGCGACCCTCGCCGCCCTCGGCGCGACCCGGGGGACGAGGCGGGTCATGGCCGCGGCCCAGGCGTTCGCGCTCGCCGTCGTCGGATGCGTCCTCGGGGTGGCCATCGGCATCGTGCCGGGCATCGCCATCTCCGTGCCCCTCACGAGCGGCGGCTACGACCCCCTCGCGCCGGGCGGCGTCGGCACCGAGGGCAGCATCCTCGTCGTCCCGTGGGTCTCGCTGCTCGTCGTCGGGGTGCTCGTGCCCGTCGTCGCGGCCGCGCTCGCGGCGGCCGGCATCCGCAAGGCCCCGCAGGTCACCCGCCGGACGACCTGAGCGGTCCTGACGCACGGCGCACCGGCGGTAGACTGGGTGCAGCACAGGGTCCCCGGTGCGCCGTGTGAGGTGGGAACGGCGCACACCGGACCGCCCGTACCCCGGGCAGACCCAGGAGCGTCATCCCCGTGTCACCCCTCGCCGGCTACCGGCGCCTGCTCGACCTCGCCGGCCCCCTCTACGTCCTCGTCGCCTTCGTCGGCCGCCTGCCGCTCGCCATGAGCCAGATGGGCACCCTCCTCCTCGTCGCCGGCGCCACCGGCTCCTACGGCACCGGCGGGGCGGCGGCCGGGGCGATCGCCGTCGCCAACGGGATCGGGGCGCCGGTCGCCGGCGCGCTCGCCGACCGCGTCGGCCAGCGCCCCGTCGTCCTCGTCCAGAGCCTCGTGGGCGGCGCGGGACTGCTCCTCCTCGTCGCCGTCGTGCGGGCGGAGTCCGAGGCCCCGCTCGTGATCGCCGCCGCGGGCCTCGCGGGGATCGCGATGCCCCAGGTCGGCCCGCTCGCGCGGGTGCGGTGGCGGCCGCTGACCCGGGACACCGGCAGCCACCAGCGCCGCCTGCTCGAGACGGCGTTCTCCTACGAGGGCGCCGCCGACGAGGCCTCGTTCGTCCTCGGCCCGGCCCTCATCGGCGCGCTCGTCGTCCTCGTCGACCCGGCGCTTGCCGTCACCGTCGCCGCGGTCGTCCTCATGACGTTCGGCAGCGCCTTCGCCCTCCACCCGTCGGCCCGGCTCACCCACGCGCACCGGCCGACCGCGAGCGCCGTCGGGCGGGTCCTCACCCCGGTGTTCGTCGTCCTCCTCGCCGCCCAGGCCCTCATGGGGGTCGTCTTCGGGTCGGTGCAGACCGGCACCACGGTCCTCACGACGGCCGCGGGCCAGCCCGGCCTCGCAGGCATCGTGCACGCCACCCTCGGCGTCGGGTCCGTCCTCGCCGGGCTCGCCGTCGCCGGCCTGCCCGACCGGATCGGCGTCCCGAGCCGCATCCTCGCTGCGGCCACGGGCCTCGCGGTGCTGTCGGCGCCGCTGCTGCTCGTCGACTCCGTCCCCGCCCTCTTCGGCGTCGTCCTCGTCCTCGGGTTCGTCGTCGCGCCGTACATGATCAGCAACTTCGTCCTCGGAGAGCGTGCGGTGCCGCGGGCCCGGGTCGGAACGGCGATGACGCTGCTCGCGGCCGTCACCGGCGGTGGCTACGCCCTGGGGTCCGCCGTCGCAGGACGTCTCGCCGACGTGCACGCCCACCCGGGCGCGTTCGCGGTCACCGTGACCGCGGGGGTCTGCGCGGCGCTGCTCGCGCTCCTCGCCCAGCCGGTCATGCGTCGGGTCACGCCTGCGGCGGACTGACGCTGAGGAGGTCACCGACCTGGCAGTCGAGGACGTCGCACACCGCCGTGAGGGTGCTGAACCGCACGGCCCGGGCGCGGTCGTTCTTCAGGACCGAGAGGTTGACGACGGTCACCCCGACGGCCTCGGCGAGCGCGGCGAGCGTCATCCCCCGCGCCTCGAGCAGCTCGTCGAGGTGGCAGTGCACCCGGTGCGGCTCGTCGACCGGCATCAGACGAGCCCCTCGAGGTCCTCGCGCATCCTCGTCCCGGCGCGGAACGCCTCGGCGACCACGAGGACGAGGAACCCGGCGACGAGGGCCTCCCAGCGGACGTCGATGACCCCGGTGAGCTCCGGCAGGTCGAGCGAGGCCACGACCTGCAGGTCCGCGACCCCGCGGAGCACGCCGAGGACGGGGACGCCCAGGGCGACGAGGACCCCGAGGACGCGCAGCCGGACGACGGTGCGGGTCCCGAAGGCCTCGCCCCCCACGATGTCCGCGGTCGTGCGCCACAGCATCCAGCAGCCGACCGCGACGAAGACCGTCACGAGGACACCCGGTGCGAGGTCGAGCAGCCACAACGACGCGCTCGGACCGGGGACGACGGCCCGGACCGTCCCCTCCGCGTCGTGGGCCACGCCGGCGACGTCCAGGCGGGGGGCGTCCACCGGGCCGACGTAGTCCACGACGATCCCGCGCCCGGTCACCCACCGCCACAGCGGCACGATCACCTGCGTCGCCGCGGTCATGACGGTGGTGACGGTCAGGATGACCGCGGCTGCCACCCGGTCCGACCGGTCCAGCTCCCACAGGCTGCGGACTGCCGCGCGTGACCGAACCATGAGGTCCTCCATGTCGTTCGTCGATATGTTGTCGAGGAACGATATGCATATCGACTGTCGATGTCAACGGTCGGCTGTCCGGACGAGGGGGCAGGATGGGCGGATGAGCGACGAGGCGAAGCGCCCGCAGGACGACACCGACGACGAGCAGGGCCGACAGGTGCCGGCGGCAGTCTCGACCGACGACGAGAAGGTCGTCGTCGTGACGCCCGAGGGCATGGGCGTCGCACCCCGCACCGCCCCCGACGAGGGCGACGAGACCCGTCCGACGAACCCCGCCGACCTCGTCGAGCAACCCGCGAAGGTCATGCGGATCGGCTCGATGGTCAAGCAGCTCCTCGAGGAGGTCCGCAGCGCCCCGCTCGACGAGCAGGGCCGCGCCCGCCTCGCCGACGTCCACGAGCGGTCGCTCGCCGAGCTCAAGGACGGCCTCGCCCCCGAGCTCGTCGAGGAGCTCGAGCGGATCGCCCTGCCGTTCAGCGAGGAGGCCCCGAGCGACGCGGAGCTGCGGATCGCGCAGGCCCAGCTCGTCGGCTGGCTCGAGGGGCTCTTCCACGGCATCCAGACCGCGCTCGTCGCGCAGCAGATGGCGGCGCAGGCGCAGCTGCAGCAGATGCGCCAGCTGCCCCCGGGCACGGCCCAGGGCCACGGCGGGCCGGGGCACCAGCGGCCGGGGCACCCCGGCCAGGGCGGCCCGCTCCCGGGCACGGGTCCCGCCGAGGGCACCGGTCAGTACCTCTGACCCACCCCCATCGGGTGCCGCCCCGCGCGCGGCAGCCAGTGCAGGGCCACCGGTGACCCGTCGACGGTGACGACGGGGATCTCGATCCCGAAGACCTCCCGCAGCACGTCGGTCCGCAGCACCTCGGCGGGCCTCCCCCGCGCGACGACCCGCCCGTCGCGCATGCCGACGACGTCGTCCGCCCAGGCCGCGGCCATGTTGACGTCGTGGAGGACGACGACGACCGTCCGCCCGAGGTCGTCGGCGGCCGTGCGCAGCACCCGCATCACCGAGGCCGCGTGCTCCATGTCGAGGTTGTTGAGCGGCTCGTCGAGGAGGACGTACGGCGTCTCCTGCGCCAGCACCATCGCGATGAACGCGCGCTGCCGCTGGCCGCCGGACAGCTCGTCGAGGTAGCGGTCGCGCAGGTCGGCCATCCCCACGTGCGCGAGCGAGGCGGCGACGACCTCGTGGTCGGCGGTGGTGAGCCTTCCCCCACTGTGCGGGAAGCGGCCGAACCGGACGAGGTCGACGACGGTGAGCCGCGCGGACAGGCGGGTGTCCTGCCGCAGGACGGCGAGGACCCGCGCCACCTCCCGGTCGGGCGCCCGGGCCACGTCGACCCCGTCGACGACGACCCGACCGTGGTCGGGCCCGAGCAGCCGGGAGACCGCCGCGAGCAGCGTCGACTTCCCCGCGCCGTTCGGTCCGACGAGCGCCGTCACCGCACCACGGGTGATGTCGAGCGCGACGTCGTCGAGGACGGGCGGGCCGGACGGGGTGTAGGCGTGGCTGACGTGGTCGACGTGGATCACAGGCGTACCGATCGCAGGAGGAGGACGAGGAAGTAGACCCCGCCGACGAGGTTGACGACGACGGACAGCGGGGTGGCGAGGTCGAGGACGTGGGTGACGACGACCTGGCCGAGGACCGTCGTCGCCGCCCCGGTGACCGCCGCCGCCGGGACGAGAACGACGTGGGTGTGCGTGGGCAGGAACTGGCGGGTGAGGTTCGCGACGAGCAGGCCGAGGAAGAGCATCGGCCCCACGAGCGCCGTCGACGTCGCGACGAGGAGGGTGACGACGACGAGCACCCGGGTCACCGTGCGCCGGTAGTCGACCCCGAGGGCCACCGCGGCGTCCCGGCCGAGGTCGACGACGTCGAGCCGCCGCAGCAGCGGGACGAGCGCGGCGAGACCCGCCGCCGACGTCGCCGCGCAGACCAGGAGCAGCCGGACGTCGACGGTCGTGAAGCTCGCGAAGAGCACCGCCTGGAGGGTGAGGTAGTCGTCGGGGCTGAGCATCCGGCTCGCGAGCGTGCTGAGCGAGGCGAAGAGCGACCCGAGGACGATCCCGACGAGGACGAGGACGAAGAGGTTGCGGCTGTGCCGGCGGAAGAGCCACCGGAAGAGCAGCACCCCGAAGACCGTCAGCAGGGCCGTGTCGAGGACGAACGACTCGACGACGCCGAACAGCTGCAGCGCCCCGGCCCCGAAGGCGAACACCGTCACGGTCTGGATGAGCACGTAGAGGGTGTCGAACCCCATGACGCCCGGGGTGAGGATGCGGCTGCCGGCGACGGTCTGGAACGCCAGGCTCGACGCCCCGACCGCCGCCCCGACGACGACGAGCGCCCCGAGCTGCCGGCTGCGCAGGTCCAGCGCGTACGCCCACGAGCCCCGCAGGTCCCACAGCAGGTGCGCCGCGCAGCCGACGAGCAGCACGAGGACGAGGACGACCAGTGCCCGGCGGACCCTCGTTCGCCGGGCCCGCTCGGACGACGACGGGCCGACGGCGGGGCCGGGGTCGAGCGGGGTGGACGGGTCGAGGACGGTGCTCATCCGTGCGCCTCCTTCCCGGACGCGGTGCGCAGGACGAGCCACAGGAAGACCCCGGCCCCGAGGACTCCGGCGACGGTGCTCACCGGGATCTCGTAGGGGAAGCGGACGACCCGCCCGACGACGTCGCACGCGAGGACGAAGCCGGCGCCGGCGAGGGCGACGACCGGCAGGGTGCGCCCGACGTGGTCGCCCAGGGCGAGCGAGACGACGTTCGGGACGATGAGCCCGAGGAAGGGGATCGCCCCGACGACGACGACGACCGTCGCGGCCATGACGGAGACGACGACGAGACCGACGGACCGGACCGTGCGGTAGGAGACCCCGAGGTTCGTCGCGAACTCCTGGCCCATGCCGACGACGGTGAACCGGTCGGCGTAGACGTAGCCGACCGCGCCGACGGCCAGGACGAGGAAGAGCGGCTCGTACTGCCCCTCCGTCGCGGCGCTGAAGGACCCGGTCGACCAGAAGTCGAGGAGCTGGAGCAGGTCGCGCTGGTAGGCGACGAACACCGTGACGGCACCGATGACCCCGCCGTACATGATCCCGACGAGCGCGACGACGACCGGGTCGCGGTGCCGCACCCCGCGCAGCAGCCGGAGGAAACCGGCGGTCGCGACGACCGAGGTGGCGATCGCGACGACCATCTTCACCAGGAGCGAGGCAGCGGGCACGAGCAGCGTCGCCACGAGGATGCCGAGCACGGCGGCCTCGACCGTCCCCGCCGTCGTCGGGGAGACGAACGAGTTCTGGGTGATCCGCTGCATGACGAGCCCCGCGACCGACAGCGCCGCCCCGGCGAGCAGGATCGCGAGCACCCGGGGGATCCGCGAGACGCGGATGACCTCCCACTGCTCGGCGGTCGGGGACAGCAGGTCCGCGACCGGGATGCGGACGACGCCGACCGCCATCGACAGCCATGCCGCGACGAGGAGGCCGAGGAGCCCGAGGAGCAGGTGGCGCCCGCGGACCCCCGACGTGCGGGGGTCCGCGGGCGCGGGCGCGGTGACGGTCAGAGCGAGCCCCGCACGTCCGCCGCCATCTGCAGCCAGGAGCCCGGGGCGCTCGTCGCGAGGTACCAGGCGAAGCCGTCGATCTCGACGACCCGGTCCTCCTGCGCGGCCGTCGTCGAGTCGGCGAGGCCGCCCTCGAGGACGTCGAGGGCCGGCGTGGCGTCCTGCCCGATGGCCTTGGCGCGGTCGAGGACGAAGAGGACGTCGGGGTCGTACTCGACGAAGAACTCCTGGCTGATCTCCTCGCCGTGGCCGCCGTCGCCGTCGAGCGGCGCGTCCGTCGGGTCGTACCCGAAGTCGGCGAAGACGGTGCCGAAGCGCGACCCGGGGCCGTAGGCGCTCACGGTGCCGTCGCTCACCTGCACGACCATGGCGGTGCGCCCGGTGGCCCGGACCTCCTCGCGGACCGCCGCGACCTCGGCCTCCACGTCGTCCATGAGCGCGCTCGCCTCCGCGTCGATGCCGAAGACGGCGCCGAGCGCCTCGACCCGCTCCCGGGTCTCGGCGAGGATCTCGGCGGGGTCGGTGGCGCGGACCGACATGTCGAGGACCGCGGGGGCGAACCGCTCGAACTCGGCGACCACCTCCGGGGTGCCGCTGCGGCTGCCGACGATCACGAGGTCGGGCTCCATCGCGGCGATCGCCTCGTAGTCCGGCTCGAAGACGTCCCCGACCTTCGGGACCTCCTCGCCCTCGTACACCGCGAGGTCCTCGGGGAGCGTGCTGTTCGGCGTCGGGACGGCGTCCGCCTCGATGCCGAGGTCGGCGAGGGTGCGGATGACGCTCCAGTCGGTCGCGACGACGACCTCCGGCTCGGTGGCGACCTCGACGGTCCGGTCCTGGGAGTCGGTGACGCTCACCGTCGTCGGGGCTCCGTCACCGGACGCGGTGTCGGCGGACGCGGCGTCACCCCCGGACGCGCTGCCGCCGCAGCCCGCGAGGGCGAGGGCGGCCGCGGCGAGGAGGCCGGCGGGGGCGGTGCGTCGTAGGACGCGGGGACGGGTGGTGGGCATGGGGGAGCCTTTCGGTGGGTGGGTCCGGTCGCCGGGGCGACGCGGGGGGTCGGGTGGGGACGGGTCAGGACTCGAGCGGCGCGTGGTGGTCGCGGCCGGCGACGCCGTGGCGCCAGTAGCCGTGCACCTCGAGGGCGTCCGGGGCCACCCCGAGGTCCTTGGCGGCGCGACGCACGGCGAGCATCGAGCCCGCCTCGCCCGCCGCCCACACGAGGTCGTCGGGGCCGGGACGGAGGTCCGCGAGGTGCCGGGCCAGCCCGGCGCCGTCGGTCCCGGCGACCCAGGTGACCCGGGCGTCCCCGCGGGCCGGCAGCGGGACGGCGGCCGTCGCGGGGTCCTCGACCTCGACGGCGACGTCGACGAGGGCCCCGGCGGGCGCCTCCTCGAGCCACCGGGCCGCGACGGGCAGGGCGGACTCGTCGAGGAGGCAGAGGTACCGGGCCCGGTCGCCGGGCATGACGACGGACCCGCGCGGCCCGAGCACCCCGACCGGGGTCCCCGGCGCTGCGGCGGCGGCCCAGGTGCTCGCGGCCCCCTCGCCGTGCAGGACGACGTCGACGACGACGTGCCGCTCGTCCGGGACGGCCCGGACGGTGTAGTCGCGCAGGACCGGTCGCGGCGCCCCCGGCTCGGCATCGGTCCCCGGCCGGGGCAGGACGAGGTCGCCCGTCACGGGGTGCGGCAGCGCCAGCTTGACGTGGTCGCCGACGGCGAGCGGGACGAAGGGGACCGCGGCGGCGTCGGCAGCGAGCGCGAGGGTGAGTCGGCGCAGCCGAGGGCCGAGGTCCTCGACGACGGAGACCTCGGCACGACGGACGTGCAGGTCGTGGCGGACGCGGGTGGCGGTGGCGGACAAGGGTCCTCCTCGGGTGCAGCGGTCGTGTCGGTGACTGAGGTTAGCCTTACCTAACCACACGCTCGCACGGGGGGTCCACCGACCGAGACGGGACACCCGCCGCTCCTCGGACCGCCGTCGGCCCTACCGTGAGGGCGTGCACCTCGACGTCGTCTCGCTCCGGCTCCTCGCCGACGTGGCCCGGCTCGGGAGCATCGGGGCGGCCGGGCGGGCCGCCGGGATGAGCCAGCAGTCGGCGTCCGAGCGGCTGCGCGCCCTCGAGCGCGACGTCGGAGCCGGCCTGCTCGCCCGCAGCCCCCGCGGCGCGCGGTTGTCCCCCACGGGCCGGCTCGTCGTCGAGTGGTCCACGGGCCTGCTCGAGGAGGTGACCGCGCTCGAGGGGGCGCTGCAGAGCCTGCGCGAGGACCGCAGCCGCGAGCTGCGGGTGTGGGCCTCGCTGACGATCGCGGAGACGGTCCTCCCCGGGTTGCTCGTGCGCGCCCGCCGCGAGCTGCCCGGCCGCCTGGCCCTGCACACCGCCAACTCCGACGCCGTCGCCGCGGCGGTCCGGGACGGCGGGGCCGACCTCGGGTTCGTCGAGGGCCCGGTCGACCGCGGCGGCCTCTCGGCGCGCGACGTCGGCGAGGACGAGCTCGTCGTCGTCGCCTCCCCCGAGGACCCGTGGGCCGGCCGTCGCGCGGCCCTCGGACCGGCCACCCTCGCGGGCCGCCCGCTCACCGTCCGGGAGCGGGGCTCGGGCACCCGGCGGGTCTGGGAGCAGGCGCTGCTCGCCGCGGGCACCCCCGGCGCCCCGCCGGAGGTCGAGCTCGACACGACGGCGGCCCTGCTCGCCTCGGTGGCCGGGGGCGGTCCTCCCGGCGTCGTGAGCCGCCGCGCCGCCGCGGCCGCCCTCCGGGTCGGGACCCTCGTCGAGGTGCGGACGACCGGGATCGACACCCGACGGACCTTCACCGCACTGTGGGTCGGCGGGGCGACCCCGCCCGCCGGGCCCGCCCACGACCTCGTCGCCCTCGTCGCCGCCGCGGGTCACAGCCGGATCCTGTGACCCGACAGGGCCGGGCCGGCTACCGCGCGGGCGCCCGAGGCCGCACGCTCGAGGGGTGAGCCACCCCGTCCCGACGCTGCCCCCGGCCGGACCGCCCTGGTACCCGGCCGTCATGGGGACCGGCATCCTCGCGACGCTGCTCCAGCTGCACGCCGGGGGCCCGTGGGGGGTGCTGCACGCGGCCGCCGTCGCGGTGCTGGCGCTCGCCTGGGCGGTCCTCGCGGGGCTCACCGCCGCCTTCGCCGTCCGCGTCGCCGGCGACCCGGGCCTCCTGCGGCGGACGTGGACCGATCTCGCCGTCCTGCCGTTCTGGGGCACCGTCGCGATGGGCCTGCTCGCCGTCGGCGCCGCGACCCGGACGGTCCTGCCGGCCGCCGCGCCGGGGACGCTGCCGGCCGCCGTCGTGGTCGACGGCGTGCTGTGGACCGCCGGGACGCTCCTCGGGCTCGGCACCGCCTTCGGCTTCGGTGCCGTCCTGCTGAGGACCCGCGACCACGCGCCGACCCTCGTCCACGGCCTGCCGATCGTCCCGCCGATGGTCTCGGCCACGACGGGCGCCGGCCTCGTGGCCGACGTCGGAGCGCCGGCCGGCCGGTTCCTCCTGGTCCTCGTGACGTCGGCCTGCTTCGCCGTCTCGCTCGTCCTCGGGCTCCTCGTCTTCGCGCGGGCCTACCACCACCACTGGCGGGTCGCTCCCGTCCCGCTCGCCGCGGCCGCCTCGACCTGGATCCCGCTCGGCATCGTCGGGCAGTCCACGGCCGCCGCCCAGGGGATCGCCGGAGCCGCGTCGGGCCTGCTCGCGTCGGACGCCGCGGCCACGGCCCGGGACGTCGCCGTCGGCTACGGGCTCGTCGTCCTCGGGCTCGGGGCCCCGCTCGTGGGCTGGGCGGTCGTCGTCACGGTGCGCGGGTTCGTCGGCCGGATGCCCTTCGGGCCCGGCTGGTGGGCGCTCACGTTCCCGGTCGGCACCCTCTCCCTCGGTGCGCACGCCCTCGGCGGGGCGACGGGCTCCCCGGTGCTGCTCGTCCTCGGCGGCGTCCTCCTCGCGGTGCTCTGCGGCACGTGGACGCTGTGCGCGACGGCGTCGCTGCGGGCCCTCGTGCGCGCGGGGACGGGCAACCGGGGTCAGAGCGCCGCCGAGAGCCCCCGCGCCGCCTGGCGCCCGGTGAAGAGGCAGCCCCCGACGAAGGTGCCCTCGAGCGCCCGGTAGCCGTGCACCCCGCCGCCGCCGAACCCGGCGGCCTCCCCCGCCGCGTACAGCCCCGGGACGGGTGACCCGTCGGCGCCGACGACCCGGCCCGACAGGTCGGTGCACAGCCCGCCGAGGGACTTGCGGGACAGCACCCGCAGCCGGACCGCGACGAGCGGCCCGTGCGCCGGGTCGAGGATCCGCCCGGGCGGGAAGGCCCGCTTCGTGAGCCGGTCGCCGCGGTAGCCCCGGGCGACCCGGATCGCGGCGACCTGGGCGTCCTTGGTGAAGGGGTTGTCGACCTGGCGGTCGCGCTCGACGACCTGGCGCTCGAGGTGGGCGGGGTCGAGGGGGAAGTCGGGCTCGAGGTCGTTCATCCGGCCGACGAGCCCGCCGATCGTGTCCGCCGTCAGCCAGTCCTCCCCGTGGTCGAGGAACGCCTGGACCGGCGGCTGGACGGGGGTCACCGGCCGGCGCAGGACGTCGCGGTACCGGCGTCCGGTGAGGTCGGGGTTCTGCTCCGAGCCGGACAGCGCGAACTCCTTGCCCGCCATCGACCGGTTGAGGACGAACCACGAGTGGTCGGCACCGGTCCGTCGGAGGTGCCCGAGCGTGCCGAGGGTGTCGAAGCCGGGGAGGAACGGGCTCGGCAGGCGGTCGCCGTGGGCGTCGAACCACAGGGCGCTCGGGCCGGGCAGGATCCGGATCGCGTGCCCCGGCCACACCGGGTCCCAGTTGCGGACACCCTCGACGTAGTGCCACATCCGGTCCCGGTTGACCACCCGGGCCCCGGCGTCCTCGGAGATGCCGAGCATGCGGCCGTCGACGTAGGCGGGGACGCCCGTGAGCATCGTGTCCGGTGCGCTGCCGAGCCGCTCCGGCCAGGCCCGGCGGACCAGGTCGTGGTCCCCGCCGATCCCGCCGGACGCGACGAGCACGGCGGCCGCCCCGAGCTCGAACTCGGCCTCGACCTCACGGCTGCTCGCCACCCCGCGGGGCGCGGGGTCCGGCACCAGCCGCGACCCCCGCACCCCGGTCACCGCGCCACCGCTCGTCACGAGGGCGTCGACCCGGTGCCGCGGCCGGTACACGACTCGGCCGGCGGCCATGTGCTCGCGCAGCCGCCGCTCGAAGGGGTCGACGAGGCCGGTCCCCGTGCCCCACGGGATGTGGAAGCGGGGGACGGAGTTGCCGTGCCCGCCGCTCGTGCCGTCACCGCGCTCGGCCCACCCGACGACCGGGAAGAAGGAGACCCCCCGCTCGCGCAGCCACGACCGCTTCTCCCCCGCGGCCCACTCGACGTAGGACCGCGCCCACTCCCGGCCCCAGTGGTCCTCCCCCGGCGCGCCGTCGTCCGCGGTCAGCCGGTCCCAGCCGGCGCTGCCCTGCCAGTCCTGCCACGCGAGGTCGAGCGAGTCGCGCACCCCGAGCCGGCGCTGCTCCGGGGTGTCGACGAGGAAGAGTCCGCCGAAGGACCACCACGCCTGGCCACCGAGGTTCGCCTCGGACTCCTGGTCGAGCAGGACGACCGCCCGCCCCGCCTCGGCGAGCTCGCAGGTGGCGACGAGGCCGGCGAGCCCGGCCCCCACGACGACGACGTCGGCATCCATGGCGCCACGATAGGCACTGCGGCACCGCCCCCGGGAGGGCCGGCGCCGCCGAGTCTTTGGATCACGTAAGGATCGCCCGCCCCACGGGGCCCGGCCCTGGCGCCGCGCCGCGCCGCGTCGCCATGCTGCACGGGATCGCCGCAGCGACGCGGCGACGGATCGAAGGAGATCGGCGATGGCCACGAGCGCGAGCGAGACGACGTCCGACGGGACGGACGCGAGCGAACCGAGGTTCCGGCTCGTCGGACCGGGGCTCATCGTCGCCGCCACGGGCGTCGGCGCCGCCGACCTCGTCGCGACGATGGTCGCCGGCAGCCGTTACGGCTACGCCCTGCTGTGGGCCGTCGTCCTCGGCTGCGTCATGAAGGTCGTCCTCGTCGAGGGCGCCGGGCGGTACTCGCTCGCGACCGGGCGCACGATCTTCGAGGGCTGGCAGTCCCTCGGTCGGTGGACCACCTGGTACTTCGGTCCGTACATCGTGGTCTGGGGGTTCGTCTACGGCGCGGCCGCGATGGCCGGCACCGGGCTCGCCCTCTACAGCCTCTTCCCCGTCATGGGGGTGACGGCCTGGGGCGTGCTGTCCGCCGTCCTCGGTCTCGCCGTCGTGTGGACCGGCCGCTACGTGCCCTTCGAGCGGGTGCTCAGCGGGCTCGTGCTCCTCATGTTCGTCACGATGGTCCTCGCCGCCGCCCTCACCGCGCCCAACCTCGGCGAGATCGTCACCGGCATCGTCCCGCTCCTTCCCGAGGGCTCGACGATCTACGTGCTGAGCCTCGCCGGCGGCGTCGGCGGCACGATCACCCTCGCGGCCTACGGGTACTGGGTCCGGGAGAAGGGGTGGCGCAGCCCGGCCGCGATGAGGGTCATGCGCCTCGACAACGCCACCGCGTACGTCGTCACCGGGCTCTTCGTCATCGCCACCCTCGTCGTCGGCGCGGAGCTGCTGTACTCCGCCGGCATCGCCGTCGAGAGCGGCGACGAGGGCCTCGTCCAGATCGGCGACGTCCTCGCCGAGCGCTACGGGCAGGCCGCCGGCACCGTCTTCGTCGTCGGCTTCTGGGCCGCCGCGATGAGCTCGCTCGTCGGCGTGTGGAACGGCGTGAGCCTGATGTTCGCCGACTTCGCCGGCGGGGTCCGCGGCCTCGCCCCCGACCACGCCGACCGCCTCGCCGGGGGTCGTTACTACAAGGCGTACATCCTGTGGCTGACCTTCCCGCCGGTCGTCCTCATGCTCCTCGGCCGGCCGGTCTACCTCATCCTCGCGTACGGCGTCCTCGGAGCCCTCTTCATGCCGTTCCTCGCCGTGACGCTGCTGTGGATCCTCAACAGCGACCGCGTCCCGCAGCGGTGGCGCAACAAGCCGGTGACCAACGTCCTGCTCGGGCTCTGCGCGGTCGCCTTCCTCGTCCTCGGCGCCAACGAGTTCGTCGGTGCCGTCCAGCGCGCCTTCGGCGGCTGACCCGGACCGGGAGCGGTCGCGCCGTGTGGGCCCCGGCGCGGCCGCTCCTATCCTGACCCCATGCGGATCATCGTCGTGGAGGACGACGACGGGGTGGCCGAGGCCCTCGTCGACACCCTCACCGACGCCGGCTGGGACTGCCGCCGCTGCGCCCGCGGGGACGACGGGCTGCGCGCGGTCCGCGACGCCGACCTCGTCCTCCTCGACCTCGGCCTGCCCGACATGGACGGTCTGGACTTCCTGCGCACCCTGCGCCGGGCGAGCGAGGTCCCGGTCCTCGTCCTCACCGCGCGCGACGGTGACGGCGCCCACGTGCTCGGCCTGCGCGCCGGGGCCGACGACTACCTCGTCAAGCCGGTCCGCGCCCCCGTCCTCGTCGCCCGGGTCCAGGCCCTCGCACGGCGGGCCCGGGTCGCGGCGCCGACGCCGGGCGCGGCTCCCGGCGTCCTCACCTGGGGCGGACTGCGCCTCGACGTCGCCGCCCGCACCGCCGTGCGCGACGGCACCCCGGTCGACCTCACGGCCACCGAGCTCGAGGTGCTCCTCTGCGTGGCCGAACGTCCGGGGGAAGCGGTCAGCCGCGAGACGGTCCACCTGCGGGTCTGGGGCGGACCGGACCCGGGGCGGTCGCGGTCGCTCGACTTCATCGTCGCCTCGCTGCGCCACAAGCTCGGGCCCGACCTGCCGCTGACGACGGTGCGCGGGTTCGGCTACCGCCTGGAGACCTGATGGAGCGCCGGGTCCGGCTCGTCGTCGCCGCGCTCCTCGTCCTCGCCGTCGGCAGCCTCGCCCTCCCCCTCGCCCTGGCCCTCGCCGACCGACGCACCGGCGACCTCGCCCTGGAGCGTCAGCGCCAGCTCACCGCCCTCGCCGAGGTCGCGGCCGGCCCGGCCGCCGCGCCCTCCGCCGCGCGCTACCACGCGGTGCACGGCGAGCCGGTCCTCGTCGTCGACGGACAGGGACGTCCCACCGGGACCGCCGGCCCCATCGGGACCGACGACCCCGCCGTCGCCGACGCCGTCCGCCTCGCGCTCGTCGACGACGCCTCCCGGCCGTTGCCGCGGGTGCTGCCCTGGACGAGCGAGGACCCCGTCGCCGCTGCGACGGCCACGGCGGACGGCGAGGTCGTGGGCGCCGCCGTGACCCGGGTCGACACCTCGTCCGCCGCGCGGTGGGTCGGGCTCGCCTGGGCGGTCATCCTCGCCGGGGCCGCCGGGCTCGGCGTCCTCGCGCTGCTCCTCACCCGGTGGGTCGCCCGCTGGGCGATGCGCCCGGTCCACGCGCTCGAGGACTCCGCCCGGGCGATGGCGCACGGCGACCGCGGGGGCGGGGTGCTCGCGGAGGGTCCGGCCGAGCTGCGCGAGCTCGTCACCGAGTTCAACCGGATGGCCGACGCCGTGCAGCGCTCGCTCGACGACCAGCGTCGCCTCGTCGCGGACGCCTCGCACCAGCTGCGTAACCCGCTCGCGGCCCTCCGGCTGCGGGCCGACGCGCTCGGGGGGTCCGTCGCCCCCTCCGGCGCCCGGACGCACGCCGCGCTCACCCGCGAGCTCGAGCGGCTGGAGAGCCTCCTCGACCGGCTGCTCGCCCTCGCCCGGGCACAGGAGGCGGCGGCCGCCCGACGCGCGGGCGGGCCCGGCAGGGGCGAGCCCGCCGGTCTCGGGGAGGTCGTCGCCGACCGCATCGAGGCGTGGGAGCCGCTCGGCGCCGCCGAGGGTGTCGGGCTCGTCGCCGGGCCGGTCGAGGACGTCGCGGTCGAGGCCCCCGGGGACGTCGCCCAGGTGCTCGACGTCCTCCTCGACAACGCCGTCCGGCACACCGGGACGGGCACGACGGTGACGGTGAGCGGCGGCGACGTCGGGGGGCACGTCGTCCTCACCGTCCGCGACGACGGGCCGGGGGTCCCCGACGGCGCGTGGGACCGGTTCTGGAGCGGGCCGCGCCGGCCCGGCGCGGTCGGCGGCAGCGGGCTCGGCCTCGCCATCGCCGACGAGGTGCTCCGCGCGCGGGGCGGCTCGGTCGTGCTGCGGCCAGGTCCGCACGGCGGCACCGAGGCGGTCGCCGACCTCGGCCCGCTCGACCCCCGGCCCGCCCACGGAACGGCCCACGGCACGGCCTCCCGCGAGGTCGGCCGGTGAGCGGGCGGGCCACGCCCGGCGCCGGCCGACGCGACGTCCTCCGCGGCCTCGCGGGCGCCGCGGGGGTCGGCACGCTGGCCGCGCTCACCGGCTGCGCGGACGACCGTCCCCGCCGGCTCGTCGTCGCGGCGGGCGACGAGCGGGGCATCTACATCGCCTTCGCCCGCCTGCTCGCCGACCGGGTGACGGCGAGCACCGGGATCGCCGTCGAGGTCGCGCGCACCGAGGGCAGCGTCGACAACGTCGAGCGGCTGCGGGCGGGGCGGGCCGACCTCGGGCTCGCCCTCGCGGACACCCTCGGCGACCCGCCACCGGACGGCGTCACGGCCGTCGCGCGCGTCTACGAGAACTACCTCCAGCTCGTCGTGCGGGCCGACGGGCCGGTGCGCCGGCTCGAGGACCTGCGCGGCCGGACCGTCTCGCTCGGGGCCGCGGGGTCCGGCGCGGCCGTCACCGGGGCCTCCCTGCTGCGGTCCGCCGACCTGCCCGTCGGCGACGGCGCGGAGCGGGTGCGGGTGACGTACGCAGGGCTCGCGACGGCGCTGGACCAGCTGCGCCGCCGGGACGTCGACGCCGTGCTGTGGTCCGGCGGCATCCCGACCCCGGCCGTCTCGGCCGCCGACGAGGCGACCCCGCTGCGGATGCTCGACCTCGCCGACCACGTCGAGCGGCTCGCCACCTCGTCCGGCTTCCCCTACGCCCCGCGACGGGTCCCGCCCGTCGGGTACGCCCCCGCCCAGGGGGACGCGGCCCGCACCGTCGGGGTGCCGAACCTGCTGCTGGCGCGGGCCGGTCTCGCCGACGACCTCGTCGCACCCGTCGTCGACGTCCTCGCCCGGCGGGCCGCCGTGCTCCTGCCCGACTACGTCCGCGGCCTGCAGTACCTCACGCCCGCGACGATGATCCAGACCTCACCCGTGCCGCTGCACCCCGGGGCGGTCGACGCGTACCGAGCGCTCCACGGCTGAGGTCCGCCACCGCAGGGCCGTGAGGTCGGGCAGGACGAGGTCCGCCTCGGCCCCGACCTCCTCCGCCGTCATCGTCGAGGTGAGCCCGACGAGCCCACGGCAGCGGGCCGCCCGTGCGGCCTGCAGCCCGGCGACCGCGTCCTCGACGACGAGGCACTCCCCGGGGTCCACCCCGAGCCGCCGCGCACCGAGCAGCCACGGGTCCGGGTGCGGCTTGCCCCGCGTCACGTCGGACGCCGTGACGACGACGGTCGGCCGCGGGAGGTCGGTGGCGGTGAGGCGGGCCTCGGCGAGGTCGTCCGTCGAGGACGTGACGATGGCCGTCGGCACCCCGGCCGCGCTCAGCCCGGCGAGCAGGTCGAGGGCGCCCGGCAGGACGACGATGTCGTCGACGTCGGTCCGCTCGATCTCACGGATCCGCGCGAACGCCTCGTCCAGCCGGTCCTCCGGCAGCAGCCGCGCGACGATGCCGCGGGCCGTCACCCCGTGGAAGCCGATGAGGCGCGCCGGGTCGACGTCGTACTCCTCGCACCCGCGTCCCCACGAGCGCTCGACCGCCGCGATCGAGTCGATCAGGGTGCCGTCCATGTCGAGCAGGACCCCTGCGAACGGGCGCGCGAACGGGTCCTCCCACGGGTCTGAGGGGGGTGACGCGGCGGGCTCGGGTGGCATGCGGTCCACCCTAGGGAGGGCCGCCTATCGTGGACGACATGGCTCGTCCCCCGGGTGCCCTGAGGACCGCGGTCGTCAGCGCGACCGTCGCGGCCGTGTCGCTCGTCGGCGGGTGGACGTGGGCGCAGAAGCTCGTCGGGACCGGGTTCGACCCCCGGGTGGAGTCGATCAGCGCGCTCGCGAGCCTGTCGACCCCGCACCGCTGGGTCATGACCTCGGCGCTCGTCGTCACCGGCCTCGCCCATTGCGTCACGGCGTGGGCGCTCGGCTCCGCCCGGTGGACCGGCCGGGCCGTCCTCGCCGCCGGCGGGGTCGCGACCGTCCTCGTCGCCCTCCTGCCGCTGCCCTCGCGCGGGGGGTCCTCGACCGCCCACCACGTCGTCGCGGCCGCCTCCTTCCTCCTCCTCGCGCTGTGGCCGGCGCTCGCGGCCCGCTCCGGTCCCGGACGCCTGCTGCGACCGGTCCCGGCCCGCGTCGGCGCCGGGGTCCTCACCCTCGCCGTCGCCTCCCTGCTCCTGCCCCTCGGTGGCTTCGGGCTGCACGAACGCGTCGTCGCCGCCCTCGTCGTCGTCTGGCCGCTGCTCACCGCGGTCTCGGTGTGGTGGGCGGCGGGGCACCGCATCGGGTCCGCGCGGGTGACGCACGTGCTCGCCGGGGTGCTCCTCGCCGCCGCGTGCGTCGTCGCGGGCGTCGCGGCGACGACCGTCTCCCCCGTCATGGCCGAGACCCGCAACTACCAGGCGGCGGTCACCCTCGACGGCGACCCGCGCCGTGCCGGGCAGATCGTCGCCGAGACGACCTTCGGGAACGTCGAGCTGTCCTTCACCGGGATCGCGCCGGGCGTGCGGGCGGTGCCCCAGGTCAAGGCGAGCATCTCCGACGTGCTCTCCCGCCCCCAGGCCGGGCTGTCCGCGCTGCGGCCCGGGCCGGCGGAGCTCGACGAGGCGATCCGGGACGCCGCCGCCAAGGTGCTCGGCCGGTTCGCCCTCGGGGGGGTCGTCGTCCTCGGGCTCGTCCTCGGGGCGTGGACGCTCGCCCGCCGACGCCGCCCGCCCCGGTGGCTCGTCACGGCCTCGGCCGGTGCCTGGCTCGCGGCGACGATCGGCACCTCGGCCGCCCTCTACACGACGTACCAGCCGGGGCGGCAGGGCACGTTCACGGCGACCGAGGTGCTCGGCACGCTCCAGCAGAACCAGGGGCTGCTCGACGACGTCGAGACCCGGGCCACCCAGGTCGCGCCGTACCTGCGCAACGTCCTCGCGCTCTCGACGGCGCTCCAGCAGCGGTACGCGGGCGACTCCCTCGAGCCCGACCCCGCCCTCAGGGTGCTCTTCGTGAGCGACATCCACGGGGCGAACCAGTACCCGCTCATGCGGACCGTCGTCGAGGACCAGAGCATCGACCTCGTCGTCGACAGCGGGGACCTCGTGAACTTCGGCACCGTCCAGGAGGCGCAGGCCTCCGACCTCTTCGCGGGCATCGAGTCCCTCGGCGTGCCGTACGTCTTCGTCAAGGGCAACCACGACGCGACGTCCTCGACCGACACGGCCCTGCTCGACCGGATGGCGGAGGTCCCGAACGTCCTCCTGCTCCAGGACGGCGAGGGCGACTACCAGCAGCTCGACGTCGGCGGCCTGACGATCGCCGGGTTCAACGACCCGCGCTGGTTCGGGGACCCGGGCACGGGGTCCAGGGTCGCGCAGGAGCCCGCGCGGGAGGCCTTCCAGCAGGCGTTCGCCGACCGGCCGGTCCCCGACGTCGTCGTGAGCCACGAGCCCTGGGCGCTCGAGGGCGTCGACGGGGGCGTGCTGCTCAACGGCCACATGCACACCTCGGACATCGAGGACAACCGGATCCAGGTCGGCACCTTCACCGGCGGCGGCCCGGTCGCGCACTTCCTCGCGAGCGAGGACGGGGAGGAGCTCGTCGGGCAGCCGTCGGCGTTCGACGTGCTGACCTTCGGCACGGACTGCCGGCTGTCCTCGCTCACGCAGTACACGCTCCAGGACGTCATCGAGGGGCGCCCGACGTACGACGACGTGTCGATCCGCAACGGCGACCGCATCGACACCCGCCCGGACGCCCCGGAGCGGCAGTGCGAGCCGGGGTCCGAGCCGGCCGTCGAGACCGTCCCCGCTCCGTAAACCGTTCACAGGGCGGACCTCGTGAACGGGTAAGGAGTTCCACCCGGACGGCAAGGACCTCGTCAGTTTTCCGTCAGAACGGTCGGTTCGGATTGCGCCGACGGCCCGCTCCTGAGGGGGTGGGGCGCGGATCGCACCCCGCGGTCCACCGCCGGCCCCACCCACCCGGGTCCGACGGGAGCACACGACAGGAGAACCGCTCATGAAGCACCGGATCCTGGCCGTCGGCATCGCCACCAGCGCCGTCGTCGCCGCCGCCTCCGCCTCCGCCTGGGCCGCCCCCACCGCGGTGTCCCCGCTGGAGGACCCCGCCAAGGTCGTCGCCACGTTCGTCGCCGAGCGCGACGGCATCAGCATGGCCGCCGCCGAGAAGAAGCTCGCCGCGAAGGACAAGGGCCAGAAGGCCTACGACGCGCTGCAGAAGGCCGGCGTGGCCGAGGACGGCGCGTACTTCGAGGGCACCGAGCTCGTCGTCCTCGTCGACACCCCCGCCGCCGCCCGGGCCGCCGAGGCCCGCGGCCTCGTCGCGAAGCAGGGTCTGGGGCAGAAGGACCTCGACGCCGTCGCCGAGCGGGCCGTCGAGGCCGCCGGCGGGACCGAGGCGCTCGTGTCGGTCGCCCCCGACCTCGCCGGCCAGCGCGTCGTCGCCACCGTGACCGACGCCGCGAGCCAGGACCTGCGCGCCGCCCTCGAGGGCGTCGACGGTGTCGAGGTCGAGACCGGCGAGTCGCTGTCGACCCAGGTCAACGTCTACCCGGGCCGGATCATGGACCTCGTCCCCGGCACGAACTGCTCGCTCGGCTTCCCGGGCTTCCGCGGGAGCGACAACGTCCTGCTCACCGCCGGCCACTGCGTCGAGGGCAACCCCGACGTCTACGACGCGAGCTTCACCCACATCGGGCGTGGCGTCGCCTCGCGCTTCCGCACCGGCTCGCCGAGCGTCGACATGGGCCTCATGGACATCGACTCCGAGGACACCGGCCAGCCGCTCGTCGACACCCGTGGCGGGCTCAGCGGCTACGTCCCGGTCAACGGCATCAGCAAGAACGCGGTCGGCTCGGACATCTGCAAGGCCGGCAACACGACGGGCTGGACCTGCGGCCAGATCCAGGGCTACAACGTCACCGTCAACTACGGCGGCACCGTGACCTCGGGCCTCGCCCGGGCGTCGGTCTGCACCGAGGGCGGTGACTCCGGTGGCGCGTACATCGGGTCGAACAACCTCGCCCAGGGCATGACCTCCGGTGGGCCGGTCGGCGTCGACTGCGGCTTCAACCAGGGCTACTCGGCTGGGAGCTACAGCTTCTACCAGCCGGTCGTCGACGCCGCGAACTACTACGGCGTCACGGTCAGCACCTACTGACCGCACGGCCCGGTCGGCGACGCGTCCCGCCGCCGACCGGGCGACCGGCGTCACCTGCCGGTGCTCGGACCCGACGGCCCGTCCTTCCTCCGGGGGCGGGCCGTCGCCCGTGTCCGGGGTCGTCGCGCGTCCCGGCGCCGTCTGTCCGGGCTCGCTGCGTCGGTGCCGCCGAGACATGCCGATCTCGCCGGATCCGGGCGTCAGGACACCGATGGTCGGCGAGGTCGGCATGTCTCGGAGAGGTCCTCCCCGTCGCGACGAGCTCGGCATGGGTCGGAGCGGTGTCCGGGTGCTCGGTCGGTGCGCGCTCGCCCGGTCGGTGCGCCATGGCCCACCGAGCGAGCGAGGTGACCGGGGGCCGGCGACGTCGCACCGACCCAGCGAGGTCGATGGGAGACGTGGGGCGGACGGGGCGTGCGGGACGACGCCGGCGGGCGTCAGGCGCTCGTGATCTCCGCGTGGTGCAGGACGGCGGGCTTGGCCGCGGCGCCACAGCTGAGCGGTGCATCGGTCTGCTCCTCGGGCCGCACGTCGACGACGACCCGTTCCGGCACCGGTCCGCCGCCGAGGATCTCGACCCGGGTGACGCCGCTCTCCGCGTCGGTCTCGACCCGGCCGGGCACCGCCTCGTCGAGCCCCGCGGGCCCGTACTCGGCGAGCACCCTCGCCTGCGCCGCCTGCACCGCCGGCTCCCAGCGGGTCACCCCGCGCAGGTGCCTCCCGTCGACCCGGCCGTCGAGGTGGGCCTCGACGAGGGCGGGCACGCCCGCCGTGTCGAGGTAGCCGTAGCAGGCCCCCTCGGGCAGGACGAGCATCGTCCCGGCGAACCGGTGCCCGCCGAGGTGGGTGCACTCCCACACCTCGTCCGGCCAGCGCCGGTCCAGGGCGGCGACGATGGGACGCCCGCGGACGGCGCAGCACGCGTCCCGGGTCCCCTGGGTGCACACGAGGAACATCGGGTCGGCGTCCTCGTCGCACGAGCTGAGCTCGACCCCGAGCGAGCGCGCCGCCGCGAGGAGGTCGTCGGCGGTCCGCCACGTCCCCCGCGTCCGACAGCCGCGGACGGTGTCGACGGCGAACCACTGCGGGGCCCCCGGGTCGAGCGCCCGACGGCCCTGGCGACGCACGAGCAGCGCGCGCCCGCCGAACGAGGCGCAGATCGCCTCGATCTCCTGACCGACCCGGCCCGCGAGCGGCGGGGTCTCGAGGGGCTGCTTGGCCCACGGCCCCTGGTGCTCGATGAGCAGCCACCGCGAGGCTACCGGTGCGGTGCCCCCGAGCGGCTCGCCGCGATGACGGGCCGCCGCGGAGCAACGGGACAGGTCGGTGAGAGCCACGGCCGCGATGCTACGCGCGCCCGGTCCCGCCGACCCGTCCCGCCCCCGCGTCAGGCGCGTCCGTGTGCAGCCCGGCTGCGGCGGCTCAGGCTGTCGATGACGACGGCGAGCAGCAGGACGGCCCCCGTGACGATGTACCGGATGTCCGCGGACACCGACAGCAGGGCGAGGCCGTTGCTGATCGAGTAGATGACGAGGATGCCGAGCAGCGCCGAGTACGCCGACCCCCGGCCGCCGAAGAGCGACGTCCCGCCGATGACGGCCGCCGCGATGGCGTTGAGGTTGGTGTCCGCGCCCCCGCTGCTCTGGTTCGCCGACGCGAGCCGCGCCGCGCCGAGGATCCCGCCGAGCGCCGCGAACGTCGAGCAGAGGACGAACACGCTGAGGAAGGTCCTCTTGACGTCGATCCCGGCGCGGCGGGCGGCCTCGACGTTGCCGCCGATGGCCAGGACCGAGCGGCCCCACGTCGTGCGCCGGATCGCGAGGTCCATGACGACGACGAGCGCGAGGAACAGGACGACCATCGTCGACAGCCCGCGGTCGTCGTTGAGGACGGCCACGACCACGACGAGGAGCACGCCCATGACCGCGGCCCGCACGGCGACCATCGTCACCGGCGTCGCGGACAGCCCGGCCGCCACCCGTCGCCGGTCGGTCCGCAGCCGCGAGGCGAGGTACACGACCGGGACGGCGACGGCGAGGACGTACGACAGCCACGCCGGCAGGTACATCTGCGAGGCGAACTGGACGATGGCGGACTCGAACGGCAGGTTGACCGTGCCGTCCGTCCCGAGCACCCGCAGCTGCAGGCCGAGGATGGCGAGCAGCCCGGCGAGGGTGATGACGAAGCTCGGCACCCCGAACCTGTTGAACAACAGGCCGTAGACGAGCCCGACGACCGCACCGGCCGCGAGGGCGAGGAGGACGGCCACCGCGATCGGCGCCCCCTGGTTGACGAAGAGGACGACGAGCACCGCCCCGGACAGCCCGTACATCGAGCCGATCGACAGGTCGATCTGGCCGAGGAGCAGCACGAGGACGACACCGAGGGCGAGGACGCCGGTCGGCACCATCTGGAGGCTGAGGTTGACGAGGTTGCGGCTGCTGATGAAGGCCGGGTTGAGGGCGTAGAAGACGCCCCAGATGATGACGAGACCGACGACGACCGGCAGCGAGCCGAGGTCACCGGACTTGACCCGCTCCCACGTGGCGCCCGCCCATCCGCGCAGGCCCTGCGCCGCGATGAGCCGCTCGTCCTGGAGGTCGGCGGGGACGACCGGGCCGGCCGGGACGGCGGTCGGGTCGGTGGGGGTCTGCGACGTGCTCACGACTGCTCCTCCTGCGGGGCCCGCCGGGCGGCGCGCGCGGTGACGGCGTTGGTCGTCGCGCCGGTGATGGCGGCGATGATCTCGGTGCTGCTCGTGTCGGCGACCCGGAAGACGCCGTTGTTGCGGCCGAGCCGCAGCACCGCGACCCGGTCGGCGACGGCCATGACGTCGGACATGTTGTGGCTGATGAGGATGACCCCGAGGCCCTTGTCGCGCAGCCGCTCGACGAGGTTGAGCACCTCCGCCGTCTGGGCGACGCCGAGGGCGGCGGTCGGCTCGTCGAGCATGACGACCTTCGGGTCGCCGAGCAGCGAGCGGGCGATGGCGACGGTCTGCCGCTGCCCGCCGGACAGGCTGGCGACGGGGATCCGCACGCTCGGGATCTTCGCGCTCAGCTCGCGGAGCAGGCGCCAGGACTCCTGCTCCATCGTCACCTCGTCGAGGGCCCCGCCGTGCTTGCGCTCGTTGCCGAGGAAGAGGTTGCCGACGACGTCGAGGTTGTCGCACAGCGCGAGGTCCTGGAAGACGGTCGCGATGCCCAGCGCCTGCGCCTCCGAGGGCGAGGTGATGGACACCGGGCTGCCGTCGAAGACGACGTTCCCGCCGTCCGGGGCGTACACCCCGGCGATGGTCTTCACGAGGGTGGACTTGCCGGCGCCGTTGTCGCCGACGAGCGCCACCACCTCCCCGGCGGCCACCTCGAAGTCGATGTCCTTGAGGGCCTGGACGGCGCCGAAGCGCTTGGACACACCGGTCATCGACAGGACGGGCGCCAGGGTGGTGGTGGTGCTCACGGTCGGCTCACTCCTTCGTGAGGGGTCGGGCTCAGGAGATGCCGAGCTCGGTGCAGGCGTCGGCGTACTCCGCGGTGCAGATCTCGTCGGCGGTGTAGAAGCCGTCGGCGATGATCGTGTCGGCGACGTTGTCGCGGGTGACGACGATCGGCTCGAGCAGCGTCGCGGGGACGCCCTCCTTGTCGGCGGAGGACTCGGGGGTCTCGCCGTTCGCGAGGGCGAGGGCGGCCTTCGCGGCGTCCTCGGCCTCGGGCTTGATCGCCTTGTAGATCGTCAGCGCCTGGTCGCCCGCGATGACCCGCTGGATGGCCGCGACCTCGGCGTCCTGGCCGGTGACCGGCGGGAGCGGGTCGACGCCGCCACCCTTGAGGGCCGCGATCGCGCCGCCCGCGGTGCCGTCGTTCGCCGCGTAGACGCCGACCAGACCGCTGCGGACCGAGCCGACCTGGCCCTCCATCCACGCCTGCGCCTTGTCCGGGCTCCAGTCGGGGGTGTCGTACTCGGCGGCGATCGTGTAGCCGCTCGTGTCGAAGACGCTGTGCGCGCCGGCCTTGAAGTCGGCGGCGTTGGCGTCGGTCGGGGAGCCGTTGATCATGACGATGTCGCCGC
The DNA here is from genome assembly GCF_018139485.1 of Phycicoccus avicenniae. Classification (GTDB taxonomy): domain Bacteria; phylum Actinomycetota; class Actinomycetes; order Actinomycetales; family Dermatophilaceae; genus Phycicoccus; species Phycicoccus avicenniae. The sequence goes on from NZ_JAGSNF010000023.1 coordinate 39,941, forward strand.
TGTCGTCACCCGCGGCCTGCATGGCCTCGACGAGGCCCTGGCCCTGCAGCTCGCCGACCTTGCGGTTGTCGAACGAGACGTAGTAGTCCGAGCCGGCGACGAACCGGTCGTACGCGACGACGGGGATGCCCTGCGACTTCGCGTTCTGGACGATGGAGACGGCCGACTCGCCGTCGACGGCGTCGAGGACGAGGACGTCGACACCCTGTGTCACGGCGGCCTCGGCCTGCTGCTGCTGCTTGGCGGCGTCCTGCTCGGCGTTGCTGTAGACGACCTCGCAGTCGGGGCACTCCGCCGCGACGGCCTCCTCGAAGAGCGGCTTGTCGAAGGCCTCGTAGCGGGCGGTCTTGTTCTCCGGGAGGAGCAGGGCGATCTTCTTCGCGTCGCCGGAGCCGGAGTCCGACCCCGCGTCGCTGCCGCCGGAGGAGTCGCTGCCGCAGGCGGCGAGGCCCGAGACGGTGATCCCGAGGGCCAGGGCCGCGCCGGCGAGCCGGGTGAACCGAGTGGTCATGTGTCTCTCCTGTGCCATGACGTCCGCAGCCCCAGTGGTGCGGTCCGTCGTGGATTCAACCGCCTTCACACCTTGACGTCAAGAGGTGAATTCAAGATGTGACGTCGACCCCCGGTCACCCCGTCGACAGCGCCGCCCGGTCGGCCTCGTCCCGCAGCTGCTCCGCGAGCACGAGACCCCCACGGACGTCCGCCTCGTCGGGCGGCAGCTCACCGACCCGGATCTCGACCGACGCGGCCGCGCTGGGGATGGCGCACCGCTCGACGGACTCGCGCACGGGTCCGAGCAGGAGGTCACCGAGCCGGGCCACCTGGCCGCCGATCGCGATGACCTCGGGGTTGAGCATCGTCACGACGCCCGCGAGCGCCACCCCGAGGTGCCGACCACTGTCCTGGAGCACCCGCCGGCAGCCGGGGTCCCCGTCGAGCGCACGGGTGATGACGTCCCGCAGGGTGAGGCCGCCGTGCGTCGGACGCAACGCCGCGAGCACCGGCGAGGCGCCGACGAAGGTGTCGAGGCAGCCCCGGTTGCCGCACCGGCAGACCGGGCCGTTCTCGTCGATCGTCACGTGCCCGATCTCGCCGGCGGTCCCCGCGCTGCCCCGGAACAGCTCGCCGCCGATGATCAGCCCCGCGCCCGCCCCGTACGACACCTTGACGAACATGCCCGTCGAAACTCCTTGCAGCGCACCGTGCTTGAACTCGCCGAGCGCCGCCAGGTTGGCCGTGTTGTCGAGCGCCACCGGCACCCGGACCGCGTCCGACATCGCGGCGGCGACGTCCGTCCCGCGCCAGCCGGGCAGGATGCCGTCGCTGCCGACGTGACCGGACACGGTGTCGATCGGGGCCGGCAGCCCGACGACGAGCGCGCGCAGCCCGGACATCTCCTGACCGGCGCCCTCGACGAGCTCGTGGACCAGCCGGGCGGCCCGGTCCGTGCCCTCGTCGGCGTGGTGGTCGGCGGGCAGCGGCATCCGCTTCTGGGCCACGACCTCGTCCGACGCGGCGGCGACCGCCACCCGCACGTCGCGGTCCCCGAACACCGCGGTCGCGAGCAGGCCGCGGGCCGTCGCGACCGAGACCTGGGTGGCGCGGCGGCCGTTGCGGATGCTCGGGCGCAGGAGCACCGCACCCGCCCCGTCCAGCTCCTTGACGAGGTTGGACACCGTCGCCGCGGACAGCCCGGTCGCCGTCGCGATCTCGACCTGGGTCATCGCGCCGTGCTCGCGGACGGCGTCGAGGACCCGCAGACGGTTCATCTCCCGAAGCGACGTCTGCGAGCCCGGCGCGGTCCCGGTTGGGTTCACGCGCCAAACATAAGACCTCACCGCCGCCGACGGAAGGAGGTCTCCACGATCCGCTCAGCGCTCGACGCGCGCGTCGGCGCCGGTCGCCCTACGGTGTCCGGACCGCCCACCACTCCAGGAGAATGACCCATGGCCCGACGACGTGCCCTGGCCGCCGCCGCGACCGTTTCCGCTGCGGCACTTGCCGTCCCGATCGCCCCCGCCCAGGCCGCCGCGCCCTCGTACGTCGCCCTCGGCGACAGCTACTCCTCGGGCACAGGCACCCGCGACTACCTCGACGACGGCACGGACTGCCTGCGCTCCCCCGCCGCCTACCCCTCGCTCGTCGCCGCCGCCCGGGGGTACGACCTGAACCTGCGCGCGTGCTCCGGGGCGGTCGTCGCCGACGTGCGCGCCGCCCAGCTGCCCGCCCTGTCCTCGTCGACGGCCTACGTCACGGTCTCCGTCGGCGGCAACGACGCGGGCTTCGCCGACGTCCTCACCGAGTGCGCGCAGCCCGGCTGGATGAGCGACTGCTACGGCGCGATCGACGACGCCCGCGCCTTCATCGACACGACGCTCCCGGCCCGCCTCGACGCCCTGTACGCCGACATCCGCGCCCGCGCCCCGCAGGCACGGGTCACCGTCGTCGGCTACCCGCGGATCTTCAACGGTGAGGACTGAAACGCCCTCACGTGGTTCTCCCCGACGGAGGAGAGCCGGCTCAACGCGACGGCCGACCGGCTCAACGCGCTCACCGCGCAGCGCGCCGCCGCACGGGGCTTCTCCTTCGCCGACCCGACCTCCCGCTTCGTCGGGCACGCCGTGTGCGACGACCCGGAGTGGATCAACGGCCTGTCGTACCCGATCGTCGAGTCCTACCACCCGAACTCGGCCGGCCACGCCTCCGGCTACACCCCCGCGGTGAGCCCGCTGCTCACCGGCGCCACCGTGACGGCGGGGCCGGCCCTGGAGCGCCGAGCGGTCAGGACGGCCCCCGCGCAGGCGGCGACGCAGCGGCAGTACGCCGCCCTCGACGCGGCGATCGAGCCGAAGCCCGTCGAGCCCGTCGACCTCCACGGCGCCGAGGCCCGCAGGGCCGCAGCCCGCGCCGGGGTCGACGTCGACGACCCGGCGAGCGTCGCCGCGGCCGACCGGCGGGCCGACGCCCGGCAGCTCGCGGCGCGGGGCGAGCGTCCCGTCGGCTGATCCCCGGCCCGGGGCGCGGTCCCGCCCCGGGCCTCGCCCCGGGCTCAGTCGGGGGCCCGGCGCAGCAGCTCGGTCGCGAGGGTGCGGTCGACGACGAGCGAGTCGACCCACCCGCCGACGAGGAACGCGCGGACGGCGCCCGCCTTCGCCTTGCCCGTCGCGAGCGCGATCGTCTGCGGGACGGCGCGCAGCTGCTCGGCCCCGACCGTGACGAGCCGCCCGCCGAGCTCGGTCCCCACCGGCTCGCCCGCGGCGTCGACGAACACCCCGAGCGCCTCCCCGACGGCCCCGGCGGCCTTGACCTCGGCCCGGACGGCCGGCGGGACGGCGTCATGGATCGTCGAGTGACCCGGCACCCAGGCCCCGACCGACAGCACGGCGACAGACACCCGGGCCACCTCGGCGGCGGCCCGTGCGACGGCGGGCTGGCGACGCATCGCCGCGGCGCTCTCGGCGTCGTCGAGGATGAGCGGCGCGTAGTAGACGTGCGCCTCCTGGCCGGTGAGCGCGGCGGCGGCCCGGACGATGTCGACGGGGCTGTGCTCGCCGGGGATGACCATCGCGCCGCTCAGCTGGACGACGGACACCGGCGGCAGGCCGGGCAGCGCCGCGATCATCGCGCTCACCGTCCGGGCCCACGGCAGGCCGAGGACGTCGCCCGGCCGGACGACGTCGAGCAGGACGTCCGCCCCGGCCCGGCCGACGTGCGAGCGCAGCAGGGCCGGGTCGTCGGGACAGTCGACGACGACGCAGCGCCCGAGCCCGTACGCGGTGCGCAGCTCGGCCGACAGGGCACTGTCGACGCCGGTGCTGTCGACGATCTCGATGCGGACGATGCCGGAGGTACGGGCGGCCTCGAGGAGCCGGGCGACCTTGAAGCGGCTCACCCCCATCGCGGCGGCGATGTCGACCTTGCTCTCGCCGGCGAGGTAGTGGCGGCGGGCGGCCTCGGCGGCCAGCACCGCGTCCGCCGCGGGCAGCGGCTCGGCGCGCGTCGCCTCGGTCACAGGACGCGTCCTCTCGGTCGGTGCGGGGGCGGGACGGCTCCGCTCCCGCGTGAGGGTCCTGGGCCGGACCCAGCGGCCGTGGCCGGCCGACGGGTCCCCCCAGTATCCACCGGCGCCCCGGCCCCGGGCAACGACCCGTCCGGCCTGACAGGATGGCGACAGCACCGTCGCACCGACCCGGAGGGGACCCATGACCGACCGCACGCTCGTCGCCGGCGTCGACACCTCGACGCAGTCCTGCAAGGTGGTGGTGTGCGACGCGGAGACCGGTGAGGTCGTGCGCCTCGGCCGTGGGACGCACCCGGACGCCACCGAGGTCGACCCGGCCCACTGGTGGCGCGCCTTCGAGGAGGCGACGTCCGGCGGGCTGCTCGACGGGGTGTCGGCACTGTCCGTCGGTGGCCAGCAGCACGGCATGGTCCTGCTCGACGAGGACGACGAGGTCGTCCGTCCCGCCCTGCTGTGGAACGACACCCGGTCCGCGGACGCCGCCCGCGAGATCGTCGACGAGCTCGGCGGGCCGCAGGCGTGGGCCGACGCCGTCGGCATCGTCCCGCTCGCGGCGATCACGGCGGCCAAGCTGCGCTGGGTCCGCGACCACGAGCCCGCCTCGCTCGAGCGGGCCGTCCGCTGCGTCCTGCCCCACGACTGGCTGACCGGCAGGATCCTCGCCGCCGGCGGGGGCTTCACCGAGTGGACGACCGACGCGGGCGACGCGTCCGGCACCGGCTACTTCGACGCCGGCACCCGCGAGTACCGGACCGACCTCCTCGAGCGCGCCGCCGGCACCTCGCTCGCCGTCCCCCGGGTCGCCGGCCCGACCGAGGTCGTCGGTCGCACGTCCGGCGGGCTGGCCCTGGCCCCGGGCACCGGCGACAACATGGGCGCCGCCCTCGGGCTCGGGCTGCGGCCGGGCGACGGCGTCGTCTCGCTCGGCACGAGCGGGACGGCGTACGCCCGCCACGACCGCCCGAGCGCCGACGCCCGCGGCTTCGTCCAGTCCTTCGCCGACGCCGAGGCCGGCTTCCTGCCGCTCGTGTGCACGCTCAACGCCGCCCGCGTCCTCACCTCCGGTGCGTCGATGCTCGGGGTCGACCTCGCCGGCCTCGACGCCCTCGCGCTCGCCGGCCCACCCGGCGCGGGGGGCCTGACGCTCCTGCCGTTCCTCGACGGGGAGCGGACCCCGAACCTGCCGACGGCGACGGGCACCGTGCACGGGCTGACCCGCGAGAACGCGGCCCCGGAGCACCTGGCCCGTGCGGTCGTCGAGGGCATGCTCCTCGGGATGGCGGCCGCCGTGCAGGCCGTCCGCGACACCGGCGCCCCCGTCGAGCGCGTCCTGCTCATCGGCGGGGCGGCGCAGTCGCGGGCCGTGCGGACGATCGCCCCCGACATCCTCGGGGCGCCCGTCGCGGTCCCCGCGCCCGGGGAGTACGTCGCGGTGGGCGCCGCGCGCCAGGCCGCGTGGGCGCTGTCCGGAGAGGACGCGGCGCCCGCCTGGGACGTCCCGGTCGACGCCACGGCCGAGCCGACCGACGCGGCCTCCGGCGCCGAGGCCCGCGAGCGCTACGCCGACGTCCTGGCCCGGGTGCACCCGGGCCTCGCGTCCTGATCCCGCTCGCTACCGCGCGGTAGGTTGACCCGGTGACTGCGGAGCGCGAGTTCGACATCGTCCTGTTCGGCGCGACGGGGTTCGTCGGCCGGCTCACGGCGCGCCACCTCGCCGAGCACGCCCCCTCGGGGACCCGGATCGCCCTCGCGGGGCGCTCCTCCGAGCGGCTCGAGGCGTTGCGCACCGACCTCGGCTGGGCCTCCGCCGACTGGCCGCTGCTCGTCGTCGACGCCGCCGACGAGGCCGCCGTCGCCGACCTCGCCGCCCGCTCGAGGGTCGTCGTGACGACGGTCGGTCCTTACGCCCGGCACGGGATGCCGCTCGTGCGCGCCTGCGCCGAGGCCGGGACGCACTACTGCGACCTCACCGGCGAGGTGCTCTTCGTCCACCGCAGCATCGCCGCGGCGCACGCCGAGGCGCAGCGCACCGGGGCGCGCATCGTCCACGCGTGCGGGTTCGACTCGGTCCCGTCCGACCTCGGGGTCTTGCTCTGCGCGCAGGCCGCCCGCGAGGACGGCGCGCGGCTCGGACGTACCTCGCTCGCCGTCCGCCGGATGAAGGGCGGCTTCAGCGGCGGGACGATCGACTCGGCCCGCACCCAGGCCATCGAGATGCGTTCGGACCCGGCGCTGCGCAAGGTCGCGGGCGACCCGTGGGCTCTCGCCGAGGGCGGGCGGCCCGCCCGCGCCTCGGGACCCTCCTCCGCCGGTGCGCGGCGCCCTGGCCCCGCGGGCGCCCTCGCCCGGCTCGCGAAGGCCTCACCGGTCCGCCGCGAGAAGGGCACCGACCACTTCACCGGCCCGTTCGTCATGGCCGCCTTCAACACCCGGGTGGTCGCCCGGTCGGCCTCGCTGCTCGGGTACGGGGACGGCTTCCGGTACGCGGAGTACAGCGACTACGGTCCCGGCGCCCGCGGTGCGGTGACGGCGAGCGCGGTGTCCGCCGGGCTGCTGGCGGCCCTCGCGGGGATGGCGTTCCGCCCGACCCGCTCCGTCCTCGACCGGATGCTCCCCGCCCCGGGTGAGGGACCGAGCGAAGAGGCGATGGCCTCGGGACGGTTCCGGATGGAGGTCACCGCCGAGGCGAGCGACGGACGGCGCTACCGGTCCACCGTCGCGGCGCCGTACGACCCCGGCTACTCGGGCACCGCGGTGATGCTCGGCCAGAGCGCCCTCGCCCTCGTCGCGGGCGAGGGGCTGCCCGACGCCGCCGGCGTGCTCACCCCGGCGACAGCGCTCGGGGCACCGCTCGTCGAGCGGCTGCGCGCCCACGACTTCACGCTCGAGGTCGAGCGGCTCGAGGGCTGACGCCGGCGCGCGTCACACCCCCCCGGGCCCGGTCGGGGCTTCCCGACCCGGGGCATTGGTACTACGCTTGGTAGTAGTAGATCCCCGGACCCGGGAGCACGTCATGACCACGACACCCGTCACCGACCTGTCGAGCACCGACGCCCGCGAGATGCTCGAGCGCCACGAGCTCGGCCGGCTCGCCTTCCACCTCGGCGACGAGGTGCACATCACCCCGGTGAACTACGCGGTCGACCGGTACGGTCGGGTCGTGCTGCGGACCGCGGAGGGCAGCAAGCTGCTCGGGATGACGATGGACGCCGACGTCGCCTTCGAGATCGACGAGGTCGACGGCTTCCGCGCCCGCAGCGTCGTCATCCGTGGCCGGGCGCACGTCCTGCGGGGCGCCGAGGCCGAGGAGGCCGACCTTCTGCCCCGTCGCCCGTGGCTCGAGGGGATGCGCGAGGTCGTCGTCGCCATCACCGTGGACGAGATGACCGGGCGCTCGTTCACCCTGCGGCCCCCGACGTCGGTCTGACCCGACGCCCCGTCAACGGACGGCGGTGAGCGGGTCCCGCCCGTCGAGCACCGCGACGACGTTGTCGGCGGCGAGGTCGGCCATCGCCGTCCGGGTCTCGAGCGTCGCCGAGCCGACGTGCGGCAGGAGGACGACGTCGTCGCGCTCCAGCAGGCCCGGGTGGACGGCGGGCTCGTCCTCGAAGACGTCGAGCCCCGCCCCGGCGAGCCGTCCCGCCTCGAGCGCCGCGACGAGGGCGGTCTCGTCGACGACCGGACCGCGAGCGGTGTTGACGAGGTAGGCGGTCGGACGCATCCGGGCGAGGGCGTCGGCGTCCAGGAGGTGGCGCGTCGCCGCGGTGAGCGGGGTGTGGACCGACAGGACGTCGGACCGGGCGAGCAGGTCCTCGAAGCCGACGACCTCCGCGGCGAGCTCCGCGACGGCGTCCGGGTCCGGCTCGGACCGCCCGTGGAGCAGGACGTCCATCCCGAACGCCCGGGCCCGGCGGGCGGTCGCGAGCCCGATGGCCCCCGGCCCGAGGACCCCGAAGGTCCGGCCCTGCACGGAGCTGCCGAGCAGCTGGAACATCCCCCAGCCCCACGGCTGCCCGGACCGGACCACCCGCTCGGCCTCGGCGAGCCGTCGGGTCACCATGAGGGTGAGCGAGATGGCGATGTCGGCGGTCGCGTCGGTGAGCACCCCGGGGGTGTTCGTCAGGGTGACCCCCCGCTGGCGGCAGGCGTCGAGGTCGACGTTGTCGTAGCCGACGGCGACGTTCGCGACGACCCGCAGCCCCGGTCCGGCCGCGTCGAGCAGGGCGGCGTCGACCCGCTGGCCGAGCGTCGCGACGACCGCGTCCGCGCCCTCGACGAGCCCGGGCAGCTCGGCGTCGGGCGGGGCGGAGTCCTCGTCCCGGTAGCGGACCTCGTGATGCCGTCCGAGCCGCTCGACGGCGGTCCCGGGCAGCCGGCTGAGCACGGCGACGGTTCCCATCGCCCCAGTATCGCCACCGCCCACGACCGGCCGGACGGCACCGTAGGCTCGCCCGCATGACGGACGCCGACCGACGCCGCCCCCGGCTGCCGCGTCGGCGCCGGAGCGAGGACCCGCTCGCCGCGACCGAGCGCTGGTTCCTCGCGAACGGGCTGTCCTACTTCGTCCCGGGTGAGCGGGAGAAGGCCGCTGCGGCGCTGCGCCCGCGCCGCGCGCTGCCGCTCGTCGGGCTCGCCGTCGTCGTCATCGCCGCCCTCGGCGGGCTGCTCGGCCGGGTGTCGCAGCAGGTGAGCACCGCCCCCGCGGCGTGGCTCTCGCTCGCCGTCGTCGCGGGCGTGCTCTACGTCGCGACGGCGCTGCGGGCCCGGCCGATCCTCACCTTCGCGGCGACCCGCACCGTGACGAGCGTCCGGCTCCTGGCCTCGACGCTGACCCGGGCCCTGCCGCTGCTCCTCGTGTTCGTCGCGTTCCTCTTCATCAACGCCGAGGCGTGGGAGATGACGGCGAGCCTGTCCTTCGCCACGCACTGGGTCGTCGCGCTGCTGCTCGTCGGCTCCGGGGTCGTCTTCCTCCTCGTCCGGCTGCCCGAGGAGGTCGACGCCCTCGATGACGCCGTCGACGACGAGTTCCTGCGCCGCACGTGCGCCGGGACACCCATGGAGGAGGAGTGCGCGCGGCTCCTCGCGGACGAGGACGCCGACCCCGCGTCGTACGCGATGGTCACCGGGTTCGAGCGCTGGAACCTCATCCTCGCGCTGCTCGTCATCCAGCTCGTCCAGGTCGTCGTCCTCGTGTTCGGCGTCTTCCTCTTCCTCCTGCTCTTCGGGTCGATCATCATGCAGGAGCAGACCCAGCTGAACTGGACCGGCCTCGAGGCCGTTCAGGGCATCCCGAACGTCCCGAGCGTGTCGGTGCAGCTCGTCAAGGTCTCGTTCTTCCTGTCGGCCTTCTCCGGCCTGTACTTCACCGTCAGCGCCGTCACCGACGACACCTACCGGCACCAGTTCTTCTCGCTCGTCACCCGAGAGCTGGAGCGCGCGGTCGGCGTCCGCGCGGTCTACCTCGCGCTGCGGGCCGAGCGTTCCCGGGACTGACCCGCGACGGCCCCGGGCCGCCACCGCGGACGGAGGCGTCGGGCGTCAGGCGTGACCGCCGGTCATCCGGCGCAGCAGCGGCAGCGGCGCCGCCCGCATCGCCGCCCCGACCGGCACCCAGGGCCACGCCGGGACGCGCGCGGACGGCTTCTCCGCCTCCATGGCCTCGACCATCGCCCGCACGCCGGGGACGGTGTCGACCATGAACGGGGTGCCGCGCACGTGCTCGTTCATCTCCGAGCGGATGTAGCCGGGGTGGATCGTCGAGACCCGGATGTCGAGGTCGGGGCGTCCGACGAGCTCGTGCCGCAGCCCTTCGCCGAGCGTCGCGACGAACGCCTTCGTCGCGGCGTACGTCGTCACGGCGCCCGGCAGCCCGCGCAGCGCCGCGACGGACGAGACGAGGACGAGGTGGCCGTGGTGCTGGGCGCGGAAGACCTCCATCGCCGCCTCGGTCTGGGCCAGGGCGCCGAGGACGTTGACCTCGGCGGTCTCGCGGTTGGCCTCGGGGCGCCCGGTCCCGAGCGGCGCACCCTTGCCGAGCCCGGCGTTGACGACGACCCGCTCGAGGGTGCCGAAGTCGGTGCGGAACGCCTGGACCGTCTCCCGGACGGCACCCGCGTCCGTGACGTCGAGCGCGCGCACCTCGACCCGGCGGCCGGTGCGCTCGACGATCTCCTCGCGCAGGGCCTCGAGCCGGTCGGTGCGCCGGGCGGCGAGGCCGAGGTCCCAGCCGCGGGCCGCGAGCTGGCGGGCCGTCTCGGCGCCGAGGCCGGAGCTGGCGCCGGTGATGATCGTCGTGCGGTGGGTCACGGCAGGTACTCCTCCGGGTCGTGGCCAACGCGACGGGCCAGCCGCGCCGCCTGGCCGTGCATGAGCCGGTCGTAGAGCGGCCGCGCGAACCGCTTGCCGAAGTACGCCTGGCGTCCGACACGGTCGGTGAGGATGACCGGCTTCCGCTTCTCGATGCCGTCGAGGACGACAGCGGCCACGTCCTCGGCGCTCGCGGACGCGGTCGTGATGAGCTTCGTCCCCGCCTCCTGCATGGCCGTGTCCTTGCCCGCGAACGAGGAGTGCAGGTTCGTGCGGAAGAAGGCCGGGCAGACGACGCTCACGTCGATCCCCCAGGGGCGCAGCTCGAAGCCGAGGGTCTCGGACAGCGCGACCACCCCGGCCTTCGTCGCGTTGTAGCTCGACATCGCCGGCGCGTGGACGAGTCCCGCGAGGGAGGCGACGTTGACGATGTGCCCGCTGCGCTGCTCCTTCAGGAGCGGGGTCATCGTGTGGCAGCCGCGGGCCACACCGAGCAGGTTGACCTCGACGATGCGCTCCCAGTCGGCCATCGCCTCGACGTCGATCCGGCCGCCCGCGGCGATGCCGGCGTTGTTGACGAGGAGGTCCAGCCCGCCCCACGCCTCCCGGACCCAGGCGAGCGCGGCGTCCCAGTCCTGCTGGCGGCGCACGTCGAGCGTGAGGTAGTCGGCGCCCGCGGGCAGGTCGGCGGGGCGCTCCTCGGCGAGGTCGCACGCGAGGACACGGGCGCCCCGCTCGAGCATGCCGGCGACGAGGGCACGGCCGAGGCCGGACGCCCCACCGGTGACGAGGGCCCGGCGCGGGCCCGGAGGTGCTGAGGTCATCCCTCGACCCTAGACCGCGCCACCGCCGGTGAGGCCCGGCTGTCGGCGGGCCCCGGAGCAGGGGTGGTCACGGAACGCTCCACCCGTGGAGCGAACCCTCCACATGTGGAGGGTTCGGCGACCACCCGGTGCCGGGCGCGCGGCCCGTCGGGGTCGGGAGACAAGGGGGTGTGCCGGGATGCTCCGGATCCGGAGGGGACGCTCCGGACCCGGCGGGTTCCGCGACGACCCCCCACTCCGGGTGTGGATACCGGCCGGGGTATCCTCGGCCGATGCTCGACGTCCTTCGTGCGTGGTCCCCCCGCCGCTGGTGGGCGGCGCTTGGTGCCGCCGCCGTCACCGTCCTCGTCGTGGCCGTCCCGACGGCGATGCTGCCGACTCCGGTGTTCGGCCGGGAGATCCCGACGACCTGGTGGGCCTGGCCGGTCCTCGCCGTCACTGCGGCGCTGTCGGGCCTGCTGTTCGCCACGTACGTCCGCGAGCCGGGCGCGGCCGCCGCCGAGCCCACCGTCGACCGGCGGGGGTTCGCGGGCGGCCTGCTCGCCTTCTTCGCCGTGGGGTGCCCCGTGTGCAACAAGGTCGTCCTCCTCGCCCTCGGGTATGCCGGAGCCCTCCAGTGGTTCGCCCCGGTCCAGCCGGTCCTCGCCGTCGCCGGAGTGGCGCTCCTCGCGTGGGCCCTGCGCGCACGGCTGCGCGGCGAGGTGTCGTGCGCCGTCCCGGAGCCACCGCCCACCACCACCACCACGACCAGGAGCGCGGCCGGGCGCGTGTGACCCGCTGCGCCGGAGGGTAGGACGTGGTCATGTCCACACCCGACGAACTCACCCGTCACGACGTCGACGTCGTCGTCCTCGGCGCGGGCTCCGCCGCCGCGGCCCTCGTCGGCGCCCTGGCCGGCGAGCCGCGCGTCGTCGTCATGGAGGACGCGCTCGTCGGGGGCGAGTGCCCCTACGACGCCTGCGTCCCGAGCAAGGGTCTGCTCCACGACGGGGCCCTCGGCCGGTCGTGGGAGACCGCCCAGACCCGCCGCCGCGGCCTCGTCCACCATCGCGACGACGGCCCGCACGTGGACGACCTCGTCAGGCCCGGCGTCGAGCTCGTCCGGGAGCGGGGGTGGCTCGTCGACGCCCACACCGTGCGGTCCGCGCACCACGAGGTCCGCGCGGAGCACGTCGTCCTCGCCACCGGGGCCGCCGCCTCGCTGCCGCCGCTCGACGGGCTCGACGACGTCCGCGACCGGGTGTGGACGAGCGCCGACGCCCTCCGCGCGTCGTCCGTCCCCGCGCGACTGGCGATCCTCGGCGGGGGTGTCATCGGCTGCGAGCTGAGCCGCATCTTCTCGCTCTTCGGCAGCGACGTCGTCGTGTACGAGCCCGAGGACCATCTCTTCGGAACCCTCGCACCCGAGGTCTCGGAGGCGGTCGAGGCCGCGGTCCGCGCCGCCGGGACCGAGCTGCTCACCGGAGTCGCGCCCACTGCACTGCGACGGCACGGCGACCGGGTGGTCGTCGTCGACGACGCCGGCGGCGAGCGCCACGTCGACCGGGTGCTCGTCGCCACCGGCCGCACCCCACGGACGACGGGCATCGGGATCGAGTCGCTGGGGCTCGACCCCGAGGAGCCGCTGCCGCTCGACGACACCGGCCGGGTCCGGGTCGAGGGCTCGGTCTGGGCGGTCGGCGACGTGTCGGGCCGGCAGCAGTACACCCACGCGGCGAACCACCACGGCCGGGTCGTCGCGGACCACCTCACCGGCAGCGGCCGGCGCCGGCTGTCCGACGTCGTCGACGCGGCCTGCATGTTCCTCGACCCGCCGATGATGACCGTCGGCCCCTCGATCGCGGACACCGCCGGGGACGACGACGTCGTGTGGTCGGTGACGACCGAGGACGGCGTCGTGCGGGCGAACACCGACGAGCGCCGGGCCGCCCTCGCCGTCGCTGCCGACCGGCGCACCGGGACCGTCCTCGCCGCGCACGGCATCGGTGCCGGGTTCGACGAGCTCGTGCACGCCGTCGTCGTCGCCGTCGACGGGCGGGTGCCGATCGACCGGATGCTCGAGTCGATGGTCCCGTTCCCGACGATGGGCGCGATGTGGCGGACGGCGCTCGAGGACCTCGCCGAGCGGACGGGGCCTGGCGGGCGGTGAGCCCCGAAGACCGGACGAGGCCCGGCGACGCTCGTCAGCCGGCGGCGGGGTCCTCTCCGGCCGCGTAGGCCGCGAGGATCTCGGCGACCCGGTCGTCGACCGCCGCGTCGGCGGGGAGGGTCTCGGCGTGAACCCGCCGGCTCGTGAACCGGCCGACCCGGTAGGCCCGCACCTTCCACGGTCGACGGTCGGCGCTCGCCTCGAGCAGCCCTCCGCCGAGCCCGTGGACGAGCATCCCGACGGCGACCCCGACCGACACCGGGGACGCCGGCGTGAGCATCCCGACGTCCTCGCGCACGTCGGCGCCCCGGGTCCGCAGCGACACCCCGCGGCGCGCGGCGAGCACCTCGACGAGGCGGTTGTCGGCGTCCCGCCCGACGGCGCGGCGGCGGAGGGGGTCGGTCCGGTGGTCGGCGCTGGTCATACCGGCACGATAGTGACCGGGACCCCGTTGAGGACGGCGTTGCCGGAGACGGCCTCGACGACCGACGGGTCGGTGACGTCGTTGACGGAGGCCCCGGGCAGGCCGGTGGCCGTCCGCAGCCGGACCCCGTCGCGGTCGTGCCCGTAGCCGTGCGGCAGCGACACGACGCCGCGCATCACGTCCTCCGTCGCGTGCACGTCGACCTCGACCTCCCCGGACGCCGAGGACAGCAGCACCCGCCCGCCGTCGCGCACCCCGCGGACCGCGAGGTCGTCGGGGTGGGCGTGCAGCGCGTGCCGCGGCCGGCCGGAGGTGAGGACCGGGGCGTTGTGCAGCCAGGAGTTGTTGTCCCGCTGGTGGCGCCGGCCGACGAGGAGCAGCGCGTCCGGGTCCTTCGGCGCCTCGAGCGTCGCGAGCACCCGCGGCAGGTCGTCGAGGACGACGGGGGCGGCGAGGTCGACGCGGCGGTCGGCGGTCGCGAGCCGCTCCGGAAGCCGGGGCCGCAGGGGACCGAGCTCGAGGCCGCCCGGCCCGGCGGCGTGCAGCGTCCGGACCGACAGCCCGGCACCCCCGGTGCGCAGCAGCGCGTCGAGCTGGCGGGTCGGCGAGGTGCGCAGGCGGGCCTGCGCCTCGAGCACCCGGCGCGAGAGCCGGCCCCGCCGGGTCGTCCCGCGGGCCCGGAGGTAGGCGAGGCCGAGGTCGCGGGCGATCTCCCAGTCGTGCCGCCCGCCGGGGTCCTTCGGGAGCAGCGCCGGGGTGAACCGGGCGGTGTCGCGGACGGCGAGCAGGTGGAAGACGAGGTCGTAGTGGTCGCGCTCGAGCGGGCCGGTCGGCGGCAGGACGACGTCGGCGTGCCGGGTCGTCTCGTTCAGGTAGAAGTCCACGGCGACGTACGCCTCGAGCCCGCGGACGGCGGCGTCGAGCCGCTGCCCGCCGGGCGTCGACGCGACGGGGTTGCCGGCGATCGTCAGCAGCGCCCGGACCTGCCCCGGCCCGGGCGTCGTCATCTCCTCCGCGAGGGCCGCGACCGGCAGCTCGCCGCCGAACCCCGGTAGCCCGCGGACCCGGGTCCGCCGCCGGGAGAACCCGCCCGGCCCGAGGAGCCCGCGCCCCACGAGGTCGACGGCCGGGGTCGTGAACATGACGCCGCCGGGACGGTCGAGGTTGCCGGTGAGGGCGTTGAGCAGGTGGACGGCCCACTGGCAGACGACACCGAAGCCCTGGGTCGAGACGCCCATCCGGCCGTGCACCGCCGCCGACGGGGCGTCGAGGAGGTCGTTCGCGAGCGCACGCACGGCGTCGGCGGTCATCCCGCTCGCGCGCTCGGCGACCTCGGGGGTGAACGGCTCGACCGCCGCACGGACGGCGTCGACCCCGTCGACGTACGCCGCCGGCGTGGCGTGTCCGGACGCGAGCACCTCGCGGACGAGGGCGAGGAGGACGGCGGCGTCGGACCCGGGCCGGACGGCGTGATGGGTGTCGGCGACGTCGGCGGTCTCGGACCGGCGGGGGTCGAGGACGACGAGCCGGCCGCCCCGGGCCGCCAGCTCGCGGCGGCGCTGCGGGAAGTCGGGGACGGTCCACAGCGAGCCGTTCGAGGCCATCGGGTTGTGCCCGACGAGGACGAGGAGGTCGGTGCGGTCGACGTCCGGCACCGGCAGGAGGAACTGGTGGCCGTAGAGGGCGTGCGCGACGACGTGGTGCGGCAGCTGGTCGACGGACGTCGCCGAGTACCGGTTGCGGGTGCGCAGCAGCTTCACGAGGGTCGGATGGTGGGTGAGCGCCCCGAGGCTGTGGACGTTCGGGTTGCCGAGGTAGACCGCGAGCGCGTCGTCGCCGTGCCGCTCCTGGACGCCGACCAGGAGGGACGCCGCCGCGTCGACCGCCTCCTGCCACGTCGTCTCGTGCAGCTCGCCGTCGCTGCCGCGCACGAGCGGGCGCCGCAGCCGGTCGGGGTCGTCCTGCACCTGGGGCAGCGCGAAGGCCTTGGGGCAGATGTGGCCCCGGGAGAGCGGGTCGCCCTCGTGGCCGCGGATGCGGTCGACGGAGCCGTCCGCCCCGAGGGTCACCTCGAGCCCGCACATCGCCTCGCACAGGGTGCACGAGGTGTACCGGGTGCTCGCGCCGCCCTCGGGCCGCGTGCCGGCATCGCTCATCGGCCCCTCGGTCCGTAGTCGGCGGTCTCCCGGCGCAGGGCGGCCTGGCGGGCCCGGGCGGTGTTGGCCCGGCGCAGCAGCACGGCCTGCTCGAACCGCTCCCGGGCGAAGGTGCGGCGCGGGCCGGAGGTCCACGTCCGCTCGAGCACCCGCTTCGTCGCGGCGACCGCGTCGGGGGACCGGGTCGCGACCTCGGCGAGGAAGGCGTCGGCGGCGGCGAGCGGGTCGGCGTGCACCTCGCTCGCGAGCCCGAGCTCGACCGCGCGCGACCCGTCCACGACCTCACCGGTCATCGTGAGCCGCTTGGCGACGTCGAGCCGCACCTGCTGGGACAGCGCCTGGATCCCGCTCATGTCGGGGACGAGCCCCCAGCGCGCCTCGAGGACGGACCAGCGGGCGTCCGGCGTCGTGAACCGCAGGTCGGCCGCGAGCGCGATCTGCAGGCCGCCGCCGTAGCAGTGGCCGTGGACCGCCGCGACGACCGGCACGGGCAGCCGGCGCCACGCCCAGCACGCCTCCTGGAACAGGTTCGTCCCCCGCCAGGGACGCGGCACGAACGCGCGGGCGACCCGGGGCGGCTCACGCAGGACGGTCGCGAAGTCGAGACCCGCGCAGAAGGAGTCGCCGGCCCCGGAGAGGACGACCCCGCGCAGCGTCCGGTCGGTCCGCAGGCCGTGGGCGGTGTCCCGCAGCGCCTCGAGCGTGTCGAGCGTCAGGGCATTGAGCTTGTCCGGTCGCTCGAGCCGGACCCGGGCCACCCCGCCGTCGACCTCGCACGTCACCGGACCCGTCATGGGGCCAGCCTACGAGTTGTCGCAGGCCACCCCCGGCGGGCTAGCGTTCCGGGGGACGTCCACGAGAGGAACCGATGTCCGACTCCACCGAGCAGCCCTACCGGATCGTGCTGCGGCCCATCGCCAACCCGCTCCCCATCGGCATGCTCGCCCTGCTCGTGTCGACGTCCAGCGTCGCCGCCCTCCAGCTGGGCCTCGTCCCCACCGACCAGAGCCAGGTCGTCGGCCGCGCCGTCGTCGCCCTCGCCCTGGCCCTCCAGCTGCCCGGCGCCTACCTCGGGTTCCAGGCCCGTGACCCTGCCGCCGGCACCGGCATGGCCGTCCTCGGGTCGACGTGGCTCGTCGTCGGACTCACCCTCGCCTTCGGCACCCCCGGAGAGCCCGCGCCGGGGCTCGGGATGCTCCTGCTCGCCGCCGCGGCGGCCCTCATCGTGCCGATCGCGGCGTCGATCGCGAAGCCGGTCACCGTCCTCGTGCTCGGGACGAGCCTCGTTCGGTTCGCCGTGACCGGCGTCGCCCAGCTCACCGGGTCCGCGGGGTGGGAGACCGCGGCCGGTGTCCTCGGGCTCGCCCTCGGGGCCGTCGCGCTCTACGCCGCGATGGCCTTCGAGCTCGAGGACGTCCACCAGCGCAGCGTCCTGCCGCTCGGCCGGACCGGCCCCGCGCACCACGCGATGGAGGGCGGGATGCGCGAGCAGCTGAGCGGCATCGAGAACGAGGCCGGGGTCCGCCAGCAGCTGTGAGCCACCGCTGGGGCCGCCCGACGGGTCGGGCTTCCGATCGCCCGTCCGGGCCGGCCCCGGTGGGGCGACCCCCGGCCTCAGACGGCCGCGGGCACCTCGGGCGCCGGCTCGACGGGCGCCTGCGCCCGGGCCCGGACGTCCCGGCGGTGCAGGTGCACCGACAGCCAGAGCACTCCGAGGCCGAGGGCGGCGAAGCCGACCCCGACGACCGCCGGGGCGCGGTAGCCGTAGCCCGCGGCGATGACGAGGCCGCCGACCCACGCGCCGAGGGCGTTGGCGAGGTTGAGCGCGGCGTGGTTGCCGGCCGCGGCGAGGGTCTGCGCCTTCCCCGCCACCTGCATGAGCCGCAGTTGGAGGTTGATGACGAGCACCGAGGCGAGGACCGACGCCGCGACGAGGACGACGGCCACGCCCACGGCGCTGCCGGCGACGAGGGCGAAGAGGCCGAGCGAGACGCCGAGCCCGACCATCCCGATGACGACCGAGCGCAGCACCGACCAGTCGCCCATCCGCCCGGCGACCATGTTGCCGACGAGGCCGGCCACGCCGAAGACGAGGAGGTACAGCGGGACCGCGCCCTCGGACAGCCCGGTGACCTCGGTGATCGTCGGCGCGATGTAGGAGTACATGGCGAACATGCCACCGAAGCCGATGGCGGCGACGCCGAGGGTCAGCATGACCTGGACGTTGCCGAGCGCGGCGAGCTCGGAGCGGACCGTCCGGCTGCGGTCGGCGGTGAGGCGCGGGATGCTCGCGGCGACGAGGCCGACGGTGACGACACCGACGAGGGCGACGAGCCAGTACGCGGCGCGCCACCCGGCCTGCTGTCCGAGCCACGTCGCGCCCGGGACGCCGAGGATGTTCGCGATCGGGATGCCGAGCATCACGGTGCCGACGGCGCGGCCGGAGCGACCGGCCGGGACGAGGTCGACGGCGACGAGCGCGGCGAGCCCGAAGAACGCCCCGTGCGGGAGGCCGGCGAGGACGCGGGCCGCGAAGAGGGTCTCGTAGGTCGGGGCGAGCGCGCTGAGCACGTTGCCGACGGCGAAGGCGGCCATGAGCCCGATGAGCAGGCCCTTGCGCGGCAGCCGGGCGCCGAGGGCGGCGATGAGCGGGGCACCGACGACGACACCGAGCGCGTACGCGGAGATCGTGTGGCCGGCCTCGGGGATGCTCACGCCGACGCCCTCGGCGATCTGCGGCAGGAGGCCCATCGTCACGAACTCGGTCGTACCGATACCGACCCCTCCGAGGATGAGGGCGGTGAAGGCGAACCAGGGGTGGCGGGGTCGGGGCACGATGTCTCCAAGGAGCACGAGGGGGCGGATGTTCCCGGCACCGTCGCCGACCTTCCCATCGTCCCAGGCTGCGGGGATCCCTCCAACTCGCCGGAGCCGCCGTCCCACGGCCCGGCCGCCGTTGCACGGTCCGGCCGCCGTCTCACAGGATCCTGACAGGCGGGGGACAGCCCGCGCCCCGTCCCGCTCGGCACGGTCGGGGCACAGGTGGCGGCGACCCGTCGCCCCGGTCCTCAGGAGGTCCCGTGTTCGACACCGTCCTCGGTCTGCCGCTGCACCCGCTCGTCGTCCACGCCGTCGTCGTCCTCGCGCCGCTCACCGCCCTGCTCACGGTCATGGCCGTCGCGTCGACGCGGCTGCGGGAGCGGATCGGGGTCGCCCTCCCGGTGCTCGCGACGGTGACGTGGGTCGCCGCGTTCGTCGCCGAACAGTCCGGCGAGGCCCTCGAGGAGGCCGTCGGCGAGAGCGCCCTCGTCCGCGAGCACGCGGAGCTCGGCGAGCGGCTGCCGCTCGCGCTCCTCGTCGTCACCGTCCTCACGTGGGCGATGTGGGTCCTGCACCGGCGGGCGTCCCGCGCCGGGGACCGCCCGGGCAGGGCCGCGCGGATCGTCGACGTCCTCGCCGTGCTCGCCGTCGTCGTCCTCACGGTGCTCGTCGTCCTCGTCGGGCACTCCGGCGCCGAGGCCGTCTGGAGCGGCACCGGCGCCTGACGACGGCCACTGCGGGCCATAGGCTTCCGGTATGGACTTCCGCAACGTCTACGCCCAGGGGTTCGCCCGGGTCGCGGCGTGCACGCTGCCGGTCGCCCTCGCGGACCCGGCCGAGAACGCCCGTCGGATCGTCGAGCAGGTCCGGGCCTGCCACGACGACGGGGTCGCCGTCGCCCTCTTCCCCGAGCTGTCGCTGTCCGGGTACGCCATCGACGACCTCCTCCTCCAGGACGTCCTCCTCGACGCCGTCGACGCCGCGGTCCGCACCGTCGCCGAGGCCACGGCCGCGCTCACCCCCCTCGTCGTCGTCGGCGCCCCGCTGCGCCACGGCCACCGCCTCTACAACTGCGCCGTCGTCGTCCACCGCGGCGAGGTGCTCGGCGTCGCCCCGAAGTCCTACCTGCCGACGTACCGAGAGTTCTACGAGAAGCGCTGGTTCGCCGAGGGCACCGGCCAGGACTCGCAGTTCCTCGTCCGCCCCCAGTGGCCCGGCGCCGACGCCGACGGCGAGGTGCCGTTCGGGCCCGACCTCGTCTTCACCGCCGAGGACGTCCCGGACCTGCTCGTCCACGCCGAGGTCTGCGAGGACCTGTGGGTGCCGGTGCCGCCGAGCCACGAGGCGGCGATGGCCGGCGCGACCGTCCTGCTCAACCTGTCGGCCTCCCCCATCACCGTCGGCCGCGCCGAGGACCGCCACCTGCTCGCCCGGTCGGCGAGCAGCCGCTGCACCGCCGCGTACCTGTACGCCGCCGCGAGCGAGGGCGAGTCGACGACCGACCTGTCGTGGGACGGGATGACGATGGCCTACGAGATGGGCGACCTGCTCGGCGACAGCGAGCGGTTCCCCGACGGCCCCCGCCGCACCGTCGTCGACGTCGACCTCACCCGCATCCGGCAGGAGCGGATGCGCCAGGGATCCTTCGACGACAACGCCCGCGCGTACGCCGCCGACGACGCCGGGTTCCGGCTCGTGCCGTTCCGGGTCAAGCCGCCGACCGGCGACCTCGGTCTGCGCCGCACCGTCGACCGCTTCCCCTTCGTCCCCGACGACCCCTCGCGCCTGGCCCAGGACTGCTACGAGGCGTACAACATCCAGGTCCACGGCCTCGAGCAGCGGCTGCGGGCGATCGGCGGCGGTGACCCGGCCCGGGCCCCGCGCATCGTCATCGGCGTCTCCGGCGGGCTCGACTCGACCCACGCGCTCATCGTCGCGGCGAAGGCCTGCGACCGGCTGGGCCTGCCGCGCACCCACGTCCTCGGGTTCACGATGCCCGGCTTCGGCACGAGCGAGGGCACCCGGACTAACGCCCACCGGCTCATGGACGCGATGGGCATCGAGTGGGAGGAGGTCGACATCCGGCCGCTCGCCACCCGGATGCTCGAGGACCTCGGCCACCCCGCCGGCCGCGGCGAGGAGGTCCACGACGTGACCTTCGAGAACGTCCAGGCCGGCCTGCGGACCGACCTGCTCTTCCGCGCCGCGAACCAGCGCGGAGGCATCGTCCTCGGCACCGGCGACCTGTCCGAGCTGGCGCTCGGCTGGTGCACCTACGGCGTCGGCGACCAGATGTCGCACTACGGCGTCAACGCCGGGGTGCCGAAGACGCTCATCCAGCACCTCATCCGGTGGGTCGTCTCGTCCGGCCAGTTCGACGACGCCGCGACCGACGAGACGCTGCTCGCCGTCCTCGACACCGAGATCAGCCCGGAGCTCGTCCCGGCCAAGGACGGCGTGATCCAGTCGACGGAGGACACGATCGGCCCGTACGCCCTGCACGACTTCACGCTCTACCACCTGCTGCGGCGCGGGTCGCGACCCAGCCGGATCGCCTTCCTCGCCGAGCACGCCTGGCGCGACCTCGACGCGGGCGCGTGGCCGGCGGGCTACCCCGAGGACGACCGCGCCGCGTACGACCTCGAGGCGGTGCGGCATTGGCTCGGGGTGTTCCTGCGGCGGTTCGTCGGCAACCAGTTCAAGCGTTCCGCGCTGCCGAACGGCCCGAAGGTCGTCGCCGGTGGGTCGCTCTCCCCGCGCGGGGACTGGCGGATGCCGTCCGACGCCTCGGCCGCCGCCTGGCTCGCCGAGCTCGACGCGAACGTGCCGACGCCGTGAGCGCCGGCTCCGACCCCGGCGCCCCCCGGACCGGCGGCTCCCCCACGCCCGACGCCCCGGACGCGACGGCCGACGGAACCGGGATCGGCGACGTCGCCGCGTCCGTCCTCGTCTTCGGCTCCTCGTGCGCCGTCCTCGTCGTCGAGATCGTCGCGCTGCGGTTGCTCGCCCCGTACTTCGGGCTGACCCTCGAGACCTCGACCCTCGTCATCGGGCTCGCGCTCGCCGCGATCGCCGCCGGTGCCTGGCTCGGCGGCCGGTGGGCCGACGGGCACGACGCCCGCGGGCTGCTCGGCCGGCTGCTGTACATCTCCGGTGCGGTCGTCGCCGCGACACCGTTCCTCGTGCGGGGCGCCGGGTCGGTCCCGGACAGCGGGCTGCTGCTGCCGGTGACGACGGCGTGCATCGTCGTCCCCGGCGCGCTGCTGTCGGCGATGACGCCGATGGTGACGAAGCTGCGCCTGGCGACCCTCGAGCAGACCGGGTCGGTCGTCGGGCGGCTGTCCGGCATCGGCACGGCGGGCGCGATCACCGGCACCGTCGTCACCGGGTTCGTCCTCATCTCGACGGTCCCGGTGACCTGGATCATGGTCGGCCTCGGGGTGCTCCTCGCGGCCGGCGGTGTCGCCACCGAGGTGCACAGCCGGCGCGCAGTCGCCGCCGCGACCGCCGCGGGCGTCCTCCTCGTCGGGGCGGGCGGGGCGCTGCTCCTGCCGTCCGGGTGCGACTACGAGACGACGTACCACTGCGCCGTCGTGCAGGCCGACCCCGACCGCGAGGGCGGGCTGTCGCTCGTCCTGGACAACCTGCGGCACTCCTACGTCGACGTGGGCGACCCGGAGTACCTCGAGTTCTCCTACGTCAAGGCGCTCGCCGCCGCGACCGAGGCGTCCTACCCCGCGGGCGAGGCGATCGACGCCCACCACCTCGGCGGCGGCGGGCTCACCCTGCCGCGCTGGCTCGCGACGACCCGGCCCGGCACGACGAGCACCGTCTCCGAGATCGACCCGGGCGTCGTCGAGGTCGACGAGGAGCGCCTCGGCCTCGAGACCGGCCCCGACCTCGAGGTGCGCGTCGAGGACGCCCGGACCGGGCTCGACGCCATCGACGACGACTCCCGCGACCTCGTCGTCGGCGACGCGTTCGGCGGGGTGAGCGTCCCGTGGCACCTCACGACGGTCGAGGTCCTCGGCGAGGTGCGCCGCGTCCTCGGCGACGACGGGCTGTACGCCGCGAACCTCATCGACTACCCGCCGCTCGGGTTCGCCCGCGCCGAGGTCGAGACGCTCGGCGCCGTGTTCGACCACGTCGCCCTCGCCGCGACACCCGCGTCGGTGCGGAACGAGTCCGGTGGCAACCTCGTCGCGCTCGCGTCCGACGCCCCCATCGACACGGCCGCGTGGCAGGAGGCGCTCGACGCACGCGACGTCGGCTGGCAGGTCATCGAGGGGGCCGAGCTCGACGCCTGGGTCGGCGACTCCCCCGTCCTCACCGACGACTACGCGCCGGTCGACCAGCTGCTGACGCCCTACCCCTCGGCGAGGGCCGTCAGCGGCTGACCGTCGAGCCGGTACGTCGTCCACTCCGACTGCGGGACGGCGCCGATCGACTCGTAGAAGGCGATGCTCGGGGTGTTCCAGTTCAGGACCCACCACTCGAGGCGGCGGTAGTCCCGCTCCCGGCAGACCTGCGCGAGGGCGGCGAGCAGGCCCTTGCCGAGCCCTCCGCCGCGGTGCTGCGGGTCGACCCACAGGTCCTCGAGCCAGATGCCGTTGCGGCCGGTCCACGTCGAGTACGTGAGGAACCAGACGGCCATCCCGACGACCTCGCCGTCGACCTCCGCGAGGTGCGCGAACGTCGTCGGCGCACCCTCGTCCGGGAAGAGCGCGGCGCGGACGTGGTCCTCGGTCGACTCGACGGCGTCGGGCTCGCGCTCGTACTCGGCGAGGTCGTGGACCATCCGCTGGATCGCGGGGACGTCGTCGGGGCCGGCGGGGCGGATCGTCCAGGAACGGCCGGCCGGGGTCGTGCCATCGGTGCTCGTCATGGCGCCACCCTAGGAGCGAGCGCGGCGCCAGGGCGGGGGCTGTCCGTGGAGGAACCACTCCATCCGCCTCGTGATCCACGGCAGTGCCGCGTACGTCATGACCGGCGTCATGACGAGGATCGTCGCGAGCACCCGCAGGACGAGCGGCACCCGGTCGAGGCCGACGAGCGGGATGCCCGCGTTGACGACCACGCTCAGCGGGAAGAAGACGAGGAAGATCGTCACGGCCTGCTTCCACCGCGGCGGGGCGGCCGGGGCGGGGCGCAGGTCCTCGACGTCGACGGAGGTGGGGGCGTCGAACCAGCCCTCGATGCCCGTGCGCCGCTCGACCCGGGACTCGACGACGCCGAGCCCGACGGCGGCGTCGCGCCACCAGGCCCGCTCGTCCGAGGACTCCCACCGGTCGAGGGCGTCCGCGTCGGCGAAGCGGTAGAGCATCTGCCACGTGCCGTCACCGGGGTCGGGACGGACCCAGCCGGCGCCGAGGAAGCCGGGGAACTGGCCGGCGAGGCTGGTCCCGGTCTGGATCCAGCTCGTCATCGCGGCCTCCCGTCCCCCGGGGACGTGGCGCGTGACGGAGACGGTGACGGGTCCGGTCATGGGCGACATCATCCCGTGCGGCCGGGGAGGCGGGATGATGGCCCCATGACGACCCCGCGCCCGATCGAGACCTGGCTCACCGACATGGACGGCGTGCTCGTCCACGAGGAGGAGCCGATCCACGGGTCCGCCGAGTTCGTCGAGGCGCTGAAGCACGCCGGGCGGCCGTTCCTCGTCCTCACGAACAACTCGATCTTCACCCCGCGCGACCTACGGGCACGCCTGCACCGCAGCGGCATCGACGTGCCGGAGGAGTCGATCTACACGTCGGCGCTCGCGACCGCGGACTTCCTCGCGGAGCAGCGGCCGAACGGGTCGGCGTACGCCGTGGGCGAGGCCGGCCTGACGACGGCGCTGCACGACGTCGGCTACGTCCTCACCGACACCGACCCGGACTACGTCGTCCTCGGCGAGACCCGGACGTACTCCTTCGAGGCGATCACGAAGGCGATCCGGCACATCGAGGCCGGCGCCCGGTTCATCGCGACGAACCCCGACCCGAGCGGTCCGTCGACCCAGGGCACGCTGCCCGCGACCGGGTCCGTCGCGGCGCTCATCAGCACGGCGACGAGGCGCAAGCCCTACTTCGTCGGCAAGCCGAACCCGCTCATGATGCGCAACGCGCTCAACCGGCTGCAGGCGCACTCGGAGACGACGGTGATGATCGGCGACCGGATGGACACCGACGTCGTGAGCGGGCTCGAGGCGGGGCTGCGGACCGTCCTCGTCTCGACCGGCTCCACCCGGCCCGACGAAGTCGAGACCTTCCCGTACCGGCCGACCCGGATCGTCGACTCCATCGCGGACCTCGTCGAGCTCGTCGAGAACCCCGACTCCGGCCTCTGACGCCTGGGGTCAGGCTCCACTGCCGGCGCCGGTACCCGCGAGGGTGCACTTCCTGTCGCTTCCCGGCCGAGCAGGCTCCACGAGCTCGACCATTCCGCCACCGCAGGATCCAGGCGGCCATCGAGTTTTCGGCCGACGAGCCCCGCCCGTCCGGCTCGACGGAGCTCGTCGGCGGTGACGGCGAGCGGCGCGTTCGCACCGGCGACCACCGCATCGTCCACGAGATCCACGACGACGTGCTGCTCCTCCTCGTCCTGGCGGTCGATCACCGGCGCGAGATCTCCCAGAGGCGGTCGTGACTCGGGTCGCTCCGCGGCGCCGACGCCCGCCGGGTCACACCTTCTCGAAGAACCCGGCCCGGTAGGTCCACGTCCTCTCGGTCGAACCTCGCGTCGACGGCTCGAGCGACTCCTCCAGGTGGACGGTCAGCATCCGAGCGGCCGCCTCGAGCGCGGAGGTCCCCGGCCACAGGTCTCGAGCGAGCTCGTCCCCGTCCGCGAGCAGACGACTCAGCTCCCTCTCCGGGAGGAGAATGACGAGGCGCTCTCCCCCGTGCTCGATGTGCAGGGTGCGTGAGCCCGTGGCTGCTGCCTCGACAGGTACCCCCTGGCTCCGGAGCCTCTCCGCGAAGAGACGGACGAGCGCGTCGACATCGGTCGTCACGGCCGCGGGCGGGCGACATCGTCCGTCACGAGCGAGGGCGACGGGCGCCCTTCCGGCCCACGGAGCGCCCTGCGGCTCAGCCGGTAGAGGATCGTTCCCGAGGCGCCGAGGACGACCGCGACGGGAAGCCAGGTGACCGGCGATGGGCCGAGGACGACGAAGAACGCCTGCGTGAGCAGGACCACGGCGACCAACGTCGTCGGACCCAGGGCAGCCGACGTCGCCTTCTGCCTCGTCGTCCACACCGCACCCATCGCGGACAGCACCGCGATCACGACCCACGGCAGGAGGAGGACGGGGATCCCCAACAGAAGCTCCGAGGGCGACGTGGCACGGACGAACAGCAGGGGCACGAACAGGAGTAGTCCGATGCCGTTGAGCGTCGACGCGACGACGGCGGGCCATCGCGCCGGTTCGGCCGGAGCGACCGTGCGAGGCGGTCGATCCGCGTACGCCTCGTCGGCGATGCTCGCGGGCGGGCCGAGGTCGGCGAGCACGGCCCGGACCTGCTCCCCGGAGGGCTCGGGTCCGAGGGCGGCGGCCAAGTGCTCGCGCACCCCTTCGAGGACCTCCGTCCGGGACAGGGGATCGAGCCCGTGCAGCATCAGCTCGAGGTCGCGGAGGTAGGCCGCGGCGAGCGGATGGTCGATGGCGGCGGTCATGGGCTCCCCCTCGAGATCGTGCTGTCGACGGCGTCGCGGAACGGCCCCCACGTCCGCCGGAAGGACTCCAGGGCCTCGCGCCCCTCGGGTGTGAGGCCGTAGTACCGGCGGGGTGGGCCCTCCGTCGACTCCTGCCACGTGGTGCCCACGAGTCCGGAGCGGCGCAGACGGGCCAGCAGCGGGTACAGGGTGCCCTCCCCATCCATCAGGACGCGGTCCTGACCGAGCCGGCGGGCGATGTCGAGCCCGTACAGCTCCTCGGGCTCGAGCAGAGCGAGCACGCAGTACTCCAGTGCACCCCGGCGCAGCTGCGTCAGAACGCCGCGCTCCCCAGGTACCATGCGACGCAATATAGCGTTGCCGTACCCCGTGCCGACGTTCTTGCCTCATCTCCGCGACGCGACGTCGCGACGTGGGGCCGCCTGTCATAGTGCCGCCATGGCGTCCTCCGGGCTCGAGCACCGTCGACAGTGGCGCTCCGTGTGGACCTCCGTATGTGCGGCGGCATGGCTGCCGATCTACGGAGGCTTCCTCGGTCGGTGGATACGCGATCGTGAGCCGTCGGACGCACTGTGGTGGCCGGTCGTGTGGACCGTCGCTGCCGCCCTCGCGGTCGCCGTCCTCATCGGCGAAGCGCGGGACCACCTCAGGAGACGCCGCGCGAGGAGAGACCTCGCCTCGTGAGCCCTGCATCCGCCGAGCCGGGCGACGAGCCCCGTCCGCGCTCCTGAGCCTCCTGCAGCAGGCTCATCACCCGGGACGGGGCTCGCGCGGGAGGTCGAGGCCCGACGACGCGCAATGAAGCAGGACGGTCGGGTCCGTCAGCGGTCGATGAGGTGGGGCTCGCCGTCGACGGTGACCGACACCCGGCTCCCCACCGGCGGGGTGAGCGGACCGATCGTCCGCGCCCGCAGCAGCGCCCCGTCGACCCCCTCGAGCGGCAGTGCGTGTCCGTGGGGACGAGTGACGTCGGGCGGTTGCACCCCGATCTCGGGAGCCGAACGTCGAGCCGAGGGCAGACTGCGGGCATGCCGACTCTGGACAGCACGGAGCTGGTGCCCCTGGATCGTGGCACGTCCATGTTCGTGCACGTCGCGACGGTCTCCGAGGCTGCCCTGCCTGACGCGGACGACGAGGCCGTTTCCCTCGTCATGTCGTGGCCGTGGTTCGCGTGGAACGGCCTCGGTGCCATGAGGGACGACGGGTCGGACGGAGTCCACGCCGAGTGGTTGCTGACGTCCTTGACCGCGACCAGCTACAGGAGGGTGAGCACCCAGCACGCCGAGAGGCGCTTGCGGTCTTGGGCCTCGGCCTTCGGGTGGCGCGACCGGGAACGGCAGTCGGAGGCAGCTCTGGAAAGAATGGCGGAGCGCGTCCACCCTCTTCTGCGCAGCGGCACCGTCTTCATGCTCGAACCACCCACGGATGATGAGTGCCGCTGGCCGTACAGCCCCCTCGGGTCGAACAGCGGCACCGTCGACCTCATCGTCCTCGACCGTGCGCGCGACCGAGTGCACCTGATCCTCGCAACGGACGACTAGGTCGCGCTCCCGCGCCCGGCGGGACCTGGTGAGTCCTGGTCACGGCACCCCGCGGTGCACGCCGTCACGGCGGGGGGTCGTTCGGGCGCTACCGGGCGCGGTCAGGCAGGTTGGCGAGCTGTCGAGCCGGCTCCCAGCCAACCGGTCGGCACCCCGCACGAGCTGCACTCTCACGGGCTGCAGCGCACAAGCGGCGACCGCTCGACATCCTCAGTCGCCGTGTGCTTGGTTCGATGGTCCGATCGACCCGGGCCGGAGGCTCTGTGTGCCCGGCCACGGAGAGCGACTCGCTGACCTGATGCATCACCGCTGGAGGGTCCGCGCTCGGGACGAAGCGAGTGCCAAGCCGCTCGTGCGTCGACGTGGGCCAGGTCGCGGTGCGACGAGACGGTGGGGAAGTGCTAGAGGTCCAGGAGCACCGCCAGGGTCTCGCGGACCTCGCCGAGGACCACGGGGCCGACGTTGCCGATCTGACGATGGATGCGAGCGGTGGCCACGGAACGCACGTGCTGGCACTGTGCCGACGAGGGCGCCGCGAGGCGGTTCTCGGCGTCGGGCTCGATGACCACCTCCGCGCCGCTCGACCGGATGGTGCGGGTCAGAGGCACCACGTGGACGACGTTCGGCCCGCCGGCCAGGACCCGGGCTGCGCTGATCACGATGGCGGGTCGGAGCAGGCCGGCCTCGCTGCCCGTCGGAGTGCCGAGGTCGAGCTCGACGATGTCACCCGGCGTCAGCATCGAGCCAGGCGGTCTCGTCCTCGGTGAGCTCCGCGGCGAGGTCGTGGCCCATGGCGTCCTGGCGCAACGCCCGAAGAGCACTGCGCACGGTCGTGTCGATCGACTCGTGTCGTTCCGCCGCCAAGCGGGTCACCCGGGCGTGGGTATCTCGACTGACGCGGATCGTCGTCGTTTCAGCCATACCGCCACGGTACGTCGTGTAGACGATTCCGTCTACACGACGAGGGAAGAACGCACCCCCCCTCATCGAGCCGACGCAGACCGAAACAACTCGCCGGCCAACACCAGGCGGTGGCGGACGGTGAGGCTGGATTGCACTTCTCATCGAAGGAGGGCGACTCGCTGACCTGATGCATCACCGCTCGTGGGTCTGCGCCCCGGACGAAGCGCGGACCGAGCCGCCCTTTCGTGGACGTGGAGCGCAGTGGGTCGCTACTCGTACTCCCGCTCTGACCGTTCGCTTCGGCGTGGACGACGCTGCCGTCACCGCTGGGGTCGGGCCCGTACGCTGGCGTCGTGAGGACCGTGGCCACGGACAGCAGTCGTTGCGTGCAGCGATCGCCAGCCATCGTCGCGCGCTCGAAGAGATCCTCGGTCGGTACGGAGCGACGAACGCGCGTCTGTTCGGTTCTGTTGCCCGTGGCGACGCCACACCCGACAGCGATATCGACCTGACACCCGACGGCGGCAACGAACTGCTGCGCGTGGCCGGCATCGCGGAGGAGCTGACCGGACTCCCCGGGACTCGGGTCGATGTCGTGGCGACCTCGCTGCTGCGTGGCGAGGTCTCCTCGAGCGCCCTCGCTGACGCGGTGGCGGTGTGAGCCGCTCCGAGGACGAGCGGTTTGCCGACATTCCGGGCGCCCTCGAGCGCTGCCCGGCGTACTCTCCCCACCCGCATTCCGACGAGCAGGGGTCGATGGCCTACGACGCGGTGGTGCGCAATCTCGCCGTCGTCGGCGGGGCCGTCCGCTCACTGTCAGGCGAGACCCACTCCACCATGCCGGAAGTGCCGTGGGCCTCGATCGCGGGTCTGCGCAATGTCGCGGTGCACGAATGCTCCCGGGTCAACCCCGACCTGGTCCGGGACATCGTCGATCATCAACTCAGCGACATGGCCAACGCCATACGCAACCGCTGACCCCAGCACCTGCACGTGTCGCCGGACCATGGACGGCTCGCGGCGCTGTGGGCTGACCTCCGCGCCGATCTGCCCGGAACTCCCTCACGAGAGCAATTTCGTTATACGATTTCGATCGTGGCTGGTGACGAGCAGATCCAGAAGTGGGCAGACGAGGCCGAGGCCGGTTACGACGTCGATGCGCTCAAGCGTCGCGGACGCGGCCGTCCCGGACGTGGAGCGGAGCCCATGCAGGTCGTCGCTGTCCGGCTGACGGCTGAGGAGTTGGACGCACTCGACGCGTCCGCCGCGAAGAACCAGATGAGCCGCTCCGAGGCGATCCGGGCAGCACTGGTGCACTTCGCCTCGTGAAGGTCCACCCCAGCGCACTCAAGCACGGGATCGACCCCGACGACGCGGTCCAGGCGGCCGAGTGGGCCATCTGGATCGAACCCCTCACCGACGACGAGACTCCCGCCCGCGAACTCCGCCTCGGCTTCGACACAGGCGCCCGACTGCTCGAGACCGTCGTGCTCATCCTCGACAGCGGCAACGAGCTGGTCATCCACGCAATGCCGGCCCGCAGGAAGTACCTCGACCTGCTGCCGTGAGCACCGCCGGTAGCCCGTCTGGCGGCAGAAGGACGTACTTCGGATCCCGAGCCGGAATCACGGCTGCAGTCGGCCGCGCGGAGGGCTGGACAGTCAGCACGCGACGACGTGGGACACCTTGCTCCCCGGCCGTCGTGGGTGAAGCCATCTCGATTCACAACATGAGAGCGCGGACCGGACCCGGAGAAGGTGAGCAAGTCAGCCTCTGGTGCTGGGTTGGTGTCGTTGGTAGAGGTCGACGATGTCGGACAGGAAGCGCCGGACCGCGTCGAGCTCCGCGGAGGTGTAGCCGCTGGACATCTCGTGGAGGTCGCCGGTCATGGGGTCGAGGGCGGCCAGGATCCGCTGTCGTGCTCTGGGGGTGAGGACCAGGATCTTGCGTCGCCGGTCGTGGGGGTGGGGGGCGCGCTCCAGCAGTCCGGCCCGGTGCAGCCGGTCGACCAGGACGGTCGCCGATCCCGAGGTGACGCCGAGAAGCCGGGACAGCTCGACCGATCCGATGGCGGGGTCGGCGACCATGACGTGCTTGACCGCGAGGTAGTCCGTCGCGCTGACTCCCAGGCCGGAGGCGACGCGTGAGTCCAGCGCCGCGCCGGCCACCGCCAGCCGGTGCAGCGCCCAGCCGATCTGGTCCTCGTCGGTCGCGCCGGTGTCGTCGGCGGTGGGGGGTTGATCGGGCACACCGGTCATCGTACAGTCGCTGGAGAAGCAGGTCGCTCGAATATCGAGGAGACGATGATGGGACGACGGTGGTGGGGTGCGGCGGCGTTGAGCTGGCTGTGGCGATGGTCGTGGTCGACGTGACGGTGGTGAACGTCGCGGTGCCGCAGATCGTGAAGGACCTCGGGATCGGGGCGGCGGCGACGCAGTGGGTCCAGAGCACGTACACGCTCACGGTCGCCGGTTTGCTGGTCGCCGCCGGCCGGGTGGCGGACCGGTGGGGACGTCGGCGCACCCTCCTGGCCGGGGTGGCGCTCTTCCTGGTCGGCAGCGTCCTGGCGGCGATCGCCACGACCGGCTCGTCCCTCGTCGTGGCCCGCGGGGTGCAGGGCATCGGCGGGGCGGCGATCCTGCCCTCAACGCTGGCTCTGCTCAACGCCACGTTCGAGGGCCCCGCCCGGGCGAGGGCCTTCGCGGTCTGGGGTGCCACCGTCGGTGGTGTCGCGGCCGCTGGTCCCCTGCTCGGGGGATGGTTGACCACGCAGCTGTCGTGGCGGTGGGCGTTCTGGGTCAACATCGGGCTCGGGCTCTCGGCCGCCCTCGGGGCCTGGGCGTTCGTGCCGGAGTCCCGGGACCGGACCGGGCGCCCGCTCTCGGACCCGGTCGGGCTCGCGCTCGCGGTCCTCATCCCGACCAGCCTGGTCACGGCCGTGCTGCTGGGGCGCACCCAGGGCTGGTGGGCTCCCGCTCCCGGGGCGCCCGAGGTGGCCGGGGTCTCGCTGCCGGCGGTGTGCATCGGCTCGTGCGTCCTGGCCGGGACCGCTCTGGTGCTGTGGGAGCGAGACCTGCTCCGCTCCGGTCGGAGGCCGCTGTTCGACCTCGACCTACTGCGCATCCCCACGTTCGCCCGCGGGAACCTCGTGGTCCTCGTCGTGGCCCTGGGACAGATCGGGCTGTTGTTCGTCCTGCCCCTGTGGCTACAGGGCGTCCTCGGCTTCTCGGCCGTGCAGACCGGACTGCTCTTCCTCCCGCTGGCGGTCGGCGCGTTCGCCGCGGCCGCAGTGACGCCGCTCGCAGCCCGCGCGGTCGGGGTCCGGACCGTGATCGGCGTCGGCCTCCTGGCGGAGATCGCGGTGCTGGCAGCCCTCGCCCTGACCCTGTCACCGTCCTCGAGCCCCATGGCCCTCGTCCCGTTGCTGTTCGGGTACGGCGCGGGGGTCGGCACCGCCGAAGCCCAGCTCCCCGGACTGCTCCTGGCCCACATCCCGGCCGACACCGGCGGATCCGCCGCCGGCATCCAGAGCACCTCCCAGGAGCTCGGCAGCGCACTCGGCGTCGCACTCCTGGGCACCGTGCTGCTCTCGGCCACAGCCGCGGACCTGCACGACCGCCTCGCTGCACACGACATGACCGGCGCGCAGCAGCAGCGGCTCACCCGCACCGTCACCGACACCAGCGGCACCGCCATCCCCACACTCCCCGACGCCCTGGCGCGCACGCAGGCCCGAGCCGCGTTCACCCACGCCACCGCCACCGCCGCCGCAGCCGGGGCCCTGACCCTCGCCCTCGGCGCGGCCACCCTCTTCGCCCCCACCCGCCGACGTCGCCGCAACGACGACACGCCCCGACCCCTGGAGGTAGGCCGAGCATGACCCCCCGCACGCACCAAGCACGCGACCGGCACCGCGCCGAGCACCGGGCGGACATCGTCCGCACCATCGCCCTGGCCGGCTCCTGCGCCGCCTTCGTCGCCGTCCCCAACCTCGGAGCCGTCCTGGGCGAGGGTGAGGAGACCGACCGCTACGACACGGTCATCACCCCACCGGGCTACGCCTTCACCGTGTGGGCGCCCATCTTCGCCGGATGCGTCGCCGACACCGTCGCGCAGTGCCGTGCCACCGGACGCAGAAGAGAGGCCAGCCGCCGCACCGGATGGCCGCTGGCCGGCGCCTACACGCTCAACACCCTGTGGTCCCTGGCCGCCCAGCAGGACCGGTTCGCCCTCACCCCCCTCCTGCTCCCCACCGCGACCGCCCTCACCGGGGTGGCGCACCGGCGACTGCAACACCTGCAGGACCCACCACGCCTCACGGCCCTCGCGACAGGGGCGCTGCTCGGATGGACCGCCCTGGCCAGCACCGTCAACCTCGCCGCCGCCGCCCGCCTGCTCGGGGCACCGAAGGCCTCACCCGCGGCCATCGCGGCCACCAGCGCCGGACTGTCCCTCACCACTGGAATCCTCGCTCGCTACATCGCCGGCAACCCGCGAGGAGCTACAGCGACCGCCACCACCAGCGCCTGGGGACTGGCCACCACCGCCCTCACCCCGAGCCGCCCCCCGGCGACCCGCGCCACGGCGGCCGCCGCCACGCTGGCCGTCATCGCCACCGCTGCGCGGCGGCGGCGCCGGTGAACGCGCAGGGGCGGACGCCCGCCCGGTCCGAGGTCGCGGTGCAGGTCCGGGGCGCGGAACAGCGTCTAGGGTCGAACCCGTGACAGGCGCCGACCACGACCGCATCGACCTCACCGTCACCATCGACGGCACCAACGTCCCGGCCGCATGGGAGCTCGTCAGCGAGCCCGGCTGGTACATCAACGAGGGCCGGCTCGTCGAGCACGACATCGCCTGGGACGCAGACGTCGCGACCGTCGTCGACCGGGACCACGGCGAGTTCAGCTTCCAGCGAGAGACCTCCGACCCACCTCACTACCTCGCCGACCGAGCCGTCGACGACGGCACCGCCTCCAGCCGACTGGTCCAGTTCTGGGTCGAGGACTGCGGCACAGCCGTCACGATCCGCGTCGTGGAGTCCGGCTTCGCCTCGATGCCGATCCCGGTCGACGAACAGACCGCACAGCACGCGCAGAACACCAAGACCTGGCGCCACCAGCTCGACCTCGCACGCGACCGACTGCAACGAACCACCCCGCACCCCTAGTGCCCATCAGCGTGGCGGTCTCGCGATCCCACGCGCGCCAGCCGACGACGCCCCGGTCCGCGCCGCGACGCGGGAACTCACCCGCACGTCAGCACAGACCCGCTCCTACCGCGACACCGACGGGTGAGACCCGCGATGAGCCAGTGCGGCTCGGCGCCCTCTCGCGGCGATATGACGCAGCGTCGGCAGTGCTTCAGAGGGGGCCTCGGGATCTCTCGATTATTGGCGCGGAGCGACCTGGGCGGGATCGATGGTGGCACCCACTTGACGGTGGTCACCAATAGAGTCGAAGCATGACGCGGCTTGTCGGTCTCGGATTGCTCGCATCGGCGTTCGCGCCGATGGTGGCTCTGCTCGCGGTCGTGAGGTTCGACGAACTGGGGCGCGCCAGCTGGGTGATTCTTGCCGCGTGTGGGGTTGCTGTCCTCCTCCTCGTTCTGGTTCTGCGTAGCGTGGCGGGTGTCCAAGCGCGAACCATCGACTGCCAGTCGGTGCGGAGCGCAGACGAGCGCGTGCTGGCATTCACCTCGAGCTATATCGTCCCGCTCGTGATTGCCGTCTTCGGTGAGTCCGACGTCCCAACGCTGGTTGCGACAGCGGCTTTGGTTGCCGTGATGGCCACCATCTACGTTCGCGCTGGGCTGTATCACTTGAACCCCACTCTGGCCCTGGCGGGTTACCGCCTGTACGACGTGACGGCCACAAATGGCACCGTCACCATGGTCCTCACCAAGGAGCGGCACCTGCGACAAGCGGGAGCAGTAGTCTGCCGATACGTTGGTGAGAACGTGGCCATCCAAATGGGGGAAGACCGTGACGGCTGAATCGGCCCGACAAGCTCTCGTCACCGCTGTTGCCACTGGTGCCGGGGCGCTGGACAACTTCGTCCTGCGCGGTGAGGTCATCGCGGAGGCAGAGGTCACCCGGTTCGACCTCATCGAGGACATGGCCGGCCAAGTTCGCGCCGACGTTCATAAGAGCGTTGAGGCGCTCACCAAGAAGCAGTTCCTGGACTACGACCCCTCCTACCAGACCAGCACCTCCCAAGTGCTAGTCGAGAACCTGGACCAGATCCCAGAACTCGCCGCGGTTGACGCCGAGATCCGACGAGGAGACGTGCCGTATACGGCTGACGGGCCTTCCGTGGTTGCCATGGCTCACGCTGTCGGCCAGGGGGGCAACCAGGTCGTCGCCTACAGGCTCAAGGGTCGGGGCATTGCCACGCGGCGGACAGGAGGCTTCACGCTCATCCCACGCGACGGTGTCTACCGGCCTGTAGGCGGCGATGTGCTCTTCTACGAGCCACGTTTCGACGCGTTCACGTGCGCGGGTGTCGTCTATTTCACCACCGTCACCCTCATCCAGACCAAGCTGCAAGCCGACGATAAGGCGCGCCAGCTGGCGAAGGACACGCTGGCCGCAGTGACATCGAAACTGACCATCCATGGGTTCGCCGACCTGGAGAAGGCGGTGATGGATGACCCGAGCATGCGCGCCAAGATGGCCTCGGTCGCGCGCCTGATTCAGACCGACCCTGACTACGCAAAGAATCTGACCACCAGCAAGCTGGTGAAGTTCGTCGAGGCCTACCCGGACTACGACATCCCGGTGACCACGCTAAAGGGCAAGAAGGTCCTTGCCTTCGACCCCTCACCCCAGCACCGGCACCAGATACCGCGCCTGCTGGCCGATGACTACCTACACAGCTACCTCACCGACCGCAACTACGAGGCCGGGTCGAAGCAACGCCTCCAGAGATAGCCAGCATGCCCAGTCTGGTTCGCGCCGTGACACAACTCGCACTGCGCCGAGCCACGGAGTTCACGATTCCCGAGGAGACGCTTCAGGGGACACTGACAGCGACCCCGGTACTGATTCGAGACCCAGAACGTCTCGCGTTGCTCGAGGCCGCAGTCAAGGAAGTCCTGACCGAGGGCGCTCCGTTACCGGCCGCCGTTCGCTCATCTGCTCTGCCCGTGCTGGGGAACATCGCTGAGGCCGTCGTCGAGACTTTGCTTGCCGACCACGGATGGCAACCGGTGTATGACGACAGCCAAGG
This sequence comes from Phycicoccus avicenniae, assembly GCF_018139485.1. Classification (GTDB taxonomy): domain Bacteria; phylum Actinomycetota; class Actinomycetes; order Actinomycetales; family Dermatophilaceae; genus Phycicoccus; species Phycicoccus avicenniae. The sequence goes on from NZ_JAGSNF010000023.1 coordinate 75,967, forward strand.
GTTCTCATCTGGGTCAGGAGTCGACCTGCTCATGCTGGATCCGACGCTGTCCCGTTTGGTCGCGATTGAGGTCAAGTCGACCATCCAACAGGGACGTTGGCCGCGCTTGGCACGTGGACCCTCGAAGCAGCTAACTCCCCATTGGCTCGACGGGCCAAGGAACACAGGTATGGCTGAATGGGGTGTGCCATCAGCCAGCGTTTACCTAATGGTCGCGCAGGTGCACTTGCGACGCCGCAGATGGCGGTGTTGCCTGGCTGGCGATCCGATGGCGCCGCAGCCAGTCACAGAGGAGCAGCAACTCGACGATCTTGACTGGCTTGCCGCGATCTCGACCTGACGTCACCTGAAGCCCTCACTCCCGGAGCGTCATCAGGACAATCAGCCGCGACCGGCACCTGCGGCGAAGTGGGCTACTCCGGCGCCGACGCGGGTCAGCGGATCCGAGCGAGCCGCCGAGGCGGGTAGCGAGCGGCGACAGCGTCGGCACGGGTCGCTACGGTCGAGGTGCTGACCGACGAGCACAAGACTGACTGGGGAGATCATGGACGAGCCTGCTGAGCCGGCAGGTGCCACGGACGGGTCGCCGGTGGGCGACCACGATCCTGATGCGCCTCCCGAGGGAACGGCTACTCTGGGCGGCGAGCGGCCGTCCGTGAGCGGGAAGGCGAAGGCGAAGTCACCGTCCGGCTCGAGCCCTTATGCGACCGGTGGCGGCGGTGCCTCGTTTGCGAGCTCGGTCGCAACCACCTATCTGGCGAGCATGCTGACTGGGTCTCGACGTCCAGAGGCATCTGAGTTGCCGGTCCGCCGGGTCGCGTTCCAGACCGGCCCGGATCACCCGGTCGATGACCTGCTCGTCACCTGCAGCGATAACGAATCCGAGGTGACGCTGGCGGTCGCTTGTCGGGCCACCCCCAATTTCGTTCAGAGTGACGACGAAACCGTGAAGTTGGTCGGTTCTCTGCTCGCTGAGGTAGAGAAGTTCGACGACGACACGCACCGGGTGGCGGTCGCTGCGGCCGGGCGCTCGAATCAGTGGACAGAGCTCGGCACATTAGCCGACATCGCTCGGGCACACGCGGATGCGGGCGCGTTTGAGGCGTCGATATCAGTGGATGGCCGCTGGTTGAAGGCGGTGCGTGACCGCTATTCCCAGTTTCAGGGCATGGTCAAGAGGGCCTGCGGAAGCGAGGTGACCGATCTCAAGGTGTCGCAACTGACGTGGGGCCTGCTGAGCCGCCTCCACGTGCTCACGTTCGCCGTGCAGACCCCTGATGAAAGTGACCGCACAGCGGTCGCGACCATTCTCGATGCCCTTGCGGACGCCGCTACCGACGGGGTGACGCTGCGAGACAAGATCGAGGTCGAGACTGTCCGTTATGACCGGACCGGCGCCGTGGTCGACCTTAAAGTTCTGCGCCGAGACCTGCACCGCGCGCTGAACGTCGCGAAGGTCCGTAGTCGGTCCTCGTGGAAGATGCTGGAGGAGCACCGGCAGTTATTGGCAGCTGGCGTGCGCGCCAGCATCGGTGACGACACATCGGGCGGCGCCGTGAGGATCTCCTTTTCTGACCGGCGGCGCGAACGCCTCACCACGGCACTGCTCGCGGCTGGCGCCGATGGTGGGTCGGCTGTGCTCGTCCATGGGGAGTCAGGTATCGGCAAGAGCGCATTGACACTGTCTACCGTCGCCGAGTTGGAGGCCGCTAACCCTGGCGGGTTCGAGGCCGTCGTGTTGAGCTTCATAAGCCTGCCGCACTCGACCCTAGAGTTGAGTACCGCTCTTGGGATGTCAGTTCAGGATGTGCTCGCGGAGCTTTCTGCACCCCACAGGATCTTGGTCATCGACGGGGCCGACGCGGGTCTGGAACGTTCTGCGCCGCTACTGAGCGACCTGGTGGTAGCTGCAAAGGAGGCTGGCGTGGGCCTTGTCGCGGTGAGCTCCGATGTGGCATCGGATTTCGTGTCGGAGCAGTTGGCGACGGGTTGGGGGCAGGCTGCCGTCCCGTTCAAGGTCGCACCGCTTAGTGATGACGATGTCGCCTTCGTTGCAGAGCAGTTCCCGCTGCTTCGTCCGGTTCTGCGCGATCTGCCGGAGAACTCCTTGCTGCGTCGACCGGTCGTTCTCGACCTCTTGGCGCGGACTGGAGTGAAACTCGACGGGAAACTCAGCGAGTGGGAATGCCTCAACCTGGTGTGGACCAACGTCGTACGCAGCGAGAGTCGTTCGGGCGGGGGGTCGGCGCAGGCGCGGGAACAGACTCTTCTCGCAGTCGCTGCCTCCGTAGCCCAACTCCCGCTCGAATTCCGGCCCATCGCCGGCACAGACGCCGAGGCGATCGATGCGCTGAGGCGAGATCATCTCCTCGCCCCCGCTAACCCTTATCGAGAACAACCCGAGTTCGCCCACGACGAGGTCCGCCGCTACGCAACCGCCATCCTTCTGGTTCGTGCCCAAGACCTGACGCAGGTGCTCGCACGCTTCGCGGTCCCGCGGTTGGCCCTCTCAGCCGCGACGCTGGCGTGCAAGGGCCTATTCCACGACACTGCCGTGCCGTCGGAGCAACGGTTCCTCCGCCTCCTCGGCACGTTTCAGGAATTCGCTTTCGAACACGGAGCTCGGTGGGCAGATGTTCCGGTCGAAGCCGTTCTAGAGACACCGAACGCGTACCAGTGCCTGACAGTTGCACTCGCCGACAAGTCCACCGATCTTGACCTCGCCGACGTGGTTCGCATCGTGGTGCAGAGGCATAAGGACGGTGGGCTCATCGACCCAGCCGTTGCGGGCGCGGTGGTCCGAATACTTCTGGACTACGAAAAGCCGTGGGACGTTTCAAAGGAATCGTTCGAGCTACTCGCGGACTGCCTCCAGGCGCTCATCCTTGCGGATGCTCCAGAAGGAAACGAGCTACGCATTGCCCTGCGGGCACGTCTTCTCGAGCACTGGAATGCATATCCACCGCGTGAACCGCAGGAAGACGACGAGATGACGGCAGCGCTGCGGTCCTCGGGTTTCCCGACCGAGCGTCGCCGTCGCCGGCGCGGCGATCTGGACTACCACGTGACCCAAGAAGAGTTCGTCGAGACATTGGCGCTCTTAGGGCCCGATCTCGACGACGAGGCCGAGGCCTGCCTGCGAGTTCTCGCCGATGACGCGCCCGCTTTCCTCGCACCGGCTGCGGACTCTCCTGTGAGTGCCCGGGCTGTCGCCCAACGCGATCCCGAACTGCTCGCCACGCTGATGGAGGCCTATTACATCGACGACGAGCACCGCTGGCATCGCGACGAAGGCGTCAGGATGCACCAAGGCAGGTGGACGGGCTTCGGCGGACCCTTCTTCATGTACTACTTCGGTGGTTTCTGGCAGTTGTTCCAGTCCGCACCCGTCAAGACTCGGGTGCGCGTTCTGAACAACATTCTGAACAGCGGGGCTCGCGCACGAGTCAACACGCTGGCGAGACACAACAGCCCGGACCCTTTCTCTCTTCCGGTCGACGGCAAAGGCGGCCGGGTCACCGCGGACCAGGGAGCCGCGGGCGAAGATCAAGGGCTTGTCTTGAACCTGGACGGCACCCCGCGGCTCTACATCGGCGACTCCCACGTCTGGAGCTGGTATCGCGGTACCACCGTCGGCCCCTACTCGGCGATGAGTGCGCTCCAGGCGATGGAACGTGTCATCGACACGTGGCTAGAGCACGGAATCCCGGCCAGCCGAGTGATGGAAGTCGTTCTCGAAGGCTGTGAGAACCTAGCGGTTCCCGGGATGCTTTACGGCGTCCTCGTCCGCCATCTCGACAAGGTCGGCGACGCTCTCGACTCCTTCCTCGCGGAACCGGTTGTGTGGGAGCTTGAGTTTGCACGCAGTACTCACGAGTACTCCGGACTCGCTGCGTCGACCGAAGGGCTCCGAAACCTTGAGCGGCGCCGGTGGACGCCTCGCGAGGTCGCCGCCGCCTTACTTACCGGTGGCGGTGAGGAGCGCGCAAAGGTGCTGAAGGAGGTCGGTGAGAAGCTGATCGAGAACGGCGACAGCATGGGCCTCGGCCGGGACCTGACGATGAATTGGGCAGCAAGTCTCGATGCAGACCGGTACAAGCTGACAGTCGTGCCTGAGGGTCTGCTCATCGAGGTTGAACCGCCCCCCGAGCTCCTTGCCGCACAAGAAGTTCGTGCCGCCTATCAGGAGACGGTTAACACCACCTTGAGGCTCCAGAACCGCTATTGGGGTTCGGCCAAGCACGACGCCGACTACGTTGCGCCGACGTCCGGGGAGATCGCCGCAGACTTGGTGACCGGGCATTCGCTCCTTGAGGTCGAGGAGGGCTTGCTGCCGAACCAGCCAGCGGACGCGGTGGCACACGTCATCCGTGCCGCGGTCGAGCGCGCTGCCGCGGGTGATCCTGCCGCGCTCGGTGGCGAGGCCGCGTTTGCAGCCGAGTTCGTTCTGGGCCTCGCCTCGTCGTTCCGTGCCGTCGAAGATCAGCGCGAAGAGGGTCAGTACTTCGATCTGGGTGCCGACCGAGCTGTCGCTCATGCCCTTCCGGCGTTCCTCACCCCTGGCCTCTCCGCGGCACTGGGCGACGGGGGTGCCACCGTCGGCGACGTGGCGGACGTCGGACTCGCGATGGCAGGCAAAGCCTCCCTCGAGACGCGACTCTTCCTCGCCCGAGGCTGCGATGTCGTCTGGTCCGCAGCATGCAACCATGAGCCGTGTATCCACCAGACCGCGCTGGACTGGCTCCTCGAGACCGCCCGCAGCGCCGAGCTTGGCCCATGGGACGAAGGCGGCTTCCGCCGTGAGCCGGCACCTATCGAAGGTGACGTCGCCGCCCGACTCGAAGAGCTCCCCGGAGATTCGGTGTACATCGGGGTGCTTGATGCGGCCATCCGCGGTCTTGGCGCCGCCGCGGCCACCGAGCACTGCTGCACGGTGGACGCATTGGCGCTCCTCGCGAGGCTTCTCGCGGTCCAGAGCCAGTGCATGGTGCTGCACGAAGAGCGTCGTTGGAGCGCCGACGACCGCGGCACCCACAGCCTCGTGGCCGCACGAGCACTACTCCAGAGTTACGCGAGGGACGGCGACCCCGCACCAGTGCTCGCGCACCTCGACGTCCTGCGCGCCGACGCGGGCATCATGACGAACTTCCTTCACGGGCTGATGGCTGCAGGCGCTGAGAATGCGAACCTCGCCGACGCCGCGCGGCGCCTATGGCCGACCGTCCTTCGCCACGGCCTCACCTATCAAGGCGATGACCAGAACCCCTATAACAAGCGCCATTGGGGCGACTGGGCAGCCGCCGCGCTCCTTCCCGATCCGCTTCCATGGACGTCGGGCCTCTACAACGAAGTATCAGGTGCACCCATCGACTGGGTCAGTGCCGAAGATCTTGTCGACCTCATCGACGATTGGCTGCCCGTCGGACGCGGTGAGGTTAAGAGCGTTGACGCACTCATCGGGCTCCTACGCAGGCTTTCTCTGGATGTGCAGGCGACGCGTGGCGTCGGATGGGTAGCGAACCTCTGCATCCAGTCAGGTCGCGTCACCGTTAGCCGGTCGTGGTTCCTGGACACCTGGCTTAAGGAAGTGCGCAACGCCGCCGAGGAACTCGGGCGCCTAGACGAGTGGCAGATGTTGGTCGATTCACTGGTTGTCGCCGGCAACGAGGGGCTGGCTCCCTACAGCCGCTAATGACGTCGATCCGCAGGCCCACCTTCCCGATGTGCCCCAAGGTGCCAATTGAGAGGCCGATCCGGGCCACAGCCGTTGCCATGGCCCTCCTTCGGCATGTGACCGAAAGACTGGCTCCGCGGCATAGCCCTAACTGGGCGCAGTGACGCAACTGGTGGGTGACCCCATTTCGGCGGTGCGACCGACTCGACCGCGCCGGTCAGCGGTCGATGAGGTGGGGCTCGCCGTCGACGGTCACCGACACCCGGCTCCCCACCGGCGGGGTGAGCGGACCGATCGTCCGCGCCCGCAGCAGCGCCCCGTCGACCCCGTCGAGCCGCAGCTCGACGAGCGCGTCGTGGCCGAAGAACTCCGTCCGGGTCACCTGCGCCGGGCACCCGGCACCACCGTCGACGCCGAGGTGCAGCTGCTCGGGCCGGATGAGCAGGTCGACGTCCCGCTCCCCCGACGCCCCCCGCACCGGCAACGACCCGAGCGCGCACGTGACGACCCCGTCGCCGGTCCGCCCGGCGAGGAAGCACGCCTCCCCGAGCGACACCGCCGACCGGCGGTCCGTCGGCGCCCGGTAGACCTCGACCGGCGCGCCGGCCTGGGTGATCCGCCCCTCGTGCATGATCGCGACCTGGTCGGCGAACGACAGCGCCTCCGCCTGGTCGTGCGTCACGAGCACGACGGTGGCCTTCTCCGCCGCCAGGGCGGCCGCGACGGCGTCCCGCGTCGCGACCCGCAGCTCCGGGTCGAGCGCCGAGAACGGCTCGTCGAGCAGGACGACCCGCGGCCGGCGGGCCAGCGCCCGCGCCAGCGCGACGCGCTGCTGCTGCCCGCCGGACAGCTGGTCCGGCCGCCGCCCGGCGTGGTCGCCGGGCAACCCGACGAGCTCGAGCAGCTCCGCCACCCGCGCGGAGTCCTTCCGGTCCCGGCGCGGCAGGCCGTACGTGATGTTCGCCGCGACCGTGAGGTGCGGGAAGAGGTTGCCCTCCTGCGCGACGTAGCCGAACCCGCGCTTCTCCGGCGGCACCCACGTCCCGCCCCCGGCGACGAGGTCGGACCCGATGTGCACCTCGCCGGCGTCGGGACGCATGAACCCCGCGACGACCCGCAGCAGCGTCGTCTTGCCGCAGCCGGACGGGCCGAGCACGGCCGTCGTCGAGCCGGACGCGACCGAGAGGTCGACGTCGTGGAGCACCGGCGTCCGCGGGTGCGAGGCGCTGATGCCGGAGAGCCGGAGGTCGCTCATCGGGAGGGCTCCTCGTGGCTGCTCCGCAGCAGCAGCCAGGTCAGGGGTGCGGAGAGGACGACGAGGGCCGCCGCGTAGGGCGCCGCCGCCGCGTAGTCGAGGGACGAGCTCGCCGACCAGAACGCCGTCGCGAGCGTCTCCGTTCCCGTCGGGGCCAGGAGCAGCGTCGCGGTGAGCTCGGTCGAGACGGCGATGAAGACGAGCGCCGCGCCGGCGAGCGTCCCGCGGAGCATGAGCGGCAGCTGGACCCGCAGGAAGGTGCGCGCCGGGCCGTCGCCGAGGGCGCGGGCAGCGTCCGACAGCTCCGGCGGGACGGCGGCGATGGCGGCGCGTGTCGTCACCATCGCCCGGGGGATGAAGAGGATGACGTAGGCGAGGACGAGCACCGGGGCCGTCTGGTAGAGCGGGCGGACGAACCCGATGGCGAGCGCGATGAGCGCGAGCGCGACGACGACGCCCGGCAGCGACGAGGCGAGGTACGTGACCCGCTCGAGGACGACGGCCAGCCGCGACCGGCTGCGGGCGACGAGCCACGCCGCGGGGAACGTCGCCAGCGTCGTGACGAGCGCGGCGGCGAGCCCGAGCACCACCGTCGACCCGACGGCCGGGCCGAGGTCGATGCTCTCGTACGCCTGGTCGGTGCGGGTCAGCCACGTCCCGATGCTCCACGCCGGCACCCCGAGCGCGAGGACCGCGAGCGCCGTCACCGAGGCGAGGGCGAGCGGCAGGCCGCGGCCGAGCCGGGCCCGCGGGGGACGCCGGGCCGCGCCGCCGCCGACCCGGGCGTGCCGGGTACGCCCGCGGGCGAGCATCTCGAGGGTGAGGACGGTGACGGCGAGCACCATGAGCGCGAGCGCGAGGACGCTGCCGGACCGGGAGTCGAACGCGACCTCGTACTGGTCGAGGATCGCCGTCGTGAACGTCGGGAAGCGCAGCATCTCGAGCGCGCCGAACTCGGCGAGCAGGTGCAGCGCGACGAGGAGCAGCCCGCCGAGCAGCGCCGGCCGCACCTGGGCGGTCCCCACCCGGGCGGCGGTCCGCCACGGCCCGAGCCCGAGCGAGCGGGCGGCCTCCTCGAGCCCCGGGTCCGTTGAGCGCAGCAGCGCCGCGACGGGGAGGAAGACGAACGGGAAGTAGGACAGCGTCGTGACGATGACCGCGCCGCCGAGCCCCTCGAACCCGGGCACGAGCGCCGACCACGCGAAGCTGTTGACGAACGCCGGGACGGCGAGCGGCGCGACGAACGCGACCCGCCAGAAGCCCGCCCCCGGCAGGGCCGTCCGCTCGACGAGCCACGCAGCGCCGACGCCGAGCACCGCCGACAGCGTCCCGGTGAGGACGACGAGGGCGACGGTGTTGCGCAGCAGCTCACCGACCCGGGGGCGCCACAGCAGCTCGGCCGCCTCGGCCGGCCCGGACTCCAGCGCCTTCGCGGCGACGACGACGAGCGGCAGCAGGCACAGCGCCGCGACGAGCACCGCGGCCCCCCGCAGCACCCACGACGGGCGGTCGCCACCGCCCGAGGACCCACCCGCCGACCCGCCGGACCACCCGCGACGACGGTTACTGGGCGACCCCGGGGACGCCGACGACGGCGCCGGACCACGGGGGTCGGACGCCGTCGGGGCGGGGGCGAGGCTCACCTAGAGCAGGCCCGCCTCGGTCATGAGGTCGAGGACCTTCTGCTGGTCGAGCGTGAACGGGTCGATGTCCGGCGGCTCGAGCGACTCGACGGTCGGCAGCGCCGGGTCGGACTCGTCGCCCTTGCCGACGGCGTACTCCTTGACGTCCTCGGTCATGAGGACCTCCTGGCCGGCCGGGCTCGTGACGTAGGCGAGGAAGGCCTGGGCGTCCTCCTGCCGGTCGCTGCTCGCGACGACCCCGCCGCCGGAGACGCTGACGAACGCGCCCGGGTCCTGGCCGCGGAAGTAGTGCAGCGCCGTGTTGCCGCTGCTCACCTTCTCCAGCGCCTGGTCGCGGTACCAGTAGTAGTGGTAGATGATCCCCATCGCCGACTGGCCCTCGTTGACGGCCTTCATCGTCGCGATGTTGTTCTGGTAGACCTTCGCGTCCGACTTCAGCGCCGCGAGCCACTCCGCGGTCGCCTCCTCGCCCTCCTCCTGGAGGATCGCCGAGACGATGGCCTGGAAGTCGGCGCCGCCGGCGGCCGCGCTCCACTGCCCGGCGTACTCCTCGTCGGCGAGGTCCATGATCGACGCCGGCAGCTCGTCCTCGGAGATCATGCTCGGGTTGTAGACGAGGACGGTGGAGCGGGCGGCGATGCCGACCCATTCGTTGCTCGAGGGGACGAAGCGGTCCTCGACCTGGTCGATCGTCGCGCCGTCGACCTCGGCGAGCAGGCCCGCGTTCTGGACGGTCGTCATCGCCGGGGAGTTCTCGGTGAGGAAGACGTCGGCCGGGGAGGACTCGCCCTCCTCGACGATCTGCGCGCCCATCGAGGAGTCGTTGCCGTAGCGGACCTGCACCTCGATGCCGGTCTCCTCCTGGAAGGCCTTCCCCCAGGCCTCGGTGAGGTTCTCGTGCTGCGCGCTGTAGATCGTCAGCTTGTCCTCGTCGAGGTCACCGGTCGCCTCGAGGCTGTCGCTCCCGCACCCGCTGAGGCCGACGGCCATCGCGGCCGCGGAGGCGAGGAGGACGGTACGGCGGCGCATCACGGGGGTGCTCCTTCGGTCGACGTCGGTGGCCACGAGATAGGCAAGGCTGCCCTCACTTCCATCGCGGATCGTAGCCCCGTCCCGCTCCGCGGCCCAAGTCGCCGTCACAGGTTGACTTAGGGCAGCCTCACCTTATTCACTACGCGCGTGACCGCTCTCGCCGCGACCCCCACGACCCGGGCCCTGCCGTGGGTCCACAGGCTGCGGGCGCACGGGGACCGGGTCGCCCTCCACACCCCCGACGGGCCGGTGACGTACGCCGGGCTCGCCGCCCGGGTCGGGGAGGCGGCGGTGCACCTCGCCGGGCCGCGCCGGCTCGTCCAGGTCGAGGGCCGCTCGACGCTCGCGTCGGTCGTCGCGCTGCTCGGCGCGCAGGCCGCCGGGCACGTCGTCCTCCTCGGGGCTCCGGGGTCGCCGGCCGCCGCGCTGCGGGAGGCGTACGACCCGGACGTCGTCGTCGACGCCGCCGGTGGGGTGGACGTGCGACGAGCGGAGTCGGCGCACGTGCTGCACCCCGACCTCGCCCTCCTCATGAGCACGAGCGGGTCGACGGGGTCGCCGCGGCTCGTCCGGCTCTCGGCCGAGAACCTCGCCGCGAACGCCGCGCAGATCGACGCCGCCCTCAGCATCCGGGCCGACGACTGCGCCGCGCTCACCCTGCCGCTCACGTACTGCTACGGCCTGTCCGTCCTGCACACCCACCTCGCCGCGGGCGCGTCCGTGCTGCTCACCGGGCTGTCGGTCGTCGACGAGTGCTTCTGGCGGGAGGCGGAGGATGCCGGGGTCACGACGCTGCCCGGCGTCCCGCACACCTTCGACCTCCTCGACCGGCTCGGGGCCGAGGGGACGCTCGCCCGGCTGCCGCGGCTGCGCTCGCTGACCCAGGCCGGCGGACGGATGGCGCCGGACCGGGTCCGCGACCTCGCCGCGCTCGGCGAGCGGCAGGGGTTCGGCCTCTGCGTCATGTACGGACAGTGCGAGGCGACGGCGCGGATCGCATGCCTGCCGCCGGAGCTGGCTGCCGAGCACCCGGACGCCGTCGGGCTGCCGGTCCCCGGCGTCGGGGTGGAGGTCGACGACGGCGAGATCGTCGTCCGCGGCCCCAACGTCATGCTCGGGTACGCCGAGGGCCCCGCCGACCTCGCGCTGGGGCGGACCGTCGACGCGCTGCGGACCGGCGACCTCGGGGAGGTGGGACCGGACGGCCTCATCCGCGTCGTCGGGCGGCGGGCCCGGTTCGTCAAGGTCCTCGGCCACCGGGTCGACCTCGACGCCCTCGAGCGCCGGCTGCGTGACCTCGGCGAGACCGCGCTCGTCGGCGGCCGGGACGGGCTCGTCGCCGTCGCCGCCGAGGGCGTCCCGAGCGCCCCCGCCCGCGAGCGGGTCCGCCGCGCGACCGCCCGCGCCGCCGGGGTGCCGCTCGACGCCGTCCGGGTCGCGACCGTCGACGCGCTGCCGATGCTCGCGAACGGCAAGCCGGACCACGCCGGGGTGCTCGGGATCGTGGACGTCGCGGCCTCGGCCGTCGACACCGCGGAGGTGGCCGAGGCGCCGCACGCCGTGGCCGACCTGTACGCCCGGCTGCTCGACCGCCCGGTCGGGCCGGACGACACCTTCGTCACCCTGGGCGGCGACTCGTTGTCCTACGTCGAGGTGTCCGTCGGGCTCGAGCGGCTGCTCGGCGACCTGCCGCCGTCGTGGCACGTGACCCCCGTCGCGCAGCTCGAGCGCGCCCGGGCCGCAACGGCCACCACGACCGCCCCCGACGGCGCGACCGCCGCCGCCCGCCGCCCTCGGTGGCAGGCGATGGAGACGGGCATCTGGCTGCGGGCGCTCGCCATCGTCCTCATCGTCGGCACCCACGCCGACCTCTTCACCCTCCAGGGCACCGCGAACGCCCTCCTCGTCCTCGCCGGGTTCCAGGCCGCCCGCTTCCAGCTCGCCGACCCCGACCGGCGCGCCCGCTCGCGGCGCCTCCTCGTCAGCGCCGCGAAGGTCGCCGCCCCGACCGTCGTCGTCATCGCCGTCGCCCACCTCGCGTGGGGGATGTACGAGCCGCGCAACCTCGTCCTGCTCAACTGGGCGCTCGGCGAGGACGCACTCGGGCCGCCGCTGCGCTTCTGGTTCGTCGAGGCGATCGTCCTCGCGCTCGTCGTCGTCGCCGCGCTCGTCCGGCTGCCCGCGGTCCAGCGGCTCGACGCGCGGTACCCGCTCGGGCTGCCGCTCGCCCTGTCGGTCCTTGCGTGGGGGCTGCTGCGCTGGCCGGTCCTGCCGCTGCCGGTGCCGCACATGCACGGGTCGGCGCTCGTCGTCCTCCACCTCGTCCTGCTCGGCTGGGCGCTCGCCCGGGCGCGCACGACGCTGCACCGCTGGCTGCTCAGCGGCGTCGTCCTCGGGATGGTCATGACGTTCTCGTTCAACGAGGCCCGGGACGCCCTGACCGCCGCGGTCGTCCTCGTCCTGCTGTGGCGGCCGGTGACGCGGGTGCCGTCGGCGGTCGTCCCGCTCGTGCAGGTGCTCGCCGCGGCCTCGCTCTACGTCTACGTCGTCCACTGGCAGCTGCTCGAGGTGCTGTGGCCGCTCGACGTGCCGCTGCTCGCGACCGCCGGCTCCCTCGCGCTCGGCGTCGCCTACTGGTGGCTGTGGACCGGGCCGGTCACCCGCGCCGCCCGCCGGGTCCGAGGTCTCGTCAGGTCGGCTGCACCGGCCGGGTGACCGTCCCGACCGGCAGGTCGAACCAGCGCAGGTGCTCGAAGTCCGCCGAGACGTCGGCGTCGTGCATCGACAGGTCCGGCGGGGTCGCCGCGGCGAGGATGCGGGCGGCCTCGTCGAGCTGGTCGGCGAGGACCTCCTCCCCCGCCCGGCGCCGGGCCCGCGGCGTCGTCACCGTGCCGTCGGCGCCGAAGACGACGTCGGTGAGCCGGACCGGTGGCTCGACGACCCCGTCGCGGTGCCGCCACAGCCCGCTCGCGGGGTCGAAGACGTAGTCCCCGATGAGCCGCCAGCCGTCGCGGGCGACCATCCGCACCGCCTCGATCACGTAGTCGACGACCGCGTCGGACAGGAAGTAGTTGAAGTTCACCCGCACCCAGCCGGGCTTGATGCCCTCGCAGCCGCCGGTGATCTCCCGCTCGAGCTCGAGGCTGCGCTCGAGGTCGATCCCGAGCAGCCGGTGCCCGTACGGGCCGGCGCACGAGCATCCGCCGCGGGACTGGATGCCGAACAGGTCGTTGAGGATCGCGACGACGAGGTTGTGGTGCAGGTGGCTGCCCGACGGCGACCGGACGACGAACGAGACGATCGAGAGGCGGTCGGCGTCGAGGCTGCCGAGGATCTCGACGCCGGGCTCGTCCCGCCACGCCGCGACGGCGCGGGCGAGGAACTCCTCCTCGCGGGCCCGGATCGTCCCGACCCCGACCGCCTCCTTGAGCCGGAAGACGAGCCCGGCGCGGATCGAGTCGATGATCGCCGGCGTCCCGCCCTCCTCCCGGTGCGCCGGGTCGGCGAGGTAGACGTGGCTCTCGGGGTTGACGTAGGCGACGGTGCCGCCGCCCGGCACGTCGGGGACGCGGTTGCCGAACAGCTCGCGGCGGGCGACGAGCAGCCCCGGCGTCGACGGCCCGCCGATGAACTTGTGCGGCGAGAGGACGATCGCGTCCTTGTAGGCGAGCGGGTCGGCACCCTCGGGCGCGGTCATCTCGATGTCGACGTACGGGCCCGCCGCGGCGAAGTCCCAGAACGCGAGCGCCCCGTGCTCGTGGAGCAGGGCCGAGATGCCGTACGTGTCGCTGACGATGCCGGTGACGTTGGACGCGGCGCTGAACGAGCCGATCCGCAGTGGCCGGTCGGCGTACTCGAGCAGCCGGTCGCGCAGGTCGCCGATGTCGACGAGCCCGTCGGCGTCGGCCCGGATCGTCACGACGTCGGCGATGCTCTCGCGCCACGGGATCTCGTTGCTGTGGTGCTCGAACGGTCCGATGAAGACGACCGGCCGCTCGTCCTCGGGGACGTGCCGGGACAGGTGCCAGCGGTCCTCGAGGGCGGACGGGATGCGCAGGCCGAGGACGCCGATGAGCTTGTCGAGCGCGCCGGTGCATCCCGACCCGGCGAAGACGACGACCGTGTCCTCGTCGCCGTGGACGGCGTCGTGGATGATCCGGCGGGCGTCCTCGCGCAGCCGCGTCGTCTGCAGCCCGGTGCCGCTGGACTCGGTGTGGGTGTTGGCGTAGGCGGGCAGGACCTCGTCGCGGATGAAGTCCTCGACGAAGGACAGCGCCCGGCCGGACGCGGTGTAGTCGGCGTACGTCACCCGGCGCGGGCCGTACGGGGTGTCCATGACGTGGTCCTCGCCGATGACCGACTCGCGGACCAGCCGCAGCAGACCGTCGTCCGGCACCGGGAGGTGGAGCCCGTCGGCACCCTCGCCCGGCCGGGGCCCTCGCCCGTCGGAACCCTCGCCCGTCCCGTCGCTCCGACCGCCGTGCTCCGCCATGCTGGCATGCTCCCACGCCCGTCCACCCCTCTGCCGGAGTCGCGTGCTACGGCGCAGTGACTGCTGCGATCACGACCAGTCCTGCGGGGTAGCACGCACGACAGCGGGCGTCGGCGGCGCTGGTGGCGCCATCGGAGTGCACTGACATGCAGGTTTGCACTGCCGTGCACCGGACACCTACGCTGACCACGTGACAACCACGCCCTGCCGGACGACCTCGCTGCGCGAGCGCAAGCGTGCGGAGACCCGCCGCACCCTCGCCCTCGCCGCGTACACGATCGTGCGGGACGAGGGCGTCGACGCCGTGACCGCCGAGGCCGTCGCCGAGCGCGCCGGCGTCTCCCGCCGGACCTTCTTCAACTACTTCCCCTCCGTCGAGCAGGTCCTCACCGCGAGCGTCGCCGAGTTCTTCACCGCGCTGAGCCGCCGGCTTGACGAGCGCCCGCAGGACGAGCCGCTGCGCGCCAGCCTGCTCGCCGTCGTCGACGACCCGAGCGACCTCGACCTCGTCGAGCGGATCGGTGTCCTCGTCGAGGCCGGCGAGTCCAGCGCCCACGCGAAGTCCCTCATCCTCGGTGAGCTCCACACGTGGCTCGACTGGCTCGAGGGCTGGCTGCGCGGCCGGCTCGGCGACGCACCCTCCGAGCTGCACGTCGCCTTCGTCGCGACCTCGATCCTCGCGTGCGGCGAGGCCGCCCTGCGGGTCTGGGCGCGGCACGCCGCCGGCAGCGAGACCCCGACCCGGTCCTTCCAGGCCGCCTTCACCGAGGCCATCGCGCTCCTCGGCACCGACCTCCTGCCGGACGACACCGTCGTCGCCGGTCGTTCCTGACCAGCCCACTCCCAGACCCCGGAGGGTCCATGTCCACCGCCTTGTACCGCCTCGGCCGCTGGTGCGCCGCCCACGCCTGGCCCGTCGTCGCCGCGTGGCTCGTCCTGCTCGCCGTCGTCGGCACCCTCGCCGGGACGATCGGCAAGCCCCTGACGAGCCAGATCACGATGCCCGGGACAGAGTTCGAGCGCGTCCTCGACCAGCTGTCCGAGGAGATCCCGGCCGCTGCGGGAGGTGCGGCCCGCATCGTCCTCACGACCGAGGACGGGTCGGCGTTCACCGACGCGCAGCAGCAGGCGGTCGCCGAGGCCGAGGAGGCCTGGCGCGGCGCCGACCGGGTCACCGAGGTCACCGACCCGTTCGAGGCGCAGGAGCAGATCGACGGCTCCGCGGCGCAGCTGGAGGAGTCCCGGCAGCAGCTCGCCGAGGGCCGGGAGCAGCTCGAGGACGGGCAGGAGCAGCTGGCGCAGGCCCGTCAGCAGGTCGAGCAGGGTGAGGCCGGGCTCGAGCAGCTGCGCGCCGCGAACCCCGACGACCCGCAGATCCCGGCCCTGGAGCAGCAGCTGGCCGAGGGTCGCCAGCAGGTCGAGGACGGTGCCGCGGAGCTCGCCGCGAACGAGGAGCGGCTCGTCGCCGGCGAGGTGCAGCTCGCCGACGGCCGCGCCGTCGCCGAGGCCACCGACGGCACCCGGCTCGTGTCCGAGGACGGCTCCGCCGCCGTCGTCCAGGTCCAGTTCGACGAGAACCCGCAGTCCATCCCCGCCGAGGACCGCGAGCGCGTCGTCGAGCTCGGCGACGAGGTGTTCGCCGGAACCGGCGTCGTCCCGAGCTACTCCGTCGAGCTGACCCAGGAGCTCGAGTTCGTCGGTCCCGGCGAGATCCTCGGCCTCACCGTCGCGCTCGTCGTCCTCGTCGTCGTCCTCGGCAGCCTCGTCGCCGCGGGGCTCCCCCTGCTCGTCGCGTTGCTCGGCGTCGGCGTGGGGCTGGGCGGCGCCGTCGCCCTCACCTCGCTCGTCGAGCTGAACTCGACGACCCCGGCGCTCGCCCTCATGCTCGGCCTCGCCGTCGGCATCGACTACGCCCTCTTCATCGTCAACCGGCACCGCACGAACATCCTCGGCGGGATGCCGCTGCACGAGTCGGTGGCCCGGTCGGTCGCGACCGCCGGCAGCGCCGTCGTCTTCGCCGGCGCGACGGTCGTCATCGCCCTCGCCGCCCTCGTCCTGTCCGGCATCCCGATCCTCGCCCAGATGGGTCTCGTCGCGGCGGCCACCGTCGCCGTCGCCGTCCTCGTCGCGGTGACCGTCGTGCCGGCCGTCCTGCGGCTCATGGGCACCCGGGTCGTCTCGCGCCGCGGGTGGCGCACCGCCGGCTTCGACGCCCCGGGCGTGCGCGGCGACGCCCCCACGCACCACGCGGACGGGGACGTCCACGGCGCCGGCTACGTCAGGGCCGTGACGCGGCACCCGTGGCTCACCCTCGTCGGGGTCGTCGCCGCCGTCGGCGTCCTCGCCGTCCCGGCCCTCGACATGCGGCTCGGCCTTCCCGACGGCGGCAGCGAGCCCACCGGCTCGAGCGCGTACGAGGCGTACACGACGGTCGCCGAGGAGTTCGGCCCCGGCGTCAACGGCCCGGTCGTCGCCGTCGCCGAGCTGCCCGAGCAGGACGAGCCGCGCACCGAGGCCGAGGTGCTGTCCGCCCAGGCCGACGTCGCGACCGCGCTGTCCGACGTGGACGGCGTCGTGAGCGTCCTGCCGTTCGGGGTGAGCGAGGACACGAACACCCTCGCCTTCCAGGTCGTCCCCGACACCGGACCCGCGGCCGAGGAGACGACGGCCACCGTCGACGCCCTCGACGACGTGCGGTACGCCCTCGACCAGAACGGCGTCGAGCTGGGACTCACCGGCCAGACGGTCGCGAACATCGAGATCTCGCAGAACCTCTCGGACGCCCTGCCGGGCTACCTCGCGGTCGTCGTCGGGCTCTCGCTGCTCATCCTCATGGTCGTCTTCCGCTCGGTCGTCGTGCCGCTCGTCGCGACCGGGGGGTTCCTCCTGTCGGTGGCGGCCGCGTTCGGCGCGACCGTCGCGGTCCACCAGTGGGGCTGGCTCGGCGGTCTCCTCGGGGTGACCCAGCCGGGGCCGCTGCTGTCCTTCATGCCGATCATCCTCATCGGGGTGCTCTTCGGCCTCGCGATGGACTACCAGATGTTCCTCGTCTCCGGGATGCACGAGGCCCGGGCGCACGGCCAGGACTCCCGGACCGCGATCCGCACCGGCTTCACCCACGGCGTCAAGGTCGTCGCGGCGGCGGCGATCATCATGACCTCGGTGTTCGCCGGCTTCGCCTTCAGCCACCTCGTCATGGTGCGGCCGATCGGGTTCGGCCTCGCGGTCGGCGTGCTCGTCGACGCGTTCGTCGTCCGGATGACGCTCACCCCGGCCGTCATGCAGCTGCTCGGCGACCGCGCCTGGTGGATGCCCCGGTGGCTCGGGCGGGTCCTGCCCGACCTCGACGTGGAGGGTCTGCGGCTGTCCGAGCGGCTCGCCGCCGAGGACGAGGCCCGGACGGTGCGGGACCAGGACCGCGAGCGGGTGCCGACCGCCTGACGCCGACGCCCGCGACGGCCTCGGTACTCGACGGTCCGTGACCTGTCCGTCACGGACCGTCGAGCACCCGCTCGCCGGTCAGGCCCGGATCGTCACCGGCGTGCCGAGCGGCAGGCCGACCTCCTCGACGAGCCGGGTGATCGTCTCGTTGGGCATCCGGATGCAGCCGCTGCTCACGTCGGTGCCGACGAGGTCGGGCTCGTTCGTGCCGTGGATGCCGATGACGCCCTCGCCGTCGCGGAACTCGGTGAGCACCGTCGAGAAACCGGACAGGCCGTAGGCGTACGGGCCGTAGACGCCGTCCGGGTCCGGCGGGGACAGCAGTTCCTTGACGTAGTAGTCGCCGCCTGGGGTCGGACGGTCCGAGCGGCCGACGCCGACGGGGGTGCGCAGCACCTCGCGGCCGCCCTCGGTGACGACGAGCTCGTGGTCGGCGATGGCCACCTCGAGGGCGAACCGGTGGGTCGTGAGCCGGACGTCGCCGGCGTCGACCCAGCCGGTCGTCCCGTTCGGGCGGACCGGCAGCTGCACCTGGAGCCGGTCACCCTCGTCGGCGAGGACGAGGAGGACCACCTCGCCGGAGATCTCGTCGTCGCGCTCGAGGACGAGCTGCTCGGCGGCGTCCTCGTCCGCCGACTCGAACACCGTGAGGCTGCCGACCCGGGCGGTCGCGACGGTCGTCACCGTGGGGTCGGGCGTCTCCTCCTCGCTCGGCGACGCGGACGGCTCGGCCGCGGACGACTCCGTCGGGTCGGGCTGCGCCGCACGGTCGTCGGAGCATCCGGCGAGCCCGAGCAGGGCCAGCCCGCCGAGCCCTCCGAGGGCTGATCGACGGGACGGTTCACCGAGGGTGCGGGAGGCGTTCACGGCGTTCACCCTACGTCGCGGCGACGGACCTGCGAGGCTGACCGCATCGCGTCCGACGGGGGGTGTGACGTTCGGCCCCCCACGGACATGAACCCACGTGGGCGGCCCCTGCCGCCCACGTTCCGACCCCGAAGAGGAAGAGGACGACGATGCGCCGATGGACCTACGCCCTGGGGGTGCCGACCCTCGTGGGTGCGTCCCTCGTGGCGACGCCACTCGTGAGCAGTGCTGCGACGTTTACCGTGACCACGACCACCGACGACGCCGCGGACCCCGAGGCCCTGCGCGGCGCGATCGTCGCCGCCAACGGCAACGACGAGGCCGACACCATCACCCTCGAGGCGGGCCAGACGTACGCGCTGACCGTCGGCGGGGCCGGCGAGAACGCCGCCGCCACGGGTGACCTCGACATCACGAGCGACATCACGATCGACGGCAACGGTGCGACGATCGACGCCTCGGGCATCGACGACCGCGCGCTGCACGTCGCCGCGGGCGGCAGCCTCACCCTCGTGAACGTCACCGTGACCGGCGGCGACGCCGCGGACGCCCCGAGCGGCGACGGCGGCGGCTCCGGCGGCGCGGTCCTCAACGGCGGCACGCTCACCGTCGAGGACTCGACCCTCACCGGCAACTCCGCGCTGCGGGCCGGCGGCGCCGTCGAGGCGTCCGCGGGCAGCACGACGACGATCACCGGCACCGACCTCACCGACAACTCGGCCGGGGACGCCCCGGGCAACGGCGGCGCCTTCCACCTCACCGGCGCCGGCACCGTCGCGATCAGCGGGGGCACCGTGTCGGGCAACACCGCGACCGCCGAGGGCGGCGGCGTCTGGAACTCCGGCGCGGGCACGATGACCCTCACCGACGTCGAGGTCACCGGCAACACCGCCTCGGGCGCCGAGGCGACCCAGGGCGGCGGCGGTCTCTTCCAGGAGGCCGGCGAGGGCACCCTCACCGTCAACGGCGGCTCGGTCACCGGGAACGTCGCGGACGGCGCGGCCGGGTCCGGCGGCGGCATCCTCAACGACCAGGGCACCCTCGTCGTCGACGGGACGACGATCTCCGGCAACACCTCGGTGCGCGCCGGCGGCGGCATCGAGGCCAACGTCGGCTCAACGACCCTCACCGGCGTCGACCTGTCCGACAACTCGACCGGCAGCTCCCCCGGCAACGGCGGCGGCCTGCACATCACCGGCGCGGGCGACGCGAGCATCAGCGGCTCGACGGTCACCGGCAACGAGGCGGCGCTCGAGGGCGGCGGCCTGTGGAACGGCTCCGGCACGATGACGGTCACCGACTCCGAGGTGAGCGGCAACACCGCCTCGGGTGCCGCGGCCGACGACGGCGGTGGCGGTCTCTTCAACAACGGCGGCACCCTCGTCGTCGAGGGCAGCACCGTCTCCGACAACGTCGCCGACGGCGACGCCGGCTCCGGCGGTGGCATCCTCACCCTCGGCGGCTCGCTCGAGGTCACCGGCTCGCTCGTCCAGGACAACAGCGCCGTGCGCGCCGGCGGCGGCATCGAGGCCACCGAGGGCAGCACGACCACGATCGCGGACAGCCGCCTGCAGTCCAACGAGACCGGCGCGGCCCCCGGCAACGGCGGCGCGTTCCACCTCACCGGCTCCGGCACCGTCGACGTCACGGGAACGCTCGTCGCGTCGAACGTCGCGGCCAACGAGGGCGGCGGCCTGTGGAACTCCGCGGCGGGCACGATGACCGTCTCGAACAGCACGATCAGCGGCAACCTCGCCTCCGGTGACGACGCCGACTCCGGCGGTGGCGGCCTCTACAACGACGGCGGCACGCTCACCGTCTCCGACAGCACGATCGAGACCAACGCGGCCGACGGCGCCTCCGGCTCCGGCGGTGGCCTGCTCAACGTCGGCGGCACCCTCGAGGTCACCGGCACCGACATCGTCGAGAACGTCTCGGTGCGCGCCGGTGGCGGCGTCGAGGCGGCGGGCGAGAGCTCGTCGACGAGCCTGTCCGACGTCCTCCTGTCGCAGAACAGCACGGGCGGCAACCCCGGCAACGGCGGCGGCCTGCACCTCACCGGCAACGGTGACGTGACCGTCGACCTCACCCTCGTCGAGGAGAACGACGCGACGAACGAGGGCGGCGGCCTGTGGAACTCCGCGGCGGGCACGATGACCGTGACCCGCACGACGCTCGTCGGCAACACGACCGACGGCATCGGCGGCGCGCTCTACAACGACGGCGGCACCCTGACGGTCGACACCTCGACGGTGAGCGGCAACGCCGCCGCCGGTGGCGGTGCCGGCGTCGCGGTCGCCGAGGGCACGGACGCCGGGGCCACGATCCTCGTCCACGTGACCCTCGCGGCCAACGACAGCGGCGCCCTCGGCGACCTGACGATCGGCAACTCGGTCCTCACGATGAACGAGGACGGCAACGCCGACGGCACCGTCGCCTCGCTCGGCGGCAACGTCGTCGGGACCGACGTCTCGACCGGCGAGTCCAGCGACGTGCAGACGGACGACGCGATGCTCGGCGAGCTCGGTGACAACGGCGGTCCGCTGCCGACGCACCTGCCGGCCGACGACAGCCCGGTCGTCGACGCGGGCCTGGCCTCGGTCGAGAGCCTCGTCGACACCGACCAGCGGGGCGCCGAGCGTCCCGTCGGCGACGCCCCCGACGCGGGCGCCGTCGAGGTCGCGGCCGAGATGGACGACGACGACGACGTCACGCCCCCGGGCAACGACGCCGGCGGCAACCCGGCCGGACCGGCCACCCCGGTCCCGGGCCAGCCGAGCTACACCGGCTGACGTCCGACGTCACACCGACGTGGGGGGGGGGCCCCCCCCGGGGGGGGGCGGGGCGGGGGGCGGGGGGGGGGGGGGGGGGCGGGGGGGGGGGGTGGGGGGGGGGTGGGGGGGGGGGGGCCGGGGCGCGGGGGCGCCGGGGGGGGGGGGGGGGGGACGGGTCAGGACTCGAGCGGCGCGTGGTGGTCGCGGCCGGCGACGCCGTGGCGCCAGTAGCCGTGCACCTCGAGGGCGTCCGGGGCCACCCC
>NZ_JAGSNF010000024.1 GCF_018139485.1 Phycicoccus avicenniae
TCCGAGGGCGAGGGGTCGCGGGATCCGGCTGCGGGGGAGGCGCACGATGCGACGTCGAACGATGCGTCGATCCCGGTGCCGGCCTCGGGTGCGGAGGTGGCGGCGGGGGATCGTCCGGTGGAGGTGGTGATCCCGGCGATCGGGGTGCGGTCGTCGTTGGTGGACCTGGGGATCGCGGGGGACGGGACGATGCAGGTGCCGTCGGACTTCGCGAGGGCGGGGTGGTTGACGGCTGCTCCGGCGCCGGGGCAGCGGGGTCCGGCGGTGATCGCGGGGCACGTGGACTCGCACGAGGGGCCGGCGGTGTTCTTCCGGCTCTCGGAGCTGGTGGCGGGGGACGAGGTGCGGGTGGTGCAGGCCGATGGTGACGTGGTGTCGTTCACGGTGCGGGGGAAGGAGTCGTTCGCCAAGGACGAGTTCCCGACCGACCGGGTGTACGGGCCGGTGCCGGGTCCGGTGCTGCGGTTGATCACGTGCAGTGGTGAGGTCGACCCGGTGTCGGGCCACTACGTCGACAACACCGTCGTCTTCGCCTCCTGACCTGCGGCGACACCACGCCCAAGACGCAGGAAATCCGTCCGACCCCCTCGTCACGGCGTCGATCCGCGTCTAGAGTCCCTCGACAGGGGATCCACCGCGGACCCCCGAGACCTGGAGCAGCAGGGCACGGCGCCCCCCTCCGGCCACGGGCCGGGACGGCGACGTGGCGAAGGGTGGGCACGTGCGGCCGATCGGGCTTGCCGTCGACGCGTTGCGGGGCAGCGCGCCGCTGCTCGACGCGTCCACGACCGCCGCCGACCCCGGCTTCCTGCACGTCCCCGCCCGCGGGTGGGTGTTCGCCGTGCTCCTCGTCCTCGGGCTCGCGGGCGTCGGCACGGTGCTCGCCGGCACCTACGCCCTGCTCGAGCAGCGACCCCGGGTGCCCGCCCGGACCCGCCTCGCCCGGTCGGTCCGCGCCGTGCGGGCCGCGCCCTCCCGTGACCGACTCGGGTCCTGGGCACGTCACGACCTCGTCGTCCTCGCCCCGGCCGTCGTCCTCGTCCTGGCCCTGCGGCTCGCGGCCGGAACGGACGCCACCGGTCCGATCGTCGGTCTCGTCGTGGGGACCCTGGCCTGGTTCGTGGCCCGGCGGACGGGCGCCCCGCGCTGGGCCGCTGCTGTCGCAGTCCTGCTCGCGGGTGCGGCCCCGCTCGCCGTCGACGGGCTCGCCGTGCCCCCCGCGGCGGCGGTCCCGGCCCTGCTCGCGCTCCTGCTCCTGCTCCGCGCCGACGGCGGCGCCACGCAGTCCCTGCTCGGGACGGCCGTCGCGGGGGTCATGGTGCTCCTCGCGCCGCCCCTCGTGCTCCTGGTCCCCGCGCTCGTCCTCCTCCTCGTCCGACGTCACGACGGCGAGGGGCGGGCGTCCGCGCTCGTCGCCCGCCTCTGTGCGGTCCTCACCGTCGTCCTCGGGGCCGGTGTGCTCCTGACCGCCCGCAGCGCCGACGTCTCCTGGACGAGCGCCGGTCTGCGGCTGCCCCCCGCTCCCGTGACGGCTCTGGGCCTGCGCGACCTCGTCGGGTCCGCCCCCCTCCTGCTCGCCGTCGTCGCCGTCGCGGTCGTCCTCGGAGCGGGGCTGCGCAGCGTCCGCCCGCTCTCCGTCGTCGTGCTGCTCGGGGCCGTGGCCGCGGCCGCGGGCGGACCGGACCGGGCCCGGGTCGTCGCCTCGGTCCTGCCGCTCGTGGCCGTCCTCGTCGCCGGGGTCGCCGCGGGGGTCTGGCGCTACCGGCCGACGCGCCTCGCCGGTCGTGACGTGCACCGGTCCGGCGGGATGCTCCTCGTCGGGGCCGCGGGGGTCGTCGTCGGTCTCGCCGTCGCCACCTGGGCCCCCGCCCCCGGCGACGGCACGTCCCTCGTCTCCGCGACGTCGCGCGGCACGGAACCCTCCGCCGCCGGTCCGTCGCCGTCCTCGACGTCTCCGGCGAGCCCGACGCCCGAGGTGACGTCCACCCCGCAGGCCACGCCGGAGCCGCAGACCACGCCCGAGCCGCGCCCGACGGCCTCGACGGACCCGGGGCCCGGGAGCGGGGAGCCCTCGCCCGGCCCGCTCATGACCGCGAGCCCCGACGGGCAGGAGCCCATGGCCGCGGCGGAGGCCGGACGCCAGCTCGCCGAGAACCCGGCGATCACGACGACGACCCAGGCGCGTCGCACGCTGCGGGCCGGCGAGGTCGACCCTCGCGTGCTCGTCGTCCTCGCGACCCTCGCGGCCCGCTACGAGCTGACGGTCGAGGACTTCGCGGACCCGTCCGCCGACGGGCGCCGGTCGGTCCGGATCGGCACGGTCGACGGCCGTCTCGCGCTCGCGAGCTCGCCCGAGGCCGGGGACCTGGCCCGGTCCGCGACGGCGTTCAACGACCCCTTCCGCCCGCGGGCGAGCTACGAGCCGATCCCGGGCGGCCTGCGCCTGCTCACCCTCACCTTCCCCGAGCCCACGTGACCCTCCGAGAGGACCCCCGATGACCCCCACGACCGCAGCACGCCGTCGCAGCCCGATCCGCCGGCTCGCCGCCCTGGCCACGGTGCCGCTCCTCGCCCTCGCCGGGGCCGCGACCGCGGTCGCGGCCCCGGCCCTACACGCCGAGGCCGTCGAGACCGCCTGGGTCCGCGCGGTCCACCTCGTCCCCGAGCTCGGGGCGATGACGATCGGCCTCGCACCCTTCGCCGGGGACGGGGAGAACGAGCTGCCGCCCGGTGACGTCCCGGACGCCCCGGTCGTCGCCGGTGAGCGAGTGCTCGCGACCGCCGCGTCGTACGGCACGGCGGGTGAGTACCGGCAGGTGCCGGTGGGCGTCTACACCGTGACGGTGCGCCCGGCGGACGCCGACCCGACGTCCGACCCCATCCTCACCGGGACCCTCGAGGCCGAGGCGGGCAACGCCTACACGCTCGCCGGGCTCGGGACGAAGGACGACCCGCAAATCGCCTCGCTCGGCGACGACCTCGCCCCGCCGGACCAGGGCAGCGCGAAGGTGCGCCTGCTCCCCGCGGCCTCGGCGGCGGCGAGCGTCGACGTCGTCGCCCAGGACGGCCCGACCGTCGCGACCGACGCGCGGTTCGCGACGCCCACCGGCTACGCCACCGTCCCCGACGGGCCGTGGACCCTCCAGGTCTCGCAGGCCGCGGACGAGGGCGGCGCCGACCTCACGACCGCCGACGTCGACCTCGCGAGCGGCGCCGTCTACACGGTCCTGCTGCTCGACGGTGACGGCGGCTCGGTGCGCCTGGAGCCGCTCGTCGACGCCGTCGGCATGGGCACCCCGCCGCGGGACGGTGTCCAGACCGGTGGCGGCTGGGCCGCGGGCCGGGACGTGCCCGCCGGTGTCCCCGCCGGGCTCGGCCTCGCCCTCGCCGGGGGTGTCGCCCTGCTCGTCCTGCGTCGGCGGGAGCCGTCGGCGGTGCCCACCCGTCGATGACCCGCACCGACCTGGCCCAGGTGGCCGCCGGGGTCGCCGTCGTGCTGGGTCTGGGTATCGCGGCTGCGGCAGCCGCCGGTCGTGGCGAGCCGGTGGCGATGCCGACGCCCGAGGTGTCGTCGTCGTCCGTGCCGTCGGCGAGTGCGTCGCCGTCCCCCGAGGTGTCCGCGGACGGGCCCTCCGAGGGCGAGGGGTCGCGGGATCCGGCTGCGGGGGAGGCGCACGATGCGACGTCGAACGATGCGTCGATCCCGGTGCCGGCCTCGGGTGCGGAGGTGGCGGCGGGGGATCGTCCGGTGGAGGTGGTGATCCCGGCGATCGGGGTGCGGTCGTCGTTGGTGGACCTGGGGATCGCGGGGGACGGGACGATGCAGGTGCCGTCGGACTTCGCGAGGGCGGGGTGGTTGACGGCTGCTCCGGCGCCGGGGCAGCGGGGTCCGGCGGTGATCGCGGGGCACGTGGACTCGCACGAGGGGCCGGCGGTGTTCTTCCGGCTCTCGGAGCTGGTGGCGGGGGACGAGGTGCGGGTGGTGCAGGCCGATGGTGACGTGGTGTCGTTCACGGTGCGGGGGAAGGAGTCGTTCGCCAAGGACGAGTTCCCGACCGACCGGGTGTACGGGCCGGTGCCGGGTCCGGTGCTGCGGTTGATCACGTGCAGTGGTGAGGTCGACCCGGTGTCGGGTCACTACGTCGACAACACCGTCGTGTTCGCCTCCTGAGGCCGGGTCGCGGGTTCGGTCCGGTGCCGGCCGTGTGGGATCCTGGACGGCCGAGCCACCCGCCCGCCCGAGCCCGGAGGAACCGCGTGCCCGCAGCCCCCGCCCAGGACTTCCGTCCGGTCATCCTCGGGGGTGACATCACCGCCTACACGCTCGTGCGCACGTTCCACGAGGCCTACGGCGTCCGCCCGCTCGTCGTCAACATGACCGACGGCGGACCGATCGCCCTCTCCCGGGTCTGCGACCACGAGTACGTCCCCGGCCTGGAGGACGCGGCAGTGTTCGTCGACGAGCTCGAGCGGGTGGGCCGCGAGCACGGGGGCGAGGGGCGTCCACCGCTGCTGCTCGTCGCCGCGGGGGACTGGTACGTCCGGATGATCATCGAGCACAAGGACCGGCTGGGCGCCTGGTTCGTCATCCCGTACGTCGACCTCGGGATGCTCGACCGGATCGTCCGCAAGGACGTCTTCTACGGGATCCTCGACGAGGTCGGGGTGCCCTACCCGGCGACGGTCGTCGTCGACATGGCGGGCGACGCCGGCGAGGAGGACGACCTGCCGTTCGGCTTCCCCGTCGTCGCCAAGCCCGCCGACAGCGCGCTGTACCATTACGCCTCGTTCGAGGGGAAGAAGAAGGTCTTCGTCTGCGACACCCCGGACGAGCTCGCCGACACCCTGCGACGGGTCCGGGCGAGCAGCTACGACGGCAACTTCCTGCTCCAGGAGTTCGTCCCCGGCGACGACACGAACATGCGGGTCCTCACGTGCTACTCGGGTCGCGACGGGAAGGTCCGCTTCGGCTCCGTCGGGCACGTCCTCCTCGAGGAGCACCACCCGCTCGCGATCGGCAACCCGTGCGTCATCGTCCACACCGAGCTCGACGAGGTGATCGAGCAGGCGCGCCGGTTCCTCGAGCACATCGGCTACGTCGGCTTCAGCAACTTCGACCTCAAGTACGACCGCCGTGACGGCACGTACAAGTTCTTCGAGATCAACGTCCGGCTCGGCCGCTCGAACTTCTACGTCACGGCCGCCGGCCACAACGTCGCCGAGTGGTACGTCCGCGACTGGGTGCGCGACGAGCCGATGGAGGGGTTGACGATCGCCCGCGGCGAGCACCTCTTCGCCTTCGTCCCGAGGTACGTCGTGAAGCACTACGTCCTCGATCCGGTCCTGCGGGACAAGGCTCTGGGGCTCATGAAGTCCGGCCGGGCGAGCGACCCGAACGTCTACGGCCCCGACCTCACCCTCACGCGGCGCGCCTACAACCTCGCCTACCACGTCAACCAGGTGCGCAAGTTCCGCGCGCACTTCGTCGCCCGATGAGCGAGGTGCCGGTGCACGGCGAGCCGGGCGGGGTCCTCGGCGGGCTCGGGCCGGCCGCGACCGTCCACTACCTGCGCCGGGTCGTCGAGATGACCGACGCCGAGCGCGACCAGGACCACGTCGAGCTGCTCGTGTGGCAGCGCGGCTCGGTCCCGGACCGCACGGCGTTCCTGCGCGGCGAGGGGGAGTCGCCCGAGGACGCGCTCGTCGCCCACGTCGTCGACCTGGAGCGGGCCGGGGCGACCTTCGTCGCCATCCCGTGCAACACGGCCGTCGTGTGGGTCGAGCAGATGCGCGCCGCCGTCGACATCGAGGTGCTCGACACCGTCGACGAGACCGTCGCCGAGGCGATCCGGCTGGTCCCGGGGCTGCGCCGGCTCGGGCTGCTCGCGACCGACGGGACGATCTCCGCCGGGACGTACGCGCGGTCGGCGGAGCGGGCCGGGGTGGAGCTCGTGCTGCCGGACGACGACGTCCAGCGCGAGGTCATGTCGGTCATCTACGACGGGGTCAAGGCCGGGCGGCCGGTCCCCCGCGAGCGGTTCGACGCCCTCGTCGCGCACCTGAAGGACAAGGGCGCCCAGGGGGTCGCGCTCGGCTGCACCGAGCTGTCGGTCCTGCACGGCGAGCAGGGGGTCGACGACCCGACGGTCGTCGACTCCATCGACTCGGCGGCCCGCGCCACGGTGCTGCGCTCCGGCCGGCCGCTGCGTAGGTCCTGAGGGACCCGACCGTCAGGGCGCCGGGTAGTTCTTCGCCGAGAGGTGGCGCGCGAGGTGGACGGCGTTCGCCGCTGCCATCGACGTCGCGGAGGCGACGGCGTCGGGCGTCGTGTCGAGGTCCTTGTAGTCCGTGCCGGTCATCGCCTCGCCGTTCCAGAACGTGCACCCGTTCGCCGGAACGGTGAAGCCGACGTCGTTGAGGCACTGGAAGGTCATCGCGCAGATGTGGTGGGCGCCGTCCTCGTTGCCGACGACGACGGCGAGCGCGACCTTGCCGTGCGTGAGCATCCGGCCCTCGTCGTCGGTCTCGGCGAGCTCGGCGTCCAGCCGCTCGAAGACCCGTTGGGCGACGCTCGAGTGCTGCCCGAGCCAGGTCGGGGTCGCGAGGACGAGGATGTCGGCGCCGAGGATCCGCTCGCGGATCGCGGGCCACGCGTCGCCGTCCCCCATGTCGGTCTCCACCCCCGGCCGGACGTCGTGGTCGACGACCCGGATGGTCGACCCGGTGACCCCGTGGGAGGAGAGTGCCTCGAGGAGCTGACCCGAGAGCACCTCGGTGCTGGACGGGCCGGGCGAGGGCGTGAGCGAGCAGTTGAGGACGAGGGCGCTGAGGTCGGGCACGGGGGCCTCCCGGGGGTCGACGGGCGTGCGAGGTACCCGGTGCGCTACCCGCGAGGTGGTGGGCTCACACCGTCCGAGGTCGACCGGAGGTGTGTCCGTCGTCAGCAGGAGGCGTCGAGCATCCCGACGAGCGCGCTCCTCTCGGTGGCGTCGACCTCGAGGTCGTACTGGTGCTTGACCTGGATCCAGGAAAGGGCGTACTCGCAGTGCCACCCGGTGCTCGGGGGCTGCCAGTCACCCGGGTCGCGGTCGCCCTTCGAGCGGTTGCTCGACGCCGAGACGGCGACGAGCTGGGGGATCGCGAGGTCGTTCGCGAAGGCCCTTCGCTCGTCGTCGTCCCACAGGTTCGCGCCCGAGCGCCACGCCTCGGCGAGCGGCACGACGTGGTCGATGTCGAGGTCGGAGGCGTCGGTGAAGCTCGTGTCGTCGTAGACGCTGTCCCAGGTGCCGCTCGTCGCCCGGCACGAGGAGTCGAGAACGACGTCGCGGCCGTCCCGCTCGACGACCGTCTCCCGCGTCGTGCAGCCGTCGACGGTGATCCAGTGCGTGAACGCGTCCCGGTCGTAGCCGTCCGGGTCCTCGTACCCGACGTGCAGGCCGTCGAGCATCGTCCGGGACTCGGCGACCCCCGGGGGCGCCGGCGGCAGGGCCTGTGCGACGCCGACCGTCGCGGGCGTGGCGACGAGGGCGAGGAGGGCGGCGGCGACGAGACGGAGCCGGGTGCGGTGGCGCGGGGCGGGGAGCGTCATGGCCCCGACGATGCCGAAGGGTCGGTCAGGGGCGGGTCAACACCGCGTCCGGACTCCGTGTCCTTCCGGCCGCGGGGGGCCGCGCGTGACCGCTCGTGACTGGTGTATCGTTTAACCATGAGCGTTGGAGCCCGTGCGATGACGGTCGTCATGGCACCGGACTCCTTCAAGGGCACCCTCGACGCCCCCGAGGTCGCCGCGGCTCTCGGCGCCGGGTGGTCCGACGTCCGCCCGCAGGACCGGGTCGTGACGTGCCCCATGGCGGACGGGGGAGAGGGCACGCTCGCGGCCGTCGCCCGGTCCGGTCGTGGGACGGTGCACCACCCGGTCCTCGTCCACGGTCCCCTCGGCGAGCCGACCACGGCGGCCTGGCTCGAGATGGAGGAGGACGGGGCGCGAGTCGGGCTCGTCGAGGTCGCGTCGACGAGCGGCATCACGATGGCGGACCCGCTCGACGGCCTCCGGGCATCCTCGCGAGGGTTCGGCGAGGCCGTCGTCGCCGCTCTCGACGCGGGGGTCGACCGTCTCGTGCTGGCCCTCGGGGGCAGCGCCTCCTCCGACGGGGGCGCGGGTCTGCTCACCGCCCTCGGCGGGCGGCTCCACGACCGTCTCGGCCGACCCGTGGCGCCGGGCAACGCCGGGCTCGAGGGGATCGCCGGTCTCGACCTCTCCGGGCTGCGCTCACTGCCGGCCGGCGGCGCCGTCGTCCTGAGCGACGTCCGTAACCCGCTGCTCGGCCGATCGGGTGCGGTCCGGACCTACGGACCGCAGAAGGGCATCCGGCAGGCGGACCTGCACCGGGCGGACGAGCGGGTCGGCCGTCTCGCCGGGCTCGTGCGGGACCGGCTCGGCGGTGACGAACACGCCCCGGGATCGGGTGCCGCGGGTGGCCTCGGTTTCACCCTCGCCGCCTGGGGTGCGCGGCTCGTCCCCGGGGCCGAGGCGGTCGCCTCCGTCGTCGGGCTCCCCGGGTTCGTCGATGAGGCCGACGTCGTCGTGACGGGGGAGGGCCGGTTCGACGCCACCTCCGCGCAGGGCAAGGTCGTCGGGACCGTGTCCGGTCTGTGCGACGCCCGGGCAGTCGAGCGGATGCTGGTGGCCGGGAGCGTGGAGGACACCCCGACGGGGTTCCGGGCTGCGGTCTCGCTCGTCGACCTGGCCGGAGCGACGGGAGCCATGTCGGCCCCCGGACGGTGGGTCCGTGACGCCGGCGGGCGACTGGCCGCCGGCGTTACGTGACGATGGGAGCCGACCCGATCGGGGACCGGTACGGTACGGCAGTCCGACCTGGAAGGGGTGGGGAATGACGACGCGTCGCGGAACGAGATCCGGTCGTCCGACGATCTCGGACGTGGCGGCCCTCGCCGGGGTGTCGCCCGCTGCCGTCTCGAAGACGTTCAACGGCACGGGGTCGATCTCGGCGGCGACGGAGGCACGGATCCGTGAAGCTGCGCGGAAGCTGCACTGGACCCCGAGCGCCTCCGCGGTCGCCCTGCGCCGAGCGCGATCACAGACCGTCGGTCTGGTCCTCAACCGTCAGTCGTCGTCGTCGTCGCTGTCGGCCACGAGCGCCGACCTCATCACCGGTCTCGAGTCCGTCCTCGCCGAGCACGACTACGGGTTGCTGCTTCACCTCTTCACCCGGGAGGGGGGCGAGGAGGCCACGGTCTACCGCAAGCTCTCCGACTCGCGGCGTGTCGACGGTGTCGTCCTCACCGACAGCACGATCGGGGACCAGCGGTACGGGCTCATGCGCGAGCTCGGGCTTCCTGCTGTGCTCGTCGGGGTGCCATGGGGTGACGACCCGATCCCACATCTCCCGTCGGAAGGCGACGGCGGCATCGACGAGGTGGCGCAGCACCTGTTGTCCCTCGGCCACCACCGGATCGCCTACGTGGGCGGCCCGGCCGAGCGGGTCCAGGCGACGATCCGTCGGACCGCCTTCGAGCGCACGCTGCGCGAGGCCGGGGCGGACCCCCGCCCGGTCCTCTCCGCGGCGAGCTACTCCGCGGCGGAGAGCGCTGCCCTGACACGGTCGGTCCTCGCGGCCGAGGACCGACCGACCGCCGTCGTCTACGGCAACGACGTCATGGCCATCGCCGGCATGCGGGTCGCCCGGGAAGCAGGACTGCGCGTGCCGGAGGACCTGTCGATCGTCGGGTACGAGGGGTCGGTCTTCTCGGAGTGGACCGAGCCCCAGCTGACGACGGTGCAGCGCAACGTTGTCCAACGAGGACGCGCGGCCGCGGCGATCCTGCTGCAGCAGCTGGGCGAGAAGGACGTCGCGCCCGTCGAGCTCGTCCCGCCGCACCTCGTCGTCCGAGGGTCGACCGCCCCGCGAGGCTGATCTCTCAGCCGGAGGTCCGCGGCGTCCCGGGGCGGGTGCCCTCCTGGGCCTCCTCGACCGACGGCCAGCTCGCGAGGCGGTCCGCGACGTCCTCACCCATCGACCACTCGTGCACGCGCTCGCGGGCGACGGACAGCGCCTTGGCGTAGAGGTCGGCGAAGGCGACCCGGGCACCGGCGCGGGACGAGCGCAGGACACCGTCGACCATCGCGAGTCCGTGCAGGTTGTCGTGGATCTCGTTCTCCACACGAGTTCGTCCGGACCGGGCCGCGAGGAAGGCCGACAGCGAGGCCGGCAGTCCTCCGGCCTCGCCCTCTGTCGGGTCGAGCACGGTCGTCGCTCCCCGGGGAGCGGAGGTGTGGAGCACCGCCGGGTCGTCGCCCGACCACGTGATCGTCCCCGCGTCCCCGGCGATCCGCCAGGCGCCGTTCCACGACGTGTCGGCCCCGGTGGCCACCCACGACCCCTCGAACGTGAAGCGAGCGCCGTTGCCGAACTCGAAGACCGCGGTGCACGAGGCGGCCCCCTCGAACCAGCTCCACCGCGGGTTGAACTCGACGGCGGTGACCGCCACCGGGTCGGACCCGACGAACCACCGCGCCATGTCGAAGAGGTGGATCGCCATGTCGACCGTCAGGGGGGAGGGCATCTCCTCGCGGAACCCCCCGAAGCGAGGACCGCGGTGGAACGAGGAGGTGGCCTGTCCCACGCGACCGATCTCACCGACGCGCCTCCGCAGGGCGGTGAGCTGGGGGTTGAAGCGTCGGGACTGGCTCACGACGAAGGTCCGCCCTGTCACCTCGGCCAGCGCGGCCAGCGCGACGGCCTCCGCGAGGTCGGCGGCGGCCGGCTTCTCGCCCAGGACGTCGAGGCCGGCGGTCATGGCGGCCGTCGCCACCCCTCGGTGGGCCGCCGGGACCGTCGCGTCGAGGACGGCGTCGGCGCCGACCTCCCGCAGCACCTGTCGCAGGTCGGCGCCAGTCGTGACATCGGGCACCTCCTCGTCCCGGGTGACCGCCCGGGCGCGCTCCACGTCCACGTCGACGAGGCCGAGGAGCCGCGCGTCCGGGTGGTCCCGGACCGTGCGGAGCCACTTGCGCCCCATGTTGCCGGCGCCGACGACGACGATGCCCGTCACAGATTCCAGTCCTCTCGGGTGTCGATCCGCCGGTTCCGCAGCTCCTCGCCGTGCCGGCGACCCGCCACGTACCCCGAGGCGTTGGCGACGACCCGGAGCACGTCCGGGTGCCGGTAGACGGGGAAGTGCTGGTCACCCGGCGAGAAGTAGAAGACCGTGCCGCGACCCCTGCGGAAGGTGCAGCCGCTGCGGAACACCTCCCCGCCGGAAAAGCTGCTGAGGAAGACGAGCTCGTCCGGGGCGGGGATGTCGAACCGTTCGCCGTACATCTCCTGGGCCGGGATCCGGATCGGGTGCGGGACGCCCTGCGCGACGGGGTGGTCGGGCTCGACGGTCCAGACGAGCTCCTCGTCGCCCGTCGCCCGCCAGTTGAGCGTGCACGAGGTCCCCATGAGGCGGCGGAAGATCTTCGAGTAGTGCCCCGAGTGGAGCACCACGAGGCCGAGTCCGTCGAGGACGTGCCGATGGAGACGGTCGACGACCTCGTCGTCGACGTCGCCGTGTCGTTTGTGGCCCCACCAGGTCACGACGTCCGCCGATGCCAGCCGCTCCTCGGACAACCCGTGCTCGGGGTCGTCGAGGGTGGCGGTCGTGATGCGGGCGCTCTCGCCGAGCACCGACCGGAGGCCGGCGGCGATGGCCTCGTGCATGCCCTCGGGGTAGATCTCACGAACGTACTCGTCCACCTTCTCGTGGTGGTTCTCGCCCCAGACGATGATGTCGATCGGTTTCACGGTGTCCTCAGAGGTGGGGGGATGCGGCCAGGAGGCTGCGGGTGTACTCGTCGCGCGGGTCCTCGAAGACCCGCTCGGTCGTGCCGGTCTCGACGAACACCCCGTGGTGCATGACGATGACCTCGCTCGCGACGAGCCGAACGAGGGCCAGGTCGTGCGAGATGAACAGGTAGGTCAGCCCGAGGGACTGCTGGAGCTCCATGAGCAGGGCGATGACCTGGGCCTGGATCGACACGTCGAGGGCGGAGACGG
The DNA here is from genome assembly GCF_018139485.1 of Phycicoccus avicenniae. GTDB lineage: Bacteria > Actinomycetota > Actinomycetes > Actinomycetales > Dermatophilaceae > Phycicoccus > Phycicoccus avicenniae. The sequence goes on from NZ_JAGSNF010000024.1 coordinate 12,060, forward strand.
GCTCGTCGAGCACGAGGACGTCCGGTTCGAGACCGAGCGCTCGTGCGATCGCGACCCGTTGGCGCTGTCCGCCCGAGAGCTGGGTCGGGTGCATGTCGATGACGGCCGGCGGCATCCCGACCTGCTCCAGCAGCTCCGCGACCCGTGCGCACGGGTCCTCGGGCATGAGGTCCCGGTGGATGCGCCACGGCTCGGAGACGAGGCGCAGGACGCTCTGCCGGGGGTGGAGCGAGGCGTACGGGTCCTGGAAGATCATCTGGAGATGGCGGCGGTAGGGACGCAGGGCACGCCGGTCGAGGGCCGTGAGGTCGGTGCCCCGGTAGCGAACCCGTCCCGCGGTCGGCTCGACGAGCCGGAGCACGGAGCGGGCGAGCGTGGACTTCCCGCTCCCGGACTCCCCGACGACGGCGAGGCACTGTCCCGGCGCGACGTCGAAGCTCGCGTCGTCGACGGCGACGGTCTCCCGGCCGCCGCGTCCGTCGAAGACGGTCCGCAGCCCACGCACCTCGAGGACGGGTCCCGGCTGGTCAGCCTGCACGATGGGTCTCCTCGCCGTCGTCGTCCCGGGCCTCGCCCTTGGTCAGGTCCCGCCAGTGCCGCGCCCTCCCGGGGTGCGCGGACAGCAGGCGGCGCGTGTACGGGTGCGACGGCGCCGCGAAGACGTTCCCGATCGACCCCTCCTCGACGGCGCGACCGTCGAACATCACCATGACGCGCTCGGCCACCTGCTTGGCGACGGCGAGGTCGTGGGTGACGAAGACCATCGCCATGCCCGTGTCCTCGGTGAGGCCGCGCAGGAGACGCAGGATCCCGGCCTGGACCGTCACGTCCAGGGCGGTCGTCGGCTCGTCGGCGATGAGCAGCCGCGGCCGGAGGGCGACCGCCATGGCGATGCAGACCCGCTGCCGCATGCCTCCGGAGAACTGGTGGGGATACGCGTCGACCCGTTGCTCCGCATCCACGATCCCGACGGCCTCGAGCAGCTCCACGGACCGGGACCTGGCGTCCGCGCGGGTCATCCCCATCCGGACCTGCAGGGCCTCCGTGAGCTGCGCACCGACCGTGTAGACGGGGTTGAGGCTGTCGAGGGAGTCCTGGAACACCATCCCGATGCCCGTGCCCCGGACGCGACGCAGGGTCCGGTCCGGTGCGTCGACGAGCTCGGTGCCGTCGAAGCGGATGCTCCCCCGGACGACGCCGGGGAAGTCGACGAGGCCCATGAGGGCGCGGCTCGTGACGGACTTGCCGGATCCGCTCTCGCCGAGGAGGGCCAGGGTCTCACCGGCACCGAGCCGGAGGTCGACACCGTTGACGGCGGGACGGGCGGGTCCCGCGTCGGTGAGGAACTCGACGCGGAGGTCCTCGACCTCGAGCAGCGTGGTCATGCCGCCCTCCGTCCGCCGCGGGGCCGGCGGACGAACCGGGCGGCCTGCGCCGGGTCCTCCGCGGCACGCAGCCAGTTCGAGAGGAGGTTGGCGGCGAGCGCGGTGAGGACGATGGCGACGCCGGGGAGCACCGTCACCCACCAGGCCGAGGCGAGGTACGCACGCCCGTCGGCCACCATCATCCCCCAGTCGACGTCGGGACGCTGGAGTCCGATGCCGAGGAAGCTCAGGCCGGCCGCGGCGAGGAGCACGCTCGCGAGCTCGAGCATGGCGACGGTACGGATGGTCGGGACGACGAGCGGAGCCAGGTCGGTCCGGATGATCCGCCAGTCGCGCGCCCCGACGGCCCTGGACGACTCGACGAAGACGCGCTCGCGCAGTGCCAGCGCCTCCGCCCTCGCCGTCCGCAGGTACACCGGGACGCGGGTCACGGCGAGGACGATCACGAGGTTCCCGACGGACGGCTGCAGGACGTACAGGACGGCGAGCGCGAGGAGCAGGGACGGAATCGTGTGCATGACGTCCGCGATGCGCATGAGGATCTCGTCGACCCATCCGCCGAAGTATCCGCTCACGAGGCCGAGGGCCATCCCGACGACCGCCGCGGCCGCGACCGCGGTGACGGCCACGAGCAGCGAGGACCGGGTGCCCATGACGAGCTGGAGCAGCTCGGGGCGGCCGAGGCTGTCGGCTCCGAGGACGAAGGCGAAGCCCTCGTCGAGGGAGAAGGGTGGGAGCAGGCGCAGCGACAGGTCCTGCCGGTTGGCGGCCGTCTCGACGAACGGGGGGAGAGCGACGGCCACGACCACGAGGAAGGCCAGCCACGACGCCGACAGGAGGGCGGAGGGGGACCGCAGCAGACGGTGGACGGTGAGGCGCCCACCGGTGGGCCGGGGGTCGGCGGCCGGGACGACCTCGAGCTCCGAGGCCGCGGGAACGGACGACATGGTCACGAGCTCCTTCCGGCGCCGAGGCGCACCCGGGGGTCGATGAGCGCGTAGACGGCGTCGACGACGATGTTGACGAGGATGACCCCGACCCCGACGACGAACACGCTGGCCTGGATGACGGAGAAGTCCCGGTTGAGCACGGCGCCCAGGATCACGGTGCCGATGCCGGGGAAGGCGAACACGCTGCCGACGATGATCGACCCGTTGACCATCCCCGCTGCCCGGTCACCCGCGACCGAGACGATGGGCAGGGCGGCGTTGCGCAGGGCGTGTCGTGCGACGAGCCGGACCCGTCCGTACCCCCGGGCCCGCGCGTTCTGCACGAACCCGGCCCCGAGCGCGTCGATCATGGCGCCGCGCACGACCTGGGTGAGCACTCCGACGGGGGCCAGCATGAGCGTGGCCGTGGGGAGGATCCAGGCCTCGGGCGTGGCGTATCCCGAGGTCGGGAGGACGCGCAGGTTGACGGCCAGGACGAGGATCCCGACGAGGGCGAACCAGAAGTCCGGGATGCTCGAGATCGTCAGTGTCGTCACGGAGATCACCCGGTCCGGGCCACGGAACCGGAACAGTGCCGCGACGGACCCGGCGACGAGCGCGATGACGATCGACAGTGCGAGGGCGATACCGGCGAGGGAGAGGGTCGGTGGCATCGCCGACAGTGCGACCTCGAGCGCGGGCCGGCGCTGCCAGATGGAGTCACCGAAGTCGAGCCGGACGGCCCCGACGAGGAAGTTCCAGAACTGGACGAGGACGGGATCGTCGAGGCCGTTGAGCCGGTTGAACTGGTCGATCTGTTCCTGGGTGGCGCTCTCGGGGAGGTAGAGGCTGGCTGGGCTCCCGGTGATGCGGGCCAGGAAGAAGACGACGACCACCACGCCGACCAGGCTGATGCCGCTGGTCAGCAGGCGTCGACGGAGGAACGTCCACATCGTCGCGTCCTTTCCTCGGGTGCGGGCCGCACGGGGGCGGCCCGCACCCGTGCGTCGTCAGTCGGTGAAGGTGATGTCGCCGATCCGGAGCTCGACCCCGGTCAGCCCGTTGGGCTCGTACTCGACGCCCGGGCCTAGCTGCAGCAGCTTGGTCTGCAGGGCGACGGGCACGATCGCGAACTCCTCCTCGTACAGGACCCGCGCGGCCTCCTGGTACTCGGCGGCGCGCTCCTCCCCGGACAGCGTCTCCGCCTCGGCGATGTGCTCGTCGATGGCGTCGCTCTGCAGCGTGGAGTTCGTCCCCGACGACGCGACGTACTTCGGGAAGGTGAAGCTCGCGTCACCCGAGATGTTGTCGTGGGAGATGGCGAGGATGTTCGGCGTCTGCTCCGGGGGGAAGGGCTTGCGCAGGAGCTGCAGCCAAGCGTCGGTGTCGAGGCTGCGGAACTGGATCGTGAATCCCGCGTCCGTGAGGTTCTGCGCGATGGACTGCATGACCTCGTCCGAGCCGGGGAAGAGGTCGGGGCGGGTGACGAGCTCGACGGGGGTGTCGACGGCGGTGCCGTCCGCCGCGGCCTCGGTCAGCAGCTGCTGCGCGAGCTGCGGGTCGTACGCGGGGCCCTCGAACCCGTCGAGGTAGGCGTTGACGGTGGGCGCGACGATCTGGTCGTAGGGGCGGCCGGCCCGCTCCATGAGGGTGCCCACGATGGTCTCGCGGTCTATCGCGTGGTGGACCGCCTCCCGGACGCGCGGGTCGTCGAACGGCGCCTTGTTCGTCTGTGTCCGCAGGAAGAACACCCGGTTGTCCGAGTACTCACGGGTGCGGTCGTCGTCGGTGGCGTCGGCCGCCGAGACGGGGACGGCGATGTCGGCCTCACCGGTCGTGACCATGCTCGCGCGGACGGTCGGCTCCGTGCGGTAGAGGTAGGTGACCTCGGACGCCTGGGGCGCGTCTCCCCAGTAGTCCTCGAAGGGGGTGAGGGTGATCGACTCGCTGGGGACGACCTCGCCGAGGGTGAAGGGCCCGGTCCCGACCGGGCTCTCGGTCTTGGCGTCCGTGGGGGTGGCCGGCGACGCGAGGTCGATGTAGGTCATCCGCAGCGGGAAGATCCCGTCCGGCTGCTCGGACACGAGCCGCAGGGTCGAGTCGTCGACCACCTCCGTCGTGACGCCGTACGGGAACTGGTCGGTCGTGCCGTTGCCGCAGCCGATGTCGGAGTTCACGACGCGGTTGACCGCCGCGGCAGCCGCCTCGGCGTCGAAGGTCTCCCCGTCGTGGAAGGCCACGCCCTCCTTGAGGCGGAAGGTCCACGTCGTGTTGTCCTCGGACCCCTCCCACGACTCCGCGAGGAGCGGCACGACCTCGCCGCTCTCGGCGTCGATGCGGGTCAAGGACTCGAGGACGTTGGCGCGGAGGATCTGCGCGTTGGCCGCGTCCTGGGTGTCGCAGGGGTCGAGCGACACCGGTTCGGTCGCGAGGACGATCGTCAGGCCGTCGTCGGTCCCGCCGGAGCCCGTGGGATCCCCGCCGGCGCATCCGGCGAGCAGGGCGGTCAGGCAGGCGGTGGCGACGAGCAGGCGCCGTCGTGGGGGGTGGGGGCGTAGGGCGGTCATGGGGTGCTCCATTCTCACGTCGTCGGAAGAGGGGGCTCGATGGGTCTCAGCGAGGGTGGGTGGCGCCGTGGTAGACGTCGGCTTCGGTCAGCTGGTTGAGCAGGGTCTCGCCGGATCGGAAGCGACGGACGTTCTCGACGATGATGTCGATGGAGCGTTGCGTCTTGTCCGGCATGCGAGGCGTCATGTGCGGGGTGAGGTAGAAGTTCGGCGCGTCCCACAGACCGGAGTCGGCAGGGAGCGGTTCCGTGGCGAAGACGTCGGACGCCGCCCCGGCGATCCGGCCCGTCCGGAGAGCCTCCTCGAGGGCGCGTTCGTCGACGACCGGGCCGCGGGAGATGTTGACGAGGACGGCCGAGGGGCGCATCCGCTCGAACTGCTCGGTCGAGAAGAGGTGGTGCGTGGCGTCGGTCAGCTGCGTGGCGAGCATGATGACGTCGCACCGGTCGGCCAGGTCCATGACGCTGTCGCCCGAGTCGGTCGTGAGCATCTCGTCGACGAAGTCCGGCACGCCACCGTCCTGCTTCCTCCGGAGCACGACGACGTGCATGCCGAAGGCGCGGCCGAGGCGCGCCATCTCCTGGCCCGTGCGTCCGAAGCCGACGACCCCGAGGGTCTGGCCCCACAGCGCGGGCCGGTGGAAGTAGTCCGGGATGCCCCGCCACGTGCGGTTCGCCTGGTCCCGCTGCAGCTCCTTCGCCTGGTAGGTGAGGCTGAGGGCGAAGAAGAAGCCGTGCTGCGCCAGCGCCGGGGCGGAGCGACCGGCCGAGCCGGAGACGAGGAGTCCCTTCTCGAAGACCTCGGGTCGCGCGGACTTGTTGAGCCCCGAGTGGTCGCAGTGGACCCATGCGAGGTTCGGGGCGTCGAGGTGACGCTGGTCCAGGTCGCCCTCGAGGACGGCGACGTCCGCGGTCCGGAGCACCTCCTCGATCCGGGCGTCGTCCGAGGAGTCCACCCGGACGAGCTCGGCGGGCGCGAAGGCCTCCCGCAGCTGGTCCACCTCGTGCTCCTCGAAGGGGACCGTCGCGAGGACGGTGGTGATCGGACGCTCAGTCGGCATGGGACTCCTCCTCGGGCGGGGCGTCGAGCCCCTCGATACGGATGACGGACAGGGTGTCGATGTCCGGGACGCGGATCTCGAGGCCGCCGTCGGCGTCGCGCTCCATCGGGAGGAGGCGGTCGGTGCGCAGGTCGTGGGCGCGCACCGGACGGCCGACGCGGATCGCGCCACCCGTCACCGGGACGGTGTCGACGAAGTTGTTGCCCAGGATGCCCCCGAGGTTGACGAGATGCACGAGCGTCCCCGTGCGGCCACGTTGGACGGTCACCTCGACGTGCCGGGGCAGGCTGAACCCGAGGGGCACCCGACCTCGGCGCCCGGCGTCGACCGCCAGGGCCACGGCGTCACCGATGACGGAGAGCCCCGTCTCGAGGAAGCCGCGACCGGCCGTCCACGGCAGGACCGTCACCGACCCTCCGCCCTCGGGACGGCTGCGAGCGACGGCGGCGGAGGACCCGACGAGGTTGCCGTGCGCCTTCTCCGGGGGCCCGAAGGGCGCCGGCGGGACGAGGGACATCACGGTCGTCGCGTCGGCGTGGACGTCCATCGGGGACCACGTCCCGACGAGAGGGACGACGGGGGCGCGTGGCGCGCTGCCGGCCGGTGCCGGTCGGACGGCGTACGTCGCGAACGTCTCGGGAGCGGCGAGGGGTGGTCCGAGGAGGCGGGCGGGGTACGACGCCAGCTGCGGGGAGCCGTCGGAACGCACCGCGCTCCGGCCGGTCGTGACGACGGCCCCGCCGGTGCTGACCCACCGGTCTAGGACGGTGACCGTCCGATCCTCCAGTGGGCCGAGGTCCGGGAGCACGACGACGTCGTACCGCTCGAGCAGGTCGTTCGCGTCGGCCGCGCCCAGGTCCCGGGCGCGGAGGACGTCGAACGGGATGTGGCTCTGCTGGAGGGCCAGGTGGATCCCGCGGTACTCGAGGGGGTCCGGACCCTCCTGTCCCCGCTGGGGCACGTCGGGGCGGACGAGGAGGACGTCCGCGGCGGGGACGAGACCGTCGTAGTCCTCCGTGTGCTGCCGGTGGAGGTGGAAGAGCGGTGACACGGCGTCGACGTTGGGGTAGTCGATCGCGCCGGGCTCGCCCATGATGTAGACGGACGGGGTGCCCCCGCGCGCGAGTGTCTGGGCGATGTACTGGCGGTAGTGCGCCGGCTGCTCCGCGGCGAGGCGGTAGGGCATGTCGTAGAACGCCACGGAGTTCGAGAAGACGGGGCGCTCGGGGTGGGCCGTGCGCGCGGCACTGACGTTCTCGGACGTCGCGGACGGCCAGAGAGTACGACCGAGCTCGTTGTTGGCCTCGTGGAAGTAGACGTCCGCGCCGTCACCACGGATGAAACACGCCTCGGGGCGCAGGGAGGAGATGTGCTCGCGGAAGCGCCGGGTCAGGTCCTCGATGGTCGCGGACGCGTACGCGAGCCACGTGCCGTAGGTCGGCGAGGTCCAGTCTGTCGGCATCTCGGTGCCGGGGGCGTAGGCGGAGAACGCGCGTCGGGACGCGTCGTTCTGCGAGACGCCCCGGTAGCGGCCTGCGTAGTCGACCTCGTTGAAGCCGAACCAGTTGAAGAAGAACCCGTCGACGGGGTACCGGGTCGCGACCTCCGTCAGGGCCTCGAACGCCGCCTCCTGGTAGTAGCCCGCGCTGGGGCAGGTGCTCGCGAGCCCCTCGAAGACCTGGTGCTCCCCTTGCGGGTCGACGTACAGCCACTCCGGGTGCCGTGCGGCGACCTCGGGGCCGATCTTGGAGAAGTCCATGCGGGCCACGACCCGGATGCCGCGCTCGTGGGCTGCCGTCACCGCGTCGCCGAGGAGGTCGCCGGAGGGGCGTCCTTCGAGGTGCGGGTTGCGGGTCTGGTGAGGGAGGTCCGTCGGGTAGAAGGACAAGATGCCACCGGCGTTCACGAGCCAGGTGTCCGCGCCGTGGCGCTCGATGGCGTCGAGGGTCGCGTCGACGTCCATCGTGGCGTCGGTCTCGCGCAGGTTCGTCTGGAACACACGGAAGGGATGGCTCCACCACGGCCCCGGGCGGGGGAGGTCGGTCACGGCCGCGGTCGCGGTCGGGGCGGCCGACATCATCCGAGGCCGTTCGTGCGCCGCGCGTGGCGGTAGAGCGTGCCGTGGTCGTCGTCGCCGCCGCCCTGTGCCACGGCCGCGCGAACCACCTGGGTCACGGCGGAGGACAGCGGGAGCGAGAGGGAGGACGCGGCGTCCTCGGCGATGGCGAGGTCCTTGCGGTGCAACGCGAGGCGGAAGCCCGGCGTGACGTCGTCGGCGAGCATCGCCGTCGACTTCCGCTCCAGGACGGTGCTGCCCGCGAGACCCCGCGACAGCACCTCGACGGCCGTCGCGCGGTCGACCCCGTGGTGCTCGAGGAAGACCAGGGCCTCGGACACGAGCTGGATCGTGCCGGCCACGATCATCTGGTTGGCGGCCTTGGTGACCTGGCCCGACCCGGCGTCCCCCATGCGCACGACGGTGCCCATCGCGCCGAGGACGTCGGAGACGGCCTCGATCGTCCGGTCGTGACCGCCGGCCATGACGGAGAGGGTTCCCGCCTCTGCGCCGGACTCGCCGCCGCTGACCGGGGCGTCCACGACCTCCCGGCCCTCCGCGACGAATGCGGCGTGCACCCTGAGCCACTCGGAGGGGGCGATCGTGCTCATGTCCACGTACACGGCGCCCGGGTCGGCCGCCGCGAGGATGCCGTCCTGCCCGAGGGCCACCTCGAGAACCGCCGGGCCGTCGGTGAGCACCGTGACGACGACGTCCGCCCCGGAGACCGCGTCGCGCACGGTGTCGACGACCTCGATCCCACGGGACCGCGCCTCGGCGGCCCGCTCGGGGCGACGGACGTAGGCCCGGACCGGATGGCCGGCCTCGACGACGTTCGCCGCCATGGGTAGGCCCATAACGCCGAGCCCGATGAATCCCACGGAGCTCATGCACCCTCCTCGTTGAGGTATATCGTTTAACTGATTCGAGGACAGTACCTTCTTGGCCCTGCATCTGCAAGGGATCTGTATAGATCGTTCGATTTCCTTCACGGACTCCGGCGGCCGGTGCCGGGCCGGCCGCTCCTGCGGTCGCCGTGTCGACCGTGGCCATCGGGCTAGGCTCGGCGCCATGACGGACCCCGCCGCCTCGCCCGCCCGCACGGACGTCCCGACCCGGTCGCGGAAGGTCGCCCCGCTCGACGTCCTCCGGGGGTTCCTCATCGGGATGGCCGAGCTCGTCCCCGGGGTCTCGGGCGGGACCGTCGCCCTCGTCACCGGGGTCTACGAGCAGCTCATCGCCTCCGCCTCGCACGTCGTCGGCGCCGCCCGGATGCTCGTCACCGGGCCGGACCGGCTGCGCTCGGCGCGCGAGGAGCTGCGCCGCACCGACTGGTGGCTCATCGTCCCGGTGCTCGTCGGGATGGGGCTCGCCGTCGTCACGATGGCCGGGGTCATGACCTCCTTCGTCGGGGGACATCCCGAGCTCGCCCGAGGCCTGTTCCTCGGGCTCGTCGCCGCGAGCATCGCCGTCCCGGTCCGGATGCTGCCGCCCGGCACCCGCCCTCTCGCCGTCGACCTCGTCGTCGTCGCGGCCGCGGTGGCCCTCGCATGGCTGCTCATCGGCCTCGCGGCCGGGGGCGGCAGCCTCGACGCCGCCCCGCCGGTGGTCTTCCTCGTGGCCGCGATCGCCGTGTGCGCGCTCGTCGTGCCGGGGGTCTCCGGCTCCTTCTTCCTCCTCGCCGTGGGGCTCTACACCGTGACGCTCGCCGCCGTCGACGAGCGGGACCTGGGCTACATCGCCGTGTTCGCGCTCGGCGCCGTCGCCGGGCTCGCGAGCTTCGTCCAGCTGCTGCGCTGGTTGCTCGTGCGGCACCGGCGCACGACCCTGCTCGTCATGACGGGCCTCATGATCGGCTCGCTCCGGGCGCTGTGGCCGTGGCAGAGCGGCGGCGACGAGGAGGTCGACGGCCCGGGCTCGCTCGTCGCGCCCTACGCCCCGGTGCTCGGCCCGGTCCTGCTCGCCCTGCTCGGGGTCGCCGTCGTCGGTGTCCTCGTGGCCGTCGAGATCCGCAGCGAGCGCCGCGCCGCCGAGCGGTCCGACACGCACTGAGTGCTCGACGGGGCGTGAGCAGTACCCCACGACCCGTCGAGCACCGGGCCGGTCGGGCCGCCGACAGCGTGGCCGTGCCGACCCGGCGTCAGGGGTGCTCGGCCTGCCAGCGGGTCAGGAGCAGGTCGATGTGCGCCGCCGAGAGGACGTCCTCGGTCGTGCTCACCGCGGCGCCCCGGACGCCGGCGTCGGCGCCGAGCCGGGTGTACTCGATCGTCACGTGGCGGGTCGCGGCGGGCACACCCATCCGGTAGAGGCTCTCCTGGAGCCCCGCGAAGAGCTGGTCGCCGCTGTCGGCGAGGTAGCCCCACACGACGATGACGTCCGGGTTCAGCAGGTTCACCGTGCCGGCGAGCACCGCCCCGATGTGCCGGCCCGCCTCGCGGACCTGTCGACCCGCCTCCACGACACCCTGCTGCGCCAGCTGTGCGACGCCGCGGGCGGAGTCGACCTCGTGGCCGAGGAGCCGGAGGCGCTCCGCGATGGCGCCGCCCCCGGCGACGGCGTTGAGGCAGCCGGTGTTGCCGCACACGCACACGGCGTCGGCCCCGGGCACGGGGGTGTGCCCGATCTCCCCCGCGAGGCCCGACCCGCCGTCGACGATCTTCCCGTCGATGACCACCCCGCACTCCACGACGGTGCCGACCTTGAGCCCGAGGAGGACGCTTGCGTCGGGGTGGAAGGCCCGCTGCTCCGCCATGGCGAGGAGCCCCATGCCGCGGCCGACGGAGACCGGGACGTCGTAGATCTCGCCGAGCCGTTCCGCGACGGGGAAGTCGATCCAGGGTCGGGCCGCCGCGGAGCCGCCCTCGCGTGCGGTCTCGAGCTCGATCCGCCCCGGGACGCCGATCCCGAGCCCGAGGACGTCCGCGCGAGCGCGTCCGGCCGCGACGAGCTGGGCGTCGAGCGCCGTGACGAGGGCTGCCAGCACGCGGTCCGGACCGGCCGTGACGGGGATGTCGGTCGACTCCTCGGCGGCGAGCGGTGCTCCGGCGAGGTCGTAGGCGCCCACCCGGAGCCCGCTCATCCCGATCTGCGCCGAGAGCACGACACCGGCCGCCGGGTTGAAGGCGAGGACGGTGGCCGGACGGCCGCGGCCGGAGACGATCTCGCCGCGGCTGCTGAGCAGGCCGCGGTCGGTGAGGGCCTCGACGCGTTCGGTGACGGTCGAGCGGGCGACGTTCATCGCGGTCGCGAGCTCGGTGATGGTGCTCGCGCGACCGGTCCGGACGAGCTCGAGCACCTCACCCGCGCGGCTCAGCCGGGGTGAGACGACCGGCCGGAGCGGGGAGGGTCCGTCGGTCAGTACCGACGCAGGCGCACTCGCCATCGACGGGCCTCCGCTCGTTCGGCTGCATATCGGTCGGGCAACGATGCTACTCATCCCCATTGACGAGCGCCACCGACGTAAATACGATGATGAGCGATCTAAATAGGATCGACACCTCAACGCAAAGGAGCGTGGGCGCGGTGTTGCGACCAAGAGCACAGGCGGCCGGTGCCGCCGCCATCGGCATGCTCGTCCTGTCGGCCTGCGGCGACGGGTCGGACACGGGATCGGGTTCCGCCGACGGCCAGCAGACCCTCACGGTCTGGACCTACTACACGGCCGGCGGTCAGAACGACGCGCTGGAGCAGCAGAACGCCCTGTGGGCCGAGTCCCACCCGGACGTGACGATCGAGACCGTGCAGATCCCCTTCGAGCAGCTGCCGAGCAAGCTGCTCGCGACGGCCACGACCCAGGACGGCCCGGACGTCGTCCTCGACAACGTCGTCGTCGACTTCCCCACCCTCGCCTCGTCGGGGGTGCTCGCCGACCTCACCGGCTACTGGGACGGCTACGCCGACAAGGACCTCTTCCCCGACTCCGCGGTCTGGAGCTACGAGGACAAGGTCTACAACGTCATGAGCTACACGAACCTCCTCGGGCTCTACTACAACGCCGACATGCTCGAGGAGGCCGGCATCGAGCCCCCCGAGACGATGGAGGAGTTCCAGGCGGCGCTCGAGCAGCTGGCCCCCGACAACGAGGGCAGTGTGCTCGCCGAGTCCGGGGCCCCCACCGTCGAGGGCGCGTGGATGTTCATGCCGCACCTGCTCGGCCAGGGCAAGGACTACTGCACGATGACGGAGGCCGACCTCACGACGAACCTGCAGACCGTGCAGGGCTGGTCGCAGGACGGGGTCATCCCGCGGGAGACCGCGACCTGGGACCAGGCCGACGCGTGGCAGGCGTTCATGAGCGGCGACTACCCCTTCGGCATCAACGGCAACTGGAACCTCGCCGATGCGCGGGGCGCCGACTTCACGATCGGCACCACCCGGTTCCCCGCGGGCCCGGAGGGCAGCCACGTGTTCCCCGGTGGGGAGGCCATCGGCATCGGCGCCTTCGCCGAGGACAAGGACCTCGCCTGGCAGTACGTCGAGGAGGCCTGGATGTCCCAGGAGGCGAGCCTGATCAACTTCGAGGCGTCCGGCCAGATCCCGACCCGGTCCGACCTCGCCGACGACGAGACGATCACGAGCGACGAGCTCGTCCAGCCCTTCGTCGAGGCCGCGAGCGAGACCGGCGCCTGGCCGCTGAACCAGGAGACCGCCGCGATGCAGACCGCCGTCGGTGAGGCCCACAGCGCCGTCATCTCCGGCCAGTCCGAGCCCGCGGACGCGGCCCGGACCGCCATCGAGGCCGTCACCGCGGCGCGCGAGGACGGCGGCGGGTCCTGCTGATGACGGCTCCCCCCGAGACGACCGTCCGACCCGGCGCGGAGGGCTCGGTCGAGTCCCCCGCGCCGGGGCGGTGGCGCCGTTCCCGGGTGCACCTGGGCCCCTACCTGGTGCCCGCCGCCGTCGTCTGCGCCCTGCTCTGCGTCTACCCGCTCGTCCAGATGGGCCGGATGGCCTTCAGCGACGTCGGACCGGCCAACCTCATCGGCGAGTGGACCTTCAGCGGGACGGAGAACATCCGCGAGGTGCTCGGCTCCGACGGCTTCTGGGAGGCGACCCGGGCCACCGGCGTGTTCACCGCCGTCCTCCTCGTCGTCGACCTCACGATCGGCTACGTGGCGGCCCAGGCGCTCGCCCGGCGCGGACGGCTCAGCAGCATCGTGCTGTCGCTCATGGTCTTCGTCTGGGCACTGCCGCCGCTCGTCAGCGGCAGCGTGTGGAAGTTCCTCCTCGCCGGTGACGGGGCGATCAACGCCGTGCTCCAGCTCGTGGGGATCGGCCGGGTCGACTGGCTCAGCGACCCCTCGCTCGCCCTGTGGGCCGTGAGCGGCGTCGCCGCGTGGGCGAGCCTGCCGTTCGCCATCCTCATCATCCGCGGAGGGCTGCTCTCGATCCCCACCGAGGTGCTCGAGGCGGCGTCCATCGACGGGGCCGGACCGATCCGGCGCGCGGTGTCGGTCGTGCTGCCGCTCCTGCGACCGACGCTCATGGTCCTCGTGATCCTCATCGTCCTGTACGCCTTCCGCAGCTTCGACTTCGTCTACGTCATGACGAGCGGCGGACCCGGGACGGTGACGACGACCTTGCCGTTCCTCGCCTACCGCGAGGCCTTCACGACCTACTCGTTCGGGACCGGTGGCGCCATCGCCAGCCTGTCGATGCTCGCGGTCGTCGTCCTCGCGATCCCCTACGTCCTCGGGGTGCGCAAGGAGGAGGGCCAGTGACGAACACCCGCCACTCCGTCGGCACCCGCGTCGTCGTCGTCGCCCTGGGCCTGACCTACCTCCTGCCGCTGCTGTGGATCGTCCTCACCTCGTTCAAGTCGGACCAGGAGGTCCGCTCCAGCCCCAACTCGATCCTGTTCAGCCCGTCCCTCGGCACGTTCACCGACATCGTCGACGCCGCGAGCAGCTCCGTCGTCACGTCGGCGAAGATCGCCGTCTCGGTCACCGTGCTCGTCCTCGCCCTCGCCGTGCCCGCGGCGTACGCGCTCGGTCGGCGCCTCACCTCCCGGTGGAGCCGGGCGAGCGCGTGGTTCCTCGGGATCTTCCTCGTGCTCCAGATGGTCCCTCAACCGATGGCCGTCATCCCGCTGTACGGGATCCTCGCCGACTGGGGGCTCGTGGGGAGCATCTACGGGCTGATCCTCGCCGACGTCGCCCTCATGGCGCCCTTCGCGATCATGCTCATGCGCCCCTTCGTGCTCGCGATCCCGAAGGAGCTGTACGAGGCGGCGGAGATCGACGGGGCGTCGGGCCTGCGGACCTTCCGCAACATCGTCGTCCCGCTGCTGCCGAACGGCATCGCGACCGTCGGCGCGATCGTCTTCATCATCACGTGGGGCGAGTTCATCTACGCGACGACCCTCATGACCGACCCGGCCAACCTGCCGGTGAGCGGCCTGCTCGCGCAGCAGACGTCGCTGTACTCCGTGAGCTGGAACCGGCTCATGGGACTGGCCCTGCTCACCTCGCTGCCCCTGCTCGCCGTCTTCGTCCTCGCCAAGAAGCGGCTCGTCGAGGGGCTGTCCGTCGGGAGCGTCAAGTGAGCACCACCACGCGACCCGGAAGGGGACCCTCGTGCACCGCATGACCATCCTGTACGGCCGGCCGGACGACCCGGCCGAGTTCGACCGGTACTACCGCGAGGTCCACATCCCCATCGCCCGCGGCATGCGCGGGCTCAGCCGGTGGACCCTCACGTGGACCGACACGCAGAACGGCGGGTTCGCCGGCCCCGTGCACCTCGTCGTCGACCTCTGGGCCGAGAGCAAGGAGGCGATGGACGCGGTCCTCGCCTCCGAGGCCGGGCGGGCCGCGTCCGCCGACGTGCCGAACTTCGCCACGGGCGGCGTGACCTTCCTCGAGGGGACCGAGGAGGAGGTGCCCACCGCATGAGCGAGCCCTCCGGGATCTCCGTCGCCGTCGTCGGTCTCGGGTTCGGTGAGGACTTCCTGCCGGTCTACCTCGCCCACCCGCAGGTCCGTGAGGTCGCCGTCGTCGACACCGACGAGCGTCGCCTGACGACCGTCGCCGACCGGTTCGGGGTCGAGGCGCGCTACACCGACGTCGCCGAGATGCTGGCGGACGACCGGTGGGACGCGGTGCACGTCCTGGTCCCCGTGCCGCTGCACGCCGACGTCGCCGTCGCCGTCCTCGAGGCCGGCAAGCACTGCGCCTGCGCGGTCCCCATGGCGCTCGAGCTCGACGACCTCACCCGGGTCGTCGAGGCCGAGCGGGCCAGCGGCAAGCGGTACATGATGATGGAGACGACCGTGTACGGGCGCGAGTACCGGTACGTCCGCGACCAGCTCGACTCGGGGCGGCTCGGCACGGTCACCGGGTACCGGGGGTTCCACCACCAGAACCTCGACGGATACCCCGAGTACTGGCGCGGGTACCCGCCGATGAAGTACTCCACCCACGCCCTCGCCCCGCTGCTCGCCCTGACCGGGACCACCGTCGAGAGCGTCGTGGCCCACGGCTCCGGGACCCTCACCGAGGACCGCCGCGGACGGTTCGACAACCCCTTCCCCGCGGAGAAGGGCCTGTTCACCCTGCGGGGGAGCGACGTCCTCGGGGAGGTCGAGATGTCCTTCTTCCAGGTCGCGAGGCCGTACATCGAGGGCTACGACGTCCACGGCGACCGCGCCTCGGTCGAGTGGCCGGCCGACCACGAGGGACCGCTCGTCGTCCACGACCTGCTCCCCCTCGAGGAGGTGCAGCCGGAGACCGGGCTGCGCGGTCGTCGTGCTCGCACCGACCTCGTCGTGCCTCCCGACGACGTCTCCGACCTCCCGCGCGAGCTCGCTCGCTTCGTCGCCGACTTCGAGGTCGTGCCCGCCGACGGTGGCCCCGCCCTCCACCGCGAGGCGGCGCACGGCGGGTCGCACCCGCACCTCGTCCACGAGTTCGTCAGCGCCATCGTCGAGGACCGTCCCACGGCGATCGACGCGCCGACGGCCGCGGCGTGGACCGCGCCCGGCATCTGCGCGCACGAGTCCGCCCTCGCGGGCGGGGCCCGCGTCGAGGTCCCCCAGTTCCCCACCGGTCGCTCCTGACGGCCATCGAGAGAAGAGGTATCGCATGTACTCGAGAGACGAGGTCCTCGCCCGGCTGCGCGCCGAGGTCGAGGAGAGCCGGCCCGTCGTGGGCGCCGGGGCCGGGACGGGGATCTCCGCCAAGTTCGCCGAGCGGGGCGGGGCCGACCTGATCCTCATCTACAACTCCGGCCGGTACCGCATGGGGGGCCACGGCTCGAACGCCGGGCTCCTCGCGATCGGGGACGCCAACGCGATCGTCCTGGAGATGGGGGAGCGTGAGGTGCTTCCGGTCGTGCAGGACACGCCGGTGATCGCGGGGGTCAACGGGACGGACCCGACGCGGGTGATGCCCCGCTTCCTCGAGACCCTGCGAGCGGCCGGTTTCGCGGGCGTCATCAACTTCCCGAGCCACGGCATCATCGACGGCCGCTGGCGGCAGAGCCTGGAGGAGACCGGGTTCGGCTACGACCGTGAGGTCGAGATGATCCGGCAGGCCTCGGACCTCGGGCTCTTCACGATGGCGTACTCCTTCACGCCGGACGAGGCCTGCCGCATGGTCGAGGCCGGGGTCGACGTCGTCGTCGCCCACATGGGCCTCACGACGGGCGGGTCCATCGGCGCCAAGGACAGCTTCGCGCGCTCGCTCGACGAGTGCGTCGAGGTCGTCAACGCCATCTCCGACGCCGTCGTCCAGCTGCGACCCGACGTCATGGTCGTGAGCCACGGAGGGCCGATCGCGACCCCCGACGACGCGGGGTACGTCCTCGAGCACACCCGCTCGGTCGGCTTCATCGGCGCCTCGAGCATCGAGCGGATCCCGATCGAGGAGCCCATCCGTGAGGTCGTCGCCGCCTTCAAGGACCAGAAGCTCGGGACGGCCCCGTGACCGGTCCCTCGGCGCCGACCGTCGTCGTCGCGGGGGCCTTCGACACCAAGCGCGAGGCCCTGGACCTGCTGTGTGCGCGGCTCCGGGAGCTCGGGTGCGCAGTCCACCGGGTCGACTTCGGCGTGGCGGACCACGCGTCGGACGCCGAGACCACGCCCGAGCGGCTCGCCGCGGCGACGGGCACGACCATGGAGGCCGTCCGGGCCTCGGGCCGGGCCTCGGCCCTCGACACGATGGGGACCGCCGTGGCCGCCGAGGTCGAGCGGCTGCACGGTGCCGGGTCGCTCGACGCCTTCGTCGCCATCGGTGGCTCGGGAGCGGGGACGGTCTTCGGGGCCGTCGCGCCGCGTCTGCCGTTCGGGGTGCCCAAGGTCCTCACCTCGACGATCGTCGCCGGGGACACCCGCGGGTACCTCCAGGGCACCGACGCCGTCCTCGTCTACCCCGTCGTCGACGTCGAGGGGACGAACGGCGTGCTCCGCGACGTCCTGGGGCGGACCGCGGCGACCGCTGCTGCGCTCGCCCACGCCCATCGGACGCGAGAGCCCGCACCGGATCCCGTCGGCGGTCACGTCGCCATGACGATGTTCGGCATCACGACGCGCTGCGTCTCGGCGGCTCGGGAGCGCCTGGAAACGGGTGGCGCCGAGGTGTCCGTCTTCCACGCCAACGGGACCGGCGGAGCCACCCTGGAGCGGCTCGTCTCCGAGGGGCGTGTCGACGCCGTCCTCGACGTCACGACGACCGAGCTCGCCGACCTCGTCGCGGGAGGGACCCTCTCGGCGGGCCCGGACCGGCTCACGGCCGCCGCCCGGCACGGGGTCCCGCAGGTCGTGGTCCCCGGCGCCCTCGACACCGTGAACTTCGGCGCCCCCGCGACGGTGCCCGAGCGGTTCGCGGGCCGGGTGCTGCACCGCCACAACGAGCACGTGACCCTCATGCGGTCCGACGCCGCGGAGAACCGCCGGCTCGGTGAGCTCGTCGCGGAGCGGGTCGGCCTCGCGCCGTCGAGCAGCACCGTCGTCCTGCCGATGGGCGGGTTCTCCGAGCTCGACGCCCCCGGGATGCCCTTCTGGTCCCCCGAGGCCGACGCCGCCTTCCGCGAGGCGTTCCTCTCCCACGTCGACCCGGCCGTCCGGGTCGTCGAGAGCACCGACCACGTCGACGACCCGGCGTTCGCCGCGTTGCTCGTCGCCGAGCTCGACGCCGTCCGGGACCGACGATGACGGCCGCCGCACGGCCGGCCCGCGCAGGGTCCGGGACGGCGACCTGGTTCCCGAGCGACGCCGTCGTCGCGGGAAGCCGCCTGGCTGACCTCTGCCGCCGTGCGGGCGTGCCGGACCGGGCGGCGTTGGACGTCTGGGCACGCGAGGACCCGGTCCGCTTCTGGGACCTCGTGACGTCGTGGATGGGACTGCGGTGGACCCGCGAGCCCGACGTCACCGTCGTCGGGCTCGACCGGCCGGAGGCGGCGCGGTGGTACCCGGGCGGCCGGTTCTCGCTCGTGGACAACACCCTCCAGCGGTGGGCCGAGGACGGCCGCGGCTGCCGTCCGGCCCTCGTGTGGGCCGGGGAGGACGGTGCCGTCGGGCGGATGGACCGGGCCACCCTGCTCGCGGAGTCCGCCCGGGTCGCCGCCGGCCTGCGGACCGCGGGCGTCGCCGTGGGTGACCGGGTCGGGGTCCAGCTCGCCATGACCCCTGAGGTCGCCGTCGTCCAGCTCGCCCTGGCCTGGGTCGGGGCGGTCGCCGTCCCGGTCTTCTCGGGGTTCGGGGCGAGCGCCGTCGCCGACCGCCTGCGCCTCGCCGAGGCACGGGCGCTCGTCGTCGCCGACGGGGTCGTCCGGCGCGGTCGGGTCCGCGACCTGCGGGGGCAGACGGCCGAGGTGCTGGCGGAGGTCGCCTCGCTCGACCTCTGCGTCACGGTCCCGGTCCCGGTCCCGGGCCGGGAGCCGCCGGACCGGCTGCCGCACGAGGTCACCTGGGCCGAGCTGCGGGCCCTGGGGGACGGGGCGGACCCCGGGCCGTCGAGCCACCCGGCCGACCACCCCCTCATGGTCGCCTTCACCTCGGGCACGACCGGACGGCCGAAGGGGATCACCCTCGGGACGGCCGGGTTCTGCGTCAAGGCCGGCAGCGACGCCGCGCTCCTGCTCGACGTCGGCGCCGGCGACGTCGTCGGGTGGGTCACCGACCCCGGGTGGGTCATGCACCCCATCACCCTCCTCGGCGGGCTCCTCGCCGGGGCCACGGTCGCGCTCGTCGACGGTGCGCCCGACCACCCGCACCCGGCCAGGCTCTGGGAGACCGTCGACGCGCTCGGGGTCACGGTCCTCGGCGTCTCGCCGACCCTCGTCCGGGGTCTCGCGGCGTGCGGCGGCGAGCCCCGGGCGGTGCCCGGAAGCCTGCGGGTGCTCGCCTCGAGCGGTGAGCCGTGGACCGAGGACGCGTACGCCTGGCTCTTCGAGCGGGTCGGCGGAGGGCGGCTCCCGGTCGTCAACTACTCCGGCGGCACCGAGGTCTCGGGCGCCATCCTCAGCAACACGGTGACCGAGCCGATCGAACCGTGCGCGTTCGCGGGACCCGTCCCCGGGATGGGGGCGGCGCTCGCCGACACCGGGGGGAACCCCGTCGTGTCGGGTCCCGGGGAGCTCGTCCTGACGTGTGCCTCACCCGGGATGCCGCTGGGCTTCTGGGGCGAGCCGGGGCGCTACGAGCGGACCTACTGGGCCGACTGGCCCGGACGCTGGCGGCACGGGGACTGGGCGGAGGTCACCGAGGGCGGCCCGTGGCTCATCCACGGTCGCAGCGACGACACCCTGAAGATCGCGGGCAAGCGGATCGGGCCCGCCGAGGTCGAGAACGTCGCCAACGCCGTGGACGGCGTCCTCGAGTCGGCCGCCGTCGGCGTGCCGGACCCGGTCAAGGGGAGCGCGCTCGTCGTCTTCGCGCGCACGGCCCTCGACACCGAGCCGGACCCGGTCCGTGAGGCGGTCCTCACCGCCGTCGGCGCACGGCTCGGCCGTGCCCTCACGCCGTCCGCGGTCCACGTCGTCGAGGACCTCCCACGCACCCGGAGCGGCAAGATCCTGCGCCGACTCGTCCTCGACGCGTACCTGGGTCGTGCCGTCGACGCCGACCAGCCGAGCCTCGCCAACCCCGGGGCCCTCGACGCCGTGCGGGGCCCGCGATGAGCCTGCGGGGGGTCGCCGCCGTCGTGGGCGTCGCCGAGCTGCCGCCCCGTCGGGAGTCGCCGGGCGAGACGGGGCTGGGGCTCATCGGTCGGGTGGCGGCCGAGGCCGTGCGCGACGCGGGTCTCGAGCCGGGCGCCGTCGACGGGCTGTTCGTCGGCACCCAGGTGGGCGAGACCCCGCAGCACGTCGGGGTGACCGTGGCCGAGTACCTGGGGCTGGCGCCTCGGGTCGCCGAGCTCGTCGACCTCGGCGGGGCGAGCGGGCCCGGGATGGTCTGGCGCGCGGCCGCTGCGATCCAGGCCGGGATGTGCACGACCGCCCTGTGCGTGCTGTCGGCCGCCCGGGACCCCGGCCGTCCCCTCCGCGCGACCAACCGCAACCCGATCCGGGAGCACGACGTGCCCCACGGGGCGAGCGGGGCGAACACCTCCTACGCGTGGATCGCGCAGCGCTACCTGCACGAGTTCCGCCGGTCGCCCGCGGACCTCGCGCTCGTCCCGGTGCTCGAGCGCCGCAACGCGATGCTCAACCCGGACGCGATCTTCCACGGCCGCGAGATCACGGTCGAGGACGTCCTCGCCTCGCCGATGATCAGCGACCCCCTGCACCTGCTCGACATCGTCATGCCGTGCGCCGGGGCGGCCGCGGTCGTCGTCACCTCCGCGGCCGCGACCCGGTGGTCCCCTCACTGGCCGGTCCTGCTGCGCGGGGCCGGCGAGCGTGTCACGCACCGGGCGGTGAGCCAGGCGCCGACGCTCACGAGCTCCCCGCTGCGCGCCGCGATCGCGGACGCCTACGCCATGGCCGGCGTGGGGCCCGGCGACCTCGACGTGCTCTCGCTCTACGACTGCTACTCGGTCCTGGTCCTCGTGACGCTCGAGGACGCCGGGCTGTGCGCTCCCGGCACCGCCGCGGACTGGTTGGCGGACCACGACGTCTCGCACCGGGGCGAGGTCTCGCTCAACCCCCACGGAGGTCAGCTGGCCTGCGGGCAGGCGGACCTCGCGGGCGGGATGGGCCACGTCGTCGAGGCCGTCCGCCAGCTGCGCGGCGGCGCCGGTGAGCGGCAGATGGCAGACCCCCGGCTCGCGCTCGTCACCGGGAACGGGGCGACGATGGGTGAAGAGGTCGCGCTCGTCCTGGAGGCCGCCGGATGAGCGATCCCGCCCGCCCGTCGAAGCCCGGGCCGACCCCCAACCCCGAGTCCGCGCCGTTCTGGGACGGGCTGGCCGAGGGTGTCGTGCGGGTGCAGCAGTGCGACGCCTGCGGCCGGCGCCAGCACTACGCCCGCTCCGTGTGCTCGCAGTGCTGGTCCGAGGACCTCACGTGGGTGGAGGTCGCCGGCACCGGACGGGTCCACACGTGGACGGTCGTGCACCGTGCGGGGCACCCCGCCTGGGCGGGAGACACCCCGTACGCGGTCCTCGTCGTCGAGCTCGACGCGGGCCCCCGCCTCGTCACCGCCCACGAGGGAGACCTCGACGCCCTGGCCGTGGGGATGCCCGTCCGCCTGCTCGCCCGCCCCCGGGGGGAGACCCACGTCGTCGTCGCCGTCACCACCACCGAGAAGGAGCCGTCATGACCGCATGGACCGACAGGATGCCCGCCGTGGGCGACCGCGCCTCGCTCTCCCGCGAGGTCGGCCCGGACGACATCGGGCTGTTCACCCGGATCAGCGGGGACCGCAACCCGCTGCACTACGACGAGGAGGCGGCGCGGAACAGCCGGTTCGGCGAGATCGTCGTCCAGGGCGGCGTGACGAGTGCCATCCTCAACGCCGTCGTCGCGGAGGAGCTGCCCGGGCCCGGGACGGTGTTCCTCGAGGTCGCCTGGTCCTTCAAGGCCCCCGTGCGCCCCGGTGACACGATCACCGGGGAGGTCGAGGTGTCCGCGGTCCGCGACGACAAGCCGATCACGTCGCTGCTCACGAGGGTCCTGCGGGGCGACGGCACGGTCGTCCTCGAGGGCACGGCGGTCTGCTACACGATGGACGTCTGATGCGCGCGGCCACGGACGAGGACGTCGTGCTCCTCGGCGGGGCGCGCACGGCGGTCGGCCGCATGGGTGGCCGGCTGGCGGACGTCGGGGCGACCGCGCTGGGGGCCCGGGCCGTCCGTGCGGCCCTGACCCGGCTCGGGGACCCCGAGGTCGACTCCGTCGTGCTCGGCACGGTCGTGCAGGGCGGGACGGGTCAGAACCCCGCGCGCATCGCCGCGACCGCGGGTGGGGTGCCGCGGACCGTCCCGGGCATCACGCTCAACGACGTCTGCCTCGCGAGCATGAGCGCCGTCGCGTACGGCGCCCACCAGCTGAGGGCGGGGGAGGCCCGCCGGGTGCTCGTCGGAGGGTTCGAGTCGATGAGCCGCGCCCAGCGATCCCCGGTCGACCTCCTCGTCCGTGACGGCTTGTGGTGCGCGCTCGAGGACGTCGGGATGGGGGAGCTGAGCGACGCGGAGAACCGCCGGCTCGGTATCGACCGGCCGGCGCAGGACGAGGTCGCGCTCGCGAGCCACGAACGTGCGGCGGCCGCGACGGACTCCGGCCGGCTGGGCGAGGAGATTCTCGACGGCTCCGGCGGCGAGGCCGACGAGGGGATCCGGAGGGGAACCTCGGCGACGGCGCTCGCGGGACTGGCGCCCGTCTTCGGTGAGGACGGCACGATCACGGCCGGCAACGCGTCGCAGATGTCGGACGCGGCCGCGGTGGGGGTGCTCGGCACCGCCGGACGGTCGCGGGCCGACGGGCACACCCCCCTCGCGCGCGTGGTCGGCTCCGCCGTCGTCGCCGGTCGCACCTCGAGCCTCCACGAGCGCCCGGCGGAGGCGGCTCGTCTGCTCCTCGAGCGAGAGGGGCTGACGCCGGGGGACGTCGACGTCTGGGAGGTGAACGAGGCGTTCGCGGGCGTCGTGGTCGCCACCGAGCGCTCGCTCGGCGTCGAGCACGACCGGGTCAACGTCAACGGTGGGGCGATCGCGCTCGGGCATCCCCTCGGGGCCAGCGGCTTCCGCCTCGTGCTCACCCTCGCGCACGAGCTGCGCGCCCGGGGGGGCGGCCTCGGGGTGGCGACGATCTGCGGCGGCGGCGGGCAGGGGCGCGCCGTCCTCCTCGAGGGGACGTGACCACCGTGGGGCTGTCGGGCGGGTCGGACGGAGGAGGAGACATGGACGTCGACGTGATCGTCGTCGGGGCCGGGATGGCCGGGCTCGTCAACGCCCGCTGGCTGCGGGCGTGCGGCTTCGAGGTGCTGGTCCTGGAGTCGCACGAGGACCTCGGGGGCCAGTGGAACCGGGACAACCCGAACAGCGGCGTCTGGCCCGCCATGCGGACGAACACCGCGAAGTTCCTCACCCGGTTCTCCGACCTCGACTACGACGAGGGGACCGCGATGTTCCCCCGCAACGGCGAGGTGCTGGAGATGCTCCGCCGCTACGTCGAGGCGTTCGGCCTCGGCCCCTCACTGCGGTTCGGCTGCCGGGTGGTCGCCGTCGAGCGGCGCGACGAGGGGTACGAGGTGCGGTGGCGTGACGACGAGGGCGAGCACGCCGTCGTCGCGCCGCGGGTGGTCGTCGCCTCGGGCCGCTACAACCTGCCGGACGTCCCGCCGATCGAGGGCCTGGAGTCCTTCAGCGGAGCGGGAGGGGTCAGCCACGCGTTCCGGTACAAGGACCCCGACCGGTACCGCGGCCAGACGGTGGTCGTGTGCGGGGGCAGCATCTCCGCCCTGGAGATCGCCAGCGACCTCGCGATGATCGGGGCCGAGGTGCACCTGGCCCAGAGGCGCCAGCGCTACGTCATGCCGAAGATGGTCGCGGGAACGCCCATCGAGTCCTACGTCTTCTCCCGGTCCTGGGCCCTCGCGCAGCAGGAGCTGCCCGTCGAGGAGGTGCACCGCATCACCGCGGAGCGCGTGCTCCGGCTCGGTGGCGACCCGGTGCGCTACGGGGCCCCGGCACCGCACGAGGACATCGCGCGGGCGGGCGTCACCGGCAGCCCCCACTACCTCAACCTCGTGGCCGAGGACCGGGTCACCCCGCACCCGTGGGTGCGCTGTGTCGACGGCGGTCGGGTGGAGTTCACCGACGGTGCCTCGGTCGACGCGGACGCGGTCGTCGTGGCGACGGGCTTCCACCTCAACCTGCCGTTCCTGTCGGAGGGGATCCGGCGGACGGTCCGGCTCACCCCCACGTCGATGGAGGTCGCCGACTTCACCTTCCACGCCGACCTGCCGGGGTTCGCCGTCGCCGGCCTGTGGTCGCAGCTCGGTCCCTACGCCGTGCCGCTCGAGCAGCAGGCCCGCTACATCGCCTACACCTGGTCGGGGGCGGTCCCGGCGGCGAGCGAGGAGCGGCTGCGCACCGCCGCCCTGCGCTCGGTCGAGGAGGGTCACTACGAGGGCTACCGCGAGCAGCACGAGATGGCGATCCGGTTCGGTCGGCTCGCGGCGGTGGACCCCGAGGACGTCGACGACCCCGAGCTCGCCGTCGTCCTGCCGCTGGCCACGGTGACCGCCGACACCTTCCGGCTCGTCGGGCCGGACGCGGACCCGGCGGCCCGGGACCGGGTGCTCCGCGACTTCCGGCGCTACGGCACCCCTGAGGACCGCGCCGCGGCCCGGGAGGCCCTCGACGGACGAGCCGTCGAGCCGACCTCCACGGGCTGAGCGCGGGTCAGCCGGCGGGCGTCGCTGTCCGCCGGCGGCCGAGGCGGCGGCCCGGGTCGGCGACGAGGGCGTGGAGCTCGGCGTAGGCGGCGCCCACCGCCGCGGCGAGCGGTCGCTGCGGGGCCACCTCGACGACCGGGGGCGCCCACCGGGCGGACAGCACGCGGCGGGTCAGCGTCTCGAGGAGCGTGGGCCGGACGAGGTCCCCGATCTCGCGCAGGTGCCCCGCGAGGACGATGACCGGGACGTCGACGACGTTGACGACCGCGGAGAGGGCGATGCCGAGGGCCTCGGCCGCGCGCTCGACGGCGGCCGCGGCGGCGGGCTCGCCGTCGCGGGCGGCGCGGGCGATGTCGCTCGTGCGAGCCGTCGGCTCGAGGCCGGCGGCGACGGCGAGGGCGCGCATCCCGGCGTACTGCTCGAGGCACCCGGTGCTGCCGCAGGCGCAGTCCGGGCCGTCCGGGTCGACCGTCACGTGGCCGAGCTCGCCGGCCCAGCCGTGCCGGCCGCGCAGCGGCGCGCCGTCGAGGACGACCGAGCCGCCGATGCCCGCCGCGCCGGAGAGGTAGACGAAGTCGGCGTGCTCCCCGGGCCGGCCGGGGGCGGGGTAGGACACCGTGACGGCACCGAGGTCGGCCTCGTTGCCGACGACCGGCGCCGGGAGCCCGTCGACGGGGGGCATGACGGCGGCGACGGCGACGTCCGACCAGCCGAGGTTGGGGGCCCGCAGCAGCACGCCGCGGCCGTCGACGATGCCGGGCAGGGCGAGCCGCGCCCCGACGACGGTCGCGTCGACCTCGGCGATCGCGCGCCCGGCGACGTCGGCGAGGAGGCCGAGGACGCCCTCCGGGCGTGAGCCGCGGAAGTCGCCCTCGGTGACGTGGCTCGCCCGGACCGCGCCGGTGAGGTCGGTGACGACCGCGGCGACCCGGTCGACGTCGACCTGGAGCCCGAGTGCTGCCACCCCGCGCCCCGGGGAGAGGTGGGTGCCCGGGCGTCCGGGCCCTCGGGGGAGCCCGGCGTCCGGCGCGGACTCCTCGAGCAGGCCGCCGGCGACGAGGTCGTCGACGAGCCGCGACGCGGTCGCCCGGGTCGTGCCCGTCGCGGTCGCGAGCGCCGCGCGCGTCGGCGGGGTGGGGGCGGCGAGCGCGGCGGCGAGCACCCGGGCGAGGTTGACCGCGCGCACGCCGCCGACGTCGACGGCGGTCGGACCGATCGGACGGCCGGATGACGGGGGCACCCCTTGACGTTACCGTGGGGTGCAGAATAGTTTTGACATTGAACAAACGTGAGGAGAACGACGATGTCGACGAGGACACCGACCCCGCAGGACAAGTTCAGCTTCGGGCTGTGGACCGTGGGCTGGACCGGGACCGACCCCTTCGGCGGCCCCTCCCGCCCGGCGCTCGAGCCGTGGGAGTACGCGGGCCGGCTCGCCGAGCTCGGGGCGTGGGGGATCACCTTCCACGACAACGACGTCTTCCCCTTCGACGCCGACGCGGCGACGAAGGCCGACCGGGTCGGCCGGCTCAAGGCGGAGTGCGACGCGTCCGGTCTCGTCATCGAGATGGTGACGACGAACACCTTCTCCCACCCCGTCTTCAAGGACGGCGGGCTCACGAGCAACGACCGCGGGGTGCGCCGGTTCGGCCTGCGGAAGGTGCTCGACGCCGTCGACGTCGCCGCGGAGCTCGGGGCGACGACCTTCGTCATGTGGGGCGGTCGCGAGGGCTCGGAGTACGACGGGAGCAAGGACCTCTACGCGGCGTTCGAGCGCTACAAGGAGGGCCTCGACACGGTGGCCGGGTACATCAAGGACTCCGGCTACGACCTGCGGATCGCCCTCGAGCCGAAGCCCAACGAGCCGCGCGGTGACATCTTCCTGCCGACGGTCGGTCACGCGCTCGCCCTCATCGCCGAGCTCGACCACGGCGACGTCGTCGGCCTCAACCCCGAGACCGGGCACGAGCAGATGGCGAACCTCAACTACACCCACCAGCTGGCGCAGGCGCTCTTCAGCGGGAAGCTGTTCCACATCGACCTCAACGGGCAGCGCGGGCTGAAGTACGACCAGGACCTCGCGTTCGGTCACGGCGACCTGACGTCGGCGTTCTTCACCGTCGACCTCCTCGAGAACGGCTTCCCCGGGCGCCCCGACGCCCCGCGCTACACCGGGCCGCGGCACTTCGACTACAAGCCGTCGCGGACCGAGCACATGGACGGGGTGTGGGAGTCCGCGAAGGCGTGCATGGGCACCTACCTGCTCCTCGCCGACAAGGCGAAGGCCTTCCGCGCCGACCCGCGGGTCACCGAGGCGATGGAGTACGCGGGCGTCCCCTCGCTCGCCGAGCCGACGCTCGCCGCAGGGGAGTCGCTCGCCGACTTCCGCGCCGCCGACGACGGGTTCGACCCCGAGAAGGCTGCCGAGCGCGACTTCGGCTTCGTCCGGCTCAACCAGCTGGCCATCGAGCACCTCGTCGGCTGAGCGGGGAGGGCGGGCGCGGGAGGGGGTGCGCGCCCTCTCCCGCCCCGACCGGCGGGTGCCGCGGGCCCATGTGGGCGGGTCGGGTCAGGCGGCGACGGTGCGGAAGCCGGTGTTGCCGGAGGAGGAGTCCGGGGTGTTCGCCGTGCGGGCGGCGTTGCGGTACCGGTTGCAGTACGAGTCGTGGCACAGGTACGACCCGCCGCGCATGACGCGGCCCGGGCCCTGCGCGGGGCCGGTCGGGTCCTGCTCGGGCGAGCGGGCGTACCAGCGCGGGTCGAACCAGTCGGCCACCCACTCCCAGACGTTGCCGACCGTCTCGTGGAGGCCGTGACCGTTCGCGGGGAAGGTGCCGACGGGGGCGGTCGTGAGCCAGCCGTCCTCGAGGGTGTTCTCGGTGGGGAAGCGCCCCTGCCAGATGTTCGTCCGCCAGCCGTCGCCGACGTCGAGGTCGTCACCCCACGGGTAGCGGGCGCCCTCGAGCCCGCCGCGCGAGGCGTACTCCCACTCGGCCTCGGTCGGCAGCCGCCGCCCGGCCCAGCGGCAGTACGCGACGGCGTCGTTCCAGCTGACGTGGGTCACCGGGTGGTCGGCGAGCCCGTCGAGGTCGGAGCGCGACCCGCCGGGGTGGCGCCAGTCGGCGTGCTGCACCCCGACCCACCACGGGGCGCCGGGCACGCGGCTCATGAGGTCGGCCTCCGGAGCGGCGAGCGCGAGGTGGAAGACGGCCGAGAAGCCGAACGACTCCGCCTCGGTGACGAAGCCGGTCGCGTCGACGAAGGCGGCGAAGGCGGCGTTCGTCACCGTCGTCGTGTCGATCGAGAACGGCGACAGGGTCACCGGGTGGACCGGTCCCTCGCCGTCGCCGGGGTGACCGTCGCCGAAGGGGTCGCCCATCGCGAACGTCCCGCCGGTCAGGTCCGCCTGCGGGACCGGGTGCAGGGCCGCACCGGCCCCCTCCACGACGCCGTCCACGGCCCCGGGGGCGGTGTCGGCGCCCCCGTCCGACGCGCGGGACGGGGCGCAGCAGTGACCGGGCTCGTCCATGTCCCGAGACTATCCGCGTGGCCCGTGCCCGGCCCGGGTCGGCCCGTCGTTGTGGGACAGACTGGCAGGACCGCCGCCGTCGAAGGAGCCGCATGACCCGCCCGAACATCGTCTTCGTCATGTCCGACGACCATGCCGCCCACGCGATCTCGGCGTACGGCAGCCGGGTCAACCGGACGCCGCACCTGGACCGGATCGCCGACGAGGGGGTGCGGATGGACGCGGTGTTCTGCACGAACTCGATCTGCAGCCCGTCGCGGGCCTCGATCCTCACCGGCACGTACAGCCACGTCAACGGTGTCGGGTCGATCTGGACCGAGATGGACTACCGCGTCCCGACCTACCCCGAGGTGCTCCAGCGCGAGGGGTATCGCACGGCGCTCTTCGGCAAGTGGCACCTCGGCGAGTCCGACGTGGCGCGCCCGCGGGGTTTCGACGCCTGGACGGTCTTCCCCGGCCAGGGTGACTACCGCGACCCGCTGATGATCGACGCCGACGGCGAGCGGACGGTGCCGGGGTACGCGACCGACATCGTCACCGACATGGCGGTCGACTGGCTCGACGGGCTCGGCGCGGACGAGCCGTTCTGCCTCATGGTCCACCACAAGGCGCCGCACCGGCCGTGGGTGCCGGACGAGAAGCACGCCCACCTGTACGCCGCTGGCGACGTCCCCGAGCCGGAGACCTTCTTCGACGATCTCGAGACCCGGAGCAAGGCCGTGCGTGGCGTGCACATGACCATCGCGGACGACCTCGGCAGCGAGGACCTCAAGACCGAGGTGCCGCCCGAGCTGCGGGGCCCGGAGAACCGTGAGGCCCGGATGCGGTGGAAGTACCAGATCTACATGCGCGACTACCTCCAGTGCATCCAGTCGGTCGACGACAACGTCGGCCGACTGCTCGACCACCTCGAGGAGAGGGGCCTCGCCGAGAACACCGTCGTCGTCTACACCTCGGACCAGGGCTTCTTCCTCGGCGACCACGGCTGGTTCGACAAGCGGCTCATGTTCGACCAGTCCCTCCAGATGCCGATGCTCGTGCGGTGGCCGGCCGAGATCGCCGCCGGCTCGCGGTGCGAGGCGATCGTCACGAACGTCGACTTCGCGGCCACGTTCCTCGACATGTGCGGGGTGGACGTCGACGAGGCGCTTCCGGCGAACCAGGGCCGCAGCTTCCGGCCGTTGCTGCGGGGCGAGCAGGTCCAGGACTGGCCGGAGGCGATGTACTACCGGTACTGGGAGCACGACGACCCGATCCACGCCGCGCCGGCGCACTACGGCATCCGGACCGCGACCCACAAGCTCATCCACTACTACGGCGCCGGGCTCGGCGTGCCGGGTGCCTCCGACCGGGTGTTCGAGCCGGAGTGGGAGCTCTACGACATGGCCGCGGACCCGACCGAGGTCCGCAACGTCGCCGACGACCCCGCGTACGCCGACGTGCGTGCGGAGCTCGAGGCGCTGCTGGCCGACTACCAGCGGCACTACGCCGACCAGCCGTACGTCGGGCCCGACACCCCGACCCAGGAGTGGGGACCGCACGACGAGCGGGCGCTCGCCGGGGTCCACGAGTTCGTCGCGAGTGTCCGTGAGTCCGGCTGACGGCGGGAAGCGGCAACCCGTCCTTGGGCCGGCCGCAGCACCGTCCCGGGTCGTCATCGCCCCGAACACGTTCAAGGGGTCCCTCGGTGCGCTCGACGTCGCGCGGGCCGTCGCCGCGGGGATCGCCGCGGTGCGCCCGGAGGTCGTCCTCGACCTCCTGCCGGTGGCCGACGGCGGCGACGGGACGATCGAGGCCGCCCTCGCCGCCGGGTTCGAGAGCGTGCCCGCTCGGGTCGCCGGGCCCACGGGGGAGCCGGTCGAGGCCCGCTGGGCACGACGGGGGCCGGAGGCCGTCGTCGAGATGGCGGAGACGTGCGGCCTGGCTCTCCTGCCGGGCGGGGTACCCGCCCCCAGGACCGCGACCTCGCGAGGACTCGGCGAGGCGGTGCGGGCCGCGCTCGACGCCGGGTGCGCCGAGGTCGTCCTCGGCATCGGCGGCAGCGCGAGCACCGACGGCGGGACCGGCTTCCTCTCGGCCCTCGGCGCGCGGTTCCTCGACGTCCGGGGTCGGCCGCTGCCGGACGGGGGAGCGGCGCTCGCCGAGCTCGACGACGTCGACCTCACCGGCCTCCACCCCGGTCTCGGTGCGGCGCGGGTCGTCGTCGCGTGCGACGTCGACAACCCGCTCCTCGGGGCTGACGGCGCCGCTGCGGTGTACGGACCGCAGAAGGGGGCCACCCCCGACCAGGTCCCGCTCCTCGACGCCGCTCTCGCCCGGCTCGCCGCCCTCGTGCCGGACGGCGACGCGCTCGCGGCGCGCCCCGGCGCGGGGGCGGCCGGTGGGGTCGGCTTCGCGGCCCTCCTCCTCGGGGCGGAGCTGGCTCCCGGCATCGACCTCGTGCTCGACCTCGTGGGGTTCGACGCCGTCGTCGCGGGGGCCGACCTCGTCGTCACGGGGGAGGGCTCGCTCGACGCGCAGAGCCTCCACGGCAAGGCGCCGGTCGGTGTCGCGACCCGCGCAGCGCGGCACGGGGTGCCCGTCGTCGCCGTCTGCGGTCGCCGCGACCTGCCCGACGCGGACCTGCGCTCCGTCGGCATCGAGGCGGCCCACGCCCTCGTCGACGTCGAGCCCGATGTCGCGCGCTGCATCGCGGACCCGGTCCCGCTGCTCGAGCGGCTGGGTGCCCGCCTCGCGACCGACCGGCTCCGCGCTCCGCGCTGACGGAGCGGCCGAGGGTCGCTGGGGTGCTACCCGGGCAGGGGAGCCTCGTCGGCGGCGTGGGTCGCGGCCCAGCTCGCGAGGAGGCTGAGCCGCTCCGCGGTGGCGGTGTCCGGCTCCGCCGTGTAGACGGTGAGGGTGAGCCCGGGGTCCGCCTCGAGCGCCATCGCCTCGAACGAGAGGTCGAGCCGGCCGACGGCCGGGTGGTGGAAGGACTTGCGCCCGGTCCGGTGCAGGCGGACGTCGTGCGCGGCCCAGCGGGTGCGGAAGTCCTCGCTGCGGGTGCTCAGCTCGCCGATGAGGTCGGTGAGGTCCTTGTCGTGCGGGGTGCGGCCGGCCTCGGCACGCAGCAGCTGGACGTTGGTGTGGCAGGCGCCGTCGTGGTCCGGGAAGCAGTCTCGGGCCGCGGGGTCGAGGAACCCGAACCGGGCGAGGTTGGGTGGGGAGACGTCGCTCGTGCGGGTCGGGCTGTCGAACACGGGGGAGTAGAGGGCCCGGCCCAGGGTGTTCGTACCGAGGATGTCGAGGCGCCCGTTGCGGACGAACGCCGGCACGTCGCGCATCGAGTCCAGGACCGTCTGCACGGTCGGCCGCACCTGCGTCGCGCGCCGACGGGTCGTGCCCCGGCGCCCCGGACGTCCGCCCGCGTTGGCGTTGCGGGCGAGGTCGAAGAGGTAGGCGCGCTCGGCCTCGTCGAGGTGCAGCGCCCCGGCCACCGCGTCGAGGACGCTGTCGGACACCCCGGCGAGGTGACCCTTCTCGAGCCGGGTGTAGTAGTCGGCCGAGACGCCGGCGAGCATCGCGACCTCCTCGCGGCGCAGGCCCGTGACCCGCCGGTTGCCTCCGTAGGCCGTCAGGCCCGCGTCCTCGGGCGTGATCTTGGCCCGACGGGTGGCGAGGAAGTCCCGAGCCGCCTCGCTCCTGTGGCTGCGTGCACCGCTCATCGCTCCAGGGTAGGTCCGCCGTGCCCGGGGTGAGGGGGTCCTGCCAGGACCCGGAAGGGCGCGGCCTGTCGCGCGAGGGTCGGCGGGGTGCACCCTCGGAGGGTGCACCCGGGTGTCGCCGGGCAGCCGTTCGTCGGCGGTCCGGTCCCTGCCCGCACACGACCGTCCGACCACCACCGACCAGGAGGAGACCCCGTGAGCCCCGAGCAGACGTCCGCACCCGGCGGCACGCCGGCCGAGCGCCTCGCCGCGATCGTCGCGGCGGACGACGTCCACATCGCCCCGACCCGTCCCGCGGGCGGACCTCGTGGGGGTGTGCCGGGGACGCCGACGTGGATCTGGTCGGTCCTCGTCGACGACGAGGTCCTCGTCCGTCCGTACCGGGGCGAGGCCTCGTCCTGGTACGCCTCCGCGGTCGAGACCGGTCGCGGGGTCGTCGTGTCCGGGGAGGAGACCATCGAGGTCGTGCTCACACCCGCGGACGAGACCGTGCTCGACGCCGTCGACCGGGCGTACTCCGACACCTACGCGGGCAGCCCCTACCTGCCGCCCATGCTCGAGCCCGGACCCCGGGCGTGCACGATGCGCGTGAGCGCGGTCGGCGACGACGCGTGAGCGCCCCGTCCCCGGGACCCGTGACGGTCCGGCTGACGACCGCCGACCACGTCGTCGACGTCGTGCTCGAGGACTCCGCCGCGACGCGGGCCCTCGTCGACCTGCTGCCCGTCGACCTCGACGTGCGGGACTTCCACGGCATCGAGAAGGTGGCCGACCTGCCACGGCGCCTTCCGACCGACGACGCGCCGGCGGGGTACCAGGCGGCCGCCGGCGACCTCACGTACTACGCCCCGTGGGGCAACCTCGCCCTCTTCCACCGCCCGTTCGAGCACGCGTCGGGGCTCGTGCCGCTCGGTCGGGTCGTCACCGACCACGCCGTCCTGGGTGACCTCGAGGGTCCGGCCCGGCTGGTGCTCGTCGAGACGCCGGGATCCTGACCGGGAACACCCGACACACCACATGTTGTGTCTTACACGGATGTGGTTCGTGGATATAGTGCTCACAGCAGCTGGTTCGGCGGCTCATCCAGAGCCGTCGTCGCAAGAGGGAAGCCGGTGTGAGTCCGGCACTGCCCCGCAGCGGTGAGTGGGAACGACCTCCGTCTCCTGGATCGACAGGAAGCACTGGGACCACCGATCACGGTCCCGGGAAGCGACGGACACTAGGCCGGAGCGTGAGCTCCACCGCCCACGAGTCCGAAGACCTGCCAGCGCCCGCCCGCGAGGGCGGGGTCCGCGACCTCGAGGGAAGGTCAGGGGATCGAGCAGCGCCTGCCCGTCGGGGTCCACCCGTCGGTGGCCGAGTCGTCTCCCGTCCCCTCGTCGAGGTCGCGGTCCGCACGGACCGCACATCCGAGCGGGCGGCGAGGGCCGGCCCGCCGACGAAGGGCACACACATGATCGACACGTCGGGTCTGCCGATCCGCACCGGGAAGTCCGCCTACGTCTTCGACTACCCCGTGGCCGAGGACCTCGCGAAGAAGCAGCGCAGCATCTTCTGGACCGCCGAGGAGATCCCGGTCGAGAACGACGCGCAGGACTTCCTCGTGAGCATGACCCCCGCCGAGCAGTCGGCCGTGAGGACGACCCTGAAGCTGTTCACCATCTACGAGCTCATCCTCGGCGGGGAGGTGTGGGGGGACCGCCTCTTCCACGCCTTCCCGCGCCCCGAGGTGCAGATGATGACGAACGCCTTCTCGTTCGCCGAGCTCAACATGCACGCCCCGTTCTACGCCAAGCTCAACAAGACGCTCATGATCGACACCGAGGAGTTCTACGAGTCGTACAAGAACGACCCGGTCCTCGCCGAGCGCATCGAGTTCGTCTGGGACGCGGTCGCCGACGAGGACCTGCTGTACGCCCTCAGCGTCTTCACCCTCATGGAGAACTGCGTCCTGTACTCGAGCTTCGCCTTCCTCAAGCACTTCCAGTCCGGCGGCAAGAACCTGCTCCAGAACGTCGTGAGCGGGATCAACTTCTCCGCCCGCGACGAGAACCTGCACGCGACCGGTGGGGCCTGGCTGTTCAGAACGGCGCTCGAGGAGTACCGACGCACGGTCGACGCCGTCACGTTCGAGGCCGAGCGCGACGACCTCGTCCGCCGGGTCCGCGCGGCCGCGGAGCACGTCCACGCGCACGAGGTACGCATCGTCGAGATGCTCTTCGCCGACGGGCCGATCCCGGGCATCGAGCGGGCCGACCTCGAGACGTTCGTCCGGTCCCGGGTGGACCTGACGCTGGCGACCATGGACATGGAGCCGCTCTTCGAGATCGGTGACAACCCGATCGCCGACTGGTTCTACAGCGGCGTCAACGGCACCC
The DNA here is from genome assembly GCF_018139485.1 of Phycicoccus avicenniae. Classification (GTDB taxonomy): domain Bacteria; phylum Actinomycetota; class Actinomycetes; order Actinomycetales; family Dermatophilaceae; genus Phycicoccus; species Phycicoccus avicenniae. Next base: position 46,445 of record NZ_JAGSNF010000024.1, read on the forward strand.
AGTTCCACGACTTCTTCCAGGTCACCGGCAACGAGTACAACCGCAGCGTCGGCGAGAAGGAGTTCGTGTTCTGATGGCCGGCACCGCATGGAAGACGCTCTCCGCCGAGCGCAAGGCCCTCCAGGCGCGGGGCGAGGTGCCCGCCTTCATGACGACCGCCGGGTACGCGATGGTCACCGCCAAGTACGTCGTCGGCGGCCAGTCGGTCCGTGAGCGCTACGAGACGATCGCCCGCACCGCCGGGGACCTGGCCGACGAGCTCTACGGCCGCGACGACGGCACCTCGTGGACCGGCCACTTCCTCGAGGCGATCTGGAACGGCTGGCTCTCGCCGTCGACGCCGGTCCTGGCCAACCTCGGGACGGACCGCGGGATGCCCGTCTCGTGCGAGGGGTCGTACGTCGAGGACTCCGTGTGGGGCTTCTACGACACCCTCAAGGAGGCGGCGATCCTGTCCCAGAACGGGTTCGGCACCTCCGCCTACCTCGGCGACATCCGTCCGCGGGGCGCCCGGTTCAGCGACACCGGCAAGGCCAACGGTGTCGTCCCCGTCTTCTCGAACTTCGTCGAGATGACGAACCAGATCAGCCAGGGCAGCACCCGGCGCGGGTCGTGGGCGGGGTATCTGCCGGTCGACCACCCGGACTTCTTCGAGCTCGCCGACCTGGTCTTCCGCGAGCCGGCGAACAAGAACGTCGGGTGGATCTTCACGCAGGCCTTCATCGACCGGATGCTCGCCGGTGACAAGGACGCCCTCGAGCGCTACCAGCGGGTCCTGAAGATCCGCGTCGTGCTCGGCAAGGGCTACATCTGGAAGGTCGACACCGTCAACGCCGCGCAGACCGAGTCCTACCGGGCCCACGGCCTGACGAACAAGGCCTCGAACCTCTGCTCGGAGATCACGCTCTTCAGCGACGAGGACCACTCGTACACGTGCGTGCTGTCCTCGCTGAACCTCTCGACGTACGACGCGTGGAAGGACCGGGACCTCCCGTTCCTCGCCACCGTCTTCCTCGACGCGGTCGCCGAGGCGTTCCTGCGCAGGGCGCGCACGATCCGGGGTCTGGAGCGGGCGGTCCGGTACACCGAGAAGGCCCGCAGCCTGGGTCTCGGCGTCATGGGTTACCACGACCTCCTGCAGCAGCGGATGCTCCCGTTCGCGTCGGACGAGGCGGCGGCGCTCAACGTCGACCTCTTCGAACGGATCAGCCGGGGCGCGGACGCCGCCTCCCAATGGATGGCCGAGCGGACCGAGGTCCCGCAGTGGTGCGTCGGGCGCCGCAACTCCCACCTCATGGCGGTCGCGCCGACGATGAGCACCGCCGTCGTCGTCGGCGGGACGAGCCAGGGGATCGAGCCCTACGTCGCGAACGTCTGGAACCAGACGACGTCGGCCGGCGAGATGCCCCGGGCCAACCGCAACCTCGTGCGGCTCATGAAGGAGCGGGACGTCCACGACACGGAGCACCTCGACGACATCGTCGACCACGCCGGGTCCGTCCGGCACGTCGACTGGCTCGACGACCACGAGAAGGAGGTCTTCCGCACCGCCTACGAGATCGACCAGGAGGTGCTGCTGGACCGGGCGTCGGACCGGCAGGTCTTCATCGACCAGTCGCAGTCGCTCAACCTCTTCTTCGAGGCCGACGCGACGCCGCAGGAGATCAGCCGGGTGCACAAGAAGGCCCTGCTCGACCCCCACCTCAAGAGCCTCTACTACCTGCGCTCGCGCGCCGGTGTCCGGGCGAGCACGCAGAACCCCACGAAGAACCAGGACAGGTGACGACGATGGACGAGACCACGACGACCGCGACGACGAGCACGGCGATCGACGAGCTCGACTGGGACGGCTGGGACCTCAGCCCGGCCGAGGTCTGCTCGATCGAGAACGGCGCCGACTGCACGGCCTGCGAGGGCTGAGGCCCGACCCCCGCAGGCCACGTCCGTCGCGACGCGGGGGTCGGCCGAACGGCCACGGTGCGCCCGACCGCCGGGCGCGGACGGCCGCCGCTCGGGACGATGGGGCGTTTCCTCGGTCCGTGCAGGGGCTGTTCGCAAAGGTGGGTGGCGATGTCGTCGCTGCGCGCGGCTGTGCTCGTCCTCGGTGTGCTGTGGGCGGCCTTCCCGCTGACCCCGGTCGGTGACGTCCGGGACGGCTACTACGACGTCCTCGCGGCGATGTGCATCGCGGTCGCCGTCGTCGCGGCCCGTCGGCTGCCGCCGCCGGTGCGGTGCGCGTGGATGCTCGTCGTCCTCGGCTTCGCCGGCTGGGTCGCGGGCGAGCTCGTCTCCACGGTCGAGCAGCGGGTCCTCGGCCTCGACCTCTTCCCCGCCCCGAGCGACGCCTTCTACCTCGGCGCGTACGGCCTCCTCGCCGCCGGGCTGCTCCGGCTCGTCCGGGGCCGGCACACCCGTCAGGACCTCACGCCCGTCCTCGACGCGACGATCGTGGCGGTCGGCTTCGGCATCGTCGTCGGGACCTTCCTCGTCGGCCCCATCGCGGAGGACGCGGGCACCTCGGCGTTGGAGCGCGTCGTCGCCTCGGCCTACCCCGTCGGGGACGTCCTGCTCATCGGGCTGCTCGTGCGCCTGTGGGCCTCGGTCGGGTCGCGCTCGCCGGCCTTCCGCCTCCTCCTCGTCGCGGTCGTCGCCACGACCGCCGCCGACGTCACGTGGAACGTCCTCGCGCTCACCGACCCGCTCGCCGACGACCCCGCGTGGCTCGACATGCTGTGGCTGCTCGCGTACGTCGCGGCCGCCGCCGCCGTCTGCTCGCGGTCGGCGACCTCGATCGGGGTCGGGACCGTGCAGACCGAGGCGGCCGCCTCGCCGCACCGTCGCCTCGTGGCGCTCGGGGCCGGCCTCGTCCTGCCGGCCGGGGCACTGGCGTTCAGCGGGCTCCTGGAGCTGGACGTCCCGTGGCGGCTCGTGTCCGTCGGGTCGGTCGTCGTGTCCGTGCTCGTCGTCGTGCGGATGGCCCTGCTGCTGCGCACCGTCGAGGAGCAGGCCGTCCAGCTCGCCGCGCTCGCCCGCAGCGACGGGCTCACCGGCGCGCCGAACCGTCGCACGTGGGACCACGAGCTGGGCCGGGCGTTCCAGGCGGCCGAGGAGTCCGGGGGGCCGCTCGCGATCGGGCTCGTCGACCTCGACCACTTCAAGCGCTACAACGACGAGCACGGTCACCAGGCCGGCGACCTCCTCCTGCGGGAGGCGGTGGCCGCGTGGTCGGACCTGCTCCGCCCGGGAGAGCTGCTCGCCCGCTACGGCGGGGAGGAGTTCGGGCTGCTCATGCCGGGGTCGACGCCCGAGCAGGCGGCCCAGCGGCTGCAGGTCATGCAGCGGCTCACGCCGCGTGGGCAGCGGTTCTCGGCGGGGGTCGCGGCCTGGACCCCGTCCGCCGAGCCGGCGGCGGTCGTCGAGCAGGCCGACCGGGCGCTGTACAGCGCCAAGCACGCCGGGCGGGGGCGCACGCGCATCGCGAACGTCACCCACGACGCTCCCGAGACGCCCGCGGTGCAGGTGGCGCTCCAGCCGATCGTCGACGTCGCGTCGGGTGCGGTCGTCGGGCACGAGGCGCTCAGCCGGTTCGTCGACGGCGACCCGGAGCGGGTGTTCGCCGAGGCGCACCGCGCGGGCTACGGCCCGGTCCTCGAGGCGGCGGCCGTCGCCGAGGCACTGGCCCACCGCCCCGCCGAGGGGATCCTGTCCGTCAACGTGAGCGTCGGGGCGCTCGTGAGCGAGGAGATGCGCTGCGTCCTCGACGCCGACCTCACCGGCGTCATGGTCGAGATCACCGAGCAGACCGACACCGACGCCTGGGACGAGGTCGCGGTCGTCGTCGCCTCGTGCCGCACCCGGGGTGCGGTCGTGGCGGTCGACGACTGGGGGCGTGGGTACTCCAACGTCGAACGGATCATGCGGCTGCGACCCGAGGTCGTCAAGCTCGACCGCAGCCTCGTCGCCGACCTGTCCGACCCCGACCGGCTCAGTGCGCTGCGCACGCTCGGCGAGTGGGCCCGCAGCATGGGCGCCCGGGTCTGCGCCGAGGGGGTCGAGTCGGCCGACCAGTGGGCGGCGCTGCGTGCCATCGGCATCGAGCTCGCGCAGGGCTACCTCTTCGGACGCCCCGCCCTCGCCTCGGACGAGGGCGCCGACGGTGTCGTCGGCGGCGGGCGTGCCGACACCGCCGTGTCGCCGGTCGGCTCGCTCTGACGTCCCGTCCGGGGCGGTCGACCGGGGTCTTGGCGCCGGTTCACCGCCCCGTTCCCGGTCCACCACCGGGCGGCGTCCCGCGTGGAGGATCGTCGGGGTGATGACGCCGACGATCCTCCACGCGAGCGACGGGACCGCCCCCGACCAGGCGCTCGGACGCCGTGCCCCCGTCGGCGCTCTCACTCCGTTCGAGCGCCTGTTGCTTCTGCCGGGGGCACGCCCGGAGTGCTTGCTCCGCTGCGCACGACCGCGCGTGCCCCCGGCAGGATTCGAACCTGCGACACCTTCTTTAGGAGAGAAGTGCTCTTCCCCTGAGCTACGGGGGCGGGGAAAGGCCGCGGACCAGACTACGGGACCGCGGCAGTCCTGCCGTCCCGGCGTCGAGGACCATCGCGCGCCGGTAGGTTGAGGAGATGCGCCTGCCCTCCCTGCCCGGTCCGGGCGACGTCGTCGACGCCGTGTCGCGGACCGGTGACGCGGTCGACTCCCTCCTCGACGCGCTGCCCCGGGTCCTGCGGATGGTCGGCCAGGCCGAGGAGCTGCTCACCGACGCCGCCCGTCTCGTCACCCGGATCGAGGGCACCCGCAAACGGGCCGACGAGGTCGTCCGCCGCACCCGGACCACCGTCGACGACGCCGACGAGGTGCTGCAGCGCGCCATCGTCACCCTCGAACGCACCGAGCAGGTCCTGGCCCGGGCGGTCGTCACGGTCGAGGCCGTCGAGCCGGTCGTCGCGCGGGCCGGCGACGCCGTCGACACCGGCGAGCGGGTGCTCGCCCGCGCCGAGGCCACCGTCGGCGCGGCCGAGCCCGTCGTCGGGCGCACCGTCGCGACGGTCGAGGCCGCCGAGGGGGTCCTCACGCGGACCGCGACGACGGTCGACGCCGCGGAGGGGCTCCTCGCCCGCACCGCGACGACGGTCGACACCGCTGAAGGGCTCGTCACGCGGACGACGTCGACGGTCGAGCGGGTCGAGCCCGTCGTCGGCCGGATCGCCGACCTCACCGACCGTCTGCACCCCTCGCTCGTCACCCTCCAGCCCACCCTGGAGCGGCTCGCCGAGACGACCGACCCGCGCGAGGTCGACGCCCTCGTCCAGCTCGTCGACACCCTGCCGCTCCTCGCCGAGCGGCTCCAGGACGACGTCCTGCCCGTCCTCGCGACCCTCGACTCGGTCGGCCCCGACATCCACGACCTGCTCGACACCAGCCGCGAGCTCAACCTCATGCTCGCCAAGCTCCCCGGCATGCGCTCGATCAAGAAGCGGGTCGACGAGCAGCAGGCCGAGGAGGCCGAGCACGCCTGACCCGACGGCTGCGGAACGCCGGCGCGCCCGAGCGCCCGCCGTGGGCATACTGACGCCGTGACCGCGCCGCCCGCCCCGTTCGTCGCCGAGCGCGCGGCGGCCCAGCGGCGGACCGTCCGCACGCTCGTCTCCTCGCAGATCCTCGGGGGCGTCGGCCTGTCCTCCGGGATCGCCGTCGGGTCCCTGCTGGCCGAGCAGGTGTCCGGGTCGGCGCGCTACGCCGGGCTCGGCGGCACCTTCCAGGTCCTCGGCGCCGCGGTCGTCGCCGTCCCGATGGCCCGGGTCATGGCGGCCCGCGGGCGCAGGCCCGGCCTCGTGCTCGGCTACGGCCTGGCCGCGCTCGGCGCCGTGGGGCTCATCACCGCGGGCGTCGTCGGCAGCTTCGCCCTGCTCCTCACAGCGAGCCTCGTCTTCGGTGGGGCCACCGCCGCGAACAGCCAGAGCCGGTTCGCCGCAGCGGACCTCGCGGCGCCGGAGCGCCGCGCCCGCGACCTCAGCATCGTCGTGTGGGCGACGACGATCGGCAGCGTCCTCGGGCCCAACCTCGTCGGACCGAGCGCCCCGGTGGCCCGGGCCCTCGGCCTCCCGCCGCTCACGGGTCCGTTCGTCTTCTCGGTGCTCGCCCTCCTCGTCGCGATCACCGTCCTGCTGGTCCGGCTGCGCCCCGACCCGCTCCTCGAGGCCCGCCGGCGCCGGCTCGACGACGGCGAGCCGGACGAGCCGACCCACGGCTCTGTCCTGCGCGGCCTGCGGGTGGCGTTCGCCTCACCGGTCGCCCGTCTCGGCATCCTCACCCTCGCCCTCGGCCACGCCGTCATGGTCTCGGTCATGGTGATGACCCCGCTGCACATGCGGCACGGGCACGCCGACCTCACCGTCATCGGGTTCGTCATCAGCATCCACGTCCTCGGGATGTTCGCCTTCTCACCCCTCACCGGGATGGCCGTCGACCGCTTCGGCGGCCGGGCCGTCGCAGGCGCCGGGGCGGTCGTGCTCGGGTCGGCGACGTTGCTGGCGTCCGTCTCACCGACGGGGGAGTCCTGGACCCTGCTCGCCGGCCTGTTCCTCCTCGGTCTCGGCTGGTCGTGCACCCTCGTCTCCGGCTCGACCCTGCTCACGGCGGCTCTCCCGGTCTCCGAGCGGCCCGGGGTCCAGGGGGCCTCGGACGTGCTCATGGGTCTCGCGGCCGGAGGCGGAGGGGCTCTCGCCGGGGTCGTCGTCGACCAGCTGAGCTTCCGGGTCCTCGCCCTCGCCGCACTCGTCGTCGCCGCCTCCATCGGGGGCGCGGCGCTCACGACCCGCTCGGCACGTCGCGGCGAGGTCTCCCCGGCCTGACCGGGGGGGCGCCGACCGGCGCGGCCCGGCACCGGTCGACCGGGCCGCACCGATCGACCGGTGCCGGACCCCCGGGCCGCCCTGGCCCGGCGAGCCGTGCCCGACCTCCCCGACCGACGCGGTCCCCGTTGCTAGCCTGCGCGGGTGAACGCGAGCGGCCCCGCGCGCGAGACACCGCCGCGCGACGGTGCCTCGCGCGACGCTGGCGAGCCCCGACGCGGAGGACACCTGAGCGTGGCCCCCACGCCCGACGAGCAGCGCGTCGAGCAGGTGCGCCTCGCCCGGCACGCGTGGACCACCCACCTCGTCGAGCTCGGCGGCCCCAACACCCTCCTCTGGTACCGGGACCTGCCGGTCGGCACGATCGACCTCACGAACGCGCATCTCGGCGCTCGCAACGCGCTCGTCACCGGCGCACCCCAGGTCCTCTCCGACCTCGTCCGCGAGCCGCACGCCCTCGAGGACGCCCGGCACCGGGCCGAGCGGATCCACGCGACGGCGACCCGCCTCGAGCGCGAGCACGCGATCCGCACCTGCTTCCTGGGGATCGGCACGGCGACGTGGAAGGTCGTGCTGCCGAACGGGAAGGTCGCCCCCCGCCGCGCCGAGGCCCCGGTCTTCCTGCGGGCCTGCCGCCTCGTCCCGCGGGACGCCCGGCTCAGGGACTGGACGCTCGAGCCGGGCGAGGACCTCGAGGTGAACCCGGCCCTCGTGCGCTACCTCGCGACGGAGCACGGGGTCGACCTCGACACCGCCCGGCTGGAGTCCCTCGCGACCGCGGCCGGCGGGGTCGACCCCTACCCCGCGTACGCCGCGCTGGCGACCGCCTGCCGGGGGGTCCCCGACCTGTCGGTGGTCCCCCGGGTCGTGCTGTCGACGTTCCCCTACTACAAGGCCCCGCTCGTCGCCGACCTCGCCCCCGCCGACGCGCTCGCGGACGACCCGGTCGTCGCCGCGATGGCCGGGCACCCCGACGCGCTGCCGGCCGTGAGCATCGGCGCCGACGTGTCGGCACTTGCCGACGACCCCGAGCGCGACGTCCTCGTCCTCAAGGCCGACGCCGCCCAGCGCGAGGCGGTCGAGGCCGTGCGCGCCGGGTCCCACCTGCACCTGCGCACCCCGCCGGGAACCGGGGCCTCGCGGACGGTGACGAACCTCGTCGCGGCGCTGGCGGGCGACGGCAAGAGCGTCCTGCTCGTCTCGCCCAAGCGTGCCTCGCTCGACGCCGTGCGCGACGGCCTCGCGGGCGTGGGGCTCGACGACCTCGTGCTCGACCTCGCCGACGGGGGCCACGGGCGCCGGGCCGCGGTACGCACGCTCGCCGAGGGTCTCGACCGGGCCGCGCCGGCGGCGCCACCCCCGGCGCGGGGTCGTCGCCGCGACGGCGGCAGGGGCGGGCCCGACGCCGCCCCGGACCCGGACAGCCGCACGGACCGTGCCGAGGCGGGGGCACTGCTCGACGCGCACGTCGCCGCCCTGCACGGCCGCCGCGACCCCTGGGGCACCAGCCTGCACGAGGTGCAGGAGCAGATCTGCCGGCACGCCCGCCTCCCCGCGGCGCCCCGGTCCCGGGTGCGCGTCGACGGGGCGCCCCTCGCCAGGCTCGACCGCGTGACCCTCGCCGACGCGGCCGAGGTGCTCGGCCGGGTCGCCCGGCTCGCGGCGTGGGACGACGGCGGCGGGGGGGACCCCTGGTTCGGCGCCCGCATCACCTCGGGCGCCGAGGCGCAGGAGGCCGCCGAGCGCGTGCGCCGTCTCGCCGAGGGTGGGGTCGACGACGCCCGCGCGACCCTCGGCGACGTCTTCCGGGGCATCCACCTGCCCGCGTCGCCGACGGTGCGCGACTGGCACCGGGTGCTCTCGACGGTGGGGCGGGTCCGGGACACCCTCGAGACGTTCCGGCCCGAGGTCTTCGACATCCCGCTCGGTGACCTCGTGGAGGCGACGGCGTCGCGCTCGGTCCGCAAGGAGACCGGCAGCGACCTCGGGGTCGCGGACCGGTGGCGGGTCCGCCGTCAGGCCCGCGCCCTGCTGCGACCGGGTCGCCCACCCGCCGACCTGCACGCCGCCGTCGTCGAGGCCGACGCCCAACGGCACGCCTGGCGCGAGCTCGCCGGCTCCGGCGGCCGCCCGGAGATCCCCGTCGAGCTCGACCGGGCCCAGGAGGCGTACGACACCCTGCTCGAGGACCTCGTCTGGCTGGACTCCCGGCTCCCGGACCACCCGGGTGAGGCCGACCTCGTCGAGTGCGACCTCGTGACCCTCGCCGCCCGGATGCGCCGCCTCCACGCGGCGACCGACCGGCTGACCCCGGCGCCCCAGCTGCGCGCCGGGCTCGACCGGCTCGAGGCCCTCGGTCTCGGGGACCTCGTCGCGGACCTCCGGCGCCGTGAGGTCCCCGCGGGGTCGGTCTCCGACGAGCTGCACTGGGTGTGGTGGTGCTCGATCGCGGACGAGATCTTCGAGCACGACCACCGCGTCCTCGCCCACGACGGCCCGGCGCTCACCGCGGCGGTGACGACCGTCCGGGAGGCCGACCGGGCCGCCCTCGGGGACAACGCGGCCCGGACCCGTCGCGCGGTGGCCGCGAGGATCGAGCGGGTGCGCCGCGACGCCCCGGACCAGGAGGCCGCCCTGCGCGCCCAGGCCGGTCGCACCCGCCGCCCCGACCCACTTCCCGAGGTCGTCGCGCAGGCCCCGGACCTCGTCACCGCCCTCCGGCCGTGCTGGATGACGAGCCCGCTCAGCGTCCCCTCGGTGCTGCCACCGGGGCGCACCTTCGACGTCGTCGTCGTCGAGGAGTCCTCCCTCGTCGCCCCCGCGGAGGCGGTCGCCGCGCTGACCCGCGGGCGGCAGGTCGTCCTCGTGGGCGACCCGCTCCAGCTGCCCCCGGCCCCCTTCGTCGCGTCCGCCGGGGCCGACGCCCCGGAGGACGAGGAGGCGACGTCGGTCCTCGACGCGCTCGACGACGCCCTGCCGACCCGTCGGCTCACCTGGCACTACCGGGCGCTCGACGAGCGGCTCGTGGCCTTCCCGGACGAGGCGCTCTACGACGGCGGGCTCGTCACCTTCCCCGGGACCACGACCGACCCCGTCGTGCGGCACGTCCCCGTCGACGGGCACGGTGTCGTCGCCGAGGGGGAGGGCGCCGTCGAGTCCACGACCGCCGAGGTCGACCGGGTCGTCGACCTCGTCCTCGAGCACGCGCACACCCGCCGCTCCCGCTCCCTCCTCGTCGTCGCGCTCTCGCCGGGCCACCGTCGCCGGGTCGAGGAGGCGCTGCGCCGGGCCGTAGACACCGTCGACGACGCGACCGCTGCCCTCTTCGACCCCACGCGCGCCGGGGGGATCACGGTGCGCGACACCGACGAGGTCCAGGGCGAGGAGTGGGACGACGTCATCGTGACCGTCGGCTTCGGCAAGACCCCCCACGGCCGCGTCCTGCACCGGTTCGGCCCGCTCGCGACGGAGGCCGGGCACCGCCGCCTCGGGGTGGCCCTCACCCGGGCCCGGCGCACGCTCACCGTCGTGTCGACGATCACCGCCGACGACCTCGACCCCGCCCGTCTGCGCACCCGGGGGTCGCGGATGCTGCGCGAGCTCCTCGAGCACGTCGAGACCCACGGTGGGTCCGCCGGCCTGCCGTCCGCCCCGCCCGGCGAGGGCCGGTCCGTCGTCCTCGCCGAGCTCGCCCACCGGCTGCGCGAGCACGGGCTGACGGTGCACGAGGACGTCGGCACGTCGGCGACGCCGGTGGGCCTGGCCGTCGAGGACCCGGCCCGACCCGGCCGCCTGCTCGTCGCCGTCGAGACCGACGGTCCCGACTACGCCAGGTCGGCCTCGCGACGGGACCGGGACCGGTTGCGCGCCGAGCAGCTGCAGCGCCGTGGGTGGACCCACCTGCGGGTGTGGTCGACGGACGTCTTCCGGGACCCGGCCCGGGACGTCTCCCGGGTCCTCGCCGCGGCGGGCGTGCGTCAGAGCGTCGATGACTGACCTGCCCGAGAGGGCGCCCGACGACGACGGTGTGCGCGCCGATGGGTCGGACGCCGGCGCGGCGGAGGCCGGCACCTCCCGTGGCCCACGGCGGCGCCGGGGGAGCCGGCGGGCGCACCGGCCGGCGACCAACCCGGGGGCCGACGACGCCCCGGACGTGCGCGAACCCCGCGACGGCCCGTCCGCCGCGGACACCCCTCACGACCGCTGGCTGCGCGAGCAGCGCCCGCCGCACTGGGAGTGACCTCGGCCCCGGGCGGGACGAAGCGTCTGTGGGACTGCTCCTGAGGTGAACCTGCGCGTCGCCTGAGCGGCGGGGAGCAGCTGTGGGCGCGGAACGCTCCGGAACCGGAGCATGTCCTCCGGTTCCGGAGCATCTCGCCGGACACCCCTTTCCCCGCGCCGGACGCGTGAGGAGGCGGGTGCACACCGCGACGCGGGCGACCTGGACGAGGAGCCGCTGCGAGCGACGCCGATCAGCTCGACGGGGCGGGTGCGCGCGACGAGCACGGCGACGGGGCGGTGCCCACGGTCGTGGTCACCGCCCCGCCGTGGGCCGGGGGGGTCGTCAGACGCCGCGGCCCGTCCGCAGCTCGTCGCGGATCTCCCGGAGCAGCTCGGTGTTCGGGTCGATGGTCTCGGTGACCGGCTCGGCCGGGAACATGCGGGCCTTCGCGACCTCGTAGGGCCGGACGACGAAGAAGTAGACGATGAAGGCCATGAGGAGGAACGCGACGAGCGCAGTGAGGAACGGGCCGACCGACGTGAAGCCGCCGGGCTGCCACTCGTCGAAGTTCGGGGCACCGCCGGCCTTCGCGAGGGCCTCGACGATGATCGCGGTGAACGCGGAGACGACGGTCGCGAAGGCCGCGCCGATGATGAACGCGACGGCGAGCTCGACGAGGTTGCCCCGCATGATGAACGCTTTGAAACCCTGCATGACGGTGGGTCCTTCCCGGGTGGCGCACGGTGTGGTCGGCGAGATCCTAGGGCCAGGGCGGGGGTCCGGCACCCCGGTACGCGACGGTGGGACACGGAGCGGCCGACGCGTGGCGCGGGGCCGGCGCCGGTCAGGGCCCGGTCGGACCCTCCCTCAGGTCGCCGTGACGACGACGGCCACGACCGGTCCGCCCGACAGGGACCCGTGGCCGGCGAGGACCGCGCGGGCGGACGCGTCCGCCACCTCGAGGACGACCCCCCGGGCACGTTGCTCCCCGCCGAGCGGCCCGACGGGCACCGGGGGGTCGACGGCGAGCACGGTGGCGTCGTCGGCGAGCGGCTCGCCACCCTCGGCCGGGTAGACGAGGACGCGCGCCCCGGAGGTCAGCAGGTCGACCGATCCGGGGTCGACGAGGTGGACGTGCACGGCGACGTGTCCGGACGCCAGGCCGTCGGACGCGGTGCGGGGGACGAGCCGGGTGCTCGTGAGCGCCTCGCCGGACGCCAGGGCGCTCCCGACCCGGCGTCCCACGGCGTCGGCGAGGACGCTCAGCGCCCCGGGCTGGCGCGCGGGGTCCGGGACGTCGACGACCGTGAGGTGGCCGGCGTCGAGCACCGAGCCGGCCGGGACGTCCCGGGCCGCGACGAGGACGGGGGAGAGCGGCGGGGGTGGGGGACGGACGGCGTGGACGACCCCGGCGACGGCTCCGGCGGCGCAGACGGCCGAGAGCAGCCGCCGCAGCACCGAGCGACGCCAGCGGGCGGCGCGGCCGGGGCCGGTGAGGCCGGGGAAGGGGCGCGGTGGGGACATGCCCCGACGCTAGGAGCGGGGCGATACCCCGGCGACGGTCAGGACGAGGATGTGGACGACGAGCCGCCGCCGGACCCGCCTGTGGGCGACGAGGCGCCCGCGGTCGAGGTGCCGTTCGAGCCCGAGGACCCGCCCGAGCCCGAGGACCCGCCAGAACCCGAGGACCCGCCAGAACCCGAGGACCCGCCAGAACCGGACGTGCTCGACGAGGACGTGTCCGACGAGGACGAGGAACCCGAGGCGTCGGACGAGCCGGACCCCGAGGACGACCCGGACCCGGCCCGCGAGTCGTTGCGGTAGAAGCCGCCGCCCTTGAACACGATGCCGACGGCGTTGAACAGCTTGCGCAGCCGTCCGCCGCACTCCGGGCACTCGGTGAGCGAGTCGTCGCTGAACGACTGCACGGCCTCGAAACGGTGGTCGCACGCGGTGCACGCGTAGGCGTACGTCGGCACGGGGGTCCTCCTCGCTGGGCGTCGGCGCCGCCGGACCCCGGTGGTGGGGGTCTCGCCGCGGCGCGCTCGGCGACCAGGATAGGCGAGACCCGCGGGCACCCCCACATCGCGACCTACCCTGCAGGACTCGTCGCGATCACGACGAGTCCTGCAGGGTGGGTGGCAGGACGCCGGGGGTGTCGGAAGCCCGCGGGGACGCCGCCGGCAGGCCCAGCGGGACGGGCTACTTCACCTCGACCCGGCTCGTCAGCCACATCCCGACCGCGAGCGGCAGGACGACCCACGCGGCGACCGACGTCCCCAGCTGCGCCCACTGCTCACCGCTGATCGACCCGACGAAGAGCGGCTCCATCGTCCGGTTGAGGTCGAGCCACTCCGAGGCGGTCCGCACCTGGCTCACGAGCGTCCCGAGGATGCTCCACGCCGTCGGCAGGACGAAGAACGCGACGACGGCCGCCGGGGTGTTGCGCAGGAGCATCCCGAAGGCGACGCCCTGGAGCAGGAAGAGCAGCACGTAGCCGGCCGCCCCGAGCAGGACGGTCGACCCGATCTCCCAGTCGCCCGTGGCGCCGCGCAGCCCGATGGCCGCGGCGTGCGCGAGCGCGGCGAGCCCGAAGGCGCAGAGCACCGCCCCCGCGGCGACGACGAGCGCCGCGAGCGTCTTGGCCCAGGCGACCCGGGCCCGGCGCGGCTCGAGGGTGAACGTCGCGAGCGCGGTGCGCTGCGACCACTCGCTCGTCACCGCGAGGATCCCGACGACCGGCAGCAGCACGGCCATCGGCATGGTCGTCGCCTGGAGGTACTCCTCGAAGGGGCGGTCTCCGCCGTCGCGGACGAGGAGGATCCCGAGGGCCCCGGCGACGACGACCCCGATCCCGATGACGAGCCAGCGCCCGGCCCGGGTGTCGAACATCTTCCGCAGCTCCACCCGCAGCAGCCGCGTGAACGGCACGCCGCGGGTCGGCCGCTCGCCCTCGATCGGGGCCGGGAGGCGCACGCCGCCCGGCGCCGCCGTCGTCGGTGCGTCGGTCGTCGTCGTCATGCCGCCACCTCCTCGCGCGCCGCGTCGGCCGTGAGGTCGAAGAACATCTCCTCGAGCCCGCGTCCGTCCCCGCTGCGCAGCTCACGCAGGACGACCGCCGCCTCGAGCGCGACGGCGCCGACGACCTCGGGGGTCGCGTCGACGAGCAGCCCACCCGCCGCGAGCGGGCTGGCCGACAGCCCGGCCGTCCCGAGCGCCGACCGCAGCCGGGCGTCGTCGGCCGAGCGGACCGTCGTCCCGGACCCGGCGAGCAGCTCACGGGTCGTCCCACCGGCGACGATCCGTCCGTGCCCGATGACGACGATGTCGTCCGCGACGCGCTCGATCTCGTTCAGCAGGTGCGAGCTGAGCAGCACCGTCCCACCCCGTGCGGCGTACCCGCGCAGCAGGTCGCGCATCCACCGGATCCCGGCCGGGTCGAGCCCGTTGGCCGGCTCGTCGAGGACGAGGACCTCCGGGTCGGCGAGGAGCGCGTGCGCGATGCCGAGCCGCTGGCGCATCCCCAGGGAGTAGTTGCGCACCCGGCGCCCCGCCTCCTTCTCCGTGAGGCCGACGAGGTCCAGGGTCTCCTCGACCCGGCGTCGGTCGACCCCGGTGAGGATCGCCCCGAGGGTGAGGACCTCGCGCCCGGTGCGTCCGGCGTGCTGGGCGGAGGCGTCGAGGAGCATCCCGACGTGGCGGCCGGGGTTGGGCAGGGTCCCGTAGGGCCGGCCGAGCACGGTGGCCCGGCCGGACGTCGCGGGGGTGAGGCCGGCCGCGACGCGCATCGCGGTCGACTTGCCGGCGCCGTTGGGTCCGAGGAACCCGGTGACGCGTCCGGGACGGGCCTCGAAGGAGACGCCGTCCAGCGCGGTGAAGCCGCCGTAGCGCTTCGTGACGTGGTCGAAGGAGATCATGCGGACGAGCCTCCCGTCCGCGCGTCGGCCCCGCCATGAGGGTCGGGCCCCAGCCGACCCCGACCCGACCCCGACGGCGTCCAGGGGTCGCTGGGGGTCGGTCGGGGTCGGTCAGTCAGGGGCGTCGGGGTCGTGCCGCCGGACGGCGGGACGGCCGGGCGGCCGGGCCCGGCGACGGTCGGGGTCCGGTCCGCCCGCCCACTCCGCGAGGCGGCCGCCGCGGCTCACGAGGTGGAAGCGGCGCTCCACCTGCCGCCGGACCCCGGCAGGGGCGACGACGAGCAGCTGGTCACCGTGCCGCAGCACGTCGAGGTCGCGGGGGACGAAGGACCCCCCGTCGCGGACGACGAGGGCGACGTTCGCGCCCGGAGGCAGGCGCAGCTCGAAGACCCGCACGCCGCCGATCCGGGACTGCGGGCCGACGTCGATCTCGAGCAGGTCGGCGCCGAGGTCGCTGAGCGGCGTCGCGTCGACGGCGAGGTCGACCTGGTGGTGGGCGGCGTCGAGCCCCAGCCGGCGGGCCACCCACGGCAAGGTGGGGGCCTGGATGAGCGTGAAGACGACGACGAGGACGAAGACGAGGTCGAACATCCACGACACCCCCGGCGTGCCGGCGGTGACCGGGACCGTCGCGAGGACGACCGGGACCGCGCCCCGTAGCCCGGCCCAGGACAGGAATGCCTGCACCCGCCAGCCGATCCGGAACGGGGTGCAGGACACGACGACCGACAGCGGCCGGGCGAGCAGCAGGACGACGGCACCGACGACGAGCGCGGGGACGACCTGGTCGGCGAAGCCGCTGGGGGAGGCGAGGAGGCCGAGGAGGACGAAGAGGCCGATCTGGGCCAGCCACCCGACGGCGGTGGCGAAGCCGACGACCGACGGCCGGTGCGGCAGGTCGAGGTTCCCCAGCAGCAGCGCCGCGAGGTAGCAGGCGATGAACCCCGAGGTGTGGACCGAGTCGGCCGCGGCGTAGGCGAGCACGGCGACCGACAGCACGCCGATGGCGAACAGGGCCGACGAGGTCGTCGCGACGACCCGCAGCACCCGGGCGCCGACCCAGCCGACGAGCAGCCCGACCACGGTCCCACCGGCGAGCTCGAGGCCGGCCGTCCCGAGCAGCCGCCACCACGGCTCTGCCTCCTGGCCCGGCGCCAGCTGGGCGGCGAGCGCCGTGACGAGGAGGACGACGGGGGCGTCGTTGAAGCCGGACTCCGCCTCGAGCATCCCGGAGACCCGCCGGGGAAGGGGGACCCGGCGCAGCACCGAGAACACCGCCGCCGCGTCGGTGGAGGCGACGACGGCCCCGATGAGCAGGGAGACCTCCCAGGACCAGCCGAGGACGAGGTGGGCGACGACCCCGACGACTCCGACGCTCACGGCGACGCCGACCGTCGCGAGGACCGCCGCCGGGGCGACGGAGGCGCGGATGCCGGACCACCGGGTCGTGATCCCGCCCTCGACGAGGATGAGGACGAGCGCCGCGTACCCGAGCGACTGGGTCAGCTGCTCGGAGTCGTAGCGGATGCCGAGACCGGACTCCCCGAGCGCCAGGCCGAGCCCGAGGTAGATGAGCAGCGAGGGCAGTCCCGAGCGCAGCGACAGGCGCACGGCGACGACGGCGACGACGAGGACGAGGCTGCCGAGCAGGAGCGCGACGGTGAGGTCCTCGGGGGTGAACGCGTCGACCGCGTCGCCGGCCGCGGACGTCAGCGCCCGGGTCGGTGTCACGACGGGACCGTCCTCGTGTCGTCGGTGGTGGTGTCCTAGTCTCGCAGGGTGCCCCGCCTCGTCGTCGCCCGCCGCCTCCTGCTGGGACTGCTCGCCGTCGTGGTCGTCGTCGCGGTGGTCGCGAGCGTCGTCGTCGTGTCGGCCGTCCGGGACTCCCTCCCGACCCACTCGGGCGAGGCGAGCCTGCCCGGTCTGGACGGCGAGGTCGAGGTCCTGCGCGACGACTCCGGGGTGCCGCACATCTACGGCGACAGCATCACCGACCTGGCCCGTGCCCAGGGCTACGTGCACGCCCAGGAACGCTTCTTCCAGATGGACCTGCGCCGTCACATCACGGCCGGCCGGCTCTCCGAGCTCGTCGGCGCCGCGGGCCTCGAGACCGACAAGGTCATCCGCACGATGGGCTGGCGCCGGGTCGCCGAGGAGGAGCTGCCGACCCTCGAGCCGCAGACCCGGCGGATGCTCCAGGGCTACGCCGACGGCGTCAACCGGTACCTGCGCGGCCGCAGCCCCGGTGAGGTCTCCGCCGAGTACACGGTCCTCGGGCTCGACCTGCCGCTGCGGGACATCGAGGAGTGGACCCCCGTCGACAGCCTCGCCTGGCTCAAGGCGATGGCGTGGGACCTGCGCGGCGACTACGCCGACGAGCTCGCCCGCGCCCAGCTGTCCGGCCGGGTGAGCCCGGAGCAGATCGCCGAGATCTACCCGCGCTACGAGGCGAACCTGCGCCCGCCGATCCTGTCCGCCGACGAGTGGCGGCCCGGCCGGGCCCCCGGGGGCGCCGCCACGCCGACGGCGCTGCGCGAGGACGGGGCCGTGCCGCCGCGTGCGGCCGGCGGCGCCGTCGTCCGGGAGACGACGGGGGCCGGAGCGGGGGCGGCCTACGCCGCGGTGCGCCAGGCGCTCGACGCCGTCCCCGAGCTCGTCGGCCGCGGGGAGGGCGTCGGGTCCAACTCGTGGGTCGTCGCGGGTGAGCGCACGAGCACCGGGATGCCGCTCCTCGCGAACGACCCGCACCTGTCGACCTCGCAGCCGGGGGTGTGGATCCAGAACGGGCTGCACTGCCGCACGCCGGGCACCGACTGCCCCCTGGAGGTCTCCGGCTTCTCCTTCGCGGGGGTGCCCGGCGTCATCATCGGGCACAACGCCGACATCGCCTGGGGCTTCACCAACCTCAACCCCGACGTCACCGACTTCTTCCTCGAGCGGGTCCGCGGCGACACCTACCGCTACGAGGGGCAGTGGCAGGAGTTCGAGACCCGCGAGGAGACGATCTCGGTGGCGGGCGGTGCCGACCAGACGATCACCGTGCGCTCGACCGGCCACGGACCGGTGATGTCCGACGTCCTCCCCGCGGTGAGCGAGGCCGGCGACCGGGCCCCGGTCGAGAACCCACCAAGCGGCGCACAGGACTACGCCGTGTCGCTGGCGTGGACCGGGCTGCTGCCCGGGCGCACGGCCGACGCCATCCTCGGGTTCAACCTCGCGGGCGACTGGGACGAGTTCCGGGAGGCCGCACGGGCATTCGCCGTTCCCGCGCAGAACCTCGTCTACGCCGACACCGAGGGCCACATCGGCTACCAGGCCCCGGGCCAGGTGCCGGTGCGCCGCTCGGCGATCCCGAACGCCCCGCCCGGCTTCTGGCCCGCGCCCGGGTGGGACGCCCGCTACGACTGGCAGGGGTTCGTCGAGTTCACCGACCTCCCCTCGGTCCTGGACCCCGAGGACGGCCTCGTCGTCGCGGCCAACCAGGCGGTCGTCGACGGCCGGCGACCCTTCCTCACGACGGAATGGGCGGCCGGCTGGCGCTCCACCCGGATCCTCCAGCGGGTCGAGGAGCTCGACGTCGTGACCCCGGACGACATGCGCTCGATCCAGCTCGACGACCAGGACCTCTTCGCGCAGGTGCTCGTCCCGGCGCTGCTCGGCGTGCCGCTCGAGGCCCCCGAGGACGAGCCGCAGCAGCAGGAGCTGCTCCGGTTCACCGAGGAGGCGCGCACCCTGCTGCGGGCGTGGGACCGCACGACGCCCGCCGCCGACTCCGAGGCCTCCGCGGCGGCGGCGTACTACAACGCGGTGTGGAGCAAGCTCACCGAGCTGCTCTTCGACGATGAGCTGCCCCCGGACCTGCGGGCCGACGGCGGGGCGCGCTGGCGGGCCGCGGTGCAGAACCTCCTCGCCGACCCGGAGTCGCTGTGGTGGGACAACGCGCTCACCCCGAACGTCGTCGAGGGCCGCGACGAGATCCTGCGGCAGGCGCTCGTCGAGGCGCGCCTCGAGCTGACCCGCGAGCTCGGCAAGGACCCCGAGTCCTGGGACTGGGGCAAGCTGCACCGCGCGACGCTGGAGCACCCGGTGCTCGGCGGCGAGGACGTGCCGGCGCCGGTCCGGGCGCTCTTCAACGAGGGGCCGTTCGACCTGCCCGGCGGCTCCGCCATCGTCAACGCGAACGCCTACGACAACAGCGAGGGCTTCGAGGTGACGGCAGCCCCTTCGATGCGGATGGTCGTCGACCTCGCCGACCTCGACGCCTCGACCTGGATCGACCAGACCGGCGTGAGCGGACACGTCCTCGACGACCACTGGGGCGACCAGACGCAGGACTGGGTGAGCGGCGTCCAGCGCCCGTGGCCCTTCTCCCGCGAGGCCGTCGAGGCGACCGATCCGGACGTCCTCGTCCTGCGGCCCGACGCGCCCTCCGGCCCGTAGCCGGCAGGGCGGGCGGGGGCAACGCCCGACGCTCAGCGTCGGTCGGGTGCCCGCAGGTCGGTGAGCCCGTCGGCGGTGAGGACGGCGTCGACCGGGACGTCGTGTGGCTCCCGCGGGAGGTCGGCGCCCTCGACGAGCTCCCCGGGGTGGAGCAGGACGACGACCGGCGTCCCGGGGCGCACCCGCGTCAGAGCCCGGTCGTAGCTGCCGCCGCCCTGGCCGATCCGGGTTCCCTGCCGGTCGACGGCCAGACCCGGTGCGAGGACGAGGTCCGCCCGCCCCGGGGCGCCACGACCGAGCCGGACCTCCGGTGCGGCGAGCGGGCACCAGTCGAGGTCGAGGTCGGGCTCGGTGACGGGGAGGAGGACCTCGAGCCCCCCGGCGGCGAGCGCCGCGTTCGCACCCGCCGTCGGGGGCTCACGGACGAGGGCCTCGTACGACAGGACGACCGCGCCTCCACCGAGGCCGAGGTCGGCCACGAGGGCGGTGACCCGAGCCGCGAGCGCCGCGTCGTCGGCCGTCCGGTCCCGCCGGGCGGCCCGCTCGCGCCGGGCGGCCCGCAGCAGGTCCCGCCGCCCGGACTTCTCGGTCGCCTCCACGCGGGCATCGTAGGCTGGCGGCATGCAGAGCGACGCCCTCACCGCCGCCACCGACAAGATGCGCGCCGAGGGGGTCCCGGACCTCGCCGTCCGGGTCTTCGCCGCCTTCCACGCCGAGCTCTCGGCCGACGTCAGCGGCACCATCCCGGAGGCCACCGTCGAGCCCCTCACCGAGGTCCCGGCCCTCGCGGACGTCGAGCGGACCGAGGACGAGGTGCGCGACGCCCTGTCCCGCACCGTCGTCCTCAAGCTGAACGGCGGGCTCGGCACCAGCATGGGCGTCACCGGCCCGAAGTCGGCGCTCGAGGTGCGCGACGGTCGTACCTTCCTCGACGTCATCGCCGAGCAGGTCCTCGCCCTGCGGCAGCGCTACGACGTGGCCGTCCCGCTGCTGCTCATGAACTCCTTCCGCACCCGTGAGGCGTCGCTGGAGATCCTGGCCCGGCATGACGGCATCGAGGTCGACGGCCTGCCGCTGGACTTCCTCCAGCACAAGGAGCCCAAGCTGCGGGCGGACACCCTGGCCCCCGTCGAGTGGCCCGCGGACCCCTCGCTCGAGTGGTGCCCGCCGGGGCACGGGGACGTCTTCGTCGCCCTCCAGACCTCCGGTGTCCTGGGCCGGCTCCTCGAGCGCGGCTACCGGTGGATGTTCCTCTCCAACGCCGACAACCTCGGCGCGACGTGCGACGGCGCGATCCCGGCGTGGATGGCGGACGAGGGCGTGCCCTACCTGGCGGAGGTGTGCCGGCGCACCGTCAACGACCGCAAGGGCGGTCACCTCGTCGTGCGGCGCAGCGACCGCCACCTCGTCCTGCGGGACAACGCGATGGTCGAACCGGGGGAGGAGGCGCTCTACCAGGACATCGACCGCCACCCGTTCTTCCACACGAACAACCTGTGGCTCGACCTCGAGGCGCTCGCGGCCCAGCTCGCCGCGCGGGACGGCGACCTCGGCCTGCCGATCATCGTCAACCGCAAGACCGTCGACCCCACCGACCCCGGGTCGACGCCGGTCATCCAGGTCGAGTCGGCGATGGGTGCGGCGATCGAGACCTTCGACGGGGCCCGCGCCGTCGAGGTCGACCGTTCGCGGTTCCACCCCGTGAAGACGACGAACGAGCTGCTCCTCGTGCGCAGCGACCTGTACCGGGTCACCGAGGACGGACGGGTCGAGGAGACGGGGGAGCACACCGAGCCCTTCGTCGACCTGGGGTCCCCCTACAAGCTGCTCGACGGGTTCGAGCGGCGCTTCCCGCACGGCGTGCCCTCGATGCGCGACTGCACGAGCCTGCGGGTCGAGGCAGACGTCACCTTCGGCGCGGACGTCGTGTGCGTCGGCGACGTCCACCTCACGGGCGAGGCACGCATCCTGCCGGACGGCACCCGGCTCGGGGGCGAGGGCTGATGCGCAGCGTCGAGGAGCACCGGGCGGCGGTGCTCGCGCTCGTCGGGCCGACACCCGCGCAGGCGGTGTCCGTCGGTGCGGCGCTCGGAAGGGTGCTCGCCGCGGACGTGACCGCCGCCGTCGACCTGCCCGGCTTCGACAACTCGGCGATGGACGGCTACGCGGTGCGGGCCGCCGACCTCGCGGGCGCGCACGAGTCCGCACCCGTCGTCCTGCCCGTCGACGGGGACGTCGCGGCCGGCGACACGGCCCGGCACGTCCTCGCGACCGGACGCACGATGCGGATCATGACCGGCGCCCCGCTGCCGGACGGCTGCGACGCCGTCGTGCCGGTCGAGCGCAGCGACGGCGGTGCCGATCGGGCCGCCCTCACCCTCGAGCCCGAGGTCGGTCGGCACGTGCGCCGTCGGGGGGAGGACGTCCGCGCGGGCGACGTCGTCCTGCCGGCCGGGACCCTGGTCGGCCCCGGCCACGTCGCCCTCGCGGCGGCGGCGAACGTGCCCGAGGTCACCGTCCACCGGCGGCCGCGGGTCACCGTCGTCTCGACCGGCGACGAGCTCGTGCCGGTCGGCTCCTCGCTCGAGCACGGGCAGATCGTCGACAGCAACCACCTCATGCTGCGGGCCCTCGTCGAGGCCGCCGGCGCCGAGGTCGCGGCGGGGGTGCACCTGCGGGACGACGCCGACGCGGTCCGGGCCTTCCTCGAGGCGCCCGACGGCGACCCGGACCTCGTCATCACGACAGGCGGGGTGTCGATGGGCGCCTACGACACCGTCAAGGAGGTGCTCTCCGAGGTCGGCGGCGTCGAGTTCGTCAAGGTCGCGATGCGGCCCGGGATGCCGCAGGGCTGCGGCACCGTCGCCGGGTCGGGGGTCGCCGTCGTCACCCTCCCCGGCAACCCGGTCAGCTCGTTCGTCTCCTTCCACGTCTTCGTGCTCCCGGCACTGCGGGCGATGGCCGGGCTCGACCCCGCGGTCGACGGCGGCTTCGAGGCGGTCGCGGGGGAGGGCTGGTCCACGGTGCCCGAGAAGCTCGAGGCGACGCGGGTCGTCGAGGAGGACGGCGTCGTGCGCCGGTCCGGCGGGCAGGGCTCGCACATGC
The DNA here is from genome assembly GCF_018139485.1 of Phycicoccus avicenniae. Classification (GTDB taxonomy): domain Bacteria; phylum Actinomycetota; class Actinomycetes; order Actinomycetales; family Dermatophilaceae; genus Phycicoccus; species Phycicoccus avicenniae. The sequence goes on from NZ_JAGSNF010000024.1 coordinate 68,983, forward strand.
TCGGCGCCCTCGCCGAGGCGACGGCCCTCGCGCTGGTCCCCGCCGGGACCGAGCACGTCGAGGCCGGCGCGAGCGTCCACTGCGTCCCGCTCCTGGGGCATGATCGGACCCGTGGCTGACCCAGCGCCCTCCGGGCTGACCCACGTGCGTGCCGACGGCACGGCGCACATGGTCGACGTCTCCGGCAAGGAGGTCACCGTGCGTCGGGCCGAGGCCCGCGGGACGGTGCTCCTGTCCGCGGCGGCCGTCGCCGCGCTGCGGGACGGCACGGTCCCCAAGGGCGACGCGCTCGCCGTCGCGCGGATCGCCGGGATCCAGGCCGTCAAGCGCACCCCTGACCTCGTGCCGCTCGCGCACCCGGTGGCGGTCCACGCGGTGGCCGTCGACCTCGAGGTGGCGGACGACGGGGTGTCCCTGCGGGCCGAGGTGCGCACCGCCGACCGCACGGGCATCGAGATGGAAGCCCTCACCGCGGTGACCGTCGGCGCGCTCGCCCTCGTCGACATGGTCAAGGCCGTCGACAAGCACGCCCGGATCACCGACGTGCGGGTCACGGCGAAGTCGGGCGGACGCTCCGGCGACTGGGTGGAGGACCGGTCGTGACGGGCGGTGCCGACCCCTCGCGACCGCTCACGGGTCGGACGGCGGTCGTCGTCACGTGCTCGACGCGGGCCGCCCGGGGGGTCTACCCGGACCGGGGCGGGGCACTGCTCGTCGAGGCGCTGCGCGGCTGGGGGTGCGAGGTCCCCGACGCGAGGGTCGTCCCCGACGGGCCCGACGTCGCCGACGCCCTCGCGGCCGCCGTGGCGACCGAGGCCGACCTCGTCCTCACGACCGGCGGCACCGGGCTCAGCCCGACCGACGGCACACCCGAGGCGACCCGCCCGCTCCTGGACCGCGAGGTGCCGGGCATCGCCGAGACCCTGCGTGCCGCCGGCGTCGCGAAGGGGGTCCCGACCGCGATGCTCTCGCGCGGCGTCGCCGGGCTCGCGGGACGCACGCTCGTCGTCAACCTCCCGGGGTCCAGCGGTGGCGTCAAGGACGCGCTCGCGGTCCTCGGTGACGTCCTGCCGCACGCGCTCGACCAGGTGCGGGGCGGCGACCACTGATGTGGCGGCGCCTGCTCCCGCCCCGCCGTGGCGAGGCCCCGGCGGCGCCCCCGGAGTGGGTCTGGCCGGTCCGGCTCGGAGGACGCACCCCCACGGGCCTCGACCTCGTCCTGCGCCCCCTCGCCCCGGCCGACGCCCCCGCCTTCCGGGCCGTGCGCCGGTCGAACGCGGAGTGGCTCTCGCCGTGGGACGCGACGTCCCCGGACCCGGACGCGCCGGACCGGACCTTCGCGGAGCTCGTCGAGCAGTACGAGGTCGGCGGTGCGGCGGGCCGGTCCCTGCCGCTCGTCGTCGAGACGGAGGGTCGGATCGTCGGCCAGGTGACGGCCGGCACGGTCGTCTTCGGGTCCTTCCGCTCGTGCACCATCGGGTACTGGGTGAGCCGGGGGGCCGCCGGCCGCCTCGTCGTCCCGACGGCGGTCGCGCTGCTGTGCGACCACCTCGTCTCGCGGGTGGGACTGCACCGCGTCGAGGTCAACATCCGACCCGAGAACACCGCGAGCCTCGCGGTCGTGCGCAAGCTGGGGTTCCGCCCGGAGGGCTCGCGTCCGCACTACCTGCACATCGACGGCGACTGGCAGGAGCACCTGTCCTTCGCGCTCACCGTCGAGGACCTCGCGGGGGAGTCGTTCCGGGCCCGGCTCGACCGTGTCGTCGCCGAGGAACAACCGTCACACGAGTCACTTGCGCGACACACCGGGCGCGGTCCGGCGACCGGCGGCGGAGGCGCCCTACCGTCGTGATGTGCAGTCCCCGTCGAGCCTGATCTTCCTCGTCCTGCTCGCGGTGTGGGCTGCCTACTTCGTCCAGTACTGGATCCGCCGTCGGGACCACCTCGCCACCGCGCGCTCGGTCGAGCAGTTCAGTGCGGCGATGCGCGTCCTCGAGCGCCGCACGCCGATCCCGCGGACCGACCTCTCCGACCCGGCGCCCCGCTCGTGGTCGGTGCACCCGGCCCGCTCCGCGCGTCCCCAGGTGGCCGTCCGGCGTGCGAGCACCGCCGAGCCCGCGCACCGCCCCGAGCCCGTCGCGGCCCGTCCGGCCATGGCCGGTCCCGAGGTGGCCGGTCCCGGAGCGGCCCGTCCCGAGGTGGCCCCGCCCGGCCGGAGCCGCCCGGTCCGGCGCCCCTCGACGCCCCCGGTGCCCGCCGCCCCGCGTCCCCGCGCACGGGTCCGGGGGTTCGTCCTGCTCGTCTCGCTCCTCACGACGGCGACGCTCGGCGTCCTCGCGGGTCTCGGGTCCGTCGTGACGTGGGCCCCGGTGGCCGCGCTCGGGGTCGCCTCGCTCAACCTCTGGTGGGCCCGGTCCGCCGTGCGCGCCGAGCAGGCCGCGCGGGCCGCCCGTCGCCGCCGCGCCCAGGCGCAGGCACGACGCCGGACGACCGCGTCGGCCGCGTCCGCCCGTCGTCCGGCGGCGCCGGCCTCCCGCCCGGCCGTGCAGACTCCATCCGTGCCTCCGGCCGCCACCCCCACGGCCGAGGCCCCGGTCGCCGAGGGCTCCTCCGCCGGGGCACCTGCGGGCGACGCCCCTGCCGCCGACCACGCCGTGGACGACGCGCCCACGGTCGCGACGGCGCCGGCGGATCCCGTCGCGCCGACCGGGGCGGGGACGCCCGAGGAGGCCGACGGGGGTGGTCCGGAGCCGGAGGAGAGCGTCGAGTACGTCCACCTCGTCGACGAGGACGACATCCCGCTCACGTGGGACCCGGTGCCCGTGCCACGCCCGACGTACACGATGAAGGCCAAGGCCGAGCGGGCCGCGGTGACCCCGGCCGCGGTGACCCCGGACCCCGCGCCCGTGGAGCGACCCGCCCGCGAGGAGGACCTGGACGAGCGGCGCGCCGCCGGGGCCTGATCCCGGGTCGCGACGTCCGCGTCGCCCGGTCGCCGTTCGACGCCGGTCAGGCGTCGTCGAGCGACAGCTCGACCATGAGCTCGTCGGCGACCCGCTCGAGCTCAGCACGGACGGCGGTGCCCCCGTCGTCCCCGCCGCGGGGCAGGGTGAGCAGCGCGTCGACCTCGAACAGCCGGCCGCCCGCCATCGGGGCGTCGCGCAGGGCGGTGTCGAGCTCCTCGATGCCGACGTCGTGCCGGGCCAGGGCGGCCGAGACCTCGGCGAGGATGCCGGGCCGGTCGGTGCCGAGCAGCCGGAGCCGCCACAGCTCACGCGGGCCGGTCCGGGTCGCGGAGGTCGGCGTCACCGTGACGGTGAGACCGTCCTCGGCGAGTCGGTCGAGGTCCTCGCGCAGCGCGCCGACGACGCCGTCGGGCACGTCGACCTCGGCCACCCCGGCGAACTTGCCGGCGAGGCGCGTCATCTGGCTGCGCTGCCAGCTGCCGCCGCGGGCCTCGACGAGCGAGGTGAGGGCGGCGACGAGCCCGGTGCGGTCGTCGCCGATGACGGTGAGCACGAGGGCTGCCATGCGTGCAGGCTACCGAGCGTCGCCGCTCGGCGACACGGGTCGACCGGCACCGGCGGCGGGAGGGGCCCCGCGTCGCGCTCGGTTCAGCGGCCCCCGTCGCGCTCGGGCGTGGGGTCCGGGACGAGCGGGGCGTCGGGGGAGTCGTCGGCGGCCTGCACGGCGGCCGAGCGCGCGACGTCCCGGCCGAGGACGTCCTCGGCCGTCGGCTTGTGGATCCGCCGGGACCCGATGCCGCCCGGCGAGTCGAGCAGGTGGTGGCCGACGGCGTTGAGCACGGCGATGGTCGGCACCGCGATCAGGCCACCGATGATGCCGGCGAGCACGAGTCCCGCGGCGATGGCGAGGATGACGGCGAGCGGGTGGATGCGCATGGCGCGACCGATGAGCAGCGGCTGCAGCAGGTGGCTCTCCATCTGCTGCACCCCGATGACGATGGCGAGCATGATGAGCGCCTGCACCGGGCCGAGGGCCACGAGGGCGAGGAGGATCGCGACGCCTCCGCTGACCGTGGCACCGACGATCGGGATGAACGCGCCGAAGAAGACGAGGAGGGCGATGCCCGAGGCGAACGGCACCCCGAGGATCGCGGCGCCGACGCCGATCCCGATGGCGTCCGCCGCGGCGACGAAGATCGTCGCCCGGGTGAAGGCCGCGAGCTGCCCCCAGGCGATGAGGCCGGAGGAGTGCGCGGTCGCACGGGCGTTCCGCGGGAAGAGCCGGACGACCCAGCCCCAGATGTGCGGCCCGTCGTAGAGGAAGAAGAAGAGCGAGAAGAGGGCGAGGAAGAACCCGGCGACGAGGTGGCCCGCGGTGAGCCCGGCGGCGGTGAGGCTGTCGCCGAGGTTGCTCTGGCTCAGGGCCTGCCGCGCCTGGTCGAGGTAGTCGGCGAGCTGGGTGTCGGTGATGCCGAAGGTGTCCTGCACCCAGGCGCGGATCTGGTCGATGCCGTCGGTGACGTTCGTCGTGATGTCGCCGAGCTGGCTCGTCAGCTGGGAGCCGACGAAGCTGAGCAGCCCGGTGACGACCGCCACCGTGCCGAGGACGGTGATGCCCGCGGCCAGCCCGGTCGGCAGGAACCGGGCGAGCCGGTCGTGGACGGGGTGGAGGAGCGCGGAGAGCAGGAGGGCGACGATGACCGGGATGACGACCTCGGACAGCAGGCTCGCGGCGTAGAGGACGAGGACGAGGGCCGCCGCGATGACGATGCCCCGCCACGCCCACTCGCTCGCGGTCCGCACCCCACGGGGGACGGACCACGCGGTGGGGACGTCGGTGACCGCGAGGGTTGTGTCGGCCGGTGCGGGGTCGGCCGTGGCGCGCGTGCGCCGGGGCGAGCGGGTCGGGCGGAGGCGCATGTCTGTGACTCTAGGGGGTGGTGGGGACGTCGTGTCGAGGTCCTCGCCGGTCGGCGGGGCGGTCCGCCCGGGGTGTCGTCCGTCGCTCCGGCCGGATTCGGTCGGCTCCCCGGCCGGGTGCTAACGTTCTGTCCGCACTCGGGGCTGTGGCGCAGTTGGTAGCGCGTCTCGTTCGCAATGAGAAGGTCAGGGGTTCGAATCCCCTCAGCTCCACCACCGACGAACGGGCCCGGCGACATCGTCGCCGGGCCCGTTCGCTCGTACGACGGTCGGGCACCGGCCATGCTGGGGTGATGACCACCGCACCCGTCCTCGTCGACCCCGCACTCACCGTGCCGCTGCGTCGACGGGTCCTGCGCCCCCACCAGACCCTCGCCGAGGTCGCCGCGGCGATGGACGGTCCGGAGACCGTCGCGCTCGCCGTCCTGGGGGACGCGGGTGAGCCGGTGGCGTGCGTGCTCGCGGCGCCCGAGCCCCCGCCCGTGCCGCTGGGCGAGGGACTCCCCGCTGGCGGGGAGTGGCGGCTGCGCGGCATGGCGACCGACCCCGCCCGCCGCGGCGAGGGGCTGGGACGGCTCGTCCTCGACGCCGTGCTCGTCGACCTCGCCGGCCGGGGTGCCGCGCTCGTGTGGTGCAACGCCCGCACCCCGGCCCGGACCCTGTACGCGCGTGCCGGCTTCGTCGTCGTCGGGGACCCCTGGGACGAGCCCGACATCGGCCCGCACGTGCGGATGTGGACCCGCCTCCCCGTGCCCGTCACCGGGGGGTGAGCGCGCGGACCAGCCGCCGTGGGCGCACCGACCGCGCGGTGCCGGTGGGGACGCGGACGACGGTCTCGAGGGGGGTTCCGGCAGGGCCCCCTCGACCGGGCATGCCTCCCGACGGAGGCTCGTTGCACGGGGCGGAAGGGGTCGACGGACGGCCCCGGCACCTCTCGAAGGACCACCGCGAAGGAGACCGCACGATGCTCGACGAGACCTACACCCTGTCCAACGGGGTCACGATCCCCAAGCTCGGTCTGGGGACCTGGTTCATCGACGACGACCAGGCCGCCCAGGCGGTCCGGGA
>NZ_JAGSNF010000025.1 GCF_018139485.1 Phycicoccus avicenniae
CCACGACCCGAGACGCCCGCCCACTGCGCGGCGTGAGCACCGGACGGGCGACCTCGACCTCAGGCGGGCACGACGTTGACGAGCCTCGGCGCACGGACGACGACGGTCCGCACCCCGTTCTCGAGCAGCGCCTGGATCCTCGGGCTCGCGAGGGCGAGCTCGCGCAGGGCGTCCTCCGTGATGTCGGCCGGCACCTCGAGCCGGTCGCGGACCTTGCCCCCCACCTGGACGACGCACGTCACGGTGTCGTCGACGAGCAGCGCCGGGTCGGCCTCGGGGAAGGCCGCGTGGACGAGCGAGGTCTCGTGGCCCATCCGGCGCCACAGCTCCTCCGCGACGTGCGGGGCGAGCGGGGCGACCATGAGGACGAGCGCCTCGGCGGCCGGCCGGGGGACGTCGCCGCCGAGCTTGGTCAGGGCGTTGTTCAGCTCGGTGAGCCGGGCGATGGCGGTGTTGAAGCCGAGCCCGGCGTAGTCCTCGCGGACGGCGGCGATCGTGCGGTGCAGCACCTTCGCCGTCTCGGCGTCGACGTCGACGTCGGCGACGCGCAGGTCCCCGGTCTCCTCGTCGACGACGTTGCGCCACAGCCGCTGCAGGAAGCGCTGGCTGCCGACGGCGGCCCGGGTGTCCCACGGCTTGCTCTGCTCGAGCGGCCCGAGGCCCATCTCGTACAGCCGGAAGGTGTCGGCGCCGTACATCGCGTACATGTCGTCCGGCGAGACCATGTTCTTCAGCGACTTGCCGATCTTGCCGAACTCCCGGTTCACCGGCGCGCCCGCGTGGGTGAAGGACGGGGTGCCGTCGTCCCCCACGTGCTCCTCGACCTCGGACGCCTCGACGTACTGGCCGCGCGCGTCGGTGAAGGCCGGCGCCTGGATGTACCCCTGGGCGAAGTACGTGCGGAACGGCTCCGAGGAGGAGAGGTGGCCGAGATCGAAGAGGACCTTGTGCCAGAACCGGGCGTAGAGCAGGTGGAGCACCGCGTGCTCGACGCCGCCGACGTAGAGGTCGACGCCGCCCGGGTCGCCCGTCCCGGCGGGCGCGCCGGCGACCGGCGCCGGGCGCGGGCCCATCCAGTACGCCTCGTTCTCCGGGTCGACGAGGGCCTGGCCGTTCGCCGGGTCGAGGTAGCGCAGGTAGTACCAGCAGGAGCCGGCCCACTGCGGCATGACGTTGGTGTCCCGCCGGAACGTCCGGGTGCCCCGGCCGTCGCCGAGGTCGGCCTCGACGGTGACCCAGTCGGTGTCCCGGGCCAGCGGCGGCTCGGGCTCGCTGTCCGCGTCGTCGGGGTCGTAGACCTTCGGGGTGTAGTCGGGGACGTCCGGCAGCTCGACGGGCAGCTGGTCCTCCGGCACGCCGTGGGCGATGCCGTCCTCGTCGAAGAGGACGGGGAACGGCTCGCCCCAGTAGCGCTGGCGGGCGAAGAGCCAGTCGCGCAGCTTGTACGTCACCGCGCCGCGGCCGAGGCCCTTGTCCTCGAGCCAGGCGACGATGCGCTCCTTGGCGTCGGCGACGTCGAGCCCGTCGAGGGAGACCTCGTCGTTCGCGGAGTTCACGGCGGGGCCGTCGCCGGTGTACGCGGTGTCCTCGTCGTGGTCTTCGGGCGGCTGCACCGTGCGGATGATCGGCAGCCGGTAGGCGGTCGCGAAGTCCCAGTCGCGCTCGTCCTGGGCGGGCACGGCCATGATGGCGCCGGTGCCGTAGCCCATGAGGACGTAGTCGGCGACGAAGACCGGGACGGGGGCGCCGCTCACCGGGTTGAGCGCGAACCCGCCGGTGAAGACGCCGGTCTTGGCCTTGCCCTCGGCCTGTCGCTCGAGGTCGGTCCTCGCGGCGGCCTGCGCGCGGTAGGCGGCGACGGCCTCGGCGGGCGTCGCGGCGCCACCGGTCCACGCGTCGTCGGTGCCCTCCGGCCAGCCGCCCTCGGGCACGAGGGAGTCGACGAGCGGGTGCTCCGGCGCGAGCGCCATGAAGGTGGCCCCGAACAGGGTGTCCGGGCGGGTCGTGAAGACCTCGATGCCGGGGTGGGCGGCGTCGGTGCCGACGGGGAAGGTGACGTGGGCGCCCTGGCTGCGGCCGATCCAGTTGCGCTGCATCGTCTTGACCTTCTCGGGCCACTGCACCCCGTCGAGGTCGTCGGCGAGCCGGTCGGCGTACTCCGTGATCCGCATGACCCACTGGCGCAGCCGGCGCTTGAAGACGGGGAAGTTGCCGCGGTCGGAGCGGCCCTCGTTCGTCACCTCCTCGTTCGCGAGGACGGTCCCGAGGCCGGGGCACCAGTTGACGGTCGCCTCGACGGACTGCACGAGGCGCCGGGAGTCGAGGATCTCGGCGCGCTCGACGTGCGACAGGTCGTCCCAGCCGCGGCCGTCCTCGGCGGGCAGCGGGCGGGTGCCGCTGCGGTACTCCTCGACGAGCTCGGCGATCGGGCGGGCACGGCCGGTGCCGCCGTCCTCGCGCGGGGCGTCGGCGTCGTACCAGGCGTTGAAGATCTGGAGGAAGATCCACTGCGTCCAGCGGTAGTAGTCCGGGTCGATGGTCCGCACCGCGCGACGGTCGTCGTGCCCGAGGCCCAGCCGGCGCAGCTGGCGGGCCATGATCGCGATGTTCTCCTCGGTCGTCTTCCGGGGGTGCTGGCCGGTCTGGACGGCGTACTGCTCGGCCGGCAGCCCGAAGGCGTCGTAGCCGAGGCAGTGCAGCACGTTCTTGCCGAGCATCCGGTTGAACCGGGCGTAGACGTCGGTCGCGATGTACCCGAGCGGGTGGCCGACGTGCAGCCCGGCACCGCTCGGGTACGGGAACATGTCGAGCACGAGCAGGTGGCCGCCCTCGTGCTCCGCGACGCCCTCGGGGTCGGCCCACGGGCCGGCGGGGTTGGGGGCGCGGAAGACGCCCTGCTCCTCCCAGCGGTCCTGCCAGGCGACCTCGATCCGGCCGGCCAGCTCGGCGGTGTAGCGGTGCGGGGTCTCGCTCATCTCGTCCTCGTCGTCGTCAGGTCGGGCGTCCTCGGGCCATGAAAAAACCCCTCGCTCAGGAGGGGTCGCCGCGCGGGCCGGGGGCCGGCGCGGCTAGCGAAGCAGCAGGCCGCTCGTCACGCGCTCAGGGTAGCGCACGGGCCGCCGCCCCGGCCGTGGGCCTCAGTGCCCGCCGCCGCGGAGGTTGAGCAGGACGACCCCGGCGACGACGAGGGCGAGACCGATGAGCCGGGCCGGGCCCAGGTCCTCGCCGAGGAAGAGGTACCCGATGACGGCGACCGCGGCCACCCCGAGGCCGGCCCACACGGCGTAGACGACCGAGACGTCCATCTGCTGCACGACGAGGGCGAGCAGCCAGATGGCGACGAGGTACCCCGCGACGACGAGCGCCGACCACCCCGGCTGGGTCAGCCCGCGGGTGCGCGGCAGGGTCGCGGTCGCCCCGACCTCGGCGGCCACGGCGAGCAGGAGCAGGACGAACGGGGGCATCGCGGACCTCCCTCGGCGACGCGGCGTGTAGCGGGTGCTACACCGCCAGCGTAGCAGTCGCTACACTCACTCCCCGTGGGACGCCGGGAGGAGATCGTCGAGGCCGCGACCGACCACGCCCTGGACCACGGGCTCGTCGGGCTGAGCCTGCGGCCGCTGGCCGAGGCGCTCGGGACGAGCGACCGGATGCTGCTGTACCACCTCGGGAGCAAGGACGCGCTCGTCGCCGAGGTCGTCCGATGCGCCACCGCCCGTGCGCTCGAGCGGCTCCGGGCGCTGCCGGCGAGCGCCTCCCCCGGCGCCGCCGTGCGGGACCTGCACCGGCTCTGGGAGGCGCCCGCCGTGCGCCGGTGTCAGCGGCTGCACGTCGAGGCGTCCGCGCTCGGGCTCTTCGGCCGGGAGCCGTACGCGTCGACGGTCGGGTCGGCCAACGCCCTGTGGTCCTCGGCGGTCCGCGACCACCTGGCCCGTTCGGGGGTCCCGGCGGCCCGTCTCGACGGGGTCACCCACCTCGTCGACGCCACCTTCATGGGGCTCGAGCTCGACGCCTCGTTCGGCTCCCCCGCCGGCCCGGCGCTCGAGACCCTCGTCGCCGCGGTCGAGCGCCTCTGCAGCGGCTCCTGAGCGCACGTCGTGGACGTCCGACGACACGACGAGGGGCCCGCCTCGACGGAGGCGGGCCCCTCGGCCGTCGGGTCGGACACGCGGCGTCAGGCAGCCTGGACGACCTTCGCGTAGACGACGACGTTGTCCTCGTAGTGCCCGGTGCCCTCGTTGATGTCCCCGCCGCAGGTGATGAGGCGCAGCTCGGGACCCTCGGTGTTGCCGTAGACCGAGGCGGTCGGGAAGGCGTTCTTCGCGTAGCGGTCGATGCGGTAGACCTCGAAGGTCACGTCCTCGCCGTCCGCACGGGTCACGGTGACCTCGTCACCCTCCGCGATGCCGCCGAGCTCGAAGAACACCGACGGACCGGTGCTCACGGAGTCGACGTGGCCGAGCAGGACGCTGGGGCCGAGCTCGCCGGGCGACGGGGACCCGGTGAACCACGCGGCCTCGTCGTACTGCGGGCCGTGCTGCGGCACCTGGATCTCGCCCTCGGCGTTCAGGCCGGTCTCGTTGACGACCGAGTCGATGTCGACGCTCGGCGCCTGCACCCGGACGGCGGCGGACCGGGACATGCCGGTCGGCTCCGGCTCGGGCTCGGCGCTCGGCTCGCTCGACGGGGTGTCGGTCGGCGACGGTTCGGGCTCGCTGCGCGGCGCCGCGTCCGTCACGGGGGGTGGCTGCGGGGCGCTCTCCTGGCTCGCCAGGGCGGTCCCCAGCGCACCGGCCCCCGCGAGGACGAGCACCGCGGCCACCGCCGCCAGGAGGCGACGGTGGCCGAGGCGTGGGAGTCGCACGGTCAGGAGCGCTCGTCCGCGGTCCGGCGACGCGCCGCGAGCAGGCCGAGGCCGGCGCCACCGACGAGGAGGGTGCCGCCGAGGGCCGCGAGGCCGGCCTCCTCCATGCCGGCCGTGGAGCCGCCACCGGTCTCGACGCCGCCACCGGGCATCTCGGTCATCTGGCCGGCGGTGAGCACGCCGCAGGCGGCCGGGTTGGTGGCCTCCTCCGGGAGGGAGTCGTCGAGGTCGGACATGACCTCGCCGTCGTACTCGCCGCTGCCGTTCTGGTCGACACCGTGCAGGACGACGACGGCGGTGCCGTCCTCGATCGCCGCGGCGACGTCGTCGCTCACCTCGAAGCTGCGCTGGTAGGAGTCGTCACCGACCGGGAAGCGGTCGACGGCCAGTCCGCTGTCCGGGCTGGTGTCGCCCTCGGTCGTCAGCGAGGCGCCGATCATGCCGTACTGGTCGGCGGCGTCGCTGACCTGCAGGGCCCCGTCGGCGCCGCTGCCCTCGTCGTCGTTGCTCGGGCACTGGCCCATGCCACCGATGTGGATGTGCTGGGCGTGGGGCGAGCCCGCGAGCAGGCCCTGGCTCTCGATCGAGATGTCCAGGGTGTTCCCGTCGAGCGTCGCCATCGCCGTGCTCGTCACCCCGGAGTCGTTGAGCTGGGTGAGGTTCGCCGTGTAGGTGCCGTCCGCGGCCGACGCCGGGAGGGCGGCGAGCGGGAAGGCCCCGAGGGCGAGGGCGGCTGCTGCGGGGATGGACTTTCGCATGGATCGTCTCCGTTCGTCTCGCCGGTGCGGGAGGGACGACGCCGTTCCACGCCGTGAGGCAGCTCCCGTCGGCGTCAGGGGTTCGGGAGGGTCCGCCCCGTGGATTGGACCGATCTGCGGTCAGCGCACGTCCAGGCCCTCGGCGTACCCGCCGCGGCGCATCTCGAGGACGTCCCGCGGGTAGCTCTGGACGACCCGCCACGGGCGCCGCCCGGCCTGGCGCGGCAGCAGGTGCGCGCCGCGGCGGACGTAGCCCGCCATGAGCGGCAGCAGCGGCCGGGCCTCGTCCCCCGAGCCGTCCCACCGGGGCGTGGCGACCGTGAGCCCGCGGCGGTCCATCCAGCCGAGGAGCCCGGTGACCCACCGGGCGGTGAGGTCCGAGCGCAGCGTCCAGCTCGCGTTGACGTACCCGACGGCGAGGGACAGGTTCGGCACGCCGGACAGCATGCAGCCGCGCAGGACCCAGCGTTCGCCGACCTCGACGGGCTCGCCGTCGACGGTGATGTCGGCGCCGCCGGCGACCTGGAGCCGCAGCCCCGTCGCGGTGACGACGACGTCGGCGTCCAGGACCGAGCCGTCGACGAGCCGGACCCCCTCGGGCACGACCCGGTCCAGCGCGCTCGTCACGACCTGGGCCGCTCCGGTGGACAGCGCGTCGAGGAGGTCCCCGTCGGGTGTCACGCACAGCCGCTGGTCCCACGGGTCGTACCGCGGCCCGAAGTGGGTGTCGACGGGGTAGCCCGCCGGCAGCCGCCCGAGCAGCCGGCGGCGCAGCACGCGCCGCCCGGCCCCCGGGAAGCGGCGAAGCGCCGCGTAGGACAGCCCGGACGCCACGACGTTCCGGACCCGGACGGCCCGCCCCGCGACGTCCTCGGGCAGGACGCGGCCCAGCCTCGCGGCCCCCGGGTCGCGCGAGGGGAGGGCGGCGACGTAGCCGGGGCTGCGCTGCAGCATCGTCACGTGGGCCGCGCCCCTCCGGACGAGGGCGGGGACGAGGGTGACGGCCGTCGCGCCGCTGCCGACGACGACGACCCGGCGGCCCGCGACCTCGAGGTCGGGTGGCCAGTGCTGGGGGTGCACGACGTCGCCGTCGAGGGTGTCGAGGCCGGCGATGCCGGCGTCGTGCGGCTCGTCGTAGGAGTAGTAGCCGGTGGCGAGGTGGACGAACCGGGCCCGGTGGGTGAGGACCTCGCCGTCGGCACGGACCGCCGTCACCCGCCAGCACCGCTCGCCGGAGTCCCACGCGAGGTCGGTGACCCGTTGACCGAGGTGCAGGCGGGCGTCGACCCCGTACGCGTGGGCCGTCTCGCGGACGTAGCGCAGGATCTCCTCGCCGGTGACGATGGAGCGCTCCCCCGTCCACGGCCGGAACGGGTAGGCGAGGGTGAACATGTCCGAGTCCGAGCGGACCCCGGGGTAGCGGAAGAGGTCCCACGTGCCGCCGAGGTCCTCGCGCGCCTCCACGACCGCCCACGTCAGGTCGGGACGGTGCATGGCGAGCCGGGCCCCCGTGCCGACGCCCGAGATGCCGGCGCCGACGACGAGGACGTCGACGTCGAGCGGCTGCGGGGCCATCGGGTCGCGGGTCACGGGGTCCACCGTAGGTGTCGGGGCCGCGTGCGACGATGCCGCCCATGAGTGTGCTCGCCGTGGTGGCACCCCTCGCCGTGACGGCCGGCTTCGTCCTGTTCCTCTGGCACCGGCTCGCGGTCGCGCCCCGGTGGCCGGTGCCCGTGCGGGTCGTCGTCGCGCTCGTCCTCGTCGGGCTCGCCGCGCTCGTCCCCGTCGGTCTCGACGGGTGGGGGGCCGCCTGGTCCCCCGCGACGATGCGGCCGTTCGCCTGGGTCGGGCAGACCTTCCTCGCGGCGTGCCTCTACCTCGCGCTCGGTCTCGGGTCGGTGTGGCTCGTGAGCGTCGGGACCTGGCTCGTGCGCCGGCGGCAGGACCACGGTGCGGCCGCCCGTCGTCGGCTCAACCGGGTGGGCTCGCTGCTCGTCGTCGCGGTCACCGTCGTCGTCACGGGGTACGGGGTGGCGGCCGCGGCCCGGCCGTCGCTCACCGAGTACGAGGTCGCCTCCCCCACGCTGCCCGCGGAGCTCGACGGCCTGCGCGTGGCCCTCGTCACCGACATCCACGCCGGGGCCGTGCGCGGGGCCGGGTTCACCCAGGGGGTCGTCGACCTCGTCCAGGGGGCGCGTCCCGACCTCGTCGTCGTCGCCGGCGACCTCGTCGAGGGGCCCGCCGAGCGGTACGCCGCCGAGATCGCTCCCCTCGCCGGGCTCACCGCACCGCTCGGGGTGTTCGCGACGACCGGCAACCACGAGATGTACACCGGCGCCGCGGGCTGGGTCGCGGAGTTCGAGCGCCTCGGCCTCACCGTCCTGCGCGACGAGTCCGTCCGGGTCGGCAGGGACGGCGCCGCGATCCGCCTCGTTGGCCTCGACGACCTCGAGGGCACGGGCACCTTCTCGCCGGACGTCGAGGCCGCGCTCGAGGACGTCGACCCCGACGAGTTCGCGCTGCTCGCGGCGCACCAACCGCGGCAGGCGCTCGACGTCGAGGGCCGTGGCGTCGACGTGCAGCTGTCCGGGCACACCCACGGCGGCCAGCTGTGGCCCCTGCGGTACCTCGTGCCGCTCCAGCAGCCCGCGGTCGACGGGGTCGAGGTCGTCGCCGGCACGACGGTCGTCACCTCCCGCGGCGTCGGCGCCTGGGGACCGCCGGTGCGCGTGGCCGCCGCCCCCGAGGTCCCCGTCGTCACGCTGCGCCGGGGACCCGCCCGATGAGCGACGTCGTCGTCGGCGAGGACGGCCTCGCCCGGCCCCGCTGGGCCGCCACCGACCCCCTGCTGCGCGACTACTACGACACCGAGTGGGGGATGCCGGTCCGCGACGAGCGCGGGGTGTTCGAGCGGCTCTCCCTCGAGGCGTTCCAGTCCGGGCTGTCCTGGGCGACGATCCTGCGCAAGCGGCCGGCGTTCCGCGCGGCGTTCGACGGCTTCGACCCGGACGTCGTCGCCGGCTACGACGACACCGACGTCGCCCGGCTGCTCGGCGACGCGGGCATCGTCCGCAACCGCGCCAAGGTCCTCGCGACGGTGACGAACGCCCGCGCGACGGTGGCCCTGCGCGAGCACCCCGACGGCGACCTCGCGGCGTTCGTGTGGTCCTTCCGACCGGCCGACACCCCGCGTCCGCGCGCCCTCGCCGAGGTACCGACGACCTCGCCGGAGTCGGTCGCGCTGTCGAAGGCCCTCAAGCGGCACGGGTTCACCTTCGTCGGCCCGACGACGATGTTCGCCCTCATGGAGGCGCTCGGCATCGTCGACACCCACCTGCTCGGCAGCCACCGCCGCGGCACGAGCGGGGTCTGGCCCGGCTGACCGGTCGGCGTCACCCGGCGCCCCCGTCTCCCCCGGACTGCAACCGCCCGCGTGGAGGATCCTCGGGGTCCACGCCCCGGGGATCCTCCACGCGACGCGGCCGGCCCCCACGGACGAGCCCGGGAACGAGGAACGGGCCCGGCGAGTACTCGCCGGGCCCGTTCGACCACGTGGAGCTGAGGGGATTCGAACCCCTGACCCCCTCCATGCCATGGAGGTGCGCTACCAACTGCGCTACAGCCCCGAGTGGGATGCCCCCGAAGGGGCGACGTGGAGTCTACCCACGCCCGAACCGCTCCCCCAAATCGGCCTCAGGGCACGAAGGTCCCGTCCGCCGGGCCCGGCGCGCCGGTGACGTTCCACGTCCGCAGCCGCCAGCCGTGGGCCCCCTCGACGACCTCGCCCCAGTGGCAGTTGCCGAGCGCCCCGAGCATCCGCCAGGCGTCCATGACCTCGATCCCGAGCAGCCACGACACGGCCGCCCGGCCCGCCGCCCCGTGGGTCGACAGCACGACGCACTCCCCCGCCGCCGTCGCCGCGAGCGCGTCCTCGATCGCCGCGCCGGTGCGGCGCCGCACGTCGGCCAGGGACTCCCCGCCGCCGGGACGCGGGACGTCCTCCCCGGCCCGCAGGCGGGCGTGCTCGTCGGGCCAGCGGGCCACGATCTCGTCGTTCGTCAGCCCCTGCCAGGACCCGGCGTGGATCTCGCGGAGCCGGACGTCCTCGGTGATCGGGACACCGGCCGCGGCGGCGACGCTCTCGCCGGTCCGCCGGGCGCGCTGCAGGTCCGAGGTCACGACCCGGGCGGGGCCGAGGGCGGCGACGGCCGCACCGGCCGCCTCGGCCTGCTGCACGCCGAGGTCGGACAACGGGCTGTCCAGCTGCCCCTGCCACACCCCGGCGGCGTTGTACGTCGTCTCGCCGTGGCGCAGGACGACGACCCGGCGCGGACCCGCGCCGGCGCTCACCGTCCGCCCTGCTCGGTCCCGACGACGCCGAGGTCGATCGCCGGGCAGTCCTTCCACAGCCGCTCGAGCTCGTAGAACTCGCGCTCCTCGTCGTGCTGGACGTGGACCACGATGTCGCTGAAGTCGATGAGGACCCAGCGGCCGTCGCGCTGGCCCTCCCGGCGGACGGGCTTGGCCCCGCGCTCGCGCAGGACGTCCTCGACCTCGTCGACGATCGAGCCGACCTGGCGCTCGGACTCGGCGGAGACGATGACGAAGACGTCGGTCAGCGCGAGCTGGTCCGAGACATCGATCCCGGTGATGGTCGTGGCGAGCTTGTCGGACGCGGCGGTCGCCGCGGCGCGGGCCAGCTCGAGGGCGCGGTCGGTGGCGGTCACGGTGCTCCTGTGTAGAGGTGGTGCTTCGAGATGTACTGGACGACGCCGTCGGGGACGAGGTACCAGACCGGGTGGCCGTCCCGGACCCGCTCGCGGCAGTCGGTCGAGGAGATCGCCATCGCGGGGACCTCCTGGAGGGTGACCCGGTCCTCGGGCAGCCCCGACTCGCTGAGCGGGTACCCGGGGCGGGTGACCCCGACGAAGTGGGCGAGGTCCCAGAGGTCGTCGGCGTCCTTCCACGACAGGATCTGGGCCAGGGCGTCGGCGCCGGTGATGAAGAACAGCTCGGCGTCGGGGCGGGCGGCCCGCAGGTCGCGCAGGGTGTCGACGGTGTACGTCGCCCCCTCCCGGTCGAGGTCGACCCGGGAGACGGTGAACCGGGGGTTCGAGGCGGTCGCGACGACGGTCATGAGGTAGCGGTGCTCGGCCGGCGTGACGTCGGACTCGGCCTTCTGCCACGGCCGGCCGGTCGGGACGAAGAGCACCTCGTCGAGCCCGAGGAGGGACTGCACCTCCGACGCCGCGACGAGGTGGCCGTGGTGGATGGGGTCGAACGTGCCGCCCATCACCCCGAGCCGCACGCGGCGCTCGCTCAGTGGTGGTCCGTGTGCTCGGGCCAGTGCGGGGCGTCGCTCGTCCCGCCCTCGGCGGCGCCCTTGGCACCCTGGGCGGGCGGGGCGTACTTGTGGTGGGTGCCCCGGAAGGACCAGGTGACCCCGAGGAGGGCGAGGAAGACCAGGAGGGCGATGAGCCCGATGCTCCACGCGGGCAGCGGCAGCTCGGTACCGCCGGCCTCCTCGGCCGCGGCGAGGGCGACGACGATGCTCGACATGGCGGTCAGCCTACCGGGTGGCTGTCCACCGATTTCGTCCACAGGGCTGTGCACGACGGGGGTGTCGTGCGCGGCGGCCTGTGGACGACACGCCGCCCGGACCGACGACGCCGGAAAACCCCCCGAACAGGTTGCGACGACCCTCGCCGGACGGCTAGAACAGTCCCCACGCCCGCTGCGCGGAGCAGGCCCGGACCCCGAGAACGGTCCGTGCCCGTGACGCCCAGGGGTGGGTCGATCGGATAACGGTACGACGCCCTGCGTCCCGGAGACGGGCGCAGGCCGTGCGCCGCCCTCGGGGGGTGCACGCCGCGTGCGACGGCGCGGGTACCGCGGCCGACGGCCCGGGAGAAGTCCGTCCCTCGGGGCGGCACCATCGTCGCGTGGTTCACCTCGTGCGGCTCGCCGCAAGGGTCCACCGGCCCGCGGGCCGGTGGTTCCGCCGCCGGCCGAGGGCCCCCGGTCTCGTACTCGGGGGCCCTCCGGCCGCACCTCGGGGGTCGGGTGGGACCTCCCCCACCCGCCCGAACGGGTCGATGCCGGGCGCCGCGACGCCTACCCTGGGCGCATGCCGGAGCCGGAGCTGTCGGTCGTCGTCCCGATGTACGACGAGCAGGACGTCATCCCCCTGTTCGTCGACCGCCTCCGCCCGCTCGCCGAGGCCTGGGGCGTCACGTACGAGATCCTCTGCGTCGACGACGGCTCGAGCGACGCGACCCCCGTCCTGCTCCAGCGGCTGCGCCGCGAGTGGGACGCCGTGCGGGTCGTGCGGCTGCGGGCCAACGCCGGCCACCAGGCCGCCATCTCCGCGGGCCTGGACCGGGCCCGGGGGCGCTACGTCGTGACGATCGACGCCGACCTGCAGGACCCGCCGGAGACCATCGCCGAGATGCTCGCCGTCGCCCGCGAGCAGGACGTCGACGTCGTCTACGGGGTGCGGGAGGACCGCTCGAGCGACACCGCCTTCAAGCGGGTCACCGCCCGCGCCTTCTACCGCTCCATCCGTGCCCTGTCCGACGTCGACTCCCGGGTCGACGCCGGCGACTTCCGGCTCATGTCCCGGGCCACCGTCGACGCCGTCAACGCCCTCCCGGAGCAGAACCGGGTGCTGCGGCTCGTCGTCCCCGCCCTCGGCTTCCCCAGCGCCTCCGTGGGCTACACCCGGGCCGAGCGGGCAGCGGGCGACTCGAAGTACCCCCTCGGCAAGATGCTCCGGCTCGCCGTCGACGGGGTCACCGGGTTCTCCATCGCCCCGCTGCGGTTCGCGACGTGGCTCGGCCTCCTCGGCGGCGTCGCGGCGCTCGCCGTCCTCGTGTACGCCGTGGCCGCGATGCTCCTCGGCAACACCCTCCCCGGCTGGACCTCGACGGTGGTCGTCGTCGCCGCCGTCGGCGCCGTGCAGCTGCTCGCCCTCGGCATCCTCGGGGAGTACGTGAGGCGCACCTACGCGGCGCTGCAGGCCCGTCCGACGTACTTCGTCGCGCACGACAGCCTCACCGGCGGCGAGGAGCGCGCCGACGCCCGGGTCACCCCGCTCCCCCGGCGGGACGCCTCGGGCGGCACGGGCGGCTGACCGCCCGCCGGGCGGGCCGCGTCGGCGGCGCCAGACGCGTCCGACCCGGACGACGCGGTCAGGTCCGGACCTGGCCGTCCCCCTCGACGACCCACTTCGTCGTCGTGAGCTCCGGCAGCGCCATCGGCCCGCGGGCGTGCAGCTTCTGGGTCGAGATGCCGATCTCCGCGCCGAACCCGAACTCGCCGCCGTCGGTGAACCGGGTGCTCGCGTTGACCATGACGGCGGCGGCGTCGACCTCGGCGGTGAACCGGCGGGCGGCCGCCCGGTCCTCGGTGACGATCGCCTCGGTGTGCCCCGACCCGTGCCGGCGGATGTGGGCGAGGGCGGCGTCGAGGTCGTCGACGACCCCGACGGCCATCTCGAGGCCGTGGAACTCCGTCGCGAAGTGCTCGTCGGTCACGGCGTCGTGCACGACCCCGGCGGCCGCGGCCCTCTCCCCTGCGACGTCGTCGGTGTGCAGCGTGACGCCCTCGGCGGCGAGCGCCGGGAGCACCCGCGGCAGGAAGGCCGCGGCGACGTCCCGGTGGACGAGGAGGGACTCGGCGGCGTTGCAGACGCTCGGCCGGTGCGTCTTGCTGTTGACGGCGATGGCGAGCGCACGGTCGAGGTCGGCCGCGGCGTCGACGTACACGTGGCAGTTGCCGACGCCGGTCTCGATGACCGGGACGGTCGAGCCGGTGACGACGGCCTCGATGAGGTCGGCCCCACCCCGCGGGATGAGGAGGTCGACGAGGCCGCGGGCCGTCATGAGCGCCCGGACGACCCCGTGCCCGCCCTCGAGGAGCGTCACGGCGTCCGCGGGCAGGCCGTGCCCCTCGAGGGCCGTCCGGAGGACGCCGACGAGGGCGCCGTTGGTCTCGGCGGCGGCGCTGCCACCGCGCAGGAGGACGGCGTTGCCGGACTTCAGACCGAGGCCGGCGGCGTCGACCGTGACGTTCGGGCGGGCCTCGTAGATCATCCCGACGACGCCCATCGGCACCCGCACCTGGCGGATCTGCAGGCCGTTGGCGAGGGTCGAGCCGCGCACGACCTCCCCGACCGGGTCGGGCAGGCCGGCGACGTCGCGCAGCGCCCCGGCGACGGCGGCGACGCGGTCCGGGTCGAGCCGCAGCCGGTCGCGCAGGCTCTCGGCCATCCGCTGCTGCGCGCCCCGCTCGAGGTCGAGGGCGTTCGCGGCGACGACCTCCTCGGTCGCGGCGTCGAGGGCGTCCGCGAGGACGTGCAGCGCGGCGTCCTTCTCGGCCCGCGACAGGAGGGCAAGACGCCGGGAGGCGGCGCCGGCGCCCTCGGCGGCGGTCCGGACGGCCTCGACGTCGGCGGGGTCCACGGCGGTGTGCTCGGCCATGGCGTCAGCGTAGGACGGAGCGGCCGTGCGTCGCGGCGGCGTCCGGTGCGAGGATGGCGCGGTGACGACGATCCTCTCCATCCAGTCCTCCGTCGCGTACGGCCACGTCGGCAACTCCGCGGCGGTATTCCCGCTCCAGCGCCTCGGCGTCGAGGTGTGGCCGGTGCACACCGTCCACTTCTCGAACCACACCGGCTACGGCGCCTGGCGCGGCCCGCTCATGCCGCCGGAGGACGTGCGCGAGGTCGTCACCGGGGTCGAGGAGCGCGGCGCGCTCGGCGAGGTCGACGCGGTCCTGTCCGGCTACCAGGGCGGGGAGCAGATCGGCGAGGTGGTCCTCGACGCCGTCGCCCGGACCAAGGCCGCGAACCCGTCGGCGATCTACGCCTGCGACCCGGTGATGGGCAACGCGACGTCCGGCTGCTTCGTCCACCCCGCCATCCCGGTGCTCCTGCGCGAGAAGGTCGTCCCGCAGGCCGACCTCATCACCCCGAACCAGTTCGAGCTCGGCTTCCTCACCGGGACCGAGCCGGACGACCTCGACTCCACGCTCGCCTCCGTCGAGGCGGCCCGCGCGATGGGCCCCTCGACGGTGCTCGTGACGAGCGTCCTGCGCCCGGACCGGCCGGAGGACACCATCGAGATGCTCGCCGTCCACGGGGACGGTGCGTGGATCGTGCGGACGCCGCGGCTGCCGCTCAAGGCCAACGGGTCGGGCGACGTCACCGCCGCGCTCTTCACCGCGCACCTGCTCGAGACGGGTGACGCGGGCGTGGCGCTCGGGCGCACCGTCTCGAGCGTCTTCGACCTCCTGGAGACGACGCACCGGTCCGGCCGGCGCGAGCTGCAGCTCGTCCAGAGCCAGGAGACGATCGCGACCCCGCGGATGCAGTTCGAGGTCGAGCGCCTGCACTGACCCCGCCCGACCGCCGGCGCCGGAGGGGCCGGAGGTCAGGCGCCCTCGACGAGCCGGCGCGGGGTCTCCCAGCACACCTGGCGCAGCCACGCGTCGTCGAGCCGGGGCTCCCGGTCACGCAGCCGTGCGAGCGCCTCGAGCTGGTGGGCGTACGGGTACGGGATCGTCGGGAAGTCCGACCCGAGGAGCACCTTCGGGCCGAGGTCGGCGAGCCGGGGCAGGAGGTCGTCCGGGAAGGCCCCCGCCTCCTCGATCGCCGAGAAGAAGTCGGTCCACACCATCGTCGTGTCGAGGTGCGTCCGCTCGAACCGCTCGGCGAGGTCGAGGAACCCCGCGTACTCCGGCGCCCCGAGGTGGGCGACGACGACGGTGAGGAGCGGGTGCCGCTCGAGGACCCGGCGCAGCGGGACCGGCCCGGTGAAGGCGTTGCCGACCGGCCCGGACCCCGCGTGGACGACGACCGGGGTGCCGGCGGCGGCGAGCACCTCCCACGCGGGGTCGAGCAGCGGGTCGTCGAGGGCGAACTCTCCGACCTGCACGTGCACCTTCCAGACCTGCGCGCCCGCCGCGACGAGGTCGGGGACGTAGCGCGCCGCCTCCGGCTCGGGGTAGAGCGTCGCGGACCACAGGGCCTCCGGCACCTCGCCGGCGAACGTGCGGGCCCAGTCGTTGAGGAAGGTCGCGACGCCGGGCTTGTGCGCGTACGGCAGCGTCCCGAAGCGGCGCACCCCCATCGCCCGCAGGTGCTCGACCCGCTCCTGCACGCTCCCGCGGTACCGGATGGGCCAGGGGCGGCCGATCTTCGGGCCGGCGTCGTCGAAGACCGCCCACACGGCGCGCTGGATCCGCGGCGGGAGGAAGTGGACGTGGACGTCGTAGAGGCCCGGCAGACCGAGCGCCCGCCAGAACGCGGGGACGTCCTCGTCGGTGCGCGGCGGGACGGCGGGCACGGTCGCCCCGCTCAGAGGACGACGAGGTCGTCACGGTGGACGACCTCGCGCTCGTAGCCCGGCCCGAGGTCGCGGGCGAGGTCCTTCGTCGAGCGGCCGAGCATCCGCGGCAGCTCGCCGGAGGAGTACGTGACGAGACCGCGGGCGACGACCCGGCCGTCGGGGGCGCAGACGTCGACCGGGTCGCCCGCGGCGAAGGTGCCGACGACGTCGGTGACCCCGGCGGGCAGCAGGGAGGTGCGCCGCTCGGTGACCGCCCGCACGGCGCCGTCGTCGAGGACGAGCCGTCCCCGCGCGGTCGTCGCGTGCGCGAGCCAGCGCTTGCGGGAGCCGGTCGTCGCAGCGGCCGGCGCGAAGAGCGTGCCACGGTCCTCGCCGGCGAGCGCCCCCGCGAGGTCGGCGAGGCGGGTGAGCAGCGTCGGGGCGCCCGCGGTGCCGGCGATGCCGGCCGCCTCAACCTTCGTCACCATCCCCCCGGACCCGACCGAGGACCCGGTCCCGCCGATCGTCACGGCGTCGAGGTCCTCGCTCGTCCCGACGTAGGGCACCCGTCGGGAGCCGCCCTGGGACGGCGGCCCGTCGTAGAGCGCGTCGACGTCCGTGAGCAGCACGAGCCCACCGGCGCCGACGAGGTCGACGACGAGGGCCGCGAGCCGGTCGTTGTCGCCGAACCGGATCTCGTGGGTCGCGACGGTGTCGTTCTCGTTGACGATGGGGACGATGCCGAGGTCGAGCAGCCGTTCCAGGGTGCGCCGGGCGTTCGTCCAGTGCCTGCGGCGGGTCGTGTCGTCCGCGGTGAGCAGGACCTGCCCGACGCTGAGCCCGTGCCGGGCGAAGGCCGCCTGGTAGGCGGCGACGAGCGCACCCTGGCCGACACTCGCGGCGGCCTGCTGGGTCGCGAGGTCGGTGGGCCGGTGGGTCAGCCCGAGCGGGCCGATCCCGGCGGCGATGGCCCCGGAGGAGACGAGGACGACCTGGTCACCGGCGAGCCGGCGCGCGGCGAGGACGTCGACGAGCGCGCCGAGGGCGTCCACGTCGAGGGCTCCGCCGTCGGCGCTCGTCAGCGACGACGAGCCGACCTTGACGACGAGCCGCCCGGCGCCGCGCAGCGAGTCACGCAGCCCGGCGGCGGCGTCGCTCGTCGCCGGGCCCCTCTCAGCGCCGCGTGTGGTCACGCGCGGTGCCCGCTCACGCGTCGTCCTCGCCGCCGGTCCACCGGCCGGCCCGGCGCTCGGCCGCGAGCTCGTCGCGGGCCGCGGTCTGGGCGTCCTTGCGGGAGTGGAACTCCTCGCGCTTCTCCCCGCGGGTCTTGCGGGTGGACTCCCCGAGCCGCAGGTCGGTGCCGCGCGGGCCGGTGAGGTGCTCGGCCCCGGCGCTCATCGTCGGCTCCCAGTCGAAGACGACGGCGTCGTCCTCCGGGCCGATGAGGACCGTGGACCCGCTGACCGCCCCGGCCTCGAGCAGCTGCTGCTCGACCCCGAGCCGGGTGAGCCGGTCGGCGAGGTAGCCGACGGCCTCGTCGTTGGAGAAGTCGGTCTGGCGCACCCAGCGGGTGGGCCGCTCGCCGACGACGCGGAAGACCTCGCCGTCCGGGGTGTTCTCCCGGCGGACGAGGAACCCGCTGTCGTCGACGCCCTTCGGCCGGAGCACGATGCGCGGTCGGGGCTGCTCGGCGGCCTCGCGCTCGGTCTCGGCGCGGGCGGCGGCGACGTGTCGGGCGAGGGCGAAGGTCAGCTCCTTGAGGCCCTGGTGGGCGACCGCGGAGACGACGTGCACCTCGAGGCCACGCTCCTCGAGCATCGGGCGGACCATCTCGGCGAGGTCGCGGGCGTCCGGGACGTCGGCCTTGTTGAGCACGACGACGCGGGTGCGCTCGGACAGCGGCCGGCCGCCGAGGCTGTCGTCGGTGACGTAGGCGGCGAGCTCGTCCTCGATGACGTCGAGGTCGGTGAGCGGGTCGCGGCCCGGCTCGAGCGTCGCGCAGTCGACGACGTGGACGAGGACCGAGCAGCGCTCGACGTGCCGGAGGAACTCCAGGCCGAGGCCCTTGCCCTGGCTCGCCCCCGGGATGAGGCCGGGGACGTCGGCGACGGTGTACCGCTCGGCGCCGGCGGTGACGACGCCGAGGTTCGGGACGAGGGTCGTGAACGGGTAGTCGGCGATCTTCGGCTTCGCCGCCGACAGCACGGACACGAGCGAGGACTTGCCCGCCGACGGGAACCCGATGAGGGCGACGTCGGCGAGCGACTTCAGCTCGAGGACGACGTCGCGGCTCTCCCCCGGCTCGCCGAGCAGCGCGAACCCCGGCGCCTTGCGGCGCGGGCTCGCGAGCGCCTTGTTGCCGAGCCCGCCACGACCGCCCTGGGCGAGGACGAAGCGGGCGCCCGGACCGACGAGGTCGGCGAGGACGTCGCCGGCGGCGTCCTTGACGACCGTCCCCTCGGGCACCGGGAGGACGAGGTCGCCCCCGTCGCCGCCGTTGCGCTCGTCACCGGCGCCGGGCTTGCCGTTGTCGGCGCGGCGGTGCGGGCTGTGGTGGTAGTCGATGAGCGTCGTCGACTGCGGGTCGACCTCGAGGACGACCGAGCCGCCCCGCCCGCCGTTGCCGCCGTCGGGGCCGCCGAGCGGCTTGAACTTCTCGCGGCGGACGGAGGCGACCCCGTGGCCGCCGTTGCCCGCGGTGACGTGGAGGACGACGCGGTCGACGAAGGTCGCCATGGGGGTTGCTCCTGGGGTGCGGGTGGGGATGCGTCGAGGGGCGGGCCGTTCAGCCGGCCCGCCCCTCGGCGGCGTGGTGCGTGGTGCCGGGCGACGGCCCGGCACGGCTCACTCGGCGGCGGCGGTCTCCGCGGCCGGGGTGATGTTCACGGTCTTGCGTCCGCGCTTGCTGCCGAAGGTCACCGCTCCGGGGACGAGCGCGAAGAGCGTGTCGTCGCCGCCCCGGCCGACGCCGTCGCCCGGGTGGAAGTGGGTGCCGCGCTGACGGACGAGGATCTCGCCCGCCTTGACGGTCTGGCCGCCGAAGCGCTTGACGCCGAGGAACTGTGCGTTCGAGTCACGACCGTTGCGGGTCGAGGACGCACCCTTCTTGTGTGCCATGTCTGTCTGTCCTGTCCGTGAGGTCCGAGCGTGGGCTCAGGCGTCGATCGCGGTGATCTTGACCTGGGTGAGCGGCTGGCGGTGGCCCTGGCGCTTCCGGTAGCCGGTCTTGTTCTTGTACTTGAGGATCGTGATCTTGGGGCCCTTGGCGGGCTTGACGACCTCCGCGGTGACGGTGACCTTCGCGAGCTTGGAGGCGTCGCTGGTGACCGAGCCGCCGTCGACGACGAGGAGCGGCTGCAGCCGGATGGTGTCGCCGGCCTGGCCGGTCTGCTTGTCGATGAGCAGGGTGTCGCCCACGGAGACCTTCTCCTGGCGACCGCCTGCGCGCACAATCGCGTACACGTTCGTACTCACTTCCTGTTCGGGTGCGCTCGCTCGTGACCGGCCGATAGCGACCCCGTGGACGACACGGGACACCGACGCGGTGGGCGCACCGACCCACCAGCGTACCGGCGGGCGGCGGGCCCCTCCAAATCAGGCGGGCCCGCCCACCCTGAGGTCAGGACCCGTCGCTGTCGGGCTCGGCCGGTGCGTCCGCCTCGGCCGCCGGGGCGTCACCGGCCTCGCCGCCCTGCGGCGGACCCGCCGGGGCGACGACGCGCCCGCGCTTGCGGCGGCGGCGCGGCTGCTCGGGCTCCGGCTCGCTGACCGGGAGCGCCGGAGGCACGACCGGCTGCTCGGCGACGGGCTCGGGGACGTCGGTGGGGGGCGTCGCCTCGGCGGGGGCCGTCGTGGCGCCGGGGTCCGGCGAAGGGGCCGCCTCGACCGGCGGGTCCTTCGGCGCGGTGTCGGCGGCCTCGACGGCCGCGGCACCGACCGCGTCCGGGTCGACGACGACGTCGCCGTGCTCGGTGTGCTTGATGGCGGCCGCGTGGGCGGCGGCGGCGATCTGCGCCGCGGTGGGGCCGGAGCGCTCGGGGTGCTCCTCGGCCTGCCCGGACCCGCCGCCGGAGGACCCGTTCGAGCCGGAGCCCTTGCCACCGGAGCCGCTGGGGCCATTCGAGCCACCGTTGCCGGATCCACCGGACCCGCCGCGCCGGCCACGACCGCGGCCACCGCCGGAGTCACCGCCGCCGTTGGTCTTCTCGACCGGCTCGGCGTGCACGACGATGCCGCGCCCGGAGCAGTGCTCGCACGCCTCGGAGAAGACCTCGATGAGGCCCGAGCCGACCCGCTTGCGGGTCATCTGGACGAGCCCGAGCGAGGTGACCTCGGCGACCTGGTGCTTCGTGCGATCCCGCCCGAGGCACTCTAGGAGGCGGCGGACGACGAGGTCGCGGTTGGACTCCAGGACCATGTCGATGAAGTCGATGACGATGATGCCGCCGATGTCGCGCAGCCGCAGCTGGCGGACGATCTCCTCCGCGGCCTCGAGGTTGTTCTTCGTCACCGTCTCCTCGAGGTTGCCGCCCGAACCGACGAACTTGCCCGTGTTGACGTCGACGACGGTCATCGCCTCGGTGCGGTCGATGACGAGCGACCCACCGGAGGGCAGCCAGACCTTGCGGTCCATCGCCTTGGCGATCTGCTCGTCGATCCGGTGCGCGGCGAAGACGTCCTGCTCGTCGGTCCACCGGGTCAGGCGCTGCGCGAGGTCGGGCGCGACGTCCTCGACGTACTCGCTCACCTCGGACCACGCCTTGTCGCCGGAGACGACGAGCTTCGTGAAGTCCTCGGTGAAGACGTCGCGGATGACGCGGATCGTGAGGTCCGGCTCGCCGTGGAGCAGCTGGGGCGCTCCCCCGCCGCCGGACTTCTTCGCGGTGGCCTTGTCGGCCTTGCCCTTGATCCGCTCCCACTGCTTCGTGAGGCGCTCGACGTCGGCCGTCAGCTCCTCCTCGGAGGCGCCCTCGGCCGCGGTGCGCACGATGACGCCGGCGCTGTCCGGGACGACCTGCTTGAGGATGCCCTTGAGCCGCGAGCGCTCGGTGTCCGGCAGCTTGCGGGAGATGCCCGTCATCGAGCCCTCCGGCACGTAGACGAGGTACCGGCCCGGGAGGCTGATCTGGGAGGTGAGCCGGGCGCCCTTGTGCCCGATCGGGTCCTTCGTCACCTGGACGAGGACGGTGTCGCCGGACTTGAGCGCGTTCTCGATCCGCTTGGGCTGGTTGGCCTCGAGGCCGGCGGCGTCCCAGTTGACCTCGCCGGCGTAGAGCACCGCGTTGCGGCCCTTGCCGATGTCGACGAAGGCGGCCTCCATCGACGGCAGGACGTTCTGCACGCGGCCGAGGTAGACGTTGCCGGCCATCGACGCGGTCGTCTCGCGGGAGACGTAGTGCTCGACGAGGACGTCGTCCTCGAGCACGCCGATCTGGGTCCGCCCCTCGCGGCCGCGGACGACCATCGTGCGCTCGACGGACTCCCGGCGGGCGAGGAACTCGGCCTCGGTGATGATCGTGCGGCGTCGCCCGGCCTCCCGGCCCTCGCGGCGGCGCTGCTTCTTGGCCTCGAGGCGGGTCGAGCCCTTGACGGCGGTCGGCTCGTCGCGGTCGGCCCGCGGCTGGCGGACCTTGGTCACGGTGCCGGGCGGGTCGTCCGAGTCGCCCCCGGACGCGCCGCGACGGCGGCGACGGCGACGGCGGCTGCTCGAGGAGCCCGAGCCGTCGTCGTCGGAGTCGTCGGAGTCGCCCTCGCCGGGGCCGTCGCCGGAGTCCTTCTCCCGGTCGTTCCCGGCGTCGCCGGAGCCGGCCTTGGACCGGCCGGAGCGGCGTCCCCGACGGCGGCCGCCGGATCCGGAGCCCTCGCCGTCGTCGTCGGAGGAGTCGTCCGAGGAGGCGCTCTCGTCGGAGTCCGACCCCTGCTCGTCACCGGTCTGGTCCTCGCCGGACCGGCTGCGCCCACGCCGTCCGCGGCCGCCGCGGCGCCGGCGGCGCGAGCCGCCCTCGTCCGCGTCGTCGCCGTCGTCCGCAGCGTCCCGGGCGGGCTCGGACGACTCCGCCGCGTTCGGGGCCTCGTCCTCGGAGCGGTCCTGTCGGGGGGCCTCGGATGGGCTCTGCGCCGGGGCGCTGGCCCGGCGTCGGGGCTTGGCGGCCTCCGGGTCGGGGGCCTGGAAGAGCAGCCCCAAACCGGGGCCGCCGGCTGCCGGGGCCTCCGCGGCACCGGTGGCCGCGTCGGGGCCGGGCGCTGCGGCCGGCTCGGCGAGGGCTGCGTCGGTGGACGCGGCCGTGGGTGCCTCGTCCGCCGGGCTCGCGGCCTTCTTCGACGCGCGCTTGCGGGTCGCCTTCTTCGCGGGCGCGGCCTTCGGCTGCTCGGCGGGGGCGTCCGTGGCGGCGGCGTCGGCGGGCCCGTCGTCCGGTCCGGCGGGCGCCGCCGGCTCGGCGGCGGGGGCGCTGGCCTTCTTCGTCGCGCGCTTGCGGGTCGCCTTCCTCGCGGGCGCAGCCGTCGGCTGCTCGGCGGGGGCGTCCGTGGCGCCGGCGGTGTCGGTCGTCGCCGGTTCGACGGTGGCGGGCGTGGTCGGTTCGTTCTCCGAAGCCATCGAGGGCTCCTTTCGTCACCCGACGGCCGACGTCCACACCGGCCCCCGCCGGAGCGGGTCCACGCCGACCGCGGTGTGCGATCGCATCGTGCGGCGTGTGCCGCACGGAAGTCAGCAGCTACCCCGGCGCGGCTCGCGCGGGCGGCGCGTCACCGGTCGGAGCCGACGGCTTCCCGGTCGGTGGCCAGTGGGTCGGCCACCCCGCTCTCTCCCTCGAGCAGCGGGCCCTGCGCCAGCCGGGTCACCAGGGGCGGGACCGGCGGGGCGAACCCCGTGACTGCGTGGAGCGCGGTCAGGACGTCGTCGGGGCGCACGGACGGTGTGGTGTGCCGTACGACCAGTCGCAGTATCGCACACCCCTCGGGGTCGACCCCCTCGACCACCATCCGACACACCGGCTCGCGGGTGTCGAACGTCTTCGGTCCGCGCTTGAAGGTGCGGGTCGTCTCGGCCCGCTCGAGCGCGAGGTAGGCGGCGACGGCCTCCTCGAGCGCGGCCCGCTCGGCGCCGCGGACGACGATCCGCCAGTCGCTGGCCTCGAGCCGGTCCGCGAGCGTCCCGGGACCCGCCTCGACGACCTCGACGACGGCGAGCTCGGCCGGGAGCGCCTCGTCGAGCGCCTCCCGCAGGGCGTCGGTGTCGACCCGCTCGGTCACCCGGATCTCGAAGTACTCGGCCTCGCTGGCCGTCCCGGTCGGGGCGGCGTTGGCGTAGGAGATGAGCGGGTGCGGGTGGAACCCGGCGGAGAAGGCCATCGGCACCCCGGCCCGTCGCAGCGCCCGCTCCAGGGCCCGGGAGAAGTCACGGGTCGAGGAGAACCGGAGCCGGCCGCGCTTGGCGTAGCGGATCCGCAGCTTCTGCACGGCGGGGGGAGGCGGGGGTCCCTCGGGGGTGCGCTGTCGGGCCATGGCAAGCAAGGGTAGGCGGGGCCCGGCCGGGGACCGAATCCCGACGGCCTGCCCAGGTCCCGCCGGAGGGGCTACTGCTCGAAGCGCGCCCGGATCGCCACGAGCTCGACGGCGTGCGCGTCGAGTGCGGCGTCCTCGTCCGAGACCGGGCGCCACGGCGGGGTCGGCACCGCCCGGCGGTCGTCGTCGAGCCCGACGAAGACGGTGCGGCAGAAGGTCGTGAGCTCCATCGAGTCCGCGCCGTCGGCGTGGTCGCCGGAGCGGACGTGCACGCCGACGTGCATCGAGGTCCGGCCGGTGTGGAGCAGCCGGGCCTCGACCTCGACGAGGTGGCCGATCCGCAGCGGCCGGTAGAAGCGGACCCCTCCGGTGAAGATCGCGACGTTGTTCGCGTCGCCCGACCACCGGGTGGCGAGGACGTGCGCCGCCTCGTCGACCCAGCGCATGACGATCCCGCCGTGCACCTTGCCGCCCCAGTTGACGTCGGTCGGGGCGGCGAGGAAACGCATCGTCACCCGCGGGGCGGTACCGGCGTCGGTGTAGACCTGACGCTCCATCGCGGCCTCGACCTCGGCCCGCAGGTCGGCGCGGCGCACCGCCCACCGCTGCTGCAGCTCCTCGGCCAGCGTCGTCGGCACGAGCGGCGGGACCGGCGTGGACCGGCCGTCGCCGTCGACCGCGACGAAGACGATGAGGCAGCGGGTGGCGGGCTCGAGGTCGCCCGTCCGCGGCTGGCCGGAGGCGACGTCGACCGTGATGTGCATCGAGCTGCGGCCGGTGTGGACGACCGTCGCGGTCACCTCGACGAGGTCGCCGACCTCGACCGGCCGGGTGAACCGGACGTTGCCGACGTACGCGGTGACGCAGTACGTCCCGCTCCAGCCGGCGGCGGCCGCGTACCCCGCCTTGTCGATCCACTCGAGCACCCGGCCGGCGGACACCGACCCGGAGTGTCCGGCGTCGGTCGGGGCGGCGAGGAAGCGGAGGGTGACCCGGGGGCGGGGCCGGTGCTGGGCGTCCACGGGTCGATCCTCCCGGATCGGGCGGTCCCGTGCGCGCCCGTCCGTCAGGGGACCCCCACGTAGACGTGCTTCACGCCGGGCCCGTCGCAGGTGACCTCCCCCGGCGGCTGCAGCCCCTCGACCTGGGCGACCACCCAGAGGTCGGTGTCCCCGAGGGCCGTGTTCGAGGCGGTGGGCTCGACGAGGGTCGGCACACCGCCGCCGGTCACCTGGCACATCGCCGGCGACGGCACCCCGCCGGGGCGCGGGTCGGACCCGTCCTGCGACGACACCCACACCGTCGGTGCCCCCTCGACCTCGAGGACCGGCACCGCCGCGCCCGCCATCGAGTCGCCGAGGAGCATCGGCTCGGGCGACGCCCCGCACGCCGCGAGCGCCAGGACGAGGGTCGTGGCGCCGAGCCCGGGCCCCGGGCCGTCACGGGCGCGTCACCTCGAGGACGATCGGCTCCTCGAAGCCGTCCTGGCGCACCCGGACCTCGGTCAGGTCCTCGGGGAGGGCGGGGTACATCGCGGTCCGGACCTGGGGCGGGTCCCCGACGCGCACCACGTCGGTGCACAGGCAGCGGGTCGTCCCCTCGAAGTCCGTGTACGTCAGGGGCTCGTACACCCGCCCGGCGTCGGTGTCGACGAGGGTGGGGAAGGTCTCCCAGTTGGCGTTGCCCCGGCGGACGGGCGCCGCGTCGCCGCCGGAGTACCAGAACGTGAGGAGGGTCGCCGTCGCCGAGGCGCGGACCTCGGCGACCTCCAGGGTCGCGCTCGCGCCGTCGACGGTCCCGTCGGACGAGCCCCTCGACTCCGGCAGGGTGGCGCCGAGGACGCTGTCGCTGAGGTCGCGGGGGGTGAACGACGGGCTCGGGCTCGCCGCGGACGTGTCCGCGGCGGTGCCGTCGCCGTCCGACGTCGGTGCGGTCTCCGTCGGGGTGTCCCCGCTGCATCCGCCGAGAAGCCCGACGGCGAGCAGGGCGGCGAGGGTGGTGGCCGCGGTGCGGAGGGGTCGACGGGCCATGTCAGCCACCGTTCCCGAACGAGACCGTGACGCGGCGGTTCTTCGCCTTGCCGGACTCGCTCCGGTTGTCGGCGATCGGCTCGGACTCGCCGCGGCCCTCGGTCCGCAGGGTGTAGTCCGCGCCGAGCTCACGGCCGAGGGCGGTCGCGACCGCCTCGGCCCGCTGCCGCGAGAGCCGGTCGTTGTAGCTCGCGGAGGCGTCCGAGTCCGTGTGCCCGACCACGGTGAGCCTCGTCCCCTCGGGGGCCGAGTCGCGGATCGTGGCCGCGGCCTCGCGGATCGTGGACGCCGCCCGGCGGGTGAGACGTGCGGAGTCCTTCGCGAAGAGGACGTCGGCGGCGAGGTCGACCTCCTCCTGCGACGTCGTCACCGACTGCTCGAGGTTGGCGACGCGCTCGGTGATCTCGAAGGCCGCCGGGTCGAGGGAGGCCGCGTCCGCGAGCTCGTCGGCCGGGATGTCGGGCCAGCCGGTCCCGAGGACGAGCGGGAGGTCCTGGTCCTCGGCCACCGGCTCGAGGAGTCCCTCCTCGACGGGGACGTCGGGGAGCACCTGCTCCGCGATGACGACGTCGACGGTCGTGACGTCCGCCGGCAGCGGGGCGACCCCGGCCCAGAGCACCCCGGCCTGGCCGGGCTCCAGCCCGTAGAGGGCCTGGTTCGCCGGGCAGACGCACCGGCCGGATCCGTCGTCGGCCACGAGCGGCCGGTACACGAGCCCTGCCGCGGCGTCGACGAGACCGACGTCACCGATCTGGGGGCCCGTGAGGCTGTCGTAGAAGGCGGTCGTGCTGCCGCCCAGCGGGTTGCCGTTCCCACCCTCGGCGCCCTCGGGGACGCCGAAGGACCAGTAGACGACCGTCGCGTCCTCCGTCCGCGCCACGCGGTGGACGGTGACGACGCCGGGCGTGCCCCCACGCTGGGACCCGAGGGTGACGACCTGGCCGCGGACCGGGATCTCCAGGTCCCCGGGATCGGCCGCCCGCGAGGCCGGCGCCACGACCACCGCGGCGAGGACCGCAGCGGCGCCGGCGGCGAGGACCGACGTCGTCCCTCTCGTCATCACGAACCACTCCCCGGCGCCCACCGGCGCATCGCCTCCCCGTGCGTCCGTGACCCCCACGGACCGGACCCGAGCGTACCGAAGGACCGTCCGCCCCGGGCGACGGGTCAGAGGTCGAGGCGCATGAGGTCGTCGGCCGGCCGGAACCCGAGCCCTCGGTACAGCGGCAGCGAGACCTCGCTCGGGTTGAGGACGACCCGCTCCATCCCCTCCTCGCGGCACCAGCCGAGCACCTCACCCATGAGCAGCAGTCCGACCCCACGCCGTCGGTGCTCCGGTGCGGTCCAGACGTTCGCGACGTAGGCCCACCGCGCGTCGGGGAGGCCGGGACGCGGCATCCGCTCGAAGACCTGGAGGTTCGCCGTCCCGAGCGGTGCGTCGTCCGCCGAGCGGGCGACCCAGGCGTGCCGCGCCCCGCCTTGCCGTCGCCACCAGCCCTCGAGCCGGTCGGCGAAGCCCTCCTCGAGCCCCTCGGTCCGTTCCCGGGTCCACGCGGTCCGCATCGCGGCGAGGTCGGCGAGGTCCGCCGGGTCGTCGGGGTCGAGCCGCGCGACGCGGTACGGGCTGGTCACCGCACCACGGTAGGCCCGACGACGGGTGTCAGTGGGCGTGCTCGGCCATCCGCTCCCGGCCGGAGCCGAGGACGGTGAGCGGCAGGAGCGTCTTGCCCGTCGGGCCGATCTCGATGTCGGTACCCATCTGCGGGCACACGCCGCAGTCGAAGCACGGCGTCCACCGGCAGTCCTCGACCTCGGTCTCGTCGAGGGCGTCGAGCCAGTCCTGCCAGAGCCACTCCTTGTCGAGCCCGGAGTCGATGTGGTCCCACGGCAGGACCTCGGACTCCTCGCGCTCGCGGGTGGTGTACCAGTCGAGGTCGACGCCCTGCGCCGGCAGCTCGCGCTCGGCGGCGGCGACCCAGCGGTCGTAGGAGAAGTGCTCGGACCAGCCGTCGAACCGGCCACCGTCGCGCCACACGGCCTCGATGACCCGCCCGACGCGCCGGTCGCCGCGCGAGAGCAGGCCCTCGATGACACCGGGCTTGCCGTCGTGGTACCGGAAGCCGATGGACCGGCCGAAGCGCTTGTCGGAGCGGATGGCGTCGCGCAGCTTCTCGAGCCGGGCGTCGGTCTCCTCGGCGCCGAGCTGCGCGGCCCACTGGAACGGGGTGTGCGGCTTGGGGACGAACCCGCCGATCGAGACGGTGCACCGGATGTCCTTGCGGCCGCTCACCTCGCGGCCGGTCTCGATGACCTTCTTCGCGAGCTCGGCGATCTGGAGGACGTCCTCGTCGGTCTCGGTCGGCAGGCCGCACATGAAGTACAGCTTCACCTGACGCCAGCCGGCACCGTAGGCCGCGGCGACGGTGCGGATGAGGTCATCCTCGGACACCATCTTGTTGATGACCTTGCGGATCCGCTCCGACCCGCCCTCGGGGGCGAAGGTCAGCCCGGACCGGCGCCCGTTCCGGGTCAGCTCGTTCGCGAGGTCGATGTTGAAGGCGTCGACGCGGGTCGACGGCAGCGACAGGCCGGTGTTCGAGCCCTCGTAGCGGTCGGCGAGCCCCTTCGTGAGGTCGGCGATCTCGGAGTGGTCGGCCGAGGACAGCGACAGCAGGCCGACCTCCTCGAACCCGGTCGCGGACAGGCCCTGCTCGACCATCTCGCCGATGCCGGTGATGGAGCGCTCGCGGACCGGGCGGGTGATCATCCCGGCCTGGCAGAACCGGCACCCGCGGGTGCAGCCGCGGAAGATCTCGACCGACATCCGCTCGTGCACCGACTCCGCGAGCGGCACGAGCGGCTGCTTCGGGTACGGCCAGGCGTCGAGGTCCATCACGGTGTGCTTGCTGACCCGCCACGGGATGCCCGCCGCGGACGGGGCGACGCGCCGGATGCGCCCGTCGGGCAGGTAGTCGACGTCGAAGAAGCGCGGGACGTAGACGCCCCCGGTGCGGGCGAGCCGCAGCAGTAGCTCCTCGCGGCCGCCGGGACGACCCTCGCGCTTCCAGTCCCCGACGATGTCGGTGATCGCGAGGACGGCCTCCTCGCCGTCGCCGACGACGGCGCAGTCGACGAAGTCGGCGACCGGCTCGGGGTTGAAGGCGGCGTGCCCCCCGGCGACGACGAGCGGGTGGCTCTCGTCCCGGTCGCGGGCGTGGAGCGGGATCCCGGCGAGGTCGAGCGCGGTGAGCATGTTCGTGTACCCGAGCTCGGTGGCGAAGGACAGCCCCAGCAGGTCGAAGTCCCCGACCGGGCGGTGCCCGTCGACGGTGAACTGCGGGACGCCGTGCTCCCGCATGAGCGCCTCGAGGTCGGGCCACACGGCGTACGTGCGCTCGGCGAGGGCGTCCTCGCGCTCGTTGAGGACCTCGTAGAGGATCATGACGCCCTGGTTGGGGACGCCGACCTCGTACGCGTCGGGGTACATGAGCGACCACCGGACGGTCTCGTCCCCGGCGACGTCCCAGGGCTTGACCGTCGAGTTGAGCTCGCCCCCGACGTACTGGATGGGCTTGCTCACCTGCTCGAGCAGCGGCTCGAGGGCGGGGAAGACGGACTCTCCGGGCATCCCTCAAGGGTAGGCGCCGCCCACCTCCTGCCCAAAAGACCTGGGGACCCGTGCGTGACCTGCACGGACGTGCTTGGCTGGACCCATGAGCGATGACCAGCACGTCGACCTCGTCGTCCTCGGCCTCGGACCCGGCGGCGAGTCCGTCGCGACGCAGGCCGCGCAGGCCGGGATGAGCGTCGTCGGGATCGACGAACGGCTCGTCGGCGGCGAGTGCCCGTACTTCGGCTGCATCCCGAGCAAGATGATGATCCGCGCCGCCGGCACCCTCGCCGAGGCCCGCCGCGTCGGCACCTACGCGGGCAGCGCGGAGGTCTCCCCCGACTTCTCCGTCGTCGCCCGCCGCATCCGCGAGGAGGCGACGACCGACTGGGACGACGCCGTCGCCGTGCAGCGGCTCGAGGACGCCGGGGTGCGGTTCGTCCGCGGCCACGGCCGGCTCGCCGGACCCGGGGTCGTCGAGGTCGGCGGCACCCGGTTCGTCGCGTCCGTCGGGGTCGTCCTCAACACGGGGACCTCCCCCGCCGCTCCCCCCGTCGACGGTCTCGCGGGCACTCCCTACTGGACCAACCGCGAGGCCCTGCAGGCCACCGAGGCCCCGAACTCGCTCGTCGTCGTCGGCGGCGGCCCCATCGGCGCCGAGCTCGCCCAGGCCTACGCCCGCTTCGGGTCCCGGGTCTCGCTCGTGCAGTCCGGCCCGCGCATCCTGCCCGCCGACGAGCCGGAGGCCTCCGAGGTCGTCGCCGCCGCCTTCGCCGACGAGGGTATCCAGCTCCTCACCGGCGCCACCGTCGGGTCGGTCGCCCACGCCGACGGACGGTTCGCCGTCCACGTGACCGACGACGGCGGGACGGACGTCGAGCTCGACGCCGACCGGCTGCTCGTCGCCGCGGGCCGCCGGCCGAACCTCGCCGACATCGGCCTCGACACCGTCGGGCTCGACCCGCGGGCCCGGTCGGTCGACGTCGACGAGCGGATGCGTGCCGGCGAGAAGCTGTGGGCCATCGGCGACATCACGGCGAAGGGCCCCTTCACCCACATGTCGATGTACCAGGCGGGCATCGCCGTCCGTGACCTCACCGGGGCCGACGGTCCCTGGGCGAGCTACCACGCGGTCCCCCGCGCGACGTACACCGACCCGGAGGTCGGGGCCGTCGGGATGACCGAGCAGCAGGCGAGGGACGCCGGGGCCGACGTGCGGACCGGCGTCACGAGCTCCCTCGGGACCCGCGGCTGGATCCACGGCGGGCCCGGGCTCGTCAAGGTCGTCGAGGACCGGAGCGCCGGGCACCTCGTCGGCGCTACCGCCGTCGGGTCGACGGGCGGTGAGATCCTCGCGATGCTCGCCACCGCCGTCCACGCACGGATCTCCACCGCGGTCCTGCGCGAACAGGTCCTCGCCTACCCCACGTTCCACCGGGCCGTCTCCGACGCCCTCGCCGACCTGGACCGGTGAGCCGGACCGCCGCGGGGGCCCTCGACATCGCCTTCGCCGCCCAGCCCCGGGAGCACTTCCTGCCCCGGGCGGTCGTCGGGGACGCCGGGACCGACGGCCCGCTCGCCATCGGGTTCGGCCAGACGAACAGCCAGCCCCGGACGGTGCGCGCGATGCTCGAGCTGCTCGACGTCCGGCCCGGGCAGCGGGTGCTGGACGTCGGCGCCGGGTCCGGCTGGAGCACCGCGCTGCTCGCCGAGCTCACCGGCGCGTCCGGCAGGATCGTCGGCGTCGAGCTCGTCCCGGACCTCGCGAGCCGCGCCGCGGCCGCCGTGGGAGCCGCCGGCGTCCCGTGGGCGAGCGTCCGCGAGGCCGACCCGCACCGCCTCGGCGCCCCCGACGACGGGCCCTTCCACCGGATCCTCGTCTCGGCGATGTCGACCGAGGTCCCGGGCGAGCTCCTCGACCAGCTGCGTCCCGGCGGCGTGCTCGTCGCCCCCGTCGCCGGGGTCATGCTGCGGGTCGTGAAGGGCGAGGACGGGGACGACGCTCCGACCGTCACCGAGCACGGCGCCTACCGCTTCGTCCCGCTCGTCACCGACTGACCGGAGCGACCGATCCCGCCGCGTCGCGCCCTCGGAGGTGACACACTCCTGCCACTGCCGGACAGGGGAGGACGTGGACGAGAACGCCGGGGGCCGGCACGACGCACAGGACGCGCAGCTCTTCCGCGACCTCCACGACGCGGTGCTCACCGACCTCGAGCGTTTCGTGCGCCGACGAGTCGCGCCGTCGGCGGCCGAGGACGTCGTCGCCGACGTCCTCCTCGTCGTCTGGCGGCGGCTCGCCGACCTGCCCGCGGACCGCGACGCCCGCCGCGCCTGGGTGTTCGGGATAGCCCGGAACACCCTGCTCACGGCCCGCCGCGGCGAGCGGCGTCGCGAGGCGCTGGCCGTCCGGGTCGGTACCGAGCGCGGCGGGCAGGAGTCGGTCGTCGACGACCCGGAGGTGCTCGCCCGGCGCCTCGACCTCGTCCGGGCCTGGCCACGGCTGTCCGCCGAGGACCAGGAGGTGCTCGCCCTCACGTACTGGGAGGACCTCACGAGCGCCCACGCCGCCGCGGTCCTCGGGGTGACTCCGGTGGCACTGCGGCTGCGTCTCACCCGGGCCCGACGGCGACTGCGTCGCCACCTCGACCCGACGGTCCCGGGGCCGTCCCCCTCCCCGAGCGCGCTGGCGGAAGGACGCACACCATGACCCGCACCGGACTCGACCGACCCACCGAGAAGGCCCTCAGGTCCCTCGACCCCGCACCCTCCGCCCCCGACGCTCCCCGACGGGCCCGTGCCGACGCCGTGCTCGAACGCGTCCTGCGCGAGCACGGGGTCGACCGCTCGCGCGTCGGGAGTCCGAGCGACGGGGCCGGACCGGGACGGCGGCGGGTCCGAGGTCGTCGTCGCCTCGTGCTCGCCACACTGGCCGCGGCGAGCAGCGTCGCGCTCGTCGTGCTGCCCACGCTCGGCGGCGACGACGTCGCGTACGCGGGGTGGACCGCCGCACCGCAGGACCCGAGCACACCGGACCAGGTGTCCGCGGCCGCCTCCTGCCGGGACACCCTCGCCGAGCACCTCGATGCGGCGGGGTCGGAGACCGGTCAACTGACGGCGTCGGCCGTGCGCTCCGCAGGGCTCGTCCTCGCCGAGGACCGCGGGCCGTGGACCCTCGTCGTCCTCGCCGGCGACCCCGGGCTGTCGGGGGTCTGCGTCCTGGAACGTCCGGGCTGGTTCGGCCGGCTCACCGTCTTCGCGTCCGCCGCCGCGGACGGCGGGAGCGGGCCCGGGCCACGGGACGTCCTCGCCTCGGGCGTGGGGGGCGGGAGCTCGGGCGAGGGGATCTCGGTGGCCACGGGGACGGTCGGCGAGGAGGTCGCCGCCGTGACCCTGCACACCTCGGCCGGTGACGTCGAGGCCACGGTGCACGACGGCCGGCTCGCCGCCTGGTGGCCGGGGGACCCGGGCCGCGAGCGCTCGATCCCGACGACGGTCACGTTCTCCGACGGGACGAGCCGGTCCGGCACCTTCTGACCGACGCGCCACGGCCGGGCCCGCGACGGAGGTCGCGAGCCCGGCCGGAGTGCGTGTCGGGACCGTGGGTGGTTCAGGATCCGCTGTAGTGCGCGTCGAGCAGCGGCTTGTACTTCTCCGCGACGACCTTGCGCTTGAGCTTCAGGCTCGGGGTCAGCTCGCCGTCCTCGACCGAGAGGTCGTGCTCGAGGATCGTGAACTTCTTGATCGTCTCCCAGCGGTTCAGCTGGCCGTTGAGCTGGTCGACGTACCCCTGGACCATCTCGCGGCAGGCGTCCGAGGTGACGACCTCGGTGTACGAGCGGCCGGCCATGCCGTTCGCCTCGGCCCAGCCGGCGATCGCGTCCGGGTCGAGGGTGACGAGGGCGGAGACGAAGTTGCGGTCGGCGCCGTGGACGATGAGCTGACTGGCGTACGGGCACAGGCCCTTGAACATCGACTCGATGGCGCCCGGCGCGACGTACTTGCCGCCGCTCGTCTTGAAGAGGTCCTTCTTGCGGTCGGTGATCTTGAGGAACCCGCGCTCGTCGAGCTCACCGATGTCACCGGTGTGCAGGAAGCCCTCGGCGTCGATCGTCTCGTCGGTCGCCTCGGGGTTGTTGTGGTACCCCTGCATGTTGCCCGGCCCGCGCATGAGGATCTCGCCGTCGTCGGCGATCTTCACCTCGATGCCGGGCAGCGGCCAGCCGACGGTGCCGTACCGGTAGGCCCGGGTGCGGTTGACGAACGACGCCGCGGAGGTCTCGGTGAGGCCGTAGCCCTCGGCGATGAGCATCCCCATCGCGTCGAACCAGCGGGCGACGTCCTGGTTGAGGGCCGCGGAGCCGGAGATGAAGAAGCGCACCCGCCCCCCGAAGCGGTCGCGGATCTTGGTCCCGACCAGCTTGTCGAGGACGGCGTGCTTGCGGGCGAGCATCCCGCTCGGCTCCTTGCCCTGCTCGCGCAGGATGCTCACCTCGCGGCCGGTGGAGCTGGCGGCCTTGAAGAGCTTGGCCTTCAGGCCGCCCTCGGCCTCCATCATCATGTGGACCCGCGCGTGCGCCTTCTCGAAGATGCGGGGGGCGGCGCCCATGAAGGTCGGCTTCACGACGGCGAGGTTGTCGACGATCTTGTCGATCCTGCCGTCGATCGCGGTGCAGAAGCCGATCTGCAGCGGCAGGGTGAGGAGGTTCTTGCCGAAGACGTGCGCGAGCGGCAGCCACAGGTACTGCAGGTCGTCCTCGTGGATGATGTCGATCGCCGCGACGGCCGCGCCCTCGTAGGTCCACGCGCTGTGCAGCAGGCGCACGCCCTTGGGCCGACCGGTCGTGCCCGAGGTGTAGATGATCGTCGCGAGCCGGTCGGGGGTGATCGCGTCGATCCGCGCGTCGACGGCGCCCGGGTCGCCCTCGAGGTACTCGCGGCCGAGCTGCCGCAGCTCGTCGAGGGTGAGGGTCCAGTCGTCGCCGTCGGGCGAGCCGTCGACGAGGACGACCCGGGAGACGCCGGGGATCTGCGGCCGGACCGAGCGCAGCTTCTCCAGCTGCTCCTCGTTCTCGGCGAAGACGACCTTCGTCGCGGAGTCGGAGAGGATGAAGGCGACGTCGTCGGCGATCGTCGTCGGGTAGATCGTCGTCGTGGCGGCGCCGGCGACCATGATCCCCAGGTCGGCGATGGCCCACTCGTACCGGGTCCCGGAGGCGATGGCGACGCGGTCCTCGGGCTCGACGCCGAGGGCGACGATGCCGGCGCCGACCTCGCGGACGACCGTGTCGGCCTCGTCCCACGAGACGGTGACCCACTCCTCTCCGGACCCGGAGGCGACGGCGTGCATGAAGGCGGGCTTCGGTCCGGAGGCGGCGACCCGGTCCCGGAAGAGGTGCGCGACGCTCTGCGCGCGCCCGTCGAGGACGGCCTGGTCGACCGGCTCGTCGGCGGGGGTGTGGATCGTGGGGCTCGCGGTGGTCATCGGCTCTGTCCTCGGCGTCGGTGACGGGGTCGAAGAATGGTGACACACAGGGGTGCTCGTGGGTAGGCCATCGGCGACGCACGACTCCGTGTCGTCGCTGACATCGGTGTCGCGCAGGCTCGTTCAGCGGCGGTGGGTGCCCACCCAGGCCGCGTCGACGAGGCCGACGGCCAGCCAGGACGCGAGCATCGACGACCCGCCGTAGGAGACGAACGGCAGGGGGATGCCCGTCACCGGGAGCAGCGCGAGGTTCATCCCGACGTTCTGCACGACCTGCACGGCGAGCCAGACCGCCACCCCGACCCCGACGAGGCGTCCGAAGGTGTCCTCGGAGCGCGCCGCGACGACGAGGACCCGCACGACGAGGACGCCGAGCAGCAGCACGAGGCCCGCGGCGCCGACGAACCCCAGCTCCTCGGCCGCGACGGAGAAGACGAAGTCGTTGAGCTGGAACGGCACGAACCCGCCCTGGGTGCGCGGACCCTCCATGAAGCCCTGGCCGAACGCGCCGCCGCCACCGACCGCGAGCCGGACCTGGCGGACCTGGTAGCCCGCCCCCTGCGGGTCGCCGGCGGGGTCGAGGAACCCGGTGATCCTCGCCCGCTGGTAGGCGCTGAGCAGCGGGGCGGTCCACGCGAGCACCGCGAGGACCACCGCCGCGAGCACCGTGGCGAGCACCCACCGTGCCGGCGCGCCGCCGACCGTGACGACGGCGAACCCGGCGGCGAGCAGGACGAGCGCCGTCCCGAGGTCGGGCTGGAGGACGACGAGGGCCGTGGGGACCCCGACGAGGAGCGCCGCGGCACCGAGCGTGCGGACGCCGGGGACCTGGCCGCGGTCGAGCCGACCAGCGAGCGTGGCGGCGAGCGCCACGACGATGCCCGCCTTGGCGAGCTCGGCCGGCTGGAGGGTGAACCCGGCGAGGAGGGGGATCCAGGAGCGGGCGCCGTTGACCGTCGTCCCGAGCGGGGTCGGGACGAGCAGCAGGAGCAGGACGGACCCGGCCCACAGCCACGGCGCCGCGACCCGCAGTCGCTCACGGCCGGCCCGGCTCACGAGGACCGCTCCCACGAGCCCCACGGCCGCCGTCAGGAGGTGCCGCACGAGGTAGGCGTTCCCCGCCGTGGACACCGTCGCCGACCACACGAGGAGCGCCCCGACGAGCGAGGTGCCGGCGGCCGCGACGTAGAGCCCCACGTCGTGCCGGGCGAAGGGGCCCGCCACCCCGGACCCCCGGCGGGTGCGGGTCGGGCCCGCGCGCATCAGCCCGGGACGATCCGGGCGAGCAGCTCGCGGCAGCGCTCGACGTCCCCGGCCATCGCCTCGGTCAGCTCCTCGACGCTCTCGAAGCGCAGGGTCGGCCGGACGTGCTCGACGAACTCGACCATGACGACCTCCCCGTAGAGGTCCAGGTCGTCACGGCCGAGGACGTAGGCCTCCACGGTGCGCCGGTCGCGGGTGTCGAAGGTGGGGTTGGTGCCGACGCTCACCGCGGCCGGCATCGTGCGGTCGGGGCTGTCCGGCGGCTGGTCCACCCGGGTCAGCCAGCCCGCGTACACCCCTTCCTCCGGCACGAGGCCCAGCGCGTCGGCGGCGAGGTTCGCCGTCGGGTACCCGAGGTCGCGGCCGCGGTGGTTGCCGTGGACGACGGTGCCGACGACCCGGTGCGGACGGCCGAGGACGCGTGCCGCCTCGGCGACGTCGCCGGCGACGAGGGCGCGCCGCACCGCGGAGGAGGACCAGCGCTCGCCGTCGCCGACGTCCTCGAGCGCCACGACCTCGAAGCCGTGCTCCTCACCGAGCGCGGTGAGCGTCCCGACGTCGCCGGAGTTGCGGACGCCGAACCGGGTGTCCGCGCCGACGACGACCGCCCGGGCGTCGAGGTCGCGCACGAAGAGGTCCCGGACGAAGTCCTCCGGGCTCTGCTGGGCGAACTCGCGGGTGAACGGCAGGACGAGCAGTCCGTCGAGCCCGGCGTCCTCGAGGAGGTCGTCGCGCACGGCGCCCGGGGCGATGAGGTCCGGGGCGCGGTCGGGGTGCAGGACGGCGAGCGGGTGCGGCTCGAAGGTCACCGCGACGGTGGGCAGGTCGAGCCGGGCCCCCACCTCGGCGAGGGCGGCGAGGACGGCCTTGTGACCTCGGTGGACGCCGTCGAAGTTGCCGAGGGTCACCACGCACGGGCGCAGCTGCTCGGGCGTCCGGTTCGGCTCGGTCCATCGGTGCACGGGTGCCACTCTACGGACGGGCCGGAGCGAAGACGACGAGGGAGCGCGCGGTGGACGAGGACTCGTCGAGCATCGCGACGAGGGAGCCGTCCGGGGCGAACGCGGCGACGGGCACGGAGCGCCCGGGAGCGGCCGACGCGATGCGCTGGCCGTACCCGAGGGCCCGCGCCTCGGCGGCCTCGAGCGAGCGGGCGAGGAACCCCGCGCGGGCCGCCTCCGCGAGCGGGAGGACGGGCATCGGGGCGCCCTGTCGGGCCTCGAGGTCGGCGAGCGGGTGGGCCACGTCGAGCCCGTAGCCGCCGACCCGCGTCCGGCGCAGCGCGGTGAGGTGGCCCCCGGTCCCGAGGGCGGCGCCGAGGTCGCGGGCGAGGGCCCGGACGTACGTGCCCGAGGAGACGGTGACCGCGACGTCGACGTCGACGACGGGCAGGTCCGCGACGCGGGTGGGTCGCACGTCGAGCACCTCGAACCGGTCGACCCGGACCGGGCGGGCGGGCAGGTCGACCTCCTCCCCCGCGCGGACGCGGTGGTAGGACCGCTCCCCCTGGACCTTGACGGCGCTCACGGCGCTCGGCACCTGGTCGATCGCGCCGGTGAGGTCGGCGACCGCCGCGTCGAGAGCGGCGCGGTCGAGGTCGGTGGCCCCCGCCGCGGTCGTCACCTCGCCTTCCGCGTCGTCGGTGAGGGTGTCCTGGCCGAGCCGGACGGTCGCCGTGTAGTCCTTGTCCGCGCCGACGAGGAAGGTCAGCAGCTTCGTCGCGCGCCCGACACCGAGCACGAGGACCCCCGTGGCCATCGGGTCGAGGGTGCCGGCGTGCCCCACCTTCCGCGTGCCGCAGAGCCGCCGGGAGCGCGCGACGACGTCGTGGCTCGTCCAGTCCTGCGGCTTGTCGACGACGAGGAGGCCGTCCGGGGTCGCGGCGGGGCGCGGGGCGTCGGGACGCTGGGGGTCGCGGCGCGGGGCGTCAGCGCTCGGCGGCACCCGGCGCCTCGACGTCGTCGGCGTCCTCGAGGTCCTCCGCCCGCTCCTTGCGGTACGGGTCGGCCTCGCCGGCGTAGTGGGCGCCGGCGGAGGTCCGGGCGACCTCGGCGTCCCGCTCGCGGGCCTCGCGCAGCAGGTCCTCCAGGTGCGCGGCGTTCTCGGGGATGGCGTCGGCGACCCACTC
This sequence comes from Phycicoccus avicenniae, assembly GCF_018139485.1. Taxonomy (GTDB): domain Bacteria; phylum Actinomycetota; class Actinomycetes; order Actinomycetales; family Dermatophilaceae; genus Phycicoccus; species Phycicoccus avicenniae. The sequence continues at coordinate 37,970 of NZ_JAGSNF010000025.1, forward strand.
GAGGGTCGGGGTGAGCCGGATGCCGAGCTGCTTGCCGACGAACGAGCGCAGCCGGCCCTTGTTCGCCTCCAGGAGGCGGGCGGTCGTCTCGCGCTGCTCCTCGTCGCCGAAGACGGTGTAGAAGAGGGAGGCGTGCTGGAGGTCGCCGGTGACCCGGACGTCGGTCACCGTGACGAATCCCAGGTCGGGGTCCTTGACGATGGCCTCCAGGTTCGCGGCGGTCACCGTCTTGATGCGGTCGGCGACCCGGCGGGCACGTGCTTCGTCGGCCACGGCTCCTCCTTCGTTCGGGCGGGCTGGTCGTCCTCGGCTGGGACGGCTCCTCAGCGTAGTCATCCGCGCTCGACCGGCGCGCACCGCGGTCGGCTCTGCCGAGCGCGGCCGCTCGAGGCAAGGGAACGCCCCGTGAGGCAAGACAACCGATGTCTTGCCTCACGGGGCATTTCGGGGTGACCCCGAAATGTCGAGGTCAGTGGGGCGGGTGGGACCAGGGGGTCAGGCCCGCGGCTTCTCCCTCATCTCGTAGGTGCTGATCATGTCGCCGAGCTGCAGGTCGTTGTGGCTGCCGAGGTTGATACCGCACTCGTAGCCCTCGCGGACCTCCGTGACGTCGTCCTTGAACCGGCGCAGACCGGCCACCTCGACGTTCTCGGCGATGACGACGCCGTCGCGGGTGATGCGGGCCTTGGAGCCCCGCTTGATCTCCCCGCCGCGGACGATCGACCCGGCGATGTTGCCGAACTTGCTGGACCGGAAGATCTCGCGGATCTCCGCGGTGCCGAGCTCGACCTCCTCGTACTCCGGCTTGAGCATGCCCTTGAGCGCCTGCTCGATCTCCTCGATCGCCTGGTAGATGACCGAGTAGTACCGGATCTCGACGCCCTCGCGCTCGGCGACCTCCGCGTTCTGGCCCTCGGCCCGCACGTTGAAGCCGAGGATGATCGCGTCGGACGCCATCGCGAGGTTGATGTTGTTCAGCGTGATGGCGCCGACACCGCGGTCGATGATCCGCAGGTCGACCTCGTCGCCGACGTCGATCTGCAGCAGCGCGTCCTCGAGGGCCTCGACCGAACCCGACACGTCACCCTTGAGGATGAGGTTGAGGGTGTCGACCTTGCCCTGCGCGAGGGCCTCGTTGAGGTCCTCGAGCGAGATGCGCTTGCGGGCCTTGGCGAGCGACGCCTGCCGGTCCGCGGCCTCCCGCTTCTCGGCGATCTGACGCGCCGTCCGGTCGTCCGGCGCCACGATGAACGTGTCACCGGCCCGCGGGACCGAGGACAGCCCGAGCACCTGGACCGGACGCGACGGCCCGGCCTCGTCGAGGTTGTTGCCGTGCTCGTCGAGCAGGGCGCGGACGCGACCGTGCGAGGCACCGGTGACGATGGCGTCGCCGACCCGGAGCGTGCCGGACTGGATGAGCACCGTCGCCGTGGCGCCGCGGCCCTTGTCGAGGTTGGCCTCGATGGCGACCGCGCGGGCGTCCCGGTCCGGGTTGGCCCGCAGGTCCAGGGCCGCGTCGGCGGTGAGCAGCACCGCGTCGAGCAGCGAGTCGATGTTCTGACCCTGTCGCGCGGACACGTCGACGAACATCGTCTCGCCGCCGTACTCCTCGGCGATGAGGTTGTACTCGGTGAGCTGCTGACGCACCTTCTGCGGGTTCGCACCGTCGACGTCGACCTTGTTGACCGCGACGACGATCGGGACGTCCGCCGCCTGGGCGTGGTTGAGCGCCTCGATGGTCTGCGGCATGACGCCGTCGTCGGCGGCGACGACGAGGATCGCGATGTCCGTCACCTTGGCACCACGGGCACGCATGGCGGTGAACGCCTCGTGACCCGGGGTGTCGATGAAGGTGATGGCGCGCTCGACGCCCTCGTGCTCCTTGTGGATCTGGTAGGCACCGATGTGCTGCGTGATGCCACCGGACTCGCCACCGGCGACGTCCTCGTTGCGGATGGCGTCGAGGAGCCGCGTCTTCCCGTGGTCGACGTGACCCATGACGGTGACGACCGGCGGCCGCGCCTCGAGGGTGTCGTCGTCCTCGGCGTCGACGCCGTACTCCATGTCGATCTCGAACGAGTCGAAGAGCTCGCGCTCCTCCTCCTCGGGGGAGACCATCCGGATGTCGTAGCCGAGCTCGGAGCCGAGGAGCTTGAAGGTGTCCTCGTCGAGGCTCTGCGTCGCCGTCGCCATCTCACCGAGGTGGAACAGCACGGTGACGAGCGACGCGGGGTTCGCGTCGATCTTGTCCGCGAAGTCGGTGAGCGAGGCGCCCTGACGGACCTGGACGATCGTCGAGCCGTCGCCGCGCGGGACGCTGACGCCACCGATCGACGGCGCCTGCATCTGCTCGAACTCCTGGCGCTTCGCGCGCTTGGACTTGCGGCCTCGCTGCGGACGGCCACCACCGCGCCCGAAGGCGCCCTGGGTGCTGCCACGACCGCCACGGCCACCGGGGCCGGGACGACCACCGAAGCCGCCGCGGGGACCGCCGCCACCGCCGCCGGGGCCACCGCGACCGCCACCACGGGCGGGACGGTCACCGGGACGCGCGACCGCGCTGCGGTCGGGCATCATCCCGGGGCTCGGACGGGCGCCGCCACCACCGGGGCGCGGACCCGCCGGACCCTGCGACCCACCGGGACGCGGTCCCGGGCCGGAGCGCGGCTTCGGCATGCCCTGGCTCGACGCGAACGGGTTGTTGCCCGGACGGGTGGACTCACCCCCGCGGGAGCGGCCCATGCCCTGGCTCGAGGCGTACGGGTTGTTGCCCGGACGCGGACCGGCCGGGCGCGGGCCCGGACGCGGGGAACCGCCCTGGCGACCGCCACCCTCGCGGCCGCCGCCCTCACGGGCGGCCGGCGCGGACGGCGCGGCGGGCGCCGGGGCGGACGGGGTCGGGGCGGCCGGCCTCGCCGGACCGGGGGTCGGCGCGGCCGGGGCGGCCGGCGTGGAGTCCGCCGCGGGGGCGGAGGGCGCCGGTGCGGACGGCGTCGGCTCGGCGGGGGCCGGAGCCGGCGTCGGGGCGGCGGACGGGGCCTGCGGCGCGGGGGCCGACTGCTCCGGGGCCGCGGGCGCGGCGGAACCCGGCTTCGCGGCGGGGGCCTTCTTCGCCGGCGCCTTCTTGGCGGGCTTGGCCGCGGCCTCCTCGGCCGGGTACTTCTCGTTGTAGCGCCGGACCACCGGCGCCTCGATCGTCGAGCTGGCGCTCTTGACGTACTCGCCCATCTCGTTCAGGCGGGCGAGGACGACCTTGCTCGTCTCACCGCGCTCCTTCGCGAGGGCGCTCACACGGACTTTCGACACATCTCTCCTGTCCAGGTCCGTGCCGCGCGGCGCGGACCGTCGTTACAGCTGGGGGGAACTCATCGCTGAGTACTCATCGGGTGCTCATCGCGTTCAGACCCGCTTCCGGTTCTCGATCTCGTGACGGTTGTCCTCCTGCGCCCGGGCCCTGACCCAGTCGGCCACCGCTGCGGTGTCCGGGCCGGCGCCGCTGCGCAGCGCGCGACCGAACGCCCGACGGCGGACGGCGAGGTCGAGGCACGTGGGGTCGGCGTGCAGCCACGCCCCGCGCCCCGGGAGACGGCGCTGCGGGTCGGGGACGACCGTGGGGCCGCTCTCCCCCTGCCCGAGCACCACTCGCAGGAGTGTCGACCGGCTATCCACCCGACGACACCCGATGCACGTGCGCACCGGGGCCGACGGACGGGGTCCAGTCCGGTCGATCCCCACCAGTCTAACGCCTACGCGGGTTCGGGCGTGTCGCCGGCGTCGACGGACGTGCCCGACCCGGGTCCGGTGTCGGGTCGGATGTCGATCCGCCAGCCCGTCAGCTTCGCCGCGAGCCGGGCGTTCTGCCCCTCCCGGCCGATGGCGAGCGAGAGCTGGTAGTCCGGGACGACGACGCGCGCGGCCCGCAGCGACGGGTCGACGACCTCGACGGAGGCGACCCGGGCGGGCGAGAGCGCCGCGGCGATGAACTCGGCCGGGTCGGAGGACCAGTCGACGATGTCGATCTTCTCGCCCTGGAGCTCGGCCATGACCGCGCGCACCCGCTGACCCATCGGCCCGATGCAGGAGCCCTTGGCGTTCAGGCCGGGGACGGTCGAGTGCACCGCGATCTTCGTCCGGTGACCCGCCTCGCGCGCCAGCGCGGCGATCTCGACGCTGCCGTCGGCGATCTCGGGGACCTCGAGGGCGAAGAGCTTGCGGACGAGGTTCGGGTGGGTCCGCGAGAGCCCGATCTGCGGGCCGCGCGGACCACGGCGCACCGACACGACGAAGGTCCGCAGCCGCGCCCCGTGGGGGTAGGTCTCGCCGGGGACCTGCTCGGCGGCCGGCAGGATCCCCTCGACCGTCCCGAAGTCGACGGTGACGTGCCGCGGGTCCGGGCTCTGCTGGACGACACCGGCGACGATGTCCCCCTCACGGCCGCGGAAGTCGCCGAGGATCGCATCGTCCTCGATGTCGCGCATCCGCTGCACGATGACCTGACGCGCGGTCGCGGCGGCGACCCGGCCGAAGCCGGTCGGGGTGTCGTCGAACTCGGGGCCGAGCTCGCGACGCGGACGGGCGGGGGCACCCTCCTCGTCGACCTCGCCCTCCGGTGCCGGGACCTCGGTCTCCTCGCGGGCCCAGATGACGACGTGCCCACTCCCCCGGTCCAGCTCGGCGCGGGCGTTGCGGTAGTGCCCCTCGGTGCGCTGGTAGGCGAGGAGCAGGGCCTGCTCGATGGCCGGGACGATGACGTCGAGCGAGATGCCGCGCTCCCGCTCCAGGGCGCGCAGGGCCGCGAGGTCGATGTCCACGTCTCAGCTCTCCTTCGTCTCGGTCGGACGCCCGAACTCGACCTCGACGACGGCACGCTGCACGTCGTCGTAGCCCAGGGTCCGCTCGGTGGTGGGGGTCTTCGGGCCGCCCGACGCGAGGGTGAGGCCGGCCCGGTCGGCGGCCACGAGCCGCCCGGCCACGTCCCCCTCGGCGGTCGTCACGGTGAGGAGGCGGCCGACGTTGCGCTGGAAGTGCCGCGGCTCGGTGAGCGGTCGACCGACGCCCGGCGAGGACACCTCCAGGGTGTACGGCTGCTCGCCGAGGACGTCGGCGGTGTCGAGGGCGTCCCCGACGAGGCCGGTCGCGTCGCCCACCTCGTCGAGCGAGAGCGGGGGGACGACCTCGGTCACGGTGTCGACGTCGCCGAGGTCGCGGTCGACGAGCACGCGGACGACGCGGCGCTTGCCGGCGGGGGTCACGGTGACGTCCTCGAGGACGAGACCGGAGCCGGTGAGGGCCTCGCGGAGCACGGGCAGGACGCGGTCGACGGTGGCCATGACGGATCGGTCCTCCCTGTGCAGTTCTCGTCCGGCGGGCGCCGGGGGAACCCCACCCTAGGGCACCCGTGCGGGGTCGGTGCACCGTGGGAGGATGCCGTCCATGCCGGCCGCCGAGACCCCGCGTCCGCGCCGGCGCCCCGTCGTGCTGGCCGTCGCGGGCACGGCCCTGCTCACGGGCTGCGGCATCCGGCTCGAGGACGACGCCCCGCGGGTCCCGCTCGTCCCGGTCCGCACCCCGCTGCCCGCCGAGGACCTGCTCGTCCGGCTCGTCGCGGACAGCGCGGCGCTCGCCGGACTGGCCGGCGACACCGACGGTCCGCTCCCGAGCGCGCTCGCCGCGCTGCACCGGCGCCAGGTCACCGTCGTGCGCACGGCCCTGCTGCGCGGCGGGATGCCGCCGGAGCGCCTCGCCGACCCCGGGCCGGACGGACCCCGGCCCTCGACGAGTGTTCAAACGCCGGCCGCCCCTGCCCCGACGCCGTCCGGGAGCCCGTCCGGCACGCCCGCGGTCCCGGCCCGGCGGCGGCTCGCCGCGGCGGAGGCGGTCGTCCTCGACGACCTCGCCGCGGTCGCGGACGTCGGCGAGGACCTGCGCGGACCGGTCACGACCCTGCACGCCCAGCGGTGGGCCGCCGCCGTCCTGCTCGGGGGCGCTCCCCCGGTGCTCGTCGACGACGTCGTCGACGCCGCGCCGGTCGCCCGGCTCGCCGAGGCCGCGGGGGCGGCGCGCTACTTCCTCGAGGTCGCGGCCGCCCGCTCCTCGGGGTCCCGACGCGACCGGGCGGCGCGGACCCTCGGGACGCTCGACACCCTGCACGCCGACCTGTCCCGCGACGTCCCGGACGGCGCGGTCCTCGGCCGCCCCCTCCCGGGCCCCGTCGAGACCGGCCGCGACGTCGACCGCCTCGTCCTCGACACCCTCCTCGCGCTGCGGGCCACGATCGGCGGGGCCGCCGCCGAGGTCGTGTCGGGCGACGGCGCCACGGGGGTGGCCGGGGTCGTGCGCTGGCTCGGTCCCGTCGAGGTCGAGGTCCACCGCTGGGGGGCGGACCTCCAGCCGTTCCCCGGGCTCGCGTGACGGCGCTCGACCTCGCGGCACTGCCCGAGGCGTGGCGGACGGGGGTCCCGGAACTTCCCGCGGAGGACGGCCCGAGCGGTGCGGCGTGGCTGTCCGCACTGCCCGGGCACGTCGCCGAGGCCCTGGACCGGTGGACGCTCACCGTCGACGGACCGCCGACCGCGGCGCCGCAGGCCCTCCTGCTGCCGGTGCGACGGCGGGACGAGCCGTTGACCCTCGTGGCGCACCGGCCGCGTCGGGCCACCCGGACCGCCCAGGTCGCCCTCCGGACGTGAGACGGGGTGGCCGCCGCCGCCCTCGTCGCGGCGCTGCCCTCCCGGGGCCTCCTCCTGCACCCGCGGCTCGAGCCGCTCGACGACGCGTGGTGGGACGACCCGGTGTGCGAGGCCGTCGGGGCGCTGTTGCGACGGCTGCGCGTCCCCGCCCCGCCGTCGGTGCCCACGATCGCCACGGTGGTCCCCCCGCTGCTGGAGCGGCTGCCCCACCTGCCCTCGGTCCCCCGTCGGGTCGCCACCCGCACCCGGGGGCTCGCGGCCGACCTGCTCGGCTCCGAGGGCACGCTCCCTCGGCTGCTGCACGGGGCCCTCGACGACCGTGCGCTGCGCCTCGACCACGGTGATCCGGTCGCCGTGCTGCCGGAGCCGCTCGCCGGTCATCCCGCGTGGGACGTGTGGCCCGCGGTACGGATGCGGCCGGCCGACCTCGGCACGGGCACGGCTCTGCGCTGGTCGGTCCGGCACCGGCTCGCCCTTGTCGCCGACGCGGCGGGGCTGGACCCCGAGGAGGCCCGGGCCTGGACCCTGCTGCGCGCCGGGGTCGAGGTCGCCCGCACGGCCGAGTCGGGGGCCGACGAGACCGCGTTGAGCCTCGACCTCGCCGTCATGAAGGCGCTCGACGACTGACCGCGTCGTGCGGTCGGGGGCGCCCGACGGGCGGGCGCCCCCGGCCGGGCGTCACATCCGCTCGGCGCCGTCCTTCACGGCCTCGCGGATGCGGGTGTACGTGCCGCACCGGCAGATGTTGCGGATCGTGTCGAGGTCGTCGTCGGTGACGGTGCGGCCCTCCTCGCGGACCGCCCGCACGAGCGCGACGGCGGCCATGATCTGGCCGGGCTGGCAGTAGCCGCACTGGGCGACGTCGCGCTCGACCCACGCCTGCTGCATCGGGTGCAGGTCGTCATCGACGGTGTCCGCGAGGCCCTCGATCGTCGTCACCTCGTCGTCGGGGCCGAGGTCGCCGACCCGCACCGAGCACGGGTTGAAGGCGCGGCCGTTGACGTGCGACGTGCAGGCCTTGCAGACGTTGATCCCGCACCCGTACTTCGGGCCGGTGATCCCGAGGACGTCCCGCAGGACCCAGAGCAGGCGGACGTCGTCCTCGACGTCGACCGTGACGGTCTCTCCGTTGACCCGGAAGGTGTGCTGTGCCATCGGTGTGCTCCTCAGGACGTGAGGTCGAGCCCGTTGACGGGCGACGCGGGGACGGACGGGACGAACGACTTCGGCTCGAAGGCCAGCGGGCCGTCGTGGTTGATCGGGAAGCGGGTCGGCACGGTGCCGGTGGCCCGGGCGTACGCGCAGGCGACGGCCGAGACCGACGCGGCGACGCCCGCCTCGCCGGCGCCGCCGGGCAGCTCGTCGTCGGAGTCCATGACGACGCACTCGAACTCCGGCGGGGTGTTCCACTGCCGGGTGTAGAAGTAGTTGTCCCAGCTCGCCTCGAGGAAGTGCCCGTCCTCCAGGTGGCAGCTGCTCGTGAGCGCGAGGGCGATGCCGTCGGCGACGCCGCCCATCATCTGCGCCTCGAGCCCCCGGGGGTTGACGACGAAGCCGGCGTCGACGGCGATGACCGCCTTCGTGACCCGCGGGCCGGTCACCGCGTTCCGGATCCGCCGGCCGACGGTCTCCGGCCGGGTGTCGAGCTCGACGAGGACGGCGGTCGCGCCCTTGTACTCGGCGTGGACCGCGATCCCCTGGGTCACCCCGTCCGGCAGTGAGCGGCCCCAGCCGCCGACCTCGGCGACGGTGTCGAGGCAGCGGCGCACCTTCTCGTTGCGGACGAACTCCTTGCGGAAGCGGTACGGGTCCTTGCGGACGCGGCGCGCGAGCAGGTCGGTCATGAGCTCACGGGCGACCGCGACGTCCGGTGAGTAGATGTTGCGCATGCTGCCGGTGTTGAAGCGGGTGTCGACCTCGCTGAGCAGCTGGGTCACGACGCCGTAGTCGTACGGCGTCTCCTGGGTCAGGGTGAAGATCGACTGCGACAGGGTGAGCCCGCCGAGGTTCGCCGGCAGCTCCGCGGCGAGCGCCGTGAGGCGCTCCCCGAGCCCGTGCCCGAAGTCGGTGACGACGCTCGTGTGCCGCTGCTCGTAGGTGAGCACCTGCCCGGCGAGGGTCGTCGCCCGCACCCGCGAGGTGGCCATCGGGTGCAGCCGGCCCTGGCGCGGCTCGTCGGCGCGGTGCCACAGCAGCTTGACCGGCTTGCCCATCGCCTTCGACACGACCGCGGCCTCCACCGCGGCGTCGCCGAAGAGCTTGTGCCCGAAGGAGCCGCCGCCGGTGACGACGTTGACCTCGACGGCGGACTGCGGCAGCCCCACGGCCTTCGCGACGTCGCGCTGCGCGACGATCGGGGCCTTGAGCCCGGACCACACGGTCGCCCGGTCGGGCCGCACGTCGGCGATCGCGCAGTTCGGCTCGAGCGCGGCGCTGCTGCGGAACATGAACTCGACCTCGAGGTCGAGCGTCGTCGCGAGCAACGGGACCTTCGGCACGACCATCGGGATCTCGGCCCGCTTCAGCTCGGCGAGGATCGAGGCGTCGTCCTCCCCGTCGACCGGCCCACCCTCCCAGTCGACGTCCATCGCACGGACGGCGTCGATGCACTGGCCGAAGGTCGCGGCGCGCACGGCGACCCCGGTGTCGACGACGGCGACGTCGGTGACGCCCGGCATCGCCTCGACCTGCGCCCGGTTGCGCAGCGATCGCGGCGAGCCGTTGAGGGTCGGCGGCCGGCACAGCATCGTGGGCAGGGCGTCCGGCACGTCGAGGTCCATCGTGAACTGCTTGCGGCCGGTGACCGCGGCGAGCGCGTCGTCGCGGGAGCGGGGGGTGCCGAGGACGTCGAAGCCGTCCCGGGCCTTGAGCCCGACCTCGACGGCGACGGTCTCGTCGCTCGCCGCCGCGGCGGACAGCTCGCCGTACGTCACGGACGCGCCGTCGGTGCGCGTGACGACGCCGGCCTTCGTCGTGAGACCCGAGACCTGCGCCCCGAGCGCGGTCGCGGCCGCGGCGAGCAGCCTGCCCTTGGCGACCGAGGCGGCGACCCGGATCGGGGTGAACATCGACTGCATCGTGTTCGAGCCACCGGTCAGCTGGTTGAAGACGAGCTCGGGGCGGGCGGGGGCCAGGGTGACCCGCACGTCCTCGACCGCCATGTCGAGCTCCTCGGCGATGATCATCGCCGCCGCGGTCGTGATGCCCTGGCCGACCTCCATCCGCGGCATCGCGAAGTGCGCGAGACCGTCCTCGTCGACGGTGATCGTGATGAGCTGCGACGTCGGGAGGGCCGACTGGGTCTGGAGGTCCCCGAGGTCGTAGAGCTCCGGGACCTGCGGCGGGGTGGGCACCGCGGCCTGCGCCGGCTGCGCACCCGTCGTGAGGTCCGCGGCGACCGCGAGGGTGCTGCCCGCGAGGACCCAGCCGACGAAGCCGCGCCGGCTCACCCCCCTTCCCGGTGGCGAGCCGTCCGTGGATCGCATGGTCCGGGTCCCGTCGGCGTCGTGGTCGTGGGCAGTCGTCATCGGCCTGTCCTTCCCGGGCGGGGGCCGGTCACGACGTCGTGACCCAGAGGGGGCCCGTTACCCGTGGGTACGAAACGTTCGGAGACCTCCCCGGGGGCGGATGGGCCGGACCCGCCCCGTGGGACGACCGGTCCGTACGGTGGGTGGATGGCGAACCGGCTCGCGCAGTCCCTCTCCCCCTACCTGCTCCAGCACGCCGACAACCCGGTGGACTGGTGGGAGTGGGGCGAGGACGCCTTCGCCGAGGCCCGTCGGCGGGACGTCCCGGTGTTCCTCTCCGTCGGCTACGCCGCGTGTCACTGGTGCCACGTCATGGCCCACGAGAGCTTCGAGGACGACGAGGTCGGCCGGGTGCTCGCCGAGGGGTTCGTGGCCGTCAAGGTCGACCGGGAGGAGCGCCCGGACGTCGACGCCGTCTACATGGCCGCGACGACGGCGCTGACCGGCCAGGGCGGGTGGCCGATGACGTGCCTGCTCACCCCCGACGGTGAGCCGTTCTTCGCCGGGACCTACCTGCCGCGCGAGCACCTCCTCGACCTCCTCGCGAACGTCACGGCCCTCTGGCGGGACGAGCGGGACCGGGTGGTCGCGTCGGGCGCGCACATCGCCGCCCGGCTGCGCGAGGTCACCGGTCCCGGGGAGCGCGCGGCGCTCGGCCCCGAGGTCCTCGACGCCGCCGCCCTCCGGCTGCGGACCCAGTTCGACGACGCCCGCGGCGGCTTCGGCGGGGCCCCGAAGTTCCCGCCGTCGATGGTCCTGGAGTTCCTCCTGCGCCACCACGCCCGCACCGGGTCCGAGGACTCGCTCGCGATGGTCCGCCGCACGTGCGAGGCGATGGCCCGCGGCGGCATGTACGACCAGCTGGGCGGCGGCTTCGCCCGGTACGCCGTCGACGCCGACTGGGTCGTGCCGCACTTCGAGAAGATGCTCTACGACAACGCCCTCCTCCTGCGGGTGTACGCCCACCTGTGGCGAGCGACCGGGGACCCGCTCGCGCGGCGCGTCGCCGAGGAGACGGCGGACTTCCTCCTGCGCGACCTGCGGACCCCCGCCGGCGCCTTCGCCTCCGCCCTGGACGCCGACACCGTCGTCGACGGAGCCTCCCGCGAGGGCCTCACGTACGCGTGGACACCGGGGCAGCTCGTCGACGTCCTCGGCGAGCCCGACGGGGAGCGGGCCGCGAGCCTGCTGTCGGTGACCCCGGCCGGCACGTTCGAGCACGGCTCGTCGACGCTCCGTCTGCTCGAGGACCCTGGGGACCCGGTCTGGTGGTCCGACGTGCGCGCGCGGCTGCGCGCCGCGCGGGACGCCCGCCCGCAGCCGGCCCGCGACGACAAGGTCGTCACGGCGTGGAACGGCCTGGCCGTCGCGGCGCTCGCGGACGCCGGGGTCCTCCTCGAGCGGCCCGACCTCGTCGAGGCCGCGACGACCGCCGCCGACCACGTGCTCGCGACCCACCTCGTCGACGGCCGCCTGCGCCGGACGTCCAAGGACGGGGTGCCCTCGCTCGCCCCCGCCGTCCTCGACGACCACGGCGACCTCGCCGAGGGGCTGCTCGCGCTCCACCAGGCGACGGGACGGGCCCGCCACCTCACGGAGGCCCTCGCCGTGCTGCGGGACGCGACCGAACGGTTCGTCGACGGCGACGGGGACGTCCACGACACGGCCCACGACGCCCCCGCCCTCTTCTCACGTCCGGCGGGACGGTCGGACAACGCCGAGCCCTCGGGCGCCTCGGCGCTCGCCGGCGCCCTGCTCACCGCGGCCGCGCTGTCCGGTGACACCACGCTGCGGACCACGGCGGAGACCGCGCTCGCGGCCTGTGGCGCGGTCGCCGGGTCGGAGCCACGGTTCGCCGGCTGGGCCCTCGCCGTCGCCGAGGCCGCGGCGGCGGGCCCGCTGCAGGTGGCCGTCGTCGGCTCCGGGCCGTCGGCGGAGGCGCTGGTCCGTGCCGCCCGCCGGTCGACCTCCCCGGGGACGGTCGTCGTCGCGGGGGCGCCGGACACACCGGGCGTCCCGCTGCTGGCGGACCGCCCGTTCGTGGACGAGGGGCCGGCGGCCTACGTGTGCCGGGGCTTCGTGTGCGACCGCCCGGTCACCACCGTGGGCGACCTGGAGGGCCTCCTGGTGTCGCGGGGGTCGTGAGCGGTCCGCGCCGGTCGGGGCGGGGCGGACGGCAGAACGCCCCCGGGGCGTGGGGTGCGGCCACGCGCCGGGGGCGTCCCACGGAGCCGGACGGCACAGAGGGAAGGTGACCCGCGAGCGGGTCACCGCCGTCCGGCCTCCGCCGGTCCGTCGATGACGAGCACCGACGGACCGGACGCGTCGCGCCTGAGCACGACACGCCGGGTCTGGAGGTGTCCCCCGCCCCGGTGGCGCACCGGAGGCGGGTGCAGGGACGACGGGGTGGGATCCGGTCCGGGCACGAACCCGGACCCCGACGGGCCCGAGGGCGCGGACCGACCGCGAGACGGTCGGCGGCCGTGGACCTGGGGAGGTCGGGACATGATCGGCCTCGAGTGCTCTCACCGACGTCCCCTGCTGAACATCGGCTGAACGGCACCAAGGTAGCAGCGGCGGCCCCGCCTGCACAGGGCCGGACCGTCGTCGTCCCACGGCGCCCGAGGTCCGGACGAGGGTGGCGGTGCTCCGCGTCCCCCCGGGGCCGGTACCCGGTGGTGCTCCGGGGCCGGACTCCGGGATGATCGGGCCGTGCCCGGACGCCTCCCGCCCCCACCGCCGCTGCCCGCCGACCCCGGGGGCCGGGACGAGATGCTCCGGGCGCGGCTCGAGCGCTGGTGGCCGGACCTCGTCGAGGGGCTCGAGGCGGTCCACCCCGGCCGCTCCGCCGAGGTGGGCGCCCGTCTCGTCGCGCTGGCCGCCGAGGCCTTCGCCCGCCGCCCGGACCGGCTGCACCGCCGCGACCTGGAGCGGATGCTGCGCCCGGACTGGCTCCAGGACCCCGGCATGGTGGGGTACGCCGCGTACACCGAGCGCTTCGCCGGGGACCTGCACGGCGTCGCGGCCCGGGTGCCCTACCTCGAGGAGCTCGGCGTGCGCTACCTGCACCTCATGCCGCTCCTGCGGACGCGCGAGGGCGACAGCGACGGCGGCTACGCGGTCGTCGACCACCGCGAGGTCCGTCCCGACCTCGGGACGACGCAGGACCTCGCCGACCTCGCCGACGTCCTCCACGACCACGACATGAGCCTGGTCCTCGACCTCGTGCTCAACCACGTCGCGCGGGAGCACGACTGGGCGGTCCGGGCCCGCGCCGGCGACCCCCGCTACCGGGCGTACTTCCACGTCTTCCCCGACCGCACGGAGCCGGACGCCTACGAGCGGACCCTGCCGGAGGTCTTCCCGGACTTCGCACCCGGCAGCTTCACGTGGGACGACGAGCTCGACGGGTGGGTCTGGACGACCTTCAACTCCTTCCAGTGGGACCTCGACTGGGGCAACCCGGACGTGCTCGCCGAGCTCGTCGGGGTCGTCCTGCACCTGGCGAACCTCGGCGTCGACGTCCTGCGGCTCGACGCCGTCGCGTTCCTGTGGAAGCGGCTCGGCACCGACTGCCAGGGGCAGCCCGAGGTGCACGCGCTGACCCAGGTGCTACGGGCGGTGACGCGGATCGCGTGCCCGTCGGTCGCGTTCAAGGCCGAGGCGATCGTCGCGCCGGCCCAGCTGCTCGCCTACCTCGGACAGGGTCGCCACACCGGCAAGGTGAGCGACCTCGCGTACCACAACTCCCTCATGGTCCAGGTGTGGTCGATGCTCGCGACCCGCGACGTCCGGCTCGCGGTGCAGGCCCTCGGGTCGCTGCCCCCGGCGCCGTCGACCGCGACGTGGGTGACCTACCTGCGCTGCCACGACGACATCGGCTGGGCCGTCTCCGACGAGGACGCCGCAGCCGTCGGTCTCTCCGGGCACGCCCACCGCGCCTTCCTCGCGGACTGGTTCACCGGGGGCTTCCCCGGCTCCCCCGCCCGCGGGCTGACCTTCCAGCTGAACCCCGTGACCGGGGACCGGCGGACGTCGGGGACGGCGGCCTCGCTCGTCGGGCTCGAGGCGGCGAGGACGCCCGCCGAGGTCGACGGCGCCCTCGCGGCCCTGCGCCTCGCCCACGCGGTCGTCCTCGGCTGGGGCGGGGTCCCGGTGATCTGGAGCGGCGACGAGCTCGCCCAGCCGAACGACCCGCACTGGGCCGGCGAGCCCGGGCACGAGGACGACAACCGGTGGGCGCACCGCCCCCGGCTGGACCCGGACCGGGTCGCGGCGCGGCACGACCCCGCGACCGTCCCGGGGCGCGTGTTCGGGGACCTGCGGCACCTCGTCCGCACCCGGTCGGCGCTGCCGCACCTGCACGCGTCGGTGGCGACCGTGCTCGGCCCCGTCGACGACCCCGGGGTCCTCGTGACCCTGCGCGACCACCCCCTCGGCCGGTTCGCCGGGGTGTACAACGTGACCCCGGGGGAGCGGACGTGGCCGGGGTGGCGGGTCCGTGACCTCGGGCTCGCGTCGGCGGTCGACGCGCTCACCGGCTCCGCACCCTCCTGGGACGCCGAGCACGACCTCGTCCGGCTCCCGCCCCACGCCGTGCTCTGGCTCGTGCCCGAGGAGGCGGCCCGCGAGGCCGTCGCGCACGCCGCGGCGGTGCCCGTGCCCCCGTCCTGACGCCGGGGCCGCCTCACCAGAGGCCGAGGAGGTCCCCGCCGATCCGCACGACGAACGCCCCGACGACGACCACGAAGATGCCGCGGACGAACCGGCTCCCGCGCGCCACGGCGGTCCGTGCGCCGACGTACCCCCCGACGACGTTCGTCGCGGCCATGACGAGCCCGGCCTCCCACAGGACGTGGCCGCCGGGGAGGAAGACGGTGAGCGCCCCGAGGTTCGTCGCGAGGTTGACGATCTTCGCCGTCGCGCTCGCCTCGAGGAACGCGTAGCCGAGCAGCCCGACGAGCGCGAACACGAGGAAGCTCCCCGTCCCCGGGCCGAGCGCCCCGTCGTAGGCGCCGATCGCGAAGCCGGTGAGGACGGCGGCGGTGGTGTGCCGGGCACCGCTCCAGCGCAGCGCCGTGAGCTCGCCGGCCGAGGGCTTGAGCAGGGTGTAGGCCCCGACGACGACGAGCATGACGAGGATGACCGGGTTGAACGCGCTCTTGGGCACGTGGAGCCCGAGGAGCGCTCCGCCGACGGCGCCGAGGTAGGCGATCCCCGCCATCGGGAGCGCCGTCCTCAGGTCCGGGCGCACCCGCCTGTAGTAGGTGGCCGACGAGACGGCCGTTCCCCACACCGCCGCGATCTTGTTCGTCGCCAGCACCTGCGCGGGCGTCGCCCCGGGCACGCCGACGAGCAGGGCCGGCAGCTGGACGAGCCCGCCGCCGCCGACGACGGCGTCGACCCAGCCGGCGACGAACCCTGCGAGAGCGAGGAGCAGCAGGACGGTGAGGTCGGGGTCAGCCACCGGTGGGGGTCCCCGCGGCGGCACGACGCTCAGCCACGGCCGCACCACGCGTCGACGACGTCGAGCACCTCGCGCAGCTCCTGGACCTGCGCGTCGGGAACGGCGTCGACCTCGACCTTCTGGTCGGCCGGCAGGACCGAGTGCGGCACCCACACCGCGCGCATCCCGACCTGCTGCGGGCCGTGGACGTCCTCGAAGAGCCGGTCACCGACGTAGACGGCGTGCTCGGGGGCGACGTCGACGGCCCGGCACGCCGCGCGGAAGACCTCGGGGTGCGGCTTCACGTGGTCGAGCTCGCTGGAGTACAGGTCGGCGTCGACGAGGTCGAGGACGCCGTCCCGCGCGAAGATCTCGCGGTGGTAGTCGCGGCTCCAGATGGTGTTCGACAGGACGCCGACGGCGATCCCCCGCTCCCGCAGCCCCTCCCAGAGCGGGCGGACCTGCGGGTCGGTGTGCGTGTGCGGCTCCCAGAACCGGCGGTACGCGGCGAGCGCGAGGTGGTGCCGGTCGTGCTCGGCGTCGACGCCGGCGGCGTCGAGGATGTCCGCGAGCGCGGCGGAGGAGTGCTCGTCGCGCCCCCGGGCCCACGCGGCGCCCTCGGCCGCGAGGATCCGGTCGGCGAGGTCGTGGGCGGCGTCGAGGTCCTCCTGCGGGACCTCGTCGGAGCCGACGGGGACGCCGTGCACCTCCCGGGCGAAGACGCGCCACTGCTCGGGCAGGTCGACGTCGTGCCACGGGGTGAGGGTGCCGCCCCAGTCGAAGACGACGGCCTCGACGGGCCGGGCGGTCATGCGCGGCCGATCTCGCGCAGGACCTCCTCGACGGCGCCGTCGGAGGGCACCTCCCGGCGCTCGCCCGAGCGCCGGTCCTTGATCTCGACGGTGCCCTCGGCGAGCCCGCGGCCGACGACGACGATCGTCGGGACGCCGACGAGCTCGGCGTCCTTGAACTTCACGCCGGGGCTCGCCTGCTTCCGGTCGTCGAGGAGGACCTCGACCCCGCGGGCGTCGAGGGCCCGGGTCAGCTCCTCGGCGTAGTCGTACACCGCCTGGTCCTTGCCGGTGGCGACGAGGTGGACGTCGGCCGGGGCGAGCTCGCGCGGCCAGACGAGGCCGAGCTCGTCGTGGTTCCCCTCGGCGACGCACGCGACGGCCCGGGAGACCCCGACGCCGTACGAGCCCATCGTCACCGTGCGCAGCTTGCCGTTCTCGTCGAGGACCTGCAGGTCCAGGGCCTCGGCGTACTTGCGGCCGAGCTGGAAGATGTGGCCCATCTCGATGCCGCGGGCGGACTCGAGGGCGTGCCCGCACGAGGGGCACGCGTCGCCGTCGCGGACCTCGGCGGCCTCGATCGTGCCGTCCGCGGTGAAGTCGCGGCCGGCGACGAGGTCGAGGACGTGCCGGCCGGTCTCGTCGGCTCCGGTGACCCAGGCCGTGCCGTCGACGACCCGCGGGTCGAGGAGGTAGCGGATGCCGCTCGACCGCTCGGAGCCGAGCACGCCGGGGCCGATGTAGCCCTTGGCGAGGACCGGGTGCGCGGCGAAGTCCTTCTCGTCGAAGGCCTGGACGACCGCCGGCTCGACCTGGGCGGCGAGCCGCTTCTCGTCGACGTCGCGGTCGCCGGGCACGCCGATGGCGAGCGGCTCGCGGGTGCCGTCGGGGTGGACGAGGGTGACGACGACGTTCTTCAGCGTGTCCGCCGCGGTCCAGGCCCGCCCGTCCCCGCGGGGGAAGGCCTGCTCGAGGTGGGCGACGAGGGTGTCGATCGTCGGGGTGTCGGGGGTGTCCTCGACGTGCGCCGCCGGCACGCCGGAGGCGTCGACGGGGTCGGGCACCGGCACGCGCACGGCCTCGACGTTCGCGGCGTACCCGCAGCCCGGGCAGTGGACGTAGGTGTCCTCGCCGTTCTCGGCCGTCGCGAGGAACTCCTCGGACTTCGACCCGCCCATCGCACCGGCCATCGCCTGGACGATGACGTAGTGGAAGCCGAGCCGGTCGAAGATCCGGACGTAGGCGTCGCGGTGCAGCTGGTAGCTCTTGTCCAGCCCGGCCTCGTCGAGGTCGAAGGAGTAGCTGTCCTTCATGACGAACTCGCGCCCGCGCAGCAGTCCGGCCCGCGGCCGTGCCTCGTCGCGGTACTTCGTCTGGATCTGGTAGATCGACAGCGGAAGGTCCTTGTAGGAGCTGAAGAGGTCCTTGACCGCGAGGGTGAACATCTCCTCGTGCGTCGGGCCGAGGAGGTAGTCGTCGCCGCGCCGGTCCTTGAGGCGGAAGACGTTCGGGCCGTACTCCTCCCAGCGGCCGGAGGCCTCGTAGGGCTCGCGCGGCAGCAGCGCGGGGAAGAGCAGCTCCTGGGCACCGATGGCGTCCATCTCCTCGCGGACGACCGCCTCCACGCGGCGGAAGACCCGCAGGCCGAGCGGCAGCCACGTGTAGATGCCGGGGCTCACCCGGCGGACGTAGCCCGCCCGCACGAGCAGCCGGTGGCTCGGCACCTCCGCGTCCGCCGGGTTCTCGCGAAGGGTTCGCAGGAACAGGGACGACATGCGCATGGCCACGGGGAGGCTCCTGGGGGCGTCGGGGTGCGGGACCCGGCAAGGATAACGACGCGGCCGACCGGTCCGCCGCGCGGTTTCCCCCGGTCCCCGCCGCGCGGTCACCCCCGGTCAGAGCAGGACGGTCGTGAACTCGCCCTCGGCACGGAAGCCGAGGCGCTCGTAGGTCGCGCGGGCCGGGGCGTTGAAGGCGTTGACGTAGAGGCTGACGAGCGGCGCCGGACCGACCATGAGGTGCTCGAGGACGGCGGCGAGCATCGGGACGGCCAGGCCCTGGCCGCGCAGCCGGGGCGTCACCCACACCCCCTGGAGCTGGGCGCAGCCGAGGGCGAGGCTGCCGATGTCGGTCTTGAAGACCACCTCGCCGTCCTCGACGACGACGTAGGTGTGGCCGCGCCCGACGAGCGAGGCGAGGGAGGCCCGGTAGCCCCGGCTGCTCCCCGTGTAGGGCGGGTAGCCGATCTCGGCGGTGAACATGTGCTCGGCGGCCGGCAGCACGAGGTCGACCTCGTCCCGCCGTGCGAGCCGCACCCGGGGGTCGGGCTCGACCCCGAGCGTCGAGGGCGGGCGGTCGGCGACGAGCAGCGGCTGGTGGGCGCGGACCGCGCGGGCCGGCCCCCAGTGCGGCTCGAGGTGCTGCCAGAGCCCGACGACCTCCTCGCGGGGGCCGAACACCGACGCGCACCGGCCGCGCCAGCGCCGCAGGCGCTCGGCGAAGAGCGGGCGGCTCGCCTCGGTCGTGCCGACCGGGACGACGTTCGCGCTCGCCCAGCAGATCCCGTCGAGGACGCCGTCCTCCCGGTGGCCGAGCACCGACGACAGCGACCCCGCGGCCGACCCCTCGAGGATGCGGGCCGCGGCGAACACCCCCACGGCCGGCTCGCGGGCGCACACCTCGAGGGCGGCGTCACGGTCGGCGACCGACAGCGGCCGGACCGGGGAGCGGGTGCGCAGCACGCCTCTCAGCGTAGGGCCCGTGCGGACGCGGCGTCTGCGTCCCGGGTCGACGGTCTCAGCCGACGGTGATGCTCGGGCTGCCCGCGGACCCCTCGTCCTCCGGCTCGCCCATCTCCTCGGCGATCCGCATGGCCTCCTCGATGAGGGTCTCGACGATGTCCTTCTCGGGGACCGTCTTGATGACCTCTCCCTTGACGAAGATCTGGCCCTTGCCGTTGCCGGACGCGACGCCGAGGTCGGCCTCGCGGGCCTCCCCCGGGCCGTTGACGACGCAGCCCATGACGGCGACCCGCAGCGGGACGGTCATCCCCTCGAGGCCCGCGGTCACCTCGTCGGCGAGCTTGTAGACGTCGACCTGGGCGCGGCCGCACGACGGGCAGGAGACGATCTCGAGCTTGCGGGGGCGCAGGTTGAGGCTCTGCAGGATCTGGATGCCGACCTTGACCTCCTCGACCGGCGGGGCCGAGAGCGAGACCCGGATCGTGTCGCCGATGCCCTTGCTCAGCAGCGCGCCGAAGGCCGTGGCGGACTTGATCGTGCCCTGGAACGCCGGGCCGGCCTCGGTGACGCCGAGGTGCAGCGGCCAGTCGCCGCGCTCGGCGAGCATCTCGTAGGCGCGGACCATGACGACGGGGTCGTTGTGCTTGACCGAGATCTTGAAGTCGTGGAAGTCGTGCTCCTCGAACAGGCTCGCCTCCCAGACCGCGGACTCGACGAGCGCCTCGGCGGTCGGCTTGCCGTACTTGTCGAGGATCCGCTTGTCGAGCGAGCCGGCGTTGACCCCGATCCGCAGCGAGACCCCGGCGTCCTTGGCCGCCTGGCTGATCTCCTTGACCTGGTCGTCGAACTTGCGGATGTTGCCCGGGTTGACCCGCACGGCCGCGCACCCGGCCTCGATCGCCGCGTAGACGTACTTCGGCTGGAAGTGGATGTCGGCGATGACCGGGATCTGGCTCTTCCGCGCGATCGCCGGGAGGGCCTCGGCGTCGTCCTGGCTCGGGCACGCGACGCGCACGATGTCGCAGCCGGCGGCCGTGAGCTCGGCGATCTGCTGGAGGGTGGCGTTGATGTCGGTCGTCGGCGTCGTCGTCATCGACTGGACCGAGACCGGGGCGTCACCTCCGACCTCGACGCCGCCGACCCGGATCTTCCGGCTGGGGCGGCGAGGGGCGAGGACGGGCGGGGGCGCGCTGGGCATACCGAGCGAGACGGACATGTTTCCAGGGTAGTCCGGTACCTGGACGTCCCCTGAACCCGCGGGTCGCCCCCGGTCAGCCGCCGAGGTCGACCGGGTTGACGAGGTCGGCGTAGATGAGCAGCGCGGACATCCCGATGAGGACGACGGCGACGGAGTACGCCACCGGGAGCGCCTTCGCCACGTCGACGTACCCCGGGTCGGGGCGTCCCCGCAGCCGGGCGACCTGACGCTTCAGCCCCTCCCACAGGGCCCCGGCGACGTGCCCGCCGTCGAGCGGCAGGAGGGGGACGAGGTTGAAGACGAAGAGCATGAAGTTGAGCGCCGCGAGCAGCGTGACGAGCGTCCACATCCGGTCGGCGGGCGTGCCCCCGAGCAGGTCGTCGTACTGCCCGGCGCTCACCTCACCGGCGACCCGGCCGACGCCGACGACCGACATCGGCCCCTCGGCGTCGCGCTCGGCACCACCGAAGGCGGCGTTCCACACCCCGACCATCCGCTGCGGCACCTGGACCAGCGCCTGCGCGGTGCGGGTCGTGTAGTCCCACACGTACCCGGGGACGGCCGTCGCCGGCTGGCGGACGAGCTCGGTGGGCTGGCGCGTCGTCACCCCGAGGAAGCCCGCCTCGGTCGTGCGAATGCTGCCGTCCTCGGCCGTCACGGGGATGCCGTCGGCGTCGACCTCGGGCAGCAGGTTGCGGATGGGGGTCGCCGTGAGGGTGAGCGTCGCGCCGTCGCGCTCGACGACGATCGGCACCTCGGTGCCCGTCTCGGGCCGGATGAGCCGGCCGACGTCGCCGATCGCCTCGACGGGCTCCCCCGCGATCGAGACGATCGTGTCGCCGGGCTGCACCCCCGCGGCGAGCGCGGGCGTCTCGGGGCGTCCGTCGCACGACGTCGTCGCCGTCGCCTCGGTGGCGGGGACGACGCAGCGGGACACCTCGGCGACGACTGCTCCGGGCTGCGCGGTCGGCACCCCGTGCGCGGTGAGCAGGAGGGTGAGCAGCACGACCCCGATGAGGAGGTTCATCGTCGGGCCGCCCATCATGATGACGACCTTCTGCCAGACCTTGAGCCGGTAGTAGACCCGGTTCTCGTCGCCCGGGCGGACCTCCTCGAGGCTCGCGGCGCGCGCCTCGTCCATGAGCTGGCTGAACCGTCCGGTGCTCGAGGCCCGCAGCCGTCCGTCGTCCCCGGGGCGCGGCGGGAACATCCCGATCATCCGGATGTAGCCGCCGAGCGGGATGGCCTTGACGCCGTACTCGGTCTCCCCGCGCCGCCGGGACCACAGCGTCGGACCGAACCCGACCATGTACTGCGGCACCCGCAGGCCGAACCGCTTCGCCGGCACGAGGTGGCCGATCTCGTGCAGGGCGATGGACAGCGCGAGCCCGACGGCCATGAAGAGCACGCCGAGGACGAACGCGAGTGTGGTCACGCGGTCACTCCCTGGGGTCGGTCCCACCGGTCCCGACGACCTGCCGGGCCTGCTTCCGGGCCCACCGGTCCGCGGCGAGCACCGAGTCGACGCTCGAGGCGTCGAGTTCCCCTCCATTGTGCGCCTCCCGGTCGTGGTGCGCGGCCACGACCCGGGAGACGGTGTCGACGATCCCGACGAACGGCAGCGCCCCGTCGTGGAAGGCGTCGACCGCGACCTCGTTCGCCGCGTTGTAGACCGCGGGGGACGCCCCGCCGGCCTCCCCCACCTCGCGGGCGAGCCGCACGGCCGGGAACGCCTCGTCGTCGAGCGGGTGGAAGTCCCACGACTGCGGCGCGGACCAGTCGCACGGCACGTCGACGTCCTCGAGCCGCTCCGGCCAGGACAGCCCGAGCGCGATCGGGACGAGCATCCGCGGCGGGCCGGCCTGGGCGATCGTCGACCCGTCGTGGAACTCGACCATCGAGTGGATCCACTGCTGGGGGTGGACGACGACGTCGATCCGGGCGAAGGGGACGTCGAAGAGCAGGTGGGCCTCGATGACCTCGAGCCCCTTGTTGACGAGCGTCGCCGAGTTCGTCGTGATGACGCGCCCCATCGAGAAGTTCGGATGGGCGAGCGCCTGCTGCGGGGCGACGTCGGCCAGCTCGGCGCGCGTACGGCCGCGGAAGGGACCCCCGCTCGCGGTGACCACGAGGCGGCGCACCTCCTCCGCCCGGCCGCCGCGCAGGCACTGGGCGATGGCGCTGTGCTCGGAGTCGACCGGCACGATCTGACCGGGCGCCGCCGCGGCGCGCACGAGCGGTCCCCCGACGATGAGCGACTCCTTGTTCGCCAGCGCCAGAGTGGACCCGGCCTCCAGCGCGGCCAGCGTGGGCCGCAGCCCGATCGAGCCGGTGATCCCGTTGAGGACGACGTCGGCGCCGCGGGAGGCGGCCTCGGTCGCCGCGTCCGGGCCGACGACCACCTCGGGGGTCCCGGACCCGCCACCGGCGGCGCGCCCGTGCTCGGCGACGGCGGCCCCGAGGTCCTCGGCGTCACCGCTCGCGGCGGCGACGAAGCCCGCCCCGGTGGCGGCGGCCTGCCTGGCGAGGAGGTCGGTGTTGCCGCCCGCCGCCAGGGCGACGACGCGGAAACGGTCCGGGTGACGGGCGATGACCTCCAGGGCCTGGGTCCCGATGGAGCCGGTGGACCCGAGGACGGCGACGGTGCGGATGCTCACCGCCCCATTGTCCGTGCCGACGGTCACCGCCGACGTCCGGGCCGGTCCGGCGGTGCGTCGGCGGGCAGCTCGGAGGACGGCTCGCCGGGCGTCACGTCGTGAACACCCGCTCCTCGATGAGCCGCTCGGCGACGACCCGCGCCTTGGGGTGGAAGCGGCCGTGCTCGAAGTCCTTCTGCACCTCGAGCTCGACGGAGTCGGCCCCGTGCCTGTTCTTCTCCACCGTGACGACCGACCAGCGGCGGAACACCTTCGCGGCGCCGAGGTCGTAGACGAGGTGCTCGCGGGAGACGATCGCCTCCTTGCTCGCGAGGATGAGGACGACGTCGGCCTCGTAGGCGAGCGCCGAGGACCCGCGCAGGTCGCGGGTGCGCATCCGGCGGCCGGACGCGAGGCTCTCGCGGTCGGCCGCGGCGATGGCGACGACCGGGCAGTGCAGCTCCATCGCGAGGTTCTTCAGGCTCTCGGTGACGATCGTCACCCGGGTCTCCTCGTCCTCACCGGCAACGGGCCGCGGGACCTTCTGCAGGTAGTCGACGAGCACGATCGGGGGCTCGCCGGTCTCGTCCGCGACGGTGAGGACGACGTTCGCCATCTCCTCGATCGTCGTGTGGCTGTTCGACTCGTGCAGGTGCAGCCGCTCGGCGTAGCCGTCCATCATCGTCAGCGCCGCCCGCCCGTACGCGAGCCGGCCCAGCGCCTCGGCGAGGCCCTTGCGGTGCGGGTCCTCGGCCTCGAAGACCCCGCGGAAGGCGTGCGCGTTCGCGGCGGTCGAGACCGGCTGCTCGGACGCCTCGGCCGCGAACGCCGCCTCGAGCCCGAGGAGGCGCTGGATGACGGTCTGCGCCTCGTGCTCGAAGGAGAAGACGACGGCGCTGCGCCCACCGAGGACGGCGTTGCGGATCATCTGCACCGCGAGCGTCGTCTTGCCCGACCCCTCGCTGCCGCCGAGCAGGACGAGCTCGCCGGAGCGCAGCCCGCCGCCGAGCGTCGTGTCGAGCAGGTCGAAGCCGGTCGGCCACACGACGGCGCCCGGCCGGGCCCCCAGCCGCAGCGACTCGTCGGTCTCGTCGAGCAGGGAGCGCACGGTGCGGTGCCGGTCGACGTGGTCGGTCCGACGGCGGCGTTCGGTCATGGGCACAAAGGAAACCATCCGAGGAGCCCGTTCGTCCCGGCATCGACGCGTTTCCGGGTCACGAGGTGCGGTCGCGGGGTCAGGTCGCGAGACCGACGTACTTGACCTCGAGGTACTCCTCGATGCCCTCCGCGCCGCCCTCGCGCCCGAACCCGGAGTGCTTGACGCCGCCGAAGGGCGCGGCCGGGTTCGACACGATCCCCGTGTTCACCCCGACCATGCCGAACTCCAGGCCCTCCGCGACCCGCCGGACCCGTCCCTCGTCCCGGGCGTACACGTAGGCGACCAGGCCGTACTCGGTGTCGTTGGCGCGCGCCAGCGCCTCGTCGTCGTCCGCAACCGTGGTCACCGGGGCGACCGGTCCGAAGATCTCCTCGGACAGGCACCGGCTACCGGCCGGGACGTCCGCGAGGACGGTCGGCGGGTAGAAGTGCCCGCGCCCGGACGGCACCTCTCCCCCGGTGACCACGCGGGCGCCGCGCTCCACCGCGTCGGTGACGAGGGCGTGCACGCCCTCCCGGGCCTCGGCGGTGATGAGCGGACCGACGTCGACGCCCTCGTCCGTCCCCGCCCCGACGGTGAGCGCCGCCATCCGGGCGGCGAGCTTCTCGGTGAACTCCTCCGCCAGGGACGCGTGGACGAGGAAGCGGTTGGCCGACGTGCAGGCCTCCCCGATGTTGCGCATCTTCGCCTGCATCGCCCCGTCGACGGCGTCGTCGACGTCGGCGTCCTCGAGGACGAGGAAGGGGGCGTTGCCACCCAGCTCCATCGACACCCGGAGAAGCTGCTCGGCGGACTGGGCGACGAGCACCTTGCCGACCGCCGTCGAGCCGGTGAAGGTCAGCTTGCGCAGCCGCGGGTCCCGGACGATCGGCTCGCAGACGCCGGCCGCGTCGGTCGTCGTCACGACGTTGAGGACCCCGGGCGGCAGCCCGGCGTCCTCGAGGATCCGGCCGAGCAGCAGCATCGTCAGCGGTGTCTCGGCCGCGGGCTTGAGCACCATCGTGCAGCCGGCCGCGACGGCCGGCCCGATCTTCCGGGTACCCATCGCGAGCGGGAAGTTCCATGGCGTGACCATGAGCGTCGGGCCGACGGGCTGGCGCATCGTGAGCACCCGGGTCGTCCCCTCCGGCGCGACGCCGTACTCCCCCCGCACCCGGACCGCCTCCTCGGAGAACCAGCGGAGGAACTCCGCGCCGTAGGCGACCTCGCCGGCCGACTCCTCGAGGCTCTTGCCCATCTCGAGCGTCATGAGGAGCGCGAGGTCCTCGGTCCGGGCGGTCACCGCCTCGAAGGCGGCCCGCAGGACGTCGGAGCGCTCGCGCGGGGCCGTCGCGGCCCAGGCCGGCTGCGCCTCGTGGGCGGCGGCGAGCGCGGCGAGCCCGTCCTCCGGTGTGGCGTCCGCGCACGACGCGAGGACGTCACCGGTCGCGGGGTCCTGCACGTCGAAGCGGGCCCCACCGCTCGCGGGGCGCCAGGCGCCCCCGACGAGCAGGTCGGTGGGGACGGACCCCAGGAGCGCGGTCCGGGTCGTGGCCATGGTGTCCTCCGTCGGCGTCGGGGGTGCGGTCGGGTCCGTCCGCACCTCGTCCCACCACCGTATGCCCCTGACCAGCGCCGACGCCCGCCCCCGGACGGCCACCGGTGGGCCGGGTAGGTTCACGGGATGCGCGAGATCGAGACCCTCGCCGCGCTCGACGCGGCCCTCGAGGACGGCGGCACGCTGCGCGGGCTGCGGCTGCAGGACCTCGACCTCGGCACCAGGGCGGACCGCCTGCTCGGCCGCGCCGACGTCGAGGGGATGGTCGTCCTCGGCGGCCGGCTGCCCCCGTCGCTCGGCGACCACCTCCGGGCGCACGGGGCCCTGGTCTTCCCGACCGACCCGCGGGTCCCCGTCTCGCCGTACCGGGCCCGCGTCTACTCCGCCGACGAGCTGTACGACGGCCTCCGCGAGCTCGGCTACTCCGCGACCCCGGACGCCCGGGCGTACACCTGGTCGCGGGACACCGCGCTGCACCACGACGCCTTCGCGACCCTCCTGCGGGCGATCCACGACGACTCCGTGAGCGACGCCCTCACCGACCTGCTCGGCGACGCCCCGGTCGTCGGCGTCATGGGCGGGCACGCCCTGCGCCGCGACGAGCCGGCGTTCGCCCGCGCGGCGGCGCTCGGGCACGCCCTCGCCCGGTCCGGCCTCGTCGTCGCGACCGGCGGCGGGCCGGGGGCGATGGAGGCCGCCAACCTCGGCGCGCTCGCCCGGACGAGCACCGACCTCGCGGACGCGCTCGAGCGGCTACGGCAGGTCCCGGGGTTCGACGACGTCCGGCGATGGGCGGCGGCCGCGCTCGAGGTCCGCCACGACCTCCTCGCGGGAGGCGAGGCCGGGCTGCGCAGCGTCGGGGTCCCGACGTGGTTCTACGGCCACGAGCCCCCGAACGTGTTCTGCGACGGGATCGCGAAGTACTTCTCCAACGCGATCCGCGAGGACGGACTGCTCGCCCGCAGCTCCGCGGGCGTCGTCGTCCTCGAGGGGGCCGCGGGGACCGTCCAGGAGGTCTTCCAGGCTGCGACCCGGATGTACTACGGCCCGCCGGACGCGGCACTGCCCCCACTCGTCCTCGTCGGGCGGGAGCACTGGTCGCGCACGGTCCCGGTGTGGCCGGCGCTGGAGGCGCTCGCGGACGGCCGCGCGATGGCCGGCCGCGTCCACCTCGTCGACGACGTCGTGGACGCCGTCCCCCTCCTCACCGGCTGAGGGACCCTCAGGCCGTCGAGGAGGCGAGCTGCCCGCAGGCCCCGTCGATCTCCGAGCCGCGGGTGTCGCGGACCGTCGTCGGGATGCCGTGCGCGCGCAGCCGCTCGACGAACTGCTGCTCGACGCCGCGGCGCGAGGCCGTCCACTTCGACCCCGGCGTCGGGTTGAGCGGGATCGGGTTGACGTGGACCCAGCCGCGCCCTCGGGCCGCGAGCTTCTGCCCGAGCAGGTCCGCGCGCCACGCCTGGTCGTTGATGTCGCGGATGAGGGCGTACTCGATGCTCACCCGCCGGCCGGTGCTCTCGTAGTACCGGTGCGCGGCGTCGATCGCCTCGTCGACCTTCCAGCGCGTGTTGATGGGGACGAGCTCGTCGCGCAGCTCGTCGTCCGGGGCGTGCAGCGAGAGCGCGAGGGTCACCGGGACGCCCTCGGCGGCCAGGCGGTCGATGCCCGGGACGAGCCCGACGGTCGACATCGTGATGCCGCGGGCGGAGATGCCGAGGCCGGACGGCGGGGCCTCGGTGAGCCGGCGGATCGCCCCGATCGCCGCCTTGTAGTTCGCGAGCGCCTCACCCATCCCCATGAAGACGACGTTGCTCACCCGGGCCGGGCCGGCGGCGGGGGCTTCGGTGCGCGGGTCCTCGGGGTCGTCCCCGGCCTCGTCGCCGAGAGCCGCGCCTCCCGGGAGGCCCTGGGCCGTCGGCAGACCGCCGTGCCGGAGCATCCGGGCCGCCGCGACGACCTGCTCGACGATCTCGGCGGCGGACATGTTGCGGGTGAGCCCCTCCTGCCCCGTCGCGCAGAACGGGCAGTTCATGCCACACCCCGCCTGGCTGGAGATGCAGACCGTCACCCGGTTCGGGTAGCGCATGAGGACCGACTCGACGAGGGCGCCGTCGAACAGCCGCCACACCTGCTTCACGGTCGCCCCCTCGTCGGCGCTGATGTGCCGGACCGGGTCGAGCAGCGGGGGCAGCAGGTCGCCGACGAGGTCGTCGCGGACCGCCTTCGGCAGGTCGGTCATCGCCTCGGGGTCCTCGACGAGCCGCTCGAAGTAGTGGGTCGAGAGCTGGTTGGCCCGGTAGGCCGGGTGGCCGAGGGCGGCGACCGCCGCACGGCGTCCGGCGACGTCGAGGTCGGCGAGGTGGCGCGGCGGCTTGCCTCGCCGGGGAGCGGCGAAGGTCAGCTGGCCCGGGGCGGGACGCGGGTCGGGGAGGTCGGTCATCCCCTCGATTGTCGCAGGTCCGCCGCTCCTTCCCCGGACGGCCCACGAGCCCTACCATGAGGCACGGCTTCCGTTCGGCAGGGGAACGGGGCACGCAGGGAAGGGACCGGCCATGGGCCTGTTCGATCGGTTCTTCGCGCGCACGCCGGCCCCCAGGGTCGCGACGCTCGCACCACCGCCACCGACGCCGAGCGTCCCGGACGTCGACAACGACGACTCGGGCCTCCCCCACGACGTCCGGGCCCACCTCGAGGCTCTGACCCGGGCCGCGGAGCTCGACGTCGACGACCTCACCCCGGAGGAGTTCGACGCGGCGCTGACGTCCCGCATCGTCGGGGCCGAGCGGCTCGAGGCGAGCGGCCTCGACTTCCGCTACGCCGCGGCGTTCGCCCCGAACCTGCGCGAGGTCCTCACCCTCGACCTGCCGTCGGCCGTCATCACCCTGCCCGACGAGCGGGTCGCCGCCCGCGGGGTCCGGATGGCCCGGCTGCTCGACCTGGGGCGGCAGAACCTGCGCTCCCTCGTACACACCTCGCACCCGGAGCTGCTCACCGTCGGCGAGGGCGGGCGGACGGTCCGGGTCCTCATGGGCGACTCGCCGTACACCGCCTCCTTCGCCCGCTTCCTGTCCGAGGTGGTCGAGACGCACGACCCGGAGGCAGACATGCACGGGGGCGTCGTCTTCGCCCTCCCCCACCGGCACGCCGTCGTCTACCAGACGTGCGCCACCCCGCAGCAGACGCGCGACGCGCTCGACCTCGTCCCGGCGCACGCCGAGGCGATGCGCGCCGACGGGCTGAGCCCGGTCTCACCGCACGTGTACCACTGGCTCGCGCGCGAGGTCACCTGCCTCACCGAGGTCGGTCGCGACGGCGGCCTCGTGCTGCGGACCACCCCTGAGCTCGAGACCCTCATGGGCGCCGGGCGCCACCGCGCGGCCGGCTGAGCCCTGCATCCTCCCTTCGGCTCGCCTCGCCGCGTTCACCGCGCACGGCGGCTCGGCCGTCCGTACCCTGGAGAGACGTCCGTTCTGCAGGGGAGCGGACTCGCAGGGAGGACCCGTGATGGGCATTCTCGACCCGTGGCTGCCGCATGCCGGCACGGGGATCCACGACACCAGGGCGCAGCGTGACGCCCTCGACCGTGCCGCCGGGGCGACCCCCGACGACCTCGGGCCCGAGGAGTTCGACGCCGCCCTCACCTCACGGCTCGTCGGGGCCGAGCGCCTCGACGCCTCGGGCCGTCCGTTCGGCTACGCGAGCGCCTACGCGCCCGGGCTCCTCGAGGTCCTCGCGCTCGACCTGCCGTCCGCCGTCGTCCTCCTCGACGACGAGCAGGTGGCCCGCCGCGGCCTGCCGGTGCCGCGGCTCCTCGAGCTCGGCCGGGTCGGGCTCCAGCGGCTCATGGGCGCGACACCGCCGGTCCGGCACGAGGTGACCGACGGCGGCCGGTCGGTGCACGTGCTGCTCGGCGAGTCGCCGTTCACGGCCTCCTTCGCCCGGTTCATCTCCGACGCCCTCACCCTCTGGCACCCGGACGCGGACCTCAGCGGCGGCATGGTCTTCTCCCTGCCGCACCGGCACGCCGTCGTCTACCAGATGTGCGCGACGGAGCAGCAGACCCGCGACGCCGTCGAGATCGTCCCCGCCCAGGCGGCGGCGATGCGCACCGACGACGCACCGGACCTGCCGACGGACACCTACTTCTGGCTCGACCGGCACGTCGTCCCGCTCCCCGGGCCGGGCCATCCCCTCCCCGGGGGTCACCGGCAGCGGTCGGCCAGCTGATCCGCACAACGCCCGGCCGTGGTCCGCGGGTGGGGGCGGTCCGGGCGACGGGGCCGGGCCGGGCGACGGGGCCGGGCCGGGCGACGGGCCCGGTCCGGGTGACGGGCTCAGGCCGGGCGACGGGGCCGGGCCGGGTGACGGGCTCAGGCCGGGCGAGGGCCCGGCGACCGGGCTCAGGCCGGGGGGACGAACCAGAGGAGCAGCGCCCAGGCCACCGGCGCCACGACGACGAGCGAGTCGAGCCGGTCCATGAGCCCACCGTGGCCGGGCAGGACGTTCCCCATGTCCTTGATGCCGAGATCGCGCTTGACGCTGGACTCGATGAGGTCCCCGATCGTCGCCGCACCGGCCGCGACGGCGCCGAGGACGGCCCCGGCCCACCAGTCGCCGCCGAGGAGGAGCGGCAGGGACACGGCACCCGCGACGGCGCACGTGAGCACCGAGCCGCCGAAGCCCTCCCACGACTTCTTCGGGCTGAGCGACGGGGCCATCGGGTGGCGACCCTTCAGCACCCCGACCGCGTAGCCGCCGATGTCCGAGGCGACGGTGACGAGCACGAAGACGATGATCCGCTGCCGGCCGTCGTCGGCGGCGAGCATCAGGGAGGCGAACCCACCGAGGAAGGCGGGGTAGAACGCGACGAGCGAGGCGGCCCCGAGGTCGCGGGCGGCGCCCGCCAGGCCGTCCGCGACCCGCCAGACGAGCATGCCGACGACGGTGAGGCCGAAGGTGATGACGAGGGCCTCCGGGCCGCGGGCGTACGCCGACCCCACCATCCCCGCGGTGCCGATGACCAGCGGCGGTGCCGGGACGAGCATGCCCTTGGCGGCGACGGCCCGGCGCACCTCCCAGGCGCCGAGGCAGACGGCGGCCGCGACGACGACGAGGAAGGCCCGCGGGTCGACCGCGAGCGTGCCGAGGATGAGGGCACCGAGGAGGAGACCGACGCCGATCGCGGCCCGCAGGTCCCGCCCCGCGCTGCGCCGCCGTCGGGACGCGGCCGGCTCGGCGGACGCGGCAGGGTCGGTCGACGCGGCCGGGTCGGTCGCGGGGTCGCTCGACCCGTCCTCGGCGGTCCCGGTGCTCGGGTCGCCGGTCCGGGGGCGGGGTGCGGGGTCGGTCATCGGGAGGTCAGACCTCGAGGAGCTCGGCTTCCTTGCCCTTGAGCAGCTCGTCGACCTGGTCGACGTGTCGCTTGGTCACCGACTCGAGCTCCTTCTCGGCACGGGTGCCCTCGTCCTCACCGACCTCGCCGTCCTTGACGAGCTTCTCGAGGGTCGTCTTCGCGGTGCGCCGGACGTTGCGGATCGAGACCCGCGCGTCCTCGGCCTCGGTGTGCGCCATCCGGACGTACTCGCGGCGCCGCTCCTCGGTGAGCTGCGGCATCGTGCAGCGGATGATGTTGCCGTCGTTGCTCGGGTTGACCCCGAGGTCGGCCTGGGTGATGGCCTTCTCGATGGCGTGCATCGACGACTTGTCGAAGGGGCTGATGATGATCGTGCGGGCCTCGGGTGTCTGGAACGAGGCGAGCTGTTGCAGCGGCGTCGGCGCACCGTAGTAGTCGACGAGGATCTTCGAGAACATCCCCGGGTGGGCCCGGCCGGTGCGGATCCCGCCGAAGTTCTCCTTCGCGACCTCGACGGCCTTCTCCATCTTCTCCTCGGCCTCGAATAAGGTCTCGTCGATCATCGGGCGCCTCTCCTTCGGTCGGCGCCGCGACGTGCGGCGCGCTGCGGGGTCCAGTCTGTCAAACGGGCGGCCTGCGCCGCGGGCGGCACGTCAGCCGGCGGAGACGAGAGTGCCGATCGGCTCACCGCGCAGCGCCCGGGTGATGTTGCCCTCGCCCTCCATGCCGAAGACGACCATCGGCAGGGCGTTGTCCATGCAGAGGCTGAAGGCCGCGGCGTCGACGACCTTCAGGCCGAGGCGCAGCGCCTCCCGGAAGGTCACCTCCTCGAGCTTGCGGGCGTCGGCGTTCGTGCGCGGGTCGGAGTCGTAGACCCCGTCGACGCCGTTCTTGCTCATGAGGACCGCGTCGCACTTGCACTCCAGGGCCCGCTGGGCGCTCACGGTGTCGGTCGAGAAGTACGGCATGCCGGCGCCGGCGCCGAAGATGACGACGCGGCCCTTCTCGAGGTGCCGGATGGCGCGGCGGGGGATGTACGGCTCGGCGACCTGGCCCATCGTGATGGCGGTCTGCACGCGGGTGTCGACGCCCTCCTTCTCGAGGAAGTCCTGGAGCGCGAGGCAGTTCATCACCGTGCCGAGCATGCCGATGTAGTCGGCGCGGGCGCGCTCCATCCCCTTCTGCTGCAACTCGGCGCCGCGGAAGAAGTTCCCGCCCCCGATGACGATGGCGACCTCGATGCCCTCCCGGACGGCACTCGCGATCTGGGCGGCGATGGCCCGCACGACGTCCGGGTCGACCCCGACCCGACCGCCCCCGAAGACCTCGCCCGAGAGCTTGAGCAGCACCCGTCGTGGGCGGGAGCGGGTGGACGACGGTGCGGGGGCCTCGGCGGTGGCAGGCGTGGTCACGGGGCCTCCTCGTGGAGCGGGGTCGTCGCGGTCGGAGTGATCCTGTCACAGGCCGCGACGGGTGGCCCAACCGGCGAAACCTCGTGGTAACCCGCCGCTGCGAGGATCGACGGATGGACGCCGAGCGCGAGGTCTTGTCGTGGGAGGTGTTCGGGGACGCCACACGGAGCCTCGCCGAGCGGGTCGCGGCGGACGGGGTACCGGACGTCGTCCTCTCCGTCGCCCGGGGTGGTCTCGTCGTCGGTGGGGCCCTCGGGTACGCGCTCGGGGTCAAGCCCGCCTACGTCCTCGGCGTCGAGCTGTACACCGGGGTGGACGAGCGGCCGCCGGAACCGGTGCTGCTGCCCCCGGTGCCCGACCTCGACGAGCTCGCGGGCGCGGACGTCCTCGTCGCGGACGACGTCGCCGACACGGGTCTGACCCTGGCCTGCGTCCAGCGGCTGTGCGCCGGACGCGTGGGCCGGCTGCGGACGGCGGTCGTGTACGAGAAGCCCTGGTCGGTCGTGCGGCCCGAGTACGCGTGGCGGTCGACGGACCGCTGGGTCACCGTGGAGCGCCCGGGAGCCGGTGACGGCTGCCGCCACCCGCTCCGCCTGACCTCCTCCGAGATCCTCCGGCCGGCAGCCCGGGCCGTCGACACCGCGGGCGGGACCGTTGTCGGTGGTCGTCCGTAGAGTCGGTTCATGGCAGGGGGACCAGGGATCGAGGGGCACCGCGAGGTGATCGCGGCGGCCACGTCCGCGCTGCGTGCGCTCCCTGACGACCTGTGGCAGGCGGGGGGTCCCGGGCTCGGCGAGCTGGCCGGTGAGATCGGCGCGCTGCACCAGGCGTGCGAGGCCGCGACCGTCGCCGTCGTCCGTGAGGCCGTCGAGCGGGGAGAGCCCGGGAACGGCCCTCGTGCGCGGACGGCCGCGCACTGGCTGCGCAGCCACGCACCGACGTGGCGGGCCGGGGGCGCCGGGCAGGTCGTCGCCGTCGCCGAGGCCTTCGCCGTCCCGGGCAACGCCCCCGTCAAGACCGCCGTCGAGTCCGGGCGGCTGCCCGTGACCTCCGCCGCGACCGTCGTCCGGCAGGCCGACCTGCTCCGTCCGCTGCTCGCCGACGGCGTCGAGGAGACCGTCATCACCGGGATGGTCGACGTCGCCGCCGCCCACGGCCCCGCCGCCTGCCGCCAGCTCCGCACCGGGATCCTCGCCCGCCACGGCCGCGACGGGGTCCTCCAGGCCGAGCAGGACGCCGCCGCCCGCTTCGTCTCCCTCTCCCACCCCTCGGTCGACGCCACCGGCATCGCCGACTACCGCCTCACCCTCGACCCGGTCGGGCACGCCGCCCTCG
>NZ_JAGSNF010000026.1 GCF_018139485.1 Phycicoccus avicenniae
GACGCGGCACGGCCCGGCGGGAGGTCCCCACCGGGCCGGTCCGTCACTTGATGGCGCCCATCGACAGCCCGCGGACGAGCTGCTTCTGCGCGACCCAGCCGGCGATGATGACCGGCAGCGCGGCGATCGTCGCCGCCGCGGACAGCACGGCGAGGAACTGGCCGCGGCCGTCGACGAAGCTGCCGAGGAACGGCGGCGTCGTCCGGGCGGCCGAGCTGGTGAGGTTGAGCGCGAGGAAGTACTCGTTCCAGGCGAAGATGAAGCTGATGAGCGCCGCTGCGGCGACGCCGGGCAGGACGAGCGGCAGGACGATCCCGACGATCTCGCGCCACAGCCCCGCTCCGTCGACCCGCGCCGCCTCGACGATCTCGAACGGCACCTCGAGGAAGAACGAGCGCATCATCCACACCGTGACCGGCAGGTTCATCGCCGCGTAGACCAGCGACAGGACGTAGATGTTGTCGAGCAGGTTGAGCTCGTTGAGGATGAGGAAGAGCGGCAGGACGATCGCCGCGAGCGGCATGAACCGGGTGGAGATGAAGAACGTCAGGGTGCCCTCGACGTTCTTGACCCGCCGGATCGAGAGGGCGTAGGCCGCCGGGATCGCGAGCACGACCGCGATGACCGTCGACGTCGTCGCGGCGGTGAGGGAGTTGAGCAGGTAGCCCTGCATGCCCCGGTCGAACGCGGCCGTGAAGCCCTCGGTCACCGGCTCGAAGAACAGCGAGGGGTTCACCGAGGAGGCGACCGACTCGCGCTTGAACCCGTTGAGGACCATCCAGAAGATGGGGAAGAAGAAGATGAGGACGAGCGCCCACGTGAGGGTCGTGAGCAGCGTGCCCTTGGTCCGGGCGTTCATCGGCTGCCTCCTGCCATGAAGACCTTGAAGAGGGTGCGGAGCGCGATCGTGGCGACGATCAGCGTGAGGACGACCGTGACGACGCCGTAGGCCGCGGCCTGGCCGATGTCGAGGCCGATGAACGCCCGCTCGTAGAGCAGGTATGCGAGGGTCTTCGTCCCGCCGGTCCCTCTCGTGAGGATGGCGATGGGGTCGAAGACCTGGATGATGATGACCGAGCCGAGCAGGACGCCGATCTCGACGTACATCCGCATGTGCGGCAGCGTGATCCACGTGAAGGTGCGCCACGGGCCGGCGCCGTCGACCTGTGCGGCCTCGAGGACGCCCTTGTCCTGCCCCTGCAGCCCCGCGAGGAGGATGAGCATCATGAACGGGGTGAACTGCCAGGTCAGGACGATGATGACGGTGGCCAGCGGGTGGTTGGTCCCCCAGGAGACGATCGGCAGCCCGAGCGAGCGGCTGATCCAGTTGAGGATGCCGATGTTCGTGTCGAACATCGAGTACTTCCAGATGAGCGCGGCCGCGGCCGGCATGACGAGGAACGGCGTGATCATCAGCGTGCGGGCCACCGCCCGTCCGGGGAACGCCCGGTCGAGCAGGAGCGCGAACACCATCCCGAAGACGACCGAGAGGACGACCGAGGAGGCCGTGATGACGACCGTCGCGACGATCGAGGGACCGAGGTCGCCCGAGCTGAGCGCCGAGATGTAGTTGTCCAGCCCGGTGAAGCCCCGGTCGTTCGGGCGGAGCAGGTTGTAGTTGATCGTCGAGACGATGATCGTCACGAGGAACGGGATCTGCGTCAGCAGGATGAGCAGGATGATCGCCGGCGCGGCGAGCCCCCTGGCGGTCCTCAGCTCGCTCTTGTTCACGCGCCGGGGCTCGGTGGCGGTCTTCGCCTCCACCGTGTCGACGTCGGTCATGGACATCTGGGCACTCCCTTGTGCATGGGATCTGGGCGATGGGGCCGGGGCGGGCGATGCGGACCCGCCCCGGCACCGGATGGGCCCCGGGGGCTCAGCCGCGCGGCCGGGCCCCCGGGGCGCCGGTCACTGCTGCGCCTCGCCGGCGGGCTGAGCCAGCCCCTGGCACTCGGCCAGGGCGTCGTCGACCGACGTGCGGTTCGCGATGTAGTCGGCGATGAGCTGCGCGCACTGGTTGCCGACGTCCTGGAACTCCGGGATCGACACGTACTGGATGCCGACCCACGGCTGCGGGTTCACACCCGGCTGCTCGGGGTTGACCGAGCTCATGACGTCCAGGGTGATCGGGGCGTAGGCGGCCGCGGCCTCCTCGTACTCCGGGATCTCGTACGTCGACTGGCGGGCACCCGGCGGGACGTTCGACCAGCCGATCTCCTCACCGACGAGCTGGTGGTACTCCTTCGACGTCGCCCACTTCACGAAGTCGATCGCCTGCTCCTGGTTCTGCGTCGTCGAGGGGACGGCGAGGTTCCAGCTCCACAGCCAGCCGGACTCCTGGGTCTCGACGGTCGGCATGTGGGCGTAGCCCATCTTGCCCTTGACCGGCGAGTCGTCGGCCTCGAGGAGGGACGCCGCGACGGAGGCGTCGGCCCACATCGCCGCCTGCTCCTCCTTGAGCGCGGTGAGGCACTCGTTGAAGGAGTAGGACACCGGGTCGGCCTGGCCGGACTCGTCGAGCATCGTCTTGTAGAACTCGACGGCCTCCTTCCACTCCGGGGAGTCGACGGTGGCGTTCCAGTCGGCGTCGTACCAGTTGCCGCCGAAGGTCTGGACCACGGTCGTCAGCGGGGCGAAGAGGTCGCCCCAGCCCGGCTTGCCGCGCATGCAGATGCCGGCCATGCCGTCCGTCTTGACCTCGGCGGCCGCGTCGGCGACCTCCTGCCACGTCGGGTTGTCCGACAGGGTGACCCCGGCCTCGTCGAGGATCTCCTTGTTGTACATGAGGATCGAGGACTCGCCGTAGAACGGGACGGCGTACTGCTTGCCGTCGTTCGAGATCGCGACGCGGACCGGCTCGAGGAGGTCCTCGACGTCGTAGTCGGGGTCCGACGCGAGCGGCTCGGTGAGGTCGACGAGCCAGCCGTTGGCACCCCACTGCGGGGTCTCGTAGGCCCCGATCGTCACGATGTCGTACTGGCCGGCGCCGCTCGCGACGTCCGCGGTGACCGCGGCGCGCAGGTCGGCCTCCTCCATGACCTGGAAGTTCACGGTCACGCCCGGGTTCGCACTCTCGTACTCCCCCTTGAGCTGCTCCATGTCCTTCATCTGGCCGTTGTTGACGGTCGCGAGGTTGAGGGTGACGTTCTCGCCGTCGCCGGCGCCGTCGCCCCCCGACGAGACGTTCCCGGACGAGCAGGCCGCGAGCGCCATGGCCGTCGCCATCGCCCCTGCGCCCAGCGTCAGGGTGCGCTTCTTCGAGAGCATTCCTAACTCCTTCGGTAGGTGTGCCCCCGCTCCCGGCGGCGGGAGTGGGGAGTGACCCGGGCCCCCGGGTCGGTCGGTGGAACGGTGCTGCGCCACGGACACCGGAAATGTAAGGAGCGGCCCGTCGGGGCGACAAGGACCACGAGCCTCGTCCTTTCGGTACTATCTTGCGAGCGCTCATGTGAGCGTGCGGCGACTCGCCTGAGCGTCCAGGGAGAGCGGGCCGCCATGGCGACCTGCACGGGTCACGACGTGGACGAGGAGTGGTGACGATTTCGTATCAGTCGACCGGGACCCCCAGGGCCCGCCTCGCCGGCTTCCCCTCCCTCGACGTCGAGGGGGCCGGCGAGGCGGCCCCGGCCATCCGGGCCCCGCACCGTCCACCCCCGCGCCGCGAGGTCATCCCCCCGCACCCACAGCACGCCATCCGGGCCCTCACCCACGACTTCCCGAGCGAGATCTGCGGCTGGGGTGCCCACCCCGAGTACGAGATCCACCTCATCACCAAGAGCCACGGCAGCTTCATCGCCGGCGACCACGTCGGGACCTTCGCCCCCGGCCACGTGAGCATCATGGGGCCGAACCTGCCGCACGACTGGGTGAGCGACCTGCCGCCGGGCGAGGTCGCGGTCGACCGGGACGCCGTCATCCAGTTCACCGACGAGTGGATCCGCGGCTGCACCGACCTCATCCCCGAGCTGCTCGAGGTCGAGGACGTCCTGCGCGAGTCGAGCCGGGGGCTGGTGTTCTCCGGCCAGACGGCGTGGCGGGCCGCCGAGGTCATCCTCGACGTCACCCGCACGCACGGCGCGGAGCAGGTCTCGCACTTCTTCCGGCTCCTCACCCTCTTCGCCCGCTCCCCCCGGGAGGAACGCGAGGTCGTCGCCAGCGAGTGGCTGGGGCGCCCGACCGACTCCAACTCGCTCAACGCCGTCGAGGCGGGGCTGGCGTACATCTTCGAGAACCTCACCGGGGACATCCGGCTCGCGACGGCCGCCCGGCTGGCGTACATGTCCGAGCCGACGTTCTCGAAGTACTTCAAGAGCGCGACGGGCACGACGTTCAGCGCGATGGTCAAGAAGCTGCGGATCGCCCACGCCCGGCGCCTGCTCGACTCGACCGACCACGCCATCGCGCAGGTCGCGGCCATGTCGGGGTACCACAACATGGCGAACTTCAACCGGCAGTTCCTCGCCGAGGTCGGGACGACGCCGACGACCTACCGCAAGCTGGAGTCGTCGCAGAAGCCGCCGCCGGAGGTCTTCAGCCTCGGGCTGCGAGCCCGCTCCTGACGCCGCCGCGCGCCCGCGGCGGTCCTCAGCCGAGGACGGCGTCGAGCGCGGCGTGCATGCCCCGCTCGGCGACGACCCGCCGCCAGCCGAGGTACTCCGTCCGGAAGGTCTCGTCGCGGCCGAGCGAGCCGAAGATCGCCTCGACCTCGACGAACGCCGCCGGGTCCTCCGCCGCCGCGGCCTCCCGCATCGTGTCGGCGTGCACGTCCGGCGGCACCTGGTCGCCGGCGATGTCGCCCGACGCGACGAGGCGCCAGTACTCGGCCCAGGCGGCGACCATGAACGCCCCGAGCCGGATCTGCCGGCCCGCCGCGAGGTTGTCCCGGACCGCCGGCAGGGTGAACGTCGCCATCCGGTTGGCGCCGTCCGTCGCGAGGCGCACGAGGGTGTCCCGGATGCCCGGGTTGCCGTACCGCTCGACGAGGGTGCGCATGTACGCCGGCAGGTCGATGCCGGGCAGCTCGCCGAGGGTCGGCGCCCCCTCCTGCTCCATGTACGCCTCGAGGTAGCGCCGGACCCGGTCGTCCTCCATCGCCAGGTGGACCAGGCGGTACCCCAGCGGGGCCCCGGTGTAGGCGAGCGCCTGGTGCGTCGCGTTGAGCAGCCGCAGCTTCATCAGCTCGTAGGGGGTGACGTCGTCGACGAACTGCACGTCGACGCGCTCCAGCTCCGGGCGGCCGAGGGGGAAGTCGTCCTCGACGATCCACTGGGTGAACGGCTCGGCCGGCACCGGCCAGCGGTCCTCGATCCCGAACTCGTCCGCGACGACGGCCCGGTCGTCGTCCGTCGTCGCCGGGGTGATGCGGTCGACCATGCAGTTGGGGAAGGAGACCTCGGACGCGATCCAGTCGGCGAGGTCGGCGTCGACCTCGCGGGCCAGCCCGACGACCGTCGAGCGGCACACGTCCCCGTTGCCCTGGAGGTTGTCGCAGGACAGCACGGTGAACGGCGGCAGGCCGGCCTCCCGGCGGCGACGCAGCCCCTCGACGACGAAGGCGAACGCGGTCCGCGGGGCGTCGAGGTGCGCGACGTCGTGCGCGACGGCCGGGTCGGAGGCGTCGAACTCGCCGGTGCCGGCGTTGCGGATGTACCCGCCCTCGGTCACCGTGAGGCTGACGATGCGCACCTGTGGGTCGAGCAGCCGGGCGTACACCGCGTCGGCGTCCTCCGGCCCGAAGAGGTACTCGAGGACGGAACCGACGACCCTGGGCTCGAGCGAGCCGTCCGGGTGGCGCACGACCAGCGTGTAGAGCCCGTCCTGGGCGCGCATCACGTCCCGCATCGCCGCGTCCTGCGGCAGCACACCCACCCCGCAGATCCCCCAGTCGAGACCGGAGCCGGCCTCCATGAGCCGGTCGAGGTACATCGCCTGGTGCGACCGGTGGAAGTTGCCGACGCCGAAGTGGACGATGCCCACCGACGCCGCGGTGCGGTCGTACCCCGGGTGGGACACGCTGGTGCCGGACAGATCCTCGCTGACCTGGACGCTCACGGCTCTTCCTCTCACGGGTGGGCAGTCCTTCCGGCGCATTGTCACCACCCCTGCTCCGCGAAGTGAACCCCCCGGGGACCCGCCGCGCGGAAAAGGATCGACAGCGGATCGGATGGCATCGACCGGCGTGACCTGCCGCGTCCCGGCCCCCGCATCGGTTTGGATGGTGGTCATGACGGGACGGGTGCACGGGTGAGCCGGCGGACGTGGGCGATGGTCGCCGCGGCCGCCCTGGTCGTCGTCGCCGGGCTCGCCGGGTCGGTGTGGTGGCTGCGGTCCGAGGCGGAGCGGGACGCCGCCGCCGACGCCGCGCTCGGGGCCTACGTCGCCGGCTGGCAGGCACGCGACCTGTCGGGCGTGCCGTTCACCGAGGGCGGCGCCGCCGACGACTTCGCCGCCGCGTTCGACGGCCTCGGCGAGGTCGCGGTCACCGCGAGCGCCTCCCCGCTTCGGCGGGACGGCGGCGTCGCCACGGCCGAGCTCGGCGTCGAGTGGTCGCTGCCGGGCGAGGCGCGATGGGACTACGCGACGCCCGTCCGCCTCGTCGAGCAGGACGGCGCCTGGCTCGTCTCCGGCCCCGGCGACGGCTCGCCGTGGCACCCGGACCTCGCGGTCGGCGAGACCGTGTCCCTCGAACGGACCGCGGCCCAGCGAGGTGACCTCCTCGGCCGCGACGACGAGCCGCTCATGCCGCAGGGCACGGTGTACCAGGTGGCACTCGACCCCGTGCAGGCCGACCGCGCCGGCGCCCGGGCCCTCCAGGACGTCACGGGGGTCGACGGGATCGTCGAGGACCTCGACGAGCGAACCCGGACCGGCTCGCAGGCCCCGATCCCCGTCATCACCTACCGCGAGCGCGACTACCAGGAGCGCGCCGAGCGTCTCGAGGCCATCGACGGGGTCATCGCCCCCACGGCGACGCAGCCGCTCGGGCCGACCCGCACCTTCGGCCAGCCGCTCCTCGGGACGGTCGGGGAGGTCACCGCCGAGATGGTCGAGGAGAGCGGGGGCCGGCTGTCCGGGGGCGACCGCGCGGGGCGCAGCGGCCTGCAGCGGCAGTACGACGAGACCCTCGCGGGGACCGCCGGGTCGTCCGTCGTGACGAGCGAGGACGAGACGCTCTTCACCGCCGACGCCGTCGCCGGTGCCGACGTCGTGACGACGCTCGACCCCGTCGTGCAGCGGGCGGCCGAGGCCGCGCTGGACGGCGCCGACCTCGACGTCCCGGGCGCGCTCGTCGCCGTCGACGTCCCGAGCGGGGAGGTCGTGGCGGTCGCGAACACCCCGACGAGCGGCTTCGACCGCGCCGTCACCGGGCGCTACCCACCGGGCTCGACGTTCAAGGTCGCGACGACGTACGCCTACCTCACCGAGGACATCACCACCCCCTCGACGCCGGTGCCCTGCCCCGAGGTGGCGACGGTCGACGGCCGTCGCTTCACGAACTACGCCGGCGAGTCCATCGGCGGGGAGCCGGTCTTCGCGGAGGACTTCGCGGCCTCGTGCAACACCGCGTTCGTCTCGCTGTCCACCGAGCTCGCGCCCGACGACCTCACGACGGCCGCGGGCGCCCTGGGCATCGGGGCGGGCTGGGCGGACGGCCTCGGCGTCGCCGGCGCCTTCGACGGCAGCGTGCCGGCCACCGAGGGCGGGACCGACAGCGCGGCAGCGGCGATCGGCCAGGGGCGGGTCGAGGTGTCACCGGTCGCCCTGGCCGTGATGTCCGCCAGCGTCGGGCGGGGCACGTGGGTGCCGCCGCGGATCGTCGTCGAGGACGGGGGCTGGCCGCGGCCGACCCCGCTCGACGGGCGGGCCGTCGGGCAGATCCGCTCGATGATGGCCGACGTCGTCGCGACCGGGACGGCGACGGTCATGCGGGGCACCCCCGGCGGGACCGTCCGGGGCAAGACGGGCACGGCGGAGTACGGCGACGACACGGCCGACCCGTACGTGTGGTTCACCGGCTACCAGGGGGACCTGGCCTTCGCGGTGCTCGTCGAGGGAGGGCGCAGCGGCGGCTCGGTCTCGGCGCCGATCGCCAAGGAGTTCCTCACCGACCTCGCGACGCGCTGAGCCACCGCCGCCGCATCGGGACGCGGACGGCCCGGGACGAGGGCGAGCCGGGACGCGGACGACCCCCGCCCGGCAGTGCCGGACGGGGGTCGTCGGTGGGACTCGGGAGACCCGGGTCAGACGGGGCGGACCTGGTCGGCCTGCGGACCCTTCGGACCCTGGGTGACCTCGAACTCGACCCGCTGCGCCTCGTCCAGGCTGCGGTAGCCCTGGACGTCGATCGCGGAGTAGTGGACGAACACGTCCGGGCCGCCGCCGTCCTGGGCGATGAAACCAAAGCCCTTCTCGGCGTTGAACCACTTCACGGTGCCCTGTGCCATATGGGGAGAACTTCCTTCGCTTCGTAGCACTCGACCGGGACCCTTCGCCCCGGTCGTGGATGCGACTCCAGCCCCCTGTGGCGTTCGGATCGGGCCTTTCGAGGTACTGCTGATGCTGCAACCGCCAACGACGCTAGCACGGACACCTGCCGCGTCGCGCTCCGAGGAGAGGGTGGTCCGCCGACCGGGAAGAAGCCCGGGGCGGAGCGATGCGCGCCCGTGTCGTCCCCGTCTCGTCGAGCAGCCCGACGACGCGTTCCGGTCAGCCCCAGCAGACCCCGCGGGCGGCCTCGCTGTCGAGGCTCGTGACGTCCGCGACGGGGTCGTCGGTGACGAGCGCGACGCCGGTGTCGTGGAAGTCGAGCCCGTCCGAGGTCCGCGGCCGCTCGCCGCCGGAGACGACCTCGACGACCGCCCGCAGCCCGAGGTCGACCATCCGGACGGGGTACTGCTGCGCGGTCGCCGAGAGCCGGCCGTCCTCCACGGCGTCGACGGCCTCGCAGCCGCCGTCGACCGAGACGACGAGGACGTCGTCGAGGCCGACCTCGGTGAGGACCTCCCGGGCCCCGAGGGCGGCCGGGTCGGCGGCGGCGTAGACGACCGTCGGGGTCGGGCCCTCCTGCTCGAGGCAGGCACGCATCGCGTCCGCGCCCCCCTCGGCGGTGCCGAGCGAGGGCCGGGAGCACACGATGCTGTAGGTCCCCTCGTCCTCGCCGTAGGTGCCGGAGCGTGCCTCGTCGCCCGTGCGCCGCGGGTCGCCCACGGGCACGGCCATCCCCGCGAGGAAACCGTCGTGCCGGGCGACGTCGACCGAGACGCTGTCGTCGCCGACGAGGTCGAGCATGGCGACGCGTGCGACGTCGCCCCCGAGCCGGGCGGCCACCCACTGCCCGAGCAGCGTCCCGGCCTGCCTGTTGTCCGTCGCGAAGGTGATGTCGGCGCCGCGCGTCGCCGACGACGTGGGGTTGTCGAGCGCGACGACGTAGACCCCCGCCTCCCGGGCGGCGGTGATGGCGTCCTCGACCTGCCCGGAGACGGGCGTGATGAGGATGCCGTCGTCGCCCCGGAGCACCGCCTCCTCGACCGAGCGGACCTGGCCCTCGACGTCCGTCGGACCCTCCCCCGGGTCGACGGTGAGGGCGACGCCGAGCCGGCCCGCGCCGTCACGTGCCGCCTGCTCCATCGCACGGAAGAACGGGCTCGACCCGTCCTGGGTGACGAGCGTGACGGAGACCTCGTCGCTCCCCGGGTCGATGGTCCCGCCCCCGGGGCCGCCGCAGGCGGCGAGCACCAGGGCGACACCGGTGCCGACGGCGACCCCCACGGACCGATGCGCGGGCCGCCGACGGCCGGACGCGCGCTCGCGGACCCGTCGGACGTCCATCGTCAGCTCCTCGCGGCGCGGGACCGGGGCCTCCTCGCCCTCGGTGGACACCGGACGGGTGCCGTCGCTCGTTTGTAACCGTTCCCGTGCGCGGGGGTCAAGCGAGGGGTGCACACTCGGGGACATGCCCGGCCCCTCCTCCCTGTCCTCCACCGGCGACCGGGCGACGATGCGGGACGTCGCGACGCTCGCGGGGGTGAGCCTGAAGACCGTCTCCCGGGTCGTCAACGACGAGCGGGGCGTCTCGCCCGAGGTCCGCCAGCGGGTCTCGGCGGCCGTCGTCACGCTCGGCTACCGGCCGAACCACGCGGCGAGCACCCTGCGTCGACGCGGGGCGCGCACCGGACTCGTCGGTGCACTGCTGCAGGACCTGTCCAACTCCTTCTCCGGGGCCCTGCTGCGAGCCATCGAGGACGTCGCGCGGGAGAACCGGACGGCCGTCCTCACCGCGAGCATCGACGAGGAGGTCGACCGGGAGCGCGACCTCGTCCGCGACCTTCTCGGGCGTCAGGTCGACGGGCTCGTCCTCATGCCCACCGGCCGCGACCACGCCTACCTCGGCGAGGAGCTGCGCGCAGGCCCTCCCGTCGTGTTCGTCGACCGACCGCCGCGTGGGCTCGAGGCCGACGCGGTGACCGTCGACAACGTCCTCGGCGCGCGGCGCGGCACCGAGCACCTGCTCGCCCAGGGGCACCGCCGGGTCGCGGGGCTCTTCCACCTGCCGGGGGTGCTCACCGCGCAGGACCGGGTCACCGGGTTCACCGCGGCGCACGCCGACCGCGGGATGCAGCCCGATCCCCGCCTCGTCGTCACCGGCGTGCCCTCCTCGGTCGAGGCCGCCCGCGTCGTCGGCGAGATGCTCGCGCTCGACGACCCGCCGACGGCGATCTTCGCCGGGCGCAACAACCTCTCGACCGGGGCGATCCGGGCGCTGGCGGAGCGGGGGGTGCAGCACCGGGTCGCCCTCGTCGGCTTCGACGACTATCCCCTCGCCGACCTCGTCGACCCGCCGCTCACCGTCGTGAAACAGAACGTCCCCCGGATCGGACGAGCCGTCGGCGAGCTGCTCTTCGCCCGGGTCGCGGGGGACCCGTCGCCGCCGCGGCACCT
The DNA here is from genome assembly GCF_018139485.1 of Phycicoccus avicenniae. Classification (GTDB taxonomy): domain Bacteria; phylum Actinomycetota; class Actinomycetes; order Actinomycetales; family Dermatophilaceae; genus Phycicoccus; species Phycicoccus avicenniae. The sequence goes on from NZ_JAGSNF010000026.1 coordinate 10,939, forward strand.
CGTCGTCGAGCCCACCCTCGTCCCGCGGGGGTCCGGGGAGATCCCTCCGCCGGGCTGACCGTCACGGGTCGGGCCGTGGTGGCACCTGCGTGGGGTCGGTCCGGTGGGCCGGTCCTGGCTCTCAGGCGTGCGGCGGGGGCGCGGCGTCGACGTTGACGGTGGGGATGCCGACGCCGGCCCGCGCAATGACGGCGAGCGAGGGCTCGCGGCCGGGGTTGGACTCGCGGTGGACGGTGAACGCCGGCACGTGGACGTAGCTCCCGGCGACGGCGTCCACGTGGCCCTCGACGCCCTCGCACTCCAGCCGCAGGACCCCCCGCACGACGTAGAGCGAGCTGACGTTGGAGTCGTGGTGGTGCCAGCCGGACACCCCACCCGGCTCCGTGACGACCTGGCCGGACCACAGTCCCGGGACCTCGAACGCGCGTCGCCGCAGCATCCCGGACGTCGGGTCGGCCTCGAGCAGGTCCTCGTCGCGCACGACCCGTACCGGCTCCCTGGCGTCCATCGACCCACCGTAGCCGCGCGGGTTCCGACCCGCGGGCCCCGTCCGCGCCTCGGGTGAGAGTGCAGCGCCGCCGCAGGCTCGCGCGCCTCGCGCGGCGGGTGTGGGACTCCGACCCTCACGCGTTCGGGGCTCCCCGTCATCACCTCACCCGCCTCGCGCACGCGCTCGCAGGCTCGCGCGCCTCGCGCGGCGGGTGTGGGATTCGAACCCACGAGGGGTCTCCCCCTGGTCGCTTTCAAGGCGACTGCACTCGGCCACTATGCGAACCCGCCCGAGGTCGCCCAGTCTGGCAGACCGCGATCGGCGCTCGACACGGGCGAGCCGCCTGTGGGTAGGGTCGACGACGACGAAAGGAGCCCCCATGGGCAAGCTGACCTTCATCGCGGGACTCGCCGCGGGCTACGTCCTCGGGGCCAAGGCCGGGACCGGACGCTACGAGCAGATCCGCCGCACCTCGGGGAAGGTGTGGAACTCCGAGCCGGTGCAGAAGCAGGTCGGGGTGGCCAAGGAGGCCGCCCGGACCAAGGCCGCGCCGGTCATCGCCGACCTCGTCTCCGACGCCGCGAAGGCGACCGGCGAGCGGCTGCGGCAGGGGCGCACCATCGCCTCCGAGGCCGTGCCCGGCGACGACGGCCCGACGACCACCCCGGAGGACCAGCGCAACGCCTGGTCGGCCGCCACCCGCCCGACGACCACGGGCTGACGACCGCGGGACGGGCGGCCCGGTGGCGGCCGTCGTCCCCCGACGGCCGCCACATCGCCACCGACCGCCGACGGCGGTCGGGCCCGTTCGGCTCCGGCCACCGGCCACGCCGGTCGGGTGCCCCTGCACACCCGCCGAGGCGCCCTCTGACACCGCCTCGTCCGACGTGGCCGGTGCCCCCGTTCCACGGGGGTTCCCGGAGGTCCGGTCCCGCCCGGAGCCCGGGACCGGCGCCCCGTGCGACCCGCCCGGTCCACTCCGCCCCTGCTCGGCGACGACCCGGCGGCCCGACGGGGCCCACACGGCGAAAGAGGGGCGACCGGCCGACCTGATACACCCCCGTCGCGGAAATTCCACGGACCTGCGCCGGGGCCCGACGCGGGGCCGGGACGACGGTCGTGCGCGCGGGGACGTATCACCGCTCCCGCTCGGGAGTCCTGGTCCCCGACAGCCACGATCACTACGCTGACCGGCACGCGGCGCCCGCCGCGGACGGCCCGGTCGCCGAGGAGCCAGGATGGACGGACAGACCGCCGGGAGCCCACCGGACGGACCGCGGGACGGTCGCCCGGACCGCGGCGGACCGGTCCCCCCGGGGCCGAACCCGCCCGTCTTCGGGGTGCCCGCGACGGCGATGCGCCGGTTCGGGGCGACCGTCCTCGACCCCTCGACCGCCGAGCGCTCCGGTGAGGACCGCCCGCGCCCACGTCCCGTGGCCTACGTCCCCGACCGCCTGTTCGTCCCCGGCCTGCCCGGCGGCTCGTTCGAGGACTCCCGCTCGCTCCTGGAGCGCATCGGTCGCGAGATGGGCTTCTCGGTGCGGGTCGTCGACGGCGGCTTCGGCGCGGTCGCCGAGCAGCTCGAGGTCTTCGACCGCCTCGACGCCGTCGCGCACACGCCCGTCGACCTCGTCCCCGACACCACGGCCGCACGGCCCGCGATCGACGCCTGGACGGTCATCGCCCGAGCCCGGGCCGAGGCCGGCGAGGACGCCGTCCGGGGCTGGAGCCTCAACCACGTCCTCATGTCCGCCGGCGGCTACTGGGGTGGCGTCGGTGGGTACTGGGGCGGCGTCGGCGGCTACTGGGGTGGCGTCGGTGGGTACTGGGGCGGCGTCGGCGGCTACTGGGGTGGCGTCGGCGGCTACTGGGGCGGCGTGAACGCCCCGGGCACCGCGGTCGGTCGCGGCCCGCTCGTCCTCGCCCTCGACGCCCCGGCCCCCACGGCGACGCACCACCCCTGCGTCGCCGTCCTCGACACCGGGCTCGGGGCGCACCCGTGGTTCGACGGCTCGCCGCTCGTCACGCCCGACCCGACCGTCGCCGGGCAGCCCGTCGGCCTCGAATTCCCCCCGGACGAGGACCCCGAGAACACCGGGGTGACGATCGACCGCCTCAACGGGATGCTCGACCCGATGGCCGGCCACGGCACCTTCGTCAGCGGCGTCGTGCGCCAGCACTCGCCCGACGCCCACCTCGTCGCCGTCCCCGTCATGTACGGCGACGGCGCCGCGGACGAGCGCGACGTCCTCGAGGCGCTCAAGCGGCTCGCCGCGTGGCACCTCGCCGAGCGCGGGGCGAAGCGGCGCGGCGTCGAGGTCGTCAACCTCTCCCTCGGCTACTACCACGAGGACGTCGACCCCGACGTCACGTCGGCGGCGGTGCTCTCCCTCCTCCACGCCCTCGCCGCGGACGGGGTCGCCGTCGTCGCCGCCGCCGGCAACGGGGCGACGACCGAGGAGTTCTGGCCGGCCGCGCTCTCGCGGCACACGGCCGACGGCGCCGTCCCGGTGACGAGCGTCGGGGCCCTGGACCACTGCGGCACCGACGTCGCGACCTTCTCCAACACCGGACCGTGGGTCACGGACTACCGGCGCGGGATGGCGGTGGTGAGCACGATGCCGACGACCCTCGACGGCTCGGTCAACGCCGCCGTCCACTCCCGGCCGCCGCACGACCCGGCCCGCGACAGCGGCGACCCGGAGCGGTACGCGTGCGGGTTCGGCGTGTGGAGCGGGACGTCGTTCGCTGCCCCCGCCGCCGCCGGTCTGGTCGCCGCCGCCCTCGCCGACGTCGACCTGCCCCACGAGGGACCGGAGCGGGCGAAGGTCGTCGCCGAGGTCGTGGCGAAGGCCCTGGGCGGGAGGCCGTGATGCAGACCGACCCACAGACCCCGAACCTCGCGACCCGGGCCGCCACCGCGTTCCGCGCCTACCGCGACGGGGACCCGTCCGGGATGTCCCGCCTCGTCGACGAGGTCTCGCCGCTGCTGTGGTCCGTCGTCCGCCAGCAGGGCGTCTCCCGCACGACCGCCGAGGACGTCGTCCAGACCACCTGGCTCAAGCTCGTCGAGCACTCCTCCTCGATCGCGGACCCGCAGTCCGTGCTCAAGTGGCTCATCACGACGGCCAAGCGGGACGCGTGGACGTCCGCGCACCGCTCCCGCCGCGAGGAGCCGGGCGCCGCCGAGGACGTCCGGGACCGCGAGCCGGACGCCACGAGCCCCTCGCCCGAGGGGGCGGTGCTCGCGGCGGACGAGGGGTCGCTCCTGTGGACCCACTTCCAGGAGCTGCCGGAGCGCTGCCGCACCCTGCTGCGCACCATCGCCTTCGCCGACCGTCCGGACTACGCGCACGTCGCCGAGGCCCTCGGCATGCCCGTGGGGTCGATCGGCCCGACCCGGGGGCGCTGCCTCGCCAAGCTCCGCACCGCACTGACGACCGATCCACGCTGGGGGGACACGACCCGATGACACCGACACCCGAGTACGAGTCGCGACTGGCCGCAGAGCCCCTCGACGACCTCGACGCCGCCGTCCTCGACGAGGTCCGCGACCTGCACGCCCATCTCGACCCGATGCCCGGCGACCTGCTCGACCGGATCAAGTTCGCGATGAGCGTGGCCTCCCTCGAGGCGCAGGTCGCGCAGATCGTCTCCGAGCAGACCCTCGCCTCGGTCCGCGGCACCGACTACGACCGTGCCGACACCGTCACCTTCGCCCGCGACGGCCTGAGCGTCATGGTGACGATCGAGCCCGACACCGCGACCCGCGTCGACGTCGTCGGCTGGGCGAGCGAGGGCGACATCGAGGTCGAGCTGCGGGAGCGGGGTCGGACCCGGACGACGACGACGGACGACGACGGCCGCTTCACGATCGCCGGCGTCGAACGGGGCCTCGTCGGCTTCGTCTTCCGTCGCCGCGGCCAGCCGGACGCCCCGCCGATCATCACCCCGGCGATCGAGCTGTAGAGGAGCGGCCATCGAGCAGGGCGTCCGCACCCGGGTCGAGGAGCTCCTCGCGGCGGCCCGGCGGGAGAACGAGGTGGGTGGCTACGACGCCGCGGCCGCCGCGCTCGACGCCGCCGTGGCGACGCTGGACGCCGTCCTCGAGGGTGCGGACGCGGACCACGAGGCGCGGTCGCTGCGGGCCCGGGTGCTCGTGACGCGCGCCTGGGCGGAGCTCGAGCTGCACGGCACCGCGGCCGCCCTCGACGTCCTCGCGACCGCACGGGCGGAGGCGGAGGAGCTCGGCGACGCCCTCGTCCTCGCGCTCACCTGGATCCAGGAGGGCCTCGTGCACGGGCGGGTCTGGGACTACCCGGCCTCCCTCGCCGCGCTGGACCGGGTCTCCGACGAGGAGGCGCTCGCCCCGGCGCAGCGCTGGGCCCTGCACCTCAACCGGGGCCAGGTGCTGCTCGGGCTCGGCCGGACCGACGAGGGCGTCGTCGCGACCCGGACGGCGCTCGACATCGCCGTGGACCACGGGCTCGTCGACCAGGAGTTCAAGGCCCGCCACAACCTCGCCCGGCTCGCGTGGGTCCTCGGCGACCTCCCGAGGGCGCTCGTCCTGCTCCGGGAGGTCGACGCGATGGACACGACGGTCTCGCGCGACCGCGCCCGGCTCGACTACGCCGAGGTCCTCACCGACGCCGGGCTCGTCGACGCCGCCCGCCGGGTCCTCGCCGACGCGCTCGTCGGGGCACGGGCCGACGGGCACCGGCTCGAGGAGGGGGAGATCAGCCTGCGCCTCGCGCGGTGCCACCTCATGCTCGGCGACCTCGACGCCGCCCGGTCCGACATCGACGACGCGGCCGAGGCCTACCGCTCCCGGCAGGCCGGTGGCCTCGTGCGGGACGCCGACCTGCTCCGTCTCACCGTCGACGTCGCCGCCGGCCGGGACCTCGCCGCCGCCGCCGAGGCGCTGGACCGGCTGCGGACGTCACACTCCGAGAACGCGCCCGCCCGTCGGGACGCGGCCCGGCTCGAGGCCGAGGCGCGCGCCGTCCTCGGAGACCTCGACCGCGCCGAGGCCGTGCTCGACGGCGTGCCCGCCGTGGACGGGGAGCCGCTTTCGGCGCGCCTGCACGAGACGCTCGTCCGGGCCCGGGTCGACGACGGGCGACACCGCCCGGGAGCGGCCGCCGCCCGGCTCGCCCTCGGCAGCCGGCTGCTCGCCGGCCGGCAGTTCCAGACCTCGAGCCTCGAGGTGCGGGCGGCGCTGGCCCTGCACGCCCGCCGGCTCACCGCCTTCGACCTGGAGCGGGCCGTCCGGGGCGGCGACCCGTCGGACCTCCTCACGACCGTGGAGCGCTGGCGCGCGATCTCGCACCGGGTCGACCCGGTGACCGCCGCCGCGGACGCCGGCCTCACCGACCTCACCCGCGAGCTGCGGCGGCTCCGACGGGTCGCCGAGGACGGCGGGCCCGACGCCGACGACGCGCCCGCCCGGACCGCCGCGCTGGAGGCGCGGATCGCGGAACGGGAGTGGAGCCTGGAGGCCCGGCGCTCGGACGAGCCCGGCGCCGCACCCCTCGGGGAGGACGAGGCCCGCGACGTCGTCGCCGCGCGGGACGTCACGGTGCTCGAGCTCGTCGAGGTCGGCGCCGAGGTCCTCGCCGTCGTCGTGACGGCGACCTCGGTCGCGACCCGCGGGGTGGGCCCCCTCGCCGACGTCCTGGCCCTCACGACCCGTCTGCGGCGGGACCTGCGCGCCCGGGCGGGTGTCGTACCGACCTCGCCGATGCGCGCGGTCCTCGACCGGGCGACGGCGTCGTCGCTGCGCGCCGTCGAGCAGGCCGTGGGGCCGTTGCCCGGGACGGGAAGGGTGGTCGTCGTCCCGTCGCGGTCGCTGTCCGCCGTGCCGTGGAACCTGCTCCCGGGGTGGCGCGGCCGCCCCGTGACCGTCTCCCCGAGCCTCACCCGGTGGGTGCGGGGCCCCGCCCGAGAGCTCACCAGGCCGGCGGACCCGGCTCCGGGGGTGCCCCCGCGGACGGCGCGGACGCGGGACGGGCGGGCGCGGAAGGCGCGGACGCTGACGGCGCTGCACGGACCGGGCCTGGCGCACACCCTCCCGGAGATCCGTGAGGTCCGTCGGGCGTGGGGGGCCGACGAGGCGACGGGCCCGGCGGGCCCGGCGGCGCCGGAGGACCCGGCGACGAGCGACGACGTCGTCGCCGCGCTCGCCTCGTCCCGCGTCGTCCACCTCGCGGCGCACGGGGTCCACGAACGGGACAACCCCCTCTTCTCGTCGGTGCGGATGGCGGACGGCCCGGTCTTCGCCCGCGAGTTCCCCCACCCGGTGACGGCGGAGCACGTCGCCCTCGCGGCCTGTGACGTCGGCCAGTTCTCGACCCGACCCGGGGACGAGCCCCTGGGTCTCGCGACGGCGTTGCTGGCGCTCGGGTCGACGAGCGTGCTCGCCGCGGTGGCACCCGTCGCCGACGACCGGGCGGCGGCCGGGATGGCGGACTACCACCGGGCGCTCGCGGCCGGGGTCGACGCGGCCGAGGCGCTCGCCACGACGGTCGAGGCCCACCCGGAGACCGGAGCGTTCTGCCTCTACGGCTCGGACTGGTCCGCCGCGCGCTGACACCGGACGGAGGACGTTCCCCCACGGATGACCGCCCCCGGACACGCCGGAGGCGGCCGCCCCGGGGTCCGGGGGCGGCCGCCTCTCGCGGCGTCAGATGAAGATCGCCGGTTCTGAGTAGAGCGCGTCGTACGGGTCCTCACCGGGCAGGTCGGGGAAGCGCACGGTCGCCGGGATGCCGGTGGCGACGGCACCCGCCGGGACGCCCTTGACGACGACCGAGTTGGCGCCGATCTGGGCGTTCGCGCCGATCTCGATGTCCCCGAGGACCCGGGCGCCGGCGCCGACGACCACCCCGTCGTGCAGTGTCGGGTGCCGCTTGACACCCCGCTGCATCGACCGGCCACCGAGGGTGACCGCGTGGTAGAGCATGACGTCGTCGCCGACGACCGCGGTGGCGCCGATGACGACGCCCATCCCGTGGTCGATGAAGAACCGTCGGCCGATGCGTGCGCCCGGGTGGATCTCCACCCCGGTCGCGGCCCGGGCCGCCGTCGACAGCAGCCGCGCCGCGGGGCGGGTCAGCGGACCCTTCTTCCACAGCCGGTGCGCCGCCCGGTGGGCCCAGATCGCGTGCAGCCCCGGGGAGTTGAGGAGGACGTCGACCCGCGACTCGGCCGCGGGGTCACGCCCCATCGCGGCGTCGAGGTCCTCACGGACGGTCCTCCGCGCGCGCTCGATGAACGACATGGTCAGTCGACGAGGCCCTCGAAGAGGATCGTCGACAGGTAGCGCTCACCGAAGCTCGGGATGATGACGACGATCGTCTTGCCGGCGTTCTCCGGACGGGACGCGACCTGGTTCGCGGCGGCGAGCGCCGACCCGGAGGAGATGCCGACGAGCAGGCCCTCCTGGGTCGCGGCCTTGCGGGCCCACTCGACCGAGGTGGCGGCGTCGACGTCGATGACCTCGTCGTAGACCTCGGTGTTGAGGATGTCCGGGACGAAGTTGGCGCCGATGCCCTGGATCTTGTGCGGGCCGGGCTGGCCGCCGTTGAGGATCGGGGACTCCTCGGGCTCGACGGCGACGATCTTCACCTCGGGCTTGCGCTCCTTGAGGACCTCGCCGACGCCGGTGATCGTGCCGCCGGTGCCGATGCCCGCGACGACGATGTCGACCTGGCCGTCGGTGTCCTTCCAGATCTCCTCGGCCGTCGTCCGCCGGTGGACCTCCGGGTTCGCGGCGTTGGCGAACTGGCGGGCGAGGACGGCGCCCTCGCGCTCGCCGACGATCTCGTCGGCCTTGGCGACCGCGCCCTTCATGCCCTGCGACGGGTCGGTGAGGACGAGCTCGGCGCCGTAGGCCCGCAGCAGGGCGCGGCGCTCCTTGCTCATCGACTCGGGCATCGCGAGGACGACGTCGTAGCCGCGGGCGGCGCCGACCATCGCGAGCGCGATGCCGGTGTTCCCGGAGGTGGCCTCGACGATCGTGCCGCCGGGCTTCAGCTCGCCGGAGGCCTCGGCGGCGTCGATGATCGCGACGCCGATGCGGTCCTTCACCGAGCTGGCGGGGTTGTAGAACTCGAGCTTGGCCGCCACGGTGGCGTCGCCGCCGATGATCCGGTTGAGCCGCACGAGCGGGGTGTTGCCGACGGCCTGCGTCACGTCGTCGAGGATGGGCATCCTGGTCGCCTTTCGGTCGGGGTGCACCGGCCACCCGGGCGGGGCGACGGCGCGCTGCATCGGTGGTGCTGCCGGGGGAACCCCGGACGCGTTATGGCTATTCCAACAGACCGTTATCCGCGCGACAACGGCGTCTCGCACCCCGGCGACGTCGCTGGGTCGTCGCGACGTCGCCGGGTCGGCGCGATGACGCCGGGTCGTCGCGGCGTCGCCGGGTCGGCGCGATGTCGCCGGCTCGGTGCGACCCCGTCCGCTCGGTGGGCCATGGGGCACCGACCGGGTGGTGACGTGGCGAGCAGGCGAGCGGGCACCGAGATAGCGAGGTCGCACCGAGTCCGCGGGACGGCCCGGTGCGAATGCGGTCACAGCACCGGTGAGCGCTTGCTTACCGCGGGTACGCTGGCGCGCATGCTCGGCTCCTCCGCACTGCCCCTGGCCAGCGACATCCCGTTCTCCGACTTCGGGGGCACGACGCCGCTCCAGGTCGTCGCGACCACTGTGTCGCTCCTCGTCATGGTCGTCGCCGTCGCCCTCTTCGCGCGACAGATCGCCCGCTTCGTCGCCCAGTACCGGCTGGGGCAGCCGGACGCCGGCCGCACGAACGACCCGGGCTCGCGCACCTGGGTGCTCGCGAAGGAGTTCCTCGGCCACACCCGGATGAGCCGGCTGCCGGTCGTCGCCGTCGCGCACTGGGTGACGGCGCTCGCCTTCATCATCCTGTTCTCGACGCTCGTCACGGCCTTCCTCCAGCTCTTCCGCCCCGACGCGGTGCTCCCGGTCATCGGCGGCTTCCCGCCGTTCGAGTGGCTCGTCGAGCTCTTCGCCTGGGCCGGTCTCGTCGGGATCGTCGTCCTCATGGCGATCCGCCAGAAGGAGCACCCGCGACGCTCCCGTGGCGAGGGCGGGCGGTTCTCACGGTTCTACGGGTCGACGTTCTGGCAGGCGTACTACGTCGAGCTGACGATCCTCGGCGTGACGGTCTGCATCCTCCTGCTCCGCGGGCTCGAGGCGGCGATGGCGCAGCGGGCCGAGCCCGGCGAGTCGCTCGCCGTGCACTTCCCGCTCACCGGCTTCATGGCCGGCTGGTGGGAGGGTGCGTCCCTGCCGACCATCGCGTCGGTCGTCTACCTCGTCGCGACGGTGAAGATCCTCATCTCGTTCGCCTGGATGATCACGATCTCCCTCCAGCCGACGATGGGCGTCGCGTGGCACCGCTTCCTCGCCTTCCCCAACATATGGTTCAAGCGCGAGGCCGACGGGCGCACCGCCCTCGGCGCGGCCAAGCCGATGACGGTCGGCGGCAAGCCGTTCGACCTCGACGCGATGGAGGACATGGAGGAGGGCGACTCGCTCGGCGTAGGGCAGGTCGAGGACTTCACGTGGAAGGGCCTCCTCGACTTCTCGACGTGCACCGAGTGCGGCCGTTGCCAGAGCCAGTGCCCGGCGTGGAACACCGAGAAGCCGCTGTCGCCGAAGCTGCTCATGCTCGCCCTGCGCGACCACGCCGACGCGAAGGCGCCGTACCTGCGTGCCCTGCAGGACGAGGGCGGCGACCCCGAGAAGGCGATGGCGTCGGTCACCTCGGCCGCGCAGACCGTCCCCACCGACGGCGTGGAGCCCGCCGCCGCGGTCGACGTCGTCGACTGGTCGCAGATGGCGCTCGTCGGCGACACCGGCTACGACCCGGCCGCCCCCCTCACCGCCTACAACCCGCACGGCCCGGACGCCGTCATCGACAAGGACGTCCTGTGGTCGTGCACGACGTGCGGCGCGTGCGTCGAGCAGTGCCCCGTCGACATCGAGCACGTCGACCACATCGTCGACATGCGCCGGTACGCCACGCTCATCGAGTCGGCCTTCCCGAACGAGCTCGGCGGACTGTTCAAGAACATGGAGTCCAAGGGCAACCCGTGGGGCATGGGCGCCCGGGCCCGGCTCGACTGGGCGAAGGACCTGCCGTTCGACGTCAAGGTGCTCGGCCAGGACGTCCAGCAGGCCTCGGACGTCGAGTGGCTCTTCTGGGTCGGCTGCGCCGGCGCCTACGAGGACCGGGCGAAGAAGACGACCCGCGCCGTCGCGGAGCTGCTCGACGCCGCCGGGGTGTCCTTCGCGGTCCTCGGCGACGGCGAGACGTGCACCGGCGACTCGGCGCGACGTGCGGGGAACGAGCTGCTCTTCCAGACTCTCGCGCAGCAGAACGTCGAGACCTTCGGGGAGTTCGGCGTCACCCGCATCGTCGTCACGTGCGCGCACTGCTTCAACACGATCAAGAACGAGTACCCGCAGCTCGGCGGGCAGTACGAGGTCGTCCACCACACCCAGCTGCTCAACCGGCTCGTCCGGGAGAAGAAGCTGACGCCCGTGGCGCTGCCGGCCGACGTCCCGGGACCGTCGTCGGCGAAGAACGTCGCCTCGACCGGTCCGTCGGTGACCTACCACGACCCGTGCTACCTCGGCCGGCACAACGGGGTGTACGCCCCGCCGCGCGAGCTCATCGGCGCCCTGCCCGGGGTCGAGATGCGCGAGATGCCGCGCTCGAAGGAGACCTCGTTCTGCTGCGGCGCCGGCGGCGCCCGCATGTGGATGGAGGAGAAACTCGGGACCCGGATCAACACGAACCGCACCGACGAGGCGATCGCGACGGGGGCCGAGCGGATCGCCATCGGCTGCCCGTTCTGCCGCGTCATGATGTCCGACGGTCTCACCGCGAAGCAGGGCGAGGGCGTCGCCGAGGAGGTCGAGGTCGTCGACGTCGCGCAGATGCTCCTCGCCGCCGTCCGTCGCTCCGACGACGGCGACGAGGCCCCGGCCGGAAGTGCTCCGGCCGCTCCCGCAGAGCCGTCGGACGAGCGGCCCGAGGAGACCGCCGGCGCGAAGGCTGCCGCGGCCGACGCCACCGCGACGACCGCCGCCCCCGAGCGCACGGAGGAGGCGCCCACGGAGGAGTCACCCGCCGACGAGTCGCCGGCCGACGAGGCTCCGGCCGACGAGGCTGCCGGCTCGGACATCTCGGACGACGGCGACGACGCCGACCCGTGGGACGAGCCGACAAGCGCCGCGACCACCCCGGCAGCCCCCGCGACGACCGAGCCCACCGCGCCGGGCGACGCGAGCGACGACCCGTGGGACGAGCCGAGCACCGCCACCACGACGACGGACCCGCGCGAGGTGGAGGAGGAGCCGTCCGGCGACGACCCCGACCCCTGGGACGAGCCCGCCGCGACGGCGGACCCCGAGCCCGGCCGTTCGCAGGGCGAGCCCGGCCCGGAGAAGGCCAGGGAGGACGCCGCGGCGGCGACCGACGACGTCGACCCCTGGGACGAGCCCACCGACGCCGCGGCACCGGTCGCCGACCCGGAGCCCGCGACCGAGCCGACGGACGACGGGCCCACCGACGCCACGTCCGCAGCCGCGGAGGCCGAGGACGACGAGCCGTCCGCGACGGCGACGCCCACACCCGCAGCCGACGACGACGTCGACCCGTGGGACGAGCCCACCGGGTCCGCAGCCCCCGCGGACCCGGAGCCTGCGACCGAGCCGACGGACGACGGGCCCACCGACACCACGTCCGCAGCCGCGGAGGCCGAGGACGACGAGCCGTCCGCGACGGCGACGCCCACACCCGCAGCCGACGACGACGTCGACCCGTGGGACGAGCCCACCGGGTCCGCAGCCGCGTCGAGCACCGGTCCGGCGTCGAGCGCCGACGAGGAGCCGGTCACGGACGCCGCCCCCGAGCCCACCGCGTCCGGTGACACGTCACTGCTCGACGAGCCGGACCCGTGGGACGAGCCTGCCGACGCCTCTGCTCCCTCCACGACGGAGGCCACGTCGACCGAGGAGGCACCCACGCCTGAGGCCGATGTCGAGCAGGCCCCCAGCCAGGAAGCCGCCACGACCGAGCAGGAGACGACCGAGCAGGAGGCGGCCGAACCCGCTGCGGCCGAGGTGGGCGTACAGGAGCCGGCCGCCGAGACCTCGACACCGGCCCCTGCAGCGACCTCGGCCGACGGGTTCGGCGGCGACGCGTCGCTCGTCGACGAGCCCGACCCCTGGGACGAGCCGGCCGACGCCGCGTCGGCGACGAGCGCCAATGCCTCGGAGCCCTCGGCACCGGAGTCCTCCGCGGACGACACCACCGACGACGCGCCGGTCGACGCCGCCTCGGGAGCGGACGACGCCGGCGACGGCGCATCCCGCTCCGACGACGCGGAGGGCACCGCGCCCTCCACCGTCGAGGCCGGCGGGACCACGGACGCCATCGACACCGAGACGGAGTCGGAGCCCGAGCCCACCGAGCCAGAGCCCACCGAGCCAGAGCTCGCCGAGCCCGAGCCCGCCGAGCCCGAGCCCACCGAGGCCGGGACGAAGAAGGACCGACCCACGGCGGCTCCGACCGCGTCGGACGAGTTCGGTGGCGACGCGTCGCTCATCGACGAGCCGGACCCCTGGGACTGACCGACCCGACGACCTCCACGGGAGCATCCACCCCGCTCCGACGTGGTCGATCCTCCCCGGGACGGCGCCGATGCACTGCGCGACCCGCGGGGCGGCGAACCGGTGCCATGACTCCGGTTCGGCGCCCCGAGGACGGCTCGTCACCTCGGCCCCGTTCGAGGCAAGGGAAAGGGCGGCCACACACGACATCGGATGTCTTGTGTGGCCGCCCTTTTCGGGGTCACCCCGAAATGTGGAGGCCGGTGGGGCCGGTGGGACGAGCGGGTCGCCCCGCGCCGGCCCCGCCCGGGTCAGCTGCCGCTCAGCCCGTTCTCGTCGAGGAAGTCCTGCGCGACGGTCCGCGGGTCCTCCTTGTCGATGTCGGTCCGCTTGAGCATGTCCGCGATCGCCTCGGTCGTCAGCAGGCCGGACACCTCGTTCAGCGTCTCCTGGACCTCCTCGGCGCGGTCGGACCGCACGAGCGGCACGATGTTCTGCGAGCCGAACAGCTTCTCGTCGTCCTCGAGCGTCACGAACCCGTTCTCCGAGATCGACGGGTCGGTCGAGAAGATGTTCGCGACGTCGGCCTGCCCGTTCGCGAGCGCCTGGACGATGGACTGCCCGGTGAGCGGCCGGAACGACCCGAACGTCACGCCGTAGGTGTCCTCCAGACCCGGCACGCCCTGCGGCCGCTCCTGGAACTCCGGCGGCGCGGCGAGGGTCAGGTCGCCGGCGACCGACTCGAGGTCGGAGATCGTCGACAGCCCGTACTCGTCCGCGGTCTCCTGCGTGACGTTGAGCGAGTCGTTGTCCTCGGCGTCGGACGGCTCGAGGACGGTGAACTCCTCCGGGATGACCTCCTGGACGTGCTCGTAGACCTCGTCCGGCTCGGTGCCGTCGTAGTCCTCGTCGTAGTACAGGGCGAGGGCGCCGGTGTACTCCGGGAAGACCTGGATCGAGTTGTCCTGGAGCGCCCGGAGGTAGACCTCGCGGGAGCCGATGTTCGTCTGGGTGCTGGCGTCGACCCCGGCACCGGTGAGGGCACCGGCGTAGATCTCGGCGAGCAGGGTCGACTCGGAGAAGTTGGCCCCGCCGACGACGATCGAGCCGCCGCCCCCGGAGCTGCCGGAGTCGGTGGTCTCCTCGGCGAGGGGGTCCTCGGAGGCGCCGCACGCGGACAGCCCGAGGGCTGCGGCCGCGGCGACGGCGGTCATGACGGTCCTGCGCTTCATCTGACGGTTCCCTTCGTGGGGTGACGGCTGGGTCGGGATCTGCGGTGGAGCTCTGCTGTCGGGGTCTGCGGTCGAGGTCTGCTGTCGGGATCGGTCGGGGTCACGCGCCGGTCGACGCGGTACGAGGTCGGACGGCGTGCGCGTCCGACGCGGTGCTCTCAGCCACGGACGTCAACAGGCGCGTCGGCGGGTGCTTCCGCCTGCGGCGCATCGTCACCGTCCTGTGACCCGCGGGCGGTCCGGCCGGTGAGCCCGGGCGAGACGACGCGGCGCTGCAGCAGCGACAGCACGCCCTCGAGCACGATGGCGAGGAGCCCGACGAGCAGCGCACCGCCGGCGGCCTCGCCGATGTCGCTCACGGCGAGCCCGTCGATGAGGTAGCGCCCGAGCCCGCCGAGCCCGAGGTAGGCGGCGATCGTCGCGGTCGCGACGACCTGGAGCATCGCGGACTTCACCCCTGACAGCAGGAGCGGCAGCGCGTTGGGCAGCTCCACCTGCCAGAGCACCTGGCGGCCGCGCATGCCGACGCCCTTGGCGGCGTCCCGGGCCGAGGGGTCGACGGCGTCGATGCCGGCGTACGTCCCCGCGAGGATCGGAGGGATGGCGAGCAGGACGAGGACGGCGATGCTCGGCGCCGTGAACGCGAGGTCGCCGGGGATGTAGGGACCGACGACGAGGGAGACCGCGAAGAGCAGGCCGAGCGTCGGGACGGCCCGCAGCGAGTTCGCGACCGACACCAGCCACCGGGCCCGGCCGGTGTGCCCGACCCACAGGCCGAGCGGGACGGCGATCGCGGCCGCGATGACGACGGTGACGACCGTGTACCAGAGGTGCTCCAGGAGCCGGGTGGGCACGCCACCCGGCCCGGACCACGTCATCGGGTCACGGAACCACTCGAGGATCGAGGGGATCACGCGGCACCACCCCCGGCCGTCTGCCACGGCGTGAGCAGCCGCGCGCCGAGGACGATGAGCCGGTCGAGCGCGAGGGCCAGCACGACGCACGCGAGGATGCCCGTGAGCAGCTCGCCGTAGATGACGCGCTGGTACCCGTCGATGAGCAGGTCACCGAGCTGGGACACCCCGATGAGGGAGGCGACGGACACGATGCTCACGTTGCTCACCGACGCGACCCGCAGCCCGGAGGCGATGACCGGGACGGCCAGCGGCAGCTGCACCCCGAAGAGCCGCCGCAGCCCGCCGTAGCCCATCGCCGTCGCCGCCTGCTCGACGTGGTCGGGCACGGCGGACAGCCCGTCCGCGACGGTGCGCACGAGCAGCGCGAGCGTGTAGACGGTCATCGCCGCGAGGACGTTGAACGGGTCGAGGATGCGAGTGCCGAGGATGAGCGGCATCACGATGAACAGGGCGAGCGAGGGGATCGTGTAGAGCAGCCCGCTCGAGGTGATGATCGCCGGGTAGCTCGCCCGCCAGCGCACCGCCGCCCACCCGAGGGGCACGGACAGGACGAGCCCGACGACGAGCGGGACCCCCGAGAGGTAGAGGTGCGACCCCGCGAGGTCGATCACCCGTGGCCAGTTCGCGAGGAACCAGTCCATGTCAGCCGCGCTCCCCGCTGACGTCCATCGCCCCGCCGTGGACCGGGTCGTCCTCGTCCCGCTCCGGGCGCTCGGTCTCCTCGATCGCGGTGAGGACCTCGTGCGCGCGGACCGTCCCGACGAGGACGCCGTCGTTATCGACGAGGACCCCGCGACGGGCGGGTGACGACAGGGCGGCGTCGAGCGCGCCGCGCAGCGACCCGGACGCCCGGGCGACGGTGCCGCCGCGGTGCAGGTCCTCCGACGCGACGGGGCGGTCGCCGACGCGCGCCGGCTCGACCCACCCGAGGGGGGTCCGGTCGTCGTCGACGACGAGGAGCCAGGACGCCCGGCTCGACGGGGTCTCCCCGACGACGACGGACGGCTCGGAGTGCAGGGTGAGCCGCGGCGCGTGCTCGAACTGCAGCGCCCGGTACCCGCGGTCCTTGCCGACGAAGTCCGCGACGAAGTCGTCGGCCGGGTGAGCGAGGAGGTACTGCGGCTCCGCGACCTGGGCGAGCGTCCCGCCGACCCGCAGCACCGCCACCTGGTCGCCGAGCTTGATGGCCTCGTCGATGTCGTGCGTCACGAAGACGATCGTCTTGCCGAGCTCGTCCTGGAGCCGGAGGAACTCGTCCTGCAGCTGGTCGCGCACGATGGGATCGACCGCCGAGAACGGCTCGTCCATGAGCATGACCGGCGGGTCGGCGGCGAGCGCCCGGGCCACCCCGACGCGCTGCTGCTGGCCCCCGGAGAGCTGGGTCGGGTAGCGGTTCCCGAGCTTCGGGTCGAGACCGACGACCTCGAGCAGCTCGCGGGAGCGGTCCTTCACCTTCTTCTTGTCCCAGCCGAGCAGCCGCGGCACGGTCCCGATGTTGTCGAGCACCGTGCGGTGGGGGAAGAGCCCGGCGTGCTGGATGACGTAGCCGATGCCGCGGCGCAGCTCGGCGGCGTCCATCCGGCCGGTGTCCTGCCCGTCGAGGGAGATGCCCCCTCGCGTCGGCTCGATCATCCGGTTGACCATGCGCAGGCTCGTCGTCTTGCCGCAGCCGGACGGGCCGACGAGGACGGTGATCTTGCCCGTCGGCGCCGTGAGGCTGAGGTCGTCGACCGCAGTGGTCCCGTCCGGGAACTGCTTCGTCACTCCGTCGAAGCGGATCATCACTCGACCCTAGTGGGCATCACCGCAGGTCGCGCCACCGCGCCCGGGCCAGGTTCGACGACCGTCACCCGATCGAGACCGTCCGGCGCTCGGGGACCGGACGGGGGAATGCCCGGGCCGGTGCCCGCGGTTGCCCACCGGTGTGACGCAGGACGCCAGACGCACCCCCCTCCTCCTCGGGATCCTCTTCGGTCTCGCGGGGATGGGCTCGTCGTCGGCGTCGGTGGTCCTCCCCGACATGGCCGAGGGGCTCGGCATCGACGTCGGAGTCGCCGCCTGGTCGATCAGCCTCTACGTCCTCATGCTCGCCGTGACGACGGCCGTCTACGGCCGGGTCGCCGACCTCGTGGGCGTCCGGCTGCCGTTGCTCGTCGGGCTCTCGCTCATGGCGGCCGGCTCGCTCGTGTCCGCGCTCGCCCCGACGTTCTCCGTCGAGCTCGTGGCGCGGATGGCCCAGGGTGCCGGCGCCGCCGCCGTCCCCGTCCTCGGCGTCACCGTCCTCAACCAGCGCTTCGTCGGCGAGGTCCGCGGCTACGCGCTGAGCCGGCTCGCGGCCGTCGCCGCCGCCGTCGTGTGCGCCGGGCCGTTCATCGGCGGCGTCGTCGACGAGGTGCTCGGCTGGCGGGCCGTCATGGCGCTGCCGGTGCTCGGCCTCGTCGTCGTGCCGGCGCTGTGGGGCTCGCTGACCCGGGAGGGGTCCGGGGAGCGGCTCGACGTGTTCGGCGCGGTGCTCGTCGCGGCGACCGCCGGGGGCCTGGTCCTCCTCGTCCAGTCGCCGACGACCGGCCTCACCGTCGCCGTGGCGGGCGTCGTCCTCCTGGCGGTCGGCGGCCCGGCCGTCGCCGCGTGGGTGCGCCGCCGTCCCGACGGGTTCCTCCCGATGGAGCTGGTCCGCAACACGACCGTCGTGCGCAGCGCCCTCGCCGCGGCCGCCATCCCGGCGGCCTGGTTCAGCCAGCTCGTGGTCGTCCCGGTGATCCTCCAGGACGAGGGCTGGTCGACGTGGCAGGTCGGGGCGCTGCTCCTGCCGTCCATCGGCGTCGCCGCCCTCATCCCGCGCGTCGGCGGGGCCCTCATCGCGCGACTCGGGCCGGCCCGCGCCCTCGGCCTCGCCGGGGTCCTCGCCTCGGTCTCGCTGACGCTCGCGGCCCTCGGCGCGGCGTTCACCGCGCCGGTGCTCTTCGGCCTCGGCCTGCTCTTCGTCACGGCCGCGTTCGGGCTCGGCCAGCCGACGCTCAGCGCGGCGGTCGACGACGCCGTCGACCAGCGCGTGCGAGGCGTCGCGCTCGGCATCGCGACGCTGCTCTTCCTCGTCGGCGGCAGCGTCGGGTCCGCAGCGGTCGTCGGGCTCGGGCTCCTGCTCGGGACGACCGGGGCGCTGGCGGTCCTCGTCGCGCTGCCGCTGCTCGGCCTGCTCGCCCTGCGGCCGCTCGTCGTCGACCCGCCGGACCGCGCCGACGCGTCCGTCCCCGACGCGGCCTGACGAGGGGCCGTCGTGACGTCAGCCGTCGCCGCTCCCCCGGGTCCCACCGTCCGGGCTCCCGGCGTCGGAGCCGTCGCCGTCGCGCCCGCCGCCCCGGCGTCCGCCGTCGGGACCCTCGTCGGGCGAGAGCATCGCGTCCGGCACGTCCTCACCGCCGCGCACCCCGGCGAGCGCCGACCGCTCGAGCCGGTGGTCCGAGCGCAGGACGCTCACGTGGCCGCGCGTCTCGAGCACGACGACACCCACGTCCGCCCGGTGACCGATGCCGTGCTGGCGCAGGACGCCCCACAGCGCGGCCTCGGTGAGCCCGGCGCGGTGCAGCTCGTCGTGGTGGATCCGCGCCCCGACCATGAGGACGACGGGGTCGCGCCCCCGGCGGCCGCGACGGGTGCGTCGCAGCCCCCGTACGGCCGAGGACCAGCGGCCGAACGCCCTCTCGAGGACGAGGATCGTGCCGATGGCGACGAGGCCGCCGGCGAGGGTCGGCCACTCCCCGAGCGTCGCCCGCGCCGCGATCGAGCCGACGAGGGTGAGCAGCGCGATCGTCCCGGTCGAGGCGCTCGCCGAGGCGCGCCGGCCCCAGACGCGGAGCACGACGGCCACCGCGACGTAGAGGACGGTCGCCGACAGGGCGACGCCGAGGGCCCCGAAGGCCGAGATGCCGAGGTGCGCGACGAGTGCGTCCATCCCCCGATCATGCCGCGCGGTCCCCGATGAGCGACGCCGCCGCCGGGGCCGCCGCCGCGAGCGAGCCGCCCCGCCACACCGACGAGCCGCCCGGGTGCCCGGAGCGGCACGAGCAGCTCGACCGGCGCTCGCCCCGCGGCCGGCTCGTCCTCGCCGGGCTCACCCTCGGGACGGGGACGGCCATCCTCGACGGGTCGGTCGTCAACGTCGCCCTCCGCACCCTCGGCGCCGACCTGGGCGCCTCGCTCGCCCAGCTGCAGTGGGTGGTCAACGGCTACCTCCTCGCCCTCGCCTCGCTCGTCCTCGTCGGGGGCGCCCTCGGGGACCGGTACGGCCGGCTGCGGGTCTACCTCGTCGGCGTCGTGTGGTTCGGGGTCGCGTCGGCCCTGTGCGCGGTCGCGGCGACGCCGGGACAGCTCGTCGCGCTCCGGGTGCTCCAGGGCGTCGGTGCCGCGCTGCTCACCCCGGGCGCGCTGTCGGTCATCCGCACCGCGTTCCGGGCCGAGGACCGCGCCGCGGCGGTCGGCACGTGGGCCGGCGCGTCGGGGGTCGCGGCGGCCGCGGGGCCGCTCGTCGGCGGGTGGCTCGTCGACCACGCCAGCTGGCGCTGGGTGTTCGCGATCAACATCCCGCTGTGCCTCGCCGTCCTCGCGCTCACCGCCCGCACGACGCCGGAGAGCAGCGACCCCGACGCCCGCCGGAGGCCCTTCGACCTCGTCGGGGCGGGCCTCGGGGCGCTCGCGCTCGGCGCGATGACGTACGTGCTCACCGCCGCGTCCGCGCTCTCCCCGGTCGCGACGCTCGTCGGGTGGGTCGTCGTCCTGGGCGCCGGGGCGGGGTTCGTCCTCGTGGAGCGGCGCAGCAGTCACCCGCTCGTCCCCCTCGAGATGTTCACCGACCGGGTCTTCTCCGCGGCCAACGCCATGACGGTGCTCGTCTACGGGGCGCTCGGCGCGGTGACGCTGTTCGTCGTCCTCCAGCTGCAGGCGGCGGGGTGGAGCGCGCTCGCGGCCGGGGCGTCGAGCCTGCCGGTCACGGTCGCCCTGCTCCTGCTGTCCTCACGCGCCGCCCGCCTCGCCGACCGGGTCGGTCCGCGGGTGCCGATGACCCTCGGTCCGCTCGTCTGTGCCGCCGGCACGCTGCTGCTCCTGCGGGTGGACGTCGACGCCGGGTGGCTCGACGTCCTGCCGGGGATGGTCGTGTTCGCCGTCGGGCTCGCCACGCTCGTCTCCCCGCTGACCGCCGCCGTGCTGGCGGCCGCACCGGACCGGCACGCCGGTGTGGCGAGCGGGGTGAACAACGCGGTCGCGCGGGCGGGGTCGCTGCTCGCGGTGGCGGCGCTGCCGGCGCTCGTCGGCCTGGCGGGCGAGGACTACCTCGACCCGAGCGCGATGACCGCCGGCTACCGGGCGGCGCTGCTCTGGTGCACGGGGCTGCTCGTCGCCGGAGCCGTGACGAGCTGGGTGGGGCTGCGGGGGTCCCGCGACCGACGCGTCGGTCCTCGGCGTCGGCTCGGGTCGCGGTGACGAACCGTCGGTCGGCGTCCCGTCGGTCGGCGTCTCGCCGGTCGGAGTCCCGTCAGTCGGCGTCGTCGCCCGGCCCGAAGAGGGCGCCGCGGACGAACTCCGCGACGGCCCGGTGCCAGTAGCGCGCCTGGTGCAGCATCGCGTGCTTCTCGTCCCGGACCCGGACGTGCCGGACGTCGGCCCCTTCCTCGGTCCACCGGCGGGCGAGGACGGCGGTACGGCGTGGGTCGGTGATCCGGTCGTCGGCGCCGTGCATGAGCAGCACCTCGGTGCCCTGCCGCGGCCGGCGCAGCGACCCCTCGACCCACGGGGCGAGGGCGGCGACGGCGACGACGCCCGGCTCGTTCGCGAGGGTGAGGGCGACGCGGCCGCCCATCGAGTGGCCGACGAGGACGACCGGGGTGTCGGGCAGGACCCGGCGGATCCGGTCGAGCGCCCAGCAGGCGTCCATGACGGGGTCGGCGTGGTGGTCGTTCCAGCCGCGGACCCGGTACTTCAGACGCAGGACGGCGGCCCGGTCCTCGGTCGCGGAACGGACGGCGGCGGCGAAGGGGACCATCCGCAGCACGGGCAGACGCCACCACGAGACGGGCATGCGGCTCGTGCTCGTCCCGCCGTGCAGGACGAGCACGACGGCCTCGGGGTCCTCGGGGACGGACCCGCGCAGCTGCGCGCCGTCGCCGCCCTCGGGGTCGAGCAGGGCGTGCTCGAGGTCCTCCGGACGGGAGGTCGGGTCGCCGGTGGAGGGGCGGGCCGTCCCGGGGGACGGCTCACCGGTCCGGCGGTCGTTGCGCTGGTCGTGCATCACGCGTCCTTCGCGGCCACGTCCCGGCGGTCGGTGCGGACGGTCTCGCGCAGCCATACGGCGTAGCGCGGGTCGCAGTCCGCCACGGCGACGGCCAGGACCTCGGGGGTGTCGTAGGGGTGTTCGGCGTGCACGAGCTCCCGGATGGGCCCCACGAGGTCGGCGGTCGACTTCACGAGCAGCAGCTGCTCCTCGTCCTCCTCGACCGCCCCGTCCCACACGAACACCGAGGTCACCCCGGGGACGACCTGCACGCACGCCGCGAGCGACCGGTCGACGAGCAGCCGCGCGAGCCGCATCGCGACGTCCCGGTCGGGCGTCGTGACGTGGACCTCGACGAGGTCGTCGTGCTCGGGCATCGCCTCAGAGGTCGGCGCGGTGGAAGTTCTGGAAGCTGCGGCTGGCCGTCGGACCACGCTGCCCCTGGTAGTGCGAGCCGTAGGCGGCCGATCCGTAGGGGTTCTCGCTCGGGCTGGAGAGACGGAAGAAGGCGAGCTGACCGATCTTCATCCCCGGCCACAGCATGATCGGCAAGGTCGCGACGTTCGACAGCTCGAGCGTCACGTGGCCGCTGAAACCGGGGTCGACGAAGCCGGCCGTCGCGTGGGTCAGCAGGCCCAGCCGGCCGAGGCTGGACTTGCCCTCGACCCGGGCCGCGAGGTCGT
The DNA here is from genome assembly GCF_018139485.1 of Phycicoccus avicenniae. Lineage (GTDB taxonomy): Bacteria > Actinomycetota > Actinomycetes > Actinomycetales > Dermatophilaceae > Phycicoccus > Phycicoccus avicenniae. The sequence goes on from NZ_JAGSNF010000026.1 coordinate 33,174, forward strand.
CGGGGAGGGTGATCTGCTCGAGCGTCGAGCCGAGGACGAACTCGCCCGGGTGCAGGACGAACCCCTCCATCGGGTCGACCTCGACGAAGCGGGTGAGGTCGGGCTGGTCCGCGGCCGGGTCGATGACCTGGTACTTGTGGTTGTCGAAGAGCCGGAAGTACTTGTCGAGCCGGACGTCGACGCTGCTCGGCTGGATCATCGCCGGGTCCCACGGGTCGAGGCGGACCCGTCCCGCCTCGGTCTCGGCCCGGATGTCGCGGTCGGAGAGGAGCACGGCGACAGGCTACCCGCGGGGTCGCTCCGGCGCGGGGAGGCCCGTGCGGGTGGACACCGGTGGTGGGCTAGACTCACCGGCGCCGGGAGGGACATCTCGACCGGCACGCCGGTGTAGCTCAATGGTAGAGCGCCAGCTTCCCAAGCTGGACACGCGAGTTCGATTCTCGTCACCGGCTCCATCGCACCAGCCCCCGACGTCCGCGCCGGGGGCTTCGTCGTCGGGCAGGCCTGGCGGCGCCGGTCGAGTCGCGGGCCGGGACGTCGGCTCGTCGGCGACGACGCAGAGCACGTCATCGCGTCTCGACGGGCGTCGACACCGCGGTCGGGACCGTTGTCGGTGGTCGTCCGTAGAGTGGGTTCATGGCAGGGGGACCAGGGATCGAGGGGCACCGCGAGGTGATCGCGGCGGCCACGTCGGCGCTGCGTGCGCTCCCTGGCGACCTGTGGCAGGCGGGGGGTCCCGGGCTCGGGGAGCTGGCCGGTGAGATCGGCGCGCTGCACCAGGCGTGCGAGGCCGCGACCGTCGCCGTCGTCCGTGAGGCCGTCGAGCGGGGAGAGCCCGGGAACGGCCCTCGTGCGCGGACGGCCGCGCACTGGCTGCGCAGCCACGCACCGACGTGGCGGACCGGGGGCGCCGGGCAGGTCGTCGCCGTCGCCGAGGCCTTCGCCGTCCCGGGCAACGCCCCCGTCAAGACCGCCGTCGAGTCCGGGCGGCTGCCCGTGACCTCCGCCGCGACCGTCGCCCGGCAGGTCGACCTGCTCCGTCCGCTGCTCGCCGACGGCGTCGAGGAGAGCGTCATCACCGGGATGGTCGACGTCGCCGCCGCCCACGGACCCGCCGCCTGCCGCCAGCTCCGCGCCGGGATCCTCGCCCGCCACGGCCGAGACGGGGTCCTCCAGGCCGAGCAGGACGCCGCCGCCCGCTTCGTCTCCCTCTCCCACCCCTCGGTCGACGCCACCGGCATCGCCGACTACCGCCTCACCCTCGACCCGGTCGGGCACGCCGCCCTCG
>NZ_JAGSNF010000001.1 GCF_018139485.1 Phycicoccus avicenniae
GGGGGCACGACACCCTGGGCGCCCGGGTGGGCCCCCGGCGCGTCGTGACCCCTCGACCGCCAGGCGCCCACGTCCTGACGTCTCGACCGTCGGCACCGACCGGGGGCGACGGCGCGACGGGCGACGATGGACGAGGGATCCCCCGGCCGCTCGGGAGCGACCGGGGGATCCTGGTGTGCGGAGGCGGAGGGATTTGAACCCTCGATGGGGATGAACCCAAACCGCATTAGCAGTGCGGCGCCATAGACCGGACTAGGCGACGCCTCCAACGCCCGGACAGACTATCCGTCGCCCCACCCGACGGGCAAAGCGACCGTGGCATGGCGGCCTGACGGCCCGGCCGTGGCGAGAAGGCGGCCGGCGGTGCACCGGGTGACGCGTCGGCGGGCGATGATGACGCCATGACCGTCGTCGTCCGTCCCGTCCAGCCCGACGAGCTCGAGGCCGTCGGCGCTCTCACCGTCGAGGCCTACGCGGCCGACGGGCGGATCACCCCCGACCATCCCTACGCCGCGACCCTGCGGGACGCCGCCGCCCGGGACCGGGACGCGGTCCTCCTCGTCGCGGCCGACGGCGACGACGTCGTCGGCACGGTCACCTACGTCCCGCCCGGCTCCTCGTTCGCCGAGGTCGCCGTCCCCGGCGAGGCGGAGGTGCGCACCCTCGCCGTCGACCCGCGGGCGCGGGGCGCCGGCGTCGGCCGGCTGCTGAGCGAGGAGTGCGTCCGACGGGCCCGGGCCGACGGCTGCCCGGCGCTCGTCCTCTCCAGCGGCACGTGGATGACGTCGGCGCACCGGCTCTACGAGCGGCTCGGCTTCACCCGCGACCCCGCCCTCGACTGGACCCCCCGCGACGGCGTCGACCTGCTGGGGTTCCGGCTGGCGCTCTGACGCCCGGTCCCGACCTCGGGCCGGAGGGCGGACGAGGGCGGTCGGCGGCGCGCGTCGGTGCCCCGGCCCGGCCTCATCCGGCGGGCAGGAGCACCGAGAACGTCGTCGCCCCCGGGCGGGACTCGACGTCGACCCGCCCGCCGTGGGCCGACACGACGGCGGAGACGATCGACAGCCCGAGGCCGGTCGACCCCTGGGCCCGGCTCCGGGAGTCGTCGCCGCGGGTGAAGCGCTCGAACACGGTGGGCCGGAGGTCGTCGGGGATGCCCGGCCCGTCGTCGGACACGGTGAGCCGCACGAGGTCGCCCTCCGGTCGGACGCCGAGGTCGACCCGGGTGCCCGGCGGGGTGTGGGTCCGGGCGTTGGCGAGCAGGTTGGCGAGGACCTGGTGGAGGCGGGCCGCGTCGCCGGGCACCTCGACGGGGTCGTCCGGCAGGTCGAGGCCCCACCGGTGGTCCGGCGACGCGGCGTGGGCGTCGCTCACCGCGTTGACGGCGAGGAGGGAGAGGTCGACCGGCTCGCGCTCCAGCGGCCGGCCGGAGTCGAGGCGGGCGAGCAGCAGGAGGTCCTCGACGAGCCCCTGCATCCGCAGCGCCTCCGCCTCGACCCGGCCGAGCGCGTGGGTGACCCCGTCCGGGACCGGCTCGGGCTCGCGACGGGTGAGCTCGGCGTACCCGCGGATCGAGGCGAGCGGGGTCCGCAGCTCGTGCGAGGCGTCCGCGACGAACCTACGCACCCGGGTCTCGCTGTCCTGCCGCGCGCGCAGCGCGGCCTCGACGTCGTCGAGCATCGTGTTGAGCGCGAGGCCCACCTGCCCGACCTCCGTCCGCCCGTCGGCGTCGCCCGCCGGGACCCGGACGGCGAGGGAGACGTCGCCCTCGGTGAGCTGGAGGGCCGACACCTGCTGCGCGGTCGTCGCGACCCGGTCGAGCGGGGCCAGGCTGCGGCGGATGACGACGGCGCCGCCGACCCCGACGACGACGAGGCCGACGAGGGTCCCTCCGACGACGAGCGCGAGCAGCCGCGCGAGGAGCTCGTCGACCGGCTCCGTCGAGACCCCGACGACGACGGTCCCGCCGCCCCGGACGGCGGCCGAGGTGACGAGGTACTCGCCGACGCCGTCGCCGAGGGGCACGCGGACCGGCTCGCCGCCGCCCGCCGCGGCGCGCAGCCGGGCGATCTGGTCGTCGTCGAGGCGGCCACCTCCGCCGTCGCGCTCGACGACGTAGTTCACCGGGGCGCCGCCCACGGAGGCGACGGAGCCGTCCGCCGCGAGCGCGAGGACGAGCGTGCTGTCCGCGCCCGGGGCGCCGGGCGGCCCGGGACGGCCGCGGTCGTCGTCGTCGCCGTCGGGCTGGACCCCGAGACCTCCGCGTTCGCCGACCCGGGCGAGGGCGCTGCGCAGGTCGCCCGCCAGCTGCGCGTCGAGGTAGCGCCGCGTCTCGAGCACGGTGAAGGCGCCCGTGACGAGCATGCCGACGGTGAAGAGCACGAGGACCGCGCCGAGCAGCTTCGCCCGCAGCGTCCACCGGGACGGACGGAGGTCGGGGCGCCGCCGGGGCACGGGGGCGCTCACTCCGCGGGCTTGAGGACGTAGCCGACGCCGCGCATCGTGTGGATCATCGGGGCGCGCCCGGCGTCGATCTTCTTGCGCAGGTAGGAGATGTACAGCTCGACGACGTTGGCCTGGCCGCCGAAGTCGTAGTTCCACACCCGGTCGAGGATCTGGGCCTTGGACAGCACCCGTCGCGGGTTGCGCATGAGGTAGCGCAGCAGCTCGAACTCCGTCGCCGTGAGCCGGACCTCCGCGCCGCCGCGGGTCACCTCGTGGCTGTCCTCGTCCATCGTGAGGTCGCCGACGACGAGGAGGGAGTCCTCGTCCCGCGCGGAGACCGCGGTCCGGCGCATGAGGGCGCGCAGCCGGGCGACGACCTCCTCGAGGCTGAACGGCTTCGTCACGTAGTCGTCCCCGCCGGCGGTGAGCCCGGCGACCCGGTCCTCGACGGCGTCCTTGGCGGTGAGGAAGAGGACCGGCACGTCCGGGTCCTCGCCGCGCATCCGGCGCAGCACCTCCATGCCGTCGAAGTCCGGCAGCATCATGTCGAGGACGACGGCGTCCGGGCCGAACTCCTTCGCGGTCCGCACGGCCTGCAGCCCCGATGCGGCGGTCCGCACGTCCCACCCCTCGTAGCGCAGGGCCATCGACAACAGCTCGGTGAGGTGCGGCTCGTCGTCGACGACGAGGACGCGGACCGCGCCGCCGTCGGGACGGGTCAGGGCGTTTGCGGTCCGGCTCGCGGGCATGGGAGCAGTGTCGACCCCGGCGTCGTCCGGAGTCCATGGGTCCGCTGTGTGCTTCCTGTGCATCGGGAGCTCCGTGCGGGCACCGTCCGGGGCGGGCCGGACACGATTTCTCGGCGGCCGCGGGCTCCGGTAGTCTTCCCTGGCGTCGCCCTCGGGCGACGGGCGCCCGTAGCTCAACGGATAGAGCATCTGACTACGGATCAGAAGGTTAGGGGTTCGAATCCCTTCGGGCGCGCACTGTGCCCCTGTCGAGCACATGACGGAGCCCCCGGCCGCGCATCGCGACCGGGGGCTCCGGCGTGTTCCCCCGGGCCGCGCCCCTCGTGCGGGCGGACCCGCACGAGGTCAACGACCCGGATCCCGTTGGCCGGGCCGATGAGCCCCTCGGTGGTGTCTGGGGCAGCGGCGATCGAGTGGGCGACGAGGAGGTGGTCTTCGACGATGACGACGGACACGGCGTCCGCCGCGGAGGATCGCATTCCGACGAGCTGCGCAGCCTGTCCGGGCCGGAAGGCCGACCCGCACTCAGCCGGTCGTCAGCGTCGCGACCTCGAGGTCCTCGACCGTCGGCACCACGAAGCGGACACCGTCGGGGGTGTGCTCGAGCGCGGCCTCCACGTCGGCGCGCAGCAGCCGCACGGACGTGGCGGCGACGTGCACCGTCACCGTGAACGGGCCGAGCGGACGGAAGGACTCGACGGGCTCGTCGTTGGTGCCGGCGTTGTCCAGGTTCACGAGGACGACGACGGGGCCGCCGGGGGTCTCCCAGCAGCGCACGTCGACGTACCCCCCACCCTCGACCGTGACGAGCGGCCCCGTCGGTTCGAGGGTCCACCTCGCGAGGTTTCCCAAGAGGGTGCGGTGGTCGACCGTGCGGTGGACGAAGAACTGCGCGTCGAGGTCCGTCGCGAGGTACGCCGTCCGGGACCCGCCCGTCGACGAGGTCGCGAGGACGGACCGGCCGCTCCCGGCGGGCAGGCCCGCCGCGTGCGTGGGGATCATGTGCTCCGAGCGGGTCCACTCCAGGGAGGTCGGGTTGTCGGTCTCGAAGCGCGTGACCCAGCTTCCGCCCGTCACGACCTCGTCGGGCTCGAACCCCGGCAGGAGGGTGTGGGCGAAGGGATCGTCGCCGAGGCGGAGGTACGAGACGAGGTCGAAGCCGTCCGGCGCGGGCGGCTCGCGGCGGACGCCGGCCGCGCGGCCCACAGGGTCCCCCTCGTGCGGCCGACCCCACTCGTCGAGCATGCCGGCCGTCCCGACGACGACGAGGGAGCCACCGCGGGCGACGAACGCCGAGACCCGGTCCACGGCCTCGACCGACAGCGACAGCCCGCTCGGCAGGACGAGGGTCCGCAGGTCGTCCCACGACTCTCCCGAGTCGGCGTTGACGAGCTGGGTGGGAACCCGGTTCCGCAGCAGGGCGAGGTACCAGCCGGACACGGCGTCGCCGTGCTCCGGCCCGGGGTGCGCGCAACCCCAGTCCGCGAGCCACGAGCTCGCCTGGGACCACAGGACGCCGATGTCGGCGACCGGTCGCCGGTCACGGAACACCTGAGCGTGCTCGGCGACCCACGCGTCGAGCGCGACGACCCCGTCGATCCAGCTCCGTCGGTACTGGCGGGCGGAGACGGCGTGCCAGACCGGCAGCTCCCCGTGGGCGAGGGCCTGCGCCATCTGGAGTCGCAGCTCCGCGGGCTCCTTCGCCGTGTGGCGACCCCCGCCGCGGAACCGGTAGGTCGCCTGGATGCGCAGCGTGGGTGTCGCCTCGGCCACGGACCGGAGGATCTCCGAGCTGAGCCCCACCTCCCACAGCGCGTGCGACGGCGCCAGCCGCCCGTAGTTGCCGGACCGGTCCTGGTTGTCGCAGAAGACGAGGTCGAGCTCGTCGGCCCACTCCCGCCACGGCAGCCCGCCGCGGAGGGTCGGTGTGGCCGAGGTGATGAAGGTCATCCCCTCCCCGAGCGAGCGGGTGTACGCCTGGAGGTCACGCAACCGCGTGAGGGACGTCTCCTGGAGGAAGCGCACGTAGCGCCGGAACACCGGGTCGTCGGGGTCGTCGGCCGCGGGGTAGGCCTCCTGGCCGCTCGCCTCGGCCCACAGTCGACGGCAGGCATCGCAGTGGCACGCCATCCGCAGCGACGGGGTCGCGAGCGCGACCGTGGGGAAGCCGTTGGTGAAGAAGCCGGCGACGTCGTATCCCTCGGCGACCTCCGTGAGCAGCCGGGGGAGGTAGTCGTCGAAGAGTCCGGAGTTGATGCACGAGTAGTACATCTGGTTCTCCAGGCGGTGACCGCCCGGCTCGCCCCACGTCCCTCCGGTCACGTCGTTGAGGGTGCGCGAGCGGCCGTGCTCGTCGGTCATCATCCAGTCGGGGTGGAGGTCGCGGAACCGCTGGTCGACGACCCCGACGTCGAGACGGCCGACCACCTGGATCCCGGCCCCACGGGCCGCGGCGACGAGCTCGCCGAAGACGTCGCGGCGGTCCACCCCGGCGGCGACGGGGTGACCCTCGAGTCGGGTCGGGTGGTAGGCCATGATCCCGCCGCAGTTGAGCAGCACGGCCTCGAGCCGGGCCCGGGTCCAGACGTCGAGCCAGAAGTCGACGTCGACGAGGGGGACGTCGGCCTCGGTGAGGTTCACCTGCCCGACGCGGGTGAGCCCGGACAGTCGTGCTGCGGGGGAGGGGGATGCGGACATCGGGTGGCCTCTCGGGTCGCGGGTCGTGGTCCCGCCAGGGGCGGGAGGTGACGGCGCGTCGCCCGGGTTGCGATGGCGCCGCTGCCGAGACCACGATAGTCCGACAGGTAAACCTGTCAGTCAACATCAGGTCCACCGGATGGGCCGCGAAGGGACACCCACGCCCCCGCGCGCGGGGCCGGCCCGTGATTGTCTTGTTAGACGTGTCCTATTGACAGACAACTTTACGGGTGCCCATACTCGAGCGATCACTTCAACGAGGAAGGTCATCACCGTGGACAGAGGCATCCTGAAGCGCGCCGTCGCGACCTCCGCCGGGATCGCGGTCGGAGCAGCCATGCTCGCCGGCTGCGGCCAGCGCGAGGGCGGCGAGACCGCAGCACCCACCGCCACCGTCGACAGCTCCCCCGCCACCGGCGAGATCGTCGTCTGGGCGGCCGAGAACGAGGGGCAGACCCTCGAGGCCCTCGCGGAGACGTTCCAGGAGGAGAACCCCGACGTCACGGTGACGATCACCCCGATCACCTTCGACGACCTCCCGCGCAAGATCGACACCGCCGTCGCGGGCGGCGAGGTCCCGGACATCGTCCAGCCCTCGACGGGCCTGCAGACCTTCGTGACGAACGGGGCCATCGCCCCCGTCCCCGCGGACCTGGTCGACACGAGCATCTACTTCGACGGCGCACTCGACGCGGCGACCTTCGACGACGTCCTCTACGGAGTGCCCTGGTACGTCACGGTGCAGTCGTACTACTTCCGCGAGGACATCGCCGAGGAGGCCGGGTTGGAGGCCCCGACGACGTGGGACGAGGCGGTCGAGTTCGCCGGCGCGATGCAGGAGGAGGGCGTCGACATCGGCAACGCCCAGTTCACGACCGGCGTCGGCGCCTGGCAGACCGTGCTGCCGCTCATCTTCCAGGCCGGCGGGAACGTCGTCGACGACGAGGGGAACTTCGTCCTCGACAGCCCGGAGGTCGTCGAGGCGCTCGACCACTACCAGCGGTTCTTCCGCGAGGGTGTCGCCGACCCGACGTACACCATCACGGCTGCCGGTGAGGTCGAGGCCGACCTCGCGGACGGCAGGGTCGGGTCCTACACGACCGGCTCCTACTCTTACGGCATCGCCCTCGACGCGCTCGACGGCGACGAGTCCAAGATCGGCGTCTCCCCCCTGCCGGCCGGCCCCGAGTCGAACGCGGGCTACCTCGGCGGCTCGACCCTGTCCGTGATGGAAGGTGCCGAGAACGCCGACGCGGCGTGGAAGTTCATCCGGTACGCGACGACCGTCGAGGCGGAGCAGCAGGCGTACGACGTCTCCGGCGTGCTGCCGGCGGCCCGGGACTCCTGGAACTCCGGGCCCCTCGCCGACTCGGCCGAGGGCCAGGCCTTCGCCGCGCAGCTCGAGGAGAGCGTCCCGGCCCCCAAGGTCCTCACGTGGACCGAGGTCCGTGACGTCATCGCCGAGTACGCCGAGCAGGTGGCTCGCGAGGTCATCACGCCCGAGGAGGCCGCCGCCGCGATCCAGGACGAGGCCGAGCGGATCGGTACCGGCGAGTGAGCACGGCCCCGACGCTGGAGGGACCGCGCCAGGAGGAGGAGACGATGGCCGAGGGCGTGACCACGCCACCGCGGAGGCGACGTCGGACGTCGATGCAACGGTCGCAGGCCATCGCCGGCTGGGCGTTCTCGTTGCCCTTCGTCCTCGTCTTCCTCGTCTTCAGCGCGTGGCCGATCCTCTGGTCGCTCTTCATGAGCTTCACGAACATGACGAGCCGGGACCTGCGGGACCCGTTCTACGTCGACTTCGTGGGGCTCGAGAACTTCGCGCGAGTCCTGGGCGACCCGGACTTCCGTCGGGCGATGCTCGTCACCGCCGCGATCGCGGTCGTCGCGGTGCCGGTGACCATCGTCGTCGCCCTCCTCATCGCCGTCGCCCTGAACCGCGGCATCCGGCGGTTCAAGACGTTCTTCCGCACGGCCTTCTACGTGCCCGTCGTCACGAGCATCGTCGCCATCGCCGTGGTGTGGACGCTGCTCTTCGACCGGAACGGCGTCGTCAACGGGCTCCTTGACACGGTCGGCATCGACGGTCCGGACTGGCTCGGCGACACGACGTGGGCCCTGCCCACGGTCACCCTGCTCGTGATCTGGCGGCTCTTCGGCCTCATCATGGTGCTCTTCCTCGCCGGCCTCCAGGCCATCCCCGACGACCTCTACGAGGCCGCGGAGATCGACGGCGCGGGCACCTGGCGGCGGCTGTTCTCGATCACGGTGCCGCTCATGGTCCCGAGCATCCTGCTCGCGACCGTGCTGCTCACCGTCGCGATCATCCAGGTCTTCGAGGAGCCCTACGTCATCACTCAGGGCGGCCCGCTCGGGAGCACCACGTCCGCCGCGATGTACATCTTCAACGAGTTCGGCTACGGGCGGTACGCGGCGGCCTCGGCCGCGAGCTACCTGCTCTTCGCCTTCATCGCGTTCCTGTCCTTCCTGCAGTTCCGCCTCCTGAGGAGTCGCACGTGAGTGCCGCCACCGACGAGACCGTCCGCCCCGCCCCGGCGACCGGACGCGACCCCGACCGCCTGGCGAGGGTGGTGCTCTACGCCCTGCTCCTCCTGGGCGTCGTCATCACCCTTAGCCCGCTCGTGTGGACGGCGGCCAGCTCGTTCCGGCCCTCCGGCGAGATCCTCCGCCAGGGCAGCTGGCTCACCGGGACGTGGACCGGCGAGAACTTCCGGGCGCTGTGGTCCGACCCGCTGTTCCCCCGGTACTTCCTCAACAGCGTCGTCGTCTCGGCCGCCATCGTCGCGGGCAACATCGTCCTCGCGTCGGGGGTCGGCTACGCCCTCGCGAAGCTGCCCTTCCCCGGGCGACGGCTCGTGTTCGGAGCGGTCCTCGTGACGTTCATGATCCCCTCGCTCATGCTCTTCGTCCCGCTGTTCGTCACCGTCGCCTTCCTCAACATGACGAACACGTACGCCGGGCTCATCCTGCCGTTCCTCGTCACCCCGCTCGGGGTGTTCGTCATGCGGCAGTTCATCGGGCAGCTGCCCGACGAGCTCCTCGAGGCGGCCCGGATCGACGGGGCGGGCGAGGGACGGATCTTCTTCCGGATCGTCTTCCCGCTGTGCCGGCCGGCGATCGCCACCGTGGGGATCCTGTCCTTCGTCACCTCGTGGAACAACCTGCTGTGGCCGCTCGTCGTCGCCCAGCGCGAGGAGATGTACACGCTGCCGGTGGCGCTCGCGACCCTGTCGAGCAGCGAGGGGGCGGTGAGCTACGGGCCGCTCATGGCCGGGTCGCTCGTGACCATCCTGCCGATCGTCATCGTCTTCATCTTCTTCCAGCGCTACTTCGTCGCCGGTATCGCCTCGACGGGGATCAAGTGAGCGCCGCGGAGGCGGCCGACCGGGGCACCGCCCCCTTCGGCGGGGCGTCGACGTGGCACAGCGCGCACTTCCCGGCCCGCCGGGCCACGCCGGCCGAGCCCCTCGTGCTGCTCAACTCGCTCGCGACGACGACGGCGATCTGGGAGCCACTCCTGGACGACCTCACCGAGTGGAGCCCCGTCCTCTGTCTCGACTACCCCGGGCACGGGCGCTCCCCGGCCCGGGACGTCCCGGTGACGATGGACGCCCTCGTCGACGGCGTGCTCGCCGTCCTCGACCGCGCGGGCATCGCGCGGGCGCACGTCGCCGGCGTGTCGATCGGCGGCATGTGCGCCGTCGCGCTCGCGGCGAGGGCTCCGGACCGCATCGCCTCGATCAGCGTCATCGGCTCGGGGCCGCGGCTCGACCCCCGGATGTGGGCCGACCGCCGGCGGCTCGTCGAGGAGTGGGGCACCCGCGGCATCGCGACCGACGTCCTCCGGCGCTGGTTCACCCCGGACTACGCCGCGGCGAACCCCGTCGTCGTCGCCGCCTACCGCGAGATGCTCCTCGGCACGAGCGACCACGCCTACGCTGCCCTCAGCGAGCTCCTCGGGGCGACCGACCTGCGCCCGCTCCTCGACGACGTGCGGTGTCCGGCCCTCGTCGTCTGCGGCGAGCACGACCCCGCCGCCCCGGTCGCCGGTGGCGAGGTCTTCGTGCGCGGCATCGAGGACGCCCGCCTGGAGGTCGTCCCGGGCGCGGCGCACATGGTCCAGGCCATGGCGCCGGAGGACCTGGCCGCGCTCGTCGTCGCGCACATGGCGAGGGCGACCGTCGAGAGCCCGGACGACGCACCGCTGGCCCGTCCCTGACCCCCACGAGAGGCCGCCGATGACCGACCACGACCAGTGGTGGACCCACCCGTTCCGGCTGTTCCAGACGAACCTGCGCGAGGTCGACGCCGGCCTCGACGTCGAGCGGACACTGTCGGAGATGACGGGGCTCGGGTACGACACGTGGCTGTGCAACGCGGGCGGGATCATGTCCTTCTACCCGACGTCGAACCCGGTCCAGCGGGAGGCCTCGGGGCTCGCGGAGCGGGCCTCGGGCGACCTGGTCGCCGACGTCATGGCGGCCGCGGCCCGGCACGGTGTGCGGGTGCTGTCCCGCTTCGACTTCTCGCGCCTGCCGTCGGACCTGCTCGAGGACCACCCGGAGTGGCGCTTCGTCGGCGCCGACGGGCGTCCCTACGTCGCCGACGGGCTCACCGCCATCTGCCCCCGCAGCGACTACCACGAGGTGCACGTCCCGCAGATCCTGCGGGACTTCGTCACCCGGTACGAGCCGCAGGGGGTCTTCTTCAACTGGCTCCAGTACCCCGAGGTGTCCTACGAGGGGGACTACCACGGGGTGTGCCGGTGCGACCGCTGCGTCGCCGCGATGCGGGAGGCCCACCCCGACCTGGCGCACCCGTCGGGACGGGGCGGGGCCGGCTACGAGGAGTGGCTCGAGCTCTCCCGGGCCCACCTCACCCGGCTCGCGCACCGGTACCGGGAGGTCGTCAACGACATCCGGCCCGGCACGCCGCTCATGCTCGCCGACGTCCGGATGGACATCGCCTTCCTCGAGACGAACAGCCACCTCGGCGGGGAGTCCGAACGATGGTGGGTGCACACCCCGAGCGAGCTCGCGAGCCTGCACCGGGCCCTCGACCCGCCCGTCCCGTCGGTCGTCCACTCCTCGGCCAACGTCGGCCTCGCGCACCGCCAGGTCGCCGAGCAGCCGGACCAGTTCCGCCGCTACGCCGCGCAGGCGCTCTCGCGGGGGGCCTGGCCGTCGACGGTCGTCATCGGCGACGTCGACCTCGGCCGCTACCCGTGCATCCCGGGGGCGTCGGACCTGCTGGGTCTCCTCGTCCGGCACGACCGGCTCTACGACGCCTTCCGCTCCGCGGCCCCGGTCGCGCTGCTGCGCCCCGAGGGTGGGACGGCGATGGCCGCGATGCAGTCCGGCAGCGACTTCACCGAGTACCGGGGCCTGTACTCCGCCCTCCAGGAGGCACACGTCCCCTTCGACGTCCTGGGCCTGCAGGACCGGGACCGGCTCGCCGACCCCGACCTGCTCGGCCGCTACCGGCTGCTCGTCGTCCCGGGGACCGCCGGGCTCGGCCCGCGGCTCGCGGCCGCGATCGACGCGTTCGTCGAGTCCGGCGGAGCGGTGCTGCTCACCGGGCAGTCGTTCGAGGACGGCCGACCGGTCCTCTCCTGCGCCCCGGCCGCCTCGCTCGTGGAGGCGGTCACCGACGAGAAGGCGCTCGGCGGTCGCTACGTCGGGCCGGCCGACGGAGGCGTCTCGACGACGCTGCTGCCGGTGCTCGGTCGGTTCGACGTCGTCGTCCCCGTCGGCGGGACGGTCACGGGTGACGCGGTGCTCAGCACCCGGTCACCCTTCGGGCCACCCGAGGTGTCGGGAGGGAACCGGCCGCGCGACGACGCCCCCACGGTCCTGCGCGGCACGTACGGCGCGGGCCGGACCACCCAGCTGCCGTGGACGGTCGGGACGACGTTCCGGCGCTCCGGCCTCGCCTCCGTCGCCGAGGTCGTCGTCGCCGAGACGCTCGCGCTGCTCGGGGACCACCTGTTGTTCGTCACGGACCTGCCGGCGCCCGTCGAGGTGACGGCGGGGAGGTCGGGGGCGACGATGGTCGTGAGTCTCGTCAACCACACCGGGGGGCGGCCCGACCGGACCGGACCGCCGGTCCCGGTGCGCGGTGCCGTGACCTTCGCCGCCGGGGTCCCCGTGAGCCGCGTACGGGCGCTCGTCGCCGGCGTGGAGCTCCCGGTGTCCTCGCTGCCGGACGGCAGGACCCGGGTCGAGGTCGGGCTCGACGGCGTCCTCGAGGTGCTCACCGTCGACTGACACACCGTCAGCCGCGCCGTCGGACCGGGCGGCACCGGCTCGCGGCGCGTGCCGCCGGGGCCGGCGCCCCGGTCGACGGCGGGAAGGACCAACCGAGATCAGGACGTCCCGGCGCGTGCCTCGTACGCGTCGCGGACCCGCTCGTGGGCGGCGTCGAGGTGTGCCCTCAGCAGGCGGCTCGCGGTCTCGGGATCGCGGGACCGCAGGGCCTCGAGGATGGCGGCGTGCTCGGCGGCGACCTTGCTGATCCGGGCCTTCTGGTGCCCGTGACTGCCGATGGTGAGGAGGATCTCGCCGGTGATGAGCGCGTGCATGCGGGTGAGCCGCTCGCTGCCGCTCGCCCGCACCATCGAGGAGTGGAACGCGATGTCGGCCTTGACGAGGCCGGGGCGGTCGTCGAACTCCCCGGCGATGTCGAGGGCGTGCTGCGCCTCGTGCATGGACCGGGGCACCTCGCCGGTCGCGGCGAGGCGCCTCGCCGCGGCGTCCTCGACGGTGAACCGCGCGAAGAAGAGGTCGTCGATGTCGTCGAGGTCCAGGACGGTGACGGTCGCGGACTTGTGCGCCGCCCGCTGGAGCAGCCCGGTCGCGACGAGGCGCTCGATGCAGGCCTTCGCCGTGGGCCGCGCGACGTTGTACTCGCTGACGACGCGCGCCTCGGTCACCCGCTCCCCCGGCGGCACCTCACCGGTGGCGATGCGGTGGCGCAGCGACTCGTAGACGGCGTCGGTGAGCGTGGTCGTCGCGACGGCGATCGAGGGGGAGCCGGCAGTCATCGCGCCAGTATGGCACCTGATTGTCAGATTGTCTGACATCGGTGCGTGCCGGTGCGCGGACCGTCCGGGGTCGCGCACCGGCACGCGGCGCGGAGCTCAGGCGCGGGCGAAGCCCTCGCGGAGCAGTCGGGCGACGTCCGCCGGCCGTTCGACCGGCAGCCAGTGCGCACCGTCGAGCTCCTCGTAGCGCGCGCCGAGGACGCCCTCGGCGATCTCGCGGCCCATCCACGGCGGGGTCGAGGGGTCTTGCGACCCGGCGACGACGAGGGTCGGCGCGACGACGTCGGCGAGCCGGTCGCGCAGGTCGAGCGCGCCGACGGCCTCGGCGCTGCGGGCGAACCCCTCCGGGTCGGTCGAGAGGAACTGCCGCCGCGCCTCGGCCATCCCGTCGGGGTGTGCGCTCGCCCACTCGGGGGTGAACCATCGGGCCAGCGAGCCGTCGGCGAGGGGCTCGAGGCCGTCCGCGCGGGCCTGCTCGACCCGCGACGCCCAGGTCGCCTTGTCGGCGAAGTACGCGCTCGAGCACAGGACGCCGAGGGAGGCCACCCGCTCGGGGTGCGCGGCGGCGAGCGCGATGCCGACCATGCCCCCGAGCGAGAGCCCGACGACGTGGGCGCGCTCGACCCCGGCGGCGTCGAGCACCTCCAGTGCGGCGTCGGCGAGCGTGTCGACGTCGACGCCCTCACGCAGCGGCGAGCGACCGTGTCCCGGCGGGTCGTAGCGCAGCACGCGGTGGTCGGCCGCCAGGTCGTCAGCGAGGGCGTCCCACACCTCCAACGGGGCGCCGAGGGGGTTGGACAGCAGGACGGGCTCCCCGGAGCCGGCGGGGCCGGTGTCCGTCCGGTGCAGCGCGGTCACCGGGCGCCCGCCTTCTTGCGCCGGCGCAGGTCGTGCAGGAGCGGCTCGGTGTAGCCGCTCGGCTGGCGGGCCCCCTCGACGACGAGCCGGCGCGCGGCCTCGAAGGCCACCCCGGGACCGTCGTCGCCGATCAGGGGCTCGTAGCCCGGATCGCCGGCGTTCTGCTCGTCGACGACCGCCGACAGCCGGCGCAGGCTCTCGTCGAGCCGGTCCTCGTCGATGACACCGTGGTGCAGCCAGTTCGCGAGGAGCTGGCTCGAGATCCGCAGCGTGGCACGGTCCTCCATGAGGGCGGTGCCGTGGATGTCCGGCACCTTCGAGCAGCCGACGCCCTGGTCGACCCAGCGCACGACGTACCCGAGGATCGACTGGACGTTGGTGTCGAGCTCGGTCGCGACGACGTCGTCGGCGGGCGGCGCGTCGGCGAGCGGCAGCCGCAGCAGGTCGTCGACCGGCTCGGGGTCGCGCCGGGCGAGCTCGTCGGCGACGGCGAAGACGTCGACCGCGTGGTAGTGCAGCGCGTGCAGCGTCGCGGCGGTCGGCGAAGGCACCCAGGCGGTCGTCGCACCCGCCTGCAGGTGGCCGACCTTCTGCTCGAGCATGTCGGCCATGAGGTCGGGCATCGCCCACATGCCCTTGCCGATCTGACCGTGCCGGAGCAGCCCGGCCTCCAGGCCCGCGTCGACGTTCGAGCGCTCGTACGCGGCGAGCCAGGGCTGGGCCT
The DNA here is from genome assembly GCF_018139485.1 of Phycicoccus avicenniae. Classification (GTDB taxonomy): domain Bacteria; phylum Actinomycetota; class Actinomycetes; order Actinomycetales; family Dermatophilaceae; genus Phycicoccus; species Phycicoccus avicenniae. Next base: position 14,540 of record NZ_JAGSNF010000001.1, read on the forward strand.
TCATCTCGCCCTTGGGCACCATGACGCCGGCGTGCAGCGAGGTGTGGATCTCGTCCCCCGTGCGGTCGAGGAACCCGGTGTTGATGAAGACCACCCGCTCGCGAGCCGCGTGGATGCAGGCGCGGAGGTTGACGCTCGTGCGTCGCTCCTCGTCCATGATCCCCATCTTCATCGTGCCCCGGGCCAGGCCCAGGAGGTCCTCGACGCGCTCGAACAGCTCGACGGCGAAGGCGACCTCGTCGGGCCCGTGCATCTTCGGCTTGACGACGTACATCGAGCCGGCGCGCGAGTTGCCGTCGCCCGTCCGCCGCAGGTCCGGGAGCGAGCCGAGGGCGGTCATCGCCGCGTCCAGGACGCCCTCGGGGACCTCGGCCCCGTCCCGGTCGAGCACCGCGTCCGTCGTCATGAGGTGGCCGACGGTGCGCACGAGGAGGAGGGAGCGGCCGGGGACGGTGACGGGTGACCCGTCCGGTCCGGTGTACGTGCGGTCCTCGTGCATCCGGCGGGTGAAGGTGCGACCGCCCTTGCTCACCTCCTCGGTGAGGCTGCGGTCCATGAGGCCGCGCCAGTTGCGGTAGCCGAGCACCTTGTCCTCGGCGTCGACGGCGGCGACCGAGTCCTCGAGGTCCATGATCGTCGTCACGGCGGACTCGAGGACGACGTCGGCGACCCCGGCGGCGTCGTCCCGGCCGATCGGGTGCTCGCGGTCGAGGACGACCTCGACGTGCAGGCCGTGGTGGCGCAGGAGGACGGCGGTGGGCGAGTCGGCGTCGCCGGTGTGACCGACGAAGGTGGACGGCTCGCGCAGCGCGGCCTCCCCGTCCGCGGTCGTGACGAGGAGGGCGCCGTCGACGACCCGGTACCGGGTGGAGTCCGCGTGCGACCCGCTCTCGAGCGGGGCGACCTCGTCGAGCAGCTCGCGGCCACGCCGGACCGCGACGGCGCCCCGCGCCGGGTTGTAGTCACCCTCCTGGCGGGTCTCGCCCTCGTCAGGGATGGCGTCCGTGCCGTAGAGGGCGTCGTAGAGCGAGCCCCAGCGGGCGTTCGCGGCGTTGATCGCGAACCGGGCGTTGAGCAGCGGCACGACGAGCTGCGGCCCGGCGACGAGCGCGATCTCGTCGTCGACCCCCTCGGTCGAGACGGCGAACGGCCCGGGTGCGGGGCGCAGGTAGCCGATCTCCTCGAGGAACGCCCGGTAGTGCCCGGCGTCGGGCCGGCCCGGGTGCTCCGCGTGGTAGGCGTCGATGCGGGCCTGGAGGTCGTCCCGGACCTCGAGGAGGCCGCGGTTGCGCGGTGCGAGGTCGTGGACGAGGTCGGCGAGGCCCTGCCAGAAGGTCTCCGCCTCGATGCCGGTGCCGGCGAGTCCCTCGTGCTCGACCCAGGCGGCCAGCTCCTCGGCGACGGCGAGCCCGGCCCGCTCGACCCGGGCGCTCACTGCAGCATCCCGGTGTCGGCGCCGATCTCGGCGAGGACCTGCGCGGCGATCTCCGCGTCCTGGTCCGGTCGGCCGCCGGCGACCCCGAGGCCTCCGACGTGGACGCCGTCGAGGACGATCGGCACGCCGCCGGCGATGCTCGTGAGGAGGCCGCCCGTGCCGTGCTCGAGGGCGACGGCGAGCTCCGGCACCATCGCGGCGCTCGGCTTGCGGGTGGACGCGGCGGTCATCGCCTTGCGGCGGCTCGTCTCCACGGAGTGGGGGGTCGCGCCGTCGGCCCGGCCGAAGGCGACCATCGCCATCATCGGGTCCGCGACGGTGACGACGCCACGGACGCCGGCCCGGGCGGCCGCGTCGATCGCGACGGCGACGGTGCGGGCGGCGAGCTCGTAGGTGACGACGGGGACGGTGGTGTGACCGGTGTCGCTCATCGGGTCTCCTGTCGGGCGCCGAGGACGGCGCCGGGGTTGAGGATGTTCTGGGGGTCGAGGGCGTCCTTGATGCGCTGGTTGAGCTCGAGGACGTCGGGGCCGAGGTAGTCCTCGAGCCAGGGCCGCTTGAGCCGGCCCACGCCGTGCTCGCCGGTGATCGTGCCGCCGAGCTCGATCGCGAGGTCCATGACCCGACCGTAGGCGACCTCGGCGCGGCGCTGCTGGTCCTCGTCGGTGGGGTCGACGACGACGAGCGGATGGGTGTTGCCGTCGCCGGCGTGCGCGATGAGGGCGATCGTCGTGTCGGCCTCGGCGGCGATCCGCTCGATGCCGAGGACGAGGTCGCCGAGCCGGGGGAGGGGGACGCCGACGTCCTCGAGGAGGAGCCGGCCCTTGGTCTCGACGGCGGGGATGGCCATCCGGCGCGCGACGACGAAGGCCTCGCCCTCGTCGGGGTCGCTCGTCGTGTAGCACTCGCTCGCGCCGTGCTCGAGGCAGAGCCCCTCGATCGCCGCGATCTCGGCGGCGCCCGCGGCCTCGGGCTCGTCGGACTGGACGATGAGCATCGCGGCCGCGTCGCGGTCCAGGCCCATCCGGGTCTCGTCCTCGACGGCGTTCACGGAGACGCGGTCCATGAACTCGAGCATCGACGGGCGCAGCGTCCGGCTCGTGGCGAGGACGGCGTCGGTCGCCCCGGCGAGGGTGGGGAAGGTCGCGACGAGGGTCGACGGGGTCCGCTGGGCCGGGACGAGGCGCAGGACGACCTCGGTGACGACGCCGAGGGTCCCCTCGCTGCCGACGAAGAGCTTCGTCAGCGACAGGCCCGCGACGTCCTTCAGCCGCGGCCCGCCGAGGCGGACGGCGCGACCGTCGGCGAGCACGACCGTCATCCCGAGGACGTAGTCGGTCGTCACGCCGTACTTGACGCAGCACAGCCCGCCGGCGTTCGTCGCGACGTTCCCGCCGATCGAACAGAACTCGTACGACGAGGGGTCCGGCGGGTACCAGAGGCCGTGGGCCGCGGCAGCCATCTTCACCTCGGCGTTGAAGGCGCCCGGCTGGGCGACGGCCACGCGCGTCACGGGGTCGACCTCGATGTCCCGCATGCGGTCGAGCGAGACGACGACGCACCCGTCGACGGCGGAGCTCCCGCCGGAGAGGCCGGACCCGGCGCCGCGCGGGACGACGGGCACGCCGAGCCGGGCCGCGACGGTGACCGCCGCCTGGACGTCCGCGGTGCTGCGGGCCCGCACGACGACGGCCGGCTCCCCGGCGCCCGGGTCGTTGGCCCGGTCCCAGCGGTAGGCCTGCATCGAGTCGGCGTTCGTGACGAGCGCCTCGGCGGGCAGCACGTCGGCGAGCGCCGCGGCCACGGTGGGGGCGTCGACCGGCATGGAGGCTCCTTTCGTTGCTGAAATCGGAAACAGTCTTCCACGATATGGAAGCATGGGCAAGGATCGTGGCGCTCGACAAGAACGTCATGCAAGACTGATTGTCAGTCAATAAAGACGACACACGACCCCTGGAGGCCACGTGACGACCGACGACCCCGTGTCGGACGCCGGCGGGCGGACGCTCGCGGTGAACTGCTCGATCCTCATGACCGACCGTCCGCTGCCCGAGCGGCTGCGCCGGGTGCGTGAGGCCGGAGGTGACGCCGTCGAGCTCTGGTGGCCGTTCGCGTCCGCCGACCCCGCGGCGGACGAGGTGGACGCCCTCGTCCGCGCCGTCGAGGACGCCGGCGTCGCTCTCGTCGGCCTCAACCTCTTCGCCGGCGACATGCCGGCCGGCGACCGCGGGGTGCTGTCCTGGCCCGGGCGTGAGGCCGAGCTGGACGCGAGCGCCCGGGTGGCGGTCCGCATCGCCGAGCGGCTCGGCACGCGCCGCTTCAACGTCCTGTACGGCAACCGTCTCGAGGGGCACGACGCCGCGGAGCAGGACGCGCTCGCGGTCCGCTCGCTCGCCGCGCTGGCGCCCCGGTTCGAGACCTTCGACGGGATCCTCATGATCGAGCCGGTGAGCGGCGCGGCCGCCTACCCGGTCCGCACGGCGACTCAGGCCGCGGACGTCGTCGACCGCGTCGCGGCACACGGCGGGCCGACGAACCTCGGGGTCCTCCTCGACCTGTTCCACCTCGCGACCAACGGCGACGACGTCGGGGCCGCGATCGAGACCTTCGGGGCCGTGGCCGCCCACGTCCAGGTCGCCGACGCCCCCGGCCGGGGCGTGCCCGGCACCGGGGACCTACCGATCCGTGACTGGCTGCGGCGGCTGCGGTCGGTCGGCTACACCGGCCGCGTCGCCCTCGAGTGCACCACGGACGGCGACCCCTTCGACCACCTCGACCTCCACGACTGGAAGGACCTCGCATGACCACCATCGGATTCATCGGGCTGGGGGTCATGGGTGCCCCCATGGCGGCCAACCTCGTCCGCGCCGGCCACGACGTCGTCGGCTACAACCGCTCGCCCGGGAAGGTCGCCGCGCTCGTCGAGTCCGGCGGCCGCGGCGCCGACACCGTCGCCGACGCCGTGCGCGGCGCCGACGTCGTCATCACCATGCTGCCCGACAGCCCGGACGTGGAGGAGGTCGTCCTCGGCGAGGACGGCGTCCTCGCGCACGCCTCCGAGGGCACGATCCACGTCGACGCGAGCACGATCCGCCCGGACGTGGCGCGCGCGGTGGCCGACGCGGCCCGGGCGCGCGGCGTCCGGCCGCTCGACGCCCCCGTGAGCGGGGGTGAGGCGGGGGCCGTCGACGGCGTGCTGTCGATCATGGTCGGCGGGGACGCCGCAGACCTCGAGGAGGTCCGGCCGGTCCTCGAGGCCGTGGGGCGCACCATCGTCCACGTCGGTCCCTCCGGCGCCGGCCAGACGGTCAAGGCCGCGAACCAGCTCATCGTCGCCGGCAACCTCCAGCTCGTGGCCGAGGCCCTCGTCTTCCTCGACGCCCACGGCGTCGACCTCGAGCCGGCCGTCGAGGTGCTCGGCGGCGGTCTCGCGGGAAGCACGGTGCTCGAGCGGAAGGCCGCCGGGATGCTCTCCCGCTCCTTCGCCCCGGGCTTCCGGGTCGACCTGCACCACAAGGACCTCGGCATCGTCCTCGACGCCGCCCGGGCGGCCGGTGTGGCCGTGCCGGTCGGGTCGCAGGTCGCCGACCTCGTCGCCTCGCTGCGGGCCCAGGGCGGGGGCGGCCTGGACCACTCCGCGCTGCTGCTCCAGGTCGAGCGGCTCTCCGGCCGGGACACCGAGCTCGGACGCGAGGCGTGATGCCGCCCGGCGAGCCCGATGGGCGGCTGCTCGTCGTCGCCCAGGCCCCGATGGGCGAGGAGGACCTCGGGCGGGTCCGGGCCGCGGCCCCCGGGGTCGAGGTCGTGGCCACGACCACCCCGGGGCGAGACCTCCTCGCCCGGGCGGACGCCTGGGCGGGCCACCTCGACCCCGACGACCTCGCGCTCGCCGGACGACTGCGCTGGAACCACCTGTGGACCGCGGGCGCCGACGCCGACCTCTCGCCCCGGTCCCTCGCGGCGGAGGACGTCGTCCTCACGACGTCGGCGGGGAACGGCGCCGTCCCGCTGGCCGAGCACGCCCTCATGCTCATGCTCGTGCTCGACCGGGACCTGCCCCGGTGGCTCGACGCCCAGCGGGCGCACACCTGGGAGCGACGCCGGCACCCCGAGCTCGCCGGCCAGACCGTCGGCATCGTCGGGATGGGCGCGGCCGGACGGGACCTCGCGCTCAAGTGCGCCGCCTTCCACATGCGGGTGCTCGGGCTGCGCAGCCGTCCGGACCGGCCCGCCGACGGGGTCGAGCGGATGTACGGTCCCGGCGACCTCGCGGCGATGGCGGCGGAGTGCGACTACCTCGTCCTCGCCGCGCCGCTCACGGAGGAGACCCGCGGGATGGTGGACGCGGACGTCCTCGCGGTGATGCGGCCGACCGCCCGCGTCGTGAACATCTCGCGCGGCGAGGTCGTCGACGACGCCGCGCTCCTCGAGGCGGTGACGTCGGGCCGGATCGCCGGTGCCGGGCTGGACGCCCACGCGGTCGAGCCGTTGCCCGAGGACTCGCCGTGGTGGGACGTCCCGGGGGTCGTCGTCACCCCGCACAACGCCGCGACGACACCGCAGACCCTCGCGCGGGCGGTCGACATCTTCGTCGACAACGTCGCCCGCTGGGCGCAGGGACGACCGCTCGTCAACGTCGTCGACAAGCGCAGCGGCTACGCGCCGTGACGGGCCGAGGCAACGGCCGACCCGGCCGTCGCCGGGTCGTGCTCGCCCCCGACAGCTTCAAGGGGTCGGTCGGGGCCGCCCGTGCCGCACGGGCGCTCGCCGACGGGTGGCGGTCGGTCGCGCCGGACGACGACCTCGTCCTGCGACCCGTCGCCGACGGTGGCGAGGGCACGCTCGAGGCCTTCGCCGCCGCCCACCCCGGCGCGGTCCGTCGGCCGGTGACGGTCACCGGCCCGTCGGGCCGGGCCGTGGACGCGGAGTGGCTGCACGTCCCCGACGGCGACGGCGGGACCGGGGTCGTCGAGCTCGCCCTCGCCTGCGGGATCGAGCGGTACGCGCCCGGCGAGCCGATGCGGCCCCTCGACGCGAGCAGCGCCGGTCTCGGGGAGGCGGTCCGGCACGCCCTCGGGCACGGAGTCGACCGGCTCGTCCTCGCGATCGGGGGCAGCGCGTCGAGCGACGGGGGTGCCGGGATGCTCGTCGCGCTCGGGGCGCGGCTGCTCGACGGTGCGGGCCGGCCGGTCGCGGCGGGAGCCCGTGGCCTCGGGACCGTCGCCTCGGTCGACCTCGCCGGGCTCGTCCCGCCGCCGCCGGGTGGGGCCCTGACCCTCACGGACGTCGACTCCCCACTCCTCGGCCCCCACGGCGCCGCCGCGGTCTTCGCTCCGCAGAAGGGGGCGACGCCGGCCGACGTCGAGCGGATCGAGGACGCCCTCGACGGCTGGGCCCGACGCCTCGGCCGCGACCCCGGCACCCCGGGGTCCGGTGCGGCCGGCGGGGTCGGGTACGCCCTCGCGGTCTGGGGGGCCGAGCGGCGCCCGGGGGCGGCAGCGGTCACCGACCTCGTCGGGCTGGGCGACGCACTCGCCGGGGCCGACCTCGTCGTGACGGGTGAGGGGCGGTTCGACGAGCAGTCCGGCCGGGGGAAGGCCCCGGCGGTCGTCGTCGCCGCGGCGGCCGCTGCCGGTGTGCCGGCGGCGCTCGTGGCGGGCAGCCTCGGCACCACCCCGGAGCACGTCCTCTCGGCGGTCTCGCTCGTCGACCTCGCCGGCGACGAGGCCGACGCGATGGCCCGACCGGAGCACTGGCTGTCCCGCGCGGGCGCGGCTCTCGCCGCGGCCGGCACGCGCCCGGGCGGCTGATGCGCTTCGCTATCGTCGGCCCCAGTCGAGCGGGAGCGAGGCACTCGGACGTGGAGCCTGTCCAGCCCACCGGGGGCGTGCAGTCGGTGGCGCGCGCCTTCGGGCTGCTCGAGGTGCTCGGTGACCGCGGCGGCCAGGCCGGCCTCAGCGAGCTGTCCGAGGCGATGGGTCTGCCCTTGCCGACGATGCACCGCCTGCTGCGCACGCTCGTCCAGCTCGGCTACATCCGCCAGCTCCCGTCGCGCCGGTACGCCCTCGGCCCTGGTCTCATCCGGCTCGGGGACCAGGCGACCCGCCTCCTCGCGTCGTGGGCCGGTCCCGCGCTGGAGCAGCTCGAGGAGGCGACCCGGGAGACGGCGAACCTCGCGGTCCTCGACGGGGTGCAGGCGGCCTACGTCGCGCAGGTGCCGTCGCGACACCAGATGCGGATGTTCACCGAGGTCGGCCGCCGCGTCTACACGCACTCGACGGGTGTCGGGAAGGCGCTCCTCGCGGGTCTGCCCGACACCGAGGTGCTCTCCGTCGTGCGCCGTGCGGGGATGCCGGGCTTCACGGCGACGACCCTCACCGACGAGGCGGCGCTGCTCGCCGACCTCGCGGGCATCCGCGACCGGGGCTACGCCGTCGACGAGGGGGAGCAGGAGCCAGGAGTGCGCTGCTTCGCGCTCGTCGTCCCCGGCGCGCCGACCCCGACCGCCGTCTCGGTGTCCGGGCCGGACACCCGCGTCACGCTCGAGGCCGCGGGCTGGATGGTCCCGGCGCTGCGCGAGGCGGCCGACCGGCTCGCCGCGGTCCTCGCGACCCTCCCGGAGTGACTCGTGGGGACGTGACGTCCGAAGCGCACCGTCGAGCGGACGGGCAAGGTCTCGAGTTTGGCAACCGATTGTCGAATTGTGGCATTCCGGTGCTACCGTGGCGCGACCCCGACCGGGTCCGGCGCGCCGGCCCGCGGGCCGACCGACGACGGAGGACCTCGTGGACGAGCACCTGCCCGACTGGAAGAACCCCGCCCTGCCGCCGGCCGACCGGGCCCGGGCACTCGTCGCGGCGATGACGCTGGAGCAGAAGATCTCCCAGCTGCACGGGAACATGGAGACGGTCGACATCTACGCCCTGTCCAACGCGATCGGCACGGGCGCCGACGACGAGTCGGACGAGGAGCGGATGGGTCAGCTCATGGCCCAGATCCGGATCGACCGCCACGTCGTCGGCATCGACGAGCTCGGTGTGCCCCGGATGCGCGTCACGAACGGGCCGGTCGGCGTGGGGATGGGGGACGGGACACCGTCGCCTCCCGCCACCGCCCTGCCGATGACCATCGGGGTGGCGGCGTCCTTCGACCCGGCGGTCGCCGCCGCGTACGGCGACGTCATCGGCGCGGAGGCCGCCCACCTGGGGCAGCACGTGCTCGAGGGGCCGGGGGTCTGTCTGCACCGGACGCCGATCGCCGGACGCAACTTCGAGTACTTCTCCGAGGACCCCTACCTCTCCGGGGTCATGGGCGTCGAGGTGACGAAGGCGATCCAGGGTCACGACGTCATCGCGATGGCGAAGCACTTCGTCCTCAACGACCAGGAGCACGAGCGCTTCCGGGCGAACGTCGTCGTCGACGAGCACGTCCTGCGCGAGCTCTACCTCATCCCGTTCGAGATGTGCTGCAAGGACGCGGAGGTCGCGGCCGTCATGAGTGCGTACAACCGCATCCGCGGGACGTACGCCACGGAGAACCACGCCACCCTCACCGACATCCTCCGTAGCGAATGGGGGTGGGAGGGGTACGTCCAGTCCGACTTCTGGTCGTGCCGGTCCGCGGCGCCCTCGCTCAACGCCGGCATGGACCTGGAGATGCCGGACGCCAAGTGGCTCAACGAGGAGGCGGTGACGGCCGCGCTGCGGGACACCTCGCTCGAGATCGAGACGGTCGACCGGGCCCTGAGCCGGCGGTTCACCCAGATGTTCCGCTTCGGCCAGTTCGAGCGGCCGTACGCGCCGACCGCCATCCCGGCGGAGCGGCACGGTGCGGTCGCGCGCCGGATCGGGGCCGAGATGGCCGTGCTCCTGAAGAACGACGTCGACCTACTGCCGCTGCCGGCATCGGTGGGGCGGGTCCTCCTCGTCGGCATGGCCGAGTACGCCGGTCGGGCCTGCCAGGGCGGGGGAGGCTCCTCGAAGGTCGACCCGCTCTACACGGTCGACCCCCTCTCCGGGACCCGGGACGTCCTCGCGGAGCTGGGGTCGGACGCGACGGTCGACCTCGTCGTCGTGGAGCGCGACCGGTCGAACCTCGCCGAGGCCACGGAGGCGGCGGCCACGGCGGACGTCGTCGTCGTCATGGCGGGTCTCGTGGCCACGGAGGGCGTCGACCTGGCCTCCCCGTCGCTCCCGTTCGGCCAGGACGAGATGGTCGAGGCACTGCTCGCCGCGAACCCGCGCACCGTCGTCGTCCTCAAGGACTCGACGCCGGTGCTCCTGCCCTGGATCGACCGGGCGGAGTCCGTCATCGAGGTGTGGAACCAGGGGGCGGAGGACGGGCACGTCGTCGCCGAGCTGCTCTGGGGTGTCGTCAACCCGTCGGGGAAGGTGCCGACGACCTACGCGGCCCGCGCCGAGGACCTCATGCACCACGGTGACCCGGTGCGCTACCCGGGCACGGACGAGGGCTCGGGCTACCCGACGATGCGGTATACGGAGGGGCTGCGGGTGGGGTACCGGTGGTTCCAGTCGGAGGGGATCGCCCCGCTCTTCCCCTTCGGGCACGGCCTGTCGTACACGACGTTCGCCCTCGAGGACGTGGCGGTCGCGACGGCCGCCCCGGACGGCACCCGGCCGGTCGAGGTCTCGGTGACCGTGCGGAACACCGGCACTCGCGACGGGGCGGAGGTCGTCCAGGTGTACCTGGGACTGCCGGTCGACGGGCAGCCGCCCCGACGCCTCGTGGGCTTCGCCAAGGTCCGCGTGGCGGTCGGCGGGAGTGAACGCGTCACGGTGACGGTCGATCCCGCGGCGTCGCACCACCCCTTCTCGGTCTGGGACCACGCCGCCGGCGACTTCCGGGTCCGGCCGGGACGCTACGCGGTCCACGTGGGCACCTCGAGCGAGGACGACGCAGCGGTGGTGGAGCTCGACCTCCGGGGCTGACGGGCGTCGCGGGGCTCAGTCGCGCGCCGAGCGGGTGGCCCGGGCGGTGACCCGCTCGTCGGCGAGGCGGATGCCGAACCCCGGGGCCTCGGTGAGGGCGATGCGGCCGTCGACCGGCGTGGGAGCGTCGCGCTCGAAGTGGTGCCTGTCGCGCATGACGTGCAGCAGGTACTCCGCCCGTGGTGCCTCGGTCGCGGGCCGGCTCGCGACGACGTGCAGCGCGGCGTGCAGGCCGTGTCCGTGCGGCATGACGGGGATCCCGAAGGCCGCGGCGAGCGTGCAGATGCGGAGCAGCTCGGACACCCCTCCGCACCACTCGGGGTCGGCCTGCATGACCGAGACGAGACCCTCGGTGAGGTAGGGGAGGGTGTCCGCGGTGCCGTACAGGTGCTCGCCGGCCGTCAGGGGGACCTGCGACCGTCGGCGCAGCTCGCGGTAGCTCGCCAGGTGGGTCGGCCGGAAGGGCTCCTCGAGCCACGTCGGACGAGCCGAGCGCACCTGCTGCTCCCAGGCGGTCGCGTAGCCGAGCGACCACGCGCCTCCTGCGTCGAACATCACGTCCGCCTCGTCCCCGAGGGCCTCGCGCAGCGCGTGCGCCAGCCGGACGTTCCGGCGCAGACCCTCCTCGCCGGCGGTGTCGCCGTCCCGCGGGAACCACTTCTGGGCGGGGTAGCCCTCGGCCCGCAGCTCGAGCCCGGTCCGGACGGCGGCCTCGGCCTCGAGGTCGCTGCCCAGGGTGCTGACGTAGACCGGCACGGCGGTGCGCGACCCGCCGCCGAGCAGACGCCACACCGGCAGCCCGAGCGCCTTGCCCCGGACGTCCCACAGCACGTTGTCGAGCGCGCTCAGCGCCATGCGCAGGTGGCCGACGTGGGCGTGGCGGTCCGAGCCCGCGAGCAGGTGCCACAGGTCGCCGAGGGCGCCGGAGTCCCGCCCGAGCAACAGCGGGCCCAGCTGGCGGAGGACCGGCTCGACGGTCTCGGGGTCGATCGGACCGTACAGCCCGCGGATCCCGGCCGCCGTCTCGACCTCGACGTAGCGAGAGGTCAGGACGGCGGACCGGGTGAAGGGCTGCGGGTCGGCCGGAGCCGGCCCGCTCACCTCCACGACCCGGACGTCGACGACCGGATCCGGGGACCACGTGCTTTCGTTGGGCGGATTCATTCTTCCACCCTACGGAATGTATGTCCCGTCCAGCGAGGGCCGTCCATCCGCGATGCCTTGTTGCGGCAAAGGCTTGCCACTTTCTGCCAACCTGTGCTTCACTCGACCGCAGGCCACCCCGACGACGGGGGCGGCGACCTCCCGGTGACCCGCCTCGGCGGGCGGCGGATGTTCTCAAGGAGGAGACATGCGAGCAGGACGTGGACGAACCGTATCCGTGGTGACGGCGGCGCTCGTGACCGTGTCGATCGCGCTGGGCGGCTGCGGGCGGTCCGACGACGGGCCGCAGACGAACGACGTCGCGTCCGTCGACGACTCACCCGCCGAGGGCGACCTCACGGTATGGGCCTTCACCAACCAGGCGGCGGCGGTCGAGCAGATCTCGGAGGGCTTCGTCGCGGAGAACCCGGACGTCAGCGTCTCGGTCACCCCGGTGTCCGTCGACGAGCTGCCCCGCAAGCTCGAGACCGCGATCGCGAGCGGTGAGGTTCCCGACATCATCCAGCCCTCGACGGGTCTGCAGACCTACGCCGAGACGGGCGGCATCGCCCCCGTCCCCGAGGACCTCATGGACTGGGACGCCTTCTTCCCCGGTGCCATCGACACGGTCACCTTCGACGAGGTGAAGTACGCGGTGCCGTGGTACGTCACCGTCTTCGGCTTCTACTACCGCGCCGACCTCGCCGAGGAGGCCGGGGTCGAGGCCCCGACGACGTGGGACGAGGTCCTGGACTTCGCCGCCGCGCTGGAGAGCTCGGAGGGCATGGCGAACCCCTACTTCCAGTTCCAGTCGGGCACGGCGGCCTGGCAGACCCTCGTGACGTACATGTACTCCGCAGGAGCGGAGCTCGTCGTCGACGACGAGTTCGACTTCGACTCGCCGGAGGTCGTGGCCGCCCTCGAGTACTACCAGCAGGTCTTCGCCGACGAGTACACGAACATCAACTTCGCCCCCACAGCAGTGGGCGAGGTGGAGGCGGCCTTCGCCGACGGGCGCGTCGGGTCCTACGTCACCGGCTCCTACTCCTACGACGTCGCCCTCGAGGCCCTCGGCGGTGACGACTCCAAGATCGGTGTGGTGCCGCTCCCGGCCGGCCCGGCGGGCGGGAACGCCTATCTCGGCGGGTCGGGGCTCGCGGTCACGGCCGACTCGCAGAACAAGGACGCCGCCTTCAAGCTGCTGCGCTGGATGTCGACGCCGGAGTCCCAGCAGGAGCTCTACGAGGTCTCGAGCGTGCTGCCCGCGGCCACGGGGGCCTGGGAGTCCGGTCCGCTCGCGGAGAGCGAGAGCGGTCGGGCCTTCGCGGCGCAGCTCGAGAACAGCACGGCGCTCCCGGCGGTCGAGACGTGGACCCGCGTGCGCGAGGTGCTCGCGACGTACGCGGAGCAGCTGGCTCGGCAGGTCATCACGCCCGAGGACGCCGCTGCCGCGATCCAGCAGGAAGCCGCCGCGATCGGCACGGGTCGCTGACCTATGTCGATGCTGCGTCCGACCTTCGGCCGCCGCCCTTCCGAGGGTGGCGGCCGCGGGCCCCGTGGGGCCGGCGGCCGGCGCGAGGAGGCGGTCGCCGGCTGGCTGCTCGCGCTGCCCTTCGTCGTCGTGTTCCTCGTCTTCAGCCTCTGGCCGATGCTGTGGTCGCTCTTCATGAGCTTCACCGACATGACGAACCGCGACCTGCGCTCGCCCTTCAACGTCGAGTTCATCGGGTTCGACAACTTCGTCACCGTGCTCTCGAGCGGGCAGTTCCTCCGCGGGATCGTCAACACCCTCGTCATCGTCGTCGTGGGCGTCCCGGCGACGATCGTCCTCGGGCTCCTGCTCGCCGTCGCGCTCAACAACGGCATCCAACGGGCCAAGCCGCTGTTCCGCACGATCTACTACGTCCCCGTCGTGACGACCGTCGTCGCGATCGCCGTCGTGTGGAAGTTCCTCTTCGCCGACCAGGGTGTCTTCAACGCCGTGCTCGCCACCGTGGGGGTCGACGGACGCCCATGGCTCACCGACACGTTCTGGGCGCTGCCGACGATCATCCTGCTCATCGTCTGGCGGAGCTTCGGCTTCATCATGGTGCTCTTCCTCGCCGGCCTGCAGGCCATACCCCAGGACCTCTACGACGCCGCCCGCGTGGACGGCGCCTCGGCGCCCCGGCGGCTGTTCTCCATCACGGTGCCGTTGCTCATGCCGACCATCCTCCTCGCGATGGTGCTGCAGACGGTCTCCTTCCTCGAGATCTTCGAGGAGCCGTTCGTCACGACGCAGGGTGGTCCCCTCAACTCCACGGCGACGATGTCGATGCTCGTCTACGAGTTCTTCGGCTTCGGCGCCTACGGGGAGGCCGCAGCGGCGAGCTACGTGCTCTTCGCGATCATCGGCCTCCTGTCACTCGTCCAGTTCCGCGTCCTGAGGAGCCGCACGTGACCCTCACGTCCACCCGTCCCGCCGCCGCGCCCACCACGCCCGAGCCGCGCCGCCGTCGGCGCCGCGGCTCCGAGAGGGGTCGCGCCTGGCGTGCCCTCCTCTACGTCGTCCTCTCGATCGGCGCGATCGTCACGTGCAGCCCGCTCCTGTGGACCCTCGTCAGTGCCTTCAAGCCGACCGGGCAGATCCTGCGGAGCGAGTCGTTCTGGCCGGACCCGGTGACCCTGGACAACTTCCGGTTCCTCATCGAGAACCCCGAGTTCCCCCGGTACTTCCTCAACAGCGTCGTCGTGTCGACCTCGATCGTCGTCGCGAACCTGCTCCTGGCCTCCGCCGTGGGCTACGCCCTCGCGAAGCTCCGGTTCCCCGGCCGCCGGGCCGTGTTCGTCGCGGTGCTCCTGACCTTCATGATCCCCGCGATGGTGCTCTTCGTCCCCCGCTTCGTCACGATCGCCCAGCTCGGTCTGGCGAACACCTACGCGGGGATGATCCTGCCGTTCGTCGTCACGCCGATCAGCGTCTTCATCATGCGGCAGTTCATCTCCCAGCTGCCGGACGAGCTCCTCGAGGCCGCGCGCATCGACGGTGCGGGCGAGATCCGGATCTTCGCCCGGGTCTTCCTGCCGCTCTGCGGCCCGGCTCTGGCGACGGTCGGCATCCTCACCTTCGTCACCTCATGGAACGCCCTCCTGTGGAACCTCGTCGTGGCACAGCGGACCGACATGTACACCCTCCCCGTCGCGCTCACCGTCATGTCGCAGAACGAGGGGATGACGAACTACGGCGCGCTGCTCGCCGGCTCGCTCGTGACCTTCGCGCCCATCGTCGTGCTCTTCCTCTTCTTCCAGCGCTACTTCGTCTCGGGCATCGCGACGACCGGCATCAAGTGACGACGTCCGAGCGGGAGTGGTGGCGACGCCCCTTCGCCACGTTCCAGACGAACCTGCAGGAGATCGACGCGGGGATGGACGTCCCGGCGGTGCTGGACACGATCGAGTCCGTCGGGGCGGACACCTGGCTCCTCAACGTCGGAGGGATCGTCTCGTTCCACCCGAGCGACCTGCCGTTCCAGACCCCGACGTCGTACCTCGCGACGCGACCCTCCGGCGACCTCGTCGGCGACGCCGTCGCTGCGGCGCACGCGCGCGGGGTGCGCGTCATCGCGCGGATCGACCTGTCGAAGGTCGCCGAGCCGATCGCCCGTGAGCACCCGGACTGGCTCTTCGTCTCGGCTCGGGGGGAGCCACAGGTCTACGAGTCGCTCCACTCCACGTGCCCGAACCGCGCGTACTGGCAGACGCACGCCGTCGACATCGTCGGTGAGGTCCTCGACCGGTACCCCGTCGACGGGTTCTTCTTCAACTGGTTCAGCTTCAACGCGCACGACTACGCAGGTCGGGACCACGGCGTGTGCCACTGCGAGGACTGCGCGAGGGCGTACGCGGCCTTCGGTGACGGTGCGCGCCTCCCGGTCGACGCCGACGACCCGGAACACCCACGGTGGCAGGAGTTCACCCGGGCGTGCATCGCCGACCTCGGCGGCCGCATCGCCGAGGAGATCGAGCGCCGTTCCCCGGGGACACCGCTCGTCCTCCAGCGTGGGACCGCCCTGCCGTACGGCGAGGTCGGCAACAGCCTCGGGCGCGTCGCGTGGCCGCACGCGAGCGGCGACGTCGTCAGCGTGCGGAAGAGTCTCGCCCCCGAGGTCCCCGTCCTCGTGCTCCTCGTGTCCTTCCTCGACATCGGGTACCGGTTCGCGGCCGACCAGACCGAACGGTTCCTCCAGTACCTCCTCCAGGCGATCGCCCGGGGCGGGAACCCCTGCGTCTACGTCATGGGCGATCCCACTCGTGTCCCGTCCCCGCACCTCGAGGCCGTCGGCGAGGTCGTCCGGCTCTTCCGGTGGCACGCCGACGTCTACGACGGTCTCCACCCGGCCGCGCCGATCGCCCTCGTGCGCCCCTCCCTGACGTCCCGCTCGGCGGGCTACGAGGGTGACGGCGACGCGGCGCTCGCCCTCGACGAGTACCGCGGACTGCACCGGGCGTTGCAGGAGCGGCACCGACCGTTCGACGTCGTCGACCGCAGCGCGCTGGCGGGGATCACGGCGGAGGCGCTCGAGCGCTTCGAGCTCGTCGTCCTGCCGGCGCTCGGCCCGCTCGGGGCCTCCGTGTCGGCGGTGCTCGACGAGTACGTCCGCCGCGGCGGACACCTCCTCCTCACCGGTGACACGGCCCTGGACGGCGGGGCGGTCGAGGTCTCGACGCACCCGGCGACCACCCTGTCCGACACCGAGCGCCACGGTTCCGCCCTGAGGTCCGTCTACGCCCTGCCGTCCCCGCCACCACCCGGCGGTCTCCCTTCGTCGTTCTCCGCCCCCGTCCTCCCCGTCCTCGGTGAGCTGCGACGCTTCGCCTGGCGTGACGATGCGGTCCCGTTCGGCGCAGTGACGACGGCCGCGCCGTGGGGTCCCCCGGAGAAGAGCTTCGGGCACCGGGTGACGGAGGACCCGATGGGTGCGACCCGTCGGTCCGGGCGCGGTGCGGTGACGGCGCTCGCGGTGACCCTCGGGGCGGCGTACTCGGCCGCGGGCACCCGTGAGGTGCGGGACGAGCTCGTGCGGCGTGTCGACGACCTCGCGAGGCCATGGGTCGAGACCGACCTCCCGGAGCAGGTCGAGGTCGTCGTGGCACGCAGCGGTGACCGCCTCGTCCTCCACGTGCTGAACCAGACGGGAGTCCGCGACGGCACGGTCCTGCGCCACGTGCCCCTGCGAGAGGTGTCGATCCGGATCCGGACGGTGGACGCCGTCGGACGGGTCGACCTCCTCGTCGACGGGACCTCCCAGCGGTCGGAGCGCGACGCCGCCGGAGTCGTCACCGTCACCATCCGGCACCTCGGGCTCTTCGAGGTCGTCGTGCTCGCACCGTGACCGACCACACCGTTCCCGACGACCCGAAGAGGACCCGAGACGATGACCCGACTGGACGGCCTGACCCGGTTCGGACAGGTGAACTTCACCGCCGCCGACGTCGACGAGATGGACCCTGAGTACTGGCGGGAGGTCTGGTCGCGCGCGGACCTCCAGGCCGTGAGCCTCAACGTCGGGGGCTCGGTCGCCTACTACCCGAGCGACGTCGAGGGACACCCTCGGCTCCCGGGGGTCGGCGACCGTGATCCCTTCGGCGCGATGGTCGAGGTGGCCCGGGGCCTGGGGATCGAGGTCGTCGCCCGCCTCGACGTCTGCGTCGTCGACCAGCGGTTCTGCGATCTCCACCCGGACTGGATGATGACCGGCCCGGACGGTCGTCCCCTGACGCTCCACGACGTGACCGGCCGGCCCTGGGGCAGGCCGGGGGCGCCGCCGATCGAGGACGAGCTCTACTACACGTGCGTCAACTCGGACCTCTTCCGCACGTACCTCCCGGCGATGCTCACGGAGATCGCGGAGCGCTACGACGTCGCGGCGTTCTTCACCAACGGGTTCCCGACGCTCGGCCTCGTCCCGCCGTCCACCCGGCTGCTCTGCCACTGCCCCCGATGCCTCGAGGCGTGGGCGGACTTCAGCGGCGGCCTCGCCTACCCCGCGGCGGACGACCCGGACGACCCGGTCTTCCGGACCTACGTCGCGTTCCTCCAGCACTGCACCCTCGAGGTGCTCCGGAGCATCCAGGCCCACACCCGCGCCCAGCGTGGCGGTCCGACGTTCATCACCTCGGCGATCCCCAGCATGGCGGGTGCCCTGCCGTGGTCGCAGTGGGCGGACACGCTCGACGTCGTCGTCACCGACAACCAGGACCGGGCCCTCGACCACGGCCGCGCGACCCCTCCGGCAGGACTCTGGGAGGTCGGCCTCAGCACCGCCCTCATGAAGTCCGTGGCACGTGGTCGCCCCGCCGTCCGGATCATGGGGGCGTACCGGTTCCGCCAGGGGCGGCACACGTCGAAGGACCCCGCCGAGCTGAGCCTGCAGCTCGCGCTGTCCTTCGCGCACGGAGAGCATCCGAAGTGGCACACGATCTCCGGACGCCAGTGGAGCCGACGATGGACGGACACGGCCGTCGCCTTCGACCGCTGGCTCGCCTCGTCCGGGGTGGACCTCGGAACCCTGCCCTCCGCGGCGCGGGTCGGTGTCGCCTGGTCGCAGCAGAGCGCCTGGCACGAGACGTGGGTCTCCCCGCCCTCGCGCGGCGCCCACTACGACGCCGTCGCCGGGTGGTACGTGGCCGTGCAGCGGTCGGGTGTGCCGGTCGACCTCGTCAACGCCGACCTCCTCGACGGGCTCGAGGGGCTCGACGCCCTCGTCCTCCCGTCCGGCTTCACGGCGAGCGAGGCGACCCTGGAACGCATCGCCCGCTTCGTCGAGGGCGGGGGCGGGCTCGTCGCGGTGGGGAACGCCGGGCTGCTCGACGAGTGGGGCCGGCCGCACCCGCGGGACATCGTCGGCGGCTTGCTCGGCATCGTCCGGGGGGAGACCCGTGGTCCCGCGTTCACGACGTACCTCCGGCGGACGGGAGTGCCGGTCGAGGAGCGCCTCATGCTCGCGCCGGACGACGACGACGTCGTCCCGTCGGGGCAGTGGGTCACCGCCTTCGAGGCGCACGACGCGGAGCCGGCGTTCGCGGTGAACCCCCAGGAGTGGGTCATCCCGACGCACGCGGCGTGGCTCCCCGGGGCGTACGACGGTCCGGCGGTAGCCCTGGCGACCCGCCCGGGCCGGACCGGGGCCTACCTCGGTCCCGACCTCGACGTCGCGTACTTCCACCAGCGGGTCGGCGACCACCTCGCCGTCCTCCGCGGCGCGCTCGACCACGCCCTAGGGGACCGGCGGCCGCCGGTCCGCGTCCTCGGGGACGCGCACGTCGACGTCCACGCCCTCACCGCGTCGGACGCCACGTACGTCACCCTCGTGAACCTCCACCATCCCGGGGCGTCCGGCGGGGTCGTGGAACACCTCGCGCCGCTGCGGGAGGTGCGCATGGTCCTGTCCGGTGGTCTCGCTCCGAGCCGAGCCGAGCTGCTGAGGTCGGGGACCAGCCTCGAGGTCCCAGCCTCCGGCGAGCTCGTCGTCGACTGCGTCACCGACGTCGAGGTCGTCCGCATCACGCCCCACCCCGGGTCCGACTGAGGCCCCCGGGCCCGCGCTCAGCGCAGGAGTGTGGCGCGCCCGGGAGCGAGTGCCCGGAGGTGCTCGAGGGCCACCGCCACGACGTCGTCCACCGTGCCCTCCGGCGCGACGACGGCGCCCCTCTCGTCCGGGGCGAGTGGCTCGAGGGTGCTCAGCTGGGAGTCCAGCAGCGCCGGGGGCATGAAGTGGTCCCGGGTCCGCATCCGGGTGTCGAGCAGCGCGCGGCTGCCCTCGAGGTGCACGAACACGACGTCGACCATGTCCGCCCCGCGCAGGACGTCGCGGTACCGCCGACGCAACGCGGAGCAGGCGACGACGACCGCGCCGGCGGACCTCGTCTCGCGCTCCATGCGGGCGACGACGCGCCGCAGCCAGGGAGCGCGGGCCTGGTCGTCCAGCGGCCTGCCGGCGCTCATCGACGCCCTGGCCTCGGCGGAGTGGAGGTCGTCCGCGTCGACGAAGGGAGCCGTGAGGCGAACCGCCACGGCCTCGCCGACGACGGACTTTCCGCACCCCGACGCGCCCATGACGACGACTCCCAGGGGCCGGGGTCCCCCCGACGGGGGGCGGCTCACGCGGGCGCCCCGGGAAGGCGGAAGGCGGTGCGGGGGATCACCCCGACGAGATCCGTGGCGATCCGCGTCGCCTCCTCGGTCCCCAGGCGTCCGGTGACGACGAGCTCGGCCAGCCACCCCGCGTCCGTCCGGCGGGACACGTCGTGCCTCGCCGGGATGGAGAGGAAGGCCCGGGTGTCGTCGATGAACCCGCTCGTCTTGTAGAAGCCCGCCGAGTCCGTCACGGCCTCACGGAACCGCCGGATGCCGTTCGGGCTGTCGAGGAACCACCAGGGGGCCCCGGCGTAGACGGAGGGGTAGAAGCCGGCCAGTGGGGCGATCTCGCGCGAGAACGTCGTCTCGTCGACGGTGAAGAGGACGAGCCGGAACGCGGGATGCGTGCCGAAGTCCTCGAGCATCTGCCGGAGCGGCTGCGTGAACGTCGTCGCCGTCGGGATGTCGTGCCCGGTGTCGGCGCCGTAACGGGCGAGGGTCCCCCCGTGGTGGTTGCGGACGACGCCGGGGTGCAGCTGCATGACGAGTCCGTCCTCGCTCGACATGCGCGCGAGCTCCCACAGCATGTGCGCGCGGTAGGCGGCGGCGTCGTCGGGGGAGACCGTGCCGGCGAGCGCGTCGCGGTGCACCCGCTCCAGCTCCGACGGCTCGAGGCGGACCGTCCACGGGTCGATGGTGCTCGTGTCGGTCGCGGTCGCACCGCACGCCCGGAAGTGCTCGCGACGTGCCTCGAGGGCCCGGATGAGCCCGGCGGCCGTGCCGCAGTCGACTCCGCCGGCGTCCTCGAGCTCCGTGACAGCCGTGCGCCACACGGGGGCAGAGGGGTCGAGGAAGCGGTCCGGTCGGAACGTCGGGAGCACGTGTCGGGAGAAGGTCGGGTCGTCGCGCAGCGCCTGATGGGCGGCGAGGTCGTCGACCGGGTCGTCCGTCGTGGCGAGCACCTCGATGTCGAAGGACTCGACGAGCGCGCGGGGTCGGGAACCGGGGGCGTCGATCCAGGCCTGGACGGCGTCGTACTGCTCGTCGGCGTTCGCGGTGTCGGGGTGCTCGGTGAGCCCGAACACGGAGCGGAAGGTCTCCTCGAGCCAGGCCCGGACCGGAGTCCCGGCGAAGAGGTGCCAGCGGGAGGCGAACTCCCGCCAGATCTCGCGTGGGTCGACGGGCTCGCCCCGACCCAGCCGGTCGAGCGGGACGCCGTTCGCGTGCAGCATGCGGAGCACGTAGTGGTCCGGGACGATGAGCAGGTGCGCCGGGTCCGGGAAGGGCAGGTCGTCGAGGACGAGCCGGGGGTCGACGTGTCCGTGCGGCGAGACGATCGGGTGGTCCCGGACCGTGTCGTGGAGGGCCGCGGCCACGCGGCGGGTCGCGGGGTCGGCGGGCAGGAGCCGGTTCGGGTCGTCAAGCAGGCGCATGGGTGCCGTTCGTCGTCGCGGTCGGGGGTGGGTCAGGTGGGGGCCGGGCCGCTGCTCTCACGGGTCGTGAGGTACGTCGGGAGGACGGTGCGCGACCTCGAGCCCCCGGCGGAGCCGAGCTGCGACAGCAGCATCGTGACCGCGACCCGTCCGGCCTCCTCGATCGGCGCCGACACCGTCGTGAGCGGCGGGTTGCAGAACGACGCGCCGAAGATGTCGTCGCACCCGACGACCGAGAGGTCGAGGGGGACGCGGACTCCGCGCTCCTGGAGCCGGCCGAGCATGCCGATGGCGAGGAGGTCGTTGAAGACGACGGCGGCCGTCGCCGACGAGGCGATGACGGCGTCCGCCGCGGCCGACCCGGCGGCCGCCGTCGGGGCCCACGGCCCGATCATCGTCATCTCGACACCGAGCTCCTCGCCGGCGGCGAGGAGGGCCTCCCAGCGCCGGGCGCTCGACCACGAACCGGACGGTCCCGCGACGAACACGGCGCGGGTGTGTCCGAGCGAGCGGAGGTGGACGACGGTCTGACGCATGCCCTCCGGTGTGTCGAGGATGACGGTCGGCACGTCGGGGACGTCGCGGTTGATCGTCACGAGCGGCTGTCGCGCGGCGGCGGCCGTCAGGGTCTCGTCGTCGAGCCGCGACGCGGCGAGAACGACACCGTCGGCGTTCTTCAGCATGAGCTCGACCATCGAGGACTCGATCTCGTGCGACTCCTCGGTGTCGAGCAGCAGCTGGGCGTAGCCGGCCGCGCGGAGCTGGCGTTGCGCCCCGCGGATGAGGTCGAAGTAGAACGGGTTGGCGATGTCGGGCACGAGAACGCCCACGACGCCGGTCCGCCCGGAGGTCAGCGACCGTGCCTGGGCGCTCGGCACGTAGCCGAGCTGGCCCACGGCCTCCTCGATGCGCTGCCTCGTCACGTGGTTCACCCGCGCGGGGTTGCTCAGGGCGCGCGAGACGGTCGAGGTGGCGACGCCGGCCAGCTTGGCCACGTCGGCGATGGTCGCCGCCCGTCCGCGTCGTTGCGTCAGGTCGTTGGCGGTCAACGCCACCCCCTCATGGTTCCGGTCGTGTCGGCGCAGCATATCGAGCGCGAGGCGGGATGGCAAAGAGCGGCAAGCGATTGCATAAATCGTTGCACTCGGGCTAGCGTGACCGCACCCACCGGCACACGAGGAGGTGCGATGCCGTCGAACGACGTCCAGAACGGACCCGGCGCTCCCGCTCGCCCGTCGCAGAGGCGAGGCCCGCTATGACGGAGGGTCGGGCTCCGGTACGGATGGCGCACCTCGGACTCGGGGCCTTCCACCGCGCCCACCAGGCGTGGTTCACGGAGGTGGCCAACAGGTGCGGTGGGGAGCAGTGGGGTGTCGCGGCCTTCACCGGTCGCCGTCCCGACGCCGCCCGCGCGCTGCGCGCGACCGGATGCCGGTACGACCTCGTCGTCCGTGGCCCCGACGCGGACCGCCGCGAGACCGTCTCCGCCGTCGTGGAGGCCCACGACGGTGCGGACGCCGTGGCCTGGCGCCGGACGATGGCGACGGTGGCGGTGCTCACCGTGACGGTGACCGAGGCCGGCTACCTCGATGACGAGGCGCGGGACGCCGAGGACGTCAGGGCGCTCGCCGCCGGGCGGCTGCCCCGGTCCCCGGCCGCGCGGATCGTCGACGGGCTCCGGGCCCGGCTGGCGACGGGGGGCGGCGGGATGGCCGTCGTGGCGTGCGACAACCTCGACAGCAACGGGGCGCTGCTCGGACGCCGGGTGGGAGGCCTTGCCGGCCGGCTCGACCCCGACCTCGCGGACTGGATCGGGGACGAGGTCTCCTTCGTCTCCTCGGTCGTCGACCGCATCACCCCCGCACCGACCGACGAGGGCCTCGTCACCGAGCCTCACGCCTCATGGGTGCTGGCCGGGGACTTCCCGGCCGGGCGCCCGGCGTGGGAGGTCGCGGGCGCGTTGTTCGTCGACGACGTGCGGCCCTACGAACAGCGCAAGCTGTGGCTGCTCAACGCCGGCCACAGCCTGCTGGCCCTCACGGGCCTGCCGCGGGGTCACCGGACCGTCGCCGACGCGATGCGCGACCCGGAGTGCGTTGCGCAGCTCGGCGAGCTGTGGGACGGGCTCGGTCCGGTGCTTCCGTTCACGCCCGACGAGCTCGACCGCGAGCGCGAGTCCGTCACCGCGCGTTTCGCGAACGCCCGGATCGAGCACTCCCTCGCCCAGATCGCGGTCGACAGCGCGCTCAAGCTCGGCATCCGCGTCCTGCCCGTCGTCGAGGAGCGGCGCCGCCGTGGCCTCGACGCCGGCCGGGGCCAGCTCCGGACCGTCGCGGCGTGGGCCGCGGCGGTGCGCGGCGGCCTCCTCGACGGTCCCGACCTGCCGGGCAGCCCAGCGGACCTCGCGACGTCCGCCCTCCGTCATCTCTCGTCGAGCCTCGCCGACGACCCCGACGTCGTCGCGGAGCTCGCCGAGCTCGTCTCCGTCCCCGACCCGACAGGAACCCCCCGATGAAGATCGCCGCCGCCGACGTCGTCGTCACGAGCCCGGACCGCAACTTCGTGACCCTCAGGATCACGACCGAGGACGGCATCACCGGTCTGGGTGACGCGACGCTCAACGGGCGCGAGCTCGCCGTCGTCGCCTACCTGCGCGAGCACGTCGTGCCGCTGCTCGTCGGCGCCGACGCCTCCCGCATCGAGGACATGTGGCAGTTCCTCTACCGCGGCGCCTACTGGCGACGTGGCCCCGTGACGATGGCGTCGATCGCGTCCGTCGACATGGCCCTGTGGGACATCAAGGGCAAGGCGGCGGGAATGCCCGTCTACCAGCTGCTCGGCGGCGCGTCCCGGGAGGGGCTCCTCGCCTACGGCCACGCCTCGGGCAAGAGCACCGAGGAGCTGTTCGAGTCGGTCCGGGACCACCTCGAGCAGGGATACCGCGCGATCCGGGTCCAGACGGGGGTGCCGGGGCTGCGCTCGATCTACGGCATCGCCTCGAACACGACCTCGGGCGGCAACGCGGGGGTGCGCTACGACCACGAGCCCGCGCAGCGGGGAGCGCGACCCGCGGAGGAGGACTGGGACACCCGCGCCTACCTGCGGCACGTGCCGGCCGTCTTCGAGGCCGTGCGCAACGAGTTCGGCCCGGAGCTGCCGCTGCTGCACGACGCCCACCACCGGCTCACCCCGATCCAGGCGGCGTCGCTCGGGCGGTCCCTGGAGCCGTACGACCTCTTCTGGCTCGAGGACGTCACTCCCGCCGAGAACCAGGAGGCGCTGCGGCTCGTCCGGCAGCACACGACGACCCCGCTCGCCATCGGTGAGGTCTTCAACTCCGTGTGGGACTACCAGCACGTCATCCGCGAACAGCTGATCGACTACGTCCGCAGCGCGGTGACGCACACCGGTGGCATCACGCACCTGCGCAAGGTGCTCGACTACGCGGCGATGTACCAGGTCAAGTCGGGGATGCACGGACCCACGGACGTCTCTCCCGTGGGCATGGCGGCCGCGATGCACCTGGCCCTGTCGATCCACAACTTCGGGATCCAGGAGTACATGAAGCACGGTGCGCGGACCGATGCGGTCTTCCGTCAGTCCTTCACCTTCGAGGGCGGCCTGCTCCACCCGGGCGACGCCCCGGGGCTCGGGGTCGAGCTCGACGCCGACGAGGCCGGCCGTCACCCCTACGAGCAGGCGTACCTGCCGTACAACAGGCTCGCCGACGGGACCGTGCATGACTGGTGACGTGCAGCCGTCCGACGTCACCGCACCGACGGCCGGGACGGCCGTCACGATCGCCTTCCCCGGGGGCAGCCCACGGGTCGCCTTCGGCGTCGAAGAGCTCGCCGCGGCCTTGCACGGCCGCGGGCTCGTCGCCCGACGGCAGGACCTCGATCGGGCGCCTCGGCGCCCCTCCGGTCCCGCGGTCGTCGTCACCGCCCCGCGGGCCGACCTCTCCGGGGAGTTCCGGGCGGCCGTGCGGGGGGACGAGGTCCCACCCGTCGCGGACGAGTCGTTCGAGATCGTGTCCCACGACGACGGCGTCGTCGAGGTCTCGGGCACGACGCCGAGCGGGCTGCTCTACGGACTCCTCGAGGTGGCTGAGCTCGTCGAGCGGGCCGGCTGGCCGGCGCCCGGCCTCGTCGTGCGCCGCGCCGCCGCCATCGCCCTGCGCGGCTTCAAGTTCAACCTGCCCTACGCCCCCTACGCCGACGGCGAGCCGTTCGAGCGGAACCTCGAGACGGCGTGGTCGATGGAGTTCTGGGGCGGTTTCCTCGACGAGCTGGCCCGGGGCCGCTACAACCTGCTATCCCTGTGGTCGGAGCACCCGTGGCACCTGCTCGTGACCTCGGACCGGTTCCGGGGCGCGAACCCGGCGAGCGACGCCGAGATGGCCCGGCGGCGGGAGTTCTTCGACGAGCTCCTCCGCCGCGCCGACGACCGGGGCATCGGGGTGGTGCTCTTCACCTGGAACATCTCCCTCACGGCGGAGGCGGCGGAGCACCTCGGGGTCCCTCCGGTCCCCGATGGCTTCGTGGGGTCGAGCGAGCACGTGCGGGTGCGCCAGGCATCCCCCGTGGTCCGGGACTACATCGAGGAGATGATCCTCCGGACCCTCGTCACCTACCCCTTGCTCCGCGGCATCGGGACGTCCGCGTCCGAGACGATGGTCGGGTCCGCGAGGGACCGGCAGGCGTGGGTCGCCGACGTGTTCGTCGCCGCCTACGAGCGGTCGGGGCGGCGGCCATGGTTCATCCAGCGCACGAACCTGCAGGGCGCGGGGCAGGAGATCAAGGAGCTGGTCCAGCCGAGGTTCCCGCCGGAGCGGTTCTTCGTGAGCTGGAAGTACGCCAACGCCCACGCGCTGTCCCACCCGAGACCTCGGTTCGAGGACCTGCGTCGGGCCTGGGACGGCGTCGACCTCGAGAGCACCAACGTGCTGTTCACCGTGCGCAACGACGACGTCACCACTCACCAGTGGGCCGATGCCGAGTTCGTCCGGGACTTCGTCGAGGGCATGCGCAAGCCCTACGTCCGCGGCTTCTACTGGGGAGCCGACGGGTACGTCTTCGGCCGTGACTTCCAGCACGTCGACCACGGCCACAAGACGTGGCGGTGGGACTACGAGCGGCACGTCCTCCAGTTCCGGCTGTGGGGCCGGCTCGCGTTCGACCCCGACGCGGCCGACCATCTGCCGGTGACCGTGCTCCGGCGGGTCCACGGGGAGCACGCCGAGGTCGTCGCCGAGGGACTCGCCCACGCCTCCCGCATCGTGCCCGCGGTCAACCGGCTGCTGTGGCGGGACTACGACTACCAGTGGCACCCGGAGATCTGCCTCGGGCGGGCCGACGGGTTCCGGACCGTCCTCGACCTCCTCGAGGCCGAGCCGATGCCGGGGCAGGACGTCGTGTCGATCGCGGAGTGGGGTCGGACCGGAGTCGCCGGGGCCACGAGCGAGACCCCCGCCTCCGTCTCCGCCCTGCTGCGCCGGGAGGCCGGTGCGGCGCGCTCGTCCGCGGACGACCTGGCGGCGCACGGGCCGCACGTCGGTGCCACTGCGTGCGTGGAGCTCGACCTGCGGGGGTTGGCCTCGCTCGGGGAGTACTACGCGGCGAAGATCGACGCAGCCGTCGAGCTCGTGCGCGCCGTCGACGACCCGCAGGCGCGGGATCGGGCGGTCGAGGCCCTCGAGTCGGCGGTCGGTCACTGGAAGGACGTCGGGCACCACTGGAGCCGGCACTACCGCGCCTACGACATGCCGCGGACCGGTCGGACGTTCGGTTACCCGTTCTACCTCGACGACGTCGAGCACGACGTCGCCCTGGCGCGCCGGTACGGGCGCCCGGACCTCGACGGCGCGATGCTGCCGGAGTGAGCCGGGCCGGCGTCAGTCGGGACCCGGCAGCGGCCTGAGGAGCCTGCCCTCGATCCCCGCACGCAGGGCGTCCGGCAGGTCGAAGGCCCGGCCGAGGTGGAGCCACTGCACCTGCAGTCCGTCCCACGTCGCGACGGTCCCCAGCGCGAGGGAAGCGGGGTCCGCCCCCTCGGGCAGCCATCCGCGGTCGCCGAGGTCGTCGTAGACGGCGGTCAGCCGGTCGAGGAGCCGTTCGCAGCGGTCCCGGAAGAACGCGGCGGCCGGGTGGTCGGGGTCGGTCGCCTCCGCCGAGAGCACGACGAAGAGCTCGATGGCGCCCTGGGCGCGCACGTTGCGGGCCGCGACCTCGACGAGCTGACGCAGCACCTCCGGTCCCGGGGCGGAGAAGTCGAGGTCGGCCTCGGTCACTTCGTCGCGCCGCCGCAGGGTCTCGACGAGGAGCCGGTCCTTGCTGCCGAAGTGGTGCAGCAGCCCCGCCTCGCTCATCCCCACGCGGTCGGCGACGGCACGCAGCGACCCCCCGCGGTAGCCGACGACCGCGAAGACCTCCAGCGCGGCGTCGAGGATCTCCTGCCGTCGTCGGACGGTCTTGCGGTACGGCCCACGACGGCCGCCAGTGGTGTCGGCGGGGGTGCTCACCGGCCCAGTGTCACAGAACGAATACCTAGCGATTGCTCGGCTTTCGTTGGTAGGGTCGGGCGTGGGTCGCCGGAGCCCGTCCGGGACCCGCGAACGGACGGAGCGGACATGACCGACCTCGACCTCGACCACCCCGTCGTCACGGCGGCGTGCGAGCGCCTCACCCTCGAGCAGAAGGTGCGCCTCCTCACCGGCCAGGACTTCTGGAGCACCTACCCCGTCGAGGAGGTCGGGCTGCGCAGCCTCGTCCTGTCCGACGGGCCCTCGGGGGTCCGCGGTCCGGTCTGGGACGAGCGCAGCCCGTCGCTCAACCTGCCGTCGGCCACCGCCCTCGCCTCGTCGTGGGACCCCGACGTCGCCCGCCGGTACGGCGAAATCTCCGCCGCCGAGGCCCGCCGCAAGGACGTCGACGTCGTCCTCGGCCCGACCATCAACCTGCACCGGTCCCCGCTGGGCGGGCGCCACTTCGAGGCCTTCAGCGAGGACCCGCTCCTCACGGGGCGGCTGGCCGCCGCCTACGTCGCGGGCTGCCAGGGGCGGGGGGTCGGCGCCACCCCGAAGCACTACGTCGCCAACGACTGGGAGACCGACCGGTTCACCGCGAGCGCGCAGGTGTCCGAGCGGGCGCTGCGCGAGCTCTACCTCGCCGCCTTCGAGGAGGCGGTCGTCGAGGGCCGGCCGTGGATGCTCATGTCGGCCTACAACTCGGTCAACGGCACGACGGCGTCCGAGCACCCGCTGCTGGCCGACCCGCTCAAGGAGGATTGGGGCTTCGACGGGGTCGTCGTCAGCGACTGGGGTGGGGTGCGCAGCCTCGACGCTGCGCGGGCCGCCCAGGACCTCGCGATGCCCGGACCGGACGGGCCGTGGGGCGAGGCCCTCGTCGCCGCCGTCCGGGAGGGGGCGGTGCCCGAGTCCGCGGTCGACGACAAGGTGCGTCGCATCCTCCTGCTCGCTGCGCGCGTCGGCGGTCTCGAGGGGGTGGCGGTGGAGCCCGTCGAGCACGTGGGCCCCGCTGCCGGTGTCGCGTTCGCCCGCGAGGCCGCGGTCGAGGGGACGGTGCTCCTCGAGAACGACGGTGTGCTGCCGCTGGACCCGCAGCGCGTGCGCCGGGTCGCCGTCCTCGGGCAGAACGCCGACACCGCCCGCACCCAGGGCGGCGGGTCCGCGACGGTCCTGCCCGAGCGGGTCGTGAGCCCGCTCGAGGGCATCCGGGAGGCCCTGCCCGACGCCGACGTCACCTACGCCGTCGGGGCGCTCGCCCACACGGGCCTGTCGGAGCTGCCGCTGTCGGAGGTCACGGACCCCGAGACCGGGGAGCCCGGCGTCCTCGTGCGCTTCCTCGACGAGGACGACGGCGTCCTGTGGACCGAGCACCGGCGCTCCACGGCGCTGGTGTACTTCGGCGGCGAGGCGCCGGTCGCGGCCTCGACGTGGTTCGAGGTCGTCGCCGAGTGGACGCCCTCGGAGGACGGGCCGGTCGACCTGGGGTTCGAGTCCGTCGGCCACGGGACCGTCGACCTCGACGGCGAGCGCGTCCTCGAGGAGACCGCCGAGGCCATCGGCGACCAGCTCGGCGCGAGCATCCTGCACCCCCCGGCCGCCCGGGCGACCGTCGAGGTCGTGGCCGGCCGCCGGCACACCGTGCGGCTGCGCTTCGACATGCGGACACGGGACCGGATGATGGAGGGCGCCTTCGGGCTCACCCTCGGGACCGCACCGGCGCCGCGTGACCCCGAGGCGCTCGTCGCGGACGCGGTCGCCGCGGCCCACGGGGCCGACGTCGCCGTCGTCGTCGTCGGCACGAGCAGCAAGGAGGAGTCGGAGGGCTTCGACCGCGAGAGTCTCGAGCTGCCGGGCGCCCAGGACCGGCTCGTCGCCGCGGTGGCGGCGTCGGGCACCCCGACGGTCGTCGTCGTGAACTCCGGCTCGCCGGTGCTCCTGCCGTGGCGCGCCGACGTCGCCGCGCTCCTCGTCGGCTACTTCGGCGGCCAGGAGATGGGCCGTGCCGTGGCCGACGTCCTCACCGGCGCCGCCGAGCCCGGCGGCCGCCTGCCGACGACCTGGCCCGCGGCGCAGGCCGATCTTCCCGTCCAGGACGTGACTCCGGTCGACGGCGTCCTCGCCTACGACGAGGGGGTCCACATCGGGCACCGGGCGTGGCTGCGCGCCGGCACGACCCCCGCGTACTGGTTCGGCGCCGGGCGGGGCTACACGACCTGGGAGGTGGACACCCCGACGCTGGACGGGGCCCCGGACGGGGTCACGGTGCGGACCCGGGCCACGAACACCGGCGACCGGGCGGGAAAGCACGTCGTGCAGGTCTACCTCGAGCGCCCTGGGTCGGCCGTCGACCGGCCCGCGCGGTGGTTCGCCGGTCACGCCGTCGTGCGGGCGGTCGCCGGAGAGGGTGCCCCGGTGACGGTCGACCTCGGTCGCCGCCGCTTCGCGCACTGGGACGAGGCGGCCGGCGACTGGGCGGTGGAGCCCGGCGAGTACCTGGTCCACGTCGCGGAGTCGGTCGACCGGGTGCTGCACACCGCCCGGGTCGTCGTGGCCGACGACTGGGGCGTGGTGCCGGCCTGAGCACCAACGGCACGAGGAGGGCCCGGGCCGTACGGCCCGGGCCCTCGTCGTCCTCCCGCCTCAGGAGCGGGGCAGGCTCTTCAACGTGCTCTTGGCCTGCGCGATCTCCTCGTGCTGGCGCGCGACGACGGTGCGGAAGCCCTCGCTGATGTCGGCGTCCAGCGCCTTGCGGTACTCGTTCTCCGCGTGCTCCTCGCCGCTCACCGCGGCGTCGACGACACCACCGGCGTCGTCGCCCGAGATCGCGTCCTTCATCGACAGCCAGCCGCGGTGCAGACGGGCCGCGAACGACCCGCTCTCGTCGACCTCGTCGCCGTACTCGTGGCCCATCTCGACGATCTCGCGCGCGAACGTGGCGCGCTGGTCGGCGTACTGCTGCATGGTGTCGGCGAGGTCGGGGCGGTCGCTGTCGCGCAGCTTCTCCGCGGCGGCGAGGAAGCCGTTGCGGCCGTCCTTGAGGGTCTCCACGAGGTCCTTCGCGACCTTCTCGTCGGTCGACATCGATGTCTCCTTCGTCGGTGTGATCGGTCGACGGGCCAGTACCCCGCGCCGCGTCCCGGCGAAACATCGCCTGCCGGCGGGCTGTCGAACCTTCGTCGACCGGGACGAGGACGAGCCGGCCGGCGGTCCGGGCGGACCGCTCAGCGGCGTCGGCGGCGGAGGAGGACCGCGGTCCCCGTCGCGACGGCGGCCCCACCGCCGACGGCACCGGCGCGCAGCAGCCGGCGGCCCCGGTGCGCCGGCCGGTGGGCGATCCGGACGACCTCCCGCGCCACGGCGGAGACGTCGTCGTCCGGCCCCACCTGGAGGTGGTGGAGGCGGACCGGGCTGCGCTCCGTCCGCAGCTCGGCGGCGAGCGCGTCGGCGAACCCGCGCGCGGCCGCGAGCGCCCCCGCCTCCGCCGCCCGGCCCGCGGCCTCGCGCCCCGCGAGCCCGGGGACGACCTGGACGACGGTCCCGCCGCCGCGGGCCGTCATGCGCTCGAGGACGGCGAGGGTGGTGTGGGCGAGCGCGAGGTACACCTCGTCGGTCGTGACCCGCAGCCGGACCGGGTGCAGGTCCCCCGACGGGCACCCGGCGACGGCCGGGACCGTGCCCACCCACACCTCGACCGGGCCGAGCAGCTCCTCGACCTCGTCGAGGACCAGCTCGACGGCGTCGGGATCGCGGACGTCGGCGACGACGCGCAGGGGTGTGCGGCCACGCGTCCTGGCCCGGAGGTCCCCGACGATCAGGTCCGAGGTGGGGTCGACGACGACGGCGACCCGGTCCCCCGAGGCGGCGAGGTCACGCGCCAGGGCACGGGTGAGGTCGGCGGAGGCGCCGACGAGGACGACGACACGTGACATGCCGGTGTGTGCTCCCTGCTGAACGTCCGACGGAGGCGGCCCTCGAGGGCCGCGGCCCATGGTAGGAAACGGTGCGTCGCGTCCCGGTCGTGTCCGCACCACTGTCGAAGGTCGTCCGCCTCAGGGCGCTCACAGCAGGGCCCGCCGCCCGCCGACGCCCCGCCACCTAGAGTGGGATCCGGCCGGGCGGACCCGGACGACCACCGACGACGGACGGACGGGATGGACCTCGACCTCGCGGCGCTGCTCCTGCGCCTCGCCCTCGGACCGATGCTGCTCGTGCACGGCGCGAACAAGGTGTGGGGCGGCGGCGGCCTCTCCGGCACGGCCGGCTGGTTCGAGTCGCTCGGCCTGCGCCCCGGGGCCCTGCACGCGCGGCTCGCGGCCTTCACCGAGATCGGCGCCGGCGTCCTCGTCACCGTCGGGCTGCTCACCGGCCCGGCCGCGGCCGCGTTCGTCGGGCTGATGACCGTCGCGGGCCTCACCGACCACCGCGGCAAGGGCTACTTCGTCTTCAAGGGCGGCTGGGAGTACGTCCTCCTCGTCGCGATGGCCGCCGTCGCGCTCGCCGTCCTCGGACCGGGGGCGTGGTCCCTCGACGCGGCGTTCGGCCTGCCCCTGTCGGGCGTCGTCTGGGGCGCCGTCGCGGCGGTCGGTGGCGTGCTCGCGGCCCTGGCCCTCCTCGCGGTCTTCCGGCGGCCCGCGCCCGACGGGTCCTGATGCCCGTCCGTCCCGTCGAGCCGGCGCGAGCGGCCGACGCCGTCCTCGCGGCCAAGGGCGCGACCCGGGTCAGCGTCGTCGTCCCCGCCCGCGACGAGGAGGACACGGTCGGCGACGTCGTCCGGGGCGTCCGTCGGGCCTGGATGGAGCAGGTCCCGCTCGTCGACGAGCTCGTCGTCGTCGACTCCGACTCCACCGACCGCACCGCCGAGGTGGCCCGCGCCGCCGGGGCCACCGTCCACGCGGCACGCGACGTCCTCCCCGACCTGCCGCCGCTGCCCGGCAAGGGCGAGGCGCTGTGGAAGTCCCTCCACGTGACGAGCGGCGACGTCCTCGTCTTCCTCGACGCCGACCTCGTCGAGTGGGGTGTCCACTTCGTCACCGGGCTCCTCGGCCCGCTGCTCACCGACCGCGACGTGGCGCTCGTCAAGGCGGTGTACGACCGCCCGCTCCTCGGGCCCGACGGGCGGGAGGTCGAGGCCGGCGGCCGGGTCACCGAGCTCGTGGCGCGCCCGCTCCTCGCGCTGCACCACCCGGAGCTCGCGGGGCTCGTCCAGCCCCTGGCGGGGGAGTGGGCCGTGCGCCGGGCGGCCTTCGAGACCGCGTCCGTCCCGGTCGGCTACGGGGTCGAGATCGCCGCCCTCGTCGACGTCGCCGCCCGCTACGGGCCGGACGCCATCGCGCAGGTCGACCTCGGCCGACGCGCGCACCGCCACCACCGGCACGACACGCTCGGGCCGATGGCCGTGCAGGTCATGGCGGCGGTCCGGTCCCGGGCCGGCGGGGAGCCCGTGCCCGAGCGGGCCGAGCTGGTCCAGTACGCCCACACGGGCGAGGGCCATCAGCCGCGCCCGCGGCTGGTCGACCTGCGCGAGCGTCCGCCCGCCGTCGAGGTCCCCGGCTACGGCGGGGGCGTCGTCCGATGAGCACCGGAGGCCCCCTGCTGCTCGGCCGCCGCGAGTACCCGGCGACGGCCCGGCTCGTCATGGCGATCGTCAACCGCACGCCGGACTCGTTCTACGACAAGGGCCTCACCTGGGCCGAGGACGCCGCCCTCGACCGGGTCCGCCAGGTCGTCGACGAGGGGGCGGACCTCGTCGACATCGGCGGCATCAAGGCCGCCCCCGGGGTCGAGGTCGACGCGGCCGAGGAGAAGCGCCGGGTCGTGGGCTTCGTCGAGCAGGTCCGGTCCGAGTTCCCGGACCTCGTCATCAGCGTCGACACGTGGCGCAGCGAGGTCGCCCGGGCGGTCTGCGAGGTCGGGGCGGACGTCATCAACGACGCCTGGGGAGGCGCCGACCCCGGTCTGCCGGCCGTCGCCGCCGAGTTCGGGGCCTCCCTCGTGTGCACCCACACGGGCGGGGTGACGCCGCGCACCCGGCCGCACCGGATCGAGTACGACGACGTCGTCGACGACGCGCGGCGCTCGCTGCTCGCGCAGGCCGAGCGGGCCGAGGCGGCGGGTGTCGACCGGCGCCGCGTCGTCATCGACCCCGCGCACGACTTCGGCAAGAACACCTGGCACAGCCTCGAGGTGACCCGTCGGCTCGAGGAGCTGACGGCGCTCGGCCGCCCGGTGCTCGTCTCGCTGTCGAACAAGGACTTCGTCGGGGAGGCGCTGGACCGGCCCGTCGGGGAACGACTCACCGGCACCCTGGCCGCCACCGCGCTGTGCGCCTGGAAGGGGGCGCAGGTCTACCGGGTGCACGAGGCCCCGCAGACCCGGCAGGTCCTCGACCTCGTGTCCGTCGTCGCCGGCGACCTGCCGCCGGCCCGCACCGTCCGGGGTCTCGCGTGACCGGGTCGCTCGTCGTCGTCCCGTCGGCGCCGCTCCTGCTCCCCGAGTACACGGGCCGGCTGGACGCCGGGGCGGACCTGCGACGGTCCGCCGTCGAGGCGGTGGCCGCCGCGACCGACGCCGACGGCACCGACGCCGTGCTCCTCGTCGTCGCGACCGACCGCGAGCCGCGCACGACCCGGTCACCGCTCGGCGAGCGCGTGGGGCGACACCTCGCGGACCTCGCGGGGGTCTCCGTCGCGGGGGTCGTCACGGTGGCCTGGGACGCGTCGGTCGACGACTGCCGCGAGCTCGGCCGCGAGGAGGCAGCGGGGCCGTCCCCGACCCTCGTCGTCGTCGCCGACGGCAGCGCCCGGCGCAGCGAGAAGGCCCCCGGCCACCTCGACGACCGGGCCGCGGGGTTCGACGACGCCCTCGTCGCCGCGCTGCGCGACGCCGACCTCGAGGCGGTGCTCCGACTCGACCCCGGGCTCGCGGCCGACCTGCTCGCCCACGGGCGGGCCCCCCTCCAGGTGGGCGCCGCGACGCTGGTCGCCCGGGAGGGTGAGGTGACGTGCGCGGGGGTCGCCGTCGACGACGCCTTCGGGGTGCTCCACGTCGTGGCCCGGCTCGCGCTCGCCTGACGGCACCCGTCGGTCCCGCCGGCGGACGGACGACGGCCCCGCGGCCGGAGCCGCGGGGCCGTCTGCCCGTCCCACCCGGTGACGGGCGATCCGGGGGTCAGTTCGCGATGCCGCCGCAGAGGACGGGGATCGTCGCCTCGAGCGGTGCGGCGTCGGTGAGCGAGGACGGACCGGCCTCGAAGTCGTAGGCGCCGTTGCCGTTGATGTCGATGCCGTGGACGACGACCTGGACGGTGTCGGCGTTGGCGAGCGCGGCGTCCTGCGAGAAGGTGCGGGTGTACTCGAGGGTCCCGTCCTCGTCGGCGACGGCGAACCGGTCGAGCGCGAGCGCGCTGGCGGCGGAGATGTCGCCGGTCGTCGTGAGCGAGGTGAGGATGCCGCCGTAGCTCGGGATGCCCTCGACGACCGTGACGTAGCCGTCACCGTCGGCGTCCTGTGCCGGGCCGGGGCAGCCCATGTCGGTGCTCGGCCCGTCGACCCCGTGCAGGTGCATGGCGTGCGGGGCGTTCGGCATGAGTCCGGAGGCGGTGACCTTGACCTGGACCTTGCCGTTCGGCAGGGCCTTGACCCGGGTGGACCCGGTGGCCTGGCTGTTCGGGACCGACTCGGCCTGGACCGGGTCGAGCGAGTACGAGTAGCTCGCCACCCTGGGCGAGGGGTTGCCGTCGTGCGCGGCCTGGGCGGCGCCGGCCGTGACGAGCGAGAGTGCCGCGGCGGCACCGAGAGCGATGGGGGCGGTGGCCTTCATGAGGTCCTCCTGGGGTTTCCCTGCGGGTCGGACGGCAGCATCGGTGGTGCCGTCCCGCGGAGGGTTCGACGTGGTCCGGCCAGCGGATTGTTCTCATCAATGTGACAGTTGATAAACTATTTGGTTGAATACAACGGTGAGCACCGACGACGAGCTCGTGGACCGCGGCTTCGCGGCCCTCGCCGACCCGGTCCGGCGCGCGATCGTCGCCCGGCTCGGCCGGGGGCCGGCCACGGTCGGCGAGCTCGCCGCACCCTTCGAGATCTCCGTCCAGGCGGTCTCGAAGCACGTCCAGGTCCTCGAGCACGCGGGCCTGGTCACCAAGGGACGGCAGGCGCAGCGTCGCCCCGTCCGCCTCGAGCCCGCCGCCCTCGAACGCCTCACGGCGTGGATCGACGGCCACCGGCTCCTCGCCGAGCAGCGCTACCGACGGCTCGACGCCGTGCTCGGCGACCCATCCCGCAGGAGAGACACATGAGCAAAGCACTGCACCTCGACGTCCCGGCCGGCGTGCCGTGGATCGACTTCACCCGCGAGTTCGACGCCCCCGTCGCGGCCCTCTTCGCCGCCCACACCGACGCCGACCTCGTCCGCCGCTGGCTCGGCCCGCACGGCTACGAGATGGAGGTCCCGCTCTGGGACTGCGTCCAGGGCGGCGCCTACCGCTACGTCCACCGCGACCCGAAGGGCCACGAGTACGCCTTCCGCGGGACCTTCCACACCGTCCGCCAGGACGAGCTCGTCGTCCAGACCTTCGAGTTCGAGGGGATGCCCGACCAGGTGGCGCTGGAGTTCCTCGGCTTCGAGGACCTCGGGGACAACCGCTCGCGGCTCACCGGCCGCAGCCTGGGCCGGACCGTCGAGGGACGGGACGAGATGGTCGCCGGCGGGATGGAGTCCGGGATGACGGACGGCTACGTCAAGCTCGACGCCCTCCTCGCCGAGCGGCGCTGACGGCCGTGGACTGGACCCTCGAGGTCGTCGTCCTGCCCGTGTCCGACGTCGACGCGGCGGTCGCGTTCTACCGGGACGCGGTCGGGTTCCACCTCGACCACGACACCGACACCCCGGGTGGCCGCGTCGCCCAGCTGACCCCCCGCGGCTCGGGGTGCTCGGTCGTCGTCGGCACGCTGCCGACCCTGACGCGGATGGCCCCGGGGTCGCTCCAGGGGCTCCAGCTCGTCGTGTCCGACGCCGAGGCCGCGCGGGCCGAGCTCGTGGGCCGCGGCGTCGAGTGCGACGAGATCTTCGCCTTCGACGACGAGCGGGACGGCTCGACGTTCTTCGGGTTCCGCGACCCCGACGGGAACGGCTGGGCCGTCCAGCAGCTGCGGGCGCGGGCCGACCGACCCCTCCTGGGTCCCCGCTCGGAGGACGGCGGCTGACGGCGGGGGCGTCCCGGCGGTCGCCGTCCCGCTCAGCGGCCGCCGCCCGGGTCCTCCACGGCCTCCCGAGCCGCGGACGCCCGGTCGCGGAGCCGGTCGCGGACCTCGTCGGGCGAGTAGGCGCGGCGGGTGCGCTCGTCGCGGGTCACGAGGACACCGGTCGCGACGACACCCGCGGCGCCGGCGACGCCGAGCAGCTTCCACATCCGGTTGCGGTCCACGTCCGTCACCCTAGCGACGGGCCCCGGCAGACTGACCCGCATGGCGCGCACCG
The DNA here is from genome assembly GCF_018139485.1 of Phycicoccus avicenniae. Lineage (GTDB taxonomy): Bacteria > Actinomycetota > Actinomycetes > Actinomycetales > Dermatophilaceae > Phycicoccus > Phycicoccus avicenniae. Next base: position 51,618 of record NZ_JAGSNF010000001.1, read on the forward strand.
AGCACCCGACCGTCCCGTTCGACGAGGCCGTCTCCGCGACCCGGACGGGCGACCTCTGGATCTTCCGCGGCGGCACCGTCGCGGACCGGGTCATCCAGACGGCGAGCAACGCGCCGGTCAACCACGTCGGGATGGCGCTGGTCCTCGACGACCTGCCGCCGTTCATGTGGCACGCCGAGCTCGGTCGCTCGATGCGCGACCAGTGGACCGGTGACCACCACCGCGGGGTGCAGCTGCACGACCTCGCCGAGGCCGTGACGACGTGGCAGGTCCGCTACGGCCAACGGGCCTGGCTGCGCCAGCTCGAGCCGGCCGCGGGCCGGGGCGAGGAGGACGCGGCGCTGCGGGCCGTGGCCCGGCTGGACGGGGTGTCCTTCCCGTCCTCGGTCCGCCTCGGCTGGCGGTGGCTGCGCGGCCGGGACGCGCACCTGTCCCGCCGGGCGGGGGAGCGCAAGGGCCTGCGCCCCGAGGACGCGTACTGCGCCGAGGTCGTCGCCGCCACGCTCGAGGAGATGGGCGTCCTCACCGGGGACGTCCCGACGAACTGGTACGACCCGGGACGCTTCTGGAGCGGTGACTCGCTGCCCCTGGCCGACGGCTGGACCTACGGGCGTGAGGTGGAGGTGGCGGCACCCGCGGGCGGGTCCGGGGCCGCCGACTGACCGGGCCCGGTCGTCGGGGTCCGGTCGTCGCGGGCGTGGGGGCGGCGCCGTCGGCGTATCGGCGGGTCGGCGGGTCAGCGACCGCGACGACGGGCCCACGGCAGGGCCACCACGACGACGCCGAGGGCGAGGGAGACCGCGCCCGCGAACAGCGCCCACAGCAGGCACCAGGCGACCACCGCCAGGCCCTCCCAGATGACCGACGCGTACTCGACGTCGGGCAGCCGGTCGGACGCGAGCCAGCCCCCCGCGATCGCGCCGAGGCTCGTGAGCACCATGAGGACGAGCGTGACGCCCGCGGCCCGGGCCATCGAGCCGACCCCGGGGCCACCGGTGCGGTGGTCCGCGGAGGCCTCGTGCGGGGGCGCGAGCTCGTCGAGGAGGTCGGGCCGGCCGAGGTCGTCGGAGCGCATGAGGACCGAGCATACGGACCGTGCCCTCGCGTGCTCCCCGCGCTCGTCCTAGGCTGGTCCCCGGTCGACCGTTCGGGCGTGGCCACGCCGCCCCCGTCGGCCGACCCCCGCCGGGACCGAGGGCCCACGGGTCCGGCGGACCTCGGAGGCCGCCCGCTCGACGATGCGCGGGCGGCCTTCCCCGCGTCGGGCGGCGCGGTCCGGGCGGCGACCGGTCAGCGCCCGAGGACCCAGCCCGCGGCGGCGGCGCCGAGCCCGAGGACGAGCGACCCGGCGACGAGCCCGGCCGCGGCCCGCCGGCCGTCGTCCTCCGCGACCTCCCGGACCTCGAGGGCGAGGCTGCTGAACGTCGTGAAGGCACCGCAGAACCCCGTCCCGCCGACGGCGAGCCACCCGTGCCCCGCCCCGCCGCCGACGAGCAGGCCGAGGACGAACGAGCCCGCCACGTTGACGACGAGCGTGCCGACCGGGGCGCCGACCGCGAACCGCTGCCGGACCCAGTGGCCCACGAGCATCCTGGCGGGCGCCCCCACAGCGGCCCCGACCGCGACGAGCAGCGCGTCGGCAGCGGTCACGGGCCCGCCCACAGGGTCCGCCCGAGGCGCAGGCCCCCGACGACCGCGAGGACCCCGACGACGACGGTCGCAGCGAGGTAGAGGGCCGCGACCCCGAGACGGCCGGAGTCCCCGAGGGTCACGGCGTCGACGGCCAGGGCCGAGAACGTCGTCCAGCCACCGAGCAGCCCGACGCCCACGACCGGTCGGACCAGCCGGTGGGTCCCGGGGCGCTCGACGAGGACGGCGACGAGCAGGCCCATCGCGAGGGCCCCGGTGACGTTGACGAGGAACGTCGCCCACGGGAAGCCGCCCGGCGTGGGCGGCAGCGAGAGGCCGACGCCCCACCGGCCGAGCGAGCCGGCCGCGCCCCCGGCGGCGACCCCCGCGAGGACCGTGACGTCCGGGCCGCGCGCCCCAGTGGTCACGCCCGGATCGTCTCGAGGTACTCGGCGATGCGCCCGATGGCCTCGGTGAGGGTCTCCTCGTCGGGCAGGGTGACGAGGCGGAAGTGGTCCGGCTCGAACCAGTTGAAGCCGGTGCCGTGCGTCACGAGGATCTTCTTCGCCCGCAGGAGGTCGATGACGAACGCCTCGTCGGACTCGATGGGGTAGACCTCCGGGTCGAGGCGGGGGAAGCAGTACAGGGCCCCGCTCGGCTCGACGCACGAGACCCCCGGGATGTCGTTGAGCAGCCGGGACGCCAGCTTGCTCTGTTCACGGAAACGGCCCCCGGGCCCGATGAGCTCCTCGACCGACTGGTACCCGCCGAGCGCCGTCTGGATCGCGTGCTGCGCGGGGACGTTGGCGCACATCCGCATGTTCGCGAGGAGGGTCAGGCCCTCGAGGAAGTCCTGGGCCAGGTGCTTGGGTCCGCTCACCATGACCCAGCCGGCGCGGTAGCCGCACACCCGGTAGGCCTTGGAGAGGCCGCTGAAGGTGAGGCACAGGACGTCGTCGCCGGCGAAGGCGGCGGTGTGGTGGTGCACGGCGTCGTCGAAGAGGATCTTCTCGTAGATCTCGTCCGCCATGAGGACGAGGTCGTGCCGCCGGGCGATGTCGACGAGACCGCGGACCGTCGCCTCCGAGTAGACCGCCCCGGTGGGGTTGTTCGGGTTGATGACGACGAGCGCCTGGGTGGCCGGGGTGATCTTGGCCTCGATGTCCACGAGGTCGGGGTCCCACCCGTTCGACTCGTCGCAGCGGTAGTGCACCGGCGTGCCCCCGGACAGCGACACCGCGCCGGTCCACAGGGGGTAGTCCGGCGCCGGGACGAGGATCTCGTTGCCGTCGTCGACGAACGCCTGGAGGACCATCGAGATGAGCTCGGAGACACCGTTGCCGATGTAGACGTCCTCGACGACCGTGTCCTTGAGCCCCCGTGCCTGGTAGTACTGCGCGACGGCCGTCCGGGCCGAGTAGATGCCGCGCGAGTCGGCGTACCCCTGGCTGTCCGGCAGGTTGTGCACCATGTCCGCGACGATGGCGTCGGGAGCCTCGAAGCCGAACGGCGCGGTGTTGCCGATGTTGAGCTTGAGGATCTTGTGGCCCTCGGCCTCGAGCCGCTGGGCCTCGACGAGGATCGGGCCCCGGACGTCGTAGCGGACGTGCTGGAGCTTCTTGCTCTGGACGATCCGGCGCATGGGCTCATCCTCGCACCGGGGTCCCGCCGCCCGCGCGGGCATTCCGGCGACACGGTCGGCGCCGACGGCGGTCCGGCACACTCGGGGGATGGACGACGTCGTGGTGGAGCGGGTGCTCCGGGCGGTCGAGCAGGTGCCGCGGGGCCGGGTCGTCTCCTACGGCGACCTCGCCGCGCTCGTCGGCTGCGGTCCGCGCTACGTGGGCTCGATCATGAAGGCCTACGGCGGCAACGTCACGTGGTGGCGGGTGACGAACGCCGCGGGGGACCTGCCGGCGCCGCTGCGGGAGCGGGCCCGCCCGGTGTGGGCGCAGGAGGGCATCCTCGTGAAGCCGAACGGGCTGGGGTGCCGCATCGCCGACCACCGGGCCGACCTCGACGCGCTCGCCGCGGCGTACGAGCGGGCGGTGGCCGACCTCCCGGGCTGACCGGGTCCTCCGAGCACGGCCGGCCGGTCGGGGCGGGCACGTGGGACGGCGTCGTCACGATCCTGCATCGGAGCGCGACCCCGACCGGTCCGTTTGTGAGACTGGGGTATGCGCCCCGCGATCCCCGCCGCCGCCGCGGCCCTCGCCCTGCTCGCCACCACCGCCTGCGGTGCCGACGACGACGGCGTCGGGCAGGTGCCGGGCACCCCGAGCACCGCGTCCGGCTCCCCGGACGCCTCGCCGAGCCCCGCGCCGGAGAGCACCGTCGTCCCCGAGCTCGCCGTCGAGGAGGTCGCGAGCGGCTTCGAGCACGGCTGGGACATCGGCTTCCTCCCGGACGGGCAGGTCCTCGTCACCGAGCGTCCGGCCCGCATCTCCCTCGTCGACGGCACCGCGCCCGGCAGCGAGCGCACCGAGGTCGAAGCCGACCTCGACGACGTCTACGTCGAGGGGGAGGGCGGCCTCATGGGCATGGTCGTCCACCCGGACTTCGAGGAGTCGCGGGAGTTCACGACGTGCCAGACGCACATGGACCCCTCCGGCGCGCCCGACGACATCCGGCTCGTCACGTGGCGGCTCGCCGAGGACGGGGCGTCGGCGGAGCGGGTCGACGACCTGCTCACGGGGCTGCCGATCTCGACCGGGCGGCACTCGGGCTGCCGGCCCGAGATCGCGGACGACGGGGCGCTGCTCGTCGGGACGGGCGACACGGCCGTCGGCTCGCTGCCGCAGGACCTCTCCAGCCTCGGGGGCAAGGTGATCCGGCTCGACCTCGAGACGGGCGAGCCCCTGCCGGACAACCCGTTCGCGGACGAGTCCGGCCGGCAGCGCTACGTCTACAGCTACGGCCACCGGAACATCCAGGGCGTCGCCGTGCAGCCGGGGACGGGCGAGGTCTACACCGCCGAGCACGGCCCGAGCAACAACGACGAGGTCAACCGCATCGAGGCCGGGGCGAACTACGGGTGGGACCCGGCTCAGGGCGGGACCGTCGGCGGGTACGACGAGAGCGTCCCGATGACCGACCGCGAGCGTTACCCCGACGCGGTGCCGGCGGTGTGGCAGTCGGGCGAGACGACGCAGGCGGTGTGCTCGGCGGAGTTCCTGGAGGGCGAGCAGTGGGGCGCGCTCGAGGGGGCGCTCGTCGTCACGGCGCTCAAGGGGGCGAAGCTGCTCCTCATGCAGCTGGGCGACGACGGGGCGCTCGCCGAGGTGTCGGTCCCGGAGGCGACGAACGGGCCGTACGGGCGGCTGCGGGCGGCGCGACTCGGCCCGGACGGCGCGCTGTACGTCACGACGACGAACGGCGACGACGACGTCCTGCTCAAGGTGACCCCGCAGGCCTGACGCCCGAGGCGGCGCCTCCGCCGCCCTCGGGTGTCGAGGGGTCACGACACGCCGCAGGAGGCAGCGCAGGTGCGGCGTGTCCCGACCCCTCGACCGCGGCCTGTGGATGACGAGCCGGGCCGGTGCCCCGATCCGGTCACCCTGTGGACATGCCACGACCGCTGCCGAGGACGGCCTTCCCGGCCGGCCCGTTCCGACCGGCGGACCTCGTCGCCGCCGGTCACCCGGTCGCGCGGACCCGGCACCCGTCGCTGGCACGACCGACGCGGGGCGTCCGGTCACCCGCCTGGCCGTCCGACCTGCAGGACCGCGTCGCGGCGTTCACTCTCGCGCTGCCGGCCGACGTCGCCTTCTCCCACCGGACGGCCGCGCTGCTCCACGGGATGCCGATGCCCCGGTCGGTGGAACGTGACCCGGTGCTCGACATCATGCGCCGCTCCGACCGCACCCGGATCCGCAGAGCGGGGTGTCGTGGGCACCGGGGCCTGGAGCGCCGTGCGGTGGACGAGGTGTCCGGGGTCCGGGTCGTCGGGCTCGCGGACACGTGGTGCGACCTGGGGGAGTGCGTCGGTCCGACGCTCGGGCGGGACGACCTCGTCGTCGCGGCGGATTCCGTCGTCGGCAGGCTCGAGGCCGGGGCGGGCTCGCTCCGGCAGGTCCTGGACGGTCGGTGCCGTCCTCGAGGCCGACGCGTCCTCCTCGACGCCCTGTCCCTCGTCCGGCCGGGGGTGCGGTCCCCGATGGAGACCCGGGCGCGCCTGATGTTCCACGACGCCGGCTTCCCCGAGCCCGAGGTCAACGGCGTGGTGCGCGACGCCGCCGGCGGATGGCTCCTCGAGGGCGACCTCGTCTGGCGGGACCAGCAGGTCGTCGGTGAGTACCAGGGCGAGGACCACGCCGACCGTCGCCGCCGCAGCACCGACGCGCAGCGAGCCGGACTGGCCTCGGACCTCGGCTGGACGGTCCTCGAGCTCTTCGCCGAGGACGTGTGGCGGTCGCCGAGGCGACGGCTCACGCTGCTGCGGTTCGCCCGCGAGCTGGGGCTGGAGACGAGCGGGCTCCGGATCGGGTGACTGAAGAGGTCGAGGGGCCACGACACGCCGAGGCCGCGGCCCTCGGACCGGCGCGTCGTGACCCCTCGTGGAGCCGGCGGCACCGGTGTGGCGGGCGTCGGCGGCGCTAGAGGTCGACGATGGTCGTCGTCACCGACGTGACCGACGGCCGGCGCGGCGTCGAGGAGAACCCGAACCGGCACGGCGGGTCGACCGGTGCGAGCGAGCCCAGGTCCACCCCGTCGAACGTCCCCGCCATCGTGGTGACGGCGTGCACGTCGGTCGCGCCGTAGTACTCCCGGCGCCCTCGCCGGGCGACCCCGCGCGTCCGCACCCCGCGGACGACGACTCGGGCGACCGGGTCGGCGAGGGTCGCGAAGGCCGGGGTCTCCAGCAGCGGTCGGGGCAGCACCTGCAGCAGCCGGCCGAGCGGGATGCGGTCACCGACCTCCAGCGACATCGTCAGCGACGGGGACGACGGACCCCAGCGCCCAGGCCGGGGATCGCCGTCCACCCGTCCGCGGTCGCCGTCGATGTCGACGTCCTCGATCCGCACCTCGTCGAAGGTGTAGGTGCTCGACACGAGGTCGGCGACCTGCTCGCTCGGCGCGAGGAGCACCCGGTGCCCGTCCGGCCGCTCGACCATGACGTCCGCGAAGTCCCCGAACGGCGACTCGAGCCACCAGCCCACGACGACGCGCACCCCCGAGGTGGACCCCACCCCGGCGATGCGGCCCCGGAACCTGCGACGTGACGACATGACCCCATCATCGTCGCTAGGGTCCGACGGGTGAGCCGCCCCACCGCCGCACCGGTCGGCGCCGCGCTGCCTTCCGCGGCGCGTCGGGGGTACGGCCTCGGGTCGGTCGCCACCGGGGCCTTCGGGACGGTCCCCGGGCTGCTCCTCCTGCCCTACCTCACCGACCGGCTCGGGGTGGCCGCGGGGCTGGCGGGACTGCTCGTCCTCCTGCCGAAGCTGTGGGACGTCGTCCTCGACCCGGTCGCCGGCCGGGTGAGCGACCGCTCGACGCATCCGGGCGGGCGACGCCGGCCGTTCCTCCTGCGGGCAGGGCTGGCCCTCGCCGTCGCGTTCGTCCTGCTCTTCGCCGGCCCGACGTCGCCGACCGGGCTCGCCGCGACGTGGGTCGTCGTCCTCTTCCTCGTCTGCGCGACGGCGTACTCGTTCTTCCAGGTGCCCTACCTCGCGATGCCTGCGGAGATGACCGACGACTACCACGAACGGACCCGGCTCATGACGTGGCGGGTGGCGATCCTCGCCCTCGCGATCCTGCTGAGCGGCGGGCTGTCCCCGCTCGTGCGGGACACCCTCGGCCCGACGTGGGGCTACCGCGGGGTCGGGCTGTTCGTCGGCGTCCTCATCGTCCTCGGCACGCTCGGCGCCTGGTGGGGGACCCGTCTCGCCCCCGCGCGACGCGCTGCGACCGCCGGGGGGAGCCTGCGGGACCAGCTGCGGATCGTCGCCGCCGAACGCGACTTCCGCACCCTCCTGCTCGTCTTCGTCGTCCAGGCGCTGGGGATCGGCATGATGCTCGCCGGGGTCGACTACGTCGCGCGGGTGCTGCTCGGCGGGTCGGGGGCCTCGACGGTGCTCTTCGTGTGCTTCGTCGGCCCGGCGCTGCTCGTGACCCCGCTGTGGCAGCGGGTGGGCGAGGCGCGGGGCAAACGGGCCGGGTACGTGTGGGGGTCGCTGCTGCTCGGCGGCGGGGCGCTGGCGACGCTCGCCGCGATCCCGGTGGGTCTCGCCGCGACCGCCGTGACGGTGGGCGTCGTCGGGGTCGGGTACGCCGCCTGCCAGATGTTCCCGCTCGCGATGCTGCCGGACGTCGCCGCGGCGGACACGGCGCGCACGGGGGAGGACCGGGCCGGGACGTACACCGGCGTGTGGACCGCCGGCGAGACGGCGGGGCTCGCCGTCGGGCCGTTCCTCTTCGCCGGCATCCTCCAGGTCGGTGGGTACGTGTCGTCGACGGACGCCGCGGCCGTCCAGCCCGACACGGCCCGGCTCGCGATCGCGCTCGGCTTCACCGTCGTCCCCGCCGTCCTCGTCGCCCTTTCCCTCGTCGTCCTCCGTCGCTCCCGGCTCGACCCGCGCGCCTCCCAGGGCTGACGTCCTCTCCCAGCCCTCCTCAGTGCTGTTCTCCTGCCAGCACTGACGTCACTGCTGGTGTGAGAGCAGCACTGACGTCGCTGCTGGCGTGGGTGCAGCAACGACGTCACTGCTGCGGTGGGTGCAGCACCGAGGAGGTCTCGCGGACGCCCCTCGTCGTGGCGCCGTGCGACGATCCGTGACGTACCCGAGCCCGCCCGCGCGGCCCGACGAGGAGACACCGATGTCCGTCATCCGCCCCGACACCGCCGGCCTCGCCGTGGAGGAGGTCCTCGCCGCCCTCCACGCGCTCCGCGCCGCCGACCTGCCGACGCACGGCGGTCGCACTCTCGCCTACGTCTACGACTCCGGGCTCGCCGACGCCGACGAGCTGGGGCGCGAGGCGGTCGCGATGTTCGCCGGCTCCAACGGCCTCGACCCCACGGCGTTCCCGTCCCTGCTGCGGATGGAGAACGACCTCGTCGCGACGGCGGCCGCGCTGCTCGACGGGCCGGAGGGCGCCGTCGGCGTCGCGACGTCCGGAGGCACCGAGTCGATCCTGCTCGCCGTCCTCGCGACGCGGACCGCCGGTGCCGAGGCGGGGGTCACGGCGCCGTCGATGGTCCTGCCCGCGACGGCGCACGCCGCCTTCCTCAAGGCGGCCCACCTGCTCGGGGTGCGTCCGGTCGTCGTCGATGTCGACCCGGACACCCTGCGCGCCGACCCCGCCGCGACGGAGGCCGCGGTCGACGACACGACCGTCCTCGTCGTCGCCTCCGCCCCCTCCTACGCGCACGGGGTGATCGACCCCGTCGGGGAGATCGCCGCCGTCGCAGCGGCCCGGGGGGTGCGCTGCCACGTCGACGCGTGCATCGGCGGCTGGGTCCTGCCCTTCCTCGACGGGGCCGCGTCCGACACCGGCACCGACCGGGGCGCCACCGACGCCCCCGGCCCCTGGACCTTCGCCGTCCCCGGCGTGACGAGCATCAGCGTCGACCTCCACAAGTACGCCTACACCCCGAAGGGTGTGTCGCTGCTGCTGCACCGGGACGCCGACCTGCGCCGCGGGCACCTCTTCGCCTCCGCCGCCTGGCCCGGCTACACGATGCTCAACAGCACGGTGCAGTCGACGAAGTCCGGTGGCCCACTGGCCGCGGCGTGGGCGGTCACCCGACGGATCGGCGTCGACGGGTACCGCGACCTCGCCCGGACGGCACGGTCCGCGACGCTCGAGGTCGCCGCGGCGGTCGAGGGCATCGACGGTCTGAACGTCCTCGTCCCGCCGGACTCGACGCTGCTCGCCCTCGTCTCGGACGGCTCGTGCGACGTCCACACCGTCGCCGACGAGATGCTCGCCCAGGGGTGGTTCACCCAGCCGCAGATGGCCTTCGGTGACGTCCCGGCGACCCTGCACCTCACCCTGTCCGCGGCGACCGCGCCGTCCGTCCCCGACCTGCTCGTCGCCCTCCGCGAGGCGGTCGCCGCCGCCCGCGCGGCCGGGCCGGTGGTGGCCGACCCGACGCTCGTCGGGATGCTCGCCGCGCTCGACCCGTCCACGCTCGACGCCGACGCCTTCGACGGGCTGCTCGCGGCCGCGGGCCTCGCCGGGGGAGACGGTGGGATCGCGCTGCCCGAGCGGATGGCACCGGTCAACGCCCTGCTCGACGCGGCCCCGCCCGCCGTCCGTGAGGCGCTGCTCGTCGGTGTCCTCGACCGACTGGCCCGCCCGACGACGGCCTGACGGGTCGGCGGGTTGCCGCCCCCGCCGCCCGGGTGTTGGCTGGCAGGACCAGGCACCGCCGCCGGAAGGACGTCGATGAGCACCGCACCCGACCCCGCCCTCTCGCACACCGTGGGCCCGACCGAGCCCCCACTCCTCGAGGGGACGATCGGCGCCGCGTTCGACGCGACGTCCGCCCGGCACCCCGACCGTGAGGCCCTCGTCGACGTCTCGGCCGGCCGCCGGTACACCTACGCGGTGCTCGCCGAGGAGGTCGACCGGCTCGCCCGCGGTCTGCTCGCCGCCGGTCTGGCGAAGGGTGACCGCATCGGCATCTGGGCGCCGAACTGCGCGGAGTGGACCCTCACCCAGCTCGCGACCGCGAAGATCGGCGCGATCCTCGTGACGATCAACCCCGCGTACCGGACGCACGAGCTGACGTACGTCCTGGGCCAGTCGGGCATCCGGATGCTCGTCCTCGCCGAGTCCTTCAAGACCTCGGACTACGTCGCGATGCTCGAGCAGGCGCGTCCCGACTGCCCGGGTCTGGAGCAGGCGTTCGTCATCGGGCAGGAGTCCTGGAACGCCCTCGTCGCCAGCGCCGACGAGGTGCCGGCCGAGCGGCTGGCGGAGGTCGCGGCGGGGCTCGACGCCGGCGAGCCGATCAACATCCAGTACACCTCCGGGACGACCGGGTTCCCGAAGGGCGCGACCCTGTCGCACCGGAACATCCTCAACAACGGGTACATGGTCGGCGAGACGTGCCGGTACACCGAGGAGGACCGGATCTGCATCCCGGTGCCCTTCTACCACTGCTTCGGGATGGTCATGGGCAACCTCGCGGCCGTCACCCACGGCGCCTGCATGGTCATCCCGGCGCCCGGCTTCGACCCGGCGGCGACGCTCGCGGCCGTCGCCCAGGAGCGGTGCACGTCGCTCTACGGCGTCCCGACGATGTTCATCGCCGAGTGGAGCCTGCCGGACTTCGCCTCCTACGACCTGTCGTCGGTGCGCACCGGGATCATGGCCGGGTCCCCGTGCCCGGCGTCGATGATGACCAAGCTCATCGAGTCCGGCATCGAGGAGGTGACGATCGCCTACGGGATGACGGAGACCTCCCCCGTCTCGACGCAGAACCGCACCGACGACACCTTCGAGCAGAAGGTCGAGACGGTCGGCTCGGTGCATCCCCACCTCGAGATCAAGGTCGTCGACCCCGCCACCGGCGAGACGGTGCCGCGCGGGACGCCGGGGGAGTTCTGCACGAAGGGGTACTCGGTGATGCTCGGCTACTGGGAGGAGCCGGAGAAGACGGCCGAGGTGCTCGTCGACGGCTGGATGCGGACCGGCGACATCGGCGTCATGGACGACGAGGGGTTCGTGCGGATCACCGGCCGGATCAAGGACATGGTGATCCGCGGCGGCGAGAACGTCTACCCGCGCGAGATCGAGGAGTTCCTGTACACGCATCCCGACGTCCAGGACGTCCAGGTCATCGGGGTCCCCGACGAGCGCTACGGCGAGGAGCTGTGCGCCTGGGTGCGGATGAACGACGGCGCCGAGCCGCTCACCGCCGAGGTCGTCCGCGAGTTCTGCGCCGGCCGCCTGGCGCACTACAAGATCCCCCGGTACGTGCAGGTCGTCGACGAGTTCCCGATGACGGTCACGGGCAAGGTCCGCAAGGTCGAGATGCGGGAGAGGACCGTCGCCGACCTGGGCCTGCGCGGGTGACCGCCCCCGGGGCGCGGCGACGGTAGTTTGTCCCGGTGATCGTCCTGCCGCATCCCCGGGAGACCCGTTGAACACCACGCAGCTCCTCGTCCTCGTCCTCGTCGTGGTCCTCGCCGTGGCGCTCGTCTGGTTCCTCGTCCAGCGCTCCTCCGGCAAGAAGGACCAGGCCCGGGCCGAGGCGGCCGGGCTGCGGGCCGAGGCGGAGGAGGTCGGTGCAGGGCTCGCCGGCCAGGAGGCCTTCGCGGCCCAGGCGTCCGAGCGGGCCGACCTCGCCCGCGCGGAGGCCGACGAGGCCGCCCGCCGGGCCGCGGACCTCGGCGCCGAGGCCGAGCAGCAGCAGGCCGCCACCGACACCGCGCGCTCGCGCTACGAGGCGATGCTGCGCCAGGCCGACACCGTCGACCCCGACGTCGACACCCCGGACGAGCCCGCCCTGCCCCCGGCCCCCGAGGGCGTCGCCGTCGAGCCGGCGGCCGGCCCCGAGACGCCCTCGTCCACCGTCCCCCCGTCCGACGCGGGCTCGACCGAGGCCCTCACCGACGGTTCGGCCGCCCCGGCGACCCGCGCCGAGGCCCGACGGATGCGCGAGGAGGCCGAGCGGAACGCGTGGTCCGCCGCCCCGGCGGCCCCGGTGGCCGGGTCCGCGGTGGCCGTGCGGCCCGACGTCCCCGAGGACGACGTGGACCGCAGCGCGCGCATCGCGTCCGCCGCCGACTACCGCGACGAGGACGACTGGGAGGCCCGGGCCATGGGCGAGCCCCAGGAGGTCATGACCCCGAGCGCCGGAGCGGTGCCGGAGGGCCCGGAGGAGCCGGCGCAACCCGCCGAGCCGGCGCCGTCCGCCGAGCAAGCGCAGCCCGGGGCGCCGGCCGAGGAGGCGGAGACGTCGGGTCAGGTGTGGCACACGTCCGCACCGGGTAACGAGCCCGGCATGACGACTTCCTGGGACGACGACGCCCGGTCCGACGCCGAGCAGGACACCGCGTCGAGCGAGGCCTCCGCCGAGGCGCGCTACTCGACGAACGACTGGGGCGGACCGCACGACCCCGAGACCGACCGGCCGGACGAGACCACCGACGACGCCGTGCCCGAGGGCACGGACCGCCCGGCGACGGACGGGACGTCGGAGGGCGCGTCGGACGACGGCACGAGCTCAGGGACGCAGACGCCGGGCGTCGTCGAGACCGCCGCAGCCCAGGACGACGAGCCGGTGACGGACTCCGGGACCGCGAGCCGGTCGACCTCCGACGACCCCTTCGACCCGACGCCGGGTCGGGACTGGGCCGCCGACGAGGGCACCCTGCTCGAGGAGAACGAGCGCCGGGCCGAGGACCTGGCCCGGGACCGCGCCGAGATGCGCCACGACGCGCAGGAGGCGGGCATCGCCGGGTCCGGCCTGCCGGGCGAGCCGACCGCGCCCGACGGCTCGCCGGCGACGACCGCCGCTGAGGAGGAGGCCGCGGCGACCGACGACGTCGTCACCGACCCCACGACCTCCGACCCGACGGCCCCGGCCGACGCGGCCCCGACGACCGACGCCCCGGCCGATGACGCGACGAGCGAGGACACGACGGCCGACTCCACGCTCGAGGCGGAGACCGGAGGCGCCGGCGGGGAGGCCGCCGTCGCGGACGTCTCGCACGGCGAGGCCGTCGAGGAGGACGAGGTGTCCGCGTCCGACGACCCGGGCGCCGACGGGCGACCCGCCGCGGACGGCTCCACGAGCGAGGGCACGTCGACGCCGACCGGTGAGCCCGCCCCCGGCGAGCCGGACGTGGCCGACGAGCCGGCGACGCCGACCGTCGGGGACGAGCAGGAGACGGACGACGACGGCGCCGTCACGACCGACGAGCCGGACGGCGGCACGACGGACAGCGGCGCGACGGAGAGGGTCACGACGGACGATGGGGACACCGGCACGACGGAGGCGCCGGACGACACCGCGAGCGACGCCCGGACCGACCATCTGGCCCGTGCTCCGCGTCGGGTGTCGGACTTCCACGAGATCCGGGACGGCGGCTACGGGATGGGGTCCGCGGCGGCGATCGACGACGGCGCCCAACCGCTCGACCACCCCGTCGCCGCGTACCGCGACACGATGAGCTACCGCCTGCCGGGCGACGCCGGGTACGACGACGCCGAGGCCCACGTGTGGTTCTACGACGCCGCCGCGGCCGAGCGCTCCGGGTTCCACCGCTCCGACGGCTGACGGGCGTCAGTCCACGTCGTCGTCCACCCAGTCGAGCGTCTTCGTCACGGCCTTCTTCCAGTTCCGGTAGAGCCGCTCGCGCTCGCCTTCGTCCATCCGCGGGCTCCAGCGCTTGCCCTCGCCCCAGTTCTGCGCGATCTCCTCCGTCGAGGACCAGTACCCGACGGCGAGCCCCGCGGCGTACGCCGCACCGAGCGCCGTCGTCTCGGCGACCTTCGGACGCACGACGTCGACGCCGAGGATGTCGGCCTGGAACTGCATGAGCGTCTCGTTGACGACCATCCCGCCGTCGACCTTGAGCTCCTCGAGCGGCACCCCGGAGTCGGCGTTCATCGCGTCGAGCACCTCGCGGGTCTGGAACGCCGTGGACTCCAGGACGGCCCGCGCGACGTGCCCGCGGTTGACGTACCGGGTCAGCCCCACGAGCGCGCCGCGGGCGTCCGGACGCCAGTGCGGCGCGAACAGCCCGGAGAACGCGGGGACGAAGTACGCCCCGCCGTTGTCGTCGACGCTCGTCGCGAGCTCCTCGATCTCCGGCGCCTCGCGGATGAGCCCCAGGTTGTCGCGGACCCACTGCACGAGCGAGCCGGTGACGGCGATCGACCCCTCGAGGGCGTAGACCGTCTCCTCCTCGCCCAGCTTGTAGCAGACCGTCGTGAGCAGCCCGTTCTCGCTCGGCACCGGCTCGGTGCCGGTGTTGAGGAGCATGAAGTTGCCCGTGCCGTACGTGTTCTTCGCGCTGCCCTTCTCGAGGCAGGCCTGCCCGAACGTCGCGGCCTGCTGGTCGCCGAGGATGCCGGCGACCGGCGCCCCCTTGAGGACGCCCGGTCGGCACTCTCCGTAGACCTCGGAGGAGGAGCGGATCTCCGGCAGCATCGACAGCGGGATGCCCATGTCCGCGGCGACGTCCTCGTCCCACGCGAGGGTGCGCAGGTCCATGAGCATCGTCCGGGACGCGTTCGTCACGTCGGTGACGTGGACGCCGTCGTTCTCGGCGCCGCCGGTGAGGTTCCACAGCACCCACGTGTCGGTGGTCCCGAACATCAGGTCCCCGGCCTCGGCCCGCTCCCGGGCGCCGTCGACGTTCTCGAGGACCCACATGACCTTCGGCCCGGCGAAGTACGTCGCGAGCGGCAGCCCGCAGACGTCCTTGTACCGGTCGGCGCCGCCGTCCTCGGCGAGCCGGTCGACGATCTTCTGGGTGCGGGTGTCCTGCCAGACGATGGCGTTGTACACCGGCTCGCCGGTCGTGCGGTCCCACACGACGGCGGTCTCACGCTGGTTCGTGATGCCGACGGCGACGACGTCGTCCGGGTCGAGGTTCGCCTTCGACATCGCGCCGCCGATCACCTTGCGGGTGTTGTCCCAGATCTCGACGGGGTCGTGCTCGACCCAGCCTGCGCGGGGGAAGACCTGCTCGTGCTCCAGCTGGTCGCTGGCGACGATCGTGCCGGCGTGGTCGAAGACGATGGCGCGGCTGCTCGTCGTGCCCTGGTCGATCGCGAGGACGTACCTGCTGTCGGTCATGCCCCGCACCCTTCCAGAGCCACCCGGGACGGGGAAGGTCCGCGGCGCGCGTCTCGCCCGGAGGTGACGCCGGGCGTCGGGACCGGACGCGTTGCCCGGCATCCGGACCGGGCCCGTGATCCCCGCGACGTCGGGTGTCGGTCGGGGGGTGCAGGCGCTAGGTTCGGTCCGGACCGACCCCGGCGAGAGGATTCCCTGTGCGCATCGGCGTCCCCCGAGAGACCCGGCCCGGCGAGACGAGGGTCGCGGCGACGCCCGCGACCGTCGGCAAGCTCGTCGGACTGGGCTACACGGTCTTCGTCGAGCAGGGCGCCGGCCGGCTCGCGAGCTTCGACGACGACGCGTACCGTGACGCGGGCGCCGACGTCATCGACGACGCGGTGTGGAACGCCGACGTCGTCCTCAAGGTCACCGCACCGACCGACGAGGAGGTCGGCCGCCTGCGCGCCGGCCAGGTCCTCGCCTGCCTCCTCGCTCCCGCGCTGAGCCCCGACCTCGTCGCGGCCCTCGCCGAGCGGGGCGTCACCGCGCTCGCCATGGACGCCGTCCCGCGGATCTCGCGGGCGCAGTCGCTCGACGTCCTGTCCTCGATGGCGAACATCGGCGGCTACCGGGCCGTCGTCGAGGCCGCCCACGAGTTCGGGTCGTTCTTCACCGGGCAGGTGACCGCCGCCGGCAAGGTGCCGCCCGCGAAGGTGCTCGTCGTCGGCGCCGGGGTGGCCGGGCTCGCCGCCATCGGCACCGCGAACAGCCTCGGCGCCGTCGTCCGGGCCTTCGACGCCCGTCCCGAGGTCGCCGAGCAGGTCGAGTCGATGGGGGCCGAGTTCCTCCGGGTCGACGTCGCCGACGACGGCCCGTCCGCCGACGGCTACGCCAAGGAGACGAGCGCCGACTTCGACGCCGCCGCGGCCGCGCTCTACGCCGAGCAGGCCGCCGACGTCGACATCGTCGTCACGACCGCCCTCATCCCCGGCAAGCCGGCGCCCCGGCTGCTCACCGAGGAGATGGTCGCCTCGATGAAGCCCGGGTCCGTCGTCGTCGACATGGCCGCGGCCAACGGCGGCAACGTCGCCGGGACGGTCGCGGGGGAGCGGGTCGTCACGGACAACGGCGTGACGATCCTCGGCTACACCGACCTGCCGGGGCGGCTGCCGACGCAGGCCTCGCAGCTCTTCGGCACGAACCTCGTCAACCTCATGACCCTCCTGACCCCCGAGAAGGACGGCGAGCTCGTCCTCGACCTCGACGACGTCGTCCAGCGCGGGATGACGGTCGTCCGCGAGGGCGAGGTGATGTGGCCTCCGCCGCCGGTCCAGGTCTCCGCCGCGCCGACCCCCGGGACGGACGTCGCGACGGTCGACACCCCGGAGCCCACCCCGGCGAAGCAGCCGATGACCCGGGAGCGCAAGCTCGGCCTGGCCGTCGTCGGCGCCCTGGCGTTCCTCGCCGTCTCGGCCGTCGCGCCGCCGCCGTTCCTCGGCCACCTCATGGTCTTCGTGCTGTCCGTCGTCATCGGCTTCTACGTCATCGGCAACGTCCACCACGCGCTGCACACCCCGCTCATGTCCGTGACGAACGCGATCAGCGGCATCATCGTCGTCGGCGCCCTGCTCCAGGTCGGGCACGGGGCCGCGCAGACCGTCCTCGCGTTCGTCGCGATCCTCGTCGCGAGCATCAACGTCTTCGGCGGGTTCCGGGTCACCGAACGGATGCTCGGCATGTTCCAGCGCGAGGAGGCGACCCGATGAGCGCGACCCTCGTCCAGGGCGCGTACATCGTCGCCGGACTGCTCTTCATCCTCGCCCTCGCCGGGCTCTCCAAGCACGAGTCGGCCCGGAACGGCGTGCGCTACGGGATCGTCGGCATGGCGGTCGCCCTCGTCGCCACCGTGCTCGCGGCGACCGCGGGTGAGGACGGGTCCGGCTGGCTCGGGCTGCTCGTCATCGTCGCCGCGATGGGCATCGGCGCCGTCATCGGCCTCGACCGCGCCCGCAAGGTCCAGATGACCGGGATGCCCGAGCTCATCGCCCTGCTCCACAGCTTCGTGGGGCTCGCGGCCGTCCTCGTCGGCTGGAACAGCTCGTACGAGATCACCGAGTACCCGACGATCCACGCCGTCGAGGTCGCCGTCGGGGTCTTCGTCGGCGCCGTGACGTTCACCGGGTCGATCGTCGCGTTCCTCAAGCTGTCGGCGCGCATCCCGTCGCGCCCGCTCATGCTGCCGTTCCGCAACCGGCTGAACCTCGGGGCGCTCGTCGTCTTCGTCGTGCTCACCGTCGTCTACGCCGTCCTGCCCGAGGGCGAGGCGGTCTTCGCCCGGCACCTCGTGCTCGGCCTGCTCACCGTGCTCGCGCTGGCGCTCGGGTGGCACCTCGTCGCGTCGATCGGCGGCGGGGACATGCCGGTCGTCGTCTCGATGCTCAACAGCTACTCGGGGTGGGCCGCGGCCGCGGCGGGCTTCCTCCTGAGCAACGACCTGCTCATCATCACCGGCGCCCTCGTCGGGTCCTCGGGTGCGTACCTGTCGTACATCATGTGCAAGGCCATGAACCGGTCGTTCGTCTCGGTCATCGCCGGTGGGTTCGGGGTCGAAGGCGGGTCCTCCGCCGCGGCCGACGCCGAGCACGGCGAGCACCGGGAGATCACGGCCGAGGGGGTCGCGGCGATGCTCGCCGACGCGTCGTCGGTCGTCATCACGCCCGGCTACGGGATGGCGGTGGCGCAGGCGCAGTACCCCGTCGCGTCGCTGACGAAGGAGCTGCGGGCGCGGGGCGTCGACGTCCGGTTCGGCATCCACCCGGTCGCCGGGCGGCTCCCGGGACACATGAACGTCCTGCTCGCCGAGGCGAAGGTCCCCTACGACATCGTCCTCGAGATGGACGAGGTCAACGACGACCTCGCGGCGACCGACGTCGTCCTCGTCATCGGCGCCAACGACACGGTGAACCCCGCGGCGGCCGAGGACCCGACGTCGCCGATCGCCGGGATGCCGGTCCTCACCGTGTGGGACGCGACCGACGTCGTCGTCTTCAAGCGCTCGATGGCGACCGGGTACGCCGGCGTGCAGAACCCGCTCTTCTTCCGGGACAACACGCAGATGCTCTTCGGCGACGCCCGCGAGCGGGTCGAGGACATCCTCAAGGCCCTCTGACCGCCCTCCACCCCGCTTCTCGCACCAGGAACCGCACCTGGTGGCGAACCGGGTGTGATCGCCCCGCTTCTCGCGCCAGGAACCGCACCTGGTGGCGAACCGGGTGTGATCGCCCCGGTCGCCGGTGTCCCCGCTGACGTCGCACGCTACGGCGCCGTCCTGGTCGTGATCACAACCATTCCGGCGATGTGGGGCGCGCTCCAGGTGGTGATGTGGGGTGCGCCTCAACGGGCGGCGGGCGCCTCGGCCTCGAGCCAGGTGCGCCGCAGGACGCTCACGACGACCCAGCCGACGGCGGCGATGACCAGCGCGTCGAGCGCCGCGACCAGCCCGCCCGCGTTCGTCAGCCCGACGAGCACCGCCGCGACCGTCGCCGGCCCGCACGCCGCGAGCAGCAGCCGGGAGCGGGTGGCGAGACCGGGGACGAACGCCGCAGCCACCGCCCCGACGAACCACACCGGCGCGGCGAACGCCATGAGCCCGGCGAGCTCCGCGGGGTGCGGCAGCAGGCCGAGCGCCCCCGAGGAGCCGGTGACGGCCTGGGGCCCGACCACCGCGCGCGCGAGCGCCGACAGCGTGCCGACGACGACGAAGGGCAGGGTCGTCAGCGCCGTGCAGAAGAGCGCGACGAACACCCACGGGCCGCCCCGGTCGGCGGCGGGCTGCTGCGTCGTCACACCCGGCAGCCTCCCACGGAGCGGCCGACACCCCGCCCGCCGGTAGGCTTCGCGGCGTGAGCGAGCCCATCACCTATGCCGCCGCCGGGGTCGACGTCGAGGCCGGTGACAAGGCCGTCGAGCTGATGAAGGAGTCGGTCCGCCGGGCCACCCGCCCCGAGGTCCTCGGCGGGCTCGGCGGCTTCGCCGGGATGTTCGACGCGAGCGCCCTCGCCGCCTACCGTCGTCCGGTGCTCGCGACGTCCACCGACGGCGTCGGGACGAAGGTGGCGATCGCCCAGGCCCTCGACCGGCACGACACGATCGGGTTCGACCTCGTCGGCATGGTCGTCGACGACATCGTCGTCACCGGCGCCGAGGCGCTCTTCATGACCGACTACATCGCGTGCGGCAAGGTCGTCCCCGAGCGGATCGCCGCCGTCGTCTCCGGCATCGCCGCCGCGTGCGAGCAGGCCCGGGTCGCCCTCGTCGGCGGCGAGACCGCCGAGCACCCCGGCCTCCTCGACCCCGACGAGTACGACGTCGCCGGGGCAGCGACCGGGGTCGTCGAGCACGACGACGTCCTCGGCCCGCACCGGGTCCGCCCGGGCGACGTCGTCCTCGGCCTCGCCTCGAGCGGCCTGCACTCCAACGGCTACTCCCTCGTCCGCCGCGTCGTCGCGCACGCGGGCTGGGCCCTCGACCGCCACGTCGACGAGTTCGGCCGCACCCTCGGTGAGGAGCTGCTCGAGCCGACCCGGGTCTACGCCGCCGACCTCCTCGACCTCGTCCGGGCCGACGTCGTCGACGTCCACGCCCTCTCGCACGTCACCGGCGGCGGACTCGCCGCGAACCTCGCCCGGGTCCTGCCGCCGGAGGTCCACGCCCGGGTCGACCGCGGCTGCTGGACCCCGCCCGCCGTCTTCTCGACCGTCGCCGACCTCGGCTCCGTCCCGCGCGACGACCTCGAGCGCACGCTCAACATGGGCGTCGGGTTCGCCGCGGTCGTCCCGGCCGACGCCGTCGACGCGGCGACCGCCCACCTCACCGGGCGCGGCATCGACACGTGGGTCATGGGGGAGGTGTTCGACGCCTCGACCGCCGACCTCGCGCTGGGCGAGGTCGTCCGCGGGGCCAAGGGTGTCGAGGGCGGCTCCGTCGAGCTCGTCGGGGACCACCCCGCCGCCTGACCGCGACGGGCACGCGGCCCGCTCCGGGTCGAGGTGCGAGCGCGCGCCGATCCGCGCGGCATCACCTCGAGCGGGGGAGAGCGGGGCCGGATCGAGGTGTGAACGCGCGCCGATCCGCGCGGCGTCACCTCGACAGAGGACTCCGGGGAGTGCGGGGATGCGCGCGGCCGGGCGTCAGCCCCAGATCGCCTCGGCCCACTCCGGGTGGTCGACGAACGGGTTGCGGTTGCCCTGCCACGTCGCGTGGATGCGGTCGTTCCGGCGCATCTCGAACGCGTCGACGGGGTCCTGGGCGTTCCACGCGAGCAGCTCGGAGATCCGCCCCATCCGAGGGGCGCTGCCGTTGTCGACGAGGTCGTTCACCTCGAGGTCGGGCCGGCCGGCGTCGCCCTCCCAGCGGACCGCCATGTAGAGGACCATCCGGGCGACGTCGCCCTTGACGGCGTCCGGCGGCTCGAAGGAGTCGGCGTCGGTGAGGCAGCCGGAGCATCCCGCGACCGCGCCGCCGCCCTCGTCGAAGTCCTTGTTGCCCCGGGTCCCGTTCACCTGGACGTCGGTCGGCCGCAGGTGGTGCACGTCGGTGCCGGGTCCGGTGGCGGTGCCGAAGTCGCCGTGCGACTTCGCCCAGACGTGCTCGCGGTTCCAGTCACCGACGTCGCCCCCGTTGAGCGACTTCGACCGGGACTCGCCGGAGTAGAGCAGCCGGACGTTCGCGCTGTTCGCCGGGTCCTCGTCGGTGTCCTTCAGCGCGTCCCAGACCTGGGAGTAGGACAGGGCTTGCGCGTCGTCGACGATGTCGTGGAGCTCGGCCTTGAGCGCCGCGCCGGTGAGGCCGACCGCCGACGCGTAGTACGTGTCGTCCCAGGGGCCGTCACCGGTGGGCGGAGGGTCGCCGGGGTCCCCTGGGTCGCCCGGGTCACCGCCGTCGGCCCGCGCGATCGCCGTCGGGCTCTTGAGCCCGGCGTGCGAGAAGTAGGCCTCGAGAGGCCCCGTGACGTCGACCCGGTCGCCGAGCAGGTCGGGGTTCGACCGCAGCCCCCAGGCGTCCCGGAACCCCGATGTCAGCTGGACGTAGAGCATCCGGCCCGGGTCGGTCTCGGACGCGGAGTCGGCGAGCGCGAGGGCGTAGTCGTTCGGGAAGCCCGAGCGGACGACCGTCGTCGTCGCCGTGGGCTGGCCGACGACGTAGCCGCGGACCGTCTGCGCCGACCCGTCCTGCTGCGCGGCACCCTGGGCGACCGTGAGGGGGCCGGCGGCCTGGGAGGACGGTGCGGCGAGTCCGATGGAGAGGAGGAGGGCGGCCGCGAGGATGAGCCACGCGGGTCGGCGGGTGCTGGTGTCGGTCGTCACGGTCGACGACCCTGCCGGACGGCGGGCCGTGGCGGGTGTCCCCCGGGTAAGCATCCGGTCAGGACTCCACCTCCGTCGGCCCAGGCGATGGTCAGGACATCCGTCCGAGGGCCCGAGACGCAGCCCGGCCGGGCCCCTGGGCCCACCGCGGATGAGCACCGGGACTCATGTGCCGGGACCGGGGTGGCTGCGACGCTGGGCGGTATGAGTGCAGCACCCCTGCCGGTGAGCGCGGGCGCGACGGCGCCGGTGCTACCGGTCGACACCGACCGCCTGCGTCACGTCGTCGCCCGCCGGTGGGCCGTCGCGGTGCTCAGCCTCGGGACGGCCGGTCTCGCGGCGTGGGCGGCAACCACGATGCTCGGCGCCTGGATCGTCCTCGCCGGGGTGCGCACGGTGACCGGATCGACCCTGGCCGAGGTCGACCCGACCGGTCTCGTGCCGTCTTTCCTCCCCGTGCTGCTCGCCGGGTGGTGCGTCGGGCTGGCTGCCACCGCCGCGATCTCCCGAGGCCGTGCCCTTCCCGCGGAGGTCGCCGGCGCGGGCGCGGGCGGGGTCGGCGTCCTCGCCGGCCTCCTCGTCCTCGTCGTCACCGGTGCGGCCTGAGACCCGCCGTCAGACGACCGTGACCTGCGGCGCGTAGAGGGCCATCGCCTCGAGCGCCCGCTCGTGGTTCTCGACGCTCGATCCCGCGCACGCGTCGGCGACGACCTCGACGGTCATCCCGGCGTCGGCGAGCGGCAGCACGGTCGACAGGACGCAGCAGTCCGTCGCGACGCCCGCGACCGTCACGCGGGCCCCAGCGGGCAGCACGTCCCGCAGGACCTGCCCCTTGCCGAAGGTCCCGGCGGTCACCGTCGTGCCGGCCGCACCGCGCAGCACCGGGACTACGGCGTAGAGCGGGTCCTCGTCGGGCACGAGCGCGAAGTCCCACTCCTCGTAGTAGGTCGACCACGAGCCGCCGATCGAGGGGTCGGCGACGAACCGGGTCGTGACGGTCCGGGCGGGCCCGAACCGCTCGGCGAGGGCGACGACGCGTGGCTCGACGTCCGCCCACATCGGCGAGCCCCACGGCGAGGTCGTCGGGTCGGCGAAGACGACCTGCGGGTCGACGAGGACGAGACGGTCGGTGACCGCCGGGAGGGGGGTCGTCGGACGACGAGGGTCGTCGGACGGAGACGTCATCGGACGACGAGGGTCGTCGGACGGAGACGTCATCGGACGGCGGGGTCGGCGGCCGCGTCGGAGGCCGTCCCGGAGGGGTCCACCGGCGTGGCCTCCTGGCGCCGCACGGTGGCCCGCCGGAGCACGAGCGAGCCGAGCAGGCCGAGGACGAGCGCGACGACGACGCCGATGTTCGCCGCCGCCCAGGTGCCCTCCCGACCGCCGAGCGGGCCGAGCAGGTAGCCCTGCCAGTTGTTCCAGGACGCGGCCTCCGCGAAGCCGTTGACGACCAGGCCCCAGCCGACGACCGACGCCACGACGAGGGTGACGGTGGCGACGACGTCCCACGACCCGTACCGCCCGCGGGTCGTGAAGAGGTCGTCGTCGGCGTAGTCGCGCCGGCGCAGCCAGATGTCACCGATCATCAGGCCGGCCCATGCGGCGAGCGGCACCCCGAGCGTGATGAGGAAGGACTGGAACGGGCCGATGAAGCTCTGGGCGAAGAAGACGACCCACACCGTGCCGGCGGTGAGGATCAGCCCGTCGACGAACGCCGCGGACGTCCGCGGGATGCGCACGCCGAGCGAGAGGAGGGTGAGCCCGGAGGAGTAGATGCCGAGGACCGCGCCCGAGACGAGCGAGAGGACGACGGCGACGAGGAAGAGGACGAGCATCCACGTGGGGAGCAGCGTCGCGAGGGTGCCGATCGGGTCGTCGCCGATGCCCTCGAGGAGCGCGGGGTCCGACCCGGCGAGCAGCAGACCGTAGACGACGAGGACGACCGGGGCGACGGCGCCGCCGACGGTGTTCCACGCGACGACCGCCCCGCCGGAGGCGTCCCGGCGCTGGTAGCGCGACCAGTCCGCGGCGATGTTGATCCAGCCGAGACCGAAGCCGGTCATCACCATGACGAGCGCCCCGACCACAGCTTGCGGCGGCCCCGAGGGCAGCGCGGTGACGGCCGACCAGTCGACGTGGTCGAGGGTGAGGAGGACGTAGGCGAGCGTCACGGCCCCCGTCACCCACGTGAGGACCGACTGCATCCGCATGATGACGTGGTACCCGGCGACCGACGCGGCGACGACGAGCCCGGCGACGACGGCCGCGGCGAGCACCTGGGTGGTCGTCCCCCCGCCCCAGCCGAGGCGCTCGAAGATCGTCGAGGTCGCGAGCACGGCGAGGATCGCGAGGAAGGTCTCCCAGCCGATCGAGGTGAGCCACGAGACGACGCCCGGCACCTTCTGGCCGGTGACCCCGAACGTGGCGCGGGAGAGGATCATCGTCGGGGCCGACCCCCGCTTGCCGGCGATGGCGATGACCCCGCACAGGGCGAACGAGGCGGTGATGCCGGCGACGGCGACGACCGCGCCCTGCCAGAACGAGATGCCGAAGTACAGGACGAAGGCGGCGTAGCTGATCCCGAAGACCGAGATGTTCGCCGCGAACCACGGCCAGAAGAGGTCGTGCGGGGAGGCGGTGCGCTCGGCCTCGTCGATGACCTCGATGCCGGTCGTCTCGACCCCGAGCCGCCGGGTCTCCGCTGCGCTGGAGGTGCTCATGTCGCGAGCATGGCAGACCGGCGGCGGTCCGGACCGGGTGAAGTCGGCACGACGTCGACCGCCGGGCCGGGGCCCGGTGTCGCGAAGGGAGTCAGGCGGTCGGCGGCGTCACCGCTCGCCGGACGCCCACTGACCGTAGTCGTCCTCGTCCTCCCAGTCGCTCGGCCGGGGCCGCTCGTCCTGGTCGGACTGTGAGTGCAGTTCTCGCTCAAGCGCTGAGAGATCGGTGTCCGGGCTGAAGTACTTCAGCTCGCGGGCGACCTTCGTCTGCTTGGCCTTGGCTCGGCCGCGCCCCATGGCGTGACCCCCTCGTGCGTCTGCCGGGGCGGCATCACTCGGTGGGACGACCCTGTCGGGGGTCATCCCACGTCGCGGAGCGGCTCCGGGGATGGTGTGCATATCGTGCCGCCAACGATACATGCCACGGGGACGGTTGGGCGACGCGACGTGGCGTCCCGCTCGCGCCGCGCGCCTCCCGACGTCCCGGGTGGCGGGCCGTCGTCCCGCTCTACGAGACGTCCGGGGAGGAGCGTGGCAGCCAGGGGGTCGCCCCGCCGCCCGCCATCCGCTCCTCGGCGAGCCGGTCCGCCGCGACGGCCGGGGTCGAGCCGTCGGCCTCGGCCGCCGCGAGCACCGCGAGGGTGCTGTCGAAGATCGCCTGGGTGCGCCCGGCCGCCCGCTCCATGTCGAAGCCGTGCAGCTCGTCGCTCACCTGGATGACGCCGCCCGCGTTGACGAGGAAGTCCGGGGTGTAGACGACGCCCCGTCGGGCGAGCAGGTCCGCGACGCCCGGGTGCGCGAGCTGGTTGTTGGCCCCGCCGCAGACGACCGTCGCCCGCAGGTCGGCGACGACGTCATCGTCGAGGGCGCCCCCGAGGGCGTTCGGGCTGAAGACGTCGAGCGGGGACCGGGCGAGGACGTCGGCGTCCTCAGCGGCGGCGACGTCGGGGTGGCGGGCGCGGACGGCGTCGACGGCGGCCGGGTCGACGTCGGTGACGACGATCTCGGCGCCGTCCTCGACGAGGTGGTCGACGAGCCGACGCCCGACCTTGCCGACGCCGGCGATCCCGACCCGTCGACCGGCGAGGGACGGCACGCCCCACAGGTGCTGCGCCGCGGCGCGCATGCCCTGGAACACCCCGAGGGCGGTGAGCACGGAGGAGTCCCCGGCGCCACCCCGCTCGGGGGAGCGGCCGGTCGCCCACCGGGTCTCCTCGGCGACGACGTCCATGTCGGGGACGTAGGTGCCGACGTCGCACGCGGTGACGTAGCGCCCCGCGAGCGACTCGACGAACCGGCCGTACGCCCGCAGCAGCTGCGGGGTCTTCGCGGTGTGCGGGTCGCCGACGATGACCGCCTTGCCGCCCCCGTGGGCGAGGCCGGCGAGGGCGTTCTTGTACGACATCGCCCGGGACAGCCGCAGCACGTCGCCGACCGCCGCGTCGAGCGTCGGGTACGGATGGAAGCGGGTCCCGCCGAGGGCCGGGCCGAGGGCGGTGGAGTGGACCGCGATGACGGCGTGCAGCCCGGTGTCGGTGTCCGAGCAGAAGACGACCTGCTCGTGCCCGGCGAGGTCGACGAGGTCCGTGGGGGCCATGGCGTCCACGGTAGCCCCGTTCCCGCCCGCGGCCCTGTCCACGGCCCGTCCGCCGACCCCTCCGGCCGGACGGGGCCCGGACGCGGACGGCGCGATAGACCGGTGGGAGGAGCACCCGCGGTGGCGTCCGCCGCCCCGGGCCCCACGACGAAGGAGTCGACGATGGCCTTCCCCGGCATCCAGCACGTCGCGGTGACCGTGAGCGACCTCGAGCGCAGCACCCGGTGGTACGCGGCGCTCTTCGACGCCGAGCCCGTGCTCGACGAGGACGAGGAGGGCGGCCGGTTCCACCACACGGTCTTCGCCCTCGACGGCGGTCAGCTGTTCGGGTTGCACACCCACCAGGGGCGCGAGTCCGGCGACACGTTCGACGAGGAGCGCACCGGCCTCGACCACGTCGGGTTCGCGGTCGGGTCGGTCGAGGAGCTGCACGACTGGGTCCGTCGGCTCGACGACCTCGGGGTGGCGCACGGGGAGGTGAAGTCCGCCGGCTACGGGACCGGCGTCTCCTTCCGCGACCCCGACGGCATCGCCCTCGAGCTCTTCGTCGGCGCCGGCTGAGCGTGGCGTCGCGCACGCCCCCTCGGATCCGTCGCGCGCCTGGGGCAGGATGGCGGCATGACGGCATCGAGCGGGCTGCGGGTCGGGTACAAGGCGTCGGCGGAGCAGTTCGCCCCGGGTGAGCTGGCGGGGTTCGCGGTGCTGGCGGAGGAGGTGGGGCTGGACTCGGTGACGATCAGTGACCACTTCCAGCCGTGGCGGCTGGAGGGTGGGCACGCGCCGAGCAGCCTGGCGTGGATGCCGTGGGTGCTGGCCCGTACGGAGCGGGTGATGGTCGGGACGTCGGTGCTGACCCCGACGTTCCGGTACAACCCGCCGGTGCTGGCGCAGGCGTTCGCGACGATGGCCTGCCTCGCCCCGGGCCGGGTGATGCTCGGTGTCGGGACCGGGGAGGCGTTGAACGAGATCGCGGTCGGGTCCGTCACCGGAGGGCAGTGGCCGGAGTTCAAGGAGCGGTTCGCCCGGCTGCGGGAGTCGGTGACCCTGATGCGGCGGCTGTGGAGCGAGGATCGGGTGAGCTTCGAGGGGGAGTACTACCGGACCGAGGACGCCGCGGTCTACGACCGGCCCGAGGTCCCGGTGCCGGTGTACGTCGCCGCGGGTGGGCCGATGGTCGCCCGGTACGCCGGCCGGTACGGCGAGGGGTTCATCTGCACCTCCGGCAAGGGCGAGGAGCTCTACCGCGACCAGCTGCTCCCGGCGGTCGACGAAGGACTGGAGAAGAAGGGCCGGTCCCGTGGGGAGATCGACCGGATGATCGAGGTCAAGGTCTCCTGGGACCCCGACCCCGACAAGGCGCTGGAGAACTGCCGGTTCTGGGCGCCGCTGTCCCTCACGGCCGAGCAGAAGCACTCCATCCACTCCCCGGCACAGATGGAACACGCCGCCGACGCGCTCCCGATCGCGCAGGTCGCCAAGCGGTGGGTCGTCGCCTCCGACCCCCAGGACGTCGTCGACGCCCTGAAGTTCTACACCGACCTCGGGTTCGACCACCTCGTCGTCCACGGCCCCGGCCACGACCAGGAGCGCTTCCTGACCACCTTCGCCGAGCAGGTCCTGCCCGGCGTCCGCGAGCTCGTCCCCACCACCCGATGACCGAACCCGCCGGCGGTCCGGGGGGTGGGCCGCTCGCCGGCGTCCGGGTCGTCGAGCTGGGTGGCATCGGCCCCGGCCCCTTCGCGGCGACCTACCTCGCCGAGCTCGGGGCCGACGTCGTGCGCGTCGACCGGCCGGGCGACGACGGCCCGCTCGCCACCGGCAGCGGGCTGCGGCGCTCGCGCCCGAGCATCGCCGTCGACCTCAAGCACCCCGACGGCGTCACCGTCGTCCGGCGCCTCCTCGCGGACGCCGACGTCCTCCTCGAGGGGTTCCGGCCGGGCGTGCTCGAGCGCCTCGGGCTCGCGCCGGACGACCTCCTCGCGGACAACCCCGGCCTCGTCGTGGGGCGGATGACCGGGTGGGGACAGGACGGGCCGTGGGCGCCGCGGGCCGGGCACGACATCACCTACGCGGCGGTGTCCGGGACGCTCCACGCGATGGGGACACCGGAGCGGCCGGTGGCCCCGCCGCCGGTCGTCGCCGACTTCGCGGGCGGCTCGATGTACCTCGTCGCCGGGGTGCTCGCGGCGCTGGTCTCCCGGGCCGGGACCGGGCGCGGGCAGGTCGTCGACACGGCGATGGTCGACGGGGCCGCGCACCTCCTCACGAGCGTCCACGCGATGCTCGGGCAGGGGACGTGGACCGACGCCCGGCAGGCCAACGTCCTCGACGGCGGTGCCCCCTTCTACGACGTGTACCCCTGCGCCGACGGCCGGTTCGTCGCGGTCGGCGCCCTGGAGCCGCAGTTCTTCGCCGAGCTCCTCGACGTGCTCGGGGTCGAGGTCGACGGCGAGCAGTACGACCGCGCGACGTGGCCCGCCCAGCGCGCGGCGTTCACGGAGGCGTTCGCGGCGCGGACCCGGGACGACTGGGCCGAGATGTTCGAGAGCACCGACGCGTGCGTCGCCCCGGTCCTGTCGCTCGACGAGGCGCGGGCGCACCCGCACCTCGCCGCCCGGGGGACGTTCGCCGACGGCGTGGGGTACCCGGTGCCGGTCGCGGGTCCGCGCTTCTCGGGGACGCCGGCCGCGCCTCCCGGCCGCGAGCCGGTCGTGGGCGCCGACACCGAGCGGGTGCTGCGCGTGCGGGGGTTCTCCGCCGACGAGGTCGCCGCGCTCGTGGCCTCGGGCGCCGTGCACCAGGCCTGACCGGCGCCGGCCGGGCCCCGGTGCCCGGTCCCCACCTCGTCCGCGTGCGCGCCGTGGGGACTCGTCGACGTCCCGCGTGGAGGATCTCCGGGGTCAGGACCCCGGGAGACCTCCACGCGAGAGGACGTCGGCGAACCGCCGCCCGACGAGGCGCTGGGTCGCCGCGTCCGGGTGCAGCCCGTCCGGCAGCGGGTGCTGGTCCGTGTCGGCCTCCCCGTACAGCGACGTCCCGTCGACGAGGTGGAGGTGCGGGTCGGCGCGGACGGCGACGACCTCGGCCGTCGCCTCCCGCACGGTTCGCAGGGTGAGCCGCCCGCGGGCGACCTCGGCCGGGTCGCCCGTCGCGGTGTACCGGACCCGCCCCGCGGCGAAGGCCCCCGGGTCCATGCTGCTCGGCCCGGGGACGTCCTCGTGCATGGGGCAGAGGATCGGCGTGACGACGAGGAGCGGGGTGTCCGGGTGACCGTCGCGCAGGGTGTCGAGGAAGCCGTGGAGCAGGGGGACGAAGGTCCGCATCCGCATCGTGTCGCCCCCCACGATGTTGATGCCGGCGGCGACGCTCAGCAGGTCGGCCGGCAGGTCTCGCATCGTCCGGGCGACGAACGGGTCGAGCATCGCGCTGCCGCCGAAGCCGAGGTTCGTGAGGTCGAGGCCCGCGAGGTCCGCGGCGAGCACCGGCCATGCGTCGGAGGGGTCGGCCGCGTTCGACCCCTGGCTGATCGAGCTGCCGTGGTGGACCCAGCGCCGTCCGTGCTGCGGGGGGACCGGGGCGACCGGGGCGTCGGTCCGCAGCGCCCCGAGTGCCACGAGCTCGCCGTGCGGCAGGCGGACCTCGACGGTCTTCGGGCCGGCCGGAAGGTCGCCGACGACGACGGGGGAGGTCGCGGCCGCCGTGCGGTCGACGGTGCCGGCCGCGAGGTCGTAGGTGAGCAGGTCGCCGCCCGTGGGGACGACGGCGGTGTGTGGCCGCCCGTCGACGAGGACCTCGACCGCCGCCGCCGGGGCGGGCTCGAGGCCGGCGAACCGGCGCCGGGTCACGTGGGCGTCCAGCTCGACGAAGGTCGCCGCGGTCGAGAACCGGAGGCGGACCCCGGCGGGCATCGCCTCGACGGTGGCGAGCTGCGGGTCGAGCCCCCGCGCGCGGGCCCAGGCCGGCAGGCGGTGGACGGTGAGGCGTCCGGTGTCGTCGACGTCGGTGTCGACGGCGCCGTGGACGAGGTCGGGGGTGACCGGGTTGGTGGTGCGTGAGGTCATCGGCCCTCCTCGGGCTCGGTCGTGGTGGTCGTCGCGGCCCAGCCGCGGAGCATCGCGTCGAGGCCGTCGAGCGCGCGCTCGAGGGAGGCGCCGGCGGCGGGGGTGCTGTGGTCGAAGGAGCCGGACGCCTCGAGGTCGACGAACCCGTGGACGAGGGCGCCGACGACGCGGACGCCGTGGACGAGGTCGTCCCCGTCGACGCCGTACCCCTCGAGGACCGCCTGGGTGAGCGCGGCGTGCCGGGGGCCGGCGCTCCGCGCCGCCTGTGCGGGCGTCAGGGGGGTCCGGCTCGCGGCGTAGCGACCGGGGTGCTCGTGGGCGTAGTCGCGGTACGTCGCGGCGAGGGCGGTGAGCGCGGCGCGGCGGGAGCGCCCGGCGAGGGCGTCGGCCAGCCGCTCGGCCATCTCCTCGAGCGCGCGCAGGCACACACCGGTCCGCAGGTCGGGGGTGCCGCCGACGTGCGCGTAGACGCTCGCGGTCGCGACGCCGAACCGGCGGGCGACCGCGGACGCCGTGACGGCGGGCAGGCCCTCGGTGTCGGCGATCTCGGCCGCGGCGTCGACGAGCCGCTCCGGGGTGAGCCCGACACGTGGCATGGCGTTCCTTCATCTAGTAGGTCTAAGCCTAAAGTATATAGGAACCATCGCCACGCGCGGTGATGGGGTTGGATGGGGTCATGAGCACCCCCACGGTCCGCAGTGCCGCGGACGGCCCCGTCGGACGCATCACGATCGACGCCCCGGAGCGACTCGGCGCCGTCGACCCGGACATGTGCGACGCCATCACGGACGCCCTCACGGCCTTCGACGCCGACCCGGCGGTCCGGGTCGTCGCCCTCGGCGGGACCGGTCGGGGCTTCTGCTCCGGTGCCCCGCTGTCCGCCGAGGGCGCCCAGATGGGGGTCCTCGAGGCGGGGGAGCGGATGGTCCGCGCGATCGTCGGCTCCTCGACGCCCGTCGTCGCCCTCGTCCACGGGGTCGCGGCCGGCATCGGCGTCCCGATGGCCCTGGCCTGCGACTACGCCCTCACCGCCGACGAGGCGCCGTTCGTCCTCGCCTTCAGCCGGATCGGCCTCATGCCGGACGGTGGGGCGACCGCCCTCGTCACCGCAGCCGTCGGCCGGGCCCGGTCGATGCGCCTCGCGCTCACCGGGGAGGCACTCGACGGCGCGACCGCCGCGCAGTGGGGCCTCGTCGCCGAGAGCGTGCCGACCGAGCGGTTCGAGGAGCGCGCCGGCGAGCTGCTCGCCGCGTTCGCCGCCGGCCCGCCGCTCGCGTACGCCGAGACGAAGGCGGCGGTCAACGCCGCTGCGCTCGACCTCGATGCCGCCTTCGCCCGCGAGGACGCCGGCCAGCGCCGGCTCGGCGCCACCGAGGACCACCGGGAAGGTGCGGCCGCGTTCGTCGGCAAGCGCCGTCCGACCTTCCACGGGCGCTGACCGCGCCACCCACCGGCCCTCACCGCGGCGTTCCCGGGGGCGCTCGAACCCCCGGAGCACCGGGCCACAGGGGCCTGTCGAGGCGGTTCGACGAAACCCTTGCGCCGGATTGAATCGTTTCGTACTGTGTCCGGTACCCGCTCGCGGCGGGGTTTCGAGCCAAGGGAGTCTTGATATGAAACGCTTCATTGCGGCGTCCGCCGTCGCAGCCGTCGCCGGCCTGGCCGCGGCGTGCTCCAACCCGGGCGCCTCCGGTACTGAGTCCTCGAGCGACGTCCCCACCGACGGCACCGCCGAGATCCAGGCGCAGGAGCTCACCGTGTGGGTGAACCCCGCCGACCCCGACGCCGTGATGAACGTGTGGACGCGCTTCGAGGAGGAGACCGGCGTCAGCGTCGAGATCATCGAGATGCCCGCCGACGCGTTCGAGTCGGGTGTGCAGACGCGCTGGACCTCCGGCGAGCGTCCCGACATCCTCGAGTACCACGCGACGTCGCTGTTCTGGGCGCTCAACCCGGAGCAGAACATGTACGACCTGTCGAACATGCCGTTCGTCGAGCGCGAGCGGGAGGTGCTCGACGCCGCGGGCAGCCTCAACGGCAAGGTCTACGCCGCGATCACCGACAGCCCCTCGCTCTTCGGCATCTTCTACAACAAGAAGGTCTTCGAGGAGTACGGCCTCGACGTGCCGGAGACCTTCGACGACCTCTCGAGCATCTGCTCGACCCTCCAGGACGAGGCACCGGACGTCACCCCGATCTGGGAGTCGGGAGGCTCCGGGTGGTCGACCCAGATCGTGCCCGGCCTCATGTACATGAGCACGGCGCAGCAGGACGGCAACTGGGCCCAGCAGGTCCTGGACCAGGAGACGACCTTCGACGGTGCGGACAGCCCCTTCGTCGACGGCCTCACCCGGTACAAGGACTTCCAGGACGAGGGGTGCTTCAACTCCGACGCCGTGACCGCGCAGTTCGAGGACGGCATCGCCGCCGTCTCGGGCGGAGACGCCGCGATGATCGCCCTGCCGACCGGTCTCATCGACCAGTTCCAGGCCCGCCTCGACGACGACCTCGAGCTGACCAACGAGACGATCGGGTTCGCCTACCCGTCCGCCGGCGGCGCGGTCTCGGCCTGGGCGCCCAACGTGGCCGGCACCTGGTACGTCCCCCGGACCGGTGACCCCGAGCGGGAGAGCACGGCGCTCGCGTTCATCCAGTGGGCCACCGAGGAGGGGTACCAGGACTTCGTCGACGAGTCCGGCAGCTTCCCGATCCTCGAGGGTGCCGACGCCCCCGACGTGAGCGGCTTCCGGGCCGAGGTCGCCGACGCGTACGAGGAGAGCACCGCCTACGCGTTCAACAGCAACCTCGTCGGGTTCAACGTCGAGTTCCCCAACTACATGACCGGACTGCTGAGCGGTGCGGAGACCCCGCAGAGCGTCGCCGAGCAGTCCCAGACCGCCTTCGAGCAGGCCGCCCGGGCGGCCGGCCTGCCCGGCTGGTGACCGACGGTCCATGACCTCGACGACCGAAGCACCCGCCGGACGGAGCGAGGCGCCCGCCTCCTCCGTCCGGCGGCGCCTCCGCCCCGGCCGGGCGGACCGACGCTGGTGGCCCTTCGCCGCCCCGACGATCGTCCTGACCGTCGCGTTCTTCATCCTCCCGTTCCTGCTCAACATCTACTTCGCGTTCACGCAGTGGACCGGCTTCTCCTCGGTCATCGCGCCGAACGGGCTCGACAACTTCCGCAACCTCGCCGACTCGGGCGTGCTCTGGACGGCGACGCGGGTGACCGTCACCTACGCCGTCATCGCGATGCTCCTGCAGAACGTCATCAGCCTCGGGCTGGCGCTGCTCATGCAGAACACGAGCCCGGTCAACTCGTTCTTCCGGGCGCTCTTCTTCCTCCCGGTGCTCATCTCGCCGCTCGCGGCCGGGTACATCTGGAGCGCGATCCTCGAGCCGCAGGGCCCGCTCAACGCGGTCATCGGGCTCGTGTCCCCCGGCTTCGACCACGCGTGGCTCGGGGACACCCGGACCGTCCTGGCGTCGGTCGCCTTCATCGACGTGTGGAAGTGGAGCGGCATCGTGACGCTCGTCTACATCGCCGGCCTCAACGCCATCCCGCAGTCGCTCGTCGAGGCCGCGCGCATCGACGGCGCCGGGGCGTGGAAGATCTTCTGGCTCGTGAAGTTCCGGCTGCTCGCCCCCGCGTTCACGTTCAGCGTCGTCGTGTCCTTCCTCGGGGCCCTCAACGCCTTCGACATCATCCAGGCGACCACCCGTGGAGGTCCCGGCTCGGCGAGCCTCGTCCTCAACGTCGCCCTCTACCGCCAGTACGCGGGAGGCTTCTTCGGCAACGCCAGCGCGATCAGCCTCACCATCGCGGCACTCGTCGTCGTCCTCGGCGTCCCGCTCATCGCCGCCCTACGCCGGAGGGAGCTCGAGGGATGAGCACCACCACGGACACCGCACCCCCCACGACCCCGCCCCGCCGTCGTCGGCGGGTCAGCCGCGGCGACCTCGCGATGCAGGCGGGCCTCGCCTTCATCGCCCTGCCGTGGATCGTCGTGCCGGTCTGGCTCCTCGTCGTCAACTCGCTGAAGTCCTACGAGGAGGCGAGCCTGCTCGACCTGTCGCTCCCGTCGGAGTGGCGGTTCGATAACTACGCGACGGTCTTCGAGGAGGGCAACTACGGGATGGGGCTCTTCAACAGCCTCGTCATCGCCCTCCCGACGCTGGCGACGGTCATCGTCTTCGGCTCGATGGCCGCCTGGGCGTTCGCCCGCTCGCAGCGGGTGTCGATGAAGATCGCGTACAACATGTCGGTCCTGTCGATCCTGCTGCCGCCGGCGATCCTGCCGACGATCTACGAGCTGCAGGTGCTCGGCATCGACGGCTCGCGGCTCGGGTACTACCTCGTCCTCGTCGGGACCCGTCTCGGCGTCGTCGTCTTCCTCGCCACCGGGTTCGTCCGGGCCATGTCCCCGGACATCGAGGAGGCCGCGGCCATCGACGGGGCCTCGAAGCCGCAGATCTACCGGCTGCTCATCCTGCCCTCGCTGCTGCCGGTGCTGCTCGTCGGCGGGGTCATCCTCATCATCACGATCTGGAACGAGTTCCTCTTCGCCCTCTTCCTCCTGCGCGGCGGCGAACGGGCGACGCTCCCGCTCGGGCTCTTCCGGTTCGCGTCGGCGGCCCCCGAGGTCGCGTCGTTCCGCTGGGACCTCGTGTTCGCGCACGTCACCCTGACGAGCCTGCCCATCGTCATCGTCTACTTCTTCGTGCAGCGCCGCCTCGTGCAGGGCCTGTCCGAGGGCGCGGTCAAGGGCTGAGCGCCGCGATGCCCCTCGACCCGTACCTCGCCGACCGGCTCCACCTGCTCGACGGGGTGACCTGGCCACGGACGGTCGAGCCCGAGGTGGCCGCCCGCCTGGCCCGCTGGGCGGAGGACCCCGGCGCCTACCAGGCCCCGAAGGTCGCGACCGAGGACCGGGTCGTCCCCGGCGACGACGCGAACGTGCCCGTCCGCGTCTACCGGCCGGTGGGCGCGGGCGACCGACCGGCGGGTGACGGCGACCGGCTCGTCGTCTGGGTCCACGGGGGCGGCTTCGCGGCCGGGGACCTCGACATGCGCGAGTCCCACGTCGTGTCCCTCGAGCTCGCCGACCGGCTCGGGGCGACGGTCGTGTCCGTCGGCTACCGGCTCGTCGGCGGCGACGTCCGGTACCCGGCGCCCGTGGACGACGTGCAGTCGGTGTGGGAGTGGGCCACGACCCGGCTCGTCCCGCACCCGCGGACCGCCGTCCTCGGTGGGGCGAGCGCCGGGGCGTGCCTCGTCCTCTCGGTCGCGTGCCGCACGGTCGGAGGGGCCGGCACGCCCGACGGGCTGCTCCTCGTCTACCCCTTCGTGCACCACCCGGTGCCGCCCCTCGACGCGGCCCTGGCGGGCCAGATGGCGACGCTGCCCCCGCTGCTGCGCTTCACCGCCGAGGAGGTCGACCGGATGGCCAAGGAGTACGTCGGCCGCCTCGACGACCTCCCGGCCGAGGCGTTCCCCGGGTCCTCGGACCTGCACGGCCTGCCCCCGACGCACGTCGTCGTCAGCGAGTACGACGACCTCCGCCCCTCGGCGGAGCGCCTCGTGCACGACCTGCGCGAGGCCGGGGTCGCGACGTCCCGACACCTCGCGGTCGGGATGCCGCACGGTCACCTCGACCGGACGCCCGCCCTGCCCGAGGTCGACCGCAGCCTCGCCGCGATGGCCGGGTTCGTCCGCGGCCTCGGCGCCACCTGAGCACGCCTCCCCTCCCGTCCCGCCCGCCGCACCAGGAAGGTCGCCGATGACCCCGCCCGCCCAGATGATCGCCCCGGACGACGACCTGTGCGGTGCCCCGCTGCTCCGCAAGGCCTTCGCGCTGGAGCCGGGCCACGGCGACGTCGTGTCGGCGCGGCTGCTCGTCACGGCGCTCGGCGTCGTCGAGGCGACGCTCAACGGCGAGCCGGTGTCCGAGGACGTCCTCACGCCGGGGTGGAGCAGCTACGAGTGGCGGCTGCGCCAGGCCGAGGTGGACGTCCTGGCGATGCTGCGGGACACCAACGTCCTCGGGCTGCGGCTCGGCAACGGCTGGGCCCGCGGCCGCCTGGGCTGGACCGGGGGCCGGGCGCTCTACACCGACGAGCTCGGGGCCCTGGCCGAGCTCACCGTCCGCTACGCCGACGGTCACGAGCAGGTCGTGCAGACGGACGGGACGTGGCGGGCCGGGCCGAGCGACACGACGAGCAACGACCTCTACGACGGCCAGACGATCGACGCCGGGCGTCGGACGCCCGGCTGGGACGCGCCGGGCTTCGACGACGCGGGCTGGTCCGGTGTCCACGTGCTGCCCTTCGACCACGCACGGCTCACCCCCTACGTCGGTCCGCCGGTCGTCCGGCACGAGGAGGTGCCGGCGCAGCGGGTCTGGACCTCACCGAGCGGCCGGACCCTCGTCGACTTCGGGCAGAACCTCGTCGGCTGGGTGCGGCTGTCGGTGACCGGCCCCGCCGGGCACGAGATCGTGCTGCGGCACGCCGAGGTGCTCGAGGACGGCGAGCTGGGGACCCGCCCCCTGCGCAGCGCCCGGGCGACCGACCGCTACGTGCTGAGCGGTGCGCAGGACCGGTTCGAGCCCACCCTCACGCTCCACGGGTTCCGCTACGTCGAGGTCGAGGGGTGGCCGGGCGAGGTCCGGCCCGAGGACCTCGTCGCGGTCGTCGTTGGGTCCCGCGTCGAGCGGACGGGACGCTTCGAGTGCTCCTCCGACCTGCTCACCCGCTTCCACCGCAACGTCGTGTGGGGCATGCGCGGCAACTTCGTCGACGTCCCGACGGACTGTCCGCAGCGGGACGAGCGGCTCGGCTGGACCGGCGACATCTCGGTCTTCGCACCGACCGCCGCCTACCTCTTCGACGTCGCGGACTTCCTGCGCGACTGGCTGGCCGACCTCGCCGCCGAGCAGCGGCACGCCGACGGCGTCGTCCCCTTCGTCGTCCCGGACACCCTGAAGTCCGACCCGTTCCCGTTCCGACCCGACCAGCTCGGGGCCACGGCCGTCTGGGGGGACGCCGCGGTGTGGGTCCCCTGGGCGCTCTGGTGGGCGTACGGCGACGAGGCGGTCGTGCGGGACCAGCTGGGCTCGATGCTCGGGCATCTGCGCCGCGTCCAGGCCTCGCTGTCCCCGACCGGTGTGTGGGACACCGGCTTCCAGTTCGGCGACTGGCTCGACCCGGACGCCCCGCCGGACGACCCGGCCCGCGCCAAGGCCGACCCGGGGGTCGTCGCCACCGCCTGCGCCCACCGGACCGCGTCGATGCTCGAGCGGATGGCGTCGGCGGTCGGCGCGGACGACGTCGCCCGCGAGGCCGGCGAGACCGCGACGGCGCTGCGCGAGGCCTTCGGGCGGGAGTACGTGCGCGGTGGTCGGGTGCACAGCGACTGCGTCACCGTGTACGCCCTCACGCTCGTCTTCGGTCTCCTCGACGAGGAGGACCGCACGGTGGCCGGTGAGCGGCTCGACGAGCTCGTCCGGGAGTCCGGCCACCTGATCTCGACCGGTTTCGCCGGCACCCCCTTCGTCCTCGACGCACTCACGGACACCGGCCACCTCGACACCGCCTACGGACTGCTCATGCAGCAGGAGTGCCCGTCCTGGCTCTACCCCGTGACCATGGGGGCGACGACGGTGTGGGAGCGCTGGGACTCGATGCTGCCGGACGGGTCCGTGAACCCGGGAGAGATGACGAGCTTCAACCACTACGCCCTCGGAGCGGTCGCCGACTGGATGCATCGGACCGTCGGCGGGCTGGCGCCCGCCGAGCCCGGGTACCGGAGGATCCTCGTCCGCCCACGCCCGGGCGGGGGGCTCACCCGGGCGGAGACCTCGCTCGACACCCCGCACGGTCGGGCCGCGGTCGCCTGGCGGGTCGACGGCGACGCCCTGCTGGTCGACGTCGAGGTCCCCGAGGGGACGGTCGCGGTCGTCATGCTCCCCGGTCGGCCCGAGGAGGAGGTCGGCCCCGGCCGGCACCACCTGCGCGGTGACGCCGTGGCCGGGACGGAGGTCCGGGCATGAGCGCGCGGACCGCCGGGGGCGTGCCGGGGGGCGGCGACCTCGACGCCTGGGTGGCCGACGTGCTGGGCCGGCTGACCGTCCGGCAGAAGGCGGCCCTGACGATCGGGGGCGACTTCTGGCACACCGCGGCCTTCGAGAGTCCCGAGGTCCCGGCGGTGACGATGGCCGACGGGCCGCACGGACTGCGGGTCCAGCCGCGGTCGGAGGACCAGGGCGGCTACACCGGCAGCCTGCCGTCCACGTGCTTCCCGACGGCGTCGGCGCTCGCGTCCTCCTTCGACGTCGGCCTCCTCGAGGAGGTCGGTCGCGCCCTCGGGCGGGAGGCCGACGACCTCGGGGTGCACGTCCTCCTCGGCCCGGGGGTGAACATCAAGAGGTCGCCGCTGTGCGGGCGCAACTTCGAGTACTTCTCCGAGGACCCGTACGTCGCGGGGGTGCTGGGGTCCGCACTCGTCCGTGGGATCCAGGAGAACGGCACGGGCGCCTGCGTCAAGCACTACGCCGCGAACAACCAGGAGACCGACCGCCTGCGCGTCTCCGCCGAGGTCGACGAGCGGACGCTCCGCGAGATCTACCTGCCGGCCTTCGAGCGGGTCGTGCGGGAGGCGTCCCCGGCGATGGTCATGTGCGCCTACAACCGCGTCAACGGGGAGTTCGCCTCGCAGCACCACTGGCTGCTCACCGAGGTGCTGCGCGAGGAGTGGGGCTTCGACGGGGTCGTCGTCTCGGACTGGGGAGCGGTCCACGACCGCGTCGCGGCCCTGGCGGCCGGCCTCGACCTCGAGATGCCCCCGAACCTCGGGCACAGCGAGCTGGCCGTGGAGGCCGCCGTCCGGTCGGGTGCCCTCGACCCCGCAGACCTCGACCGGACGGTCGAGCGGATCCTGCGGCTCGTCGGGGCCCGGGCCGGACGGTCGGCGGACGCGGACACGCCGGAGCGGAGCGCGCGCC
The DNA here is from genome assembly GCF_018139485.1 of Phycicoccus avicenniae. GTDB lineage: Bacteria > Actinomycetota > Actinomycetes > Actinomycetales > Dermatophilaceae > Phycicoccus > Phycicoccus avicenniae. The sequence continues at coordinate 90,739 of NZ_JAGSNF010000001.1, forward strand.
TGGACCGGCACCACCGGCTCGCCCGGGTGGCCGCGGCCCGCAGCGCGGTCCTGCTGCGGAACGACGGTGACCTGCTCCCCCTGGAGCTCGCCGCGGGCGCGACCGTCGCCGTCGTCGGGCCCTTCGCGGTCGAGCCGCGGTACCAGGGGGCCGGCAGCTCGCGGGTGAACGCGACCCGTACGGACGGCTCGCTGGAGGCACTGCGGGCCGGGGTCCCGCCGGGCGTCCGGGTCGAGTACGCGGAGGGCTTCGTCACCGACTCCGAGGAGGGACGGGAGGACCTGGTCCGCGAGGCGGTCGCCCTCGCGGCGAAGGCGGATGTGGCCGTCGTCCACCTCGGGCTCCCGTCGCACGCCGAGTCCGAGGGCTTCGACCGCACCCACCTCGACCTGCCCGGCAACCAGGTCGCCCTGCTCGCCGCGCTCAGGGAGGTCTGCGACCGGGTCGTCGTCGTCCTCATGAACGGCTCCGTCGTGCGCACCGCCCCGTGGGAGTCGCACGCCGACGCGGTGCTCGAGATGTGGCTCGGCGGGCAAGCCGTCGGGGGAGCCGTGGCCGACCTGCTGCTCGGGGTCGCCTCCCCCGGTGGACGGCTCCCCGAGAGCATCCCGCTCGCGCTGTCGGACACGACGTCCTTCGTCGGCTTCCCCGGGGAGGAGGGGCGGGTCCACTACGGGGAAGGGGTCATGGTCGGGTACCGGGGTCTGGACCTCACCGGACGGGAGGTCTCCTACCCCTTCGGCCACGGCCTCGCGTACACGACGTTCACCCACGAGGACCTCGAGGTGACGACGAGCGGCTCCGTGGACGGTGGCGACCTGGCGCTCGACGTCCGCTGCACCGTCCGCAACACCGGTCCTCGCGCCGGGCGGGAGGTCGTGCAGGTCTACGTCGGCGACCCCGAGGCGTCCGTCGCCCGTCCGCCGCGCGAGCTGCGGGCGTTCGTCGCCGTCGACCTGGAGCCCGGCGAGTCCGCCCCGGTGCACGTCCGGCTCACCTCACGCGACCTCGCGTTCTGGTCGACGGTCGTCGACGACTGGGTCGTCGAGGCCGGCACGTTCGTCGTCGAGGTCGGGGCGTCCTCGCGTGACATCCGGCTCGAGGCCCGGGTCGTGCTCGAGGCGACGCCGCGCCGCCGACCGCTGTCGACGATGTCGACGCTCTGCGAGTGGCTGGAGGACCCGCGGGGCCGACCGCTGCTCCTCGCGATGATCGGTGCGGGCGAGGACGGACGGCCCGGCGGGATCCTCGGCGACGACGAGCACCTGAGCGTCATCGGCAACTTCCCCCTGGAGTCGCTCGCGACGTTCCCCGGCACCGGCGTGACGAACGCGTCGCTGCGCGGGCTGCTGGCGGACCTCGGCCGGGACGGGGGCGAGGGATGAGTGGGGGGCCGGTGGTGGCCGCCCCCGCCCCTCGCTCAGCCGGCGGCCGTCGAGCGCCGGGCCACGAGGCGCGGGTCGAACTCGACCTGCTGGTGGGCGTGCCCGGGGTCGTTCTGCTCCTCGATGAGCAGCCGCGCGGCCGTGTACCCGAGCTCGTAGCGGGGCTGCGAGACCGACGTGAGCGGGACCGCGGCCGCCGCCGCGAAGTCGATGTCGTCGTAGCCGACGATCGCGAGGTCCTCGGGCACGCGACCGCCGTCCTCGATGCAGCGCTGCAGCACGCCGAGGGCGACGAGGTCGTTCGCGCAGAACGCCGCGGTCGGCCGCTCGGACGCGGGCATCGACAGGAGCCGGTGGGCGGCGCGTCGTCCCTCCTCGACGCTCAGCGAGTCGGTCGCGAGCTCGACGAGGTCCTGCGCCGGGAGCCCCGACTCGGCGAACACCTCGCGGGCGCCCGCGCGCCGGTCGCGGACCTGCCCGAGGCGGGCGGGCCCGCCGATGAAGGCGATCCGCCGGTGACCCCGGGCGAGCAGGTGCTCGACGGCGAGGCGGCCCCCGAGGACGTCGTTGACCGTGACCCAGCACCCGCCCCAGTCGGAGAGCTCGCGGGTCCGGTCGACGAGCACGACGGGGGTGCCCCGGCCGGGCAGCTCGTCGAGCAGCGGCGTCGTGGGGTCGACGGGGGTGATGAGCACGCCCTGCACCCGCTGCTCCCCGAGCTTGTGGAGGTAGGCCGCCTCGCGGACCGCGTCCTCCCGGCTGTCGCACATGAAGAGGGAGAGACCCGCGTCGCTCGTCGCGTCCTCGATGCCCCGGGCCACGTCGGTGAAGAACGGGTTGCGGGCGTCGAGCAGGACGTAGGCGAGGACGCTGCTGCGGCCGGCGCGCAGCTGACGGGCCGACTCGTTGCGCACGAAGCCGAGCTCGGCGATCGCGGCCTCGACCTTGGCGCGCGTGGACTCGCGCACGAGGCTCGGCCGGTTGAGCACGTTCGAGACGGTGCCGAGGGAGACCCCCGCGCGCTCCGCGACGTCCTTGACGCTCGCCGCCCGCGACACCGCGCTCATTCTCTGTCTCCCACCGTGGAACCGGACCGGACCCCCATCGTGGCACGGTCCCGCCGCCATCGGCGGCGCGCGGTTGACCCGGTCCGGGGGGGCTCGTACATTGTGCATGAAACATTTCAAATCACGCCCGCGCGACGTCGTCGTGCCGCCCGGCGGGACCCCGACGTCACAGGAGAGTCGCGATGAGAGCCTTCGCCGACATCACGGAGGCGCTCTCGGCGCTCGCCGTCGAGGTGCCCTCGTGGGCCTACGGGAACTCCGGGACCCGGTTCAAGGTGTTCGGCTCGCCCGGCACGCCGCGGACGGTCGAGGAGAAGGTCGCCGACGCGGCGACGGTCCACCGCTTCACGGGTCTCGCGCCGAGCGTCGCGCTGCACATCCCGTGGGACCTCGTCGACGACTTCGGGGCGCTGCGCCGGAACGCCGAGGACCTCGGCGTGCGCATCGGGACCATCAACAGCAACACGTTCCAGGACGACGACTACAAGCTCGGCGCCCTGACGCACACGGACCCGAAGATCCGGCAGAAGGCGATCGACCACCACTTCGAGTGCATCGACGTCATGCACGCGACGGGGTCGCGCGACCTGAAGATCTGGCTCGCGGAGGGAACGAACTACCCGGGGCAGGGCGACCTGCGGGCGCGCCAGGACCGCCTCCACGAGGGGCTGTCGACGATCTACGACCGGCTCGCCGACGACCAGCGCCTCGTGCTCGAGTACAAGTTCTTCGAGCCGGCGTTCTACCACACGGACGTCCCGGACTGGGGCACGTCCTACGTGCAGGTGGCGGCCCTCGGCGAGCGCGCGATGGTGTGCCTCGACACCGGCCACCACGCGCCCGGGACGAACATCGAGTTCATCGTCGCCCAGCTGCTGCGGCTGGGGAAGCTCGGCTCGTTCGACTTCAACAGCCGCTTCTACGCCGACGACGACCTCATCGTCGGGGCGGCCGACCCCTACCAGCTGTACCGGATCCTCGTCGAGGTCGTGCGCGGCGGCGGGTACGGCCCGGGCAGCGACGTCGCGCTCATGCTCGACCAGTGCCACAACATCGAGAAGAAGATCCCCGGCCAGATCCGCTCGGTGCTCAACGTCCAGGAGATGCTCGCCCGGGCGCTGCTCCTGGACCGGGAGGCGCTCGCCGCCGCTCAGGAGGAGGGCGACGTCCTCCTCGCGAACGAGATCTTCATGGACGCCTTCTACACCGACGTCCGGGCCGACCTCGCGCACTGGCGCGAGGAGCGCGGCCTGCCGGGCGACCCGATGCGGGCGTACGTCGGGAGCGGGCACCAGGAACGGATCGAGGACGAGCGGGTCGGTGGGACCCAGGCAGGATGGGGCTGAGCACGTGAGCGGGACGAACGAGACGGTCGAGGCACTCGTCGAGCGGTCCAACCGCCTGGGCGCCGACCCGAGGACGACGAACTACGCCGGCGGCAACACCTCGGCGAAGGGGTCGGCCACCGACCCCGTGACGGGCCGGGACGTCGAGCTGCTGTGGGTCAAGGGGTCCGGTGGCGACCTCGGGACCCTGACCCCCGCCGGGTTGGCCGTCCTGCGCCTGGACCGGGTCCGGGCGCTCACCGAGGTCTACCCCGGGGTCGAGCGCGAGGACGAGATGGTCGCCGCGTTCGACCACTGCCTCTTCGGCACGGGCGGGGCGGCCCCGTCGATCGACACCGCGATGCACGGGCTCGTCGACGCGCCGCACGTGGACCACCTGCACCCCGACGCGGGCATCGCGATCGCCACGGCGGCCGACGGCGAGGCGCTGACCCGGACCATCTACGGCGACAAGGTCGTCTGGGTGCCCTGGCGCCGGCCCGGCTTCCAGCTCGGCCTCGACATCGCCGCGATCAAGGAGGAGAACCCGCAGGCCGTGGGCTGCATCCTCGGCGGGCACGGCATCACCGCCTGGGGCGAGAGCTCCGAGCAGTGCCGCAGGAACTCGTTGTGGGTCATCCGCACCGCGGAAAGGTACATCAAGGCCCACAGCGGCAAGGACCCGTTCGGGGCGCCGCTGAAGAAGTACGCACCGCTGAGCCCGGCCAGGCGCCGCGCGCGGGCCGCGGAGCTCGCGCCGTTGCTGCGGGGCGTCGCCTCCACGGACCGGCCGATGGTCGGCCACTTCACGGACAGCAAGGTCGTCCTCGACTTCCTCGCCGCCCGCAACCACCCGCGGCTCGCCGGGCTCGGGACCTCCTGCCCCGACCACTTCCTGCGGACCAAGGTCAAGCCGATGGTCCTCGACCTGCCACCGGACGCCCCGATGGACAAGGTCCGGGCCCGGGTCGAGGAGCTGCACGAGCAGTACCGCGAGGACTACCGCGGCTACTACGAGCGCAACGCGACCGCCCTCGGTGGGGACTGGCCGGCGATGCGCGGCGCCGACCCGCTCGTCGTCCTCGTCCCCGGCATCGGGATGTTCACCTACGGCAAGGACAAGCAGACCGCGCGGGTCGCCGGCGAGTTCTACGTCAACGCGATCAACGTCATGCGCGGCGCCGAGGGCCTGTCGAGCTACGCCCCGATCGACGAGTCCGAGAAGTTCCGCATCGAGTACTGGGCGCTCGAGGAGGCCAAGCTGCAGCGGATGCCGCGGCCCAAGCCGCTCGCCACCCGGGTGGCGCTCGTCACCGGCGCGGCGAGCGGGATCGGCAAGGCGATCGCGACCCGGCTCGCCGCCGAGGGCGCGTGCGTCGTCGTCGCCGACCTCGACGAGGACAAGGCGGTCGCCGCGGCCGCGGAGATCGGCGGAGCCGATGTCGCCCTCGGCATCGCCGCGGACGTCGCCGACGCCGCCCAGGTACGGGCGATGGTCGACGCCACGGTGCTCCGGTTCGGCGGACTCGACCTCGTCGTCAACAACGCCGGGCTGTCGCTGTCGAAGTCGCTGCTTGAGACGACCGAGGCCGACTGGGACCGGCAGCACGACGTCATGGCGAAGGGGTCCTTCCTCGTGAGCCAGGCGGCGGCCCGGGTGCTCGTCGAGCAGGGGATGGGCGGGGACATCGTCTACATCTCCTCGAAGAACTCGGTCTTCGCCGGCCCCAACAACATCGCCTACTCGGCGGTCAAGGCCGACCAGGCCCACCAGGTGCGGCTGCTCGCGGCCGAGCTCGGCGAGCACGGGGTCCGGGTCAACGGCGTCAACCCCGACGGGGTCGTGCGCGGGTCCGGGATCTTCGCCGGCGGCTGGGGCGCCAACCGTGCCAAGGTCTACGGCGTCGACGAGGAGGACCTCGGCGCGTTCTACGCCCAGCGGACCCTCCTCAAGCAGGAGGTCCTGCCGGAGCACTGCGCCGCCGCGGTCCTCGCGCTCGTGGGGCCGGACATGAGCCGGACGACGGGGCTGCACGTGCCCGTCGACTCCGGTGTGGCGGCGGCCTTCCTCCGATGACGACCGGCGGGCTGCGGCTCGTCGCCGTCGACCTCGGCGCGACGAGCGGCCGGGTCATGGTGGGACGCGTCGCGCCCGGCGTGCTCGACCTCGAGGAGGTGCACCGCTTCCCCAACGGGGCCGTGCGGCTCGGCGGCTCGCTGCACTGGGACGTCGTCGGGCTCTACCGCGAGGTCCTCACCGGGCTGCGGGAGGCCGCCGGCGGCGGACCGGTCGACGGCGTCGGCATCGACGGGTGGGCCGTCGACCACGGGCTCCTCGACCGGGACGGGGCGCTCGTCGGGACCCCGTTCAGCCACCGCGACCGCCGGACCGACGGGGTGCCGGCCCGGGTGCTCGAGGTCGTCCCCGCCGACGAGCTCTACGCCGTGACCGGGCTCCAGCTCCTCGACTTCAACACCCTCTTCCAGCTCGTCGCCGCGCGGGGGACCGCGGCCCTCGGGGCGGCCGAGACCCTGCTGCTCCTGCCGGACCTGCTCGGGCACTGGCTCACCGGCGCCGTGGGGGCGGAGCGGACGAACGCGTCGACGACCCAGCTGTACGACGTGCGGACCGGACGATGGGCGACCTCGCTGCTGGACCGGCTCGGGCTGCCTGCCGGCATCCTCCCGCCGATCCGCGAGCCGGGCTCGGTGCTCGGCCCGGTCCGGGCGGACGTGGCGCGCGAGGTCGGGCTCACCGACGACGTCCCCGTCGTCGCGGTCGGGTCGCACGACACCGCCTCGGCCGTCGTCGCCGTGCCGTCCGAGGGCCCGGGAACGGCGTACGTCTCGTCCGGCACGTGGTCGCTCGTCGGCCTCGAGCTCGACGCACCGGTGCTCACCGAGGACGCCCGGGCCGCGGACTTCACGAACGAGACGGGGGTCGACGGCACGGTCCGCTTCCTCAAGAACGTCATGGGCCTCTGGGTGCTCGGCGAGTGCCTCCGGGCGTGGGCCGACGCCGGCGAGCCGGGGGCGACGCTCGAGGCCGTCCTCGTGGCGGCGGTGGACGTCCCCGCCCTGCGGACCGTCGTCGACGTCGACGACCCCTCGCTCCTGCCGCCCGGCACGGCGGACGACCCGATGCCGGACCGGCTGCGCGCCCTCGCCCGCGCGGCCGGCGAGCCCGAGCCGGTCACCCCGGCGGAGGTCACCCGCTGCGTCCTCGACGGCCTCGCCCTCGCGTACCGGCGACACCTGAGGACGGCCGCCCGCCTCGCCGGCCGCGACGTGCGGACCGTCCACGTCGTCGGCGGTGGGTCGCTCAACGCCCTCCTGTGCCGGCTCACCGCCGACGCGTGCGGGGCCCCCGTCCTCGCCGGTCCGGTCGAGGCGGCCGCGCTCGGCAACGTCCTCGTCCAGGCCCGGGCCCTCGGCGCGGACCTGCCCGACCTCGCGGCGATGCGGGGCCTCGTCCGGGCCACGCACCGGATCACGCGGTACGAGCCGGAGGGGATCGCCGACTGGGAGGCTGCCGAAGGGCGCCTTCCTCGGGGAGGATGAGGCGATGAGGGTCGCGCTGCTCGTCACGTGCGTCAACGACGCGATGTTCCCCGACGTCGGGAAGGCCACGGTGCGGCTCCTGCGCCGGCTCGGGGTGGACGTCGAGTTCCCCGCCGCCCAGACGTGCTGCGGGCAGCCGATGGTGAACACCGGCTACCTCGACGAGGCGGTCCCCGCCGTCCGCCGGTTCGTCGAGGCGTTCGAGGGCTACGACGCCGTCGTCACCCCGTCCGGGTCGTGCGCCGGGTCGGCCCGCCACCAGCAGGGCCTCGTCGCCGCGCGGGCCGGGGACGACGCGCTCGCGTCCGCCGTCGAGCGCACGTCGCCGCTCGTCCACGAGCTGTCCGAGTTCCTCGTCGACGTCCTCGGCGTCACCGACGTCGGCGCCTACTTCCCGCACACGGTGACGTACCACCCGACGTGCCACTCGCTGCGGATGCTCGGTGTCGGCGACAAGCCGCGACGCCTGCTCGAGTCGGTCCGCGGCCTGCGCCTGCGTGAGCTGCCGGCGGCCGCCGAGTGCTGCGGGTTCGGCGGCACGTTCGCCGTGAAGAACGCCGACACCTCCGTCGCGATGGGCTCCGACAAGGCCCGCCACGTCCGCGACACCGGAGCCGAGGTCCTCGTCGCCGGCGACTCCTCCTGCCTCATGCACATCGGCGGGCTGCTGTCCCGGCAGCGTGCGGGGGTGCGCACGATGCACCTCGCCGAGGTGCTCGCCGCGACCGAGGACCGGGCGGAGGCGCTGCGATGAGCCGCACCTTCGTCGGCATGCCGGCCTTCCCCGAGGCGGCCCGGGCCGCGCTCGGGGACACCCGGCTGCGGCACAACCTCGCGCACGCCACCGGGACGATCCGCGCGAAGCGGGCCCGCGTCGTCGAGGAGGTCGACGGGTGGGAGGACCTGCGCGTCGCCGGCGCAGCCGTCAAGGACCGGGCGCTGCACGGCCTCGACGAGCACCTGCTGACCCTCGAGCGGACGCTCACGGAGGCGGGGGCGACCGTCCACTGGGCCCGCGACGCCGCCGAGGCGTGCGCCGTCGTCGCCCGTGTCGCGAAGGACCACGACGCCCGCGAGGTCGTCAAGGTGAAGTCGATGGCGACCCAGGAGATCGGGCTCGAGGAGGCGCTCGCCGCCGAGGGCGTCGCCGCGTGGGAGACCGACCTCGCCGAGCTCATCGTCCAGCTCGGCGAGGACCTGCCGAGCCACATCCTCGTCCCCGCGATCCACAAGGGTCGGGCCGAGATCCGCGAGATCTTCCTCCGCCGGATGGCCGCCGCCGGGCGCCCCGCCCCCGACGACCTCACCGACGAGCCGGCCGTCCTCGCCGCCGCCGCCCGCGAGCACCTGCGGGAGAAGTTCCTCCGCGCGAGGGTCGCAGTCTCCGGGGCGAACTTCGCGGTCGCCGAGACCGGCACGCTCGTCGTCGTCGAGTCCGAGGGCAACGGCCGGATGTGCCTCACCCTGCCGGAGGTCCTCGTCTCCGTCGTCGGCATCGAGAAGGTCGTCCCGACGTGGGCCGAGCTCGACCCGCTGCTGCGGCTGCTGCCGCGCTCCTCGACCGGGGAGCGGATGAACCCGTACACCTCGTCGTGGTCCGGGGTGACGCCCGGTGACGGGCCGCAGGAGGTGCACGTCGTCCTCCTCGACAACGGCCGCACCCGGGCGCTCGCCGACGAGGTCGGACGGCAGGCGCTGCGCTGCATCCGCTGCTCGGCCTGCCTCAACGTGTGCCCGGTCTACGAGCGGGTCGGCGGGCACGCCTACGGCTCGGTGTACCCCGGGCCGATCGGGGCGATCCTGAACCCGCTGCTCCACGGACCGGGTGATCCGCGCGACGACGCCCTGCCGTACGCGTCCTCGCTCTGCGGCGCGTGCTTCGAGGTGTGCCCGGTCCGGATCGACATCCCCGAGGTCCTCGTCCACCTGCGCACACAGGTCGTCGACGCCCACCGCGACGACCCCGTGCCCAAGCCCGAGGCGCTCGCGATGCGCGGGACCGGCTGGGCCTTCGGCGACGCCTCGCGGCTCGGGCTCGCGGAGAAGGCGTCCGGCCTCGCCGGGCGGGTGCTCGGCCGGCTCGGCCGGTCCGCCCTCCCGGGTGGGCGCCGGGCGGCCGGACGGCTGCCGGGTCCGGGGGCGGCGTGGACCGGGGCGCGGGACCTGCCGGCGCCGCCCGCCGAGTCCTTCCGCGACTGGTGGGCCCGCACCGACGGCGGCCGGACCGAGGAGGACCGGCTCGAGGAAGGCCGAGCCGGGGAGGGTCCGGCCGTGCGTGGCCGTACCGAGGCCGACGACGAGCCCGGAGGTGCCCGATGAGCGACGCCCGCGAGGAGATCCTCGACCGGGTGCGGTCCGCGCTCGCCGGGACGACGGCGTCGCCCGAGCCCGTGGCCTCGCCGCCCGGTGTGGCGGCCGGTCCGGACACGCTCGACGTCTTCTGCGAGCGGGTCGCCGACTACCGTGCCGTCGTCGAGCGCTGCAGCCCGGACGAGGTCGCCGCCCGGGTGACCGCCGCCCTGCCGGAGGGCGACGTCGTCGTCCCGGAGGGGCTGTCCGTCGAGGTGCCCGGCGCCCGGGTCGACGACGGGCTGTCGGCGACCGACCTCGACGCCGTCGCCGCGGTCGTCACCGACTGCCGGGTCGCGGTCGCCGAGACCGGGACGATCGTCCTCGACCACGGCCTCGGCCAGGGCCGGCGGGCCATCAGTCTCGTCCCGGACGTCCACGTGTGCGTCGTCCGCGCCGACCAGGTCGTCCCCGACGTCCCCGACGCGCTCGCGCTCCTCGACGCCGGGCGGCCGCAGACGTGGGTCAGCGGGCCGTCGGCGACGAGCGACATCGAGCTCGACCGGGTCGAGGGCGTCCACGGCCCGCGGACCCTCCACGTCGTCGTCGTGGAGACCGCCGGGGGCTAGTCCGCGAACCGGTCGGCGAGGTCGGTGAGCGAGGAGACGGTGAGCTCCGGCGAGCGCATCGTGTCGTGCGGGTACGGCGCCCCGGACCGGGCGACGTAGGCGGTCCGCATCCCGGCGGTGGCGGCGCCGTGCACGTCCCAGGGGTGGACGGCGACGAGCATCGCGTCCTCCGGCTCGACCTCGCACGTCGACAGGGCGTATTTGTAGGCGAGCGGGTCCGGCTTCCACAGCGGGGCGTCCGTCACCGACAACAGCTCGTCGAGGACGCCGCCGAGGTCGTTGCGCTCGACGAGGCCCTGCGCGACCTCGACCGACCCGTTGCTCAGCGTCACGAGCCGGATGCCGAGGTCGTCGAGGGCGCGCAGCCCGGGCTCGACGTCGGGGTGGAGCGGCAGGGTCGTGAAGGCCTCGAGCACCTGGTCCGCGGCGGCGTCGAGGTCGTCCGGGGCGTCGGCGCGACCCCCGACGAGGGAGTGGAAGGAGGCCCGGGCCAGGTCGGCGAACACCGGGTTCTCCCCGACGACGGTGAGCGCCATCCCGTCCCGCAGCGTGCCCGCGAACCACGTCGCGGCGAGGTGGTCGGGCAGCCCGAGGTCGGTGAAGGCGGTCGCGACCGGGGAGAGGTCGGAGAGCGTCTCGTTGACGTCGAGCACGATGAGGGCCGGCAGCGGTGCGTGGCTCATCCCCTCATCCTGGTGCCCCGGACCGGGCCGGCGGAACCCCGGGTGGGTCCCGCCGAGCGGCCCCACCCCGGACGGGTGCCGGGCCGGAGCCGCTGAGGGTGGCTCAGTCGACGGCCGCGGCGAGCGAGGCCAGGCTGTTCTCCATCTGCTCCTGGGACACGAGCGGGAAGGAGACCTTCTTCAGCAGCTCCTTGTCGGTGACCGCGCTCCAGTCGTAGGTGCAGCTCACCTCGGTGCTGTCCGGGCCCTGCGGGGTGAGCTCCCAGACCCACTCCCAGCCGGGCGGCTCGGTGCCGGCGGGCGCGGTCTTCCAGGCGAGGAGCTTGTTCGGCTCGAAGCCGACGACGTGGTTGTCCGTCTTGTACTCGCCACCCATGTGGTCGCCGGTCATGTTCATCGTGAACACCTGGCCGGTCCCGGTGATGCGGTCGGCGTGCTCGTCGGAGACGACGAACCCGGAGCCGTCGAGCTGCACGTGGTTGCGGGGGAGGGTGAGCACGTCGAACACCTCGGCGGCGGGGGCGTCGATCGTGCGGCTGACCGTGATCTTCGTGTCGTGGTCCATGCCCCCACCCTGCCTCCTCGGGCGCCGGCGTGGGGCGGCGGGGGCGGCCGGGTTCGTGCCGATCGGTCTCGGAGGGGAGCCGCTGCCTCGGGACCCGCCTGCGCGAGGATGGGCTGATGACCGTCGTCCGCTCCGCCCCGACCCGCGAGCTGTCCGCCGCCGTCCTGCACGACGTGCTGCGGCTGCGCCAGGACGTCTTCGTCCTCGAGCAGGAGTGCCTCTACCCGGACATCGACGGGCGTGACCTGGAAGCGGGGACGGTCCAGTTCTGGGCCGAGTCGGCGGGCGGCTCGGTCGTCGCGACCCTGCGCGTCCTCGACGAGGGCGACGGGGTGACCCGGATGGGGCGGGTGGCGACGGCAGGGGTGGCGCGTGGCGCGGGCGTGGCGGCGCAGATGGTGCAGGCGGCGCTCGCGACCCGGCGGGGACCGGTCGTCATCGACGCCCAGACCCACCTCGAGCACTGGTACGCGCGCTTCGGGTTCGTCCGGGACGGCGCCGAGTTCGTCGAGGACGGCATCCCGCACCTCCCGATGCGTCTCGACGGCTGAGCGGCCCGACGGCTGAGCGCCTCGACGGCTGACGGTCCGGCTCGTCCGTCGGCACGACCGGTGTCGGTGCGGGGGAGCAGGATGAGGGGATGACGGACGACGCCCCCACCCGCGGTGCCGTGACGCTCGCCGACCTCGTCGAGGTGTCCCGGACCGCCGCCGCCACGCGCTCCCGCACGGCGAAGACCGAGGCCATCGCCGGTCTGCTCGCCCGGGCCTCGGACGCCGACGTGGGGACGGTCGTCGCCTTCCTGTCCGGGGTGCTCCCGCAGCGCCGGCTCGGGGTCGGGTACCGCTCGCTCTCGTCACTGCCCGACCCGGCCGGGGAGCCGTCGCTCTCGGTCGCGGAGGTGGACGCCGCGTTCGACCGGCTCGCCGCCTCCGCCGGGGCCGGGTCGACCGCCGCCCGTCGGGCCGAGGTCGCCCGGCTGTTCGAGCGGGCGACGGCGGACGAGCAGCGGTTCCTGCGCGACCTCATGACGGGGAACCTCCGCCAGGGCGCGCTCGACGGCGTCGTCACCGCCGCGGTCGGGAGCGCCTACGGGGTGCCCGACGTGGTCGTGCGGCGCGCCGTCATGCTCGCCGGGGTGACGCACGAGGTCGCCCGGATCGCCGCGGCCGGCGGGCAGGAGGCGCTCGAGGCGGTGCGGCTCGTCGTCGGTCGGCCGCTGCGGCCGATGCTCGCCGCGTCGGCGAAGACCGTCGAGGAGGCGGTGGAGGGGTTCGCCGGCGCGCCGATGCTCGTCGACGGCAAGCTCGACGGCATCCGGGTCCAGGTCCACCGGCGCGACGGGGACGTCAGCGTCCTCACCCGCAGCCTCGACGTCATCACCGACCGGGTGCCCGAGGTCGTCGAGGCCGTCGCCGGGCTCCCAGGCGGGGACCTCGTCCTCGACGGGGAGGCCATCGCGCTCGGCGAGGGCGGCCGGCCGCAGCCGTTCCAGGTGACCGGCGCCCGGACCGCGAGCTCGGCGGACGTCGACCGGCTGCGCGCGGAGGTCCCGCTCACGACGTTCCTCTTCGACGTGCTGCACGCCGACGGGCGCGACCTCGTCGACGCCCCCGCAGCCGAGCGGGACGAGGTGCTCACGGCGCTCGCCCCCGACCTCGTCGTCCCGCGGCTGCGGACCGCCGACCCGGCCGAGGCGCGGCGGTTCTTCGACGACCTCGTCGCGGCCGGTCACGAGGGTGTCGTCGTCAAGGACGCCGCGAGCCCGTACGCCGCCGGTCGACGGGGCAGCGGCTGGGTCAAGGTGAAGCCGGTGCACACCCTCGACCTCGTCGTCCTCGCCGTCGAGCGGGGGTCCGGCCGCCGGAAGGGATGGCTGTCGAACATCCACCTCGGCGCGCGCGACGGCGACGGGTTCGTCATGGTCGGCAAGACGTTCAAGGGGATGACCGACGAGATGCTCAGCTGGCAGACGCAGCGGTTCACCGACCTCGCCGACGGGCCGACGGACGGCTACGTCGTGACGGTGCGGCCGGAGCAGGTCGTCGAGATCGCGCTCGACGGCATCCAGCGGTCCTCGCGCTACCCCGGCGGCGTCGCGCTCCGCTTCGCGCGCGTCCTGCGCTACCGCGACGACAAGACCGTCGCCGAGGCGGACATCCTCGACGCGGTCCGCGCCCTCGGCCCGGCCTGACCCGGGGCGTCCGGCCCGGGGGCGCGGCCGGGCGTCGCTCCGTCCGGGCCGCTGCGAGGATGGGCGGCATGGACGTGAGCCGCGGGATCTGGACGAGCACGGCCGACCTCGACCTGCTCCGGCGCCTCGTCCGCGCAGGGTTCGACTGGCTCGCCGTCGACGCGCAGCACGGGCCGGTCGACCGCGGCCGGCTGCACGCCGTCGGCCGGGCGCTCGCCGACGCGCCGGTGCCGTGGCTCGTCCGGGTCCCGGGCGTCGACCCGGCGTGGATCGGGGCGGCGCTCGACGCCGGGGCGTCGGGCGTCGTCGTCCCCTCGGTCACCGGTCGGACCGACGCCGAGCGGGCCGCCCTCGCCGCGCGGTACCCGCCGCTCGGTGAGCGCAGCTGGGGGCCGTTCCCGCCGCTCTGGGGCGGGGACGCCCCGGACGTCGAGGCGGCGAACGAGGCCGTCCGCTGCTGGGTCATGGTCGAGACCCCCGGTGCGCTCGACGACGTCGACGGCATCGCGGCCACCCCGGGCGTCGACGGGCTCTTCGTCGGTCCGCTCGACCTCGCGCTCTCGCACGGGACGACGCCCGAGGCGCTCCTCGCCGACCGGAGCGAGGGCGCACCGGTCCCGCGGGTCGTCGCAGCGGCCGAGCGCCAGGGCATCGCCGTCGGCGCCTTCGCGGGGACCCCGGAGAACACCGCGCTGCTGCGTGCGCAGGGCATCGGGTTCGTCGCGGTGACCTCCGACGCCGCCGTCGTCGCGGCCGGTGCACGGGCCGTCCTCGACGCGACGGCGCGCTGACCCCTCGACGACGGACCGGGCCATCCACCGGCGGTCGACACGACGAACCAGCAGCATGACCGCCTGGGACGACGTGCGCGCGTGGCTCATGCAGCGGTCGGCGCCGTACACCGTCCGCTACGGCGACCCGCTGCGGTTCGCCGGCCAGGACCTCCCCGCACCCGAGCGGCTGCGCGTCCCCACCCGGCACGGCTCCGTCCCGGTGCACCTGTACCGGCCTGTCGGCTCCGCCGAGCCGCCGCCGGTCGTCGTCCACCTCCACGGCGGGGCCTTCGTCATGCGCTACCCCGAGATGGACGACTGGTGGTGCCGCTACCTCGTCGCGACGACCGGCGCAGCCGTCGCGAACGTCGACTGGTCCGTCGCTCCGCAGGTCCGCTACCCCGTCGGGCACGAGCAGGCCGCCGACGTCACCGCGGAGCTCGCGGCACACGGCGGCGAGTACGGCGTCGACGGCCGTCGCCTCGTCGTCAGCGGGTTCAGCGCCGGCGGCAACGTCGCCGCGTCGGTGTGCCTGCAGGTCCGGGACGAGGGCACCGCCAGCCCGGTCCTCCAGGTCCTCGGGGTCCCCGCCCTCGACCTCGCAGCGGACGTGCCCGACGGCCCGGGCATGGTCGACCCCGGCCTGCGCCGGCTGGTGCGCCGGGTGTACTTCCCCGACGCCGCCCGTCGGGCCGAGGCCTACGCCTCACCCCTGCTCGCCGAGGACCTGTCCGGCCTGCCGCCGACCGTCGTCATGACGGGGGAGCGCGACGCCCTGCGCCCCGACGGCGACCGGTACGCCGCGCGGCTGCGTGACGCCGGCGTCGACGTCACGCACGACGTGTCGCCCGGCTGCGACCACTACTTCCTCACCGAGGACCCCGTGCGTGCTCGATCGACAATGGCGATGGTCGCCGAGCACGTGCGCGCCGCGTGCGGCCTCCCGCCCCCGGAGGGCCGGCAGGGCCACTGACCACGAGGGACGAGCGGCCGGGCAACCGCCCACCGACATCGAGGGACGGATGGATCCGGCGACCCGCGGGCCGGTAGGGCGGTTGACCGGCGGCGGCGGCGGTCGTCGGCGGACCCCGGACAAGGGGTCTCACGGAATGCTCCGGATCCGGTGGATCCCCTCCGGATCCGGAGCGTTCCGCGGCAGACACCCGTCCGGGAGGCCGGCCGCCCTCGCTCCGAGCGCCCGCCCACCCCCATCCCGAGCACCCGCCCACCAGGTCCCCGACCGAGTCGTGGTCCGTGCAGCCCGGGGACGGGGCTCAGAAGCCGGTGGGCTCGCGCGGGGTGTAGGCGGCCTCGAGCGCGTCGACCTCGTCGTCGGTGAGGTCGACGTCCAGGGCGGCGACGGCGTCGACGAGGTGGTGCTCCTTCGTCGCGCCGACGATCGGGGCGTCGACGACGGGATTGCGCAGGACCCAGGCCAACGCGACCGCCGCCATCGGGACACCGCGGTCCGTGGCGATCCGCTCGACGGCCCCGACGATGTCGGCATCGCTGTCCTGGAACAGGCGCTTGCCGAACTCGTCCGTGCCGGAGCGGTTCGTCTGCTCACCCCACGGGCGTGCCACCCGGCCGCGCGCCAGAGGGCTCCACGGGATCGACCCGACGCCCTGCGCGGCGAGGAGCGGGAACATCTCGCGCTCCTCCTCGCGCATGAGGAGGCTGTACTGGTCCTGCATCGAGACGAACCGGGTCCAGCCGTTCAGGTCGGCGGCGTGCTGCATCGTCGCGAACTGCCAGGCGTACATCGACGAGGCGCCGATGTACCGGGCCTTGCCGGCCTTGACGACGTCGTGCAGCGCCTCCATCGTCTCCTCGACCGGGACCTCGGGGTCGAGCCGGTGGATCTGGTAGAGGTCCACGTAGTCGGTGCCCAACCGGGTCAGCGAGGCGTCGACCTGCTCGAGGATCGCCTTGCGGGACAGGCCCGACCCGCCCGGGCCGACGTGCATGCGGCCGTGGACCTTCGTCGCGAGCACGACGTCCTCGCGGCGGCTGTACTCGCGGATCGCACGCCCGACGAACTCCTCGGACGTGCCCGCGCTGTAGACGTTCGCGGTGTCCCAGAACGTGATGCCGAGCTCGACGGCCTGGCGGAAGAAGGCGCCGGACGTCTCCTCGTCGAGGGCCCACGGGTGGTTGCCCTTCGAGGCGTCGGCGTACGTCATGCAGCCGAGCGCGATGCGGCTCACGGTCAGGCCGGTGCTGCCGAGTCGGGTGTACTCCATGGTGCGGCTCCTTCGCGTCGGGGTCTCCTCGCATCATGCGCCCCGAGGCGTACCACCGCGCGGCCGGGGCGGCCGGGTCGAGACCGGACCCGCGACGCCGGGCCTCGACGCCGAGGAGTCAGCGGCGGCTGCGCTGCTCGTCACGCGCGCGGCGACGCGGCTCGATGACCTTGGCCTCGTAGACGACGATCGCGGCCAGCGCGATGCCGCCGCCGACCTGGAACCAGCCGGTACCCGTCCGTCCCTCCGAGAGCCCCACGATGCCGGCCGTCACGATGAGGGCGCTGACGCCCAGCATGATGAGGGGCTGCACCCGCTTCCACGTGCTCATCCGGCCTTTCGCCCGGTGCCGTCGGCGGCACCGTGTCGGTCGTAACCAGGAAGCCGCAGGACCCGGGGGTCGCTGCGGCTCCAGTGGTGGCCAGGGGCGGGGTCGAACCGCCGACCTTCCGATTTTCAGTCGGACGCTCGTACCAACTGAGCTACCTGGCCGGGTGTGCGCTGTACGCACGTCCGCGACGGGTCCGATTCGGGGTGATTCCCCGTCTAGGCCTGTCGCGCGGTGACGAGAGTACCGCATGCACAGGGCCACGACCGACGCCGGTCTGTGCTGCCCGAGGGAGCCGACCTTCCACACGACGACTTCCGGAGGGGGTGCGGTGCTCCAGCCACAGGACCCGAGCGAAGCCGCCATCAAGGGTCCGACGGAGGGTCCGGGCATGTCCGATGGGTCGGCAGCGGCCGCCCCTCACGGACGGTTGGCTGCTTCGACGGGTGCGACGTCGACGTAGGCCCGGGCCAGAACGGTGCCGTCCTCGTCGAGCGCCCACAGGTGAGCTCGACACATCACCGCCGGAGGCTCGGGAAGTGTGATCGTGGAGGGTTCGCTGAGGACGAAAGGCCACACCTCCGTCGCCTCGGTGTGCGTCGAGCCCTCGGCAGGGGCCGGCGGGACCGGCTGTCCGTAGGGCGCCCAGCTTCCGGCCACGCGGATGTGTGCTCGCCCGCCGTGATGCGAGACGTGCACATCGAGGCGCACCGGATCGTCGGTCGGAGGGAGGTCGGCTCCCGCGGCTGCCGGGACGAGGTCGATGACGAGAACCGTGCGGGCGTTGACGTCGGCGACGCTCACACCGCCGTGGTCCTTCGGCCGGCGGTCGGCGTCGACGATCCCCGCCATCTCGTGCTCCACGTCCGTGAGCTCGGTGTAGACGTACCCGGCGAACCGGTCGTGTCGCCGCAGCTCCTGGGTCTGCCACCGCAGGTGCCATCCTCGCTCGAGGCTGGTGAAGCCGGCCCCGTACTCGCTGTTGAGCAGCGGAAGGCCCGTCCGCGGGTGCTGGGGTCCTGAGTAGAGAGCCTTGTCCACGAGGTAGTCCGGCCCGAGCCTCACGGGGAAGGTCTCGCGTGAGCCGTCGGCGAGGCCTGCGACGTTCGTCGCCCACGCGGCGGGGTCCTCGTCGTAGTAGTGCCAGTCGACCAGGTCCGTGCGCACGTGGGCCCATCCGGAGTTGTCGACGACCGGGCGGGTGTCATCAAGGGATCGGAGCAGGTCGTACGCGCTCACCGCCGCGGACGCACGCTCGTCGCTCCCGGGGATGTTCCAGTCCAGGCCCCACTCCTCGTTGTAGAGGCCCCAGATGACGATGCAGGGATGGTTGCCGTCGCGCTCGACCATCGGGGCCAGCTGGTCCTCGAACCGGCGCGCGGCGTCGAGGCTCCAGCGGCTCGGGCCCGGAGGCTCGGCCCAGACGAGGACGCCCAAGCGGTCGGCGTGGTGCAGCCATCGGGGGTCCTCGAGCTTGATGTGCTTCCGGACGAGGTTGTAGCCGAGCTCCTTGGCCAGCTCGAGGTCTGCGACGAGTGCGGTGTCGTCGGGAGCGGTCATGCCGGTCTCCGGCCAGTACCCCTGGTCCAGGACCCCGCGGACGTAGAGACGCTCTCCGTTGAGCGTGAGGTGTCCTCCGTCCGCGGCGATGCTGCGGAGGCCGGCCGTGTACGTGACGAGCTCTCCCGGGGAGGTGTCGTCGCCCGCCGTCGTGACGGTCAAGGAGTAGAGGTGAGGATCGGCCGGTGCCCACAGCCTCGGAGTGGTGATGTCGAGTCGCCCGGAGAAGGTGCCCTCGTCGTCGGGGACCAGCTCCACAGCCTCGGAAGCGTCGGAGCCGGACGTGACGGCGACGATGACCGGTGTCTCCCCGGACGCCGCGTCGCCGGCGAGTCGTCCCTGGAGGTCGAAACCGGTGAGGGAGTCGCCTCGGATCTCCAGCTGCTCGACGTACGTCCGGGCGCGTCCTTCGAGCCAGACGCTCTGCCAGATGCCGGACGTGGGAGTGAACGAGACGCCGTCGTAGTCGTCGCGCGGTACCGACCGCTGCTTGCCATGGGGGATCTGCCGCTTGTCGGCGGGGGCGGCGACGTCGACGACGAGGTCCACCGACGGGCGTCCTGCCACCTGGTCGGTGACGTCGACCTCGAAGGAGGTGTGCCCGCCCTCGTGTGACGCGACGAGCACGCCGTCGAGGCGGACGTCGGCGCGGTGGTGCACGGCACCGAAGCAGAGGACGGTCCGCATGCCCCCCCAGTCGGGGACGTCGAACCGGCGACGGTAGGTGGCGTGCTCGACCCACGTCCGGCCGATGCCCGACGCCTGCGTCTCCCAGGAGAACGGCACGAGGACCTGGATCGTCTCGTCCTCGACGCGCAGGTCCCACGGCCCGTTGAGGGACATCCAGCGCTGAGACCGGTCGCGGTCCGGTCGGGGGTACTCGGGCCTGGGATGCTCCGTCGTCGCGGCGTGGGGGGACGCGGGACCGTAGTCCGTCGGAACGGCGGATACCCGGCTCACGCCCGTGCGGAACGGGGCGTCCTGGTGGTCCTCGGCGACGGTCGGGTTGGTGGACGTGGCGCTCATGGCGTCCTCTCGAGTCGGGTCAGGGTCAGTCGGGGGTGTGAGTGGGAGTCGGCCCGCCGATGCGGCGAACCGACGTCCGGCCGGGTCAGGTCACGCGGAGGTTCTGGGGTCACCCCTTCACGCTCCCGGCGAGGATCCCGTTGACGAAGTGCCGCTGGAGTGCGACGAATGCGACGAGCAGCGGGACCAGGGCGACCGACGCCGCGGCGAGCAGCTCGCCGGTGACCGTGGCGTAGTCGGCGCCGATCCGGTTGCCCGTGATGTTCTGCGCCAGGTTGGCCAGGACCACCTGGAGCGTCGACATGCGGTCCGAGTTGGCGACCACGACCGGCCAGACGAAGTCGTTGTAGATGTTCATGACGGTCAGCACCGCCAGCCCCGCGATCGCAGGCCGGATGCAGGGCAGCACGATCCGCCAGAAGATCCCGAACTCGCTGCAGCCGTCGACGCGAGCCGCGGCCAGGAGCTCGTCCGGGATGGCGGCGATGACCTGCCGCATCCAGAAGACGGCGAAGGCGTCGATCGCGCCCGGCAGGATGAGCGCGGGGTAGGTGTTCACCCAGCCCAGCTCCTTCATCTGAAGAAGGAGGGGGATGATGAGCACGACGGTCGGGAGCATGAGGGTGACGAGTACCGTGCCGAAGAGCAGCGAGCGTCCCCGGAAGTCGTACTTGGCGAACCCGTAGGCCGCCAGCGGGGCGAAGAAGAGCGTCAGCGCTCCCTTGGTGACGAGCACGACGGCCGTGTTGGCGAAGCCACGAGCCATCGGGACGTCCTGGAACATCGCTCGGAAGTTGTCGAGCCCGAGTGTCGAGGGGTCCAGGCCAAGGGGGTCGGCGACGATCTGGTTGGCCGGCTTGAAGGCCGATACGACGGCCCATGCGACCGGAGCGAGCGCCAGGGCGGCCAGTAGCCCCAGGAAGAGCTGCCCCACGAGGGCGGCGCCACGGCCGCTGTCGGCAGGGCGACGTCGTGAGACGCGACCCGACCTGCGCATCGACGATCCGACAGTGGTCATGTCAGTCCTCCGATCGCAGGAGCCGGACGAAGACGAGCGACATCGCCATGACGAGGACGACGAGCAGGAAAGAGTTCGCCGCCCCTGTCCCAAGATCGGCCCGGGTGATGTGGTTGTACAGGTGCAGGCCCGCGGTCGTCGTCGACCCGTACGGGCCTCCCTGGGTGACGACGAAGGGCTCCGCGAACATCTGGAACACCGCCAGCGTCTGGAGGACCACGGCGAAGAGCAGGGTGCGCCGCAGGAGCGGCACCGTGATCGACCACAGCCGACGTGCTCTGCCGGCACCGTCCAGGGATGCGGCCTCGTACACGTCCCCGTCGATGGCCTGCAGTCCGGACAGCAGGATGATGACGATGAACCCCGTGGTCTTCCAGATGAAGAGCAGGGCCAGGGTCGGTTTGGCCCAGGTGCTCGTCGTGAGCCACCCGATGTCGGGCAGCCCCACCGCGCCGAGCGCCGCGTTCACGGCGCCGTAGTTCTCGTCGAAGACGACGACCCAGATCTGGGCGACGGCGACGAGCGGTGTCACGAACGGCACGAGGAACGCCACCCGGTAGAACGCTCGGAGCCGGGTCCGACCGCTGTCGAGCAGCACCGCGGCGACCAGGGCGATGACCAGCTGCGCGGGGATCACCAGCAGCCACAGCACCGCGGAGTTGCCGAGAGAGGACCAGAAGGCGGGGTTCGTCAGCAGGTAGGTGTAGTTGTCCACGCCGACCCAGCTCGCGGCACCCGAGCCGCGCCAGTCCGTGAAGCTGAGCCGCAGCGTGAACGCCATGGGGTAGACGCCGAAGGCCGCGAAGAGCAGCACGAACGGCGCCACGAAGACGTACGGCGCGAGACGGTTCCGTCGGCGCCTCGACGGCGGGGAAGGGCGGGTGGAGCCGGCGGTGACGGCCGGGGCCGTCACCACCGGCGACGAGGTCGTCGTCGACACGGGTCAGCGGTCCCGGGCCGTACCGGTACGCGGGCTCACTGACGGTCCACGAGGTTGGTCTGGATGTCGCCGCCCGCGGACTCGATCACCTGAGCCGGATCGAGGTCCCCGTCGAGCATGCGCTGCACGTCCGCGCCGAGGTAGTCCACGGCGCCCGCCCACCACGCGGGGATCGGCGTTCCTTCGGGGATCTGGTCGCCGGCCTCGACCGCGATGGTCCAGAGGTCCTGGTCGCCGAGGGCCTCGACCGGGCCGAAGAGCGGATCCGCGGGGTCGGCGGCCGGTCGGTAGCTCGGGACCGACGTGTTGAGCCCGTCGGGGTAGACCTCGTTCGGACCCCACACGGCGGAGTAGCCGGCCTCGTCGAACATGAGGAACTCGTAGAAGAGCCAGGCCAGATCCGCGTTCTCGCCGTCCTTGGGCAGGACGAACGACGAGCCGCCCATGGCCCCGGACCGTGCGCCACCCGCCTCCCAGGCCGGCAGCGGCATCGCCCGCCAGTCGCCGGCGGTCTCGGGCAGCAGCTGCTGCGGGGCGAAGCTGAACCAGATGGCCCAGGGGTAGAACACCTGGTCACCGGACTCGAGAGGTTCGATGTCGCTGGGGCTCAGATACTCGGCACGGGTCCCGAGGTTCTCGCTTCGCACCGTGTCGAGGAACGACAGGATCTGCTGGTACTCGGGGGAGTCGAGCCGGAGCTCACCGTCCGCGTCCGCGATGCTCGTCCCGAGCTGGGAGGCGTACATCTCCAGCTGCAGCTGACCGAGGAACGCGCTCTGCTCGAGGTGGATCGGCCCGGAGTCCGGGCGGGCCTCCTTATAGGCGCGGGCGGCGTCGAGGAGGTTGTCGTACGTCTCGATGCTGCCGGCGTCCACGCCGGCCTCGCTCAGCGCCGCCTCGTTGTAGTAGAGAAGCCCCGGGTCGAGGTCGAACGGCACGCCGTAGGTTGCCCCGTCGACCGTGTTGACGCCGAGCTTCTGCGGTGCGATGTCGGCAGCGTACGGCTGCAGCACGCCACTGACGTCCCAGAGGTAGTCTGCGAATCCCGCGACCTTCGCGTCGTCGAGAAACACACCGTCGGGCACGTCCGTCCCGGTGATGAGGGTGTTCTGGAGCTTGGCGTCGATGTCGATGGCGACGTGGTCGACCGTGATGTCGGGGTACACCTCGTTGAAATCGTCGATGGCAGCGTCGAACACCTCGTACAAGTCGCCCGACCGGTCCCAGATGGTGATCTCTCCCGACGGGGACTCCCCCTCCGGCGGCTGCAGCACGTTCTCGGCAGCGGCCGTGCGATCACCCGTCGTCTCCTCGGAGGCGGTGATCGTCGGCCCGCACCCGGCGAGCACGATCGTCGCCGAACAGAGGCCGGACACACCGAGCGTCAGCGACCGATGACGTCGCGGACGGCGATTCGGAGCAGCGGCCCCGGGGGTGGGGGCTGGTCGATCGAGCATGAGCACTCCTTCGTGCTGGGCGATCAAGGGTGCGAGGGTCCGGCCGTATGGCCGGTGTCCCGTTGGGCACCTGTCGGCGTTTGCCAACGTATGCAAAGTAGACGCAGACTTGCACACGTTGCAAGGCCTATGCTGATCCTCGTTCCCGAGGGCCCGGCGTCGAGCTGGCCGGATGGAGGTCGGTGTGCCTGCGACGCTGCGTGACGTGGCCGCGCACGCGAACGTGTCAGTCCGCACGGTGTCCAACGTCGTGGCGGGCCACCCCCACGTGAGCGACGCGATGCGGCGCCTCGTCCTCGGCGCCATCGCGGAGCTGGACTACCGGCCGAACCCGGTCGCCCGCACGTTGCGGACCGGCCGGACCGGAGTCCTCGCCCTGGTCGTCCCCGAGATCGACGTTCCCTACTTCGCCGAGCTCGCGCGAGAGATCATCGACGCCGCCAGCGGACTGGGGTACCGCGTGATGATCGACCAGACCGGGCACGATCACGACCGCGAGCGGGCCCTGCTCACGGGCGCCGACCGCACGATGCTCTTCGACGGCATCCTGTTCAGTCCGCTGGTGACGCGCTCCGAGCTGCTGGAGATGCATCCGACGACCGCGATGCCGTTGGTGCTGCTCGGCGAGCACGAGTTCGACGGGCGCTACGACCATGTCGCCATCGACAACCACCAGGCGGCGGCCGACGCGACGCAGCACCTGGTGCAGACCGGCCGGTCCAAGATCGCCGCGATCGGCGCGCAGCCGACTCAGGCCTTCGCCACTCCTCGCCAGCGGGGCGCCGGCTACCTGGCGGCGCTGGACGAGGCGGGGATCGGGCCTCGGCCGGAGTACCTCGAGTCGGCCGCGCGGTATCACCGGGCCGATGGGTACGCCGCCGCCGAGCGATTGCTCGACCTGGCGGACCCTCCCGAGGCGATCCTGTGCTTCTCGGACTTGCTCGCCATGGGCGCGATGCGTGCCGCAGCGGACCGCGGTCTCCGCATCCCGGAGGACCTCGCCGTGGCCGGTATCGATGACATCGAGGAGGGCCGCTACTCGAGGCCGAGCCTGACGACGGTGTCGCTGGACACCCCGTTCATCGCCCGTGAGGCCGTTTCTCGCATTGCGGCTCGGATCGACGACCCGACGGCGCCAGCGGCGGAGATCGTCGCCCCGCACGCGGTGCTGGTCCGCGAGAGCACGACGGCGTCGACTCCCCTCTGATCGCTCGGCTCTCCCCGGTCCTCGGGGCGCTCTCCTGGGAGATGGGCAGAGTCGACCACTTCCGACCATCTACCGCTCCTGCCTTGCAACGTCGGCAAATGGTGGGCACCCTGTTCTTGCCATCGTGCGCAACCCGGGCAGCGTCGCCCTTCGGAACGGAGACGGCATGAGCAGACACGACCTTCGAACTACTCCTGTCCCACTCGGTCAGCCGGTCCCGCGGCGAGACCCGTCCTCTCGTGGTCGCCGTCCTCGGAGGCCCTCTTCGATCGTCGTGCTGATGATGGTGACGGCCCTGGTCGTCGCCATGTCGGGCGCCGTCGCCGGATCCCCGGCGGCGCAAGCAGCACGCGCCGGCTCGGTGTTGTACAGCCCGAACCTGGCGACGTACCCCAGCGGTACAGCTGGGTACCCGCGGGCGATCAGGCTCGATCAGGACGGGTCGCCGAACGAGACGATGCTGGCGACCTTCGCTCGTGGCGCGCACAACGGGCCGACGACGATGCCCGTGTATCGGAGCACCGACGGCGGTGGCAGCTGGGCGCAGATCTCCTCCATCTCCAGCAACACCCCCGGGTGGGACATCGAGGCGCCGACCCTGTTCGAGGTTCCGAGGTCCATCCCCGGCCTGGCAGCGGGCACGATCCTGGCGGCCGGGACCGCGTGGCAGGTCGGCGACTACACGGCCCAGAAGGTGGAGGTGTTCAAGAGCACGAACGGCGGCTCCAGCTGGACGTTCCTGTCGAACTGCACCAGCACCTCGGGGCAGCCGAACGGGTGGGGTCACGGCATCTGGGAGCCGACCTTCCTCGTGGCCGACAACGACGCGCTGGCGTGTTTCATCTCCGACGAACGCCCTGCGAACACCCCGACCAACAACCAGCTCATCGGTCACTACACCTCGACCGACGGCGGAGTGACGTGGGGCAGCACGCTCACCCAGGACGTCGCCTTCCCAGCCGACAACCTGCTGCGCCCGGGCATGCAGACGTTCGCCGAGCTGCCGAACGGCGAGTTCGTCATGACCTACGAGATGTGCCGGGACGCGACTGATCCCGACGACGCGTGCGAGGTGTACCTCAAGCGGAGCGCCGACGGACTCAACTGGGGTCCGCTGGGCGA
Source organism: Phycicoccus avicenniae (assembly GCF_018139485.1). Classification (GTDB taxonomy): domain Bacteria; phylum Actinomycetota; class Actinomycetes; order Actinomycetales; family Dermatophilaceae; genus Phycicoccus; species Phycicoccus avicenniae. The sequence goes on from NZ_JAGSNF010000001.1 coordinate 116,111, forward strand.
CCGCGGGACACTCGTTCGGACGACCGACGACCGTGAGCTCTTGCACACGCCTTACGTGGCCTGGGTGCCGGGCGGCGGGCCGGACGGGACGCTCATGGTCTCGGGACAGCGTGTCGTCTCCGGTCCAACCGGCAACAAGACCGTGCTCGCCGAGTCGGGTTCGGTCCTCTTCGTCAACAGGGCTCTGGGGAACGGGCCATGGACCGAGGCCGAGACCCCCGTCACGGTCGACCCGACAGGCGGCTACGCCGCAGGGGTGGCGTCGTGCCCCGGCTATTCCACACCGATGGTGCCTCGCCAGGACGGCACCAGCTACGTGTACTTCGCCGCCACCCTGCTGACCGGCAGCCAATGCGAGCTCCGGACCGGTATCGGCACTCTTCCGGGGCCGACCGGCGCGATCATCGGGGCCGGTGGCAAGTGCCTCGACGTGGACACGAACACAGCCGTCAACGGACGCCCGGCGCAGCTCTGGACCTGTGGCACGGCGACCGGCCAGGACTGGTCCGTCGACGCCGATGGGACCGTGCGCGCCTTCGGTCGCTGCCTGGACGTCGACGCCAACGGCACGACGAACGGCACCAAGGTCCAGTTGTGGGAATGCAACGGTGCCGGCGCCCAGCAGTGGCGAGCCCAGTCCGATGGCACCCTGCTCAACCCGCAGTCCGGCAAGTGTCTCGATGTCCCCTCCGGCAACACCGCCGACGGGACCGACCTGCAGATCTACACGTGCAACGGGTCTCCCGCCCAGGCATGGGTGCTGCCCGGCTTCCCGACCGGCCGCATCACGGGACCAGACACCGCCCCGAAGTGCGTCGACGTCGACACGAACACGCCCACGAGCGGCAACCGTGTCGGTCTGTGGGACTGCTCCGGGGTGCCGGGGCAACAGTGGACGATGCGGCCCGACGGCACGGTCCGTGCCTTCGGCAAGTGCCTGGACGTGCAGGGCAACGGTGTCGCCAATGCCACCCCGGTGCAGCTGTGGGACTGCAACGGGGGTGGCGCCCAAGTGTGGGTACCCCAGGCCAACGGATCGCTTCGCAACCCCCAGTCCGGACGATGCCTGGACGCTCCCGCCGGGTCTGCCAGCAACGGGACGAAGCTCCAGATCTACGACTGCAACGGTCAGGCTCCCCAACGTTGGACGGTGCCGGTGTGATGGCTGGCGACACTGTTCGCGACCACGGTGTGCCCGTGACGAGAGCGGGGTCAGGTGCGGCGGACACTGGTCCTGGCTCTCAGCTGCCCGTGGTCCGGCTCCTGATGATCGAGGACATGCTCCGCGCGCAGGGAGCCGTGCGGACGATGGAGGTCGCGACGCGGCTCGCGGTCAGTCCGATGACGGCCCGACGTGCACTGGCCGCGCTGGCTCAACGGGGCCACGAGTACCAGAGAGTTCACGGCGGCATGGTCCTGCGTCGTGACAGGTCGAGCGCGTCACCCTCCTGACAGCCCGTCACCCGTCCGGAGTTGATGCCGGCGGACTCCTCGACACGAACAGCGGATCTGCCCGCGATGTGGTGGTCGGCAGGCGGTGACGTCCCGGTCGCGTTCCCGTGGTCGCCCCGTTCCGGTCGGATGCGTCGGCACCAGCGAGCGGTCCGGGCGCCGGGTGGTTACCGTTCGACCTCGACACGTCCGACCGGGAGGGTGTGGGCTCCCCGGGTCTCGGGTGCCGGACCGCCCCGTGGCCCTGCGGCGACTCGGTGACGATGGGCGCGGTGGAAGGCATCGTGCTCGGGTTCGTCACGGTCGCGGCCGTCATCGCGGTCGGGGCCCTCTCGGCGCACCTCGGGGTCCTCGGCGCCGAGGCGCAGGCGGTCCTGGCCCGCACGGCCTTCTTCATCGGCTCGCCCGCGCTCCTCATGACGACGGTGGCGGACGCGGACGTCGGCGACGTCATCTCGGGCGGCCTCGTCGCGACCGCCGCGGGGGTCGCGGTCGCGGCCGTCCTCTACGTCGTCGCCGCACGCTGGGTCTGGCGCCGCCGGGGTGCCGACCTCGTCGTGGGGGCCCTCTGCTCGTCGTACGTCAACGCCGGCAACCTCGGTCTGCCGATCGCCGCCTACGTCCTCGGGGACGCGGCGTACGTCGCGCCGACGCTGCTCCTCCAGCTCCTCGTCCTCCAACCGCTCGCGCTCGGGCTGCTCGAGGGCGGGGCGCCCGGCCGGTCGTCGTCTCTCGGGGCGGTGCTCGGGCGGGCCCTGTCGAACCCCATCACCGTCGGGACGCTCCTGGGGCTCCTGATGTCGGTCACCGGGTGGCGCCTGCCCGAGATCGTCGCCGCCCCCGTCGGGCTCGTCGCCGACCTGGCCGTCCCCGCGATGCTCCTCGCCTACGGCGTCGCACTGCGGCTGGGCCCGCGCCTCGGGGGTCAGGACCCGGCGGCGGAGGTCACGGTGGTCGTCGCCCTCAAGGTCGTCGTGCAGCCGGTCGTCGTCTGGGTGGCGGCGACCGCGCTCGGGCTCGACGGCGCGACGGTCCTCGCCGTCACGGTCTGCTCGGCCCTTCCGACGGCGCAGAACGTCTTCGTCATAGCGACCCGCTACGGCCGCCGGCCGAGCCTGGCCCGCGACACCGTGCTGCTCTCGACCGTGGCGTCGACGGCCTCGATCGCCGGCGTCGTCGCGCTGCTCGGCTGAACCTCGACGGCAGCGCGGCACGCGCAGTCGCTCGCCGGCAGGAACACGGCCCCGCCGTGACCTGTACGGGGTCGGACTGCTGGCGGACGGCGGTGAGGTCGTCGATCGGCACGTGCCGTGAGTAGCCGGGCCGTGACGGTTGAGCGGTCCGCGCCCGGGTAGGAAGCCGTGATCCCCGATGGAGGAGGCACGATGCCCGAGGTACCCGCACAGGAGCAGCAGTGGCCGGGCCGCACCGACGAGCTGACACCGGCCCCCGACCACGGGGAGGAGTCCTGGGTCGGGCGCGAGCGGCTCACCGGCAGACGGGTCCTCGTGACCGGCGGCGACTCCGGCATCGGCCGGGCCGTGTGCGTCACGTTCGCCAAGGAGGGCGCCGAGGTGCTGTTCACGCACCTGCCCCAGGAGGAGGACGACGCGGCGGCCACCGTCGACGCTGTCGCGGCTGCGGGCGGACGGGCCCGCGCGGTCGAGGCCGACCTGCGGACCCACGACGCGGTCCGGTCCGTGGCCGACCGGGTCCGGGAGGACCTGGGCGGGCTCGACGTCCTCGTGTGCAACGCCGCCTACCAGATGACGCACGACCTCCTCGAGGACTTCCCGCCCGAGCAGGTGAAGCGGACCTTCGCGACGAACGTCTTCCCGGTCTTCTGGCTCGTCCGCGAGCTCGCCGAGGAGCTGGAGGCCGCCGGCGGCAACGTCGTCGTGACGACCTCGGTGCAGGCCTACCAGCCCGCCGACCACCTCCTCGACTACGCGGCGAGCAAGGCGGCGCTGACCAACCTCGTCGTCAACCTCGCGCAGGAGCTCGGGCCTCGCGGCGTCCGGGTCAACGCCGTGGCGCCCGGGCCGATCTGGACCCCGCTCATCCCGTCGACGATGAGCGGCGACAAGGTCGAGGGCTTCGGCTCGAGCACGCCGCTCGGACGGGTCGGTCAACCCGTCGAGGTGGCGGCCGCCTTCGTCTTCCTCGCCTCGGACGAGGCCGGATACGTCTCCGGGTCCGTGCTCGGGGTGACCGGTGGGAAGCCGGTCTTCTGAGGGCTGCGGGTCACGCGTCGGCGTCGGGACCGGGATGACGCGCGACGTCCGGCTCGAACCCGTGCCGGACCCCCCACAGGACGGCCTGGGGGCGCCGGTCCACGCCGATCTTGCGGTACGCGCTGCGGATGTAGGACTTCACCGAGTTGATCGACAGGTACGTGCGCGCCGCGATGTCGTCGTTGCGCAGACCCTGGGTGATGAGGGCGAGGACCTCGGCCTCGCGCGCCGACAGGCCGTGGTCGCGTCCCGGCCAGTCGCCGGTGTCGTCGTCGTCCGTGGCGGTGCGGTCGACGACCCGCTCTCCCGCGTGCACCCGCTCGAGGGCGTCGACGAGGTCGGCCGCGGACATCCCCTTGGACAGGTAGCCCGAGGCGCCGCGCTCCAGGGCGGTGCGGGCGAGGTCGTCCTGGGTGTTCCAGCTGTAGAGGACGACCTTCTCGGCGCCGCCCCGGGCGAGCAGGTCGGGGATCGCGGCGCGGTCCGCCTGGTCCTGGGCGAAGGTGTCGTACAGGAGGACGTCGACCGACCGCTCGACGGGCATCCGGGAGTCGAGCTCGACGAGGTGGACGCGGTCGCGGAACGGCTCGAACATCCGGGCCAGCCCCTGGACGACGATCTCGTAGTCGTTGACCAGTGCCACCCGCACCGGCCGCCTGTCCTGCGCCATGGCGTCAACGTAGTCCACGAGCCGTGCCGGCCCGCACGGCCGAGCCGGCGCACCCACCCTTTGGGGTGTGGCGGGCCCCGTCGGCGACACGTGAGGGTGGTCGAATGTGCCTGCCAGTGACCAGGACGTGAGCATCCGCGTCGCCTCCGTCCCGACCGACCACGTGTACGTGCGTCACCTCGACCCCCCCGACGGGCCCGCCACGGTGCACCGGCTCCCCGACCCGACGTCCGGCGGCAGCGCCGCGGGCGCCCCGTGGTGGCCGCCCCGGGTCCTCGAGCCCGACTGGCTGCTCGAGAACGCGGACCGGTTCGACGTCGTCCACGTCCACTTCGGCTACGACGCCAAGAGCCCCGAGGACCTCGTGCGCTGGACCGGGGTGCTGCGCGACCTCGGCACGCCCCTCGTCCTCACCGTGCACGACCTGCGCAACCCGCACCACGAGGACGCCGCCCTCCACGACGCGCAGCTCGAGGTGCTGCTCGAGGCCGCCGACGCGGTCCTCACCCTCACCGACGGGGCAGCCGCCGAGATCCTGCGCCGGCACCGCCGGCCGGCGCGGGTCGTGCCGCACCCGCACGTCGTGCCGCTGGAGCGGGTGGCCCGCCCGCGGGAGCCGCACGACGGCTTCGTCGTCGGGGTCCACTGCAAGAGCCTGCGGGCGAGCATGGACCCCCTGCCCGTCGTCGAGACCCTCGCCGAGGTCGTCCCGACCATCCCCGGGGGCAGCCTGCGGGTCGACGTGCACACCGACGTGATGACCGGGACCTCGCCCCGCAGCGACGCCCGTCTCGTCGAGCGTCTCCTCGCCTTGTCCGCGGACCGCCGCATCGACCTCGCCGTCCACGACTTCTTCACCGACGACGAGCTCTTCGACTACCTCGGCTCGCTCGACGTGTCCGTGCTGCCGTACCGGTTCGGGACGCACTCGGGCTGGCTCGAGGCGTGCCACGACCTCGGGACGACCGTCGTCGCGCCCGACTGCGGCCACTACGCCGACCAGCGACCGGTCCTGCTGCACCGCACGGGGGACCCCGGGGCTCTCGCCTCCGCCGTCCGTCGGGCCCACGCGGAGGGGCCGTTGCCGCGGGCCACCGTCGAGGGCCGCCGGGCCGAGCGGGTCGAGCTCGCGGCGACCCACGAGCAGGTCTACCGCGGGGTCCTCGCCCGGGGGGTGCTCGCGTGCACGTCGTAGTCCTCGCGGCGGCCGCCCACCCGGTCGTCGAGCCGTTCGCCGGCGGGCTGGAGTCGCTCACCTGGCACCTCGTCAGCGGGCTGCGTCGGCGGGGTGTCGACGTCACCGTCTTCGCGGGGGCGGGCAGCGACCCCGACCTGCGGGCCCATGTCCTGCGCACCCGGCCGCTGCGGCTCAGCGACGCGGCCCGCTCCGACGTGAGCATGGTGCCCGAGCCGTGGCTGCGCGAGCACCACGCCTACCTCCAGGTCATGCTCCAGCTGCAGCGGCGCGACGACGTCGACGTCGTCCACAACAACAGCCTCCACCACCTGCCCGTCGCGATGGCGGCGTCGGTCCCCGCGTCCACCCTCACGACGCTGCACACCCCGCCCACCCCGTGGCTCGAGCCGGCCATCGGGATCGCGGCCGCCGACCCGGCCCACTGCTCGCGGCTCGTCGGGGTGAGCGAGCACACCGCCGCCGCCTGGCGACACGTCGGGACCGTCGACGTCGTGCGCAACGGCGTCGACGTCGACCGCTGGCGTCCGGGCCCCGGCGGGACCGACCTGGCGTGGGCGGGACGCATCGTGCCCGAGAAGGCGCCGCACCTCGCGGTCGCCATGGCCCGCGCGGCCGGCCGGCGGCTGCGGCTCGCCGGGCCCGTCGGCGACCGGGACTACATGGAGCGCTGCGTGGTACCCCTGCTCGGCGACGGGGTCGAGCACGTCGGGCACCTCGACACGACGGGCCTCGCCCGCCTCTTCGGGGAGAGCGCCGTCACCCTCGTCACCCCGGACTGGGACGAGCCGTACGGGCTCGTCGCGGCGGAGTCGCTCGCGTGCGGCACCCCCGTCGTCGCCCTCGACCGCGGAGGGCTGTCCGAGGTCGTCGACGAGGCCACCGGCGTCCTCGTCGACCCCGCGTCGCCCGACCTCGCGGCGGCCGGCGCGGACGCGGTGCTCCTCGCCGAGCGCCTCGAGCGGCGTGCGTGCCGGCAGCGCGCCGAGCGGGAGTGCTCCGTCGACCGGATGGTCGGCGAGTACCTCGCGCGGTACGAAGGGCTGTCAGCCGGGCGGGTCGCATGATCGCCTGGTACGTCCACCACGTCGGGCGGGGGCACGCCGCCCGGGCGGCCGCGGTCGCCCGTCACCTGCGGCACGACGTCGTCGGGCTCGGCTCCGGCCCGGCGCCGCGGCCGTGGCCCGGCGCGTGGGAGCCGCTCGAGCGCGACGACCTGGGAGCGGCGCCCGCCGACGTCACCGCCCGCGGCACCCTGCACTGGGTGCCGCGCCACGACCGGGGACTGGCGGACCGCTCCGCCCGGATCGTCGAGCGCCTGACGACCCTGCGGCCCGCGCTCGTCGTCGTCGACGTGTCCGTCGAGGTCGCGCTCCTCGCCCGGCTCTGCGGCATCCCCGTCGTCGTCGTCGCCCTGCCGGGCGACCGGGACGACCGGGTCCACGGGCTCGCCTACGAGGCGGCCGAGGCGCTGCTCGCCCCCTGGCCACCCGGGACGCACGACGTGTCCTGGCCCGACCGGCTGCGCGAGCGGACCTGGGCCGTGGGGGCCTTCGGCCGGCTCGACGGGATGCCGGTCCGCCCGACCTCGCGCGGCCCGGTCGGGCGCGTCCTCCTGCTGTGGGGCGGCGGCGGACGGAGCACGACGGACGCCGACGTCGCCGCCGCGCGGGCGGCCACGCCCGGCTGGGAGTGGACCGAGTGCTCCGGCGACGACCCCGCGGACGTCGTGCACGACCGGCTCGCGGCGGCCGACGTCGTCGTCACCCACGGAGGGCAGAACGCGGTCGCGGAGGTCGCCGCAGCGCGCCGCCCGGCGGTCGTCGTGGCCCAGGAGCGTCCCTTCGACGAGCAGCGCGCCACCGCGCGCGTCGTCGACCGGATGGGTATCGCGGTCGGCCTGGAGGCCTGGCCGGACGCCGCGGAGTGGCCGGACGTCCTGCGCCGGGCCGAGGCCCGTGGCGGTGAGGGCTGGGCGGCGTGGAGCAGCGGCACCGGTGCGCTCGAGGCGGCCACGCGGCTCGACGCCCTCGCGGAGGAGCGGTCCCCGGTCCGGGTCCCGGAGGCGGCCCGATGATGCCGCGGGTCGCCGTCGTCACCGTGGTCCACGGGCGGCATCGTCACCTGCGCGGCCAGCGCTGGGGGCTCGCCCGGCAGTCCCGGCCGGCCGACACCCACGTCGTCGTCGCGATGGGCGACCCCGACGTCGCGGCCGTGCTCGACGACACGCCGGGACCGCCGGCCGTCGTCGTCGACGTCCCCGTGGAGGACGACCGGCTCCCGCTCGCGGCGGCCCGTAACGCCGGGGTCGAGGCGGCCCGCAGGTCCGCCGCGGACGTCGTCGTCCTCCTGGACGTCGACTGCGTGCCCGCGGCGGACCTCGTGGAGCGCTACGTCGCCGCGCTCGCCCCCGACGTCGTCCGGGGCCGCCGCCCCGCCGTGGCCTGCGGGACGGTGCGCTACCTCGACGAGGAGACGACCGCCCGGCCCCGGGACGACTGGGACGAGGACCTGCTGCTGCGCGGCTCCCGGCCGCACCCGGCCCGGCCGTCCCCTCCCGAGGGGGCGGCCGTCGCCGGGCGCGACGCGCGGCTCTTCTGGTCCCTGTCCTTCGCGACGACCGTCGAGGACTGGTCGGCCGTCGGCGGCTTCGACGAGGGCTACCTGGGGTACGGAGGGGAGGACACCGACTTCGGTCAGCGGGTCATCGCCGCCGACGGGCACCTCTTCTGGCTCGGCGGCGGCACCGCGTTCCACCAGCACCACGGCGGGGGCGGCCTCCCGGTCGAGCACGTCGACGACATCGTGACCAACGGAGCCCGGTTCGCCGGGAGATGGGGATGGTGGCCCATGCAGGGCTGGCTGGACGCGTTCGAGGACCTGGGCCTCGTCGAGTCGGACGGGCGGGGCGGGTACGCCGTCACCGGCCGGCGCTCGCCGCGGGAGAGGAGCGGGCGGTGAACGGCGCGTGGCGGGCGGCGGAGTGGGCCGACCCGTCGGTCGAGGCCGTGCCGTCCGGGGTCGGGCAGGCGCTGGACCTCGCACGCTCGCTCGAGCCCGCGGCCCGCGCGTTCCGGAAGGAGCCGTGGACGATGCTCTCCGTGCTCGCGACGCTCGGCGCCGGGGACCTCGGGGTCGCGCGGACCGCGGAGCCGCACCTCGACGCGGTCGCCATCCGGGCCCAGGCGGGGGACCCCGACCTCACGGCCGTCGGCGTCGACGACCGCTCCACCTTCGGTGTGTACGCCGCCCGGGCCCCCGGTGCCGGCCTCGCGTCGGTCTCCGACGAAGCCGGCGGGTGGACCGTGACCGGGCGCAAGGCCTGGTGCTCGCTCGCCCCCTGTGTGTCGCACGCTCTCGTCACGGTCGACGACGGGGAGCGCCCGGGGCTGTACGCCGTGGCCCTGCGCGACCCGGGCGTCGAGGTCGAGGACGGCCGGTGGGTCTCGCGCGGGCTCGCCGACGTCACGACGGGACCGGTGGCGTTCGACGCCGTGCCGGCCGTGCCCGTCGGCGAGCCCGGCTGGTACCTCGAGCGACCGGGGTTCGCCTGGGGCGGCATCGGTGTCGCCGCCGTGTGGTTCGGCGGGGCGGCGGCCGTCGCGGGACGCCTGCTCGACGCGGCCGACCGCCGGACCCCGGACCAGGTGGCGCTCGCCCACCTCGGGACCGCCGACCGGCTGCTCCACGTCGCCCTGCTGGCGCTGCGCGGGGCGGCCGACGACATCGCCTCGGGCGCCGCGGACGGGGCCGCGGGTGCCCTGCTCGCCGGCCGGGTGCGGGCCGTCGTCGCCGACGCCGCCGAGGAGGTGCTGCGGGTCGTCGGGCACGGGCTCGGCCCCGGGCCGCTCACCGGCGACGAGGAGCACGCCCGACGGGTCGCCGACCTCACCGTCTACCTCCGCCAGCACCACGCGGAGCGTGACCTGGCCCGCCTCGGGTCGCTCGTCCTCGAGCACCGGACGTCCGCCGAGCCCTCCCCGTCGTCCGAGCGTCCTGCGTTTGCCGGGCGCCGCGGGCCGTCGTGAGCGCGGCCGTGGCGCCCGCCGTCGCCTTCCGCCACGACGACGCGGGCACACCGGAACCGGACTGGCTCCTGGACCCGCGGTGGTCCGGCGTCGCCGCCGTGGACGTCGACGTCTTGCCGGCGCTCTTCGACGACGTCGTCGTCGCGTCGGCGCACCCCGACGACGAGACGCTCGCCGTCGGCGGTCTCGTCGCGCTGGCGCACCGCGCCGGTCTGGCGGTCCGGGTGCTCGTCGTGACGGACGGGGCGGCATCCCATCCGGACGCCTCCACCTGGACGCCGGCCGCCCTCTCCGCGGTCCGCAGGGCCGAGGTCGAGGCGGCCGTCGAGGAACTGGCCCCCGGCGCCCCGGTCGATCGTCTGGACGTGCCCGACGGGGCCGTCGCGGAGAACGAGCGGGCCGTCGTCGACGCCCTGGCCGCCCGGTGCGGACCCCGGTCGCTGCTCGTGGCCCCCACGGACGTCGACGGGCACCCCGACCACGACGCCCTCGGCCGAGCGGCTCGCGAGGTGGGACGGCGCACGGGAGCGACCGTCGCCCACTACCCGTTGTGGCTCTGGCACTGGGGTGGGCCGGACGACCTCGGATGGTCCGCGGTCCACGCCGTCGAGCTCGACCGTGCAGCGCTCGACGCCAAGGCGGCTGCCGTCTCCGCTCATGCCTCCCAGCACGGACCTCTCGGCCCGGGACCCGGCGACGGACCGGTCGTCACGGGGCCGGTGCTGCGCCGGGCCTCCCGGCTCGTCGAGGTGCTCCTCGCCCGACCCGGTGACCTTCCCGTCCGCCCGTCCCGGACGGCCGATCACGTCGGTGCCCCGTTCGACGCGATGTACGGTTCCGACGACGACCCGTGGGCCTTCGACGGCTCCTTCTACGAGAGCCGCAAGCGCGACCTCGCCCTCGCCGCGCTCCTGCGCCCGCGGTACGAGCGCGTCCTCGAGATCGGGTGCGCCGACGGCGTGCTCACGGAACGGCTCGTCGAGCGCGCCGACTCGGTCGTCGCCGTCGACGTCAGCGCGCGCGCCCTCGACCTCGCAGCCGGCCGCGACCTCGAGGGCGTCGAGTGGCGCCGGGGTCGGGCCCCGGACGCCGTGGACGGCGGTCCCTTCGACCTCGTCGTCCTGTCCGAGGTCGGCTACTTCCTCACCCCGCTCGAGCTCCTCGCGACCCTGCGTCGCTGCGTCGACGTCCTCGCCGACGACGGCGAGCTCCTCTTCGTCCACTGGCGGCACCCGACGAACGGGGTGCCGCTCGACGGGCCGGCGGTCCACGCCCAGGCAGCGCCCGTCCTTGCGCGTCTGCCGCACCGGGTGCACCACGACGAGGTGGACCTGCTCCTCGACCTGTGGGGCGGCGGCGTGCTGTCCCCGGCGGAGCGGGAGGGCCGCGCGTGACGGCCGTGCGGCACGTCGTCGTCGCCGTCCCGGCCCGCGACGAGGAGGCGGTCGTCGGGGCGTGCCTGGCGTCGGTCCGGCGTGCGGTGCGACATCTCGCCGGTGGTCGTCCCCGGGTGCGCGTCGAAGTCGTCGTCGCGCTCGACCGGTGCCGGGACGCGACGGGCGACGTCGTGGCCCGCCACGGGGTGGCGGCCGTGCGCTGCGACGTCGGGTGCGTCGGCGCAGCCCGAGCGAGCGCCGTCGGCGCCGGTCTCGCCCGGGTCCGGGCCGCCGGAGGCGCGGAGGCCACGACGTGGGTCGCGAGCACCGACGCCGACGGCGTCGTCCCGCCGGACTGGCTGCACGGACAGCTCGCCCTCGCCGAGAGCGGGGTCGACCTCGTCGTCGGGACCGTGGAGCCGGGGGACGGCTGCGACCCGGCCCGGACCGCGGCCTGGCACGCTCGCCACGTGCTCGCCGAGCACCACGGGTACGTCCACGGCGCGAACCTCGGGATCCGGGCCGACGCCTACGCCGAGGTCGGGGGCTTCGCGCCCCTGCCGCTCCACGAGGACGTCGCACTCGTCGCCGCGGTCCGCGCACGCGGGCGGCCCTGGGTCGCGACGGACACCGTGCGCGTGAGGACCTCCGGTCGCACGGTCGGGCGCGCCGACGGCGGGTTCGCGAGCTACCTCGCCGGGCTGCCCACGGCCTGAGGTGTACCGGCGCACCCACCCGGGTACGCCCCACAGGACGACGGAACGACGGACGACGAGCGAGAGGAACCGGCGATGCGCGCAGTGGTGTGGAACGGGACGAAGGACGTCCGGGTCGAGGAGGTCCCCGACCCGCGGATCCAGGAGCCGGGTGACGCGGTCATCCGGGTGACGAGCACGAACATCTGCGGGTCCGACCTGCACCTCTACGAGCCGCTCGGGGCGTTCATGACCCCCGGGGACGTCCTGGGGCACGAGGCGATGGGGGTCGTCGAGGAGGTCGGTCCCGGCGTGGACGGCCTCGCCGTCGGGGACCGCGTCGTCGTGCCCTTCCAGGTCTGCTGCGGATCGTGCTGGATGTGCGAGCGCGGCCTGCAGAGCCAGTGCGAGCGCACGCAGAACACCGACCAGGGCACCGGCGCGACGCTGTTCGGCTACTCGCAGCTCTACGGCGCGCTGCCCGGTGGCCAGGCCGAGTACCTGCGGGTGCCGCACGCGTCGTACACCCACGTCCAGGTCCCGGACGGACCGGGGGACGAGCGCTTCGTCTACCTCTCCGACGTCCTGCCCACCGCGTGGCAGGCCGTCGCCTACTCGGGCGTGGGGCCGGGGGACACCCTCGTCGTCCTCGGGCTCGGCCCGATCGGGGACATGGCGTGCCGCATCGCGCAGCAGCAGGGCGTGGAGCGGGTGATCGGCGTGGACCGGGTCGACGCCCGGCTCGCCCGCGCCAGGGACCGGGGCGTCACGACGCTGGACCTGCGCGACGTCGACGAGGTCGGCGACGCGGTGCGGGACCTCACCGGGGGGCGCGGCGCGGACGGGGTCGTCGACGCCGTCGGGATGGAGGCCCACGGGTCCGGGGTCGCCAAGCTGTCGCACAAGATCGTCGAGGCGCTGCCGTCGGCGGTGACGAAGCCGGTGATGACGCGGATGGGCATCGACCGGCTCGCGGCCTTCTACACGGCGGTCGACGCCGTCCGCCGCGGCGGGACCGTGTCGCTGAGCGGGGTCTACGGTGGGATGACCGACCCGATGCCGATGATGACGCTCTTCGACAAGCAGGTGACGATGCGGATGGGCCAGGCGAACGTCAAGCGGTGGGTGCCGGACATCCTGCCGCTGCTCACCGACGAGGACCCGCTGGGCGTCGACGGCTTCGCGACGCACCGGCTCCCGCTCGACGCCGCCCCGGAGGCGTACGCGACGTTCCAGGCCAAGGAGGACGACATGGTCAAGGTCGTCCTCAAGCCCTGGGAGCGGGGTGACGCGGCCTGAGCACCGCCGACGGGCCCTCGACGACGTGCGACGCCGTCGTCGTCGGCGCCGGGCCCAACGGGCTCGTCGCCGCCACGGCGCTCGCCGACGCCGGGTGGGACGTCGTCCTCCTCGAGGCGCAGGACGAGGTCGGGGGAGCCGTGCGCAGCGCCGAGGTCACCGCCCCGGGGTTCGTCACGGACCTCTTCAGCGCCTTCTACCCCCTCGCCGCCGCGAGCCCCGTGATCCGTGGGCTCGACCTCGAGCAGCACGGCCTGCGGTGGTCCCGGGCGTCCGACCCGGTCGGGCACGCTCTGCCGGACGGGCGGGGCGCTGTCGTCCGGGCCGACGCGCAGGAGACCGCGGCGGGTCTCGACGCGGCCGCGCCCGGCGACGGCGCGGCCTGGCTCGCGATGGTGGAGCAGTGGTCGCGCGTGCGGGACCCGCTGCTCGACGCGCTCTTCACCCCCTTCCCCCCGGTGCGGGCGGCGACCCGGCTGCTCGCCCGGACCCGCACCCGCGGGGCGCTCGACCTGGCCCGGCTCGCCGCCCTGTCCGTGCGCCGCCTCGGCCACGAGCGGTTCGCGGGCGAGGAGGCGCGGGTGCTGCTCACGGGCAACGCCATGCACAGCGACCTGCCTCCGGACGGCGCGGGCAGCGCCCTCTACGGCTGGCTGCTCGCCATGCTCGCCCAGGACGTCGGGTTCCCCGTGCCCGAGGGCGGGGCCGGCGCCCTCGCCTCGGCCCTGCGACGCCGGGCCGAGGCCGCCGGGGTGCGGGTGCGGTGCTCTGCGCCGGTGTCCGAGGTGCTCGTCGAGCACGGGCGCGCGACCGGGGTGCGGACCGAGGACGGCTCGCGGGTCCGCGCCCGGCGCGGTGTGCTCGCGGACGTCCCCGCCCCCGTCCTCTACGGCGAGCTCCTGTCCGCGGTCGACCTCCCGCCGCTGCTGCGCTCCGACCTCGACCGCTTCCAGTGGGACCCGGCGACGCTCAAGGTGAACTGGGCCCTGGACGGCCCCGTCCCCTGGGTCGCCCCGGAGGTCCGTGGCGCGGGCACCGTCCACCTCGGCGCCGACGACGACGGGCTCGTCGACGTCGGGGCGGACCTGACGGTCGGCCGGATGCCGCGGCGGCCGTTCCTCCTCTTCGGCCAGATGACGACGGCCGACCCCCGCCGGTCCCCGGCCGGCACGGAGTCCGCGTGGGCCTACACGCACCTGCCCCGCGCGCTCGCGGGGGACGCCGACGCGGTCCACGAGCAGGTCGGCCGGGTCGAGGCGGCGGTGGAGGAGGTGGCGCCAGGGTTCCTCGGGGCCGTCGTCGGGCGGCACGTCCAGGACCCGTCGGCGCTCGAGGCGGGCGACCGCGCGCTGAGCCTCGGGGCGCTGAACGGGGGGACCGCCGCCCTGCACCAGCAGCTCGTCCTCCGGCCCACGCCGGGCCCGGGGCGCCCCGAGACGCCGGTGCCGGGCCTGTTCCTCGCCGGCTCCTCGGCGCACCCGGGCGGCGGGGTGCACGGGGCCTGCGGCTGGAACGCGGCGCTCGCCGCCCTGCGGCAGCGGGGCCCGCTCGGGACCGTCCGGGCGGCGCTCGCCCGGACCGTCTGGTCCCGGGTCCTCAGCGACCCTCGGTGAGTCGCTCCGCGGCGTCGGCCGGGGCGTCCTTCCCGTCGGCGTCCTGCTCGCGCTGACGTCCCTCGGCGAGCAGCCCGAGGCGCCGCAGCGTCTCGCGATTCCGCGGCAGGATCGCCAGCTGGCGCAGCGGCAGCGGGACGAGGCGCCCCGGTCCGGTCGCGGCGTCCTCGCCGATCGAGACGGTGCAGGTGCGCGGTCCGTCCGGGACGACGTCGATCTCCACCGTCGCCTCGCCCGCCGGCCAGCCCCGCGCCCGCAGGACGAGGTGGTGCGGCGGGTGTGCCTCCTCGGCGACCGTGACGTCGGAGAGCATCGCCGGCCAGGGACCGACGCTGTGGTGCACCCGGCTCTCCGCGTTCGGCCAGCCGGCGTCGACCTCGCGGACCCGGGCCGCGCCGACAACCCACGTCGAGTACTGCCAGCCGTCGGCGAGCACCTCCCAGACGGTCTCCGCGGACGCGGCGACGGTGCGGGACACGCGCGGACGGTGCAGTCGGCGGCGCTCGGACACGGGGTCCTCCGGGGGGTCGGACGGGGCGGGGTGGCGGGGCTCGTGCACGTTGCCGGGCGACGGGTCCAGGCCGGACCACGGGGTGAGCCCGAGGGCGCGCATGAGCGGGGTGACGAGGACGTCGTAGACGGGGGGCAGCAGACGGAAGCCCGTGATGGCGAGGGCGTTCGCGGGGCCGACGTGGGTCTGGCGCCGGGGGTGGCGCAGGACGTGGACGACCCGCCGGGCGACGGCGTCGGCGGACCGGACCGGTGGGGGCGGCGACCCGTGGCGGCCCATGACCGTCGCGGCCTGGCGGTAGACCGGCGTGTCGATGCCTCCGGGGGAGACGAGCGAGACGGACGTGCCGGCACGGTCGCGCGTCTCGATCTGCAGCGTGCGCACGAGTCCGTGCACGGCCCACTTCGAGAGCACGTAGCCGCTCATGTACGGCGTCGCGATCTGGCCGAGGAGCGACCCGACGACGACGAGGTGACCGCCGCCCTCGCGGCGGAACGCCCGCAGCGCGGCCCGGCACACGGAGACGGTGCCGAGGACCCCGGCGGCGACGACCTCGTCCATCACCTCGTCGGGGACCTCGTCGAAGGGCCCGTAGGCGACGACCGCGGCGCTGTGCACGACGGCCAGCCCGTCCCCGAACCGGCGGGCGGCGTCGTCGACGACCTCGCGGACCCGGGCGTCGTCGCGGACGTCGAGCGTCGCAACGTCCGCCTCACCACCCCGGTCGCGGCACGCGTCGGCGACCGCGGCCAGGGCGTCCTCGTCGCGTCCTGCGAGCACGAGGGGCACGCCCTCGCCCGCGAGGCGCAGCGCGGTGGCGCGGCCGATACCGCTGGAGGCGCCGAGGACGAGGGCGCCGCGGGCCGGTGGGGTGTGTCGCTCCATGGGGTCCGGATACCCCGGCCTGCGGTCGGTCATCCCCCCGGGACACGAGAAGGGCCGGAGGCGAACCTCCGGCCCTTCTCGTGACTGGGCGACCCCGACGGGACTCGAACCCGCGACCTCCGCCGTGACAGGGCGGCGCGCTAACCAACTGCGCTACGGGGCCTTGGCTGGTGCAAGACCGTATCCCCAACGGGATTCGAACCCGTGCTACCGCCGTGAAAGGGCGGGGTCCTGGGCCGCTAGACGATGGGGACCCGACTCTCGTCGGACCCTCCGTCGTCACGCTGACCGGCGTTCGGATCCGTCGAGGACTCCGAAAGCATAGGGGAGAGGTGCGCGCGTCACCAAAACGGGTCGGTCGTGCCGCTCAGAGGGGTGGTGCAGGCCGGTCAGGCCGGGGCCGCCCACTCCCGGACGCGGTCGACGTCCCACGTCGTGACGACGCGCTCTGCCGGGACGCCGAGCCGCTCCGCGCGCTCGCAGCCGTAGGCCTTCATGTCGAGCTGGCCGGGGGCATGGGCGTCGGAGTCGATGCTGAAGAGGCAGCCGATCTCGAGCGCGAGGGTCACGAGCTCGTCCGGGGGGTCGCAGCGCTCGGGGCGGCTGTTGATCTCGACGGCGGTGTCGTGCTCGGCGCACGCCTCGAAGACGGCGCGGGCGTCGAACTCGGACTGCGGCCGGGTGCCCCGGGAGCCCTCGACGAGCCGGCCGGTGCAGTGCCCGAGGACGTTGACCCGCGGATTCGAGACGGCGGCGACCATCCGGCGGGTCATCGGCTCGGCGTTCATCCGCAGCTTGCTGTGGACCGAGGCGGTGACGAGGTCGAGGCGGCCGAGCATCTCGTCGGTCTGGTCGAGCGAGCCGTCGTCGAGGATGTCGACCTCGATGCCCTTGAGGACGGTGATGTGCCCCGCGAGCGACCGGTTGACGCCGTCGACGACCTTCAGCTGCTGGCGCAGCCGCTCGACCGACAGCCCGTTCGCGACCCGCAGCTGCGGGCTGTGGTCGGTGAGCACCATCCAGTCGTGGCCGGTCTCGACGGCGGTGAGGACCATCTCGTCGACGGGGGACCCGCCGTCGCTCCAGTCGGAGTGCAGGTGGCAGTCGCCGCGCAGCGCCGCGTAGAGGTCCTCGCCGCCGTCGACGAGCGGACCGCCCGCCCTTTCCTGCAGCGAGGCGAGGTAGTCGGGGACGTCGCCGGCGAGGGCCTCGGCGATGACGCCCGACGTCGACTTCCCGATGCCGGGGATCTCCTGGAGGGTCCCGGCGTCGGCCCGCTCGCGCAGCTCGTCCTCGTCGACCTCGCGGAGGGTCTTCACGGCCTTGCGGAACGCCTCGACGCGGTAGGTCCCGGCCCGGGTGCGCTCGAGGAGGAAGGCGATCCGGCGCAGCGCGTCGACCGGCTCGACCGGGGCGGTGAGGGGCGTCAGCAGCGCGACCATGGCTCGATGCTGGCACAGCCGCCCGTCACCGTCCCCCTGCTGCCGCCACTGCCCGCTGCGATCTCGCTGGGTCGGTGCGATCCCGCCGGCCCACCGCGACCCCGCGCGGTCGGTGCGCCATGGAGCACCGACCGAGCGAGCGCGCACCGGGCGAGCGAGGCTCACGGGGACGCGAGCACGGAGCGCCCCGTCGCTCAGGTGACGATCTCGCGCAGGCCGGTGAGGAGGCGGTCGACGTCGTTTTCGCTCGTGTAGGGCGCCAGACCGACTCGAACGCCGCCGGCGTCGCCGAGCCCCAGTCGGCGGGACGCCTCGAGCGCGTAGAAGTGGCTCGCGGGGGCGTTGACGCCGCGCTCGGCGAGCGCGCGGTACACGTCCCCGGGCTCGCGGCCGTCGACGGTGAAGAGCAGGGTCGGGGTGCGGCGCCCGGCGTTGGAGTACACCGTGACGCCCGGCAGCGCCCGCAGCTCCGGCTCGAGCCGGGCGAGCAGCCCCTCCTCGTGCGCGCCGAGCTCCGCCATGGACGCGGTGAGCCGGCGCCGACGGTCCTCCGGCGTCACGGGGCGGTCGAGGTCGCCGATCCCGGCGAGGAAGTCGACGGCGGCGGTGACGCCGGCCATGAGCTCGTAGGGCAGGGTGCCGAGCTCGAAGCGCTCGGGGACGGCGTCGGAGGACGGGGCGAGCTTGTCCGGGCGCAGGGTCTCGAGCAGCTCCGGGTCGGCGGCGAGGACCCCGCAGTGCGGTCCGAGGAACTTGTACGGCGAGCACGTCCAGACGTCGGCGCCGAGCGAGTCGACGTCGACGAGGGCGTGCGGCGTCGCGTGCACCCCGTCGACCCAGTGCAACGCGCCGACGGCGTGGACGGCGTCGCTGATCTTGCGGGTCTGCGGGCGGGTGCCGATGAGGTTCGACGCGGCCGTCGTCGCGACGAGCCGGGTGCGGTCGGTGAGGACCGCCTCGACGTCCTCGGCCATGAGCTCGCCGGTCGTCGGGTCGAAGTCGACCCAGCGGACGGTGGCACCGCCGGCCTCGGCGACCTGAACCCAGGGCCGGATGTTGCTGTCGTGGTCGAGCCGGGTCACGACGACCTCGTCGCCCGGCCCCCACGTCTTCCCGAGCGCCCGGGCGACCTCGTACGTGAGCGCCGTCGCACTGCGCCCGAAGACGACGCCACGTGGGTCCGCGGCGAGGAGGTCGGCGAGGGCCTGGCGGCACGCCGCGACGACGTCGGCCGAGCGACGCTCGGCGGCGGTGACGGTACCCCGGTTGCTGATCGCCGAGGTGAGCGTGGCGGCGACGGCCTCACCGACGACGTCCGGCACCTGGCTGCCGCCGGGGCCGTCGAAGTGCGCGGCGGCGTCGGGACCCGTGAGGGAGGGGAAGTGCGACCGGATGCGTGCGACGTCGTAGGCCATGCCCCATGCCTACCAGGAGGTGTGCAGCGGCCGACCCTCGGCGAACCCGGCGGTCGACTGGATGCCGACGGTGGCCCGCTCGTGGAACTCCTCGAGCGTCCCGGCGCCGGCGTACGTGCACGAGCTGCGCAGCCCGGCGACGATCTGGTCGATGACGTCCTCGACGCTCGGCCGGGCGGGGTCGACGTACATCCGCGCGCTGCTGATGCCCTCCTCGAAGAGCGCCTTGCGGGCCCGGTCATAGGCGCTGTCGGCGGCCGTGCGGTTGCGGACGGCGCGGGCCGAGGCCATCCCGAAGGACTCCTTGTACTGCCGGCCCTGCTCGTCCGTCGCGAGGTCGCCGGGCGACTCCAGCGTCCCGGCGAACCACGAGCCGACCATGACGTTCGAGGCGCCCGCGGCGAGCGCGAGGGCGACGTCGCGGGGGTGGCGGACCCCGCCGTCGGCCCAGACGTGCTTGCCGAGCGCCCGCGCGGCGGCGGCGCACTCGAGGACGGCCGAGAACTGCGGGCGGCCGACGGCGGTCATCATCCGCGTCGTGCACATCGCGCCCGGGCCGACCCCGACCTTGACGATGTCGGCGCCGGCCTCGACGAGGTCTCGGGTGCCGGCGGCGGAGACGACGTTGCCCGCGACGAGGGGGACGCCGAGGTCGAGGGCGCGGAGCTCGCGCAGCACCTCGAGCATCTTCTCCTGGTGGCCGTGGGCGGTGTCGACGACGAGGACGTCGGCGCCGGCCTCCGCGAGCGCCCGGGCCTTACCGGCGACGTCGCCGTTGATGCCGACGGCCGCGGCCACCCGCAGGCGTCCGGCGTCGTCGACGGCGGGGGAGTAGAGGCTCGTCCGCAGGGCGCCGGCCCGGGTGAGCAGGCCGACGAGGCGGCCGTCGGGGTCGACGACGGGGGCGAGGCGCCGGCGGGCGTGGGAGAGGACGTCGAACGCCTTCTCGACGTCGACGCCGTCGTCGAGCGTCACCATCTCGCGGACCATGACGTCGGACAGCTGGGTGAACCGGTCGACGCCGGTGATGTCGGACTCGGTGACGACGCCGACGGGGCGCTCGCCCTCGACGACGACGGCGGCACCGTGGGCGCGCTTGTGGAGCAGGACGAGCGCCTCGCCGGCGGTCGTCGTCGGGGAGACGACGATCGGGGTGTCGTAGACGAGGTGGCGCGACTTCTGCCAGGCGATGACCTCGGCGACGACGTCGACGGGGATGTCCTGCGGCAGGACGGTGAGACCGCCGCGGCGGGCGGTCGTCTCGGCCATCCGGCGGCCGGCGATCGCCGTCATGTTCGCGACGACGAGCGGGATCGTCGTCCCGGTGCCGTCGGTCGTCGACAGGTCGACGTCGAGCCGGCTCGTCACCGCCGAGCGGTTCGGCACCATGAAGACGTCGTCGTACGTGAGGTCGTGCTGCGGGCTCAGGCCGTCGAGGAAGTGCACCCCTCCAGGGTAGGCGTCGCGAACCGACGCCCGTCGAGACAAGGGTTCGTCCGTCGACACACGACATCCGATCTCTTGCTTCACCGGACATTTCGGGGTGACCCCGAAAAGCGGAGGCGCACGGTGCGGCAGGATCGGGCGGGTGAGTCTCCTGGCGCCGACCCCTGCCGACGAGCGCCGCCGTGTCGGCCTGCGGCGGATGCGGACGGTCGCCCTGTCGCTCCTCCTGCTCGCCGCGGCCGTCTTCCTCGCGACGCTGCGCCTGGACCACGACGGCCCGTGGGGCTACGTCAACACGGCGGCCGAGGCGGCGATGGTCGGGGCGCTCGCCGACTGGTTCGCCGTCACCGCCCTCTTCCGGCACCCCCTCGGGCTGCCGATCCCGCACACCGCGATCATCCCGCGCCGCAAGAACGAGATCGGCCGCGGCCTCCAGGACTTCGTCACCGACAACTTCCTCACCGAGGAGATCGCCCGTGAACGGCTCGCCGCGGCCCACGTCAGCGAGCGGGTCGGCCGCTGGCTCGGCGTCGCCCGCCACCGCCGCCGGGTCCTCACCGAGGTCGTCCGGGTCGCCCGCGCCGGGCTCGGCCGGCTCGATGAGGGCCAGGTCCGCGAGCTCGTCGAGGACTTCCTCGTCCCCCGCCTGGTCCGCGAGCCGGTGAGCCCGATCGCCGGCGCTCTCCTCGAGGGGGTCGTCGCCGAGCGGACCCACCACGGGCTCGTCGACCTCGGCCTCGAGGAGCTGCACGACTGGCTGCGCGAGCACCCCGGCACCTACGCCGAGGTCCTCGGCTCGCGCGCCCCGTGGTGGAGCCCGCCGTGGCTCGACGACCGCGTCATCGGCTGGACCTACGAGCAGGTCCTCGCCTTCCTCCTCGAGATCCGCCGCGACCCCGCCCACCCGGCGCGGCTCGCCCTCGACGACCTCCTGCGCCGCCTCGCCGACGACCTCCAGCACGACCCGGACGTCATGGCCCGCGCCGAGTCCCTCAAAGAACGGCTGCTCACCCACCCGCAGGCCGCCGAGACCGCCGTCGGCCTGTGGCGCTCGTTCCGCACCGCCCTCGAGACGGCGATGGACGACGAGGGGTCCTACTTCCACACCCGCGGCGACGAGCTGCTCCAGCACCTCGGCCGGCGGCTCACCGACGACCCGGTGTGGCAGGAGCGGGTCGAGGCCCGGCTCGGGGAGGCCGTCTCGTTCGTCGTCACGACCTACGGCAGCGAGGTCGCCGAGGTCATCTCCGTGACCGTCGACCGCTGGGACGGCCGGGAGGCGGCGTCCCGCATCGAGCTGCACGTCGGCCGCGACCTGCAGTTCATCCGGATCAACGGCACCGTCGTCGGAGCGCTCGCCGGGCTCGTCATCCACGGCGTCGCCCAGGTCCTCTCCTGAGCCGCTGCTGCGCCCGTACGCTCGAGCCATGACGACCGGAGCCACCCGTCCGAGCACCGACCGCCCGCGCACGGGCCCCCGGCAGGTCGCCGTCGTCCTCGGCCTCACCGCGCTCGTCTTCGGCGTCCTCGACGCGCTGTGGCTCGGCGTCGTCTCCCGCGACCTCTACGAGCAGCAGATCGGCCACCTCCTCGCCGAGCGGGCGAACGTCGGCGCCGCGGCCGCGTTCTACGTCGTCTACGTCCTCGGGCTCACGCACTTCGTTGTCCGGCCGAGCCTGGACCGCGCGCTGGGCCGTTCGCTCGTCGACGCCGCAGCGTTCGGGCTCGTGACGTACGCGACGTTCGACCTCACGACGATGGCGGTGATGCGCGACGTGCCGCTCGTCGTCGTGCTCGTCGACCTCGCCTGGGGCGCGGCGGTCTGCACCGCGACGACCGCGGCCGTCGTCACCGTCCTGCGCCGCCGCTCCCGCTGACCGTCAGGCCGAGGCGCCCTGCGTCCTCTGCTTCTTCGGCGGCAGCGGGAAGAACATGCTCGTCCGCTCCATGTACTCCGGGTAGCCGGGGCGCTTGGCCATCTCGGACTCGAGCAGTCGGGCGCCGGTCGCGAACGCGAGGAAGTACGTCATGACGACCGGCGACAGCACCGTGAGCACCCCGGGCCACGCCCCGGCGGCGACGACCCACATGCCCCACCAGACGGCGGAGTCCCCGAAGTAGTTGGGGTGGCGGGTGTAGCGCCACAGCCCCCGGTCCATGACCTTGCCCTTGTTCTCCGGGTCGGCCTTGAACGCCGTGAGCTGGGCGTCGCCGACGGCCTCGAAGGTCACGCCGACGAGGTAGACGACCACCCCGAGGGCGGCGACCCAGCCGAGCGCGGAGTCGGTGGCCGCCGCGACCTGCAGGGGGAGCGAGACGAACCACGCCGCGACGCCCTGGGTGCCGAACACCCGGACGAGCGCGTACCGGAAGCGTCGCTCTTCGGGCACCGCCGACAGCATCTTCTCGTAGCGGGGGTCCTCCCCCTGACCGAGCGCCCGGCCGCGGATGTGCCACGCGAGCCGCCCGCCCCACGCCGTGACGAGCAGCGCGAGCAGCAGGGAGCGCCCGGACTGCTGCCCCAGCAGGTAGGCGACCCACCCGATGAGGACGAAGACGAGCCCCCACGTGACGTCGACGACCGCGACCTTGCCGGCGCGCTTCGCGACGACTGCCGTGACGGCCATCGCGACGAGCGACGCGAGCGCCGACCCGAGGAGGACGACACCGAGCGTGCCGAGCGAGAACCCCTCGCCCATCAGCGGACCGGGTCCGTGACGACGGGCTCGCCGCCGGGGCGGCGCAGGAGCAGCTGGTCGACGCCCATCCGGTTGTCCCGGAAGGCCTGCGAGCCGCCGACGAGGTAGAGCCGCCACACCCGGGCGCCCTCCTCGCCGATGAGCTCGACGGCACGGTCCC
This sequence comes from Phycicoccus avicenniae, assembly GCF_018139485.1. Taxonomy (GTDB): domain Bacteria; phylum Actinomycetota; class Actinomycetes; order Actinomycetales; family Dermatophilaceae; genus Phycicoccus; species Phycicoccus avicenniae. The sequence continues at coordinate 139,231 of NZ_JAGSNF010000001.1, forward strand.
ACTGCTCCTCGAGCGTGCGGTGCCACGCGTCGACCGTCCACACGTAGTGCTCGCGCAGGGCGTGCACGCCGCGCACCTCGAGTCCGGCGTCCTGGAGGAAGTTCAGGGTGTCGCCGACGGGCCGCATCGTCATGTCCGGGGCGATGAACTGCTCGATGAACGGGCCGCCGCCGGGGTGGACGCCGCGGCGCGACATCTGCTGGACGAGGACGTATCCGCCCGGCGTGACCGACCGGTGCAGCATCGCGGCGTAGGTGTCGTAGTTCTTCTCGCCGACGTGCTCGCCCATCTCGAGCGAGGCGACGGCGTCGAACGGCTCGTCCCGCACCTCGCGGTAGTCCTGGAGCCGGATCTCGACGCGGTCCTGCAGCCCGCGCTCGCGGATCCGGGCGTCGATGAACGCCTTCTGCTCGGCCGCGATCGTCACCCCGGTGACCTGCGCGCCGAAGTGCTCGGCGGCGTAGAGGGACAGCGAGCCCCAACCGCAGCCGACGTCGAGGAACCGCGAGCCCTCGGTGAGCCCGACCTTGCGGCAGACGAGGTCGAGCTTGGCGGCCTGAGCCGCCTGGAGGGGCATGTCGGGACCGTCGACGTAGTACGCCGACGAGTACGCCATGTGCGGGTCGAGGAGGAACTCGTAGAACTCGTTCGAGAGGTCGTAGTGGTGGCTGATCGACGCGCGGTCCCGGGCGAGGGAGTGCAACCGCCCCTTGATGACCGCCTGCGTCGCCGGCGGGGCCGGCGGCCGGGCGAGGGCCCCTGTGTCCTTGGCGAGCCGGACGAGGTCGGGCAGCAGCCGGGCGACCCGGGCCGGGGTGAGCCGGGGGATCTCGCGGGCGGCGACGGTCGCCCGGACGAGGTCGAGGGCCTCACCGACGTCACCGTGCACCTCGAGCTCACCGGTGACGTAGGCCTGGGCGGCGCCGAGCTCGCCCGGGGCCCAGAGCATCCGGGTCAGCGCCCGCGGCGTGCGCAGCTCGACGACCATGCCGTCCACGGGCCCGGCCTCGGACCCGTCCCACGCCCGCAGCCGCACGGGCAGCGCGCCGGCGAGGAGCGGGCGCAGCGCCGCCTCGATGCGGGCCGCGACACCGCCCGCCGGCTGGTCGGTCGAGGGGCGGGCGGCATCGGTCAGCGTCACGAGAGCTCCTGGGTGCGGGGCGGAGGGCGGCCGGTGGCCGCTCGGGTCACGAGCGGGATTCGGAGTCCGAGCGGTCGCCGGATGCGCGGACGCCGCGCTCGGCGGCCCGCTCCGTGATCTGCTCGGCGTCCTCGACCGGCGGCAGGCCCCGCTCCCGGCGGCGCTCGCGCGCCGTCTCGGTGAGCGTCTGGACCGCAGCGACGAGGTCACCGCCGAGGCTCTCGGCCCCGATCTCGTCGAGCACCCGCGGCGTCGTGCCACGGCCCGCGAGCCACAGCGGGTGCTGGTCGGCGAGCGAGCGCAGCTGCGAGGCGTGCCCGCGGAAGCCGGAGGGCCGGCGCGATGCGAGCACGACGGCGTCGGGCTCGGTGAGGTCCGCGGCCTGGCGCAGCGACACGACAGGGGTGTCCGGGCCGAGGTAGCGCACCCGCCACCCCGAGCGGCCGAGGAGGACGCCGAAGCTGAGGAGGATGATGTCGTGGAACTCGCCGGGCGGGCAGGCGAGGACGGCGACCGGCCCCGTGCCGAGCCCCCAGGTCATCGACAGCGCACCGAGGCGCCGCCGGACGAGGCTGCTCGCGAAGTGCTCCTGGGCGATGCCGATCTTGCCGAGCTCCCAGTGCTCGCCGACCTTGACGAAGAAGGGGACGAGGACGTCGACGACGGCACTCTCGACCGAGCGGTCGAGGAAAGCGGTGTCGAGGACGGCGTGCGCGCGGTCCTCGTCGAGGGCCGTCACGGCGTCGAGGAGCTGGGCGACGAGGAGCGGCGGGTCGGCCCGCATGCCGGAGCGCTCGTCGCCGTGCTCGGGCGACTCGTCCGCGACCGACTCACCCTCGGTCGCGGCGATGCCGTTGCGCTCGGCGGCCAGCACCTGCCGGGCCGCCTCCATCGCGCTGACGCCCTGGTCGCGCAGCGAGCAGACCTCGCGCACGCGCCGCTCGTCGTCCGCGCCGTAGAGTCGATAGCCGCCGGGGGACCGTGTCGGGCTCAGCAGGCCGTACCGCGACTCCCAGGCGCGCAGGACGTGCGTGCTGACCCCGGTACGGGTGGCCAGCTCGCCAATCCGCATCGAAGGGGGAACCGAACGCCTCATTCCTCCAAGGTACGACCTGCCGTCACATTTGACAAACCTTTGACGGCCTCACGTGGAAGGTTCTAGCGTCATGACCATGCCGAGCAGCCCCGACCCCTCCGGCGCGCCCTCGCACCGGGGACGTCGCGACCGCGTCGCCGTCGTCGGGGCCGGTGTCTCCGGGCTCACCGCGGCCCACCTGCTGAACCGCACCCACGAGGTGACGCTCTACGAGGCAGAGGACCGCCTGGGGGGTCACGCGCACACGCACACCGTCCCCACGCGGACCGGGGAGCTCGCGGTCGACAGCGGCTTCATCGTCCACAACGACCGCACCTACCCCCACCTGCGACGTCTCTTCGCCGACCTCGGCGTCCGCGCTCGGGACACCGAGATGTCGATGAGCATCCGGGACGCCTCGACCGGGCTCGAGTACGCCGGCGGCCGCGGCCTCAAGGGGTTCGTCGCCCGCCCCCGGCAGCTCCTCGACCGGGAGTACGTCGGGATGCTGCGCGAGGTGAAGCGGTTCCACACCGTCGCGGGGGCCTTCCTCGAGCGCACCGACGACGAGGACACGACGACCTTCGGCGCCTTCGTCGACGAGCACTGCTTCTCCGACGCGTTCGTGCGGCTCTACGCCGTGCCGGTCGTCGCGTGCGTGTGGAGCAGCGGCGGCGGCGACGCCCTCGACTACCCCGCGCGCTACCTCTTCCGCTTCCTGCGCCACCACGGGATGCTCTCGGTCGGCGACTCCCCGCAGTGGATGACCGTCGTCGGGGGCTCACGCAGCTACGTCGACCTCCTCGCGGCCCGGCTGTCCGACGTCCGGGCCGGGGACGCGGTCGCCTCCGTGGCCCGCACGCCCGACGGCGTCGAGGTGCGCACGGTGTCCGGTCGTGTCGACCGGCACGACCGGGTCGTGGTCGCGACCCACGCCGACGACGCGCTGCGCCTGCTCGCCGACCCCACGCCCGACGAGAAGGAGGTGCTCGGCGCGTTCCGCTACTCGCGCAACGAGACCGTCCTGCACCGCGACGGCTCGCTCATGCCCCGGGCCCGGCAGGCCCGCGCGTCGTGGAACTACCTCGTCGGTGACGACCCGTCGCAGGGCGCCGTCGTCACCTACTGGATGAACCGGCTCCAGGGGCTGCCCGCCGCCGAGCCGTTCTACGTCACGCTCAACGCGAGCGACCGGATCGACCCCGGTAGCGTCGTCGCCACGATGCAGTACACCCATCCCCTCTACGACCTCGCGGCCGTGCGCTCCCAGCGCCGCCTCCCCGAGCTCACGACCGACCGCACGACCTTCGCCGGGGCCTACCACGGGTGGGGCTTCCACGAGGACGGCTGCCGGTCCGGCGTCGAGGCCGCCGCGGCGTTCGGGGCCGGCTGGTGACGACCGTCCAGGACCTGCCGGCGCTGCCGGCGCTCGTCGTCGGGCGGGTGCACCACACCCGGCACCGTCCGCTGCACCACGCGTTCACGCACCGGCACACGCAGTGGCTCGTCGACCTCGACGCGATGCCCCGGCTGCCGCGGTGGCTGCGACCCGTCGCGACGTTCCGCGGCGAGGACCACCTCGCGGGCAACCCCGGCATCGCCGCGCTCAAGGCGAACGTGCTGCGGGTGCTCGAGCGCGAGGACGTCGCCACCTCCGCCGCCGACCGGGTCGTCATGCTCGCCCACGCCCGGGTCCTCGGCCACGTCTTCGACCCGATGAGCGCGTTCTGGGTCTTCGCCCCGGACGGGTCCCTCCGGGCGGTCCTCGTCGAGGTCCACAACACCTACGGCGGCCGGCACGCCTACGTGCTGCGCCCGGACGCCGGCGGTCGGGCGGACGTCGAGAAGACCTTCCACGTCTCGCCGTTCAACGACGTCGAGGGCGAGTACGCCATCCGGCTCACCCTCACCCCGGGCAAGGTCGGCGTCGCCATCCGGCTCCGCACCGGCGACGAACCCCTCGTGACCGCCACCGTGACCGGCGAGCCGCGGCCGGCGACGACCGCGGCGGTCGCCCGGTCGGCGGTGCGACACCCGTTGATGCCCCAGCGGGTCAGCGGGCTCATCCGCGTCCACGGCGTCTGGCTGTGGCTGCGGAGGCTGCCCGTCCGACCCCGACCCGCGAACGACCTGGAGAGTGTGCGATGACCACCGACAGCCCCCGACTCGAGCTCGCCGCACCGCGGCTGGGGTTCCCGCGCGTGCTCACCCGCGGCGCCGTGGCCAAGGCGATCACCGAGGTCGCCGTGAAGCCGATGCCGGTCCGGATGCGCTACCCCGACGGCACGGTCGTCGGCGCGGGCGGCCCGGACAGCCCGGTCCTCGAGGTCGTCCGACCGCGGGCGATGTTCCGCCGCCTCGAGGCGCACCCGAAGATCGGCCTCGGCGAGGCGTACATGGCGGGCGACTGGCGCGCCGCCGACGGCACCGACCTGGCCGTCGCGCTCATGCCCTTCGCCGCCCGGATGGGCGAGCTCGTCCCGAAGCCGCTGCTGTCGTTGCGCGGGCTCGTCGACCGGGCCATCCCGAAGACGATGCGCAACACCCTCGAGGGGTCGCGGGCCAACATCAGCGCCCACTACGACCTCTCCAACGACCTCTTCTCCGCGTTCCTCGACCCGTCGCTGTCGTACAGCTCGGCGATGTTCGACCCGGCCCTGCCGGTCCGCGAGCAGGACCTCCACGAGGCGCAGGTCCGCAAGGTCGAGGCCATCCTCGACGCCGCCGACGTCGGCGCCGGCAGCCGCGTGCTGGAGATCGGCACCGGCTGGGGCGAGCTCGCGATCCGTGCCGCGGCCCGCGGCGCCACCGTCACCTCGGTCACCCTGTCCTCTGAGCAGCGCGACCTCGCCCTCGAGCGGATCGCCGCCGCCGGGTACGCCGACCGGGTGCAGGTGCTCCTCCAGGACTACCGCGAGACGACCGGTCAGTTCGACGCGATCGTGAGCGTCGAGATGATCGAGGCGGTCGGCGAGGAGTACTGGGACACCTACTTCTCCACGATCGACGACCTGCTCGCCCCGGGCGGGGCCGTCGCGATCCAGGCGATCCTCATGGAGCACCACCGGCTGCTCGCGACGAAGGGCTCCTTCGGCTGGATCCAGAAGTACATCTTCCCGGGCGGGCTCATCCCCTCCCTCCAGGCGATCCGCGACGTCACGCGTGACTCGACCGACCTGCGGGTAGAGCGGGTGCAGACGTTCGGGACGGACTACGCCGAGACCCTGCGTCGCTGGCGCGAGACCTTCACCGACCGGTGGGACGAGATCCAGCGGCTCGGGTTCGACGACACCTTCCGCCGGATGTGGGAGTTCTACCTCGCGTACTGCGAGGCCGGCTTCGCCACCGGCTACCTGGACGTCGCCCAGATCCGCTTCACCCGGAAGGACACGCCATGACCACGACCGTCGAGCGCACGGTCCGCACGACCGCCTCCCCCGACGCCGCCTTCGCCTATCTCGTCGACTTCCGCTCGGCGCCCGACTGGGACTACGGGACGATCTCGTGCGAGCGGACCTCCGGCGACGGCGGCCCGGGCACCACGTACGCCAACGTCTCGAAGTTCGCCGGCAACACCGTCGAGCTCGAGTACACGACCGAGAAGGTCGAGCAGCCGGAGTTCGTCATCGTCGGCCGCAACGAGACGACGACGAGCCGCGACACGATCACGGTGCGCCCCGAGGGTGAGGGGTCGGTCGTCACCTACCGCGCCGACTTCGACTTCAGCGGCGCGGTCCGGTTCCTCGGACCGGTCATGACGCCGCTGCTGAACCGGCTGGGCGACAACACGGCCCGCACCCTCAAGGAATCCCTGGACCGCCTGTGACCGAGACCTCCGGCTCCGGCCGCCGCGCCCTCGTCACCGGGGCCACGGGCTACATCGGCTCGCGGCTCGTCCCCACCCTGCTCGACGAGGGCTGGACCGTGCGCGTCCTCACCCGGGACGCCGACAAGCTCCAGGACCGGCGGTGGGTCGGCCGGGCCGAGGTCGTCGAGGGCGACGCGACGTCCAAGACCGACCTCGCCGACGCGCTCGCCGACGTCGACGTCGCCTACTACCTCCTGCACTCGATGGACTCCGAGGGCGGGTTCGTCGAGCGCGACCGCGAGATGGCCCGCACGTTCGGGCTCGCGGCGTTCGAGGCCGACGTCGACCGGATCGTCTACCTCAGCGGGCTGCACCCCGACACCGACGGCCCGCTCAGCGACCACCTCGCCTCGCGGGTGGAGGTCGGCGACCTCCTCATGGCGAGCGGGGTGCCGACGGCGGTGCTCCAGGCCGCGATCATCCTCGGGTCCGGGTCGGCGTCCTTCGAGATGCTCCGGCACCTCACCGCGCGGCTGCCCGTCATGGTCACCCCGAAGTGGCTGATGAACCGGATCCAGCCGATCGCCGTCCGGGACGTCCTGCACTACCTCGTCGCCTGCGCCGAGCTGCCCGCCGACGTCAACCGGACGTTCGACATCGGGGGCCCCGAGGTGCTCACGTACAAGGACATGATCGCCCGGTTCGCGAGGATCGCCGGGATGTTCCCCCGCACCGTGCTCACCGTCCCGGTGCTCACGCCGAAGCTCGCGAGCCGCTGGGTCGGCCTCGTGACGCCGGTGCCGACCGGGCTCGCCCAGCCGCTCGTCGAGAGCCTGCTGCACGAGGTCGTCTGCCACGAGCACGACATCGACGACCTCGTCGGTGGCCCGCCCGGGGGGGCGCTCGGCTTCGACCAGGCCGTCGAGGACGCCGTCGCGGGCGACGGCGCCGACCCCCGCCCCGAGCCGGGCACCGTCGACCCCGCGCGGGTCACGGCCGCCGACCCCTCCTGGGCCGGGGGCGGCCAGAGCGGGTCATGACGGGCGGGACACGGCGGAACCGGCCGGGAGGAGCGCGATGAACGTCGTCAGCGAGCTGCGGGCCTTCGTCCGTGCGGCGCTCGTCGACCCCGTCCCGCGCGACCACCTGCAGACCGACCGGGCCTTCCACCGGCGCCGGGTCGTCGCCGTCGTCACCCTGCTCGTCGGCGCCGGCTTCCTCGCCTGGGCGCTGCGGATCGAGCCGGGAGACCCGACCTTCTACGTCGCGACGTTCGCCCTCGCCGGCGTCTGGGCGCTCGGGGCCGTCGCCTCCGGGCCGCTGCACCTCGGGTGGGGCTGGACCCGCGGCGGTGGGGAGCACGCCCGGCCGATCGTCCAGTCCCTCGCCCTCGGTGCGCTGCTTCTCGCGGTCTTCATGGCGGGGGCGGTCGTCGTCGCCCAGGTCCCGTTCCTGCGCGACCCGGTGCAGCAGCTGCTCGACCACGCGACGGCCGGGTCCCTCGCGATCGTCACCGTCGTGACGATCGTCAACGGCGTCGCGGAGGAGCTGTACTTCCGTGGGGCGCTGTACGCCGGGGTGGGGCGCCGGCACGCGGTCGCCGTCACGACCGTCGTCTACGCCCTCGTCACCGCGACGTCGGCCATCCCGCTGCTCGTGCTCGCCGCCGCCGTCGTCGGGCTCGTCTGCGGCCTCCAGCGCCGGGTGACCGGCGGCATCCTCGGGCCGATCGTCACCCACCTCACGTGGTCGCTCGGGATGCTCTACCTCCTGCCGCTCGCCCTCGACCGCCTCTCGTGACCGCAGACCCCTCGTGATCGGAGACCGCCCGTGACGTCCGTCCTCTGGCTGCGCCGCGACCTGCGCCGCCGTGACCACCCCGCGCTGCTCGCCGCCCGGGACGCGGCGGGCGACGGCGACCTCGTCGTGGCGTTCGTCGTCGACCCGCGGCTCTGGGACGGGGGAGGTGCCGTCCGGAAGGCCTGGCTCGCGGCCAACGTCAAGGCGCTCGACGAGGCCCTCGACGGCAACCTCACCCTGCTGCACGGTGACCCGCGGTCGGTCGTCCCCGAGCTCGCGCAGCGGGTCTCCGCCACGTCCGTCCACGTGTCGCGGGAGACCAACCCCGCCGGCGTCCGCCGCGACGAGGCGGTCCGCGACGCGCTCGCCGAGCGCGACGTCGAGTGGGTCGAGACGGGGACGCCGTACGCCGTCGGCCCCGGGCTCGTCGTCAACGGGTCCGGCGACCCGTACAAGGTGTTCACCCCGTTCTCCAAGGCCTGGCGGCAGCACGGCTGGCCCGAGCCGGCGGCGACCCCGCGCGAGCTGCCCCTGCGGCACGCCCGCAACGACGCCGACGCCACCGCCGCCCTGGACGCCGCGCTGTCCGCGTCCGACCTGCCCGACCTGCCGGAGCCGGGGGAGGAGGCGGCGCTGCGGCGCTGGCGGCGCTTCCGCGACGAGCACCTCACCGAGTACGACGACGACCGGGACCGCCCGGCCCTCGACGCGACGTCGAGGATGTCGCCGTACCTCAAGCTCGGCGTCGTCCACCCGCGCACCCTGCTCGCCGACATCGCCGACGAGCGGGGGAAGGGCGCCGACACCTTCCGCGACGAGCTCGCCTGGCGGGAGTTCTACGCCGACGTGCTGCACCAGAACCCGCGCAGCGCCTGGCACGACCTGCGACCGGCGCTGCAGGGGATGCGGTACGACGAGCCCGAGGACGCCGTCGAGGCGTGGAAGAAGGGCGAGACCGGCTTCCCCGTCGTCGACGCCGGGATGCGCCAGCTGCTCGCCGAGGGCTGGATGCACAACCGGGTGCGGATGATCACCGCGAGCTTCCTCACCAAGGACCTCCACGTGTGGTGGCCGGTCGGGGCGCGGCACTTCCTCGACCACCTCGCGGACGGCGACGTCGCGTCGAACAACCACGGCTGGCAGTGGGTCGCCGGCACCGGCACCGACGCGAGCCCCTACTTCCGGGTGTTCAACCCCGTGACCCAGGGGGAGAAGTTCGACCCGTCCGGCGACTACGTGCGGCGGTGGGTCCCCGAGCTGCGCCACCTCGAGGGCAAGGCCGCGCACGAGCCGTGGGCCCACGACGGCGGCTACGACCACGGGTACCCGCAGCGGATCGTCGACCACAAGGAGGAGCGCGAGGAGGCCCTCGACCGCTACCAGGCCGTCAAGGGCTGACACCGGAGGCGTCGGGCCGGTGTCGAGGGTGCGACGGCTCGGGGTTGGGGAACACCGTCGTCCGCCGGTACGCTGTGCACCATGAGGGGAGTACTTCCCAAGATCGTTCCGGTCAGTACGAGCGCCCCATGGCGCTCCCGGTGCGACGCCGCCCGCGGGCGGTGAAGGAGACCTCAGGACGCACCATCACGCCCTGAGGAGACTCGATGTCCACCCTTGCCACCCTCCAGGCCGCCGCCGAGCCCGCGGCCTCCGGCGACTCCGTCGGCACGCCCCTGCTGTGGGGCGTCACGATCGCCGGTGTCCTCCTGCTCTTCGCCCTCGACTTCGTCCTCACCCGCAAGCCGCACGAGGTGTCGATGAAGGAGGCGGCCGGCTGGTCGGCCTTCTACATCGCACTTCCGCTCGCCTTCGGTGTGTTCGTCTGGACCCAGTACGGCGGCGACCGGGGCCTGGAGTACTACACCGGCTACCTCGTCGAGAAGTCGCTGTCGGTCGACAACCTCTTCGTCTTCATGCTCCTGCTCGCCGCGTTCGCGGTCCCGCCGGAGCTCAAGCAGCGGGTGCTGCTCATCGGCGTCGCCGGCGCCCTCATCCTCCGCGGCATCTTCATCGCCGTCGGCGCGCAGCTCATCTCGATGTTCTCGTGGACCTTCCTGCTCTTCGGCGCGATCCTCCTCGCCACGGCCGTCAAGGTGCTCAAGGACGCGATGTCCGACGAGGAGGACCACGTCGACATCGGCGCCCTGCGGACGGTCAAGCTGCTGCGCCGGTTCTTCCCCGTCACCGACGACTACCGCGGCCCGCGGATGACCGTCACGGAGAACGGCAAGCGCGCCCTCACCCCGTTCGCCCTCGTCGCCGTCGCGATCCTCGGCACCGACATCGTCTTCGCCGTCGACTCCGTCCCGGCCGTCTTCGGCATCACCGGCGACGCCTACCTCGTCTTCGCGACGAACGCCTTCGCCCTGCTCGGCCTGCGGGCGCTGTACTTCGTCCTCGAGGGCCTGCTCGGGGCGCTGGCACACCTCGGCTACGGCCTCGCGGCGATCCTCGCCTTCATCGGCGTCAAGCTCGTCCTGCACTGGGCGCACGGCATCTGGCCGGCCACCCCGGAGGTCCCGACCGTCGCCTCGCTCCTCGTCATCGTCGGCATCCTCGCCCTCGTCACCGTGACGAGCCTGGTGTCGAACAAGCGGGCCGAGACCCGGCGTGCCGTCGAGGAGGACAGCGAGCAGCGCCGCGAGGCGATCGACTCCGAGCTGTCCTGACCCGGACCGTCCCCGGACCAGACGAACGGGGCCGGGTCCCTGTGTGGGCCCGGCCCCGTCGTCATCCGGTCCGGCGAGCACGACGCGGGTCGCCGTCACTAGGTTGGACGGGTGAGTGCGACACCGAGGTCCAGGGCCACCGACACCGGGACGGCCGCCGTCGAGGTGCTCGACGAGGGCGCGCTCGTCCTGAGATGGGCCCCGGCGGGACGGGACCCCGTGCTGTTCGTCCATCCCGAGGTGCCCGTCCGGTCCGGGCGGCCGCCGCACGCCGGCGTCCCCGTCTGCTGGCCGTGGTTCGGGGCGGGACCGCAGCCAGGGGCGCCGAGCCACGGGTTCGCCCGCAGCGCCACCTGGCGGCACCTCGCGACGACGACCGAGGGGGGAGTCGCCACCCTCGCGTACCGGCTGACGCCCGACGACGTGACGCACCCCGCCTGGCCGCACCCGTACCGGCTGGACCTCGCCGTGACCTCGGGGGAGGACCTCGAGCTGTCCCTCCGGACGACGAACACCGGGGACGCCCCCGTGTCCCTCGGCGAGGCGCTGCACGCCTACCTCGCCGTCGGCGACGTCCGGCAGGTCACGGTGCGCGGTCTCGACGGAGCACCCGTCCACGACAAGGTGACCGGGCGGGACGGCGTCCACGAGGGGGACCTCGTCCTCACCGGCGAGACCGACCGGGTCTTCCGCACCGACGCGGCCGTCACGGTCGAGGACCCGGTGCTCGGCCGCCGGCTGGTCGTCACCGCGGAGGGGGCGGGCGACCGCGTCGTGTGGAACCCGTGGGCGGACAAGGGCGCCGGGATCGACGACGTCGGCGACGCCTGGCCGGGGTTCGTCTGCGTCGAGGCGGCGAACGCTGCCCCCGACGCCGTCATCGTCGCCCCGGGTGACACGCACGCCCTGACCTACCGGCTCCGTGTGGAGGACCTGTGACCGCCTGGCTCGACACCCCCACCCACCGGGCCTGGCTGCAGCGCGGGTTGTCGGACGTGCTGACCTTCGCGCTCGGCTCGATCCGGCCCGAGGGCGGGTTCCACCACCTCGACGGCGCCGGGTCGCCGCTGCCCGGCCGCCGCCCGCAGCTCTTCCTCACCGCGCGGTCCGCCTACGTCGGCGCGCTCGGGGTGCGGCACGGCATCCCGGGGGCGGGCGAGCTGCTCGACCACGCGATGACCTCGCTCGCCGGTCTGCACGCCGACCCGGTGCACGGCGGCTGGCTGTCCGAGCCGGGCACCGAGACCCGGAAGATGGCCTACGACCACGTCCACGTGGGGCTCGCGGCGGCGACGGCCGCGACGGTCGACCACCCGGGCGCGGCGGCGCTGCTCGAGCAGGTCGCCGACGTCGTCGACACCCGGCTCTGGGACCCTTCGACGGAGACGCTGCTCGAGTCCTTCGGGTCGGACTGGACCGACCCCGAGGACTACCGCGGGGCGAACGCGAACATGCACGGTCTCGAGGCGTTCCTCGCGATGGGGGACGCGACCGGCGACGCGGTGTGGCACCGGCGGGGGCTCGCGATCGCGGAGCGGCTGGTCGACCGCGCCGCCCGCGAGCAGGACTGGCTGCTGCCCGAGCACTTCACCGCCGACTGGCGGCCGCTGCTCGACTACAACCGCGACGAGCCCAACCACCCGTTCCGGCCGTACGGTGCGACCTTCGGGCACTCGCTGGAGTGGGCGCGCTTCCTCCTGCTGCTCGACGCGTCGCCGCTCGTCGACTCCCCGGCCTGGCTCGTCGAGGGGTCCGAGGCGCTGACCCGCCGGGCCCTGGACGGCGGCTGGGCGCTCGACGGCCGGCCCGGCCTCGTCTACACCGTCGACTGGGACGGCACGCCGGTCGCCGACGTGCGACTGCACTGGCCGGTCTGCGAGGGCATCCAGACGAGCGCGGTGCTGCTGCGGCGGACCGGGGACGCGCACTGGGAGGGCTGGTACCGGCGGCTGTGGGACCACGCGGCGCGCTGGTTCGTCGACGAGCGCGGCACGTGGCGCAACGAGCTCGACGCGGACCTGGCCGAGGCCGGCACGATCTGGCCCGGACGCCCGGACGTCTACCACTCCGCGGGTGCCTACGTGACCCCCCTCGAGGCCTGACCGGACGCCGTCGCCGACGGTCCAGGGTCCCCTCACCCCCAACCCCTCCGGCCCACTCTCATCCCCCTCCGGATCGCGTGCTACGGCGCAGTACTGGTCGCGATCACGACCCGTCCGGCGACCTGGGCTGCGACCCGGGCCGCGACAGGATGGGCGTCCAGGGCGCCGCAGGTGGTCCCGCCGCGGGCGTCAGGGGAGGGCGACGAGGGCGCCCGGATCCTCGGGCGGCAGGTCGGGGTCGACGGTGGCGGTCACCTGCAGCTCGAACGGCCCGGTCGTGAACGCCCCGAGGGTCGTGAGCAGCGCGACGTCGGCCGCGTCCCGCCCGGTGCCGACCCGCACCATCGAGCGACGGGGCGCGAGCCGGGTGGCGTCGACCATCCGCCAGTGCCCGTCGACGACCGCCTCGACGACGGCGTGGGCGTCCATCGGGGACAGCCCGGGGGCGTAGACGGAGACGTACCGCGCGGGGATGTCGAGGGAGCGCAGGATCGCCGCGACGAGGTGCGCGTAGTCCCGGCAGACCCCGGCACCGGTGAGCAGCGGGGTGAGGGCGTCGTCGGTCGGCCCGCTCGTTCCGGCCTCGTAGCGGGTGCGCTCGAAGACCCAGTCGACGACGCGGAGGACGCGAGCGGCGTCGTCGCCGGTGCCGAACTCGTTCGCCGCCCAGCCGCCGATGCGGTCGCTCGGGCAGAACCGGCTCGGGAGGCTGAAGGTCAGCCGCTCCGCGTCGGTCACGGGAGCGTCCCGGGCGACGGTGGTCCGCACCGTCGCCTCGTACGTCGCCTCCAACCGTCCGACGGGCGCCTCGACGAGGTGCATCCGGGTGTCGTGCGGCATCGCGACCGGGCGCGACGCGAGCGGGCCCGCCGGCCCGCGGACGGTGAGCGCCTCGTCGGCGTCGAGCCGCCCGGCCACGGCGAGCGCGAGGACGAGCCTCCCCGCGGTCTCGACCTCCGTGGCGAGGTCGACCCGCACCCGGACGGACTCGGGCGCGCCGCCGCTGTCCACGGTCACGGGGTGCTCGCGCGGGTGACGAAGTCGGCGAGGTCGGCGCTCTGGCGGACCCGGCTCTCCTCGTGGACGTACATCATGTGGCCGGCCGGGTAGTACGCGTGCTCGATGTTCGCCGTGAGCTCCGGGGGCAGCCCGAGGTGGGCCAGCGTCTCCTGCGCCGCGTAGTACGGCGTCGCGCCGTCGTGCCACCCGTAGGCCACGTGCACCTTGAGGTCGGGGTTGGCGCGCATCGCCCGGGCGAGCCGGCCCGACACGTCGACCGAGCGGCCCTCGAACTCCTTGAAGGACCACTCCTGGTTCGCGGTCATCGACAGCTGCTCGTACGGAAGGTCGCTCTCGTAGCCGAGCTCGGTGCGCACGTAGTGGTTCCACCCGGCGCTGTACGGCCCCGTGATCGCGTCCATGCTCGGGTCCGCGGCGATGGTCTCGGCCACCCCCGAGGCGGCCGGGCCGGTGAAGCGCCCGTCGAGGCGGCCGACGACCCGGCGCTCGGTGCGCAGCAGCTCGGCGAAGAAGTGCAGGTGCTCGACGCGCAGGTCGGACAGGTCGACGTACTCCTCGCTCAGGCCGGTGAGCCGGGCGAGGGTGGCGACGGCCTCGGCCCGGTCGGCCGCCGTCAGCCGGTCTCCCCGGGAGAGGACCCACGGGTAGGTCCGCTCGGCGTACTCCTCGGCCTCGGCGAGGACGTCCTCGAGCGGGCGGTCGCCGTGCTTGCCGTGGTGGTGCGCGATGGCCGCGTACGTCGGGAGGAAGCCGACGTGGCCGCGGTCCTCGGGCTCGTGGAGGCCGATCGAGCCGAGGTCGAGCACGCTCGAGATGAGCATGACGCCGTTGAGGTACATCCCGCGGCGGGTCTGGAGGTGCTCGGCGAGGGCGGCGGCCCGGATCGTCCCGTACGACTCGCCCGCGACGAACTTCGGCGACAGCCACCGGTCGTTGCGCGTCGTCCACAGCCGGATGACCTCGCCGACGCTCTCGATGTCCCCGGTGAACCCGAGGTAGGGCGCGGCCTTGCCTCCGCTCACCGCCCGCGAGTACCCGGTGGCGACCGGGTCGACGAAGACGAGGTCGCTCACGGCGAGGAGGGTCTCGAGGTTGTCGGTGAGACCGTACGGCGGCGCCTGGAGCGACCCGGCGTCACCGCTGACGACCCGGCGCGGCCCGAGGAGGCCGAGGTGCAGCCACACCGACGACGACCCCGGGCCGCCGTTGAACGCGAACGTCACGGGGCGCGGGGTGTCGCCGCTCGGCTCGGCGACGTACGCCGTGAGGAACATCTCGGCCTTCGGCTCGTGGCCGGTGAAGGTGCCGTCCTCGAAGACCTCCTCGCGCAGGACGACCCGTCCGGTCGTCGCGGTGTACGCCAGGCGCCGGCGGCCGAGCCGCAGGGTGTGCTCGGTCGTGACGAGGTGGTCCTCCGGCGGCGCCGGGGTCGTCGTGCGCGTGGGCTCGCGGTCGGCGTCGGGGGTGGGGCTGTCGGCCATCACCCGACCCTAGTCGCGGGCCGGTGGCGTCAGAACCAGCCGAGGCCCTCGGCGATGAGGAGGAGGCCGAAGACGACGAACGCGGCCGCGGCGCCGTACCTGATGGCCTTCTCGGGCAGCTTGCGGCCGAGGACGGCGCCGACGCCGATGGCGAGGGCGTCGGCGGCGACCATGCCGACGGTCGAGCCGATCCACGTCCCGAGCCAGCCCTCCTGCGTGGCCAGGGTGATCGTCGCGAGCATCGTCTTGTCGCCGAGCTCGGCGAGGAAGAAGGCCGAGCCGACGGCGATGAGCGCGGTGCCGGTGCTGCGGCGGGCCTTGTCGGCCTCGTCGTCGGTCAGCTCGTCGCCGCGCAGGGTCCAGGCGGCGAAGATCAGGAAGGCGATGCCGGCGACGATGCTGATGATGCCCTGGTAGGACTCGAACGCGGTCCCGACCCAGGCGCCGAGGCCGACGGAGATGAGGTGGACGACCGCGGTCGCGGCGGTGATCGCGATGAGGACGTCGCGGACGCGGTAACGGGTCGCGAAGGTCATCGCCATGAGCTGGGACTTGTCGCCGAGCTCGGCGACGAAGATCACGGCGGTGCTGAGCAGGAACGCGTACATGGTGGTTGAGGCTCTTCCTCGTGCCGGACGAGGAGTGCCGCTGGACGCACGTCTCGGCCGGCACGCTGCGTCGATGGACAGGTGCACTGGCCGAGAGTCTCGTCCGCCACTCGGGGTGGCCCGCCGTACCGGACCCGGGGGTCAGTGTGTCGACACGGCGATCGGGGACTACTCCCTCTCGATGCCACCGATGCTAGCGGGTGTCCGGCCGGCGCCGCGAACCCGTCCCACCCGCCTCCACGAACCCGTCCCACCCGCCTCCACATTTCGGGGTCACCCCGAAATGTCCGGTGAAGCAAGGGATCGGTTGTCCTGTCTCGGCGGAGGATGTCTTGTCTCGATCATCGACGGAGTCGTGTCTCGACGATCGGCGGCGGCGACGTCCTGCTGTCCGCACCAGGATCGGCACCGACGACGAGACCACCGCCCGGCCCGTCGTAGGTTGGCGGGATGAGCGACATGCGCCACACGCCCCTCGGTGACTCCGGCCTCATGGTGTCGGCGGTCGGAATCGGCTGCAACGCGTTCGGATCGCGGATCGACGCCGATGCCACGCAGGCCGTCGTCGATGCCGCGATCGAGCACGGCATCACCCTCTTCGACACCGCCGACTCCTATGGCGACGGCGCGAGCGAGGAGCTGCTCGGCCGCGCGCTCGGCTCCCGCCGCGACGACGTCGTCCTCGCGACGAAGTTCGGGATGGGCGACCACGACGCCGAGCACCACGGCGCCTGGGGCTCGCGCCGCTACGTCCGCCGGGCGGTCGAGGCCAGCCTGCGCCGGCTCGGGACGGACCACATCGACCTCTACCAGCTGCACCGCCCGTGCCCGGTCACCCCCGTCGAGGAGACGCTCGCGGCGATGACCGACCTCGTCACCGAGGGCAAGGTCCGCTACATCGGGTCCTCCAACCTGTCCGCCTGGCAGGTCGTCGACGCCGACTGGACGGCGCGCTCGTCCGGCCTCGAGCGGTTCGTCTCGGCGCAGAACGAGTACTCGCTCTACAACCGCCTCGCCGAGGACGAGCTCGTCCCGGCGTGCGAGACCGTCGGGGTCGGCCTGCTGCCGTACTTCCCGCTCGCCTACGGCCTCCTCACCGGAAAGTACCGCCGCGGCGAGTCCGCCCCCGAGGGGACCCGGCTCGCGAGCCCGTCGCAGGCCCAGCGGCTCGACGGCGCGAACTGGGACCGGATCGAGGCACTGCAGGCCTTCGCCGACGAGCGGGGTGTCTCGATGCTCACCCTCGCGATCGGCGGGCTCGCGGCGCAGCCGGGCGTCGCGTCGGTCATCTCGGGCGCCACCCGACCCGAGCAGGTCGCCGGCAACGTCGAGGCCGGGTCCTGGGAGCCGAGCGCCGAGGACCTCGCCGCGCTCGACGCCATGCGCGAGGACCCCGCGTTCAGCTACACGACGTTCGCGTAGTCCTCGGCGCTCCCGGCCGCCGTCGAAGGCGAGGGTGAAGGACGTCACGGCATAGCGGCCGGCGCATGCTCGTTGGACCCGGGCGAGCCCGATCCCGAGCACCACGAGGAGCCCCGATGACCGACCCGACGACCACGAGCGCCCCGACCGGTACGCCGACCAAGCCCCGCCGGTGGCGGCTCGCCACCCGCCCGACCGGCTGGCCGACGCCCGACGACTTCGAGCTCGCCGAGAGCAGCGTGCCCGACCTCGCCGACGGCCAGATCCGGGTGCGCAACACCGTCCTGTCGGTCGACCCGTACATGCGCGGCCGGATGAGCGCCGCGAAGTCGTACGCCGCCCCGTACGAGGTCGGCGAGGCGATGACCGGCGGGGCCGTCGGCGTCGTCGAGGAGTCCCGGGCCGACGGGTTCGCCGCCGGTGACCACGTCCTGCACGGCCTCGGCTGGCGCGAGGTCGCGGTCGTCGACGAGAGCGCCGCCCGCACGGTCGACGTCGACGCCCCCGAGTCTGCCTACCTCGGCGACTCCTACGACAACGCCCTCGCCGAGGCGTTCAACTCCCTCTTCAAAGCCGAGCTGGTCCGTAACCGCGGCCCCTGGAAGAACGTCGACGACCGCGAGATCGCCGTCGCCGAGTACATCGACTGGTTCAACTACCGCCGCCTCCACGGCGAGATCGGCATGGTCCCACCCGCCGAGCACGAGGAGAACCACTAACAGCACCACCCCGCGCCGACTACTGTCGACGCGTCAGAACCGAGCCTCCACTGAAGACGGCACGGGACACGGTATGAGGAGGCGTTCCCGACCCCCAGGTGTCTGGTGCGATGCCTACGTATCAGACGTCGGTAGCGATTCGGTGAGGGCGCCTCCTCTCGCCTGAGGTCGGCACCCGGGGGCTAGTTTGCTCAGAAGACGCGGGCGGCGATCTGGGCCGGCGCCGCCAGCAGGCTCTCGATCTCGCTGTCCAATTTCACCAGGGTGATGGACATTCCCACCATGTCGAGAGCAGTGCAGTACTCGCCGACATAGCTGCTGGTGACTTTAATGCCATGCTTTGCCAGGCGCTCGTGCGCGTTGCCGAAGAGGATGTAGAGCTCGCTGATGGGGGTACCTCCGAGCCCGTTCACCATGAGGGCTACGTCGTCGCCGTCTTCGTAGGGAAGATCCGAGATGAGTGCCTCGACGACTTCTTCGACAATCTCGGCCGCGGGTTTGATCTTCTCGCGACGCCGGCCGGGCTCGCCGTGGATGCCGATGCCGACTTCCATCTCGTCTTCGGCGATCTCGAACAGTGGGGTCCCCTTGGCCGGAGGGGTGCAAGCGCTGAGCGCGACGCCCATCGTGCGAGTAGCCGCGTTCACCTTCTTACCGATGCGCTCAACCTCGTCAAGGTCTGCGCCGGCCTCGGCCGCGGCGCCGACAGCCTTCATCACAAAGAAGTTCCCGGCGACGCCGCGGCGGCCGATCGTGTACAGCGAATCCTCGACGGCAATGTCATCGTTGATGAAGAGAGTGCGGACGTGGATGCCCTCAGCGGTGGCGAACTCTGCCGCCATCTCGAAGGCCATCTTGTCGCCGGTGTAGTTGTTCACTAGTAGCAGGACGCCCTTGTCGCTGGCGAGACGGCGGGTGGCCTCGACGATGTAGTCGGTGGGCGGTGCGGCGAAGACGTCGCCAGGGCAAGCACCGTCGAGCATACCCTTGCCGACCGCCATCACGTGGGCAGGTTCGTGGCCGGAGCCCGACCCCTGAATGACGGACACTTTGTTCTGGCTTGGGCTGTCGGAGCGCATGATGAGGTTGAACTCGGGCAAGTAGGTAAGGGTGTCCGGGTTCGCAAGGGCGATCCCTCGCAGCATGTCGGGGACGAACGCCTTGGGGTCGTTGACGAACTTCTTCATGTCAGGTCCTTGTCTGCCTCGATGTAGAGCTGAACGGGTTGGGTTACCAGGTGTCTGCGATGCGCTCGGTGAGCAGAGCGATGGCGATCGCGCCGGGATCGGGTGAACCGATGCTGCGCTCTCCGGTGTAGGAGGCCCGGCCGCGGCGGGCGACGAGGGCGCTGGTGGCCTCGGCGGCCTCGCGCGCGACGGTGGCGGCTCTTCCTACGATCTCCTCGGGCGCGTCTCCTGCTTTCATCCCAGCAGCGACGGATTCGGTCATCGGCACGAGTGCGTCTAGCAGTGTCTTGTCGCCGACGTCTGCACCGCCACGGAACTTGATGCCTTCAATCGCTGCCTGGAGCATCTTGACAACGTCCTCGCCGGTGAGTTCCTGCTTGCCGCGCGCAACCGCCGATGCGCGGATGAAAGCAGTCCCCCAGATCGGGCCCGAGCTGCCCCCGATGCGGCTGGACATCGTCAAGGCGACTGCGCCGAGGAACTTGCCGAGATCGGAACGGTCAAAGCCGTCCCAGGACTCCAGGACGATCTCGAATCCGCGGGCGAGGGAGTAGCCAAAGTCGCCATCGCCGGCGACGGCATCGAGGTCGCAGAAGTAGGTCTCGTTCTCAACGCACGTCTCGGCGACGAGCTTGACGACGCTTTCGACTCGTGCTGCGGTGTCGGTGTTCATGAGTGAGCTCCTCAGGGAGTAGGACGGGCGTTGAGAAGGGCGCGGAGATCATCGAGTGTCACGGTCGCGTCGATGTCTAGCTGGTGCGGGTTCGTTACGACCCTGGTGGGGTACGCAGGAAAGTCGCCGAGGGTGTCCACAACGAGAGCGGCGCCGGTGAAGTCTTCGTCGATGGTGTAGCTGCTCTGGGTGATGACCGTGGTCAGGCCGGCACCAAGCGCAGCCCGGAGCCCGACGGAGCTGTCTTCGACGACGATCGCCTCAGAGGGGTCTACCTCAAGGCCGCGTAGGGCAAGCACGTAGATGTCAGGCGCGGGCTTCTTCCTTGGCACCATGTCGCCGGCAAACACCGAGAACTTCTCCGCGAGCTCGGTTCCGACCACGTGCCCGAGCACAGCCTGGACGGACTGTTCTGCGGAGGTGGAGGCGACAGCAAGTTGCCAGCCGGCGGCCGACGCCGCCGCGGCGATGCGGGCGATCCCGGGGCGAGGCGGAAGATCGCCCGCGCGCACCATTGTGGTGTACTGCGCGGTCTTGTATCGGTGCCACTGGGCGATGAACTGCTGCTGGAGGGTTTCCTCGGCCGGGAGGGCGACGCGGGCGATGAACCCCGGGGTCAACAGAGAGGCGAGCCGCTCCTTCCCGCCACCGATGCGAAGCTTCTCGGCATAGTCCTCTTCGGTCCAGCGAACAGGAAGACCGAAGTGCTCGAATGTGGCGTTGAACGCCGCGAGATGACCGTCGCGTTCGGTGTCGGACAGAACCCCATCGCAGTCGAAGATGAGGGCGGTCATCGCGTCGCCGTGTGGGCTCGCCCTGCGGCGCCGAACTGCTCAATGAGGTCGGTGATCTCTACACGGATGGCGACGGTGATGTCCTGGAAGAGGCTCGGCGGGTCCCATTTGTCGCGCCGGCTCGCAGTGTCGAGGTGCTGAGCTGCGCTCTGCATATACGCGTGCTTTACAGCAGTCGAGATGTTGATCTTCGACACGCCAGCCTGGATGAAGGACTGGAAGTCTTCCGCGATCAGACCGGTGCCGCCGTGGAGCACGATGGGGCGATCGACGAGCGCGGCCAGATCCCGCACGCGACCGGGCAGCAGCTTTGGCGGTGTCTTGAACGCTCCGTGGCTGGTGCCCAATTGCGGTGCGAGCAGGTCGGCGCCGGTCGCCTCGGCGGCCTTTGCGAGTTCCTCGACGGTGTACGCGTGTCGGGCCTCGGCAGAGCCAACGCCATCTTCCACGCCGAGGATGTTCTCGATCTCGGATTCGACGTCCACGCCGACCGCGTGCGCCTGGGAGACGACCTCAGTGGTTTCGCGGAGCGCGTCGTCCATGTCGCGGTCGGATGCGTCGAACAAGACCGAAGACCAGCCGGCAGCGATGACCATGCTGATAACAGCGCGATCAGGGCAGTGATCCAGGTGCAGCGCAATAGGCACCGTCGCGTCTTTCGTCACCGCTTCGAACGTTGCACCGACCAGCGGCGTGCCAAGAGAGCGCAGCGTCTTCACTGACACCTGCACAATGAGCGGCGCCGCGGCCACCTGCGCGGCCTCGACGACTGCCCGCATGCTGACCTCGTCGAAGACGTTTACCGCTGGTACGGCGTACCCCTGATCCCGGGCGGCCCTTGTCAGTTGCACAGTGGATGCGAGCATGCCTCGTCCTTCACCTCGTCGTGTCGCATGGTGCTCTTCTTCCAGACCCGTCACCGCCGAGCAGGAAGTATTCTGAGTGTACATGTCTATACCGCAGAATACAAGTGCGGGGTGAGCTACGGTGAGGCGAGAGGAGGCTTACTGATGACTGATGCTTTGGAGCGAGATTCGGCGGTCCCGCTGTACCAGCAGCTCGAGGAGATTCTGGTGGGGAAAATTTCCGCCGGCGTATGGGCCCCGGGGCAGCGCATTCCGTCGGAGAACGAGCTGAACCGTACTTACGGACTGAGCCGAATGACGGTGCGCGGCGTGCTCAGCAAGCTGACCGCGGACGGCTTGCTCGTCCGCGTCCCTGGCAAGGGAACCTTCGTCTCTTCGACCAAGATCAGTGCGGTCTCTCCCGCCTATAAGGGCATTCGCGAGCAGCTGGAGGCGCAGGGGTACGACACGTCGACGGAGCTGCTGTACCTGGAGATGACCGACCCGTCGCCTCGGGTGCGAGAAAAGCTCCGGCTCGGCGCGGTCGACAAGGTGTACGCCATAGTGCGACTGCGGAAGGCGAATGGCGAACCCTTGAGCCTGCACAGGTCCTTCATCCCCGCCGCCCTGGCCCCTGCTCTGGAGACTCATGATGTCGTGGGTGAGCAACTGTGCGTCGTGCTCGAAGGTCACTACGGTCTGCCGATGAAGACGGTTGAAGAGAGTCTGGAGGCGGTGGCCGTAGACACGACGGAAGCTAAGCAGCTTGGTTTGCGCCGCGGCGACCCGGCCCTGCTTCTGACGGATATCATCTCCGATCGGCGAGGCCTCGCTTTCGAATACTCGTCGATCGTGTTCCGTGGCGACACGATGCAGCTCAAGTTCGACTATCAGCTGTAGTCGATCCGCGCCCGAGAGCGGAGTCGGCGGAGTGCGAGCGGTACTGGTGGCAAACCCGCCTTCCCCGTTTGGGCGCAGGAAGCGGGAAGCCGCGCCACGCCAACTGCGTTGCCCTCTAGCGCACCCGAGCTTCATGTCAGGAGCTCAGGGCTTTCTGTAGCTGTTTCAGGAGGCCGCCGCATCCAACCGGTAATGCCGCAGCAGGCCGCTGTCGGTGCCGGTGACAATGTGCTGGTAAGGCAGCCCGATCGCGACCTGTCGAACGGCGAACGGAGCGAGGACCTCCGCGATGGCCGCGGACAGTCCTCCACGGATGAAACGTTCTTCGACGGTGATGACCAGCCCAGTTCGCGCGGCCGACGACGCGATCAGTTCGGCGTCGGCGGGCTCGACGATGGGCATGCCAATGAGGTCCAACCCGGCGCCGTCTTGGGTGATCTGGTCCACCGCTTGGATCGCCTCCGCAGTGACAGTACCGGTTGTGACCACTGTGGCGGCGGGCCCTTCGCGAATCCTCCGGCCCTTACCGATGACGAATGGGGCTTGGTCAAAGAGGTTTGGGATCAGAGGGCCTCCGATGCGCATGTATACGGGTCCGTCGTGAGCGCGCATCGCCGACACTGCGCCGCGGATCTCGCCCGGCTCTTGGGGAGAGAGAACGGCCACGCCCGGCAGCATCCGAATGATCGCGTAGTCTTCGAGTGAGTAGTGGGTGGGGCCCAAATCCGAGTAGGTGATACCGGCTCTTCGTACCTGAGGGTGGGGTCACAGGGGTAGGCCGCCGGCGATGAGGAGCATGCGGAGGCGGTAGTTGTCTCGGTTGCGGAATCCGCGGGCGATGCGGCGGTGGAGCTCGATGAGCCCGTTCACGGCTTCGGTGCCCCCGTTGGATGCGCCGTTGGTGTCGAAGTAGCCGAGGAACTCGCTGCGCCACCGGCGCAGGGTCTTGCCGAGGCGGGCGACCTCGGGGATCGGGCAGGTGGGCAGTGTCGCGACGATTCGTTCGGCGATGGCACGCCCGGCGGCGTGGGTGTCCTGGTGGTAGGCGGCGCGGACCTGTTGGGCGCATTGGTAGGCGACCTCGACCTCAAGGTGCTCCTCCCGGGCGGTGAACGCGGTGGTCAGGCGAGCGCGTTGCCGGTCGGTGAGGTGCTCCTGCCCGGCGCGCAGGGTGTTCCGGACGCGGTACAGCGGGTCGTTCCGGCGGCCGCGGTGGCCGGTGGTGTCCTGCTGAACGCGGCGGCGGACGTCGTCGACGACGGCGGTGGCGAGCTTGACGACGTGGAAGGCGTCGAGCACCGAGCGGGCGTCTTCGAGCTGGTCATCGATGGCGTTCTTGTACTCGTGGAACGGGTCGAGCGTGGCGATCTCGACGCCGGCCCGGAAGGGCTCGCCGCGTTCGGTCAGCCACGACGTGTAGGCCTGGCCGGAACGGCCCGGGACCAGGTCCAGCAGCCGCGCCCGCACCCGGCCATCGCTGTCGCGGGTGAGGTCGACCATCCCGGTCAGCTCCTTCGGGCCCCGCCCGCCGTCCTCGACCGGCTTGGTGGACACGTGGTGCCACACGTGCTCGTCGACGCCCAGGATCGTGACCCCGTCGAAGCGGGACTCGTCCGCGGCGGCCGCGGCCAGCATCGGTCGGATCGACTCCCACACCGTGCGCCACCCGGTGCCGAGCTGCCGGCGGACCCCGTTCACGGACGCGTGCTCGCGGCGGATCTGCTCGATCGCCCACCGGCACG
The DNA here is from genome assembly GCF_018139485.1 of Phycicoccus avicenniae. GTDB lineage: Bacteria > Actinomycetota > Actinomycetes > Actinomycetales > Dermatophilaceae > Phycicoccus > Phycicoccus avicenniae. The sequence goes on from NZ_JAGSNF010000001.1 coordinate 163,217, forward strand.
CCCTCGTCGTCAACGACGAGCGGGGTGCGGCGACCCGATCGTCCTGCTCGACGAAAGTCACGACCGGGCAGCCGGGATCCGGGCACACCCACCGACGCTTGCGCCAGCGGATCCGCACCGGAGCACCGAACGCGGGCGCGTCGACCAGTCTGACCGTGACCCTCCCGTGGCCGTGCGCGACAACACCGCAGGCCGGGCAGCCCATCACGGTCGGTTCGGACTCGACCTCGATGACGAGGCGGCCGCCGTCGTCCCGCTGGACCGCAGTCACTCGCAGCCCGTCCAGGCCGACCAGCACGTCGCAACGCTCGCAGTAACCGCCGCGGGCACGGCAACACGACGTAGGCTCGCTCATCGTCGAGGTCCTCGCGATCAGGAGAGGTGAGAGTCCTCTGATCCTCGGGGACCTCGACCCATCCCACCCTCACCCAGCCCGTCGGCGCGTCGTGCTCACCCCACACTCATCGGTGAAGAGCCCGTTTACTAGCCTGCCCGCCGTGACCTCGCTCCTTCGGGATCGAGACAGTGCAATCAAATCGGGGGGGGGGGGGGCAGAATCTATCGCCTCATGCTTCGGGAGCCCACACCGGGGACATCAGCGGCGCGTTCCTCGCCGCACTCGGATGCCAGTACGTGCTCGTTGGACACAGGCTTCTCCCCTACTACCGGGATTGGGGCCGTCACGGTCTCCAGCCCCGTCAGGCGGGCGGGCGAGAGCTGCTTGTCGACCTCCTCGCGCGACATCAGCCCCGCCTCGACGACCAGGTCCGCGACGTTGCGCCCGGTCAGGAGCGCGGTCTTCGCGAGCGCGGCCGCGGCCGCGTAGCCGATGAAGGGAGTAAGGGCCGTGATCACGCCCACCGACGACCCGACCATGGCGCCCAGCCGTTTCCGGTTGGCGGTGATGCCGTCCACGCAGTTGACCCGCAGCGTGTACATCCCTCGGCGCATCCAGGTGATCGACTGGAAGACCGAATGCGCGATCACCGGCTCGAACGCGTTCAACTGCAACTGACCGCCCTCGACCGCCATGGTGACGGTGAGGTCGGCGCCGGCCACCGCGAACGCGACCTGATTCACCACCTCGGGGATGACCGGGTTGACCTTACCCGGCATGATGCTGGACCCAGCCTGCCGGGCAGGCAGATTGATCTCCCCGAGCCCCGCCTGCGGCCCCGACGACAGCAGCCGCAGGTCGTTGCAGATCTTCGACAGCTTGATCGCGTTGCGCTTCAGCGACGCCGAGAACGACACGAACGCACCGGTGTCGCTGGTGGACTCGACCAGGTCGGTCGCCAGCTCGAGATCCAGCCCGGTGATCTCGCGCAGGTGCCGAAGCACCGCGGGGCTGTAGTCGGGATGGGTCGTAATGCCGGTGCCGATGGCTGTCGCGCCCATGTTGACCTCGCACAGCAGGTACGCATTCTCCTTGAGGCGGCTGTGGTCCTCGCCGAGCGTCGTCGCGAAGCCGTGGAACTCTTGACCGAGCGTCATCGGCACAGCGTCCTGCAGCTGCGTGCGACCGACCTTCAGCACGTCGTGGAACTCGACGGCCTTGTCGAGGAAGGCCTTCCGCAGCAGATCGAGCTCTTCCAGCAGCGTCAGCAGGTCTAGCCCCAGACCCACCTTGATGGCCGTGGGGTAGACGTCGTTCGTCGACTGGCTGCGGTTGGTGTCGTCGATCGGCGATAGGAAGGCGTAGTCGCCCTTGTCCCGTCCGGCCATCTCGAGCGCGATGTTGGTGATGACCTCGTTGGCGTTCATGTTGGTCGACGTGCCGGCGCCGCCCTGGATCACGCCGACCACGAATTGGTCGTGGAATTCGCCGTCGATGACCCGCTGCGCGGCCCGATCGATCAGATCCGCCTTCGCGGGATCGAGCACGCCGATCTCGCGGTTGGCTCGCGCCGAGGCCTGCTTCACCATCGCCAGCGCCTTCACCAGGTCCTTGTAGACCGAGATGGGCCGCTTCGAGATCGGGAAGTTCTCCAGCGCGCGGGCGGTGTGGATTCCCCAGTACGCGTCGGCGGGGATCTCCAAAGATCCCAGGGAGTCGGTCTCGATGCGGGTTCGTCCGTCATTCATTGCGTTAGAGGTCGGTCGCGCCGCCTCCGCATCACGTGCGCTCCCACGTGATGATCCACTTCCTGGCAAGACGTACGAAAAGATTGAGGAAGATTCCGAGAGCCGAAAGAATAATCAACAGTGCAAACACTGCTGGTGTTTCCATCCGCCCCTGAGCCTGCAAAATCAGCACGCCCAGGCCCTGCTGCGCGCCGACGAACTCTGCCACAATCGCGCCGATCATCGCGTTTGCAACCGCAAGCTCCAGCCCACTGAAGATCTGCGGCATGGCTGCGGGGATCATCAGCCGCACTTGAATTTGCATGCGCGACGCACCATTCACGCGGAAGAGATTGATCAGGTCCCGGTCGACATTTCGAAGGCCATGGATGGTGTTGACCAGCACGGGGAAGAACGCGAGAAGCACAACGACAACCACCTTGGACGGCAGGCCGAAGCCGAACCAGATGACGAACAACGGCGCGATCGCCACCTTGGGAATCGACTCGATCGCCACGATGTACGGAAACACGATTCCATACACGCGCGGGAGCTGAGTAAGCGTGATAGCCAATGCAAGCCCGAGCACGACGCCGATGAGCAAACCAAGGCCCACTTCCGTCATCGTCGCGGCGGCATTCTGAACGTAGCGAGGGAACGCAACAGGATCCGTGAGAGCCACGAGTACCTCGCTGAGCGGAGGGATGACGTAGCGCGGCACGTTGAGAGCACCAGGCAGGATCTGCCACAAGATGAGCACGACGGCGAGCACGGCGAGCGCGCCCACCATCTGCACATTGCGGCCAGATGCGGTCCTACGACCGGTCCTGGATCCGCGCGTGCGGAGGGGGACTGTGGTTTCACTCATGCGTGAGTCACCTCGAAGTGTGTACGGATTCGGGAGGTGAGTGCAGCGAACTCGGGATCGCCGAGCAGGTCGAGACTGCGTTCTCGGTCGAAGGGCACGGTGATCTCGTCCACAATGCGCCCTGGCCTCGCGCTCATGACGAAGATCCGTTCGGCGAGGAACACGGCTTCAGAGATCGAATGGGTGATGAGGACAGCGGTTGTTCCCGTCTCTCGCCAAATACGATTGACTTCGACATTGAGCGAGTCGCGCGTCATGGCGTCCAGCGCACCGAAGGGCTCGTCCATGAGCAACAAGGATGGCTTGTGCACTAGCGCCCTGCAGATGGCCGCGCGCTGCTGCATGCCACCGGACAGCTCATGTGGTCGCTTGCGCGCGAAACCCTCGAGATCAGTCATGCGCAATAGAGCCGCCGCCTTCTCGCGATCCTGGGATGTGGGTCGCCGTCGCAAGCTCAGAGGTAGGAGGACGTTGGCTGCGATATCTTGCCAGGGAAGGAGGGTGGCCTTCTGGAAGACCATGCCGACGTCGCCATTTCCGGTGCGGATCGGGTGGCCACCGATGCTCGCGGTCCCCGCGGTGTGATCCTCCAACCCGGCGAGAATTTTTAGCAGGGTTGTCTTTCCGCAGCCGCTGGGACCGACGATGGCTACGAATTCGCCCTTGCTGATGTCCAGGTCGACTGCGCTGAGGGCGTGCACGTCTCCAGTACGCGTGGCGTAGGTCTTCTCGAGACCGCTCAGTTCGACGAGCGCGCTCACGGCTCGATCCCGTACACGTCGCAGAGGTTGCGGTGTAGCACGCGCTCCGTGAGCCAACCGGCCTGCCTCATTGTCCATAGCCCGTCGCGAACGCCTTTCTCAAGAACTCCGTCGAGAGCCCGGCGTGCGCGTGCGGTTGAGGCAACGTGAATCTCAGGCGCCCCTGTGTCCGTGCCGAACATCACTCGGTTAGCGGGAAGTAGTTCGAGCCATTCTTCGAGCAACCGGCTCATTGTGTGGTGCTGCAGGTAGGGCATCCAGGAGAAATCCACGTGTACGTTGCCGTGCATCTGCGCCAGGGCTGTGAGATGGGAGCTGTACGGAAAGCCGCCGTGGATAAGGATGATCTGCAGAGTGTTTAGCCGCGGATCCCCGATGAACTCCTCAAGAAGGAGCGGATCAGCGGTGCTGATTCTCAACCCGGGCTCGGTATGTCCGAATCCGGTGTGAATCTGCATAGGCATGCGCTCGCCCACCGCCCACTCTGCGATCAAGAATGCCAGGTGGTCGGCGAGGGCCTTGTGTGCGGCCGGTTGGACGTCAGTCGAGCTGGACAAGGTCGCCCATGCAGCCTCGGCCGATGCGCGGTCTGTGCGCTCGAACTGCAGCGTCCGGACATAGGCGGAGGCGATCTTTAAGCCCACGAACCCCTCTTCTTTCCGCCGCTGCAAGGACTCGAGCACGAACTCGACATACGAGGCAAGCGTGCTCGGCAACTCGGTCCCAGCAATCTCCAGCTGCCGCGCCAGCACGTTTGAGAAGATTCGTCGGAACCGGGGCGCGTCTGTACCCCGCCCCGTCCAGTCGGGATGGCCGAAGGGGAACAGGTAGGGGTCGATGCGCGCAATCGGCCGGTACCGAGAATGCGGCCAAACCGTCGCGTCAATCTCGGGAATGTCAGTGAGCACGCTCGTGGTACCAGACAGGAGTAGCGCTTGATCGTACAGACCGACAAAGTCCTGCTGTCGCGCCTCCAGGCTCAGCCTGTCGACCGTGGCCGCGTCGTGCTTGCCATACAGAGCTTCGGAGCCCTCACGTATGGCGATGGCATTGACTGTGGTCTGCTGGAATTTGCGGCTCTCGGCGATGAGTTGGGGGATTTTCAATGACGCGCCGAGTGCATTCGCCTGCTCGCTGTGCCCAGTCTCGGTAAGTCGCATCCACTCCTGGTAGTCATCATGGTTGGTGTGACCTTCGACGTGACCGAGGGCGTTCTCGATTTCCCACGACGAAACGGGCTCGAGGCGCTGACCGGGGCGGACATATCCAGCGTGCGAGTGATGGTCGACGGCGGGGACCCCGTCGCTGTACGTAAGGCGGTTCATTCGACACTCCAACCTTCGGCATCGGCGATTACTACGTTGGCGTCGAAATCGTTGTACGTCTTCTCGTACTCATCGGTGACGTGCGGGGCGAGTGCAATCTTTTCGGTAACGATGCCGGCTTCGGCCGCGAACTTCTCCCAGGCCGCGACGGCGTCCGGCGCATATGCACCCCATGTGCCCGTGTCCTGTGGGTCGCCGGCAGTAAGTAGTTCGACGCGGCGCTGAAGCGCGACGATGTCGGTCTTGAGTTGTTCGTCCGCAGTCGATCCCGCGAGGAGCGTATTCGGGTAAGACTCGTACATGATGCGCAGCGCGGCTTCCGGGTTCGTGGCGGTAAAAAGAGTGGCCTTGGCGACCGCGCGCCCGAAGCCCGCGACTGTGTCGGCGTGCTCCTCAAGGTAATCAGGTGAAGTGAAGTAGGTCGTTGAGAACAGCGAGGCGACGTCCTCAGTGGTGAAGTAGTTGAGCTCGACCCCGGATGCCTCGAACGCGGCGTATTCGGTGTCCCAGAGGGACAGCGCCTGAACCTGTCCAGTCTTCAGTGCCTGGAGGGCTGCTGCTCCCGTTCCGACAGCGAGGTTAGTGAAGTCGACGTCCTCCTTCAGCCCGACCGAAGCGAGAATCCCGTTGGAGAGGAGAAGGTTGCTTGTGCCAAGACTGGCCTGGCCGACGATCCCACCTTCCAGGTCTTCAAGCTCCTGTATCGGACCGTCTGCGAGCGATGCGACTGAACCGGTCTGCCTGCGGATGTAGTTGTAGACGAGAGTGACGTCGCTGCCTTGCTCGATTGCCTGCAGCAGCGGCTCAGGCGGCGTGCTGCCGAGTTCGAGGCTCCCGCTGTCGACGCCCTGGATGATTGAGGTCGCGTCGGTTGTGTGCACGAGCTCCACCTGCAGGCCCTCCGCTTCGAAGTAGCCCATTGCCTTTGCGACTGCCATGGGCGAGTTGTTCGCGCCCATCTGAGTCGGAATGCCGAAGCGGACGGTTGTGAGTTGCTGGCCGTCATCGCCGGGAGCAGATGCTGCGCAACCGCTCAATGCGATTCCGACGATTGCCGCGGCAGCCGCGAGGCCGGTGGCGCGGGTCGTAGTGATCATGGTTTGTCCTGTTCCGTTTGTGTTAGTGGTTTTTCGCGGATGCACGTTTCCGGGTCTCCCAAGAGGAGCCTTGGTGCAGGCGGTTGCACGCTACGGAGGGGAACTCCGCACGATGATGGGCTTCTTAGGCGGTCGGTGGGATGGCGACAGTGCGTCCCACACCCGTGGAGGGCGGCGTCACGATCCAGACGGCTTCTGCCGTCTCGGGACCGACGTTGAGGATGGCGTGTGTCGACGAGGTGCGGTACTCGATGCTGTCGCCAGCGCGAAGGTCATGATTCTCGCCATTGACCGTAATTCGCAGGCAACCGCGTTGAACGATGCAGATCTCCTGCGAGTCGCCATGCGTATAGTCGGGGCCGCCCGTGCCCTGCCCGGGGGCATAGACCGAGATCAAGACCTCGACATTGCCTACTGGCGGCTGCGTGATCCCGTAGTGCACCACACCGCCCTCCGAAGCCAGTCGAGGTCGCGCGTCGTAACGCAGAAGGCGTCCGTGCTTCGGAGCAGGCCCAAACAGCTCCAACCATTGAATCCCGAAGGCTTCGGCGATCGAACGGAGGACCGCCAGGCTCGCATTTGCTTGCCCGTTCTCGATCTGGCTGATGTAGCCGGCGCTCACCCCAGCTCTTGAGGCCAGCTCTCGCATGGAAAGCCCCGCGGTGCCTCGCAACTCACGCACACGAGCGCCAAGCTCCGCTGCCTCAGACTCTGTCACGCGTCCTCCCTCCGTTGGGTAAACACTATGCTTACCCATAGACGACGAAATGTAAACCCCCCATCGCGCTTCCACGGACCGAGCCAGTTGCCCTACCGGCTACGCACAGTCGCGAGCCTGATCCACACGACAACAAGCGCCCCATGCTGGGGGTGTCAGCTGCGCATGTCGGGAAACCACCCTGAGGGCTGCTCGGCGTATGGCAGCGGTTTGAACCGCCCCGGGTTCAGTGCACGATCAGTTGTCCCGGCAGCGGCTGCTGTCGGGGGTTGATCTGACGGTAGTGGTCGTCTTCGTACTCGGTCGGCGGGACGTAGCCGAGGGCGGAGTGCAGGCGGGCGGTGTTGTACCAGTGCACCCACGAGAGGGTGGCCAGCTCGAGCTCGTCGACGGTCTTGAAGGGTCCGTCGAGGCGGACGCACTCGGTCTTGTACAAGCCGATGACCGACTCGGCTAGGGCGTTGTCGTAGGCGTCGCCCACGGTTCCGATAGAGGCCAGCGCGCCGGCGTCGGCGAGGCGCTCGGTGTAGCGCAGCGCGACGTACTGGGCGAGTTCAAAGGGTCGTTGCAACACCGGGTTGTTGGAGTGAGCGTAGTTGCTCCTCGAATGACCTCGGCGGGGGTCTTCCAGCCGAGGACCTTTCGGGGCCTGTTGTTAAGGGTGTACGCGACGGCCTCGAGGTCTTCGGCTGACCAACGGGAGAGGTCGGTGCCCTTGGGGAAGTACTGCCGCAGCAGGCCGTTGGTGTTCTCGTTGGTGGGCCGCTGCCACGGCGAGTGTGGATCGGCGAAGTACACCTTCGTGCCGGTCTCGATCGCGAACAGTGCGTGACCGGAGAGCTCCTTGCCGCGGTCCCAGGTCAAGGTCTTGCGCATCTGCTCGGGCAGCTTCGTCATCGAGGTCGTGAGCGCGACGTTCATCGCGACCGCTCCGTAGCCACCGAGGGCCAGCCCGTTCTTGACATACGGCTTTTCGCCCCAGCCCTCCAGCCGCGGCAGGTGCACCAGCACCGTGGCGCGGCTGGAGCGCTCGACGAGCGTCCCGATCGCCGAGCGGCCCGTGCCGATGATCAGGTCGCCCTCCCAGTGGCCAGGCACGGCGCGGTCGCCTGCCTCGGCGGGACGCTCGCTCAGCACGACGTCGGCAGTCACGTGGCCCTGTGCCGTGTTCCGGGCCCGGGCCCGGGCCCGGGCTCGCGGCCGGCGCAACGCACGACCCGTGCGCAGGCAGGTCACCAGTTCCCGTTTGAGCGCATCACGGCCCTGGATGAACAGCGACTGGTAGATCGCCTCGTGGCTGATGCGCATCGACTCATCATCAGGGAAGTCGACCTTCAACCGCTGCGCGATCTGTTCCGGGCTCCACGCCGTCGACCACCTCCGGTCCGCCCGGTGTGGCTTGTTCAGCCCCTTCCAGGTCGGCGGACGCGGACCCGGCACGATCGTCCCGTCAGGGGCGCGGACGGTCCCCGCGAGCCGGTCCTGGACGTACTCACGCAACCGCTCGTTGTGAACGAGCTTCGCGCTCTTGGGCCGTTTCGCGGCCTGCTGCGCCTTCCACTGCGCCACCACCGCCCGGTACACCGGCTTGCCGCCCCGGGTCGCCGCGTTGCGCCGCAGCTCGCGAGACACCGTTCCCGGGTCACGGCCGATCACGCGAGCGATCTCGCGTACGCCCTTGCCCTGGGCCTTCAGCAGCGCGATCTCCTCACGCTCGGCGAAGGACAGGAACCGGCCCGTCGGCTCGGTCAGGCTGATCGGCGTCATCCCGCCAGCGTGTCGAAACCAGCGCGACCCGACCGGCACGGACACACCCACCCTCAGCGCCGCCTCGGCCGAGGAGATACCCGTCGCGATCAGACGCCAGAACTCTCGCTGCACAGCCCGCGAGGGCTCCGGACGCCCCGGCGAACGCATCGCCGGCCGCAACGCCCGATCAGCCCGCCACTGACGACGCACCCCCTCAGGCATTTCACTGGTCTTCCTGCTCCAGTCTCCCGTCGCCATCCCTGAGCACCTCCGACGTCGAGGTGTTGCGACGACCAGTTGAATCCGCCCTGGCTCCCGGCGTCGCTGTGGTGGACCACGCCGGTGACGTCGGCGCCGGCCCGATCCCGGATCCACAGCGCCATCTCCAGCGCGTCCAGCGGCAGTTCGGTCGGCATCCGGTCGTGGGTGCGCCAGCCGACGATGCGCCGTGAGTAGACGTCGGCGACGAACGCGGTGAAGCACATGCCCGACCAGGTCGGCACGTAGGTGAAGTCCACGCACCACAGCCGATTCGGCGCGGGCGCGGTGAAGTCCCGCCGGGACTGCTGAAGGTTCGGTTGACACCTGGTCTGTGGGGCTGAAGAGGCCCCACTGGAAGCATGCCGACATGCCTGCACCCCATCCAAAGGAGTTCCCTGACGACGTGGTCGCGGTCGCCCGCAGGAGAAAGACCCCGATCGCGCAGCTTGAAAAGGGACTTCGGGATCCTCGAGTCGTGTTCGGCTGACGTCCGCTGACGTCGAGGAAGAAGTCCGACTTGGCGTGACCAGCGCCGACTCGAGGCTTTGAGGGAGTTCAGGCAGCGGGGTTCGGGTACCGGTTCATCGCCGACGCCGGCCACGGCGTCTCCGAGCGGCGGGTGTGGAAGGTCTGCTCACAGGCCGGGATCGTCCGGCACCGCAGCCAACGAAGCCGACCGACAAGCCCGGTCTGCCGGTGCATGATGACCTCCTCGAGCGGAACATCGCCGCCGCCGGGCCGAACGTTTTTTGGCGGACCGACAATACGGAGGATCTTCAGCCCTTGAGTCCAGAGGAGGCAATTCCGTCGATAACACGACGCTGCATGATGATGAAAAGAATGAGAATCGGTGCTACCGCCATCGTGCTCGCCGCCATGAGCACCGCATAGTCGGTCGTGTACTGCCCCTGGAGCGACGCGAGACCAACTGTAAGAGGCATTTTGGTGGTGTCCGTGGTGACGACCAATGGCCAGAGCAGATCGTTCCACGACCAGACGACCGTCAGCACCGCCAAAGCGGACAAGCCCGGTTTCACCAACGGCAACATAACTTTGATGAAGATCTGCCAGGGGTTGCAGCCGTCAAGCCGTGCTGCCTCTTCTAGTTCGACCGGGATCCCACGGAAGAACTGGGTCATGAAGAATGCGCCGAAAGCACTGAAAATGCCGGGGAGCACAACTCCCGTCGTCGTGTTGAGGAGGCCAAGGTTCTGGATGATCTGATACTGCGGGATCATGAACACCTCGGGTGGGACCATGAGGATCGACAAAGTGAGCCCGAAGATCACGCGCCGGAACGGGAAGCGCATCCGCGCAAACGCATATCCCGCGAGCGAGCACAGGAGCAGCTGTCCCGCCGTCCGAAGGACTGTGATGCTCACTGACACCCAGAACTGGTCGAGGAAGGGAATCGACTCGAACACCCTTCCGAAGTTCGCCCACTGGAGCTCGCCGGGCCAGAACGTCGGAGGGATCGACGTGACCTGGCTGTTGGTGCTGAGGGACATGACGAGCTGCCAGACAAAGGGGAAGACCATGATCACGCCCCCTACCGCGAGGAAGAGGTGGACTCCTGCGTCCTTTGTCGCTCTGCTGCGAGGGACACGCGAAGTACGTGTGGTCGATCTACTTGACATAATGCACCCACCTCTTTTCCCAGCGGAATTGCAGGCTGGTGAAGATGCCGATCAGGACCAGAATGAGCATCGCGATCGTCGCGCCGTACCCCTTATCATTCACGACGAAAGACTCGTTGTAGAAGAGGAAGACCAGCGACTGTGTCTCCGGCATGACGGGGTTGGTGGGTTCCAGCAGGATGTACAGCAGGTCGAACAGCTTGAACCCTGCGATGACGTTGATGACGAGTACGAAGAAGATGGACGGTGTCAGGAGTGGCACGGTGATGTGGCGAAACTGTGTCATGCGTCCCGCGCCGTCGAGCGCGGAGGCTTCGTACAGCTCTTTCGGGATCCCGCGAAGACCAGCGGCCAGAATGATGATGTTGAATCCCAACGCGATCCACAGTCCGACGATTGACACGGCAAAGAGCGCGTACCATTCGGTGCCGAGCCAGAACGGCCCGTCCACGCCGATCAGTGACAAGAACCAGTTGACCACTCCGTAGTCGCCCTTGAACATCTGCCTCCAGACGAGGGCGATCGCCACGGGCATGGCGATGTAGGACATCAGGAAGATGACCCGATAGCCGCCAGAGAAGCGCAGGCCCGGTCGAGAGATGAGCGCGGCCAGCACGACGCCGAGAGGTATGCCGAGGAGGACGATGCCGGTGTACACCACCGTGTTGACCAGAGCGCGAACGACGTCGGTGTCTTCGAGGAGTCTTCGGTAGTTGGTGAGTCCAGTGAAGCTAGCCCCTCCGAACACCTCCCAGCTCGTGAAGCTGTAGTAGGCGGTCGACGCCACGGGGTAGAGATAGAACACGGCGATCCCACTGAACATCGGAAGAATGAACAGAAGGGGCCACCACCCTTCTGAGAGGGCGCCTTTCGACTTCCTGTTCCAGTTCACACCTACCCCTCTCACGACTCAGTCGGCCTCGGCCGCGAGGAGGTCGTTCATTCTCGAAGCGAGCTCACCCGCGACGTCGGCGACAGGGCGATCACCCGAGAAGGCCGAGGGAAGCAGCTCGGTCTCGAGCAGGTTCCATGCCGTGGTGTCACCAGATGTGGGGTAGGGGGAGGCGTACTCGCTCGCATCCGTGAAGGCCTCGATGTTGTACTGCGGGGCAGAGTCGACGAACACCTGCTGCGACTCGAGGAAGGCAGGGTTTCCGAGTCCTTCACCGGCCAGGATCTCCTGGCCTTCCTGGGAACCCAGGAACGCTTGAAAGGCGCGAGCGGCCGGCAGCTCTTCGCTGGCTCGACTCACGACCGCAGCGGTGCCGGCCACGACGACGCCGCGCTCCTCGCCCTGCGGCAGCGCTGCGATGTCGGCGACGTCGGCGACGGGCGAGTCCTGGACCTCCGCCACGGACCAGGCCCCATTGAACATCATGGCTGCCCTTCCGCTGTTGAACATCTGCGGAGCAGGCGTATCGGCCAGCTGGCGCACCGACGGGGAAGCCCCCTCGGCGATCAGGTCGGTCCAGAACTGCAGGCCCTCGATGCTGGCGGGGTCGTCGAAGCCGGACGTCTCCTTGTCATCGGAGAGGATGTACCCGCCGGCCTGCAGGATCGTGTTGTAGTAGGCCTGCTGTCCGGTCAGATCGGTGGCGATGCCGAAGACTCCCTCGTCCCCCAGCTCGTCGCTGATGGTGCGGGCAGCCGTCCGAAGGTCGTCCCACGTCCAGTCGCTGGTGGGGGTGTCCACTCCGGCTTCGGCGAAGAGCTGCTCGTTGTACCACATCGCGATGGTCTGCGAGTTCTGCGGAACACCGAGCAACGTGTCATCGAATGTGTAGGAGTCGATCAGCGCTTGCGGGTAGTTCGAGGGGTCGAGCTGTCCGTCTTCCACGAGGGGAGTGAGCGGGGCCAGGAGCCCGTTCTCGGCGTACGTCTCGAAGTTCAGCGAGTTCATCGTGAAGACGTCAGGCAAGGTCTGCGAGGAACCCTGCGTCTGGAGCTTGGTGAAGTACTGCTCGTACGGGGTCACCTGAATCTGCACGTCGATGTTGGGGTAAGTGCCGTTGAAGGCGTCGATGACTTTCTGCAGAGGTGGTTGCTGCTCGGCGTTCCAGATCGCGTAGTCGATCGAGGCCTGCGTGGTCTCATCGGCCAGGGGCTCCTCGGAGGCGGACTGCTCGTTACCGCCGCCGCCGCAGGCTGACAGGCCGAGCGCCGACAGGACGAGCACCAGGGGGATACGGCTGGTCTTCATTCGAAGCACTCCTTTGTGCGGGGTTGATCAGTGAGTTCTCGTGAGCTGAATGGGTGTTGGACCATTTGGGAAGGGTCTCGATCGGTGGCGTCCCGGAAGTACGCGGAGAGCTCCGGAGAAACCGTCGCAACCGGCTGGGGTGTGGCGCCGTGGCGCAAGGAAAGGGTCGCGGCTACGGCTGCGGCGACTGCGTTCCTGGCCGAGACTGGCGACGCCTGCGTGGACGTTCCGCAGCTCAAGGACGACATGAAGTCGGCGACTGCGCGAGCGTCGGCCTCCGCGTGGCCCTCCGACGCGCCCGGGATCGGGTACTGCGCGTTTCCGTCGGCGAGGTAGGTCGTTCTCGCGGTCCAGACCTTCACGACGCCCCCGACCGTGTCACCGAAGTTCTCCAGGCGGCCCTTGGTGCCGATGACGGTGTAGTTCCGCCAGTAGTCGGGGGTGAAGTGGCACTGCTGGTAGGACGCGAGCACGCCGTTGTCCAGCGTCATGAGCATCATCGAGAGATCCTCGACATCGATCACCGGGTTGAGCTCACGCTGTGACTGAGGGGGCCAGGTACTCAGGGAGAACCAGTCCGCAAGCCGCCGGTCGGCATTGATCCGCCGGTCCTTCACGTCTCCGTACACGGCCAGGTCTCCGATGGCGGTGACGCGTGAGGTCGTACCACCTGCGAGCAGATGGATGACGTCGATGTCGTGCGCACCCTTCTGGAGCAGGAGGCCCGTCGACAGAGAGCGCTCGGCGTGCCAGTCCTTGAAGTAGTAGTCACCACCGTTGCCGACGAAGTGGCGACACCACACGGCCTTGACGTCACCGATGTCACCCCGACGGATGATGCTGTGCATCAGCTCCACGACCGGCATGTAGCGCATGTTGTGACCCACGAACAACGAGGTGCCGGTGGCGGCTGCCGTCTCGAGCACAGCATCCGCGTCTTCGACCGTGGTGGCGATCGGTTTCTCCAGGTACACGGCGACGCCGGCCTCGAGGAGGTCCCTGGCGATCTCTGCGTGAGTGTGGTCGGGCGTGGTGACGAAAGCCGCGTGGACAGGCATCCCACTCTCGAGGAGGGCACGGTGGCTGGCGAACGTGGCCACCCCGGACCCGAAGGTCTCAACGGAGCGCCGCCGCGCAGCGAGGTCGGGGTCGACTGCCGCCACGATGGTCGCCGTGCCCCCTTCGACGGCGTGCAGCGCGATGGACGAGCGTTCGCCGACACCCAGCACGGCGACGCGCAGTCCCGCCGGCGCGCTGGGATCGGCGAGCCGGGGGCGCGGCCCGGACGTCATGAACGTCCTCCCTGCTGGGCCGACGAGCGTGCGCCGGCGACGTCGATGCTGACGGCCGGCAGACCGCGAACGCCCAGTCGCACGTCCGTGGCCTCATTGCCGGCCAGTGCAAGAGCGCCGAGGACGACCGCCTCGGTGCCGAGCTCGGACCCCCTGATGGCAGGACGAACAGGGACGCGGATCTGAGCGTTGATCGAGTCCCGTAGGGGTTCGAGCAAGACGTCGCCTGCGCCGGACAACCCCCCGCCGATGACCACGATGTCCGGATCGATCGCCATCGTCACCAGGGCCATCCCGGCAGCCAGCCCCTCGACGAACTCCGCGACCTCGGCCTGGGACCCGGCATCTCCAGCTGCAGCCTGACGGAAGACCTCCTCACCCGTGGCAGCCGCTCGCCAGGTCAGGTCGCCCGACGCGTTCAGCATCGTGCCGAACGCCATCTCTCCGATCTCGCCGGCGGCGCTGTTGTGACCGCGTCTGAGCTCACCGTCGATGAGCAGGCCCATCGCGATGCGGTGTCCGGCAAAGAAGAAGACGACGTCGTCCATGAGTCGGGCGGCCCCGAAGCGATGCTCGGCCAACGCGGCCAGGCGCATGTCGTTCTCGACGATGACGGCACAGTTGAACTCCGCGCGCAGGTGCCCTGCGACATCGACCCCTTCCCATTCGGAAAGAAGGACCGAGGCGATGAGCCGTCCCTCGGCATTCACCATTCCCGACACGGCTGCCGCGAGGGCGACGACATCGGACACTGAGACGTCGGCCGAGTGCAGAGCCTGATGAACGAGGTCCTTGACCATCGACAGACGAGCCGGACCGCTCATCCCGGTCGGCGCTTGCTCGTCCACCCAGGAAACCACGCCGCCGGCCAGGTCGGCCACGGCCACGCGGATGCGGTGGATGCCGATGTCGACGCCGATGAAGTAGCCGGCGGCGTTGTTGAAGGCGAAGAGTCTTGCGGGTCGTCCGACCCCGCGCCCCCCCGCGGTGTGACCGTCTGTCTCGACCACCATGGCGCGCGCGACCATCGCGGACAGCCCGGCCTCGACCGTCGGGCGTGACAGCCCGAGCCGGCGAGCGACGTCGGCGACGGTCGCGTGACCGTGATCTCGCAAGGCGACTGCGCATCGAGCGGCGCTGACGTCCCGAATGGCGAGCGAGGTCTCCCCGACACTTCGATGACTCATGACACCTCCGATCTGTCCTGTCCGACCATCATCCAGACACTTGGGCTATAACGCAAGATACCTTCTTAATAGAGGGACGTTTTCCCTGCCCTCAGCACGACGCGCGGTCCAGAACCGCGATAAGACGACGAGCCATGAGTGCGTAACCCTCGGCCGTTGGGTGCAAGCCGTCCAGGAGGAGATGAGCATCGTCATGGCCGAGAACATCCCGTCCGTCAACGTAGGTGACGCGGGCGTCGGGCATCGCGGTGACGACGTCGCAGATGGTGTCGCGTACCTCGACCAGGGTGAGGCCCGACTGGTTCCGTACCGACTCGCGGCTGGGGGAGATGACGGGCGAGACGACGTGGATCCTCGACGTGTGCGAGCTCCCGCGCGCGACGTCCAGGAACCGGCGCAGACGTGCGGCCAACGTGGCCGCCGACCACGTGCCGGCGTTGTAGACGTTGATTCCCGCGCAGATGGTGACGATGTGCGGCTCGAGCCGGCGAATGGTCAGCGCAACCACCTCGTCGAGGAAGCACTCTCCGCTGAAGCCCAGAGACACGAGGTCCCAACCGGCCTGCGCGGCGAGCAGCGATGGCCAGGTCTCCGATGGGCCGTCCGCCTCGCAGCACTGGGTGATCGAGCTGCCGTAGGCGACCCACCGCCGACCCCGAGCGGGCGAGGAGGTGAGGACCTTTGCGCCGGTGAGGACGAGGCGGCCGACCCGGGTGATCCCCACTTGGGGTAGCCAGAGCTGGACGTCGGCAAGGACACCGGGCAACCTGCACTCGACAACCCCGGGTCCTCGCCCGAGCCTCACCCGACGCGCGAGATGTCCGTCGACGACCACGTCGACGTAGCCCGAAGCGTCGCCGACCCGATCCACGAGCAGGCGGAGAGACCTGGCGTCCGTGCAGAACTCCGCGCGCACGCCCGCTCCCTCTTGGGCAGCGTGTGACAAGCCAGGTCGAACGCCGTGCCTCACTCCTCTGTCCAGCCGCCAAGGCGTCCTGCTGTCGTCCGACCACCCGACAGCGCCCCGCCAGACGCTGTCCTCACCGCCGGGCGCGAGGATGGACGACGCGCCATGACTGTCGAAGATCGGGCCGCTTTCACGAACCATGCGCGCCCGGGACCCCGGAGGGAGTGTCGAACACCCGGACGGCGACGATCCGGGCCTGCCGACAACCGTTCGTCTCGTGGACCCTGACCCTCAAGCGGTCGGTCAGAACAGGGGAGTCCAGGGTGATCGAGCACCGGCGGACGCGGTTGTCCTCGACAGCGGCCACCTGTTGCCAGCCGGCAGTCCCGAGAACGTCGAGGGTCGCCCGTCGAACCAGGGTGGGCATGATCTCGTCAGGGGTTCGATGATGATGCAGGTTGATGAGGTCCTCGTTCAGGTCGTCGTCGAAGATCAGGTCGATCTCGCGGAACCTGACGTGCTCGTCCCAGGCCAGCGTCACGGTCGGTTCGGGATCCCGGGCCATGTCATCGGAGGCCCACATGTTCGGCCCACCGTAGGGGCGTGCGAAACCACCGAGGACCTGCCGGGGCGAGAACGCTTCCGTCGTGCCCAGTTTGAAGCAGAGCCCTTCCCGCAGAAGCACCTGCTTCCAGTGCCTCCAGAGCGTGGGATCGGGTTCTGCCGGAGGCACCGGTCGGAACGACAGCGTGACCGAGCCGGGCGGCGAGCTGGCTCCCGCGTGAAGCCGGAGGTGCCTGTTCGCGCGGATCACGACGAAGGCATTGCACGGACTCGCGGGATGCCACACCACGGGAACGTGCGTCCAGGATCGCCCTCGACCGACGCGCACCGTCGCTGACCCGACCTGCTCGGACGGGAGGTAGTTCTGCGGCTTGCTCGTCGTGTGCACCTCGACCACCAGTGACGTGTCCTCATCGGCGTCGAGGAGCAGATCCAGTCCGTCGAGGGCCGGATCGACCGGCACCACCAGGCCGTAGTCATCGTCCAGAGGGATGAGTCGGGTGGAGACGTCGTGGGCGATCTCGACAAGGCTCGAGGAAGCGCTCGCCGACGCTGACAGGGCGAGATCTCGGGCGTCGGTGTTCTCGACGCCGAGCAGTGAGGCGTCGGCACGCACCATGGCGTGGTGTAGCTCCTTGACGTGGTGTTCGGAGAGGTTCCGGGGGGTCACGTCCAAGCGGAGCGCCGTGGCCGCAGCGATGCCGGCGGCCTCTCCCAGGGTGGCGCACGTGGCCATGACCCGAGTGCTTCCGAACGCGACGTGGCTCGCGCTGATCGTTCGCCCCGCCAGCCACAGGTTCTCGACATTGACGGAGAAGAGCGAGCGCAGCGGGATGTGGTAGTTGCCGTCGGGGTGCAGGTGGCGGGACCCCGGTTCCGAGGCGTAGACGCCGCCCGGTGGGTGGAGGTCGATGGACCAGCCGCCGAAAGCGACGCGGTCGGCGAACTCGGTCTGGTCCATGATGTCCGACTGAACCAGTACGTGATCGCCGAAGAATCGCCTGTACTCCCGCTTTCCCGGAACCGAACCAACCCACTCGAGCGACAGGTTCTCGGCAGGGAACTCTCCAGAGTTCTTGATGTAGTCCCACAGGCCGTAGACCACCGCGTGCAGCTCGTCACGGATGGTCTCGTTGTCGTGCAGGACGTCGAGTTCTCCACCCCACTCGATCCACCAGAAGTCGCAGCCGTTCATCTCGTGACTGATCTCGCGACGACGGGGGATGGCCGTGCTGCGGATATCCACGGCGAACGGGGGAGGGACGAACTTCGAAGGCCTGCCCACGTCCTTCGTGTGGAACAGGATGGTGCTACCCAAGGTGTTCGAGTCCGGAACCTCCGGCGCTGACGGCTCTCGATACATCGAGCGTGACTCACGACCCGAAGCGAAGGACGCCCCGGCCAGGTATCCCACAAGGCCGTCACCGCTGCACTCGACGAAGGAAGACGCGGTGATGCTCACCCTGCGCTCCGAGCCCGACACCCACCCCGCGATGGACCGGATCACCCGGCGATCGGGGCCGCCGTGCGCGTCTACGTCGGTGATCTCGGTATTGAGCAGAAGAGTGATGTTGTCTTCGGCGCGGACTTTCTCCAGCAGGAGCAGGTCCCAGTAGTAGGGGTTGCCTTCCGGATTCCGGTACTGGTTCTCGACGAACAGCTCACCCATGATCCCCGTCTCGCGAGCGAAGGGGTGAACGCCGTGTGCCGTCGCGCCGCAGACCCAGACGCGTACCTCGCTGGACGAGTTGCCACCGAGGACCGGCCGGTTCTGGACGAGGACGACGCGGGCGCCTTGGCGGGCTGCGCCGATCGCGGCGCTGACGCCGGCAAGGCCACCACCCACCACCGCAATGTCGGCTTCGAGGGTCTCCTCGCGCATAGCTGCCTCCATCTGAGCAAGGACGAACTGTCCGGACTTTACAACGAAATCCGTCTTATTAGTAGAGCAGATCCCGTCCGCCTGCGGTCATGGGCCATGCGAGCGCGAGAAAGAGTCGGCCGCGCGGGTGATGGGGGCGATACCGTGAACCGCCCCGGGTCTCGTGCAGGGTCTGATTTCCCGAGAGGATCAGGTCATGCCAGCACCGAGGAAGTACCCGCAGGAGCTGCGGGAGCGGGCGATGCGTCTGGTGCAGGAGGCGCGTCAGGAAGATCCGGAGCTGTCGGTGACGGCTGCGGTGCACCGGATCGGCACGCGGGTCGGGGTCAACCCGGACACGTTGCGCGGGCGGGTCAAGCAGGCCGACATCGACGCCGGGAAGCGGCCAGGGACCACCACGGATGACGCCCAGCGGATCAAGGCGCTCGAGGCCAAGAACCGTGAGCTTAAGCGGGCCAACGAGTTCCTGTTGGCGGCCTCCTCGTTCTTCGCGCGGGAGCTCGACCCGCGACTTCCGTGGTGAACGCGTTCATCGACGCGCACCGGGCCCGGTTCGGGGCCGAGCCGATCTGTCGCGTGCTGAGCGAGCACGGCGTCCAGGTCGCCCCGCGGACCTACTACACCGCCAAGACCCGCCCGCTGTCGGCGCGGGCGGTCCGGGATGCGGAGCTGGTCGAGACGATCCGGGCGGTGCACACCGACCGGTCCAAGGGGCGCGGAGTGGCCGGGTACCGGAAGGTGTGGCGCCTGCTGAAGAGGGACGGGGTGGAGGTCGCTCGCTGCACGGTGGGGCGGCTGATGCGCCAGGAAGGGCTGCACTACACCGAGCGCCTCGCCGACGCCGGCGCGCTGGCCTCCATCGGAACCGTGGGCGACCTATACGACAACGCCCTCGCCGAGTCGGTCATCGGGCTGTACAAGACCGAGTGCGTCCGCCTCGACGGACCGTTCAAGACCGTCGACGGGCTCGAGCTGGCCACCCTCTCGTGGGTGCACTGGTACAACACCGCCCGCCTGCACTCCGCCCTCGGCTACGTCCCACCAGCAGAGTTCGAGGGTGACTACTACCGTCAGATCAACCCCCGACAGGCGCCGCTACCGGGACAACTGACCGTGCACTGAGCCCGGGGCGGTTCAGTACCGGGCCGTGGCGTTGAGCTATCGATCTTGGTGGTCGCCAGGACCGCATTCACCGCGGCTTCGACTCGTCAACGGCGAGCAGGTCGACCTCGTGGCCGGAGAGCAGCTCGATTAGACGTCACTACCTGCTTCTTCGACGTCGGTCGGATCGTGGCGACGCCACCGGATCGTCCGGTCAGGGGTCGTGAGCGCGTGCGTCACCTGGCCCCCTTCCAATCGCCGGTCAAGGACCTTGGGGGAGTCGAGAACGGCTTCGCACTGACCGAGGTCGATCGACTGTCCGCCCACCTTGGCAGTCAGGGGCAGGAGGATGCGCGCCGGCTGGCTTTCGTCGAACGTGACATCGCTACCGAGGACGACCATGAGGGCGTGTCCTTCGGGGTGCGTCCCCGTGATCTCGTCGCCGTCCAAGACCGCAGCGACGCGCTGCCATCCCGCCATGTCCTTTTGCGTCACCCCCTCAAGGTCGGGGGTCCGGATCGGCGTGCTCGTGTGCTCCTGGAGTCGCGTCAGCGGCTCCAGCATCTGGAGGATGGCCTCAAGCCACTCGAAGATGTCGTGGTCCGGGTCAAAGACGCCGTCCGAGTCGACCACCCCCCGTGAGGGTGGGGTGTTTCTGACGCTGACCCGGATCTTGTTGGGGCGGTGCAACAGGCTGAGAAAGTGCAGGGACGCATAGACGGTCGCGACCGGCTTACCGGACCAGTCGCCAAACCGTAAGGTCCGGTTGAGGCGACGATCCGGCAAGTCGACCCTGTCCTCGGTGGTGAACACGCCGTGAATCTCCTCAAGGACGACGCGGATTCCACCGCGAAGACCCTCTGTGCGCTCGACCCTGCGGACGTCGACCCCAGCGAGTGACACTCCCGCCGGGTCGAGGACCTCGACGTGGAGATCCGGGTTCTGGCCCAAGTCGTGGTCCTCGGTCGGGCCAACCCAGAGGGTGCCGCCCTCCAGAGCACCACCGATCCCACCCGGTGCGGCTAGCTCCCCGGTGAACGCGCCCTCAGGGCTCGTGAACGGTGCGCCGTAGGTGAACCACGCGTCCAGCTGGCCAGCGAACTCACTGCCCGGCTCGGCCGTGAAGGCTCCCTGAATGGTGATGGGCCGCTCCTGAACCGACGCAGCACACCTAGCGATGATATCGACGGTGCTCCAGCGACCTCCGTCGGGCTCGATGAGCTGGGTGTGCATCACCATCCCTGGGCGTTCGCCTTGCCGCGGGTACGGCGGCGGGTCGCCCTCGCCGAAGCGGTGTTCGTAGCGGTAGTGCGGGTCGTGGTCCAACACCTGGAGAGCGTCGTGCAAGCGACGCTGGACCTCCTGAACCGACAGACCCTCGGGCAACTTCTCGGCGCCCACCAGAGTCATGACCTGAGCGTGGGTGGTCTCGATTAGAGCGCGTCCGCCGTGAAGGTAGTAGTCGATGACGTCGTCGTACTTCGCTGCCTGCTGGTCGGCCCACGTCAGGCCGTGCCAGATCTTGCGGATGTCGGGGTATCCCAATCCCTGGAGCCAGTCTTCTGCTTCCGGCGTGGGGTCCCACGGGGTGACCAGCCGCCACTCGCGCACGGACAGGCTCTTCCACCGGTCGTCGGACATCAGCCTGTTCAACGAGCCCTTGATATCGCGCTCCTGCTTCGCGGTCAGCTTCTCCGTGTAGCGCTTCACCTGGTAGACCACGTCCGTTCCGTCCGGACCGGCGCCGCGGTCGAGGATGTCGACACCGCCGTCACCCTTGGAAGGGGTGATCCTCACCGACTCTGGCCGTTCGCGGTTGACGAACATTGCCACAACCGCCTCGACCTGACCGCCCTCAAGCCGCGTCCACTCCACCGATCCCATGCACTTAGTATCGGCCGTTCGCGTCCTCGACCAACCAGATCAAAAGATCCACGAGGCGGGTAGGCGACGCTCCGTTCGAGTCTCCGACCGAAATCGGAAGCTCGGCGGTTCGACCGACCCTGACTGCTACCGAGGCCGAACGCAGAGCCCCAGTGACCTGCAACTTCTTCACGTCTTGGCTTCTTCTATCAGCACCACGACTCACCCTTGTTCACCGAAGTGTGCCGCTGCTAGCCAAGAGATGTCGCACAGTTCTTGCACGGCGTACCGGCTACGTGGGAGAGGCAAGGCGGGGGTCGTCGTGACCGGCTTCGCCGTCGCTCAGGAGGGAGAGTGGCCTCGGGAAGTTGTTAGGGGGTCCCGTGCGGTGGCCCTGACTTGTAACGTCACCTGGCGACAGGCAGAAAATTCCAAGCGTGTTCTTTAGGAGACTGCTGCCCTGGGGGGCCTAGATGTTAGGTCTGGTGCCAGTAGACTTAACAACTATGGATACGGCAGCCCTTGAGAACAGTCCCGTCGGCCAGCTCGTCCCCATCAGTGGGCATGACGAGCGGCAGCGTCCGTTCTCTCACGTCGCCTTCCTCCCCAAGCCACTCCCCACCACTCTCGAGTTGTCGAGCGCAACATGGACGGGGGTCGCGGCAGCGACCGAAGCCCTCGGGCGGCTCCACCAAGCATGCGCGAGCATCCCAAATCCACGCTTGCTGATCGCGCCGGCATTGGCGAAGGAGGCGGTCGACACCTCTGCCCTGGAAGGAACCTACGGAGCTCTTGCCGATGTGCTCGAGTCTCGGCTGACAGACGTTCGCCCGAAGTCGGCCGAGGTCGCCGAGATCCGCGCCTACGAGCAGATCGCCCAACTTGGCTTCGAATGGGTCCGCCATCAGCCCATCACGATCGGGCTGCTCGAACACCTGCAGGGAATCTTGGCGAAGGATTCGCGCCAAGCTCAACGGGACCCGGGCAAGGTTCGAGAGCATCAAGTGGTGATCGGTCCTGAGGGCTGCACAGTGTATGAGGCGCGCTACATTCCCCCGCCCCCAGACGATCGCCTACGTGCGGGGCTTGACCAGTGGCAGGAGTGGCTCGCGGCTGACGTGCCGTTGCCCGCCCCGGTCAAGGCCGCGATGGCGCACTACCAGTTCGAGTCTCTCCACCCCTTTGGGGATGGAAACGGCCGAATCGGACGCCTCGTCATCGTCCTCCAACTAATGCGCTCGGGCATACTCAACGAGCCCGCTTTGACGATCTCGCCTTGGCTGCGAGCTCGGCGGGACGAGTACCAGGGCCACCTTCTGGCCGTGAGCCAGACCGGCAACTGGGACCCTTGGGTTGCCTTCTTCTGCCGTGCGATCTGCGAGCAGTCCATGGCTTCCGTGCGAGTTGTCGATGCCCTCAACACCTGGCTCACGACTCAGCGGCAGACACTGAACGACCGCTACTGGACCGGGACTATCGCCAAGCTCGTCGAAGATCTGGTTGATTGGCCTGTCATCACGGCCTCCTTCGTGCAGGAGAAGTACGAAGTAAGCGCTCCGACAGCGAAATCCGCGATCGACCGCCTCATGGAGAGCGGCGTACTCCGAGAAACCACGGGCAAGTCCTACGGCCGCGTCTACGCCGCCATGGACGTCATCAACGCAGTGGAGTCGTTCGGTACATCGGGCGAGTCACGTCCGTCTGCGTGATCGTGCAAGCATGGTGCGCGATCGCTTCACGCTCCCATTGGAGCGCGTCGAGGACGGCGCGCCAGCGCCGCCCGCAGGTGGAGGCCGAGCGCGGCGAGGCCCTTGACTACAAGGAGGTCAACGCGGCAATCACGAGCCGCGTGCTCACGACCCCAGCACCTCCGCATTGGGGGCATGTAGCCACACATATCGCCACACCGGCCCAATTCCGGGGGGGGGGGGCACGCGATCGGCTGCACCCTCGCTGACCTGCAGTGATGGTGGGCCCCGTGGGGCTCGAACCCACAACCTACGGATCAAAAGGTCACGGCACCCCGTGCCAGACAGGCTCAACCAGTCGCTTGACCTGCGCTTTCGCGTCTAGCTTACGTGCGTGAGACGCCGAGCGACATCCTGCAACTGCACCAGAACTGCACCAGTGCGATGGTCAGCGTCTTGGCGCGCTCAGGTGTGGGCGGTGATGGGGTCGGCAGGTCGAGCTGGTGATCGTGGCTTGTCGGCGGCAAGCCGCGAGTCGACGCGGAAGCACTCGTGCACGACGCCGCCGGTGGAGCATGGTCGGTTCCCCTCCCCTGTGCGGGCCGGGTCGCCCTGAGCCGCACCCGGCGGCGACGGGCTCGGCCGCGCGCGGCTGATCGAGCCACGCCGCGCATACGACGAAGGCCACTCATAACGTTGGCGCCCGCCGGTGCTGGTCAGTCAACGAGCGAGCCGACCTCACCAAGCGGAACCTCGCGCAGCACGTGGAGCGGCTCCACGGTGTGGAGCTGGAGCTGGCAGGGGACCACCTGTCGATGAGCGATATCGCGGCATCCTGTCCTGGGAGCTCGGGACGTGTCTGCGCGCACCCGAGATGACCGCTGACGAGGCGATGGCCGCGGTGCGACCTGTGCCTTTCCTGGCTCACGAGTGGCTCAATGTGGCCGGTCAGCCTGGACGTCCGGAGGACGGCAGGAGCCTGGGCATCGAGGTCACCTCGTTCGCCGCCTGGGCGAGGGCCGTCCTGCCAGGCGCTTCCTGAGAGTCTCACCCGCAGGAACCGGGCTGGGTCAGTTCATGGACCGGGCCGCGCCCGCGTAGGGGCTGAGCCGCTGCACCTGGGCCATGACGTCGAGCTGCGCTGGGCCGTACAGGTTCCTGATGGCGGCGTCGATGGTGCGCCGGCCTGGCTTGGCTCCGGCCTCCAGGAGCTCGAAGCGCGGCCACTGCGCAGCGGACAGCGTGCGGAGATGGGCTGCGAGGTCGACGGCGACGTCCGCCCGGGTCTGCTGCTCGACACCATCGCCCAGGTGGTCGAAGGCGATGACCGACGGGTCGTCACGGTAGGGCACCAGGAGGTGCACGTAGGCCTCGAGAGCCGCGGGGTCGAGGACGCGGCTCAGGACGACGACGAAGGCTCGCTCGACGTCCGGAAGGTCGCGGACGTGGGCGGCGATGTCGAGGGGCAGGTCCGTGGGGGCGGCACGTTGCAGCATCACCGCCAGCTCCGTCCGCGTCGCCTGCAGCTCCTCGATCCGGGCAGCCAGCTCAGCGTCCAGTCGGCGCAGGGCCCCGGCCGGGTGCTCGTCGGTCTCGTCCAGGGCGGCGATCTGCGGCAGCGTCAGCCCGAGCTGTGTGAGCCGCCGGATGCGCAACAGCCGGACCAGGTGATGCACGCCGTACCGGCCGTAGCCGTTGGTGTCGTGCTCCGGCTCGGCGAGCAGGCCGACGTCGGTGTAGTGCCGGACGGCGCGTCTGCTGGTGTCGGCGAGTTCTGCGATCTGTCGGGGGCTCCAGACCATGACGCAATTCCTCCTGGTGATGGCTCTCGGGCTCCGCATGACCTCCCGTCCCCTGCGCGTGTCCCGGGCCGCTGGGACCACCAGCGCAGTCATTGGGGCGGGGAAGTCAAGGGTGCGGTGGACGGGGATGGCGGACGCGGACGGCACCGGCCTCCGACATCAAGGTGTGCGCGGCCTCGAAGCCTTGTCGAGGGTCTCTCCGAGCAGCTCGACCGTGGCACCGCACGAACGGGTGGCGGTGACCTTCGGCAACAGCGCCCGCCGGCTTTACGACGCCTGACGGTGTGGTCGGCGGAAGCCCGCGAGGCGTCCGCCGGACCGCGTGGGCGTGCCTCTCAGTGTCCCGAGCGCGTCGCAGCGGCTCGGAGGTTGTCCAGCCACTCGGCGAGGGAGGCGTCGAGGGCTGCCTGCATGGTCGGCGGGTCCGCGTCCACCGCGGGTCCCGCCCACGACTCGCGGGTCCTGACGACGACCCCTCCCTCGACGGGCGTCAGTTCCCACACGTGGACGGCGGTGATGCCCGCCGCGGGCCCACCCCAGACGATGCGCCGCGGCGGCTCCACCTCGTGGATCGTCGAGACGATGTCCAGGCCGGACACGTGCCATCGGAACTGCGCGCCCGGCACGAGGTGGGTCGGGCTCTCGTGAACGGTCACGTCGGTCTGCCAACGTGGCCAGTCGGCGATGTGGGTCTGGACGTCCCACACCCCCTGGATGGAGGCGGGGACGAAGATCTCGTCGCGGGTGATGACGGGTGCGGTCGTGTCGATGTCCACGGGAACTTCCTCGGTGTCGTGGTCTGTGGGATGGATGTGGGGGGAGGAGGGTGAGATCTGACTCGAAGACAGCGGGTCCGGGGGTCACCGCTTGCGCCGCAGGGCCCCGATGGTGAAGAACGCGGCGAACCGGGTCGTCGCGCTCAGCCGGCGCGAGGCGGTGAAGCCCTCCCCTCGCAGGGACGCGAGCATCCTGACGACCTCGCCGGGTGGGATGCGGAAGGTCACTCTCCGGCCGGGCCCGGAGCCGTTGGCGGGTCGGATCGTCGCGTCGAGGGTGCAGAGGTCACGGACGAGTCCGGCGAGCCCCGAACGGGTTGTCTCCTTGACCCCCTCGAGGTGCCAGCGCGTGCCGGAGTCGTCCTCCAGCTCGAGTCGGTAGCGCATCGCAGGGGCTGCCCGCGGGAACAGCTCCAGTGTTCCTCGGGTCTCGGCGTCCAGCAGGCCGGCGACCCTGAGTCGGCCCCTGACGGTCACGGGGTGGACGGGGTCGTCGGCGAAGCCTCGCAGCCCGTCGATCCGTGCCCGCAGGGTCAGCTCGGCCGCGCTGCCGCCGGCGGCGTCGTGCGCCACCATCCGCTCCGCGAATCGGACCCCGTCCCCGGCGGTCGACTCACGACGCTCGGCCATGCGCCTCGCCGCGACGTCCTCCGGCACCGGAGCCGGACGCACGGCGCCCCACTCGGGCGCGCGCCAACCGGGGTCGCCGGTCAGGCTCCGGACGAGCGCCTCGCAATGGTGCTCGGCGACCGCGAGGATCGTGGCCGAGGGGTTGACCGACGTGGCGGCCGGGATGGCGGCGCCGTCGAACACGTAGAGGCCCGGGTGGTCGTGGACCTCACCGAGCGCGTCGACGACCCCGCGAGTGCGGTCGGGCCCGACCGGGACGCCGCCGAGCGGGTGGACGGTCACGGGGCGCCGCAGCAGGGTCCACGTCGCCGCAGTGCGCACCGGCGAGCCCAGCCGGCGCGCGATGGCCGGTCCCACACGGCGCTGCGCCCGGTACAGGCGCGCCTGGCGCCGGTTGGACCACTCCAGGACGACGCGTCCCTCGTCGTCGAGCCGGAGCCGTCCGTCACTGGTGTCACGTCCCATGCCGAGCACCGCGAACGACCGGCGGGTGTCGGTCCGACGGAACCGCGACCAGGCCGCCCTGGTGCGCCGCAACGGCAGGGCGCCCTTCAGAAGATCCTGCAGCGGCGGGGGTATGGCGCCGTCCTGCACCTGGAACCACACCGGCGCTCGCCCTTCCCAGACGTCGAGCACGGTCGTCGTCGTGATCGTCGGTCCGCGAGTGAGATCACCTGTGCCGTGACGCTGGTTCGTCGTCGCGAGGAAGTCCCCGTTCCCCGAGAACCCGTGGCCCAGCGTCGGGGAGAGTCCGGGAAGCGTCCCGTCGACGTCGCGCGCTCGCAGGAGGAGCTCGGTCGTCGCGACCGCCCCGGCGGCGAGCACGAGCCGGGTGGCCGTGTACCTGCGCTCCTGCGACGTGTCGTCCGTCGCGGACGTGATGACGGCCCACCCGTCGTCGAGCCTCTCGAGTCGCCGGGCCTCCGCGCCGGTCACGATGGTCGCCCCTTCCCGCTCGGCGACGGCCAGGTAGTTCATGTCGAGGCTATTCTTCGCCCCGTGGTTGCACCCGATGACGCATTCGCCGACGAAGCGGCAGCCCCGCTGCTGAACTCCGTGGGCGTTGGGTCGCTCGGTGTCGGGGTCTCCGAACGTGACGGCCAGCAGCGGGCGAACGGTCGCTTCGGCGACGTCGAGGTCGCGGGTGACGTCCTCGAACAGGCGGGTGCGCTCGGGATCCCGACCAGAGGCCGGGTCCGGCGGCATCGTCGACACCTGGAGCATGTGGGCCGCCAGGTCGTAGTACGGGTCGAGCAACGAGCGCGCCATGTGAGGAGCGGTGGACGTGTCCATCACGGCCTGTGCCGGCCGGGCGAAGACGTTGGCGTAGGCCAGGGAACCTCCGCCGAGGCCGGCGGCCTGGACGACGGCCATACGGTCGAGCCACCGGATGTCGTAGAGGCCGCCTCCCTTCTCCCACAGCCATCCGGCGTCGAGGTCAGGCCTCCTCGGGAAGCTGCCGGCCGGCCACCGCCGGCCGCGCTCGAGGACGACGACGTTCTGTCCGGCCTGAGCGAGGCGTGCGGCGGCCACGGCGCCGCCGAAGCCGCTGCCCACGACGATGACATCGGCGTGTGCGACGGTGTCGCGCTCGGGCTGCTCGGACGTGGGCCCCTTCGTCATGGTCGTACTCCTTCGGCTGTCGGGTTCAGGCACGTCACGGGCGGGGGGTCATGGATATCGGCCGACGCAGCCGGTGGGCGCCGAGTCCCAGCAGGACGACGACGACCGTCAACGCGCCGGAGACGGCGAACGCGTCCGCCACGCCGATGCGGCTGACGAGGGGGGCGAGGACGAGGGGCGAGAGGAACTGACCGAGGAAGATGGCCGACACGAGACCGCCGAGGGCGCGACCGCGCCGTTCTGCGGGAACGAGGTCGACGATCCAGAGGTTGAGGGTCGGAACGACGAGCCCGACACCGAGTCCGCCTACGAGGACGCCGATGAAGAGGACGGCGGTGAAGGAGGTCATACCGACGACGACCCAGCCGAGGCCGAGCAGGACGAGGCTGACGGCGGTCACGCCGACCTGGTCGAGGTGCCGACGCACCTGCGGGAACAGCGCGGCCGCGACGGCCGAGCTGGCCGTGCTGGCCGCGACGACGATGCCGATGAGCGTCGCCGATGCCCCGCGGTCCGCGAGCAGGAACGGGAGCTGCGTCGGGGCCATGAAGAACACCAGAGTGCCGACGCCGGCCACGACGAGGATGCCGAGGACCTGGTGCACCGCCCGCTGCGGCATCGGCGCACCGCTGCCTGGCCTTGGTGGGGTGGCGGACGGTGCGGGGCGCTGCCTGGACCGGAAGGCGACGGCCGCGAAGGGCAGGACTGCGGCTGCAGCGGCGTAGATCCAGAAGGGCGCGTTCCACGCGATGGTCGAGAGCCATCCCGCGAGCGGGAGGAAGACCACCCCGCCGAGGCTCGCGAACGTCTGCTGCAGACCGATGTACCTGCGGCGCTCCTCGCCGTCGAACTCGCGCGTGATGAGGGTGCTGATGCTCGTCATCACTCCCCCGACGCCGATCCCGAGGAGCACCCGGGTCACCAAGAGCACTGCGAGGGACGGTGCGAAGGCACCCGCGACACCGGCGACAGCGTAGAGGGCGAGCGACCCTAGAAGCACGGGCACCGGGCCGAGGCGGTCGGACGCCGACCCGACGACGACCGCCGTGAGGGCGATGCCGAGGGAGGTGATCGTGAGCGCCAGCCGCACGAGCACCCCGTCGTCGGAGCCGGATCCCAGGGCAGGACCGAGGGCGGGCAGGCTGGGGGAGATGACGGCGGCCGCCATGATGGTCAGGGTGGAGGCCGCGAGCAGCGTCCCGATCACGAGACGGCCCGGGCGCCCGGCCGTGGCGGTCGTGCGCTCGTGGGCGGTTGCCGCCGTCGTGCCCGTGCGGTTCGTCGCCGGGGTCGAGTGAGGCATGAGGTTCCCGTCGCGAGGTGGATGGCTGCTGATCCGCAGCCCTGACACCTCGACCGTGCCGCGCCTCCGTGCCCGGCGGCAGTGGTCCACGATGGTCAGTCGTGCTCGTCGCTGCCCGCTGCCGCCCTCGGTGTCCCGGACCTCAGCAGCCGCCAGACGCCGTCCGTGAGCTCGTCCATGCCGCGGGCGAGGTGACGGCGGTAGGTGCTGAAGGGGATGCCCAGCCGCCGCGCCGCCCCCTTCTGGGTCGGCGTGCCGGACAGGTACGTTGCCACCACCGCGTCGTGCCCCTGCAGTGAGCGCTCGTCGCCGCGCATCGAGTCCAGCGCGGACCGGACCAGTGACCGGACGGCGGCGTCCACTGCGCGAGGGTCGGGGTCGCCGCCGGCTGATGCCCCCGGGGGAGCGGCGACCCGCGCCAGCGTGGTTCCGGCCAGCGCGAGGGGGCGACGCCACAGACCGAGTGCCTCCCGGACGGCGCCATCCAGGTCGGGGCGCGCGATGGGTGGCCGAACGTCCTGCGGTGCCTGGCTCCCGATGACCTCGAGGAGCCAGTCCTCGAAACGGTATCCACGCCAGTCCCGGCCGAACAGGGCGTGGAGGTGTCCGTCGAGCTCGACCCGCTGACCGGTGTCGAGCATCGCGCCGCCCAGGCGTCGCTCCCACGCGGGGGGATCGGGATATACGAGGAAGCCGGCTCTGATCGCGGAGTCCCGGGCCACGCGCGCCAGGGCGAACCAGTACGTCAGCACTCTGGCGTGCGTCCCGTCCGGGACGTCGGGGTCGTGCACGACGAACCGGGCGACGGCGAACTCGTCGCCGTCGCGGAGACCGACGTCGGTGCAGAAGGCCCAGGCCGCTCGCAGCACGGGGTCCCGCGCGAGGTCCTCCTCGGGTGGTGGCGCGCGGAAGGTCAGACGTGCCGAGAACGCGACGACCTCACGGCTCTCGCTGGACCTGTACAGGGTGAACGCCGTGGGCTGCCGTTCGAGCCAGTACTCGACGAGCGCAGTGGACTCGTCGCCGAGGAGGCGCCGGGAGAGCGTCAGGACCGTGTTGCCGTCCAGGGGATCGAGTGCCTCGTCGGTGACGGCGCCTCGACCGCTCCAGGTGAACGCCTCCGAGAGCAGGTCGCGGTAGAGGAACAGGAGGTCACCCATCGTCTCGACGGCCTCCCGTTCACTGCCCGTGCGGACGGTGGCCAGCAGGTGGTCGCTGAGGCTCGTGCGCATGGCATCGAGGGCCGCGCGGTCCCGCCACTTCAGGTCGGCGACGAGTGCTTCCCGGACGACGTCGTGCGGGAACACGCCGGTGGGCGAGGAGTCGATGTAGGGCTGCTCGCGCAACCAGGCGAAGAGCCCCTCCGCGTCGTGCTCTGGGAGGGTGGTCCGTAGTGTGCGTTCGGTGGTCGTGGCGGCGAGCGCCGCCACCTCGAGCGCACGGCGGTGGGCGGACGTCGGGACGTCTCCGACCAGGCGAGCGAGGAGCGTCCGCAGGATCTCGGCGGAAGGGACCCATCCTTCTCCGGGGTGCGAGCGCGTGTCCGCAACAGCGACGGCGAGGGAAAGCGTCAGAGGGTTCCCTCCGGCGAACCTGATGACCGAGTCGTGCAACGCGGCCGGTAGCCCGGCTGCCCCGAGCAGCTGTTGCGCCTCGGACCGGGGCAGAGGTCCGAGGGGAAGCTCGCTCATCGCGGCGTGCCAGCCGGGGTCGATCCGCCATTCCATGTCGGGAGCCTCACGACCGGCGACGACGACGAGCGTGCGGTCGCTGGTGCCGGGCAGGACCCGTTCGCGCAGGACCGGCCCTAGCCAGCTGCATTGCTCGACCGTGTCGACGAGGACGACAGGATCGTCGTGCGTCCGAGCGTCGGCGAACAGGTCGGCGAGCTCGGAAGGTCGTCGGAGGTCGCGACCGTCGACGGTGTGGACCGAGCGGCCGGTAGCGCGTGCACGCGCTTCCACCCAGTGCAAGAGGGAGGACTTACCGACGCCCCCCGGCCCGTGGACCCAGAAGACCTGGACCCCGTCGGAGTCACCGGCGACGGCGGCGCCGAGGAGGCCGGTCTCCGTGGGGCGACCCACGAATGCTCGCTCCCGGGCCCGTCTCACCCGGTTCCCGACGTCGGCTCCGCCGCTCTCCCCGTCCACGTGCTCAGTCTGGACCATCGCTCCCCACCGACCTCCGGTCCGACGAGTGGAATGTCCGCCCAGGACGGCGGCGGCGGGCGTGCGGAACCTGCGGCTCGGCGCGCCCGCCGCTCGAGCCCGGCCTCAGGCCTGCTGCGGGTTCGCAGCGCCCGAGTACGAGGGCAGGTTCGCCACGAGGTCGCGGACGTCCTGGATCTCGGCGTACCGACGGGCGTGAAGAGCCTCGATCTTCTCCCCGATCTCAGGGTCCTCGTCGTCCGTCGTGTCGTACGAGACGAAGGACTCGACGATCGGCAGGCCCACGCGGTCCGTCGCGAGGTGGGCGGGATGCACGAGGTACTCCCAGAAGCCGTCGATGTCCGTGATGGCGAAGACCGCGCCGTACTCGAACTCGCCTCCGAGGTCACGGCCGACGACGTAGTGCTGGACCGAGGGGATTTCCTGCCCCTGGGTCCGCAGGCTGTCGAGTGCCCGCTCGACGTCCTTCGGGTCGGCGTCGGCCTTCATGGTGAACCGGTTGTGGTGGTAGATCACGGTCAACTCCTCATCTCGGCCGGGTTCCCGGCCGCAACGGTGCCTCCGGGACGGTCCCGGTACCAGACCCACGATGTCGGCGTTTCGTGCCCGCACGACCCGGAACCCCGTGTCCACCGCTGCCCATCGATGTTCGGTGGCGGGACTACCGCATGACCCGGTCGACGAAGGTGAGCAGGTTGTGACGGAGGCGCGCGACGCGGCTCTCGACGGACAGGGTCTCGTGAATGACGGTGGCGCTCGGGGGCGCGAGGAGCCCTCGCGCGTAGAGGGAGCAGTCGAGGGACGTGCACATCTCGACTCCGACGGTGTTTCCGTCCCGTCCTGCCCGTCCCGCGCGCGGGGCGACCATGAGACCGACCCCATCGGCCCCGTGGGTCGTCGTGCACAGCGAACACATGCGCTTGCGTCGCAGTCCCTCGCCGCCGGTGGCGCGCTTGA
Source organism: Phycicoccus avicenniae (assembly GCF_018139485.1). GTDB lineage: Bacteria > Actinomycetota > Actinomycetes > Actinomycetales > Dermatophilaceae > Phycicoccus > Phycicoccus avicenniae. The sequence continues at coordinate 195,640 of NZ_JAGSNF010000001.1, forward strand.
GCCGGACCCCGACGGGACCGTGATCCGGGGTAGGTATCACGAGGTGTGCGTGCGCAGGGTTCTTCGGATCCAGCCAGGCCAGCATGTCGACGTCGTCCCACGACCTGGTCGCAAGATCCTGCGGAACGGTCATCCGGGAGATCTGGCCCTTCGTTGCGTTGACGAAGCTGGAGCGCACCTGCGTCTCGGTGAGAGGTTCCATGCGTCCACTATGCGCACGCCTAATACACATAGGCAAATGCCTTTGCTGAGGTGTTCTTGACCTGGCCGTAGCGGCCACGTGTGCACTCTCGTCAATGTCCCTACCTCGCGAGGACGCCTCATGCCCCTCTCGGTGACCAGGATTCACTGGTCGTCCGCTCGTGGATTCGTCGTGTCTGCTGACGCCGAAGCTGCCGTACGCCGCCTCTCCCACGCGATGGTCGCCGCGCGGACGAGGGCATCATGACGCCGGTGCGGGGAGGGTCCGCCGAGGACGAGCGGTCCGTCGATGCCACCCCCGACGCCGATGCGACCCCCTCGTACACCTCCCGGTCGCGATTGCAGTCCGACCGGGCTCGTTACTGGACGAGCACCGGATCGGCCATCCTCGCCACCATCGTGGTTATCGGGCCGGCGATGGTCTCGGGAGGTGTCGCCGTCGATCTCACGGGGCGCACCGTGGCGATCGTCTACTTCGTCATGTGGGTGCTCTTCTGCTGGTTCTACGCGGGGCTGACCTGGCGAGCCATGCACGGGCATGACGGGTCCGCGCTCGCCCGCTTGCTGCGTGAGAGCGCCGAGGAGCGACGCGCTCGACGGCGCACGGAGTCCTTCTGGGCCACCGGCGGGCCGTCTGCGGCCGTCGTCCTGTGCCTGCTCGCCCTCGTGGCGGTCTTGTTCACGGCCGTGCTCCCAGAGCTGCGCACGGATGCCATTGTCGCAGCGCTCGCAGTGGCCGTCGTCGCGGCCACCTGGGTCCTGCTCGTCGCCGTGTACGCCGTGCACTACGCCCGGGAACAGGCGAACGTCGGAGGCCTGAGGTTCCCCGGAGACGACGGCGAGGCCCCGTTCGAGGACTTCGTCTACGTCGCCGTCCAGGTCGCGACGACGTTCGCGACGTCCGACGTCACCGTCACCTCGACCGCGATGAGGCGGGAGGTGACGCTGCACAGCGTCATCGTGTTCACCTTCAACACCGTGGTCGTCGCCCTGCTCGTCTCGGTCCTCGTCGCCGGCCGGGGCTAGCGCGCAGGGTCGAAGCGGGGCTCGCCGACCGCGATCATGAACAGTGCTCGACTAAACGGAGTGGCATTCCGTATATTTGTGAGTCCAGCGGATCATGACGCCAAGCGCAAGTCCGCTGCGGACACCACTTCGCGCGGGCGGACACTGCTCGCGCCCGAGCCCTTCGGAGAACGCCATGAGCAGGACGATCGACGAGATCGAGACCATTACTTCGGGTGGAGCCAGTCCCGTCGTCACCTACCACCCGGTCGTCCTCGACGTCCCGGGCCGAGCCGTGCCGCTGGCCCTCAAGGTGTCCGCGCCGGCGAACGGCACCGACCTTCCTGTCCTCCTGCTCTCACACGGACACGGCGCCTCGGTCTTCCTGTCATCACTCCACGGATACGGTCCGCTCTCGAACTACTTCGCCTCTGAGGGGTTCGTCGTCCTCCAGCCGACCCACCTGGACTCCGGCACCCTCGGCCTGCGCGAGGCCGACGACCCCGACGCCCCGCTCTACGCGCGCTCGCGGGCCGCGGACATGCGTTACCTCGTCGACCACCTCGGCGACATCGAGTCGACCGTGCCGGGTCTCGCCGGTCGGGTCGACCACGATCGCATCGCCGCCGCCGGCCACTCCTTGGGCGGACACACGACGTGCATGCTCCTGGGGATGGGCGCACAGGACCCCGCCACCGGGGAGACGCTCGACGCCCGCATCGACCGCGTCCGAGCCGGTGTCGTCCTCGCGGCGCCGGGCAACGGCGACCTGGCCGACTGGGCTGCCGAGAACTACCCCTGGCTGCGGGTCTGCGACTTCTCGACGATGACGACGGACGCGCTCGTCGTCGCGGGGGACGAGGACCTCAACCCGATGTTCTCGGACCGGCTCAGCTACCGTTGGGACTCCTACACCCAGAGCCCGGGGCCGAAGTCCCTCCTCATGCTGCACGGCGCCGAGCACATGCTCGGGGGTGTGTCCGGGTACGACGCGGACGAGACGACGGACGAGGACCCGCAGCGGGTCGCGCTCCTGCGGTCGGTGGCGGTCGCATACCTCCGCTCCGTGCTCTATCCCGGCGACCGGTCCTGGAACGACGCGGTCGCTGGTCTCGCGTCCGAACCGACGGCCACGGTCGAGGAGAAGTAGCGCCTCCGAGCCGTCGTCCCGGCGTACCCGTACGCTCGTCGAGGGCGTCGCCACGGACGTCGCCGGAGCGAAGGAGCGTCGTCGGAGGATGTCAGGCACCTCTAGTCAGCGGCGTCCGCGGATCGACGGGCAACGCAACCGGGCTGCGGTGCTCGCTGGGGCCAAGACCGTTTTCGCCGCTCGCCCGGACTCATACGTGTCCATGGCCGACATCGCCCGCGCGACAGGGGTGGGCGTCGGCACCGTCTACCGGCACTTCTCGAGCCGGAGCGAGCTGCTCGAGGCCGTCTTCACCGAGGAGGTGGACCGGGTGTGCGCGCAGGCGCGGCCCCTCGACGGCCGGTCGCCCGGAGCCTCACTGGAGGCATGGCTGCGGACGTTCTTCGCGTTCGCGCGGGAGCGCAACCACGTGTCTCTCGAGCTCATCGCGGACATCGGGGTGGACACGATCTTATTCCGTGAGGACAGGTCACGGTTCTGCGCCGCGGGCGGTCCTTTGCTGGACGCCGCGCAACGCAGCGGTGAGGTCGGGCACCGACTCGACATCGGTCAGGTGCTCGACGCGCTGGTCTGGCTCGCGCGCGGGCAGGGCGATGACGATCACGTCCGGCCCATCGTCGAGGTGTTCCTCGCCGGACTCCGGGAACCGGCGAGGACGGACTGATCCCCGCCGCGGCGTGCCGCAGCCGTCTACCAGGAGACTGAACCGCGGACAGGCGGGCGCCCGAGCGCGGCCGGGCGGTGTGCGCGGCGCGAGAAAAGGTCGTCGCCGTCGGTCACGAGCGGCAGAGCGCTCGAGGCGCGGGCCTTGTTCGGTGTGGCCTAGCGAGAGACTCCGGCCACGAGGTCCGTCGACACGTCCCACAGTCGTCGTGCAGACACGGGATCGAGGGCCCACGCCTTGACGCCGTGCGGGTGGTCGCTCAGCAGGGCGTCGTCCGGGACCGGGTAGGCCTCGCGGCAGTCGTCGAGATAGTGCCCGCCGGTGTGGGCGAACGCCGGGTGCACCGCGGCGACGAGCGTCGTGGCCGCCCCCTGCTCGGGAGTCTTGTAGCGGAAGACACCGGCGGCCTCTGCCGCGTCGAGCGACGCCTTCTGCTCCGCACTGAAGTGGCGCTGCAGCCCGGTGGCGACGCCGCCGGGGTTGGCCGTGTTCGCCACGACACCGTCGTAGGCCCACCGTCGGCTCGCCTCCACCGACATCAGGGAGGCGGCGGTCTTGGACCGGGCATAGGCGATCTGCGGGTCGTACGGCCGGGACCGGAAGTGCGGGTCGTCCAGTCGACGTCGGCCCGCATGAGCGCGGTCGAGCTGAGGTTCACGATGCGGGAGCCGTCCCGCTCGGCCGACCCCCGACGGAGTGCGTCGTGCAGGCCTGTCGTCAGGGCGAAGTGTCCGAGGTAGTTGACGACGAACTGCAGCTCCCACCCCTCGCGGGTGCGCTCGAGCCCCGACGTCACGACGCCGGCGTTGTTGACGAGCAGATGCAGGGGCCCTTCCCAGGCCGCGACGAACCGGGCCACCGACCCGAGGTCGGCCAGGTCGAGGTGCACTGCCCGGACCGGTCCGGGAACGTCGGCGTCGACGGCCGCGGCGGCCGTCCGACCCGCGTCCAGGGCGCGCACCGCCATCGTGACGTCGGCTCCGGCGGATGCCAGGGCCCAAGTCGTCGCGAGGCCGATCCCGCCAGCTCCGCCGGTGACGACCGCACGCAGGCCGGAGAGGTCGTGGCCCGCGACGACCTCGGAGGCGGTGGCCGAGCCGTCGAACTCGGTCGTCAGGAGACGAGGGCCGGGCATTCCGCGGTCGTGGTTCGTCGTGGTCACTGGGTCCTCCGGTCGGCGGGGGGGTATTCGGGAACACCGGTGGGGTGGCTATCGACCGCCGCCGGACGGCGGGCCGCCACGAGGCAAAGACGCGTTCATCCGACACCTGGCCCCCGCGGCCACCTCAAGCGGTGCTCCTGCTCCGCCCGGCCCGTCAGTCCTCGAAGGATCGCGTCGGGCGGCCCATCGCTCGGGCCGCTCGGACGAGGACGTCCCGCTGGTTGGAGGAGTACAGGTCGGCGATGGCCAGCTGGACCGTCCGCTGTCGGAGAGCGGCACCCGCGTCAATACGGTCGAACAGGTCCGAACGCTGCAGTGCGATGGTGCAGAGGTGGTCGGCGATCCCCGATCCTATGGCCCGGTTGACATGCTCGTCGGGCTCGTCCGGAAGAGCGTCGAAGGCCGCGACGGCGGGATGGGTCCGGTACAGCACCAGGAGCTCGAGGTACGCATCGAGGCCGTCCGGCTCCATGGCGCGGCTCAGGACGACGAGGAAGGCGCGTTCGGCCGGCGGAAGCCCCGAGGCGACGGCCGCCGCCTGCGCTGGCAGGTCGGTGGGACTCGCCCGCTCCAGCATGGCCGCCAGCTCGAGCCGTGTCTGCTCCAGCTCGCGCACGGCGGACGCGAGCCGGTCATCCAAGGCGCGGAGCGCCGAGGCGGGATGCTCGTCGGCGTCCCCGATGGCCGCGACCTCGGGCAGGCTCAGGCCGAGGCCGACGAGCCGTCGGATCCGCAGGAGTCGGATGAGATGCGACACCCCGTACTGGCCGTACCCGTTCGTGCCGCGGCTGGGGGCAGGGAGCAGGCCGATGTCGTGGTAGTGACGGACGGTCCTGCGGCTGGTCTCGGCGAGCTCACCGAGCTCGCGTGGGCTCCAGGCCATGTCGGCCTCTTTCCTGGTTGTGAAGGCGGGGGCGTTCACCGTGGGAGGCGACGCCGTCGGTGGGTGGCCAGTCGCGCAGGACCGCGTCGAGGACGTTGACCACCCGACCGAGCGACTCCTCGGCCGGTGGGTCGCTGTGGTCGAAGGATCCCGAGAGCTCGAGGTCGACCATCCCGTGGACGAGCGCGCTGAGCACGCGGATGGCATGCACCGTCTCGACGGGGTCGGTGATGTCGTACCCCCGGAGCACCGCTCGCAGCTGATCCGCTTGCCGCGGACCGGCACTGGCGATCGCCGTCTCGGCGTCGAGGGGGGTGCGTGCGGCGGCGTAGCGGCCGGGGTGTCGGCGCGCGTACGCGCGCATCGTGAGCACGAGTGCCGCGACCGCGTCCCGCCCTGACCGTCCGGCGAGCGCCTCGGCGACCTCATCGGCGATCTCGGTGAACGCGAGAAGGGCCACCCGCACTCGCAGGTCGGACGTGCCCCGCACGTGTGCGTAGAGGCTCGGAGTTGAGACACCGACGCGCCGGGCGAGTGCCGTCACGGTCACCGCGTCGATTCCCTCTTCGTCGGCGAGGGCAGCTGCCTCGCGGGCGAGGATCTCTGGAGTAAGACCGGCTCTGGGCAAAGGGATACCTCTAACGACCATCGGAACATGCCTAACCGTCCACCGAACGTACCAACGGCCACGGCTGTTCCGTCTTCCAGCAACATCCGGACGGTCGTCGAGAATCGTGACCCAGGTCACATGCCGTCGCCTTGAGGTGGACGCAGGGGCCACGTGTGACGTGGGTCATGCAGGGCGGATGCCGCCGTGCCCGACCTCGTCGTCCTCTCCCAGAAAGCCCTCTCGTGTCGACTCGTGCCGCAGACCGTCTCGGTCGCCCGTCCCCGTCATCCGAGGATTCGCACACCCATCAAAGCGGCAGAGGTGAGCGGCCCGGTGTGCCGGAGGTAGCCGTCGGGCTGCTCGTGTGGGCCGCCGCCGTCTTCGGGCTCGTTCCCCAGCTGCGTCGGCTCGACCTCTCGCCCGAGCTGACCGGACTGGTCCTGACCGCGCTGTCCGGGGTCTTCGCCGCTCTCGGGTTCGCAGCGGCGTCCTCGCTGCGCATCCGCTCGGGTGCGTCCTTCGGGATTCGGCGGGTCTCCCGGCGGTGGCTGCTCGTCGCCGTGGGGCTGGGGGTGGCGACTCTCATCGTGAAGAGCCTCGCGTCCGCCGCCTGGATCCTCGTCAGCGGCGAGCAGAGCAACCCGCAGGCCGAGTACGCGCAGGGAGCCGGAGGCGGCCTGCTGTACCTCGTCCTCGCCACCCTGTTCCTCGGCGTCGTCACTCCCGTGGGCGAGGAGCTGCTGTTCCGCGGCGTCGTGGCCAACGCTCTCCTGCGCTGGGGGCCCGTGATGGCTGTCGGCGGCAGCGCGTTGGTCTTCGCGCTCTGTCACGGCGTCAACTCCGTCCTGCCTGCGGCTTTCGTCCTCGGCCTCGTCACCGCGGAGCTCTTCCGCCGGACCGAGTCCATCTGGCCAGGAGTCGTCGTACACGTCGTCGTCAACCTGCCCGCCCCGCTCGTCTCCGTGCTCTACGGCCTCGGTTAGAGCCCCGAGGCAGCAGACCGACGTCGGCGCTCCAGGCCCCCCGCCCACGAGTCGAGGTCCGGTTCTCCGGACTGCGACGCCTCGCGACCACCCGTCGCGTTCCTCTCGACGAAAGGACCCACGAGATGAGTACAGGACGCCTCTTCGGGAAAGTGGCCATGGTCACCGGAGGCGGGGCCGGGATCGGCCGTGCCGTGAGCCTGCGGTTCGCCGCAGAAGGAGCGACGGTCGTGGTGTGCGACATCGACGACGACCGAGGTGAGGAGACCGTACGCATGGCCCGAGCCGTGACTGACACCGTCTTCGCGACCCATCTCGACGTGTCCGGCGAGACGTCGTGGGGTACCGCTCTCGACACCGTCCTGCAGTCACATGGTCGGGTGGACGTCCTCGTGAACAACGCGGGTCTCGCCTACCGACGACCCCTGGCCGACAGCCCGCTCGCCGAGTGGCGCGACCTCATGGCCGTCAACGCCGGAGGAACCTTCCTCGGACTCAAGCACGTGACGACCGCAATGGCGCGGACCGGTGGAGGCGCGATCGTCAACGTGGCCTCCGCTGCGGCCCTCATCGGTGTCCCCGGTATGACGACCTACTCGGCGGCCAAGGGTGCCGTCCGAGCGATGTCGCGGGTCGCTGCCATGGAGTTCGCGGCGGACGGCGTGCGCGTCAACTCGGTCTACCCCACGAGCGTCCGTACGGGCATGGTCGTCTCCGACGCCCGGGACACGGGCGTCAGCGTGGAGGAGTTCCTCGACGCTGCGGGGGCGCTCAGCCCGCTGGGAGGGATCGCGGAGCCGGAGGATGTCGCCGACGCCGTGCTCTTCCTCGCCAGCGACGAGGCACGCTTCGTCACCGGTGCCGAGCTCGTCGTCGACGGCGGTGCCACGGCGGGTGTCGCGTGAGCCGCCCGGTGTCTCGCGGCGGCCGGGCACTCGGCCCCTTCGAGCGCGCGATCGACCTCTACATGGAGCGCAACCCCGTCCAGTTCACGCTCGTCGGTGAGCTGCGCAGGACGGTCACCCGCGGACGGCTGGAGTCGGCGCTGCTCCGACTTCAGGAGGTCCACCCGTTGCTGGCAGTTCGGATCGAGGGTTCGGGCGTCACGTCCGCTTTCGTCCCGGACGAGTGGCCGGTCCCGGTCACGGTGCTGCCCGAGGACACGTCCTGGCGGTCCGTCGCCGTCCGCGAGCAGCAGGACCCGATCGACACCCGGCACGGACCGCTACTCCGTGCATCGCTCATCCCCCGCCGCGCCCAGGGGAGCGTCGTCGTGCTGACGTTCGCCCACCAGATCGCCGACGGCATCGGAGGACTGCATGCGCTGCACGACCTCGTCGAGGTCCTGGCGGGCGGAACGGTCGAGAACGATGTCCTCCCCGAGCCGATGGAAGACCTCATGCTCCGCCGGGGACACGGCGGTGAGGCCGACGACACCTCGACCGACGACATCGACCCCCGGATGGCTGCCCCCACGGCGGTGATCCCGTTCGAGGGTGCGGCCCCACACGTCGGCGCTGTGGCGCTCGACGAGGACGCGACCGCTCGACTCCTGGGGCGGTGCCGGTCCGAGGGGACGACCGTCCACGCCGCCCTGTGTGCCGCGGCCTCCGTGGCTCTCTCCCGACGGGGTCTCGACTTCGTGCGGGTCCTCAGTCCGATCGACCTCCGACGGTCCGCTGCCCTGCCCTCCGCGGTGTCCGTGAGATTCTCCGCGACGCGCACCGGGAGCGAGGCGAGCGACGGTTCCGGCTTCTGGGACCTGGCGCGCCGGACGTCGGACGCACTGTCCGAGGGGCGGGCGCCAGAGACCCTCGACGCCATGGTCCGCGCCCTCGTGGCCGGTCCGCCGAGCACGGTCGACGAGGCGGAGGCCATGATCACGACGACGAACGCGGCCGACGTCCAGGTGAGCAACCTCGGTCTCGCACGGGACCACGAGGAACTGTCCGCGGTCTGGGGCCCGGTCCAGATCTCACAGCTGCGGAAGGAACGGATGCTCGGCGTCGTCACCACGGGCGGTCGACTGCGCCTCACCGAGACGACGCACGAACCCGGTCCGGGCATCCTCGGTGACCTCGTGGACGCTCTCGAGGAGCAGACTCGACCGGGCGGAGGTCCGACGCGCCCGTGAGGACCCGTCGTCTCCTGCAACGTCGGCTCGGCGCGCACCCCGTCGCCCTGGCGTCGGTCGCGGTCTCCGTCGCCGCGTCCATGGCGGTCGTGACGGGGCTCCAGCTCCTCACGGAGGCCGTCGCGGACGCCGGTGTCCAGTCGGTCCTCGACGTGCCGACTCGGGAACGGTCCGTGGCGGTCTCCGCCGCCCTCGACCCCGGGGCGCTGTCGCCCGTGGACGACGCCGTCCGCGAGGAGATGGCCTCCCTCCCCGGCGGAACGGTGACCCGCGTCGCCTCTGCGCCGACCCGCGGGATGCCCGGGCGTTCGTCCACCGACCGGGCGCTGCTCGCGGACGTGGACGGCGTCCGGGCGGCGACGGACCTCCTCGACGGCCGGTGGCCACGGCGGCCGTCCGACGCGGCGGCCGAGGGCTCGGGACGGGTCGAGGTCTCCCTTCCCTCCACGGCTGCGGAACGGCTGGGTCTCGAGGTGGGGGACGCCCTCGTCGTCTCCGACATCGTCGACGACGCGGCCCCCGAGGTCACGCTCGTCCTCACGGGGATCTTCCGGCCACGGTCGCCCGACGACGCCCTGTGGGTGGACCTACCGCTCGCGCTCCAAGGGGTCACCGAGTCCGACTTCACGACGTACGGGCCGTTCGTCACGGCGCCCGGGGCGTTCGACGGCCCTCTCGTGGGCGCATCCACGGTCACGTGGCGGCTTGCCGCGGACGTCGGTGGGACGACCCGGGACCGCCTGCCGGGCCTGGAACGGGCCGTCGACCGGACCGTCCGCGAGCTCCGCCGGACGGTCGGCCTCCCCCTAGAGGCCGGCGATCCCGAGACGGAGGAGCCGTCAGGCCTCCCCCTGCGGAGTCCGCGCGTGGTCTCGGACCTCCCCGCCCTCCTGGACTCGGCACGGGGCGTCGCCGACCGGACCCGCGTCACCCTGCTCACTCCGACCGTCCTCGTGGTCCTCCTCGGGCTCGTCGCGCTCGTCGGAGCGTCCGGTCTGCTCGCCTCGCTCCGTACAGGGGACGTCCGACTCCTTCGGCTCCGAGGCGCCTCGAGCAGCCGTCTGGGAGCCCTGGCCCTGGGCGAGGCGATCGTCATCGCCGGCGCCGCCGCCCCGGCGAGCGCGCTCGCCGGGGCGGTCGGCATCCGCGCACTCACCGGTCAGGGGTGGGGATCGCTGGTGGACGACGTGCGTGACCCTGCGCTCTGGGCCGCGGTGCTGCCACTCGCGGCGGTCGTTGTCGCCGTCACGACCGCGACGTCGACCTGGGCCGGTCGCGAGGGGGCAGTGGTCGAGTCTTCTGGCCGGGGGACGCGGTCGGGACTGCTGGCGGCCGCGGCCGCCGGTCTCGACCTCGTTCTCGTCGGACTCGGAGTCGTCGGCGTCATCCAGCTGCGTCGGTACGACGCGGCCGGCAGCACGACCGTCGACCCGTTGACGGCGGCGGCTCCGGCGCTCGTGGTGGCCGGGCTCGTCGTCCTCGCGCTCCGCCTGCTCCCGGTGCTGGCGCGGCTCGTTGCGCGCTCGGGAGACCGGCGGGCCGGGCTCTCCCTCGCGTGGGGCGGCTGGCAGTTCGCCCGCCGGACCGCGGGCCAGACGGGCACGATCGTCCTGGTCCTCCTCGCCGCCTCGATGGGCAGTGTCGCGCTCTCGCAGGTCGCGACCGCCGAGCAGGCCTTCGAGGACCAGTCAGCCTTCGAGGCCGGGGCCGCCCTCCGGGTCGGGCAGGCCGGGGGGGTGAACGCTTCCGGGACCGGGGGCACCGTCACCGAGACGTTGGACGCCGACGTCGTAATGCCCGCCACCCGCCGTGAGGTCGGGCTCGGGGATCTCGACGATGTGACGGTACTCGCCGTCGACTCGGCCCGGGCGGGGGAGGTGATGGACGTGCGCCCGGACACGGTCTCGGACGGCTCCTGGCCTGCCGTCGTCGGGCGACTGACCGCCTCGCGGGACCTCGGAGGGGGGCTCGTCCTGCCCCCCGGGACCCGGCAGTTCCAGGTCACCGTCCGGGCGGCGCTGCCCCCGGACGCGGTGGAGGACTATCCGGCCGTGGCGCACGTGCGGGACGGCCGAGGGGTCGTGCGGACCGTGCCGGCCGGGTCGGTGACGCGCGGCGTGTCCAGGCTCGCCGGCGACGTGGCGGACCTGGAGTCGCCGGTCGCTCTCGTGGGGGTGGCAGCGGCGCTGCCGGAGGACGTTCGTCGGGCGGCGCAGCCGGGGGAGAGGACGGCGTTCGACGTACGGCGGGTCACGGCGGATGGCGAGCCGTTGGCGGGTGTCGACGCGTTCTCCGACGAATCCACGCTCTCCGCCCTGTGGTGGACGGCCGACCCGGCCCCGCCCGGACCTGTCGCAGCCGTCGTGACACGCGAGGTGGCCGAGGCGATCGGCTCTGCGGGAAGCGCGGCTCCCTCACTGTCCGTCGGCTCCCGCGACGTCCCTCTCGAGGTCGTCGGCGTCCTCGACGTCCTGCCCACGGCCGCGGTCCCCACGCGTGGTGTTCTCGTCGACCTCCCCCAGCTCGCGGCGGTGCCGACGCGGACCGGGGGGGACGGTGTCCAACGCAGCCGGGTCGTCGTGGAGCCGGACGAGTGGTGGGCGCATCCCGGCGACCCCGCCGAGGCGGCTGCGGACCTGGAGGCCGCGGCACCCTTCGGGACGACGATCCTCGAGCGGAGCGCCCTCGCCGCCGAGCGTCGCGCTGACCCGGTGAACCGCGGCATGAGGGTGGCCATGCTCCTCGTGGCGGCCGCCTCGGTGCTCATCGCCACACTCGGGTTCGCCGCGAGCACCGCCGGTCTGGGCCGGGTGAGGCGACACGAGAACGCGGTGCTCTTCGCCTTGGGCATGCCGCCTCGGCGGATCCGGGCGGTGATGGTCGTCGAACGGGGTGTCGTCGTCGCCCTCACGGTCCTCACCGGCCTCGTCGTCGGCGTCGTGGCGGCGATCGTCGTCGTCGCGTTCCTCGTGGGCAGTGACGGGCACGCGCAGGTTCCGGTCGTTCGCCCGGTGGTGCCCACGGCCCTGCTCGCCGGGTACACGGCCACCGTCGCCGCGATCCTCGTCGCGGCCGGAGTCGCCGTTCTGGGTCGATCGGTGGGGGATCCCACGAACCGGTCGCATGGGGGAGGGCAGTCATGACCCTCCCCCGCCGTTCGGGACGGCGGCTCCGTGGGCGGCGTCCCGGGGGCCTCGGCCCCGTCCGACGAGCGTTGGCCCCCGGTGGCGGCGCGACCGCGCTCGTCGTCGTGCTCGTGGCCACGGCCGCTGCCTCCCTCGTCGCGAGCCCCCGGGTCCAGGAGCGGTTGGCCGACGAGGCCCTCGGGGACGTTGCGGCATCTGCGGCCGCTCCCCAGCGGGAGATCCGACTGCGCTCGGGCGTCGTCGAGGTGGCCGGCCGCCCCGTCCCCTCCACGAGGCCGACGGCGGGGCCGACCTCGCCATTCGCGACGGTCGACGCGACCGCCCGCGAGGTCATGGGTCCCGACGTGCTCCGGCTGCTCGCGGGACCCACGGTCGCGGCGCAGACCGGCGAGGGGGATCTGACTCGCGACGGTTCCCCGCTCGTCCCCGACGGGTCCTTGTCCGTCGTCAGGGTGCAGAGCGGTCTCGACGAACGCGTCGACTGGGTGGACGGTGGCGCGCCTGGCGCACCCGGAGATCGCCGCACCCTCTCGACACCGGAGGGCGCCCATACCGTCCGCGTCGTCCCGGTCGCAGTGCCTCGCCGGACGGCCGACGAATGGGGGCTCGCCGTCGGGGACGAGCTGCGCTTCGACGGGCCGGAGAACCTCACTCCTGCGGCGCTCGTGCTCTCGGGCATCTACGTCCCTCATGACCTGGGCGACGGCTTCTGGCAGGAGGAGCCCAGGATGACCGCCCTCGGCGTCAAGGTGACCCCACTCGGCGGTGGTACACCGCTGGGGGCCGTCGTCGCTGCCCCGGAGTCGTTCGGGGCGCTCTCCGATGCCCTGTGGCGGACCGCTCCGGGCGACATCGAGGGCCCCGGCTCCCCGGTGTTTCGTGCCACGTGGCGCTACCCACTCGACCTCGCCGTGCTGACCCGGGCCGACGTCCAGCCTCTGCGTGCCCTGCTCGTCAGGCTCGACACCGACGCCCGGTTCCGACAGGCGCTCCCGGGAACGGTCGGGGTGACTGGTCCCACGGAGCTCCTGAACCGCTACGAGGCGTCGGTGCGCGCCACCGCGGTGCTCACCTCCTTCGCCACGGCAGGACTCACTGCTTTCGTCGCCGTCCTCCTCGCGCTCACGATGGTCGTGACCCTCCGGCGACGGCACCGTGAGGTCAAGGTGCTGCGGGCCCGGGGAGCATCGTTCCGTCAGGTGTTCGTCCGGACGGCGGCCGCGCCGGTCGTGGTCGCCGTCCCGGTCGTCGTCGCCGTCTCCCTCGCGACCGCGGTGGCGCTACCCGGCCGCTGGGCGTGGTCGACCGGAGCCCAGATCCTCCTGCTCCTCCTCGTGCCCTCGCTCGCCGCCGGCGTCGTCGTCCGACACGAGATCCGCGCCGTGGAGACCGCGGACCGAGGCGACGGTGACCGGCGGGCCGCTCTGAGACGTCGGGTCCGTCGCCTCGTCGTGGAGCTCGGCATCGCCGTCTCGGCCGCCCTGGCCCTGTCGACGGTCAGGTCCCGGGGCGAGGTGATCGCGGACGGGCGCACCGACTGGTTCGCCGCGACCGCGCCGGTGCTGTTGGCCGTCGCGGGGGCCGCCCTCGCCCTGCGTCTCATCCCGTGGTCCGTGGGAGCGGCTGCTCGTGTCGCGGCCCGGCGTCGAGGCGTCGTCACCTTCCTCGGCCTGACCCGCGCCGCCAGGACCGGTGCGACATCCGTCCTCCCCGTCGTCGCCGTGGTCGTCGGCGCGACCCTGCTCACGCTGCTCGCCTCTCTCGCGCTCTCCGGGTCGCAGCAACGTGCGCTCGCCGGACTGCGTGACGTCGGCGCTCCGGTCCGGGTGGATGCCGTCCGGGTCGAGGCGGCCGACGTGGAGGCGCTCGCTGCCCGCGAGGGTGTCCGTTCCGTCGTCCCTGCCTATGTCGCGGAGGAGACACTCGTCCGGGACGGGGCCGCCGCTCGGGTCGTGGTCATCGGCGTGGACCCGGAGGCTTACCGGGATGTCCTCGCGGACACTCCTGGAACGCTGTCGACGGTTCCAGCCCCGGCCGCCGACGGCGACGACCTCGGGGTCGTCGTCGGCCCCGGCGTCCCGGTCGGGGGGGATCTCGAGCTGTCCGTCCGGGGTGTGCGGGTCGACGTCGACGTCGTGGGCTCGGACCCCACGCTGGTCCGTACAGCGGAGGGCGTCGAACGCCCGGCTGTGCTCGTTCCGCTCGCCACGCTGCGCGAGCACGTCCCCGCGGCGCGGACGAACGTGGCGTTCCTCGCCGGGGACCTGGGTGCGACGAAGGCCCTGACGGCCGTCGGGGACGCCGGCTCGCTCTCGCCGAGCGATCGGATCACCGCGGTCGACTCCGTCGAGGCGTTCTCGGAGCGGGTGGGCGGGCAGGCGCTGCCGCGGCTCGTCACCGACACCTACCTCATCGGTGCTGCGCTGGCTTCGGCGCTGACCGTTCTGGCGGTCCTCCTCCTGCTCACAGCGACGCGCCGCGACCGGACCACGACCGTGGTACGGCTGCGCACCATGGGCCTTCGTCAGGGCGCGGAGCGGGGGCTCGCGTGGACCGAGGTGTTGCCGGTCGTCGCGGTCTCCGCGCTCGTGGGAGCGACGACCGGGGCCTTGGCACCCGTCGTGGTCGGGCCCGCCGTCGACCTCGGACCCATCACCGGGGGAGCGCCGTACCCGGCGCTGGACGTGCACCCGCTCGTCGCTGTCGGGGCCGGCTCCTCCGTCCTCGCCCTCGGGCTCCTGGCCCTGTCCATCGACGCCGTGCTCGCCCGCCGAGGGCGCTTGGCGGACCACCTGCGCAGAGGAGAGATCGCATGACATCCACGGCCGGTCATGACCGGGACGACGTCCTCCACGGCAAGCCCCCCGACGTGACGTGCGAGAACCTCGTGCGCATCTACCGGACCGAAGGGCTCGAGGTGGTCGCTCTCCAGGGCCTCGACCTGGCGATAGCCCGGGGCGAGCTCGTCGCGCTCGTCGGCGCGTCCGGTTCCGGCAAGTCCACGCTGCTGGGCATCCTGTCGGGCCTGGACGTGCCGAGCGCCGGGACGGCCAGGGTCGCCGGTCACGACCTCTCGGGGATGGGGCGCCGTGAGCGACTGGCCTACCGCCGCTCGACGGTCGGGTTCCTCTTCCAACAAGCGGCGTCGAACCTCCTCCCGTACCTCACAGCCCGCGAGAACGTCGAGCTGCCGATGGTGCTCGCCGGGGTCGGCCGGCGCGAACGCGAGGGGCGTGCGCAGGACACCCTCGAGGTCCTGGACATCGCGGAGTGCGGTGCCCGCCGGCCGGGTGAGCTGTCCGGTGGGCAGCAGCAGCGCGTCGCTCTCGGCGTCGCCCTCGCCAACCGGCCCCGGGTGCTCCTTGCCGACGAGCCCACGGGGGAGCTCGACACGCGTAGCAGTGACGACGTCTTCGAGGCGATCCGTGCCGCCAACAGGGACCTCGGCACGACCGTGCTCGTCGTGACCCACGACGCACTCGTCAGTGACCATGTGGCGCGGACCGTCGGCATCCGAGACGGCCGCACGTCGACCGAGGTGCTGCGACGGACCGGGGACGGCGGAGTGGAGCATGCCGTGGAGTACGCCGTCCTCGACACGGCCGGCCGGCTGCAGCTGCCACGGTCCTTCACGGCGAACCTGGGGCTGCAGGACCGGGTGCGCCTCGACCTCGAACCGGACCACATCGGGGTGTGGCCCTCCGACGCCGGCGAGGGGAGCGGCGCATGAACGGCGATCGACTCGTCGTCCACGACGTGCACCGCACGTTCGGAACCGGGGAGACAGTCGTCCGTGCACTCCGCGGGGTGTCCTTCGAGGCAGGCCCCGGCGAGCTCGTCGCCGTCCGCGGCCGGTCCGGCTCCGGGAAGACGAGCCTTCTCAATGTCATCGGTGGTTTGGACCGCTGTGACGAGGGGTCGGTACTCCTCGGCGAGCGGGACGTGACGGCCATGTCAGACGCAGAGCTCCTCGCTCTCCGACGGGGCCCGGTCTCCTACGTGTTCCAGTCCTTCGGTCTGGTCCCGGTGCTCACCGCTCGCGAGAACGTCGGGGTCCCTCTGCGCCTGCGGGGGTACGCCGCGCAGGAGCGGGAGCGGCGCGTGGCCCGGGCCCTCGCCGACGTCGGGCTCGAGCAGCACACCGGCCACCGACCGGACGAGTTGTCGGGTGGCCAGCAGCAGCGGGTCGCCCTCGCCCGAGCCCTCGTGGCGGACCCGCAACTGCTGCTCGCGGACGAGCCGACCGGACAGCTGGACTCCGACACCGGCCGCGTGGTGATGACGCTCATCGCGCGGCTCGCGAAGGAACGGACCATGACGACGGTGGTGACGACGCACGACCCGACGGTGCTGTCCTTCGCCGACCGAGTCGTCGAGATCGTCGACGGTGTCGCTCGGACCTGACCTGCGCTGCGCGCCGCCGGCACGGGAGTTGCGGACATGCGTTGAGCGGCGTACTTTGTTAGTGATCAATCAATAACACAGGAGGATCGCCATGACCGACACCGACGCCATCCGTTCCGAGGCCCAGCAGACCTTCCGGGACCACCTCACCTTCCTGTCCTCCGGCCGCATCCGCGAGTGGGTCGCGCTCTTCGAGCAGGACGGGGTCCTCGAGTTCCCCTACGGCCCGCAGGGGTTCCCCAGCCGAGTGGAGGGCCACGACGGGCTCTACGAGTACATGAAGAACTTCCCGGAGTCCTTCGAGGTCGTCTTCGAGGGTCTCGTCTTCCACGAGACCGTGGACCCGACGCTCGTCGTCGCGGAGTTCCGGAGCAAGGGGACGGCGAAGGCCACGGGCAAGCCCTACGACCAGACGTACATCTCGGTGGTTCGCACCCGCGAGGGAAAGATCACCAGCTACGTGGACTTCTGGAACCCGCTCGTCGCCATGGAGTCCCTGACCGCCGACGGGGGCGAGTCGGGCCTGGTCGGGGCGTTCTCGCACTGACCTGTCCGACCGCTCATGGCGGGGGTGCCTTCCGGAGGCACCCCCGCCTCCGTCGTCTCGTGGTTGGCTGGTTCCATGCCCGTCCCCGGTGACTCCAGCAAGAGCGACGCACGGCGGAACGCCGTCGTCGCCAGCGCCGTCCGACAGTTCGCCGCCCGCGGCTTCTACGGGACGAGCACCGGGCAGGTGGCCGCGGGGGCCGGAATCTCACAGCCGTACGTCTACCGACTGTTCCGTGACAAGACCGCTCTCTTCGTCGCCGCGGTCGACCACGTCTCCAACGTCCTCGCACGCGCCTGGGAGCAGGCCGGACAGCGCGCCGACGGGAACCCTCTCGACGTCGCACGCCTTCTCGCCTCCTACGGCGCGGTCGTGGAGGACCCGAGGACCGTGCGGTTCCTCATGCACGCCAACTGCGCCGTCGACGAGCCCGACATCGCCGAGGCGCTACGACGGTGCTACGCGAAGCAGGTCGACACGCTGACGGCGCTCGGGTTGACTCCGGAGGAGATGCGTGAGGTCCTCGGAGCCGGCCTGCTCGCCAACGTCGTCGTGGGCCTCGGCCTCGCCCACTCCGACGCGGAGTGGGCGAAGGCCATGTCCGGCCGCTGACGCCAGTGTCGTTCGGTCACGCGCCGTCAGGAAGCGGCGAGGTCGGCGAGCCCCCCGGTGGCGAGCGACGCCGCGACGCCCGCCGCCCGACGAGAGGCGGTCTCGTGCCCGAGCCGGAGCGCGCGCGCGCCCATCTCGACGAGATCCTCCATGCCGGGGGTCGTCGCCGCCAGCGTGTACTCCACGGTGACGAACTCGACGTCCATGCGCAGCATGCCCTCGAAGACCGTCCGCAGGTACGGCCTCAGGTGGTCCCAGCCCTCTCGGGGGGCCCCGGGTCCGTACCCGCCTCCGAAGGTGGTGATGACCGTCATCGGGGTGCCGGCAGTGGGCGGCGGCTCGCCGTGGAACCGGAGCGTGCGGCCGAGGAGGATGACGTGGTCGATCCACGCCTTGAGTACCGAGGGGATCCCCAGGTTGTACATGGGTGTCGAGATGACGACGGCGTCGGCGCGGACGAGCTCGTCGACGAGCGAGTCCTGGAAGCGGGCCGCGTCCGTCTCCACGACCTGACCGGTCGAGCGAGGCACGACCTCGGCGGGCAGGTGGGGGACGGCCGACTCGGCAAGGTCGCGGGTGGTCACCTCTGCGTGCGGGGTCCGCTCGCGCCACGTCCTCTCGAAGGTGTCGGTCACCGTGCGCGAGACGGAGTCGGTGCCTCGCGCGGAGACGTCGAGGCGAAGGAGCTCGGTCATGGTGGTCACTTTCCGTGTGGTTGGTTACTTGTTGTGCGTAGAACCACTTTCTGTCACTCTGATGACCTGCACAAGGAGGCACTTTCATGTCAGCAAGGCACACCCCGGTACGTCTCGCCGATGTCCAGGACGAGGACTGCCCGACGCGCGAGGTGCTCGACCGGGTGGGAGACAAGTGGAGCGTGCTCGTCATCGTCCTGCTCGGCGAGCGGACGCACCGCTTCAGCGAGCTGCACCGCGCGATCGACGGCATCAGCCAGCGCATGCTCACCCTGACGGTCCGCGCCCTCGAGCGCGACGGGCTCGTGAGCAGGACGGTCCACGCGAGCGTCCCCCCGCGGGTCGACTACCGGCTCACCGACCTCGGACGGTCGTTGCTGGCGCCGCTGGAGGCACTGAACGCGTGGGCCGTCGAGCACCGGGGTGACATCCAGGCCGCCCGTGACGAGCACGACCGTCGCTCCGGCTGACGACGATCGCGGGCCGGCAGGCAGCGGCCGGGCGGCCGTGGGGTCGTTGTGGGCGAGGACGGGTTTGACGTGGCCGCAGCGGCCACCTGTGCGATGGGGGTCCGTCCATCCTCACTAGGAGCCTGCCATCGTGTCCCGCTCGTCCGCCGTCACCTCGGCCGTCATCGTCCTCACCGTCGCGCTCGCCACCGGGTGCTCCTCACCGCCAGGCGCGCGAGGAGCCGCCGGATCCGTGGAGTCCGGATCCACGGACGCCGCCGACACCTCGGAGCTCGAGGAGTTCTACGAGCAGGAGCTCGCGTTCGGCCCCTGTACCGACTACGCGACGACCGAGGCCGACGCGAAGCTCTTCGGCGAGACGCCGGTGGAGTGCGCGGACCTCACCGTCCCCCTCGACTACGACGACCCGGCGGGGCGGTCCATCGAGGTGGCGGTTGCCCGGGCCGAGGCCACCGGTGAGCGGACGGGCTCCCTTGTGGTCAACCCCGGAGGCCCGGCCTCTCCGGGGACCTCGTTCGCTGCCACGATCACGAAGCTCCCGGGCTACGCGCGCATCGGGAAGAACTTCGACATCGTCGGCTTCGACATGCGAGGGACCGGGGCGTCCCAGCCGACCGTGGACTGCCTGAGCGACGAGGAGCGCGACGACGCCGCGCTCGTCGCGACCTGGTTCTTCGGTGGAGAGACATGGGAGGAGGGGGAGCCGGCCCGCGTGGCGGAGCAGTGCGCCGAGGGCTCCGGTGGGGCCGATGTCATCAGCCATCTGGGCACTCGGGACACCGTCCAGGACATGGACGTCCTGCGGGCGGTGCTCGGGGACGACCAGCTGAACTTCCTCGGCGCCAGCTACGGCACGCGTCTGGGTGCCGTGTACGCGGATACCTTCCCCGAGCGCGTGCGGAGCATGGTGCTCGACGGCGGCATCGACCCGTCGCTCGGTATCGAGGAGCGGCTCGTGCAGCAGTTCGCCGGCTTCCAGTCGGCCTTCGACGCCATGGCGGAAGCGTGCGCCGAGGCCGAGACGTGCCCGCTCGGCACCGACCCGGCCCAGGCATCGAGCCGGTTCCAGGATCTCGTGCGACCCCTCATCGCCTCGCCCGCCGCGACGGCCGGTGATCGCACCCTGTCCTACCGCGATGCCGTCGAGGCCATGCTCTTCGGCCTCTACTCACCCGAGAACTGGGAGTTCCTGATCGACGGCCTGACGGAGGTCGAGAAGGGGCGCGGCGACTCGCTCCTGGCGGTGCGTGACGTCGCCCACCAGCGCCAGAGCGACGGGAGCTACAGCCCCTTCCTCGAGGCGGCCTTCGCCACCCACTGCAACGACAAGGAACGCCAGAGCGCGCAGGAGGAGACGGCGATGCGGGCGCGGATGCTCGAGGCCGCGCCGTTCATGGACGACGGCCGCGACCTCACCGCACGGGACTCGTGCGAGGGCTGGCCGGCCGAGCCGAGCCTCGACTACCCGTACCTCGACGATGTCGGCGATCTCCCTCGGACGCTCGTCGTCTCGGTCACCGGTGACCCCTCCGCGCCGTACGAGGGCAGCACGGCGCTCGCCGAGGCCCTCGGGGCGGACCATCTGACCGTCGAGGGGGTCCAGCACGGGGCCGTGTACGTCGCGGGCAACACGTGCGTCGACGACGCCGTCAACGACTACCTCCTCGACCTCACGCCGCTACCCGACGGACTCGACTGCACGTTGTGACGACAAGGAGGGGGCGCCGATCGGCACGATCGGCGCCCCCGGTCGTCGGGGGCGCTCCCGTCCTTGACCTGGCCCTAGGGTCCAGGTGTCGGCTGGACGGATGAAGCACTCCAGCCGACAAGTCGTCGTCGACGGCCACGAGATCCACGTCGTCGAGCAGGGTGAGGGACCGGTCGTCCTCTTCTGCCACGGCTTCCCCGACACGGCCGAGACCTGGCGCCGTCAGATGCAGGCCGTCGCGGACGCGGGGTTCCGGGCGATAGCCCTCGACATGCGCGGCTTCGGCCGCAGCCACGCCCCCCGTGACGTCAGCCAGTACACCTCGCTCATGGTGGCCGGTGACCTCGTCGGCCTCCTCGACGTCGTCGGCGCCCGAACTGCCGTCCTCGTCGGTCACGACTGGGGAGCCGACTACGTGCAACGCACCGCCCTCCTCCGTCCCGACCGGGTCCGTGCGGTGGTGAGTCTCAGCATCCCGTTCGCACCGCGCGGCGAACTCAGCCTGCGCGACGACCTCGAGGCCCGCGGCCTCGGAGACCGGTACTACGCCCACGCGATGGCCCGACCCGGCGGCGGAGCAGACTTCGAGCCTGCGTCGCGCTCGGTCCCCAGCGTGCTCCACTGGCTGTCCGCGAGCCCTCCTCCAGACGAGCGATGGGACCCGGTCGACCCCCGCAAGCACCTGCTCCGGGAGAGCCCGGTAGCGGTCCCGCCGTGGGCCGACGCCGACTACGTCGCGCACACCATTCGCGAGTTCGAGCGAACCGGGTTCGACACGGGCCTCAACTACTACCGCGCAGTCCAGGCGAGCTTCGACCTGACCCCAGCGCTCAAGGGCGCCGTCATCCGCCAGCCCTCGCTCTACATCTGGGGCAAGGCCGACGGACTGTGCCAGTTCTTCCACCCGGGGGGCGCCTCGCTGGCGACCCTGCGTGAAACACAGCCCGGCCTGCGGGGACAAGTGGCGGTGGACACCGCCGGGCACTGGGTGCAGCACGAAGCGGCCGAGGTCGTGAACCGGGAGCTCGTCGCCTTCCTCACCGCGTTGGACCCGATCGACCAGGAGGCCGCAGCGTGAACCTCGTCCGGGCCGTCACCGAGGAGTGCTCCACCGTCGTCGTCGCGCGGATCGGCGAGCACGACGACGTGGACGAACGTGACTCCCGTGGTCTCACCGCCCTCCTGGTCGCGGCCGGCCGCGGGCGAGTGGACATCGTCCAGGCCCTAGTGACGGCGGGCGCGGACGTCCACGCCGTGGACCCGGCCATGGGAGCGACGGCACTCCACAAGGCCGCCCAGTCGGGCAGCACGGAGGCCATCGACCTCCTCGTCGCGGCGGGCGCGTTCCTGGACCAGCAGTCACCGGTGCTGGGGCACACCCCGCTCATGGACGCGGTCTCGTACGGACACGACGACGCCGTCGCGGTCCTGCTGGGGCACGGTGCGCGGACCTCGCCCCGCAACGGGTTCGGACAGACGGCGCTGGAGATCGCCCAGGCGGACCGGTCGACGGACATCGCCACGCTCGTCGAGGCGCGCATCCTCGACGACGCCGCACGTGTCGTCGGGCACCGTCTCGCCGCGGCCGCGAAGACCGGCGACGTGCAAGAGGCGGAGCGGCAGCTCGCCGCGGGGGCGGTCGTCGACGAGCGCATGCCCACGACGGGAACCCCGGACGACGACTACACCCCCTTGGGGCTCGCAGCACGCGAGGGGCATGTCGCGATGGTCCGGCTGCTCGTCCGCGCGGGAGCCGACGGTCGTGCCAGGAACGGCCTCATGGGTGGCACTGCCCTGCACGAGGCGGCGTACTGGGGCCACCCTGCGGTCATCCACGAGCTGACGAACGGGACCGCGGACGTCGAGATCGAGGCGCGTGGTGCGTACAACGGCTACACGGCGCTGCACGACGCGGTCTGGCGCGGCCACCGTGATGCGGTTCGAGCCCTCGTCGCGGCGGGAGCGGACCCAGGCGCCGAGGGGCACTCCGGCATGACGCCGTCCGCCCTGTCCGCCACGCACGGGTACTCCGACATCGCGACGTGGCTCGCGGGGGAGGGGTCGGTGAGGTGACGGTGCTGCTCAGGACCGCGGCCCTCGTCGCGCTCGTGGCGTTCGTGGGGTTCGGCTGGTCGTCACTGGCCGGCTCCGACGGAGACGCGGACATCGGGGCGGGACTGGGGGCGTTCCTGGCGCTCGGCCTCGCCTCCTTCGGCTGGGCGACGCGCGATGCCCGGACGGCGCCACGGCCGACCGGGGTCGTCGTGCGCTGGCTCCTCGTCGGCGTGGTCGTCGGCGTCGTGGCGTCGGTGCTGCCCCAGCTTCGGACGAGCGGCCTGGCTCTCGCGACGTACGTCGACGACCTCCGGTCGGTGGGGGTGCTCGGTGTCGTCCTCGTCGTGGTGCCCGCGCTCGCGGCGGTCCCCGCCGGTCGCGTGCTCCGGCGCCGGGCCCGCGGCGTGGTGGACCAGGACACCGCTCCGCCACCCCGGTGAAGCTTTGCGCATGTGACGTGCGGCACAGTGAGAACAGGCTTGAGGTGGCCGCAGCGGCCAGGTGTGGGCTACTCGCATGCGCATCCTTGCCAGCCCACCCTCAGTCCGTGTCGGTGCCGTCGCAGTCGTCACCGCCCTCCTGGGCGTCGGCGCCGTCGGCGCGCAGGCCGCACCCGCCCCCACCGCTGCGCCGACAGGCGCGCCGCAGGTGCAGGCCCCCGTCCCCGACATCGCGTGGAGCACCTGCGTCGGTGAGGGGCTGGAGGCCTTCGACTGCGCCAGCGTCCAGGTCCCGACGGACTACGACGAGCCGCGCGGCGACACCACGACGATCGCGCTGACCCGGCTGCAAGCGACCGACCCCGACGGGCGCGTCGGCAGCCTGTTCCTGAACTTCGGCGGCCCGGGCATCGCCGGGGTCGGCCTGATGCACACGCTCGGTGAGACGTTCCTCGACCCGAAGGTCCACGCCAAGTTCGACGTCATCGGGTTCGACCCCCGCGGCGTGGGGCTCTCCAACCCGGTGACCTGCTTCCCGAACGAGGCCGCCGAGAAGGCGAACTTCGCCGACACCCCGGCGTTCCCGACCACGCGCCGGGAGGTGCCGGGGTACCTCGTGGACTACGGGACGGCCATGGTCGGCTGCAAGCTCCTCTCCGGGGACAGGTTCGAGCACGCGTCGTCGGCGAACGTCGCCCGCGACATGGACCTCCTGCGTCAGGCGGTCGGTGACGAGCGCCTGAACTACCTCGGGTACTCCTACGGCTCCATCATCGGCGCCACCTACGGCAAGCTCTTCCCCGAGCGGGTGCGGGCCCTGGCGATCGACGGCACGTGGGACCCGCCGCGCTGGTCCGGCGGTCAGGGGTCCCTCGGGGTCCGCCTCGGGACGGGCCCCGCCGCCGAGGAGGCGTTCGAGCAGTTCCTCGCGCTGTGCGACGAGGCCGGACCCGACGCGTGCCCCCTCGCGGCGCTCGGCGACCCGGCGCAGGTCGCCGAAGACGTCTTCCGTCAGCTGCAGGAGGAACCGGCCGAGTTCCCGGGACCCGACGGCACCACGGTCGAGTTCGGCTATGACGACCTCGTGGCCGCCACCTTCAGCTCTCTCTACGCCACGTCCGGGTGGACCGATCTCGCAGAGTCGTTCGCCCAGCTGGACGCCATGGACGACCCGGCGGCGGCGCAGCGGGACGGCAGCGACCGAAAGCGCGCCGGTACGTCACTCGGTGACCTGCTGCGTCGGCTCGGGGTCATCGAGGACTACGCCACGGGCATCGGTCCGCAGACGGCGAGCCTGTGTGTCGACGGGAAGCATCCGCTGAATGCCTGGGACTACCCACGGCAGGCGGACAAGGCCGACGAGGTGACCCCTCACTTCGGACGCTACCGCGCCTGGGTCGGCATCCAGTGCGAGTTCGTCCAGTTCCGTGACGACGACGCCTACAAGGGGCCCTGGCAGCAGGAGATCGACTCGCCCGTGCTCGTCATCGGCACGCGGTACGACCCCGCGACCCCGTACGCCCAGACCCAGCCCTACGCCGACCGGTTCCCGGACGGCCGGGTGCTCACCGTCGAGGGGTACGGGCACACCACGCTCGGGGTGTCCACCTGCGCAGACGCAGCCATCGCCCGGTATCTCCTCGATCTCGAGGCGACCGACGGGGCCACGTGCGGCCAGGACGTGCCGCCGTTCCAGGCGACCGACCCGGGGTCGAAGGAGGCGGGTCGGCTCATGCTGGCACCGGGCGGCTCTCGGGCCTGACCGCCCTCTGTCCGGCCCGCTGGTTCCTGCCCTGACGCGGCCAGGGCCGGCGGGCCGGCGCGTTGTTGTCACGACCAAGCGGGCAGCACGGTCGGCCCGGTGTGCGCTGCCGGTGGAGTCGGAAGCCCGTCTGGGTCGGTGGCGTTGGACGGGTCGTGAGACTGTCACTGCTCGACCGTTCCCGCACACGTGCGGGAGAGCCAGACGCCCTCGCGCTGCGGCACACCGTCGACCGGGCGGTCCGGGCCGAGGCGGCGGGGTTCCACCGGTTCTGGGTGGCAGAGCACCATGCCGTCCCGGGCGTCGCGTCGGGATCGCCTCCGCTGCTCGTCGCGACCATCGGCTCGGCGACCTCCCGGATCAGGATCGGGTCCGGAGGCGTGATGTTGCCACTGCACCAGCCGCTCGTCGTCGCAGAGCAGTTCCTCATGCTCCAGGCCCTGCACCCGGGGCGGGTCGACCTCGGCATCGGGCGGTCGCTGGGCTTCACACCACCGGTCCGACGGGCCCTGCGCAGGGAGTCGGACGAGCCGGACACGTTCCGGGAGGACCTCCAGGAGCTGCGCTCCTACCTCGACGGGGAGGCCGAGGTCACTGCGCGGCCGTCGGTGGCCGGGGGTGTCCCGGTCTTCGTCCTCGCGACCGGCCGGGGAGTCCGGCTGGCCGCGGAGCTCGGGCTCCCGGTCGTCGTCGGGGGACCCGTCCTGGACGCGGACGAGCTGCCCGACATGCTGGCCGAGTACCGGCGATCGTTCCAGCCCGCGGGTGCGGACCGGGCCACGGTGGTCGTCTCGGTGGACGTCCTCGTCGCGGACGACGAGGCCACGGCCCGCCGGCTGGCCCTGCCGGAGGCGTGGGCGTCCGCGCAGGCGCGACGTACCGGGAGCTTCCCGCCCCTGGAGTCCCCCGATGACATCGAGACCGCCGACTGGGGGGAGCAGGTCCGTCGTCGCGTCGAGGAGGGCGTGGGCCGCACCATCGCGGGGACGGCCGCCACGGTCCGGTGCCGTCTGGAGCGGCTCGTCGAGCGGTCGGGCGCCGACGGGCTGATGGCCAGCTCGTCGACCTTCGACCTGGACGCGCTGCACGCCTCGGACCGCATGCTCCACGACGTGGTGGGCTGACCGCGGCGGCGCCGTGGCCAAGCACTCCGGACGGCAGGACCGTCCGGGGTGTCCTGCGGGGGACCTGGGTCAGGCGGTGAGTCCGGCCGGCCCGCCCGACGTCGGGTAGGTGATGTACCCGTCGTCCCCGCCCATGTAGTAGAGCGCGTCGTCGGCGACCGCCAGAGGGCTGCCCGTGCGCAGCCGTTCCACGAGTTCCGGGTTGGCGATGAAGGCGCGGCCGAAGGAGATGAGGTCGGCCCCGTGACCGAGCCACCGCTCGGCATCGTCGAGCCCTGCTGGGGTCGTCGCCGTCGGCACCGAGGGGTTCATGACGAGGGTCCCCGGCCACACGTCACGCAGCCGCAGGAGGGTGTCCTCGTCCGTCCCCTCCTCGAGGTGCACGTAGGCCAGGCCCAGGGCGGACAGCCGGGTGAGGAGGGTCGTGTAGAGCTCGGTGACGTCGGTGTCGACCGCGTCCTGGATGCCTGCACCGGGCGAGAGTCGGATGCCGACGCGCTCGGCGCCCACCGCCTCGACCGCGGCCGCGACGGCCTCGACGGCGAAGCGGGTGCGTGCCTCGACGGACCCGCCGTAGCGGTCCGTGCGGAGGTTGGCGTTGCTCGCGAGGAACTGGCTGACGAGGTACCCGTTCGCACCGTGCACCTCGACCCCGTCGAAGCCGGCCTCGATCGCCGCTCGTGCCGCAGGCCCGAAGGACGCCGCCTCATCCGCGGCCTCGTCCGTCGTGAGCGCCCGAGGGGCCGGTGCCGGCTGCGGGCCTGCCGGGGTGAACATCATGACGTCGCGTGCCGCCACGGCCGACGGCCCCACGGGCTGCTGACCGGTCGTGTCCGGGTGGCTGAGCCGCCCTGCGTGCTGGATCTGCGCGACGATGCGGCCACCCGCCGCGTGGACCGCAGAGGTCACCTGGCGCCAGGACCGGACCTGGGCCTCGGTGGTCAGGCCGGGTGTCATCGGGTTCGACTGGCCGAGTCGGCTCGGCCAGATGCCCTCGGACACGATGAGGCCCGCGCCGGCGCGTTGGGCGTAGTACGTCGCCATCGACGCGGAGGCGAGGCCGTCGCCGTCTGACCGGGCCCGGGTCATGGGCGCCATGACAATCCGGTTGGGGAGCGTGGCGATTGATGTGTTGACGGTGTCGAAGAGTGTTGTCATCCCTGCTACGCTAAAACCTGACGTTGACGTCAGGGTCAAGTCGAGGATGCGGTGGCTCGTCGAGCGCCGCGAAAGGACGGTTTGTCGTGCGGATCGGAGAGCTCGCGCGCGAGTCCGGGGTGAGTGTCCGGGCGTTGCGCTACTACGAGGAGCAGGGGCTGCTGAGCAGCGAGCGCTCGAGCGGTGGGCAGCGGATGTACGCCGAGACAGCCGTCGACCGCGTGCGCTTTTTCCAGACTCTGTACGCGGCGGGTCTGAGCAGCCGCCGGATCGCCGAGCTGCTGCCATGTATCGACACCGGTCACACGACGGCACAGCAGCGGACGATGCTGCAGGGCGAGCGGGCAGAGCTCGACCGTCGTATGGCGGAGCTTGCCCAGGCCGGCGCGCGGCTCGATGACCTCATCACCGCGGCGGAGAGCCGGAGCCAGCCGACCCCCGCCCTCTAGGTCGACGCCGGAGCGCAGCTCGCCGTTCGCCGCGTCCTCATGACACCGAGCCTGGGTGAGCGCGGACGAACGGCCGTCGACGACCGCCCGAGTACCGACGCACCGGGCGACGTTACGTCCGCCGGGTCCCGTCCTCCTCCAAGCGAGGGAGGACCTCGTCGATGAACCGCGTCACGCCGGTGCTGTAGTCCATCATCGTGAGAGCGACGCCGTCAATGCCGGCGTCTCGCAGTCGAGCTAGCTGGTCGGCGATGGTGTCCGGAGCTCCGATCAGCGGGTAGCCGGCCATCGTGGACGCAACGGCCCCGGCGAGCTGGCGGTGCTGCTCGGCCGGCATGCCAGTGCCGCCCATGGTCCACTCGATGGCGTTGGCCACAGCCTGCTCGTCAGCGTCCACCTCGGCCCACCGCCGCACCAGGGCCCGGGCCTCATCGTCGGTGTCGGCACAGACGAGCGATGCGGCGATCCACACCGACTGCGTGCGGCCGGCCTCGGCGGCCATCCGCCGGATTTCGCCGACCTTCGTCCTGACCGACTCGAGGTCGAACGCGGAGACGAAGGACAGGTCCGCATGTCGGGTGGCGAATTCGTGACCCCGAGCGGAGAACGCGGCATTCATGATCGGGGGGTGTGGCTGCTGGAGCGGGCCCGGACGGCTGTAACCCCCGACGACGTCCAACCACTCGCCCCGATGGTCGAACTCCTCCCCCGCCCAGAGCCGAAGCACGACACCGAGCCACTCCTGGGTGTAGGCGTAGCGGGCGTCGTGATCGAGAGTCGCCGCGCCGAACATCGCCAGCTCCTTCGCGAACCACCCGGCCACGACGTTCAACCCGACCCGACCGTGCGAGATGGCATCGAGGGTAGCGATCTGCTTGGCCACGATCACCGGAGACAGGGTCAGGCAGTGCGCAGTGGCGAAGATCGAGATGCGGGAGGTCCTGGCCGCTACGGCAGCGGCCCAGGTGAAGGCATCGAAGCTCTGTCCCCACGGGTTGGTCCGGCCCTCGAAGCCTCGCCACCGTGCGAACGGTATGACGGCCTCGAATCCGGCCTGTTCTGCCTGCAGCGCGAGGTCGAGATCCCGGTCCCAGTCGATCTCGTGCCGATCGGCGGAGGTCGTCACAGCGCCGGGCGAGGTCACGTTGAGGCCGAACAGGGCGAGCTTCAGACCCGAGTCGGCGAAGAGCGGTCCGGTCGTGGTGCGAGGTACGTGCGGGAGATCGGTCATGCGCGATCCTTCTACCGTCAGTCGTGATTGGCGGTGCGCCGCCGGATGCGTCGCGCCGGGGGTGAGGTCAGTACATGGGTGGCCGCCGCGTCCAGGTCAAGCATCTGCCGTCGCTCGTGGGACACCCGCTGTCGCCGGAACGGCGCTGAACGCCATGAACTCCGAGCTCGTGCGACGAGCAGAGCGACTACTGGCTGCGGCTTACATCGACGAGCGCTGCCGAGCGGTGCCGGGTGCTTGAGGTGGCCGTGACGGCCACCTGTCGACTCGAGCCCATGGACATGTCGGACCCCTCGAACGAAGCCCTCTGGGCGACTTACCGCAGCGCCCGGTTGTCTACCGGCCAGGCCGCTTACACGCGCCCTGGACGCGGCGAGATCGTGGTGCGCGTGCGAGCGGTCGCACTCAATCCGGTCGACACCATGACCGGCTGGAATCGCCGGGTCGTCTACCCCTGGCTGAACTATCCGGCCGTGCTGGGCGTCGACGTCGCCGGGGACGTGGTCGAGGTCGGACCCGGCACCGGTCGTCTCAGCGTCGGCGAACGTGTCATCGGGTTGGCTCTCGGGCAGGAACGTGACTGCAACAGCCCGGCTCACGGCGCCTTCCAGAAGTACGTGGTCCTGCGGGCGGCTCTGGTCAGCCCGATCCCGGACCAGCTGCCCTACGAGCAGGCGGCTGTCCTTCCCCTGGGTGTGGCCACTGCCGCGTCCGGGCTGTTCGGACGTGACCAGCTCGCGCTGGATCTGCCCGATACGTCGCGACGCCGTGAGGACGCCACCGTGCTGGTCTGGGGCGGGTCGACCAGCGTGGGGTGTAACGCGATCCAGCTTGCGCGTCACGCCGGCTATCGCGTAGTCACCACGGCGTCCCCGCGCCACCACCCGCTCGTCCTCGATCTCGGCGCCGACGTCGCTCTCGACCGTCGCGACCCCGACGTCGTGCGGCGGACGAGCGACGTGCTGGCCCGGCGTCACCTCGCTGGGATCGTGGCCATCGGGAGCGCCTCGACGGTCCCGACCGTGCGGATCGCCGCGAACGTGGGCGCGCGTCGGTCGACGGAGTCAGCGCAACGAGTGGGGGTCGCCTCGGTGCAGCCGTCGCCGCTCACGACACTGGTCAGCCGTCTTGCCCGCTTCCGAGGCGTCCGTCTCTCGACTGTGTGGGGAGGGTCAGTCGCCCATGAGCGGCTCGGGGCCGAGATCTTCACACGGGTCCTTCCGGCCGCCCTGGCCGCAGGCAGCTACCGCCCCGCCCCGTTCAGCGAGGTAGCCGGACAGGGTCTGGAGGCAGTTCCCGACGCCCTTGAAAGGCTTCGAGCCGGCGTCTCCTCACGCAAGCTGGTGGTCAGAATCCCCTGAGGCCAGACGCGCTGCTGCCTCTCGCCTCGACCCGGCCCCGACAAGTACGTCTCTGCTCTCGACCACCCGCGACACCAGGCACCGCCGAGCACTCCCGGCGCCGTCGGCACCGACGAGCGGGTGGTCGTCGAGGACGGTGGTGAGGTCCCATGTGACCTTGGCGCAGTTGCCCGCGGGGTCGCTGCGCGCAGCAGTGGGGCACGTCCGCACAGCATGGGAACTCCTAGCCGGGTAGGGCGGCCTTCTCGATCGTCGCTGCCGCCCGCAGGAGCGACCGCTCCGCGAATGGCCGGCCGATGACTTGAACTCCGACCGGCAGCCCCTCCGCGTCGGTTCCCGCCGGAACCGAGACGGCAGGGCGCCCGGTCAGGTTCGCTGGGGCGGAGAGCCGGACATATGCGTCGGAGACCGACTCCGAGGTCCCGTCCGCCCACGTCAGCACCTCCTGCCCGACCAGGGTCGCGGTCACAGGAGTCGACGGGGCCACGAGGACGTCGACCGTGGAGAACATCTCGTCCCAGGCGCGGGCGATCAAGGTTCGGGCCCGCTGCGCACGGACGTAGTCGGTGGCCAGGAACATCTCACCGGCTTCCAGCAGTCCCCGCACGTCCGAGCCGTAGAGATCGGCCGACGTATGCAGCTGCTCCTGGTGATAGGCACTGGCCTCCGGGACCATGAGTCCCCACTGCGTGGGGTGGTACAGGTGGGACATCGGGACCGTGACCGGTACCAGTCTCGCCCCAGCTTCTCCGAGTGCCTCGATCGATGCGCGTGCGACGTTCTCGACGCCCGGTTGCACGCGGTCGAAGAAGAAGTTCGTGGGGACCCCTACCCGAAGGCCCTCCCCACCGTGCTGGATGTCGCTGGCGACATCCACGACATGACGCGTGGCGCTGGCGGAATCACGCAGGTGGCGATCGCCGAAGGCTGCGAGGACGAGTGCCGTGTCGTGCACCGTTCGTGCCATCGGTCCGACGTGGTCCAACGACCAGGACAGGGATGCGACCCCCGCGCTGGGCAGGAGTCCGTACGTCGGCTTGAGGCCGACAACGCCGGTGAGCGCCGCAGGTACACGGATCGAGCCGCCGGTGTCAGTGCCCAGCGCGCCGAGTACCTGCGAGGAGGCCAGCGCGGCAGCGGAACCTCCACTCGATCCGCCAGGGATCCGATCGACGTCATGAGGGTTGCGGGTGGTTGGGGTGGTGAGTCCGTAGGCGAACTCGTGGCTGTGGGTCGACCCGATGATCACCGCTCCGGATCGGCGCAGGGCCGTCACCACCGCGGCGTCCTCCGTCGGGACACGTCCAGCCCTCACGGCTGAACTCGAGGTGGACTCCACGCCCTTGACGTCGATCAGGCTCTTGATCCCGAACGGGATCCCGTGCAGCGGGCCGCGATGGTGGCCGGCGGCCAGCTCGTGTGTCAGTCTCGCTGCCTGTTCGCGTGCACCGTCGACGTCGACCTGGGCGAACGCGCCGAGGCTGCCGAGGGCGTCCGTGGCCTCGAGCGACTGTTCGACGAGGTCGATCGGGCTCAGTTGCCCGGAGGCGATCGCCGCTCCTGACTCGGTGATGGTCGACGAGATGCTCATCGGTTCGTGCCATTCGGGCGGAAGGAAGATGCGGGCGGCGTCTCGTGGAGGGGGATCGTTCGCAAGACGGTGGTGACGGAGTCGATGTGGTTCACGGTGTCCGCGATCTGCTCGTGGCGCTCCTCGGGAAGGGGAAAGGCCGTGCGAGCAGAGTGCCGACGGACGTCGTCGGCCGACGCGAGGTGCGCAGCTCGCTCATCCGCGTCGCGGCCGCCGCGGGCCACGCCGACGAGAGCGCCCGCCGAGAGAGCGATCAGCACACCACCCACGGTCATCGCGGCGAGCTTGATCCCCCCCGCGCCGGCGAGCAGTCCTGCCAGGACCGCCGGAACCCCCATGGACAGGTAGCTGATCACGTAGAAGGTCGACAGGAGACCTGCGCGCTCCTCGGGACTGGCACTGGGCATCACGATGCGCATCGATCCCTGGAAGCCTGCACCGAATCCGATCCCAGCGATGAGAGCGCCACCGAAGAGCAAGGTCGCCATGTCGATACCGACGCCGACGAGACTCACGGACAAGCCTGCCACCAGCGACGCGGCGCCGATCGCAAAGACCCGAGCCGGCGAGTGGGCCCGCAGCACGAGAATGGCGGCAGCACCGGAGAGCGTCAGCGTGGACACCAGATCGGCCCCCATGAGTGGGGACGAGGTGCCAGTGATCTCGTTGGCGAGCCTCGGGCCCAGCGAGAGGTAGAAGCCGCCAAGCGACCAGACCGCCACGAGTACCGGAGCTGCTGTCAGCAGCGGCCGCCGAGCCATGGTCGGGGCGGCCATGCGTGGACGAAGTGAGCCCAGGGCCCCGGGCCGCCGGGGCGCGGTCTCCCTCATCATGGATGCCGCCATGGCAAGCAGCCCGAACGCGATGGTGAGCACGATGTAGACCGTCTGCTCTGGCGCGGGCGCCTCGACCACCAGCACCCCGGACCCGAGTGCGCCCGCGGCCATGCCGACCACCGGGGACACGCTGGCGACGAGGGCGGAGCGGTGAGGGATCAGGTCGGCCAGCGCTGCTGCCGTCGCGGAGGTTGCCGCTCCGGTGGCCAGTCCCTGCACGATGCGTGCGGCCGTGAGTTCTGGGGCCGAGTCTGCGACGGCGAACATGACCATGGCGATCATCTCCACCGCGATGGCGGCGAGGATCACCGGCTTGCGTCCGATGAAGTCCGACAGGCGCCCGGCAACGAGCAGCGCTCCGAGCAGCGCAAGGGCGTACGCGGCGAAGATGACGGTGACGCTCACCGGCGCGAGCGACAGGGATTCCTGGTAGGTCGCGTAGAGCGGCGTCGGCGCACTCGATGCGGCGAGGAACGTCATCGTGATGGCCGCGACGAGCACGAACGGTGCGACGACTCGGCGCGGCGCGGAAAGGGGATCGGACGCGACGGCGCTCGTTGGGGTCGGTCCTGTGCTGGGCATGCTCGCCTCTCTAATGCAGAATCTTTGCTTTAAGGCCACCGTAGGTCGCCCCACCTCCAAAAGCAACTTCTTCGCGTTAAGGTGGACGCATGAGCACCGTCAGCAAGGCCCGCCCGGGCGGTCGAAGCGCACGAATCCAAGAGGCCGTCCACGACGCGGTGAGATCGCTGCAGGCGTCGTCATCTCGCGACGCCATCACCGTCCCCCTCATCGCAGCCAGGGCAGGCGTCACTCCCTCGACCATCTACCGGCGCTGGGGGGACCTCGCGGCGCTGCTGTCGGACGTCGCCGCGGATCGTTTCAGGACCCCCGAGTCCCCAGCCGAAACGGGGTCCCTTCGCGGCGATCTGCTCGCGTGGGCCGCGCAGTTCATCGAGGAGATGGGATCCACGCCGGGCCGCGGCTACATCATCGACGTCGTCGCCGGCGACAGCACCGGCGCGAACACCGGCGCATGCGTCAACTACGCGCGAAGCGCCCTGAAGGAGATCTTCGGCCGAGCACCCGACGCCGGGCTACGAGACCTGGAGGACGCCCTCGACCGCCTCGTCGCCCCCATGATGTACCGCATCATCTTCGACTCCGATCGCATCCCGAGCGGGTATTCGACCACGCTTGTCGAGCGGTACCTCGCCGCGCATCCGACGTAATCGTGTGACGGCTCGAGCGTGCATCGGACTTTCGACCGTCTGCCCTCGACCTCGTGGCGCCCACGGCAGTCCGGCGTCAGACGAACGGTCGGGCGTGACACGCGTCGCGGGTGACTCCGCAGATGATGGGTGACGAGGTGACGTCGCCACACTGCTGCTGGCTCATCGCCTCGCGGTGAGCCCGGTCATGATCCCCATGGACCGACAACTCGCCAGTCCGGCGGCCACGCGAAGGGGAATCCAATGTCCTACGCGGTAGCCGATGCGGCAGAGCAGTTCCAGTAGCTCGTGAGCGATGTCCCCGACCTCGAACAACCACTCATCGTCGCGGTGGCCTGCATGGTGCGTCTCATCGGGGGCGAACTCCGACCGCCACTATCGCAGTGATCGGTGGCATCAATCCAGTGGTCGTTGCGCTGTAGCGGCTGCCGGAAACCCGTTGTGCGTGACCCTGTTGGTGTTCTTGGGGTCGGGCGTGAGGGCGGCCGTCATCGCCGCGCAGCCAGGTGTCCGGTGAGAGGTGCTCGGGTCGTCGGTCCATGAGCCGGGCGGCATCAGCGACGCCGGAGCCTGACCCGCTTTTCCGGACACCTGAGCTGAGGCGATGATCGTCTTGGAGAGGAGTCTGGATGCCTGCACCGAAGCCGTTGGAGTTCCGTCGTCGGGCGGTCGAGCTGACCCGGGTGCCGGGTGCGTCGGTCGCGACGATCGCCAAGGACCTGGGGATCAGCGAGTCGTGTCTGCGCCGGTGGATGGCCAAGGACGACGTCGACGCCGGTCGCCGAGTGGGTGTGACCTCGAGTGAGCAGGAGGAGCTGGTTCGGTTGCGGCGGGAGAACCGCCGTCAGGCGATGGAGATCGAGATCCTCAAGCGGGCCTCGGCGTACTTCGCGCAGGAGAACGTGCTGCCCCCAAAATGACCGCCCCGCTGGTCCGTGAGCTGGCCGCCGACGGGTATCCCGTCGCGGTGACCTGCGAGGTGCTGGGCATCGCCCGCTCCAGCTACTACGACGCCGTGGACCGCCCGCCCTCGAAGCGGGCGGTGGCCGACGCCGAGCTCGCCGTCACGATCGAGCGCGTCCATGTCGACTCGCGCGGCACCTACGGCGCCCCGCGGGTCCACGCCGAGCTGCGCCTCGGGCTTGGCGTCGCGTGCGGCCGCAAACGGGTTGCCCGGCTGATGCGCCGGGCCGGGCTGTCCGGGGTGTGCCATCGCCGCAAGCGAGGACACCGTCCCGCGCCGGCCACGCACGAGGACCTGGTGCAACGGGTCTTCACCGCCGACGCCCCGGACCGAGTGTGGTTCACCGACATCACGCAACACCGCGCGAGCGACGGGTGGGTGTACTGCTGCGCCGTCATCGACGCCTACAGCCGCCGGATCGTGGGCTGGTCGATCGCCGACCACATCCGCACCGAGCTCGTCGTCGACGCCCTGGAGATGGCCCGCTGGCAACGCCGCCCGACACCCGGGACGATCCTGCACGCCGACCGCGGCTGCCAGTACACCTCCTGGGTCTTCGGCCACCGCCTGCGAGACGCCGGCCTCCTCGGCTCGATGGGCCGGGTCGCCTCCTCGGTGGACAACGCGCTCATCGAGTCGTTCTGGTCCACGATGCAGCGCGAGCTGCTCGACCGCCGCACCTGGCCCTCGCGAGTCGAGCTCGCCGCCGCGATCTTCGAGTGGATCGAAGGCTGGTACAACCCCCGCCGCCGGCACTCCACCCTCGGATACCTGTCCCCGCACGAGTACGAAGCCCTTCACACCGCCGCCATCACCGCGGCATGATCACCACACCGAAACTGTCCGGGAAACCGGGTCAGGCTCCGAGCGGGGTTTGGTCAGGAGGTGCTCGATGCCGTTGACCCGGCAGATCCGGTCGAAGAGGACCTCGGTCGGGGGATGGTTGAACCGTCCGGTGAACACCTTCCCGTTGTCGGTCAGGACCTGTTCGGGCACGCCGTGCCGGCGCAGCGCCGCCTCGAACGCGTCACAGACGGCCTGGGTGCGTTCTCGGGTCATCAGCGCCGCGCTGACCACGTACCGGGAGTGGTCGTCGATCCCGGTCAGGCACTTGATGCTGGTGCCGTCGGCCAGGCCGATCCCGCCGACCACATCCAGCTGCCACAGCTCGTTCGGTCGGCCTCGCTCCCACCGTTTCCACTCCCGCTGCTCGCGACGCCGCCGGCCGGGTTCGACCAGCCCGGCCCGGCGCAGCGCCCGGTACACCCCGGACTCGCTGGTGACCAGCCCGGCCTTGGACAGCTCGTGCACGATCCGCCGCGGACCCCACCCCGGATGCTTCCGGCGCGCCTCGAGGACCGCGATCTCGACAGTCGCACCCATCTGGTGCGGGCAGGAGGCCGGCCGGTGGGACCGGTCGGCCAGACCCTCGAGCCCGCTCTCTTCGTACCGCGCCAGCCAGGCATGCACCGTTTGCCGGGACACCTGCCAGGACGCGGCGACCTCGGTCACCGTGCGGCCATCTCCGATGACCGCCAGGACCGCCTTGTACCGCTGCTCGACCACACTCAGCTCCTTCATGGAAGGAGCGTCAAGGATCAGCCGAAACACCTGTCAAGCCTCAGCCGGACCACTGTCACGGATCAGCCGAAGCCCGAATGTCGCCCATCAGGCGGAGCCATACAGTTGCAGAGTGGGCCCCGTGGGGCTCGAACCCACAACCTACGGATTAAAAGTCCGCAGCTCTACCGATTGAGCTAGAGGCCCGGACGGCGGCGCCGACGTGCGTCCGCCCCGACCGACCGGCCGCCAGTATGTCGCACCGCGCCACCTCATCCCGCGGGTGGAGGGGCGACCAGCCCGAGGACGGATGTGACCCCCCGGCGGCCCCCGTAGACAGGGAGGCGAGCGGCGCCGCAGGGGAACGTGGCGCCGACACCGACACCCACGCAGGAGGGGCCATGACCACCCGACACCGACCGAACGTCGTCCGCGCCGCGGGGCTCGCCGTCGCGCTCGCCGTCACCGCGCCACTCGCGGCCACGACGGCCGCCGCGGCGCCCGCCACGCCCAGCGCGGCACCCACGACGACCATCGACGCCGCACCGCTGCAGGCGGACCTCGATGCCGTGGTCGACGCCGGCGCGGTCGGCGTCGTCGGGCACGTCACCAGCGGCGCGGCCGAGTGGTCCGGCGCGGCCGGCCACCGTGACGTCGCCGGCGGCACGGACGTCCGCCCCGGCGACGTCGCCCGCGTCGCGAGCGTCACGAAGGCGATGGTCGCCACCCTCGTCATGCAGGAGGTCGACGCCGGCCGCTGGACCCTCGACACGACCGTGGACGACGTCCTGCCCGGCCTCCTGCCCGGTCGCGGCGACGTCACGCTCGAGCAGCTGCTGAGCCACCGCAGCGGCCTGC
Source organism: Phycicoccus avicenniae (assembly GCF_018139485.1). Lineage (GTDB taxonomy): Bacteria > Actinomycetota > Actinomycetes > Actinomycetales > Dermatophilaceae > Phycicoccus > Phycicoccus avicenniae. The sequence continues at coordinate 232,635 of NZ_JAGSNF010000001.1, forward strand.
CCGAGTACCTCACCCCGTTCCTGCTCGAGGCGACGACGAACGAGGCGTTCATCGACGTCCTCCGCACCAAGCGCACGGACGAGGAGCTCGTCGCCGCCGCCCTGTCCCAGCCGTGGCTCTTCGAGCCGGGCGCCGACTTCTCGTACTCGAACACGAACTACGTCGTCGCCGGGATGATGCTCGAGGAGACGACCAACCGCCCGATGCACGTCCTGCTGGAGCAGAGGGTCTTCCGCCCGGCCGGCATGGACGATGCCTACTACCCGACCCGCGGCGCGACCTTCCGCGGCAGGGCCCACGTCCCGGACGTCGCGATCATCGAGGGCGACCGCCTCGACCTGGCCCGCACGACGTCCTCGATCTTCTCCGCCGCCGGCGCCGTCGTCGCGAGCGCCGAGGACATCGCCGACTTCTACCGCGCCCTCTTCGCCGGCCGGCTCGTGTCCGACGCCGCGCTCGCCACGATGACCGAGCCCCGCAGCACCACGACACTCGTCTACGGCCTCGGCATCTACCAGGGTGTCGACCCGTGCCCCGGTCCGGACGGGCAGCAGCAGCCGATCTACGGTCACGACGGCGCGTCCTTCGGCACGTTCTCCGTCGTCTTCACCTCGGCCGACGGGGAGCGCCAGGTCGCGATCGCCGCGGGCGGCCGTCAGTACGTCGAGGCGCCCCCGGCCGTTGCCCCGCTCAACACCTTCCTCGTCGACGGGCTCGCCGCGGACTGCGAGCTCCCCGTCGCCCCGCAGTCCCGGCAGCGCTCGCTCGACAGCCTCGAGGACCTCCCCGAGCGGCTCTCCGCCGACGTCGACGCCGCCGTCGGCGACGGGCTCGTCCGCCGCTGACGCCGACCACGACCACGCGCATGCACGAGAAAGGGCGCCCCACCGGAGTCGGTGGGGCGCCCTTCTGCTCGACAGGGAACGCGTGTGGCGTCAGGTCCTCAGGCGCAGTCGCGGCACAGGCTCGTGCCGGGCTTCGTCTCCTGGCTGACGTGCGAGACGAGGAAGCACGACATGCACGTGAACTCGTCCTTCTGCTTGGGGATGACCCGGACCTCGAACTGGACGTCGGACAAGTCCGCACCCGGCAGGGTCAGGCCGTCGGTGGGCTCGGTGTCGTCCTCGAGGAGGCTCGTCGTCGTGCGGCTGCGGGCCGCGTCGAGCTCGACGATGGTGTCGTTCTTCTCCTCCTCGCCGTCGCGGACTCGGGGGGCGTCGTAGTCGGTGGCCATGATCTGGGCCCCTTTCGCTGAGAGTCTTGTCGAACCTTCGTCTAACTCGGAGCACCGAGTATGCCCAGGTCAGGGCGATGTGTCAAAGGTTCGTCGCAGGTTGAACGCACGAGTTCACGCGATGGTTCCCGGGGTGTCGCACGACAGATCCCGGCACCGTCGAGGACGGTCCGGGTGGGGCGAGGAGGGCCTTGGCGGGCCTACCTGACGAGCCCGAACGAGGTGAGGGCGAGGACGAGGGCGACCCCCGACGCGGGGACCCACGCCCAGTGGACGCGCCGACGCCGGGGCCGTGCGTGCCGCGGTCCGGAGTGGGTGGGCGTCGGCGTCGGGTCGGCCAGGGCGCCGTCCGCCCGGACCTGGGGGTCGGACGAGCGCGCGGCGAGCGACTCACGGGCGACGTCGGCGTCGACGTCCCGCTCCACGTCGCCGGCGTCCTCGGCCGCGTAGCCCAGGACGTCCTCGGCGGCGCGGTCGTCGAGGCACCCGGCCTCCGGCAGGCCCAGCCGCTCCCCGAGCTCGCGAGCGCTCTCGGGACGTGCGGCGGGCGCCTTGGCGAGACACTGCTCGATGAGGGCCCGCAGCTCCGACGGGACGTCGTCCGGCAGCGGCGGGGGCGGGTCGTTGACCTGCGACAGGGCGGTGGCGACCGGGGTGTTCTTCTCGAACGGCCGGCGGCCGGTGAGCATCTCGTGCGCGACGACACCGAGCGCGTACAGGTCGGAGGCGCCGGTCGCGGGCTCGCCGAGGGCCTGCTCGGGGGAGAGGTAGTGTGGGGTGCCGAGGACCTCGCCGGTGCGGGTCTGCCCGGAGCCGTCGACGGCGCGGGCGATCCCGAAGTCGGTGAGCTTCACCTCGCCGCCGGGGGTCACCATGATGTTGCCGGGCTTGACGTCGCGGTGGACGACCCCGGCCTCGTGCGCGGCGCCGAGGGCGAGGGCCGCCTGCCCCATGATCGAGCGGACCTCGTGCGCCGGCAGGGCGCCGCGACGCTGCACGAGGGCCGAGAGCGGCTCGCCGGGCACGAGCTCCATGACGAGGTACGCCAGCGAGTCCTCCTCGCCGTAGTCGTAGACCGTCGCGACGTTGGGGTGGCTGAGGTTGGCGGTGTATAGGGCCTCGTCGCGGAAGCGCTGGGCGAACACCGGCTCCTCGTCGGTCGTCGCCCGCATGACCTTGACGGCCACGGTGCGGGCGAGGACGTCGTCGGTCGCCTCCCAGACGTCCCCCATGCCGCCGGAGGCGATGCGCGTCGTCAGCGAGTAGCGGCCCCCGAGGCGGAAGCCCTCCATGAGCCGGTTCACCGGCGCTGTCCTGACGTCACGGCGACGAGACTAGACGAACCTTCGACAGATGTCACCCCGACTGACCTGCGATGTTCAGAGTTCGTAGAGACTTCCGCCGACGGGACCCACCGGCCGCCGGTCCCGGCCGGGTCGACGCCCGGAGGCTCAGCGCCAGGGGGTGGCACTCGCCCGCTCGGCGGCGACCTCCGACGGCAGCGGCTCGAGGTCGGGCGGCGCCACGGCGCCCGCCTCGCCCGGGCGGGCGCGGTGCCGGCCGGCCCGTCGGCGACGGGCCGGGACCCCGTTCTCCGCGACCGCGGCCCGGCGGATGGCCCGCCCCTCGACGATGCGTTCCTGCAGCTTCTCGGCGGCCTTGTCGGACTGCGTCGTGTCCCGTGGCTCGAGCTGCACCCGTCGCTCGGCCCGGATGCCGGAGGCGAGCTCGCGGACCCGCTCGAGCTCGGCGTCGATCTCGGCGCCGAGGAGCAGGGCGATGTTCGTCAGCCACAGCCACAGCAGGAGCACGATGATCCCGCCGAGGGTGCCGTACGTCGCGTTGTAGCTGCCGAAGTTGCCGACGTAGAACCCGAAGCCGACCGACGCCAGGATCCACACGACGATGGCGACGACGGCGCCGGGCGAGATCCACCGGAAGCCGGGCTGCCGCACGTTGGGGGTCACGTAGTACAGGGTCGCGACCATCCCCATGACGATGAGGAGGATGACCGGCCACTTGACGACGTTCCACACGAGCACCGTCTGGGTCCCCAGGCCGATGCGGCTTCCGATCGTCTCGGCCACCCCGCCGCTGAGGACGAGGCCGAGCAGGACGAGCGCCGCGGCGAGGACGAGGCCGAAGGTCACGGCGACGTTGACCGGCCGCAGCTTCCAGATCGGGCGACCCTCCTGGACGCCGTAGACCCGGTTGAGCGCCCGCCCGAACGCCCCGACGTACCCCGACGCCGAGAACAGGGCGGTGAGGACACCGAGGACGAGGGTGAACGAGGCCGCCCCGCTGCTCACCATGCCCTCGAGGGGACCGCGCAGCTGCTGGGCGACGTCGGCCTGTCCCAGCCGGCCGAGGATCGTGATGATCTCGCGGACGACGAGGTCGCCACGCCCGACGACGCCGAGCAGCGAGAAGAGCGCCAGCAGCGCGGGGGCGACCGAGAGGACGGAGAAGTACGTGAGGGCCGCGGCGAGGTCGGTGCACTGGTCGCGCTGGAACTCGTCGAAGGCCGACCTGAGGGTGTGGACCACCCCACGCCGGGACAGGGAGGTCGGGCGCGACACCTTCGCGGACTCCGGCGGGGCCGGGCGGGGGGAGGCGCTGGTGGCGGCGGCTCCCGAGCCGTCGTCGCTCATCGGTCCTCCTGCACGGTCGAGGTGGCGCGCGGCACGCCGGGACCGGTCCAACCTATCCGCCGGGGCGGCGCGCCCGCAGGTGGGAGGGGGTGCGGGCGCGGGTGACACACTGGCCGGGTGAGCAGTGACCCCGGCCGCCCCCGCCGACCGATCCACTTCACGCCGGACGAGCTCGAGGCGCACGGCGGCACCCTGCCGGGCCCCGCCGAGACGACCGAGGTCGCCCACCAGACGGCCGCCATCCTCGTCGGGACCGGCCGGGCCGCCCACGACCCCGAGGTGACGACCCGTCTCGTCGGGCTCGTCGACGACCTCGGCCTGCCCACCGTCGCCGGGCTGTGGTCCTCGCGCCCCGCGCGCAGCCTGCCCGGCGCCCTGTGGCGGCTCTACGTGCTGCGCGAGTGGACCCGGCGCAGCGCCGAGGAGGCGAGCCGCGAGTACGCCGCCGGCATCCGCTTCACCGACGTCGCGCACGCCATCGCCGGGATCGCCGAGCCGCCCGAGCCCGAGGAGCTGCAGCTGGTCGTCGACCGCATCCTCGCCGGGGTGTTCGACGGTGACCTCGCCGTCGCCCTCGAGCGGGCCTCGGCCTTCTGCGCCGTCGTCGCCGCCGGGCGGGCCGAGCTCGCGCACGACTCGGACGCCCTCGATCCGGAGGGCGCGAGCGACCTCACCCGGTCCGGCGCCCAGCTGCTCTCGACCGGCGAGGACCTGCGTGCGTGCGCCCGGCTCTGGCGGGCCGGCGAGCTCGACTGACGACCCGGGCCGGAAGGTCCGCCCCCTCGGGATGATCCGAGGGGGGTGCCCGCGTTATGGTCGACGGTGGGTGCCGGGCCGCGGCAGCCCCGGGTCCCAACATCAGCCGCCACGAGCGGCCACGCGCCGTGAGGCGCTCCCGGCCCGGCACCCGCCACCACCTCCTCCCCTCCGCCGCACGGCGCCACGCCGAGCCGTCCGGCCGCCCTGACGAGCCGTTCGGCCACCGTGGTCCCGACGGACGGCGGGCAGGCCCGGACGGACGGCCCGAAGCGGCGCACGCAGCACCCCGTCGCCGCCCCCCGCGCCCTACCGTTGGTGCATGCCCGACGACCACGAGCTCACCGACGTCGACCTCCAGGCGGAGATCGACCTCGTGGGTGCCCTCGTGCTCGCGGCGGCCCACTCCGACGGTCCCCTCACCCAGGACGCGATCGACGAGCTGCTCGGCGTCGTCCCCGCCGGCCCGTCGCCCGCACGGGGACCCGCCGGGACCGGCTCCGCCGACTGAGCGCGTCCTTCGCACCCACCCCGTCGACGGCTGCTGCGCGCCCACCGCCCGCCGCCCGGTCCGACGCGCTCCCCGCCCGCTCCGGGCCCTACGCTGGGACCGCACACCCCGCACCGACCGCACCCTCCCGGAGACCGACGCCGTGGGCTTTCGCCTCACCCCGCAGGACCCCACCTTCTTCGACCTGTACGCCGCCTCCGCCGCGCAGCTCGTCCAGGGTGCCGAGGTCCTCACGACGCTGCTCGGGGCCGAGCCCGCGGAGCGTCCCGAGATCCTGCGCCGGATGCACGAGATCGAGGCGGCCGCCGACGACGCGATGCACGACATCGTCCGCAAGGTCCACGGCTCGTTCGTCACCCCGTTCGACCGCACCGACATGCACGGCCTCGCCGTCGCCCTCGACCAGTGCGTCGACCTCATGGAGGCGGCGGTCGACCTCATCGTCATCTACCGGGTCCACCCGCTGCTGCCGCGGGTCTCCAAGCAGGTCGAGATCATCGCCCGGATGGCGCACGTCACCGCCGACGCGATGCCCCGCATGCGCTCGATGAAGACCCTGAACGGCTACCAGGTCGAGATCACCCGGCTGGAGAACCGCGCGAACAAGCAGTACCGCAAGATGCTCGGCGCCCTCGTCGAGGACCCCAAGGCCGACCCGCTCACCGTGATGAAGCACAAGGACGTCATCACCGCCCTCGAGGCGACGGCCAACGGGTTCGAGCAGGTGGCGCTCAAGGTCGAGGCCATCTCCGTCCGGGAGTCCTGAGCCCGTCGTGGAGTGGTGGCCGGTCGTCCTCGTCGTCGTCGTCGCCCTCGGCTTCACGTACACCAACGGCTTCCACGACGCCGCGAACGCCGTCGCCACCTCGATCGCGACGAAGGCGCTCACCCCCCGCATCGCCCTCGGCCTCGCGGCCCTGATGAACCTCCTCGGCGCCTTCGCCGGGATGCGGGTCGCCGAGACGATCGGCAACGACATCGTCGCGATCCCCGTCGGCGGCGTCGGCGTGACGATCTGCGTCGCCGCGCTGCTCGGGGCGACGACGTGGAACCTCCTCACGTGGTGGCGCGGGATGCCGACGTCGTCGACGCACGCCCTCGTCAGCGGCCTCGCCGGCGCCGCCCTCGCGGGCGGCGCGACCGTCCAGTGGGAGGGGCTGCGGGACAAGGTCGCCGTCCCCACGGTGCTCTCGCCGGTCGTCGGGCTCGTCGGCGGCCTGCTCCTCATGACGCTCGTCTTCTGGCTCTTCCGGCGTGCGGCCCCGGGGCCGACGGCGCGGCGGTTCCGGTACGCGCAGACGGTGTCGGCGTCGGCGATGGCGTTCGGCCACGGGATGCAGGACGCGACGAAGAGCGCCGGCGTCGTCGCGCTCGCCCTCGTCGCGACCGGCCACCGCGACGCGACCGAGACGGCCGTCCCGCTGTGGGCGCTCGCCCTGTCCGCCGTCGTCCTCGCCCTGGGGACCTACGCGGGCGGCTGGCGGATCATCCGCACCCTCGGCCGGGGCATCAGCCACCTCGACCCGCCGCAGGGCTTCGCCGCCGAGACGACGGCCGCGACGATCCTCTACGTCGCGACCGCCACCGGCGCGCCGATCTCCACGACGCACACCATCACCGCGGCCATCCTCGGCGTCGGGACCGCCCGGTCCCCGCGCGAGGTCCGGTGGGGGACGGCCCGGCGCATCCTCCTCGCCTGGGTCCTCACCGTCCCCGGCGCCGGCCTCGCGGCTGCGGCCGTCACGCTCGTCGTCGTGCCCGTCCTCTGAGGGCGTCCTCAGGCTCCCCGGGGGTGTTCAGCGGTCGGTCACCGTCCGTTCACCCTCGCCGACCGCTCCGGTTCACCTGCCCTCCCTACCTTGGCGGACGTCGGCGAAGAGGCCGGCCTTCCCCGGCCGCTCCGGCCGCACCCAGAAGACGTCCAGAGAGGGACCACACGTGAAGCTCCACCGCATCGGGATGACGGCCGCCATCGCCGCCACCTCCCTTGCTCTCGCCGCGTGCGGGAACGACAACCCCACGAACACCGAGCCCGCCGCGGGCGGCTCCGAGGGCGGCGGCACGCTGTCCGGCACCCTCCAGGGCGCGGGCGCCAGCTCGCAGGAGTCCGCGATGACGGCCTGGATCGCCGGCTACCAGGCCGTCGAGCCCGACGTCACCGTGCAGTACGACTCCGTCGGCTCCGGTGCCGGCCGCGAGAACCTGCTCGCGGGGGCCGTCGCCTTCGCCGGCTCCGACGCCGCGCTCGACGAGGAGGAGCGCGCTGCGGTGACCGAGGTCTGCGGCCCGGACGGCGCGATGAACATCCCCGTCTACATCTCGCCGGTCGCCGTCCCCTTCAACCTCGAGGGCGTCGACGAGCTCAACCTCAAGCCGGCCACCCTCGCGATGATCTTCGACCAGCAGATCACGAACTGGAACGACCCGATGATCGCCGAGGACAACCCCGACGCCGAGCTGCCCGACCTGCGGATCACCGCGGTCAACCGCTCCGACGAGTCCGGCACGACCGAGAACTTCATGGAGTACCTCTCGGCCGCGGCCCCCGACGCCTGGTCCTACGAGGCCGACAAGGCGTGGCCGGTCGCCGGTGGCGAGGCCGCCGCGCAGACCACGGGCGTCATCGAGGTCGTCGGCAGCACGAACGGCGCCATCGGCTACGCGGACGCCTCCGCGGTCGGCTCGCTGAGCGCCGCGAACATCGGTGTCGGTGACGAGTACGTCGCCTTCTCGCCGGAGGCCGCCGCCCGCGTCGTCGACGCCTCCGACCCGGCCGAGACCGACGTCGAGGGCGACCTCGCGCTCGACCTCGCCCGCGACACGACCGAGTCCGGCGCCTACCCGATCGTCCTCGTGAGCTACCACATCGTGTGCCACAGCTACGAGGACCAGGAGACCGCGGACCTCGTCAAGGGCTTCGTCGGCTACGTCGTCTCCGAGGAGGGCCAGACCGCCGCCTCCGAGGCCGCCGGCTCCGCCCCGATCTCGGACGACCTGCGCACCCGCGCCCAGGAGTCCCTCGAGCTCGTCACGGCCGGGAGCTGACCTGAGACCGGCCCCGACCTCCCGCACCGCGGCGGCCACCCGGCACACTCGGGTGGTCGCCGCGGAGCGGTGCCCGGGACCCGTCCCACGCGTACCACCCCCCACGACCTGTCCCACCCCTTCGCAGCGAGGATGCGTATGAGCGCCACGACGGCACCCGAGACGCCGCCCCAGCAGCACGGCAAACCCACCAAGCGGCCGGGGGACGTCCTCTTCCGCGGACTGTCCACCGCGTCGGCCTTCAGCATCCTGCTGATCCTCGCCGGCGTCGCGATCTTCCTCGTCTCCGAGGCCCTGCCGGTCTTCGGGGCCGACCCGGCGGAGGTGACCGGGGGCGAGGGGTTCGTCTCCTACGTCTGGCCGCTCATCTTCGGCACCCTCGTCGCCTCGCTCATCGCGATGGTCGTCGCGACCCCGGTCGCCGTCGGGATCGCCCTCTTCGTCTCGCACTACGCCCCGAAGCGGCTCGGCACGGCCATCGGGTTCGTCATCGACCTGCTCGCCGCCGTCCCCAGCGTCGTCTTCGGCATGTGGGGCTTCCAGGTGTTCGCCCCCCGCCTGGTGCCCTTCTTCACCTGGCTCAGCGACAACCTCGGCTTCCTGCCGTTCTTCGAGACCGCGTCGCGGACCGGCCGCACGATCCTCACGGCCTCGCTCGTCCTCGCCGTGATGATCCTGCCGATCATCACCGCCGTCTCGCGCGAGGTCTTCCTCCAGACGCCGCGGCTGCACGAGGAGGCCGCCCTCGCCCTCGGCGCCACCCAGTGGGAGATGATCCGCACGGCGGTCCTGCCGTTCGGCAAGCCCGGCGTCATCGGCGGCACGATGCTCGGCCTCGGTCGTGCGCTCGGCGAGACGATGGCCGTCGCCATCATCCTCTCGCCCGGGGTGTTCACCTGGAACCTCATCGACTCCGGCAACATCACCGTGCCGGCCGAGATCGCCCTGAACTTCCCCGAGGCGGCCGGGCTGCGCCTGTCCGAGCTCATCGCCGCCGGCCTCGTCCTCTTCGGGATCACCCTCGGGGTCAACCTCCTGGCCCGCTGGGTCGTCAACCGCCGCGCCGAGTTCTCCGGAGCCAACTGATGAGCCTCGACACCGCCCCCACGCCCCCGCAGGAGCGCAAGCAGCGCAAGCTCTCGGAGATCGAGGGCGTCGAGCTCGAGGTCGTGCGCGCCAGCAGCAACCGGCTCTCGCTCCTCGCGCTCGGCGGCGCCGCCGTCCTGCTCGTCCTGCTCGTCGTGCTCGGTCTCAACCCCGCGCTCGCGCTCGTCGCCGCGTTCGTCGTGTACCTCGGGGTCGTCTTCGTCGCCTACCGCAACACCGCCGGGCCCCGGGTCGCGCGCGACCACGTCTTCCGCGGCCTCGTCGGTGCGGCGTTCGTCCTCGCCGTCGTCCCGCTGCTGTCGCTGTTGTGGACCGTCGTGTCCCAGGGTGGCCCGACGCTGGTCGACCCGGCGTTCCTCAACCAGACGATGAACGGCGTCACCGGACTGCAGGACCAGGCGACCCAGCGGGACGGCGCCCCGCTCATCGGCGGCGCGTACCACGCCGTCATCGGGACGCTCGTCATCACCGGCATCGCCGCGCTCATCTCGGTGCCGATCGGCGTCTTCACGGCGATCTTCCTCGTCGAGTACCAGCCCAAGGGCCGGGTCTCGCAGGTGATCCGGTTCCTCGTCGACGTCATGACGGGCATCCCGTCGATCGTCGCCGGTCTCTTCGCCTTCGCGCTGTGGGCCGTCCTGTTCGGCATCGGCACCAAGAACGGCTTCGCCGGCGCCGTCGCGCTGTCGGTCCTGATGATCTCGACCGTCGTGCGCAACAGCGAGGAGATGCTGCGGATCGTCCCCAACGAGCTGCGCGAGGCCTCGCTCGCCCTCGGCGTCCCGAAGTGGCGGACCATCGCCAAGGTCGTCCTCCCGACGGCCGCGTCCGGACTCGCGTCCGGCGTGACGCTCGCCATCGCCCGCGTCATCGGCGAGACGGCGCCGCTGCTCGTCGCCGTCGGCTACGCCCGCGGGCTCAACGTCGACCCGTCGCAGGGCCCGATGAACACCCTCGCCGTGTACGCGTACTACATGTTCACCAAGCCGCTGAGCCCCGGGTTCCGCGAGCCCAGCCTCGACCGGGCCTGGGCGGCGGCGCTCATGCTCGTGCTCATCGTCGTCGTCCTCAACCTCTCGGCCCGCGTCATCGCCAAGGCCTTCGCCCCCAAGACCGGTCGCTGACCAGGAGACCCCACCACCACCATGTCCAAGCGCATCGACGTCAAGAACCTCGACATCTACTACGGCGCGTTCCACGCGGTGAAGAACGTCTCGATGACCATCGAGCCGCGCTCGGTCACGGCCTTCATCGGCCCGTCCGGCTGCGGCAAGTCCACCGTGCTGCGGACCCTGAACCGGATGCACGAGGTCATCCCCGGGGCCTACACCACCGGTGAGGTCCTCATGGACGACAAGAACCTCTACGCCAAGGACACCGATCCCGTGGACGTCCGCCGCCAGGTCGGGATGGTCTTCCAGCGGCCGAACCCCTTCCCGACGATGTCGATCCGGGAGAACGTCCTCGCCGGCGTGACGCTCAACAGCAAGCGGCTGTCGAAGTCGGCCGCCGACGAGCTGGCGGAGCAGTCGCTGCGCGGGGCCAACCTGTGGACCGAGGTCAAGGACCGGCTCGACCGGCCGGGCTCGGGGCTGTCCGGCGGCCAGCAGCAGCGCCTGTGCATCGCCCGGGCCATCGCCGTCCAGCCCGAGGTCATCCTCATGGACGAGCCGTGCTCGGCCCTGGACCCGATCTCGACGCTCGCCATCGAGGACCTCATCAACGAGCTGAAGAGCGACTACACGGTCGTCATCGTCACCCACAACATGCAGCAGGCGGCGCGCGTCTCGGACCGCACCGGGTTCTTCAACCTCGAGGCGACCGGCATGCCGGGCGAGCTCGTCGAGATGGACGACACCCAGAAGATCTTCAGCAACCCGAGCAAGCCCGCGACCGAGGACTACATCTCCGGCCGCTTCGGCTGACAGCCCGTCACCCCCGGGGCCGGACGGCGCCCGGGGTCAGGGGAGGTGGCGCTCGACGGCGACGACGCGGGCCCGGCCGCCGGTCCCGCTCACGTGGCAGACGAGCGCCTCGCCCTTGACGAGCCGCTCACCGGCCGCGGCGTCCAGGGCCGCGCGGTCGGGTGCGGCAGCGTCCTCGGCCAGCGGGCGCAGCACGTCGAGCAGGGCCGGCAGCACCGGGCCGTGCGAGCACAGCACGACCGGCCGCCCCCGCTCGAGCAGCCGGGAGAGGTGGTGGACCGCCCGCTCCGGCTCGAGCGCGTAGCCCTCCTCCGACAGCCCGCGCCGACGCCGCATCGGCACCCCGTGGGCCTGCGCGAACCCCGCGACGGTGTCGACGCACCGGGCCGCGGGGGAGGTGACGACCCGCCGCGGACCGTAGGCCGCGAGGAGGGGCTCGAGCGCGGCCGCGCGCCGCCGGCCGTCGTCGTCGAGCGGCCGGTCGGGGTCGGGCGCCGACCACGACCCCCGCGGGACGGCGTGCGCGTGCCGGACGACGACGAGCGGCCAGGTGTCGAGCGTCCCGGCCTGGTGCCGCCGGACGAGGGCGAGCAGCTGGTCCCGGTCGCGGGCGTAGTCGAGCCGGTCGTGGGCCGCCCGGGCGTCGAGCCACGCGACGTCGTCGATCTCGTTGACGAGCCGGCCGTCCCCGCCGGTGACCCGTGCTGCCCAGTACCGGACGACCTTGTCGCCGGCCCGGCCGTCCTTGCCGAGCAGGGTGTAGCGGGCCTCCGGCAGCGGCACGCCGAGCGCGACCCGCAGGCCGGTCTCCTCGACCGTCTCGCGGGCCGCCGCCACGGCCCAGTCCTCACCCGGGTCGAGCTTGCCCTTGGCCCAGGACCAGTCGTCGTAGCGGGGTCGGTGGACGAGGGCGACCTGCAGGTCGCGTCCGGCGAGCCGCCAGGGCAGCGTGCCCGCGGCGGGGATGGGGGTCGGCATCCGGCGGCTCAGCGGCGACGGGCCTTGCGGCGCCGCTTGGCGTGCATCGCGACGAGGGCCGTCTGCAGGTCCGGCAGCGGCTCGCCCTCGTCGTCGAGGTGGCTGCGCGTCCAGCGACCGTCGCCGCCGAGCCACCAGTGCGCGTACTCCTGCGACGCCCCGCGCTCCAGGAGCGAGCGGAGGTCGTCGAGGTGGCGCTCCTCGGTGATCTGGACCAGCGCCTCGACCCGGCGGTCGAGGTTGCGGTGCATCATGTCGGCGCTGCCGATGTACGCGACCGGCTCGCCCCCGCCGCCGAACCAGAAGACCCGCGAGTGCTCGAGGAAGCGGCCGAGCACCGAGTGCACCTCGACGGTCTCGGACAGCCCCTCGACACCGGGCCGCAGCGCGCAGATCCCGCGCACCCACAGCCGGACGCGGACCCCGGCCATCGAGGCCCGGTACAGCGCGTCGATGACCTGCTCGTCGACGATCGAGTTCACCTTCCACGCGATGAGCCCGGAACCCGGCTCGGCCTTCTCGTGCTCGATCTCGCGGTGGATCTGCGCGAGCAGCCCCGAGCGGACCGAGCGCGGGGCGACGAGCAGCCGCTTGAACTTGCTGCGCGGCGCGATCCCGGACAGCTGGTTGAACAGCCGGCCGAGGTCCTCGCCGACCTGCTGGTCGTCGGTCAGCAGCCCGAGGTCCTCGTAGAGCCGGGCGGTCTTCGGGTTGTAGTTGCCGGTGCCGACGTGGCAGTACCGGCGCATCCCCTCTGCCTCCTGGCGGATGACGAGGCACAGCTTCGCGTGGGTCTTCAGGCCGACGATGCCGTAGACGACGTGGACCCCCGCGTGCTCCAGCTTGCGGGCCCAGGAGATGTTGTTCTCCTCGTCGAAGCGGGCCTTGATCTCGACGACGGCGAGCACCTGCTTGCCGGCCTCGGCGGCGTCGATGAGGGCGTCGATGATCGGGCTGTCGCCGCTCGTGCGGTACAGCGTCTGCTTGATGGCGAGGACGTTCGGGTCGGCGGCGGCCTGCTCGAGCAGCGCCTGGACCGAGGTCGAGAACGAGTCGTAGGGGTGCTGGAGCAGCACGTCCTGCTTGCGGATGGAGGCGAAGATGTCGCGGGCCTTCGCCGACTCCGTCGGGGCGAGGTCGGGGTTGGTGCGGGCGACGAACGGCTCGTAGTGCAGCTCGGAGCGTTCCAGGTCGGCGATGGCGTTGAGGCCGCGCAGGTCGAGCGGCGCGGGCAGCCGGTAGACCTCGGAGGACGCGACGCCGAGCTCGCGGACGATGAGGTCCATGACGTGGTCGTCCATCGCCTCCTCGACCTCGAGCCGCACCGGCGGGCCGAACCGGCGCCGGGTCAGCTCACGCTCCAGCGCCGTGAGCAGGTTCTCGGCGTCGTCCTCCTCCACCTCGAGGTCCTCGTTGCGGGTGACCCGGAAGGTGAAGTGCTCCCGGACGTCCATCCCGGGGAAGAGCTGGTCGAGGTGGGCCGAGATGACGTCCTCGAGCGGCACGAACCGGGTGTCGAACATGTCCGCGAGCGGCGACTCGTCCGGTCCCGGCTCGACCCGCAGCAGGCGTGGCAGCATCGGCGGCACCTTGACCCGGGCGAAGTGCTCCTTGCCGGTCTTGGGGTTGACGAGGATGACGGCGAGGTTGAGCGACAGGCCGGAGATGTACGGGAACGGGTGCGCGGGGTCGACGGCGAGCGGGGTGAGGACGGGGAAGAGCCGGTCGCTGAAGACCGTCCCGAGGCGGTCGCGCTCCTCGTCCGACAGCTCGTCCCAGCGGACGATCGTCACCCCCTCCTCCTCGAGGGCGGGGCGGACGTGCTCGGCGTACACCCGGGCGTGGAGGGCCATGAGCTCGTGGGCGACGCCGGAGATCTGCTCGAGGACCTCACGCGGCTCGAGCCCCGAGGCGGACCGGACGGCGATGCCGGTCGCGATGCGGCGCTTGAGGCCCGCGACCCGGACCATGAAGAACTCGTCGAGGTTCTGGGCGAAGATCGCGAGGAACCGGGCCCGCTCGAGCAGCGGCACGTGCGGGTCGGCGGCGAGCTGGAGGACCCGCTCGTTGAACTGGAGCCAGGAGATCTCGCGGTCGAGGAAGCGGTCGGCCGGCAGGTCGGCGTCGGGGTCCTCCGGCGGTCCGGGGGAGCGCACGAACCGGCCGTTCGTGCCGCGCGGCTGCTGGTGGCGGGTCTCGCTCGCCGACGCGCTCGCGATGGACACCTCGCTGACGATCGTGCCGTCGGCGGAGGCGTCCGCCGCGACCTCCCGGGCGCTCCCGGCCTGCTCCTCGACGTCGACTCCGGACTCCGCGGTCATGCGCCCATCCTGTCAGGTCGGGTGCCCACCGGGCCCGTCCGTCCCGTCCGTCACCGGCTGTTCACCCACGAGGTCCGCCCGGCGTCCTCCGACCTCGGCGAGCGGTCGGTGCGACGGCGCGCCGAGGTCCACACTGGGACCATCGACCGACCCCGACGTCAGGAGCACCGTGCGCACCGCACCGCCCCGCGAGTCCGACTTCACCTCCCGGCTGCGCAGCCCCGCCGTCGCGAGCCGGGTCGGGGTCGCCCTCGGCGTCTGCTTCGCGCTGGCGTTCGTCACCGGGGTGGTCAGCCATTGGGCCCAGGCCCAGACCTGGTGGATCCCCTACCCGACGGCGCCCGCGTGGGGGTACCGCGTCACCCAGGGCCTGCACACCCTGTCCGGCATCGCGTGCATCCCCCTGCTCCTCGTCAAGCTGTGGACCGTCTTCCCCCGGCTGTTCCAGGCGATGGCCCGCCCGACGACTCGCACCGGGCTCCTCCAGCTGCTCGAGCGCGCCTCGATCGCCGTGCTCGTCGCGGCGGCGATCTTCCAGCTCGTCACCGGCCTCGCGAACGCGGCGCAGTGGTACCCGTGGGGCTTCGGGTTCATCGTCACGCACTACGCGATGGCGTGGGTCGCGATCGGCGCCCTCCTCGTCCACGTCGCCGTCAAGCTGCCGGTCATCCGCGCCGCGCTCGGCGCCGACGTCGAGTCCGGGGCGCTGGACCGCCCCGGCACCGCGCCGCGCAGCGCAGGGCTGACCCGGCGCGGCCTGCTCACGACGACGTGGGTCGCGGCGGTCGTCGCCGTCCTCGCCTCGGCCGGCAACACCGTGACGCCGCTGCGGCGGGTGTCCGGGCTCGCCGTGCGCGACGGCGAGGGCCCGCAGGGTGTCCCGGTCAACAAGAGCGCCGAGTCCGCGGGGGTCACCGAGACCGCCCGCGACCCGGGCTTCCGGTTCGCCGTCGTGGGCGCGGACCGCACCGTCGAGCTGAGCCGGGCCGAGCTCGAGGCCATGCCGCAGACGAGCGCCACCCTGCCCATCGCGTGCGTCGAGGGCTGGAGCGCCAGCGGGGAGTGGTCGGGCGTGCGCGTGCGCGACCTGCTCGACCTCGCCGGGGTGCCGGCGGGCACCGACGTCGCGGTCCAGAGCCTCCAGCAGGGCGGGGTCTACACCCGCACGACCCTCCAGGGCAGCTTCGCCGACCATCCGGACACCCTCCTCGCGCTCCGGCTGAACGGCGAGGACCTCGACATCGACCACGGCTTCCCGTGCCGGGTCATCGCCCCGAACCGCCCGGGGGTCCTCCAGACCAAGTGGGTCCGCTCGATCGAGGTGCAGGCCTGATGGCCGCGCGGCTCGCCCTCGGTGCGCTCGGCGTCCTCGCCGGCCTCTACGGCGCGGTGCGTCTGCTGCAGACCGGCACCGACAACGTGACCGCCGCCCTCTGGTGGGTCGCGGGAGGCGTCGTCGTCCACGACGGTCTCCTCGCCCCGGTCGTCGTCGTCCTCACGGTGCTCGCGCTCCGGGTCCTGCCCGCGGCCGCCCGGCCGTGGACCGCGGCGGCGGCGGTCGTCGTCGGGACCGTCACGGTGACGGCCATCCCGGTCCTCGGCCGGTTCGGCGCCCGCCCGGACAACCCGACACTCCTCCCGAGGGACTACGTGCGCAACTGGCTGATCGTCGTCGCGCTCGTCGTCGTCGGCACGGCGCTGCTCGCGCTCGTGCGCACCGCGCGGGAGCGCAGGGTCAGCCCGGGACCGAGTACTGGGCGTCCACCGCGAGGTCGGTGAAGCCGATCCGCTCGTAGGTGCGGCGGGCGGCGACGTTGTCCCCGTCGACGTAGAGGCGGACCTCGGCGAGCCGCTGCCGGGCGAGGTGGGCCAGGCCGAGCCCGGTGAGGGGTCCGCCGAGCCCCTGCCCCTGCTCCTCCGGGTCGACGCCGACCGCGTAGACCTCCCCGGAGCCCTGCCGGGTCCCGGTCATCCCGGGGGCGTGGCTCGCGAGGTCGTCCGGCTCGACCTTCGTCCAGTGGAAGGCGACGACGCGGCCGTCCCGCTCGAGCAGCAGCAGCCCGTCCGGGTCGAACCACGGCTGCTCCATCCGCTCGTGGAGGTCGGCGAGCCGCAGCCGTCCCTGCTCCGGGTGGCCGACGAACGCGGCGGCGTTGAGCGCCACCCACGTCTCGTCGTCGCGGCCGGGGTGGAAGCCGCGGACGGTGTACCCGTCCGGCAGGTCCGGGTCGCGCTCGTCGGCGTCGCCGAGCCGGCGGGACATCTGGTGCAGGCTGCGGGTGCGCTCGAGCCCGGCGGCCCCGGCGAGCGCGCGGGCCGGGTCGAGGTCGCCGTGCGCCCAGACGCTGCGGGTGCCGTTGGCGAGCGCGGCGTCGAGCAGCGCCCGTCCGTGCCCGGCGCGCCGGTGGGCCGGGTCGACGACGAGCTCGGCGACGGCGTCGGCGGTCCCGGCCGACGACACCTGCGCGTAGCCGAGCAGACCCGCCTCGTCGTCGGTCCGCAGGAGGTGGACGACCCCCTCGCGGGCGGGCCCGAGCCCGAGGGCGAAGGCCTCGGACACGGCGCCGACGCCGTCCGCGGCCTCGGCCCGGTCCCAGAGCTCGCGGACCCGGGGGCCGAGCCCCTCGTCGACCCCGGTGAGCCGTTCCGTGCGTGCCATCAGCCCTCGACCTCCTCGAGCTCGCCGGCGGCCTCCGGGACGAAGCGGTAGCCGACGTTGCGGACCGTCCCGATGAGCAGCTCGTGCTCGGTGCCGAGCTTCGCCCGCAGCCGCCGCACGTGGACGTCGACGGTGCGGGTACCGCCGAAGTAGTCGTAGCCCCAGACCTCCTGGAGCAGCTGGGAGCGGGTGAACACCCGCCCGGGGTGCTGCGCGAGGTACTTCAGCAGCTCGAACTCCTTGTACGTGAGGTCGAGCAGCCGTCCGCGCAGCCGTACCGAGTACGTCGCCTCGTCGATGACGAGCGCCCCGGCGGTGATGGGCCCGTTCTCGTCGAGCGCCCCCTCCTCGCGCCGACCGACCGCGAGCCGCAGCCGGGCCTCGACCTCGGCGGGACCGGCGGTGTCGAGGACGACGTCGTCGACCCCCCACTCCGCCGTGAGGCCGGCGAGCCCGCCCTCCGTCACGACGACGAGGAGCGGCGCGTCGACCCCGGTCGTCGTGAGGACCCGGCACAGCGACTTGGCCATCGCGAGCTCGCGGCGGGCGTCGACGAGGACGGCGTCGGCGTCCGGGCCGTCGACCAGCGCCGACGCCTCCGCCGGGAGGATGCGAACATGGTGCGAGAGGAGCCCGAGCGCCGGCAGGACCTCGGCACTGGGCGCCAAGGTGTTCGTCAGCAGCAGCAGGTGGGCCATCGCCCATCAGAATAGGGCGTCATGCAGGACCACTCCGCGACCACGGGCGATTCCGGGACGACCTCCGGCACCGCCGCCCCCACCGGTGGCCCGACCGGTGCCGCCACCGGCGAGCCGGCCGGCGGCGCCGCCGCGAGCGGTGAGGTCACCGTGCGCTACTGGGCCGGCGCCCGGGCGGCGGCCGGGGTCGAGAGCGAGACCGTGCCCGGCCTCGCCACCGTCGGGGACCTCGCCGCGGCGCTCGGTGCGGCCCGGCCCGCCCTCGGCCCCGTGCTCGAGGTCGCCACCCTGCTGCTCGACGGGCGTGCCGCGACCCCCGAGCAGGACCTCCCGGCGGGCTCCGTCGTCGAGGTGCTCCCGCCCTTCGCCGGGGGGTGATGGGAGGATGCCGGACGTGGACGAGGTGACGACGGAGGCCGTCCCGGAGACCCGGGCCGCCCGCCGGGCGCGCCGCGAGGCGCTGCTGCGCAGCCCGCTCATGCCCGCGATGGCGACCGTGCCGCGGCCGGTCGTCGTCGCCGTCACCGTCGTGCTCTCCTTCCTCCTCGTCGCCGCGGTCCGCACCGACGCCGTCCTCGTCGCCGCCGGCCTCGCCTGGATGGGGCTGCTCCTCGCATGGGGCTGGCCCCGGCTGCTCGGCAGCTCGTCCCGGTTCGGCAGCACGCTCGCCGTGGCGGTGGGCGGCGTGCTGGCGCCCGTGGCGGCCGTCCTGCCCGACGGCCGGCCGACGCTGCGCTTCGTCCCCGTCGCGCTCGCGGTGGGGCTCGGCTTCATGTTCGGGCACCAGATCGCCCGGCGCGACGGCCGTCCCCGGCTCACCGAGTCCATCGGGGTCTCGTCCTTCGGGCTGGCGCTCGTCGCGCTCGGCACGACGTGGCTGCCCCTCCTCGAGACCGGGGCGGCCGCCGAGGTCGCCCTCGTGGGGTTCGTCGGCGTCGCCGTCGGGTCGCTCGCCGACCTCGCCGTCGGCGTGACCCGGCTGCGGCCCTGGCTGCTGCCGGTCGCGATGGTCCTCGGCGGGTCCGGGGCGCTCGTCGCGGCGTCGGTCGTCGGTGGGCCGCCGCCCGCCGTCGCGGCGCTCACCGGGCTCCTCGTCGCCGCCGTGTCGCACGCGCTGCGCCGGGTGCTGTCGGTGCTGCCGCCACTCACCGCGATCCGGTGCCAGGTCGCCG
The DNA here is from genome assembly GCF_018139485.1 of Phycicoccus avicenniae. Classification (GTDB taxonomy): domain Bacteria; phylum Actinomycetota; class Actinomycetes; order Actinomycetales; family Dermatophilaceae; genus Phycicoccus; species Phycicoccus avicenniae. The sequence goes on from NZ_JAGSNF010000001.1 coordinate 251,692, forward strand.
CGGCGGCCGCCGGCGTGCTCCTGCCGGGCGTCGTGGCCTACGGCGTCGGCCTCGTCCTCGTCGGCTGAACGGGGATGACGGTCGCCGGTCAGTAGACGAGCGAGCGGGCGCCGGGCGCCATGACCTCCTCGACGAACGCCGCCGCCCCACGGACCTGCGCCCCCGGCACGAGGTCGTCGGCGGACAGCTCACGCCGCGCCGCGCACTGTCCGCACACCGTGACCCGGCCCCCCTCGAGCAGCGCGTCCCGCAGGTCGGCGAACGGGCTCGCGTGCGGCAGCTCGACCGCCTCTGCCCGCCCCGGCACCGCCATCCACGCCGCGTCACCGGTGAGCCACAGGCTCACCTCGACGCCCGAGGCGAGCGCGGTCGCCGCGACGGTGAGCCCCTGGTTGAGGCGCTCGAGGGCCTCGGTGCCGCACGTGACCTTGACGACGAGGGTGGGCGTGGCGGAGGAGTCCATACACTCGACCCTATGGTCTTCCAGCTCGACACCACCCTCCACGAGGATCTCGCCCCGCTCGCCTGGCTCGTCGGCTCCTGGGCCGGCGTCGGCCTCGTCGGCTACCCGACGATCGAGTCCCAGCGCTTCGGCCAGGAGGTCGTCGTGAGCCACGACGGCCGCCGTTTCCTGCGCTGGGAGTCGCGGACGTGGGCCCTCGACGAGGACGGCAACCAGGTGCGGCCGCTCGCGACCGAGCTCGGGTTCTGGCGTCCGGTCACCCCGGCCGAGGACGGCACGAACGTCGAGCTCCTGCTCGCCCACCCGACGGGCTTCGTCGAGATGTACGCCGGGAAGGCCGAGCCGGCGAAGGTCGAGCTGCGCACCGACGGGGTGATGCGCAGCCCCGAGGCCAAGGAGTACGCCGCCGCGCAGCGCCTCTACGGCTACGTCGAGTCCAAGCTCATGTGGGTCATGGACATGGCGGCGATGGGGCAGGAGATGCAGTCGCACATCTCCGCCGAGCTCACGCGCACCTCCTGACGACACCGTCCGGGCCACGCCCCCGGACGCCACGAGGCCCCGGCCACCCGCGGTGACCGGGGCCTCGTCGCCGGGTCAGGGGGTGACGAACACGTCGAGGTACTCGTCCATCGTGTCGGTGCGCAGGGCCTCGCCGAGCGACTCCATGCCCGCCTCGTCGACGACGTCGATCGACCCGGCGACCGGGTCCATCGCGAAGCCCGAGTACGGCGCGGTGGCGAAGACGACGTCGCCGCTGCGGATGCCCCGTAGCTCGAGGGCGTAGTCGCGCATGTCGCCGGCCGTGAGGTTCTGGTCGACGACGAGGTTCTCGGTCGCGGCGTCGGTGAAGCGGGCGACCTTCACGGGGTTCGTGATGGTGTCGCGGCTCGTCGCCTCGAGGAGCAGGGCCTTGATGACGGCGAGCTGGCGGCGGCCGCGGGAGATGTCGCCCTCGCTCAGCTCGTAGCGCTCGCGGACGAAGGCGAGCGCCTGCTCGCCGTCGAGCTCGTTCCAGCCCTCGACGATCGCGGCGCCGCCGTTGCCGCCGGCGCTGTTGCCCTCCTCGGCGTACACCCGGACACCGCCGACGGCGTCGGTCATCCGCTTGAAGCCCTCGAAGTCGGTGCGGGCGACGTGGTCGATCCGCACCCCGAGCAGGTTCTGCATCGTCTCGACGAGCAGGGGCGCCCCGCCGAAGGCGTAGGCGGCGTTGATCTTGTTCTTGCCGTGGCCCGGGATGCTCACGTAGAGGTCGCGCGGGAAGTGGATCATCTGGACCGACTCGGGGTCCTCGGGGATGTGCACGAGGACGATGACGTCGGATCGGCCGCGGTCCGACCCGCGGGTGTCGCTGCCGAGGACGAGGAAGTTCGTCCCGGTGCCGGTCTCCGGGACCTCCACCTCGGTGCCGTCCTCCTTGACGATCGGCGCCGGCTCCGGCAGGAGCTCCTCCTGGGAGACGTTGTTCGAGACGGTGAACCCGAGGAAGCCGATGTAGCCGACGACGGCCGCGAGGACCAGGGCGACCACCGAGAGGATCACGACGAGGACGCGGCGACGGCGGCGTCGGCCCGGTCGGGGGCCGTCGTGGTCGGAGTCGTCGTCCCCCGAGCCCACGCCGTCGAGGAGGTCGTGGTGTTGTGTCACGCGCACAGTGTAAGGACCGCCTCCCCGTTCGTGAGGCAGGACGCCTGAGCGCATACTGTGGGGTGATGAGCGACCTCGGCGCCCGGCTGCGCGCCCGCGGCAAGCGGCTCACGTCGCAGCGTGAGCGGGTGCTCGCCGCGGTCGGCCGTCTCGGGCACGGGACGCCGGACGAGATCGCCGACGCCGTCGGCTCCGACGGGGGCGGCGCGCTGCCGGTCTCGACGGTGTACCGCTCGCTCGACGCGCTCTCCGAGCTCGGTCTCGTGGGGCACACGCACGTCGACCACCGGGCGCCGAGCTACCACCTCGCCGACCACGCCACCCACGTCCACGTCGTGTGCCGGGGGTGTGGCTGGGTCGGCGAGGTCCCCCTCAGCGCGGCCGACGAGCTCGTCGCCCGCATCGACGACCGCCTCGGCTTCGCCGCCGACGCCGGGCACGCCGCCGTCCACGGACTGTGCCGAACCTGCCGGGAGGACCCGTGACCACATCCCTCACCACCCCCAGCCCGCTGCTGCGCCGACACGGCGCCGTCGAGGAGGAGGGCCCCGACGCCGGCGTCGCCGCGCACTACGGCGACCCGATGCGCGAGCAGCGCCTGCTCGCCGAGGGCCTGGCCGTCGTCGACCTCAGCCACCGGGGGGTCGTCACCGTCTCCGGGCCGGACCGGTTGTCCTGGCTGCACTCGATGACGACCCAGGACCTCACCGGCCTGCGACCGCGGCAGTCGGTCGAGACCCTCGTCCTCACCCCGAAGGGCCACGTCGAGCACGCCGTCCACCTCGTCGACGACGGTGAGGTCGCGTGGCTCACGACCGAGCCCGGCGGGGCCCCGGCCCTCGCGGCGTGGCTGGACTCGATGCGGTTCATGCTGCGGGTCGAGGTCGCCGACGTCACCGACGGGTGGGCCGTCCTCGGCGAGCCGCTCGGTGGCGAGTCCGCCGACGGTGAGCCGCTCGCGTGGGTCGACCCCTGGCCCGGTCCGGTCGGCGACACCGCCGTCTACGGGCCGCTCGAGGGGCACCCCGCTGCGGGCCGCGCCTGGCGCGAGCTCATCGTGCCGCGGGGCGACCTCGAGTCGGCGGTCGGCGACCGCCCGGTCGCCGGGTCGTGGGCCGCCGAGGCCCTCCGGGTACTCGCCTGGCGCCCGCGGCTGGGCCTCGAGACCGACCACCGGACGATCCCGCACGAGGTCGACTGGCTGCGCAGCGCCGTCCACCTGCACAAGGGGTGCTACCGGGGCCAGGAGACCGTCGCCCGGGTCCACAACCTCGGGCGCCCGCCGCGGCGGATCGTCTTCCTCCACCTCGACGGGTCCGGGCACGTCCTGCCGGACGCCGGCGCCCCCGTCCTCGCGGGGGAGCGCGAGGTCGGCCGCCTGACGTCGGTCGCCCGGCACTTCGAGGACGGTCCGGTCGCGCTCGCGGTCGTCAAGCGCAACGTCCCCACGGACGCCGATCTTCTCGTCGGCGGGGTCGCGGCCGCGCAGACCGTCGTCGTCGAGGGCTGAGCGCCGGAGATCCTCCGGCGCTCCGCGGGTGCCGGCTGCCATGATGGCGGCATGACGACGACGCCGGCCGGCTCCTCCGGCACCCTCATCACGGTCGCGCCCACGGGGGCCGAGCACGCGAAGGCGGACGTCCCGCAGCTGCCGACGACGCTCGAGGAGGTCGTCGACACCGCGCGGCGCTGCGAGGCCGCCGGCGCCTCGATGATCCACCTCCACGTCCGCGACGCCGAGCACGCCCCCACTCTCGACGGCCGCCGCCTGCGCGAGACGGTGGACGCCGTCCGCGAGGCGACCGACCTCGTCGTCCAGCTGTCGACGGGCGGCTCGGTCCACGACCCCCTCGAGCAGCGGCTCACCGTCCTCGGCGCCGAGCCGGACTCGTGCTCGCTCACGTGCGGGACGACGAACTTCGGCGACGACGTCTTCCTCAACCCGTGGCCGTTCATGTCCGAGCTCTACCTCCTCGCCCGGGAGCGCGAGGTCGTCCCGGAGTTCGAGCTCTTCGACCTCGGGCACGTCCACGCCCTGCGCCGGCTGCTCGACACCCACGGCCTGCCGTTCGGCGGTCGGGTCCACGTCGACTTCGTCGCCGGCGTACCCGGCGGGATGCCCGCGAGTCCCCAGGCACTGCTCGCCGGGGTCGTGATGCTCCCCCCGGAGGTGACGTCGTGGTCGGCGACCGGCATCGGGCGCGGGCACCTGCCGGTCATGGCGGCCGCCCTGTCGGCGGGTGGTCACCTGCGGGTCGGGATGGAGGACAACGTCGTCCTCTCCCGGGGCGTCCCGGTGCGGCACAACGACGAGCTCGTCGCCCGCGCGGCCGAGGTCGCGACGCTCCTGCAGCGTCCGCCGCTGTCGACGGCCGAGGCGCGGATGATGCTCGGCGTCCGGGACCGTCGGCGCCGCTGACACCGACCCGGCGGCGAGGGGCCGGTGTTTCCCGGGGCGCAGGCCGGCGGACTCGCGCCGCCGGGGTGTAGGGGTGGTGCGAAACCCTCCGCGCGTGGAGGGTCTCGTCCACGCGTGGAGGGTCTCGCGGCGCCACCCTTTCCAGGTGGGTCGCTCGGTGGCTCCGGCTGCGCGTGATGACGCCGGCTGCCCGCCCCCACCCGACCGGTGTCCGGGCCGTGCCCGCGACTCGGGCGCGGGCGTCGACGGTCCGCGGCGCCCCCGGCCTCGAGTACGGCCGCGGCCCGCACCGCTCCTCGCGCCGCTGGGGACGGTCCACCGGGTGGACAGGGTCCATCACGCGGGGAACAGGGACGCATCATCGGTGGTTATGGAGCGCGTGACCTCACTGCTGCACTTCCCCTCGGCCGTCAACGAGAAGGCGGCCCGCACCGTGGCCGCGGGTGTCGTGGTGCTCACCGCGCTCACGCTCGCCACGGGGTGGCTGTGGATGAGCCTCGTCCTCGCCGTCGGCTTCGCCCTGCGAGTGGCTGCCGGCCCCCGGTTCAGCCCGCTCGGCCGCCTCGCGGCGCAGGTCGTCGCGCCGCGGCTCGGGGAGCCGCGGATGGTGTCGGGCTCGCCGAAGCGGTTCGCCCAGGGGGTCGGCCTCGCCGTCACGGCGGGGGCGTCGGTGGCCTGGGCGCTCGGTGCGCCGGTCGTCGCGACCGTGCTGCTCGCGGTGCTCCTCGTCTTCGCCGCGCTCGAGGCCGGGCTCGGCTTCTGCGCCGGCTGCTGGGCCTACGGGCACCTCATCCGTCTCGGTGTCGTCGGTGACGACGCGTGCGTCGAGTGTGCGGACATCTCGCTGCGGCGGCGGGAGCCCAGCAACGTGTGACCGGTGCCGGGCGCCCCGCCGGCACCCGGAGGACACCGTGTGGTCACCGTCACGCTTGCTCCAGTTTGCATCATGCTAACTGGAGCAAGCATACTGGGGGCATGAGCCGGAACCCGCTGAACGACCTGGGCGAGAGCCTCGGCGACTACGTGCGCGAGCAGCGCACGGCCGCCAAGCTCTCGCTCCGTCAGCTGTCCGAGCTCGCCGGGGTGTCCAACCCCTACCTGTCGCAGATCGAGCGCGGGCTCAAGCGCCCGAGCGCAGAGATCCTCCAGCAGCTCGCGAAGGGCCTCGAGGTCTCGGCGGAGTCGCTCTACGTCCGGGCCGGCTTCCTCGACGCCGGTGCGGTCAGCAGCGACTCCGGCGTCCCCGACGTCCGCCGGGCCATCGCCGAGGACCCCGTCCTCACGGCACGCCAGAAGAAGACCCTCCTCGACATCTACGAGTCCTACGTCGAGGTGGCCTGACGGCAGCGCCGCCGCCCGGCCCACGAACCACACCCCTCCCGTCACCCCCGAAGGAGACCGCCATGGCCGTCATCGACGACCTCCGCAAGACCATCGACACCACCCCCCTCTACGCCCTCGCCGGCGTCACCGACCTCGCCGTCGCCAAGGTCCGCGAGACCCGAGACGACCTCACCAAGCGCGCCGAGGCCGCCCGGACCGACCTCGCGCCGGCCGCCGTCCAGGCCCGCGCCACCGCGTTCGCCGAGCAGCTCAAGGAGATGCCGGCCCTCGCCATCAACCAGGGCATGGTCGCCTCCGGCAAGGTCGCCGAGCACTACGACGGCCTCGCGACCCGCGGCAAGGACGTCATGACCCGCGTGCGGACCCAGCAGTCGACGAAGGATCTCGTCGCCCAGGCCGAGACCACCGTCGCCCAGGCCAAGGGCGCCGTGACGACGGCCCGGAACGCCGCCTCCGAGATCGAGCGCTCGGCCAAGGCCACGCTGACGACCGGCCGCAAGGAGGCCGTCAAGGTGGCGAACGTCCTCACCGAGTCCGCCGCCCAGGAGGCCGCGACCGCCCAGACCGAGGTCGCCGCGTCGGCCAAGCGCACCCGCAGCGCCGCCAAGCGCACGACGACGACGACGAAGAAGGCGACGAAGAAGACGACGTCGGCGACCAAGCGCGCCGGCACGTCCGCGAGGAAGACGGCCAAGACCGCCCCGAAGACCGCCGAGAAGGCGAGCGAGAAGGTCGGTTCCTGACCCCGTCCGTCCCCGGCGTCCCGGGTCACCCACGAGACGCCCGCCGCACCCCGGTCGCCCGGCCCCACCCGGCACGCGACCGGGGTGCGGTGCGTCCGGGGCGGCGCGGCTAGGGTCTGGGCCGTGCCGCTCTCCACCCCTTCCGCCCTGGCCGACGCCCCCGTCCTCGCCCACGTCGTCCGCGGCGGGGTCGTCGAGTCCGCCCACCGTGCGAGCGTCGCCGTCACCGCCCCCGACGGCACGGTCCTCGAGGCCTGGGGGGACCCGCACGACCCCGTGTTCCCCCGCTCGTCGAACAAGCCGATGCAGGCCGTCGCCATGCTGCGCGCCGGGCTCGACCTACCCCCGGAGCACCTGGCGCTCGCCTGCGCCAGCCACAGCGCCGAGCCGTTCCACCTCGACGGCGTCCGCGCGATGCTCGCCGCGGTCGGCCTCGCCGAGTCCGACCTGCGCAACACCCCGGACCTGCCGTACGACGAGCAGGAGCGCGACGCGTGGGTCGCCGCCGGGCACGTCGCCCGGCCCCTCGCGCAGAACTGCTCGGGCAAGCACGCGGCGATGCTCGCGACCTGTCGGGCCGTCGGCTGGGACCTGGCGACGTACCTCGACCCCGGCCACCCGCTCCAGCAGGAGATGGCCGACACCCTCGCCGACCTCGCCGGGGAGCCCGTCGCCGCCACGGCCGTCGACGGGTGCGGCGCCCCCGTCATGGCTCTCTCCCTCGCGGGCGTCGCCCGGGCCTTCGCGCGGATCGCGACCGCGGACGCCGACACCCCGCAGGGCCGGGTCGCCGCCGCGATGCGGGCCCACCCCGAGCTCGTCGGCGGCACCCGGCGGGACGTCACCGCACTGATGCGCGGGACCCCCGGCGTCGTCGCCAAGGACGGCGCCGAGTCGGTGTACGCCGTCGGGCTGCCGGACGGCCGCGGCGTGGCCCTCAAGGTCGTCGACGGGGCCGCCCGGGCCCGACCGGTCGTCCTCGCCGCCGTGCTGCGCCGGCTCGGGGTCGCGTCCGAGGCCTACGGACGGCTCGAGGACGCGCCGGTGCTCGGCCACGGCGAGCCCGTCGGGTCGGTCGTCGCCGTCGGGATCGAGGACGGCCCCGCGTGAGGACCGTGCTGCAGCGTGCCTCCCGGGCGTCGGTCACCGTCGACGGCGAGGTCGTCGGCGGCTTCGACGGCCCGGGTCTCGTCGCCCTCGTCGGCGTGACGCACGACGACGGACCGGAGCAGGTCGCGACGACCGCCCGCAAGATCGCCGACCTGCGGATCCTCGACGGGGAGCGGTCGGCGTCCGACGTCGGCGCCCCCGTGCTCGTCGTCAGCCAGTTCACCCTGTACGCGGACACCCGCAAGGGCCGCCGGCCGTCGTGGAACGCCGCGGCGCCCGGGACCGTCGCCGAGCCGGTGCTGGACGCCGTCGTCGCCGACCTGCGGGCCCGCGGGCTCACCGTGACGACCGGGGTGTTCGGGGCTCACATGGACGTCGAGCTGGTGAACGACGGCCCCGTGACGATCGTCCTCGATGTCTGAGACCCGGTGCCGCCGAGCGTCGCCGGGCGGCGGACCGCTTAGGCTTGCCTCATGGGCCTCCTCTCCGGTGCGCAGTACTGGGTCACCGTCGTGCTGTCCGTCGCCGCGTTCGCCGTCGAGCTCTACGCGCTCGTCGACTGCGTGCGTCGGCGCCCGGACGCGTTCACGGCGGCCGGCAAGCGGACGAAGAACTTCTGGCTGCTCGTCACCGGCGTCGCGGCCGTCTTCGGCTTCGTCGTCCTCGGCAGCCCGAACAGCCTGGGCATCATCGGGATCATCGCGGTCATCGCCGCCGGGGTGTACCTCGCCGACGTCAAGCCCGCGCTCGACCAGGTGATGGGGCGCGGCGGCGGAAGCACCCAGGGGCCCTACGGCGCCTGGTGACGCTCGCTCGCCCGTCCCGTGGCGCCGCGGGCCCACCTCGCGTCACGCCCACGGTGCGTCACGCCCACCGCGCTCCGGGTCCACGGCGGGTCACCTCCTCGGCGCCACGGCCGACCAGTCGACGGTGAGCTCGCCCAGCCGCCACCGCGCCGGACCGTCCCGCACCGGCCACCCGTCGTCCCGCAGCGCGGCCGCCGCCGCGACGAACCGCTGCCGCACCCCGTAGGACGCGAGCGCGGCCCGGCGCTCCCACGCCGCGTCGAGGGCCCCGAGCAGCGCGTGGACCCGCTCGCCGGGGACGTTGCGGTGGATGAGCACCTTCGGCAGCCGCTCCGCGACCACGCCCGGTCGCTCCAGGCCCCGCAGCCGCCACCCGAGGCTCAGGCTGTGCGGACCGTCCCGCGTGACGGCCACCCACGCGGCGAGTCGGCCGAGCTCGTCGCACGTGCCGTCGACGAGCAGCCCGTCCGGCGCGAGCCGGGCCGTCGTCGTCGCCCACGCCGCCGCGACGGCCGACTCGTCGTACTGCCGCAGGACGTTGAACGCCCGGACGAGGACGGGTCGGGCGTCGCCGGGCAGCGGCACCTCGAACCCGCCGTGGGCGAAGCGCAGGCCCGGCCGTTCCAGGGGCCGGGCCGCCGCCACCCGGGCCCGGTCGATCTCGACCCCGACCACCTGCACGTCGGTCCGGACCCGCCGTAGGCGCTCGGCGAGCTCGACGGCGGTGACCGGCGTCGCGCCGTAGCCGAGGTCGACGACGACGGGGGAGGGGCCCGCCCGGCGCAGCCGCCACGCCTGCGGTCCGGCGAGCCAGCGGTCGCAGCGGCGCAGCCGGTTCGGGTTGGTCGTCCCCCGGGTGACGACCCCCTCGGGTCCGCGGCCGCTCACGGCCCCAGGCTAGACGGGGCCGACGGGCTCCCAGCCTGCGGACTTACGCTGACCGGGTGCTGGAGCGGCTTCGGAGGCAGGGACGCGAGGGGAGGACCAGCCTCTCGATGGTCTCCTTCGTGCTCTCCCTCGTCGCCGCCCTCGTCCTCGGTCTCACGTCGTGGGTCCCGCGGGTCCTGGCGCGGGACGTGGGCATCACCGACGTCCAGCCCGGTCTGCTGTCGGTCGCGCAGAACGCCCGAGGGGTGCAGTCGCTCGGGGCGGGACTCACCGTCGGCCTCTACGAGCGGGGCTTCCGGCTCTCCCGCGGGACGACCGTCCTCGCCGACACCGTGACGCGCGGCGCTCCGGTCGTCGCGATGAAGGGCGGGTTGGTCGAGCACGAGGGGCACCCGAGCGAGCGGATCACCTCGGCCCTGGTCGACGTGAGCATCGACGCGGTGACCCGGGACGGGGACGCCGTGACCTACAGCGGGGTCGTGTCGGGGCCGGGGGAGGCGCTGCCGCTGCGGATCAGCTTCGAGCCGCTCGCCGGCCGGATCCGGATGGACGTGCGGGTGCGCGGCGCGGACGCGGTCGCGCTGAGCCTGGACTGGCGCCCGGCGACGACCGGCATCGCGCCGGCGCTGCCCGAGCGCAACCTCAAGAGCCGGGCCTACTGGGTCGACCCGACCGTCGTCCAGCAGCCCGCGTTCACGTGGATCCTCGGCACCGACGTCTCGATCGGGCCCGTCAGCGTCCCGCGGGCGGTCGACCTGCGCCAGGACGGGCGGATCGCGCTCCACGTGTGGTCCCCGCGCGCGGTCGTCACCGTCACCGACACGCCCCGGCAGCCCGTGTCAGACTCGTGAGCATGCCCCTGCCCGACCGCTCCGCCGCGCCCGGCCGCGTGGCGATGGTGTCGGTGCACACCTCGCCGCTCGACCGTCCGGGCACCGGCGACGCGGGCGGGATGAACGTCTACGTCCTCGAGGTCGCCCGCCGCCTCGCGCGGGCGGGGACCGCCGTCGACCTCTTCACCCGCACGACGAGCGCCTCCCAGCCGGACGTCGTCGACGTCGAGCCGGGGATCGTCGTGCGGCACGTCGCCGCCGGGCCGTACGAGGGCCTGTCGAAGGAGGAGCTGCCGGGCCAGCTGTGCGCCTTCGCCGCCGGGATGATGCGCGTCGCGGCGCACGCCCCGCGCGGGTACTACGACCTCGTCCACTCGCACTACTGGCTCTCGGGCCAGGTCGGCTGGCTCGCCGCGGACCGCTGGAACGTCCCGCTCGTGCACACGATGCACACGATGGCGCGGGTGAAGAACCTCCACCTCGCGGCGGGCGACGAGCCGGAGCCGCGCGGTCGGGAGATCGGCGAGGCCCAGGTCGTCGAGGCCGCGGACCGGCTCGTCGCGAACACCGAGCGGGAGGCCCGCGAGCTCGTCGACCTCTACGGCGCCGACCCCGAGCGTGTCGCCGTCGCGGAGCCGGGCGTCGACCTCGAGGTCTTCACCCCGGGCGACGGTCGCGCCGCGCGCCGGCGTCTCGCGCTGGGCGAGGACGCCGTGCTGCTGCTCTTCGTCGGCCGGATCCAACCGCTCAAGGCACCCGACGTCCTCATCCGGGCGGCCGCCGAGCTCGTCCGCCGCGACCCGTCGCTGCGGGACCGGCTCGTCGTCGGCGTCCTTGGGGGCGCGAGCGGGGCCGGCGTGCGCACCCCGATGGGGCTCGACGCCCTCGCGGAGTCCCTCGGCATCGGCGACGCCCTGCGGGTCGTCCCGCCGGTCGACCGGGCGACGCTCGCCGACTGGTACCGCGCCGCCGACGTCGTCGCCGTCCCCTCGCACAGCGAGTCCTTCGGCCTCGTCGCCGTCGAGGCCCAGGCGTGCGGGACCCCCGTCGTCGCCGCCGACGTCGGGGGGCTGCCGACCGCCGTCGGGGACGCGGGGCTGCTCGTCGACGGGCACGGGACCGGACCCTGGGCCGACGCGCTCGGCCGGGTCGTCACGGACGCCGACCTGCGGGCGAGCCTGTCGGCGCGCGCGGTCGAGCACGCGCGCGGCTTCGGCTGGGACCGCACGGCGGACCGGCTGCTCGAGGTCTACCGGGCCGCGACCGACCGGCCGAAGGACGTCTCCATCCACGACGCCGAGCGGCTCTCCGGCATCCCCTGGGCGGTGATCCCGTGACCTCCGACGCCTGGCAGGACGACGACCCGGGGACGCCCGCCGCGCCCGCACCGCTCGCCGGGACCCCGAACGCCCTCCTCGACGTCGTCCGGGACGCCCTCGACGAGGCGGGGGTCGACCACGAGCCCGGCTCCCGGGTCGAGGAGGTCGTCGCCACCCTGCCCGGCGAGAAGAAGCTGCGAACGGTCGTCTCGCTCGTCTGCGGCGAGGACGCGCTGTCGGTGTCCGCGTTCGTCGTGCGCAACCCCGACGAGAACCACGCCGACGTCTACCGGTTCCTCCTGCAGCGCAACCTGCGGCTGCCGGGGCTCGCCTACGCCATCGACGCCTCCGGGGACGTCTACCTCACGGGTCGGGTGCCCGCGGCGGGCGTCGACGCCGACGTCGTCGACCGGCTGCTCGGCGTCGTCCTCACCGCCTGCGACGAGCCGTTCAACGAGCTCCTCGTCCTCGGGTTCCTCTCCTCGATGCGCACCGAGTGGGCCTGGCGGGTCGACCGGGGCGAGAGTTTGCGCAACCTCGAGGCGTTCCGGCACATCCTCGAGCGCGAGGGCGACCCGCCGCGCGCCGACTGACGCCCGCTCGGTGCGACCTCGCGCCGACCCAGCGACCTCGCACGGTGGGCCGCTGGGTGGAAGGGGCGGCCGGTCCGGTGCACGGCGTCGCTAGGGTGGCGACATGACGGAACACACCCTCGTCCTGCTCCGCCACGGCGAGTCCGACTGGAACCAGAAGAACCTCTTCACCGGCTGGGTCGACGTCGACCTCACCGAGAAGGGCCGGGAGGAGGCCCGCCGCGGCGGACGCCTCCTCCAGGAGGCCGGGCTGCTGCCCGACGTCCTGCACACCTCGGTCCTGCGCCGCGCCATCACGACGGCGAACCTCGCCCTCGACGCCTGCGACCGGCACTGGATCCCCGTCCGTCGCAGCTGGCGGCTCAACGAGCGCCACTACGGCGCCCTCCAGGGCCTGGACAAGGCCGCCACTCGGGAGAAGTACGGCGAGGAGCAGTTCATGCTGTGGCGCCGCAGCTTCGACACCCCGCCGCCGCCGATCGAGCCCGGCAGCGAGTTCGACCAGGCGGGCGACCCGCGGTACGCCGGCATCGACGTCCCCGCCACGGAGTGCCTCGCCGACGTCATCCCGCGCCTCATGCCGTACTGGGAGGGCGAGCTCGCCGACGACCTGCGCGCCGGCCACACCGTCCTCGTCACCGCGCACGGCAACAGCCTGCGGGCGCTCGTCAAGCACCTCGACGGGATCGGCGACGACGAGATCGCCGGCCTGAACATCCCGACGGGCATGCCGCTCGTCTACCGGCTCGGGGACGACCTCATGCCGACCGGGCCGGGCGAGTACCTCGACCCCGACGCCGCCGCCGAGGCCGCCGCGGCGGTCGCCAACCAGGGGCGCTGAGGGCCGCCACCACCGACCCCGACGCCGCCGGTCATCCCTCGTCGAGCGAGGTCCCCCGCAGCGGGGGGCCGTCGTGGACGAGCTCGCCGTCCGGGCCACGCACCTCGAGCAGCACCGACTCCGGGTCGACGGAGCGACCCTCCGACGCCATCGGCAGCACCGCGACGCCGTCCCGGACGACGCCCTCGACCGGGGGCAGGTCGGCGTCCTCGGGCGCGGTCCACGTGATGCGGACCCGGCCGTCCGGGGTGTCCGGGGTGAGGACGAGGTAGCGGTCGTCGCGGCCGGGCGGGTCGAACCACAGGACGAACGGCTCCGCCGCCCGGTCGGCCGGGACGACCTCGGGTGAGGTGAGGAGGCGGACGACGTCGGGGTCGACGCCACGCACCTCGAGCAGGCGCAGCACGCCCCCGTCCGGTGTCGTGACCGCGGCCAGCCGTACCCGGTACGGCGCCCTCGTCCCGGCCGGGTCGAACGCGGTCTCGCGCCGCCGGGTGTCGACGAGCGCCCGGACGTCGAGGTCGTCCTGCGGGATGCCGGTGGCCGCCTCGACGTACGGCAGCGTCCAGCCGTAGTCGGCGGTCGGGGCGGACTCCTGGGGGTCGGGTCCGGGGCCACCGAGGTCCGGGACCCAGGAGCGCGGCAGCACCGGACGGGTGACGAGGGCGTCGTCGACGAGCACCCGGGACGTCACGGGGAGCCCGTCGCCCACCGACGCCAAGCCCACGCCGCCCTCGAGGGGGACCGCCTGCGCGTCCCGCACGACGTCGCCCTCCGGGGTGGGGGTCACCGTGCCCGTCACCTGCACCTCGGGGAGGTCCGGTCGGGCCAGGACGAGCAGCCTCCCGTCGTCCCGGGTCACGGGCAGCCCGACGGCGAGGACCTCCTCTCCCGCGACGGCGAAGCCCGACTCGTAGGAGACGGCGGTGAGGCGGTCGGCCGGGGCCCCGGCGGGGCCCACCCACGCCGAGACGACCGACCCGTCGGCGAAGCCCACGGGGGCACGGACGGCGACGACGACCCGCAGGTCACCGACGTCCCCGGCGAACACCGGCCTGGACTCGGCGGCCCCGACCGCGACGAGGCCCCGGATCGCGGGGTCGCTCGCCGCGTCCCCGCGGATCGGCCAGCCCCCGAGCGACTCCCACTCCGGCGCCGACGCGGGCAGCGTCCCGACCGGGGTCGCAGCCTCGTCCGCGGCAGGAGCGTCCGGCCCGAGCACGCCGGCTGCGCCGAGGGCCGCGGCGGCGAGGGCGGCCGTGACCGTGACGGTGGCGGTGAGGGCCCGGCGGCGGCGGCGTCGGGTGCGGGCGTGGACGAGGTCGGGGAGGTGGGCCGGGTCGGCCTCGGTTGCCAGACGCTGGAGGAGATGGTCGAGGTCGTGGGGGAGCAGGTCGTCGGCGGGTGCGAGCCCGTCGTCGGCGCGGGCGGTGCGGTGGGCGGTGAGGAGGTGGGTGCGGGCGGTGTCGAGGTCGTCGTCGGTGGGGTGTCCGGGTGGGAGGAGCCGGGCGAGCTCGTCGTCGTCGAGGTGCCAGAGGTGGGGTGCGGCGAGGACGGCTCGGACGGCGGGGGGCTGGTCGGCGAGGGCGTCGAGCAGGGCGTGCGGCACGGCGGAGGCGGGGTCTTCGGCGGCGGAGCGGAGCCGCGCGTCGACGGTGTCGGGGCCGGTGGTCGACGCCGGGGCGCGTCGCTCGTGGGTGAGGCGGCGCAGGAGCTCGCGCCGGGCGGCGGCGGTCGGGGTCGCCTCGTGGGCGGACCAGTCGCGGGTGACGGCGTGGAGGGCGTCGGCGGTGAGCTCTCGGGCCCGGTCGACGTCGAGGAGGGCGACGGTCGCGGCGGCGAGCAGCTCGGCGCCACGGACGCGGGTGAGCTCGCCCGGCCCGTCGCTCCGGGCGTCCGTCCCGTCCTGGCCGCTCCCTCCCGTCGGCCCCTCCTCGCCGGAACGGTCCTGTCCCCCCGTCATCCGGCCGGCCCCCGGGTCGTGGGCGTCCCGGACCCGGCACCGGTGCCCGCCGGTGGACGACCGAACGCGCTACCCTCGCGGCCGGTGGCGACGAGCGGACGGCCGATCGGTGGGACGGCGTCGTAGGTGCGGGTCCCGTCCGCGGCCGTGACGACGAGCCGGAAGCCGGAGGCGTCGCGGGCGTTGACGACCTCGACGACGGCGGTGTCCTCGCGCATCGGGGTGACCTTCGAGACGGGGTAGGCCGCCGGGTTCGTCCCGAGGAGCTGGCAGCTCTCGCCGCCGCCGGGGACGACGACGAGGAAGCGCCCGGTGCGCGGGGGCACGTCGCCGAGCGGGACGACCACCGGGGCGCGGGCCTCCCACGCCGGCAGGGCGAGCGGCACGCTGTCGAGGGACCGCCCGGCGGCCCGGCCGTCGTCCTCGACGTGAACGGTCCGCACGACGCCTCCGGACGGGGTCGTCACCGACGTGACGCGGGTCCGACCGTCGCCCCCGAGCGGCGAGAGGGCGAACGGGTCGAGGACGCTGCCGTCGGTCACGGAGTCGACGAGGACGTCCGCCTCGAGCCGGCTCTCGGGCACCCCGGTGGCGGAGGCGACAAGCGCCCTGAGCGTGCGCGGGCCCGACGCCGCGACGACGGACGGCAGGTCACCCCAGGCCTCGGGGAAGAGGACGGGTCCGTCGTGCTCGCCGACCCGCACGCGGGCCGCGACCCCCCACGGGTCGTCGCGGCGCAGGTGGCCGACCCCGTCCTCGAGCAGCACCGAGCGGAACCCCCGCTCGACGGACCCGGCCCGGCTCACCCGCACCTCGGGCGAGAAGTAGGCCGCCCGCTCCGTCGGCCGGATCAGCACGAGGAGGACCGCGCCGACGGGGTGCGGGACCCCGATCGTCAGGACGTCCTCGGTCTCGGTCCGGTCGTTCCGGTACGGGATGGGCGTCAGCTGCGCGGCGGGCGCGCCGACGGTCCCCGCCCACACCCGCACGGACGTGATGCCCGGCCGTGGACCGGGCAGGGCCGCGACGACGACCCGGGCCCCCTCGACGTCGTCGGCGTAGACGACCCGGGCCGTCGGGCCGGCGGTGCGCGCGAGCCCCTGGACGGCGGCGTCCCCCGCGAGCGTGCCCCGGACCGGCCACGTCGTCGCGGAGTCCCAGGCGGGGGCGCCGTCCGCGGGCCGCGCCTCCTGGGTGAACGGGGTGCCCGTGGCGTCGTCCCCGACGGCACCTCGTCCGACGCCCCAGCCGACGCCCGCGAGGCCGATCGCGGCGGCGCCGCCGACGACGAGCGTGCGTCGGCGCGCGCCGGTGCGTCGGGCGGCGACGAGCGCCGCGGGGTCGACCGGTGGCGGACGGTCGGCCGTGAGGTCGTCGAGGACCCGCTCGACGTCGTCCCGCAGGGCGGGGTCGGAGAACGGGTCGTGGGGGCCGGTGTCGTCGAGGTGCCTGTCGTGAGGGTGCGTGTCGTGGGGGTCCGCGTGGTCGCCCGCCGTGGGGCCCGGGTCGGTGACGAGCGCCCGCCGCCGGGCCGCCCGCAGCCGCGACACCCCGGCGCGCAGTTCGTCGGAGCTGAGGGACCCGGACGCCGCGAGGTCGGACACCTCGTCCGGGACGAGGTCCCACCGGACGAGCGCGACGAGGCCGGCCCGGACCAGGGGTGGCTCGGTTACGAGGGCGTCACGCAGCGCCTCGCGGACGTCGATGTCCTCCGCCGCCGGGGGAGAGGACGCCCCGGGCGGGACCGGTGCCGGGCCCCCGGGCGACGGATCGCGCGGCGCGGGGGCCCCCGGCGCGGCCGCGGGGAGGGAGGTCGGCGCGCCGTCCGGCGTCCCCGACCGTTCCGCCCTGCGCGCCGGTCGGGACAGCCGCGTGAGCAGCGCCCGCCGGGCGGCCGCGGTGGGGGCGCCACCGGTGCTCGTCCAGTCCCGGACGACGTCGGCGCACGCCTCGGTCGTCACCCGCCGCGCGGCGACCGGGTCCCGCAGGGCGACGAGGGCCACCGCCTCGAGGTCCGGCCAGCAGGCGTCGACGAACGCCGCGGCGTCGTCGTCGAGCGGGCGGGGGGCCATGCCCCCATCCTCACCCCTGGGCCGCGTCCGCTGCGGTGGCCGGTGCCTGTGGGCTCGGGTACGTTGACGATGCCCTGGCATGCGATCGACGGAGACCGCCATGAACTCGCTCGGCCTCGCCCTCGTCGGGGGGCTGATGATCCTCGCGGGGTACGCGCTGTACTCGCGCTTCCTCGCCACCCGGATCTTCGCCCTCGACGACTCCCGGCCCACCCCGGCGCACGAGCTCGAGGACGGGGTCGACTTCGTCCCGACGAACAAGTACGTCCTCTGGGGCCACCACTTCACCTCGGTCGCGGGTGCCGCGCCGATCGTCGGTCCCGCCATCGCGGTGATCTGGGGCTGGCTGCCGGCCTTCCTCTGGGTGACGATCGGCACCGTCTTCTTCGCGGGGATGCACGACCTCGGCGCGCTGTGGGCGTCGGTGCGCAACAAGGGCCAGTCGATGGGGGCGCTCTCCGGCCGCTACATCGGGGGCCGCGGGCGCAACCTCTTCCTCGTCGTCATCTTCCTCCTGCTGCTCATGGTCAACGCGGCCTTCTCGGTCGTCATCGCGGGGCTGCTCGTCTCCACCCCCACCGCCGTGATCCCCACGTGGGGGGCCCTGGTCGTCGCGCTGGCGGTCGGTCAGGCGATCTACCGGTTCCGGTGGCGGCTGCCGCTCGTCTCGGTCGTCGGCGTCGTGGCGCTGTACTCCCTCATCTGGGTCGGCGACCAGGTCCCGCTCGCCCTCCCCGAGACGGTCGCCGGGCTGCCGGACACCTCGGTGTGGATCGTCCTGCTCTTCGTGTACGCGGGCGTGGCATCGCTGCTGCCCGTCTGGGTGCTCCTGCAGCCGCGGGACTACATCAACGGGCTGCAGCTCTTCATCGCCCTCGGCATCCTCTACGGCGCCGTGCTCGTCGCCCGCCCCGAGGTCGTCGCACCCGCGGTCAACGGCAACGTCCCGGAGGGCACCCCCTCGATCGTCCCGCTCCTCTTCGTCACCATCGCGTGCGGTGCCATCTCCGGCTTCCACGGCATGGTGAGCTCGGGCACGAGCTCCAAGCAGCTGGAGAAGGAGACCGACGCCCGCTTCGTCGGCTACTTCGGCGCGGTCGGCGAGGGGCTCCTGGCGCTCGGCGCGATCATCGCGGCGACCGCCGGCTTCCGGACGCTCGCCGACTGGGAGGAGGTCTACTCAGCCTTCGGCGAGGGCAGCGTCGGCGCGTTCGTCTCCGGCGGCGGTGCGATCGTCGAGAGCGGGCTGGGCCTGCCGCAGTCGCTGTCGGCCACCATCCTCGCGACGACGGCGATCCTCTTCGCGGCGACGACGATGGACACCGGCGTGCGGCTCCAGCGGTTCGTCGTCCAGGAGATCGGCGATCTCGCGGGGGTCCGGCTCGACAAGGGGCTCGCCACGCTCGTCGCGGTGGGCGTCGCGCTCGCGCTGACCTTCGGGGCCGGGGCGGACGGCTCGGGCGGGATGCTCATCTGGCCGCTCTTCGGCACGACGAACCAGCTGCTCGCCGGGCTCACCCTGTCCATCGTCGCGATCATGCTGCTGCGGCGTGGACGCACCGCCCTGCCGGCGCTCGTGCCGCTCGCCTTCGTCGGCGTCATGACGCTCTACGCCCTCTTCATCCAGCTCGGGACGTTCTGGTCCGAGCGCAACTGGCTGCTCCTCGTCCTCGACCTCGTCATCCTCGTCGCCTCGCTGTGGGTCATGGTCGAGGCTGTCTCGGCGATGCGCGCCGCCCGCCGGGGTGGAGGCGACGAGGACGAGCCGGCCGAGCGCGAGGTCGCCGCGTCGGGCGGGCCCCGGCCCCCGCGGCGCGACGACGCCTGACCTCCGATGACCGGGGACGCGACGCGCACGGGGACCGCGGGCCGGCTGCGGGCCGTCGCGGACGTGCTCGGCGACGTCCTCGCCGGGCCGTACGCGCGCACCTTCGCCCGGGCCCGGCAGGACGAGGACGACCTCTTCATGGTCGTCGTCATGGCCGAGGCGCTCGGCGTGCCCAACCCGGCGAGCTACTACACCGTCGAGCTCCTGCCGGTCGTCTACGACCAGGTGCACGACTGGCACCGCCGGATGGGCCTGGACCGCAGCCCGTTGGACCACTTCTCGTGCTGCTGACCCCGGGCGCGACCGTGCTGACCGGGGCCCGGCGGTGCTGAACGGGGTCGCCGACGGGCGGGAGGTCGTCTTCGTCGGCGGCAAGGGCGGCGTCGGGAAGACCGCGGTCGCCTCCGCGCTCGGGCTGGCCCTCGCCAGGACGGGGCGACGGGTGCTCGTCGTCTCGACCGACCCCGCGCACAACCTCGGCCACCTCTGGGGGCGGCCGGTCGGGGACTCCGTCGTCGAGCTCGCGCCGCTGCTCACCGGGCTCGAGATCGACCCGGCGCGCACGACCGACGAGCATCTGCGGGCGGTCCGCGAGACGATGCAGCGGCTCATGCCCGAGCAGGTGCACGGCGAGGTCGCACGGCACCTCGAGCTCGCCCGGGACGCCCCGGGCACCCACGAGGCGGCCGTCCTCGAGCGGATCGCCGAGGTGCTCGAGCGCCGTCAGCCCGACCAGCTCGTCGTCGTCGACACCGCGCCGTCGGGGCACACCTCGCGGCTCGTCGCGCTGCCGGAGCTCATGCAGGCCTGGACCGAGGGGCTGCTGCGCCGACAGGACCGGTCCGCCCGGTTCGGCGCGGCCCTGCGGGGGCTGCAGCGCCGGGGCTCCGGCGGGCGGACCCCGGACGCGGGGGAGCGGGCGGCGGCCGACGTCCTCGGCAGCCCGCCGCGGCCGGGGGACGGGCCGAGCGACCGGCGGGGGCGACGGGACGCCGAGATCCGGGCGATCCTCGACCGCCGACGGGCGCGCTTCGCGGACCTGCGGGGGCTGCTGCAGGACCCCGCTCGCAGCGCCTTCGTCATCGTCCTGGCCGCCGAGCGGCTGCCCGTCCTGGAGTCGGTCGAGCTGCACGGGCAGCTGACCCGCGCCGGCATGCAGGTGGGGGCGCTCGTCGTCAACAAGCGCTCGCCCGCCGACGCCGGGGACCTCCTCGCCGCCCGCCGGCGGCTCGAGGAGGGCTACGTGGCGCAGCTCGCGGAGTCGCTGCCGGGTCTGCCGGTCACAGAGGTGCCGCTGCTGCCCGAGGAGATCCTCGGCGCCGAGGGGCTCGGACGGCTCGCGGCGTACCTCTGAGGTCGCGCGGGGCGGGAGCCGCCGGGCCGGTCAGCGGGCGGTGTCGCCCCCGGAACCGTCCTCGGCGTCCTCGTGGCTGCCGTTCGCCTCGTGGCCCCACTCGCCGGTGACGATCCACACGACCCGCTCGGCGACCGAGACGGCGTGGTCGGCGAACCGCTCGTAGTACCGGCCGAGCAGCGTGATGTCGACGGCCGCCTCCGTGCCGTGCTTCCAGTCGCCGCCGGTCACCTTCTCGAAGAGGTGGCGGTGCAGGTCGTCCATCGCGTCGTCGTCGCGCTCGATCTCGCGGGCGCCCTGGATGCTGCGGTCGGCGATGACCGAGCCGCACTTCTCGACGATGAGCTCGGCGACCTGGCCCATCTCGCGGAACGTCGAGCGCAGCTCCGGGGGGACGGCCGAGTCGGGGTAGCGCAGGCGGGCGACCTTGGCGATGTGGCGGGCGAGGTCGCCCATCCGCTCGATGTCGCTGCTCATCCGCATGCTCGTCACGACGACGCGCAGGTCGGTCGCGACGGGCTGCTGGAGGGCGAGGAGGTCGAAGGACAGCAGGTCGATCTGCTCGCGCTTGGCGTCGATGTCGGCGTCGGCGGTGATGACGGAGTCGGCGAGGGCGACATCGGCGTCGAGAAGGGCGGTCGTGGCCCGGGTCATCGCCGAGGCCGCGAGGTGGGTCATGTCCACGAGGCTCTCGGCGATCCGGTCGAGCTCGTCGTGGTAGGCCTTGCGCATCACAGGTGGGGGTCCTCCGGTCGTGGTGGGTCGGGCGTCGCCGGGCAGGGGGCGGCGCGCTCGCGTCGCCGATCGTGCCAGCCCGCGGTGAACCCGGCACGCCGTCGAGGTGAACATCGGGCGACCAGGCCGGACGCGGAGCCGCAGATGGTCGGCCCCCGCTCCCGGCCCACCGTACGCTGGCTGTCGTGGATGTGACGATCGCCGCGGCGCTGGGTGGTGCCGCGGGCCTCGTCATCGGTGTCGCGGCGATGCTCGCGAGCCGGTGGTCCGAGCGCAGCATGAACGAGGCGCCCGAGCCCGAGGAGGCCGAGCTGCCCCGGGGCGTCGGCGACGTCCTGTCGGTGCTGCGCTCGATCGCGATCGTCGTCGACGCCTCCGACGCCGTCGTCACGAGCTCGGCCTCGGCCGTCACCTACGGCCTCGTGCGGCACGGCGAGCTGGTCCACGACGAGGTCCGCCACCTCGCGCGCCAGGCGCGCCGCGACGGGGTGATCCGCGAGGCCGAGCTCGACCTCGCCCGCGGTCCCGTCCCGGACGCCAGCGCCGTCATGCGGGTGCGGGTGGCCGCCCTCGGCGTCGCCCACGTCCTCGTCCTCGCCGAGGACCACACCCAGGCCCGGCGGGTCGAGGAGGTCCGGCGGGACTTCGTCGCCAACGTGAGCCACGAGCTGAAGACGCCGGTCGGCGGGATCGCGCTGCTCGCCGAGGCCGTCCTGGACGCCAAGGACGACCCCGAGGCCGTCGCCCGCTTCGCGGCCCGCATCCAGGTCGAGTCCACGCGGCTCGGGCGGCTGGTCCAGGAGATCGTCGACCTCTCCCGCCTCCAGGTGGCCGACACCCTGCACGAGCCCGAGCTCGTCGACGTCGGCTCCGTCCTCACCGAGGCCGGCGACCGGGTCGAGGTCGCCGCCGGGGCCCGGGGCATCGAGGTCCACATCGTGCCCGCCCCGGACGTGCGGGTCTTCGGCGACGCCGAGCTGCTCGTGACGGCCGTCGCCAACCTGCTCGCCAACGCGGTGAACTACAGCGACGCCGGGACCCGCGTCGGCGTCGGGGTGCGCCGGGTCGGGGACCGGGTCGAGATCGCGGTGACCGACCAGGGCCAGGGGATCCCGCTCGCGGAGCAGGAGCGGATCTTCGAGCGGTTCTACCGCGTCGACGCCGCGCGCTCGCGGGCCACCGGGGGCACCGGGCTCGGCCTCGCGATCGTCAAGCACATCTGCGCGAACCACGGTGGCGAGGTCACCGTGTGGAGCGAGGAGGGCCGGGGGTCCACCTTCACCATCACGCTTCCCGTCGCGGCGCCGGACGCCGTCGACGGGCCAGGGGCCGACCCGCACGCCGGGATGGTCACCACCCATCGAGGAGAGAGCATCGCATGACCCGCATCCTGATCGTCGAGGACGAGGAGTCCTTCTCGGACCCCCTGTCCTACCTCCTCGACAAGGAGGGCTACGACGTCACCGTCGCCGACAACGGCAACGACGCACTGACCGAGTTCGACGCCGACGGGGCCGACCTCGTCCTGCTCGACCTCATGCTCCCGGGGCTGTCCGGCGTCGACGTGTGCCGCGCGCTGCGGCAGCGATCCAACGTGCCGGTCATCATGCTCACCGCGAAGGACAGCGAGATCGACAAGGTCGTCGGCCTCGAGCTCGGCGCGGACGACTACGTGACGAAGCCGTACTCCTCCCGCGAGCTGCTCGCCCGGATCAAGGCGGTGCTGCGCCGCGGCACCGAGCCCGAGGAGCTGCTGCCGACGACGGTCGAGGCCGGCCCGGTGCGGATGGACGTCGAGCGGCACGTCGTCAGCGTGCGGGGCTCGGCGACGTCCTTCCCGCTCAAGGAGTTCGAGCTGCTCGAGATGCTGCTGCGCAACGCCGGGCGGGTGCTCACACGGGGGCAGCTCATCGACCGGGTGTGGGGCAGCGACTACGTCGGCGACACCAAGACGCTCGACGTCCACATCAAGCGGCTGCGGGCCAAGGTCGAGGACGACCCGGGCGCGCCGGCGCACATCCTCACCGTGCGGGGGCTCGGCTACAAGTTCGAGGCCTGAGGGCCTCGTCCCCCGGGGTCAGCCCTCGGGGTCAGCCCTCGGTCGAGGGGGAGGCGCTCGGCTCGGGCGGCGCGTCCGCCCCGGGGGTCGCCGACGCCTCGGGGGTCGCCGACGGTTCAGGGGTGGGCAGCGGCTCGGGCTCGTACTCGGCGTAGTAGAGGTCCGGCGGCAGGACGGGGACGGAGACGACGTTCTGGCCGCCCTCCGCCGTCACGACCGCGAGGGTGACGATGGTCCCGGGGGCCGAGGGCACCGAGTCGAGCCGGATCGTCGCGCCGCCGTCGTTGAGGGCGTCGCCGGTGAAGGCCGGCACCGACGCGGTGACCGGCGTGGCGCCCTCGAGGCCGAACTGGATCTCGACGGCCTCGGGGCCCTGGTTGACGACCTGTCCGACGAGCACCCCCGGCTCGCCCTCGCCCTCGCCGACGACGACGAGGTTGCGCAGGTCCAGGCCGGGCATCGTGAGGTCGCTGCCGTCGGCCGGGATGTACGGGAGGTCGGTCTGCACGGGGGAGAACACCGCGCATCCGCTCGCGAGGAGGGCGGCCCCGGCGACGGTGCCCAGGCGGAGGGAGGTGGTGGCGCGGTTCGTCACGCGGCCAGGATAGCGGCGGTCCCACCGGTGCCGCAGCGAGGGCCGCGACCGGGGCCCACGAGCCGTCCGGGAGCCGTCCGGGAGTCGTCCACGACCTGTCCGCGGGGGGCGCCCGGGCGCCCGCGCGATGCACGCCGGGAGGGGGTCTGTCAAGACCCAGTTTCCTCTCAGACTGCGCTCACACAAGCCTCTGACCTGCGAAAACGATGCTCTTCCGCATTGGGTGCGACCGCTCCTGCGTGGTAGACTTCTCGTCGCGAAAGGGGACAACACCACATGGTTTTCAAGGTCGGCGAAACGGTCGTGTACCCGCACCACGGTGCTGCACGGATCGAGGAGATCAACACCCGCACGATCCGCGGAGAGGAGAAGCTCTACCTCAAGCTCAAGGTCGCGCAGGGCGACCTCGTCATCGAGGTTCCCGCCGAGAACTGCGACCTCGTCGGCGTCCGCGACGTCGTCGACAAGGCCGGCCTCGACAAGGTCTTCGAGGTGCTGCGCACCCCGTACGCCGAGGAGCCGACCAACTGGTCGCGCCGCTTCAAGGCCAACCTCGAGAAGCTCGCCTCGGGCGACGTCATCAAGGTCGCCGAGGTCGTCCGTGACCTGTGGCGCCGCGACAAGGACCGTGGCCTGTCCGCGGGTGAGAAGCGGATGCTGGCCAAGGCCCGCCAGATCCTCGTCTCCGAGCTCGCGCTCGCCGAGAAGACCGACGAGGAGAAGGCCGAGAGCCGCCTCGACGAGGTCCTCGCGTCCTGATGCCCCGCGTCCCCGCCGGGGACGGCACCCACTGACGTGACCGACGACGCCCACGCCGCACCCCGCGGCGTGGGCGTCGTCGTCGTCGCGGCCGGGTCCGGGCAGCGGCTCGGCGCCGACGTCCCCAAGGCGTTCGTCGACGTCGGGGGGCGCCCGATGCTCGGTCACGCGCTCGCCACCGCCGCCGCGCTGCCCGGTCTGCGCTCGCTCGTCGTCGTCGCCCCCGCGGGCATGGGGGACCCGGCCGGGGCGGGCTGGCGCGGGGTCGAACCGCCACCGGCGCTGCGGGTCGTCGAGGGGGCCGCGGACCGCAGCGGGTCGGTGGCCGCGGGCCTCGCCGCCGTCGACGACGGCTGCGACGTCGTCCTCGTCCACGACGCCGCCCGCTGCCTCACCCCGCTGGCGGTCTTCGAGCGCGTCGTCGCGGCCGTGCGGGCCGGCGCCGACGGGGTCGTCCCGGGGCTCGCCGTCGTCGACACCGTGAAGACCGTGGACGCGGGCGGTTTCGTCACCGGGACGCCCGACCGCGCCGGGCTGCGGGCCGTACAGACGCCCCAGGGCTTCCCGCTCGCCCTGCTGCGGGCCGCGCACGCGAGCGGGCAGGTCGCCACCGACGACGCCGCGCTCGTGGAGCGGACAGGTCACCGCGTGCTCGTCGTCGAGGGGGACGCGCTCGCCTTCAAGGTGACGACGCCGGAGGACCTGGAGCGGGCCACCCGGCTCGTCGCGGGACGGGACCACCCGTGACCGGGGCCGGCGGGCACCCGGTCGTGGGCGCCCGGGGTCCGGCCCGTGGTTGGATGCCGACGTGACGGTGCTGCCGAGGGTGGGGGTCGGGGTCGACGTGCACGCCCTCGCCCCCGAGGGGTCCGTCCGGGAGCTGTGGGTCGCCGGGCTGCACTGGCCGGGGGAGCGCGGCCTCGACGGGCACTCGGACGCCGACGTCGCGGCCCACGCCTGCTGCGACGCCCTCTTCTCGGCCGCCGGGATCGGGGACCTCGGGGCGCACTTCGGGACCGGACGACCCGAGCTCGCCGGGGCGTCCGGGGCGACGCTGCTCGCCGAGGCCGCCCGGCTGGTCCGGGAGGCCGGCTTCGACATCGGCAACGTCGCGGTCCAGGTCGTCGGCAACCGGCCCACGGTCGGCACCCGGCGCGCCGAGGCGGAGGCGGTGCTCTCGGAGGCCGTCGGGGCGCCGGTGTCGGTGAGCGGCACGACGACCGACGGGCTCGGGCTCACCGGCCGGGGTGAGGGCGCCGCCGCCGTCGCGACCGCCCTCGTCGTCCCCGTCGCCTGACGTCGCCCCGCCACCTCGCTCTCGCGGCGGCACGACACGCCGGGCCTCGGGCGAGGACCTCGGCGCGTCGCGTCACCTCGGTGGTCAGAAGCCCGTGATCCGCACCGGCTCGGGTGGCACGCCATGGGTGTCGAGCTCGCGGACGAGCCGGGGGAGGTCGCGGGGCGCGAAGACCGCGTCCGAGGTCGCGATCTCCTCGGGGCTCCACCAGCGGACCTCGTGCACGTTCTCGTCCCGCAGCTGGTCGGCGGTCAGGTCGGGGCACGGGTCGAAGTGGGGCACCTGCACGAGGTGGACATGATCGACCTGCCCGTCCCAGCCGCCCATCGGGAACAGGGCGGTCTTGGTCCACACCTCCGGGCCCAGCGCGTCGACGGTGAGCCCAACCTCCTCGCGCAGCTCCCGCCGGAGTGCATCCACCCGTGTCTCACCCCGTTCCACACCGCCGCCGGGGTTGGCCCAGAACCCGCCTGTCGGGCGGAGCCCTGCCCAGTCGAACCGGACGAGCAGGATCCACCCCGCGTCGTCGACGACGAGGCCCCGGACACCCTCGCGCAGCCGCATCGGTCGAGCGTACCGAGGGGCCGATCGGCGGGTCCGGCACGACGAGCCGACGTGACGTGCCGGACGTCGGCGCCTCCGGTCACCTCGCGACAGGGCGGGAGTCAGCGGGACCGGGCGGTGGTGCTGCGGCGGTCCGGGCCGACGATCCGGGCCATCCGCTGCAACTCCGCGACGTGCCCGCACAGGGCCTCACGGCCGGCGGCGGTGAGGACGACGGTCGTCACCTGGTGACCGTCCCGGGGTGCCCGGTCGAGGCGGGTGTACCCGCGGGCGGTGAGCACCTTGAGGTGCTTGGACAGCGCGGAGTCGGACAGGCCGACCTCGTCGCGGACGACGGCGAACTCGCGACCGGCGGGGACGAGGTAGGCGCAGATCTGCAGCCGGTGCGGCTCGTGGATGACGTCGTCGAACACCGCGTGGGGCATGTCCCCAGGGTACGTCCGTTTTCCTCGGCGGAAAGGGCGCTCGGACGAGGTACGCCGCGCGGGGCCGGGGCGTGCCGGAGCCGTCGGGGCGGCGCCGGACCGTCGGGCGCGAGCGGCGACTAGCGTTGCGGGGGTCAGCACCGTCGCCTCGGCAGGAGGAGCCCCATGTCCCAGACCGTCAAGGGAGTCGTCGCCCGTTCCAAGGGCGCCCCCGTCGAGCTCGTCGACGTCGTCGTCCCCGACCCCGGGCCGGGCGAGGCGGTCGTCGCGGTCGAGGCGTGCGGGGTGTGCCACACCGACCTGCACTACCGCGAGGGCGGCATCAACGACGAGTTCCCGTTCCTCCTCGGCCACGAGGCGGCCGGACGGGTCGAGGCGGTCGGCGAGGGCGTCACGGAGGTCGCGCCCGGCGACTTCGTCATCCTCAACTGGCGTGCGGTGTGCGGCGAGTGCCGGGCCTGCGCCAAGGGCGAGCCGCAGTACTGCTTCGCGACCCACAACGCGACCCAGAAGATGACGCTCACCGACGGCACGGAGCTCTCCCCGGCGCTCGGCATCGGGGCCTTCGTCGAGAAGACGCTCGTCGCCGCGGGCCAGTGCACGAAGGTCGAGGACGCCGACGCGGCGGCCGTCGGCCTCCTCGGCTGCGGCGTCATGGCCGGCTTCGGCGCGGCCGTCAACACCGGCGGCGTCACCCGGGGCGACTCGGTCGCCGTCATCGGCTGCGGCGGGGTGGGCGACGCCGCGATCGCGGGCTCCCGGATCGCCGGCGCGACGACGATCATCGCCGTCGACGTCGACGCCAGGAAGCTCGAGACGGCGAAGCAGTTCGGCGCGACGCACACCGTCGACGCCTCGACCGAGGACCCGATCGAGGCGATCCGCGCCCTCACCGGCGGGTTCGGCGCGGACGTCGTCGTCGAGGCCGTCGGGCGACCCGAGACCTACGAGCAGGCGTTCTACGCCCGCGACCTCGCCGGCACCGTCGTGCTCGTCGGCGTGCCGACGCCGGACAAGCAGGTCACCCTGCCGATGATCGACATCTTCGGCCGCGGCGGGGCGCTGAAGTCCAGCTGGTACGGCGACTGCCTGCCCTCGCGCGACTTCCCGATGCTCGTCGACCTCTACCGGCAGGGCCGCTTCGACCTCGACGCGTTCGTCACCGAGCGCATCGGCATCGCCGACGTCGAGGCCGCGTTCGAGAAGATGCACGGCGGGGACGTCCTGCGCTCCGTCGTCGTCATGGAGGGGTCGAAGTGAGCACGACCGACATCGGCAAGGACGTCCCGACCACCCCCGGAGGCGTCCGGGTCGAGCGGGTCGTCACCTCGGGGACCTTCGAGCTCGACGGCGGGTCCTGGGAGGTCGACAACAACGTGTGGCTCGTCGGCGACGACCGGCAGGTGCTCGTCGTCGACGCCGCGCACGACGCGTCCGCGATCCTCGAGGCGGTCGCGGGGCGCGAGGTCGTCGCCGTCGTGTGCACGCACGGGCACAACGACCACGTCAACGCGGTCGCCGAGCTGTGTGCGGCGACCGGTGCGACGTCCTACCTCCACCCCGACGACCGGGTGCTGTGGGACATGAGCCAGGACCAGCCGCCCGGGGCCGAGCTGTCCGACGGGCAGACCTTCACCGTCGGCGACGTCGGCCTCATCACGCTGCACACCCCGGGCCACGCCCCGGGGGCCTGCTGCCTGCACGCGCCGGCGCTCGGCGTGGTGTTCAGCGGCGACACGCTGTTCGACGGCGGACCCGGGGCCACCGGGCGCAGCCACAGCGACTTCCCGACGATCATCGAGTCCATCCGCACCCGGCTCTTCGAGCTGCCGCCCGAGACGGTGGTCCTCACCGGGCACGGCGACCCGACGGTCGTCGGCGACGAGACGCCGCACCTTCAGGAGTGGATCGAGCGCGGCAGCTGAGCCTCGGGCCGGGGTTGCTCGCGCTCGCCGGGGACGTTACCCCGTCCGGCGCGAGCAAGCCCGGCCGTCGAGGTCCCCTCGCGCCGAGCGCGGGGCAGCGGGGCGGCCGGCCGCTCTCGCGAGCGCGGCACGGACGCTCCGCGCGACGTGCCCCGGTCGGTCGAGGTCGGACCACACGACGCGGACCACCTCGTAGCCCAGTGCCCTCAGGGCGTCCTCACGCCGCTTCTCGGCCGCCAGGGCAGCCCGTCCCTGCGCACCCTCGTACTTCACGAGGCCGTCGAACTCGACGACGACCCGTCCCTCCACGAGGAGGTCGACCCGTGCTACGACGTGACCGCCCTGGTCGGCCACCCGCACCTGGCTCTCGACGGCCCACCCCTGGTCCCGCAGCAGCAGACGGGTGAGCGTCTCGCCGACGGACTCGCTCGCCGGGTCGGCCGTGGCCAGCATCCGGCCGGCGCGCCCCGCGGCGTGGGTGGTCGACGCGAGAGCCGCGACGGCCGCGTGCAGTGCGTCGACGGACGTCCCGCGACGGAGTGCGGCGTCCGCCGCGACGATCCCCGGCGTGCGGCCGGACCGCAGCAGCACCTGGGCGACGGCGGTCGCCACGTCGACCGTCGGGCAGCCGTCGACGTCGACGACGGTCGGGGCCGACGCGAGCGGGTGTAGGCGCAGGCCGGCCTCGGTCCGGTTCCGCGAGACCGGGCCGGTCGCGTCCACGACGGTCGTGGGGACGGCGTGGACGGGCAGTGCGTGCACCGCCAGGGCGCTCTGGTGTGTCGCCGCCCCCGGGACACCACGGGCGTGCAGTACCGCCCGGGTGCGCAGGGCCAGCCGGGCGTCCGGCATCGCGGCGTGCCAGGGGCCGGAGAGCACGTAGGCCCCGCGGCGGACCCGGACGATCCGACCGGTGCGCACGAGGGAGGCCAGCGTCGACGGATGGACGTCGGCGGCCGCCGCGTCACGGGCGCAGAGCACGCCGTGCCGTCCGGCGGCCGCGTCGAGAAGGTCCTCGGTCATGGCGGCGATCCTCCCGGACCATCCGCCGCGGCCCGTCGAGTTCTCCACAGGGGCCCGCCGGCCCGCGGACGGCCGGGCTTGCTCGCGCTCGCCGGGGACATTTCCCCGTCGACCGCGAGGAACCCCGGCAGCCGGCCATCGGGGGTGCGGGGTGCACGGTTCGAGCGCGGCGACGCCCCGCCGGTAGCCTGTCGCGGGTGACCCTCAGGCTGTTCGACTCCCTGTCCCGCGAGCTGCGTGACTTCGTCCCCGTCGTGCCCGGCAAGGCGGGGATCTACATCTGCGGGCTCACGACCCAGGCGCCGCCGCACATCGGGCACGTCCGCTTCGCCGTCGCCTTCGACGTGCTGCGCCGCTGGCTCGAACGGGGGCACGGCTACGACGTCACGCTCATCCGCAACGTCACCGACATCGACGACAAGATCCTCACGCGGTCGGCCGACGCCGGCGAGCCGTGGTTCGCGCTGAGCTACCGCAACGAGACCGAGACGGCCGATGCCCTGGAGTCCCTCGGGGTGTTGCCGCCGACCTACGAACCGCGCGCCACCGGGCACGTCCCGGAGATGGTCGAGCTCATGCAGACCCTCGTCGACGCCGGGCACGCCTACCCGGCCGACGACGGGTCGGGCGACGTCTACTTCGACGTCCGCTCCTGGCCCGCGTACGGCGAGCTGACGCACCAGCGCGTCGAGGACATGGCCGAGGCCGAGGACGCCGACCCGCGGGGCAAGCGCGACCCGCGCGACTTCGCCCTGTGGAAGGGCCGCAAGGCCGAGGAGCCGCTCACCGCGTCCTGGCCGACGCCGTACGGACGCGGCCGCCCCGGCTGGCACCTCGAGTGCTCGGCGATGGCCCGCAAGTACCTCGGCGACGCCTTCGACATCCACGGCGGCGGGGTCGACCTGCGCTTCCCGCACCACGAGAACGAGGTCGCCCAGTCCCGGGCGGCGGGGCTCGGCTTCGCCGGGTACTGGCTGCACAACGCGTGGGTGACGACCGGCGGCGAGAAGATGAGCAAGTCGCTCGGCAACTCGCTGCGGGTCAGCGAGGTCGTCAAGGCCCACCGCCCGCTCGCCGTCCGCTACTACCTCACGGCCGCGCACTACCGGTCGACGATCGAGTACCACGAGGGCTCGATCGAGGAGGCCGGTACCGCCGTCGAGCGGGTCGAGGGGTTCCTGCGGCGCGCGCTGCCCGGCGTCGAGTCGCTCCTGCCGGACGGGTCCGCCGACCTGCCCGCGGACTTCCGCGAGGCGATGGACGACGACCTCGGCGTCTCGGACGCGCTCGCCGCGATCCACCAGGCCGTGCGCGCGGGAAACACCGCGCTCGACGACGGGGACGTCGAGGACGCCCGCACCGTCGCCCACCAGGTCGTCGCGATGACGGACGTGCTCGGCGTCAACCCGCTCGACCCGGTGTGGATGGAGGACGAGACCGGCGGGGCCGACGCCGCGACGGCCCTGGACGCCCTCGTCAAGGAGCGGATCACCGCCCGGTCCGCGGCCCGCGCCGCCCGCGACTACGATACCGCCGACGCCATCCGGGACGAGCTGGCGGCCGCCGGCATCGCCCTCGAGGACACCGCCGCGGGGGCCCGCTGGACCCTCGCCCGACCGAAGGGCGACTGACGTGGCCGGGAACAGCGCACGCCGTGGAGCGGTCCGCAAGGGCGGCAAGAAGGGCCCGCAGGTCGGCTCGGGCGGGCAGCGCCGCAAGCAGCTCGAGGGCAAGGGCCCGACGCCCAAGGCCGCCGACCGCCCGAACCACAAGGCGCACCGGTCGGCGAAGTCCGCCGCCAAGCGCACCCCGTCGCGTTCGGCGAAGAAGCGGGGCGCCACCTCCAGCGAGGTCGTCGCCGGCCGCAACGCCGTCGTCGAGGCGCTGCGCGCCGAGGTGCCGGTCACGACGATGTACGTCGCCGGACGCATCGACGCCGACGACCGGGTCCGCGAGGCGCTGACGATCGCCACGCAGCGCGGCATCCCCGTCCTCGAGACCCCCCGCGGCGAGCTCGACCGGCTCACCGACGACGCGGTCCACCAGGGCCTCGCCGTGCAGGTGCCGCCCTACGAGTACGCCCACCCGCGCGACCTGTCGCACCAGGAGCTGCCGGGCGTCCCGCTCGTCGTCGCGCTCGACGGGATCACCGACCCCCGCAACCTCGGAGCGATCGTCCGCTCCACGGCGGCGTTCGGGGGCCACGGCGTCGTCGTGCCCGCCCGTCGCTCGGCCGGGATGACGGCGAGCGCGTGGAAGACGAGCGCCGGGGCCGCCGCCCGCATCCCGGTCGCCCAGGCGGCCAACCTCACCCGGGCCCTCGAGGACTTCCGTAAGGAGGGCTTCTTCGTCATCGGCCTCGACATGGACGGCGACGTCGACCTGCCCGACCTCGACCTCGCCTCGGAGCCCCTCGTCGTCGTCGTCGGCTCGGAGGGCAAGGGCCTGTCCCGGCTCGTCCGCGAGACGTGCGACCAGATCGTCTCGGTCCCGATGAGCTCGGCCGTCGAGTCCCTCAACGCGGGCATCGCGACCGGCGTCACCCTCTACGAGATCGCCCGCCGCCGTCGCTGACGGCGGGTCGCCGCGCACCGGGGAGACCTCCCCGGTGACCGACCGGCGGAATGTGGCGTGGTCCCGGGACTCCTGAGGGATCGCTGTGGGAGGATCGGCGCCGCCGGGAGGACCCGGCAGGGGGCGTGAGCCCTCCACCGACGTGAAAGAGGGAGACCATGTCCGACTACGGTTCGACGCCCCCGCCGCCGCCCGGTGGCGGCGACGGCGGCTACGCAGCGCCCCCGCCCGCCGGCGGCGGGATGGGTGGCGGGGCCACCGACCACCCCAAGGGGATCACGGTGCTCGTGCTCGGCATCCTCTCGATCGTCTGCTGCTCCCCGCTCGGCATCGTCGCCTTCATCATGGGCAACAACGCCCTCAAGGAGATCGACGCCAACCCCAGCGCGTACAGCAACCGCCAGATCGTCCAGATCGGCCGCATCCTCGGCATCATCGGCATCGTGCTGCTCGTCCTGAGCCTCATCTGGGTGCTCTTCCTCGGCGGCCTCACCGCGATCTCGGGGTCCACGACCTCCCCGTGACGTCCGTGACGCAGGCGCGGGAGGCGGCGCGCACCGAGGACACCTCGTCCCGGTGGCGCCGCCTCCTGCTGCCCGCGGGGGTCGCGGGCGTCGTCGCCGCCGGGACGGCCTACGTCGCGGCGGTCGACCCGAACGACCCCGGTCACTACCCGCTGTGCCCGACGTTCGCGCTCGCCGGGATCTACTGCCCCGGGTGCGGGATGCTGCGGGCCACCCACGAGCTGACCCAGGGGGACCTCGTCGGAGCCACGGCGATGAACCCGCTGGCCGTCCCGATGTACGTCGGTCTCGTCGTGCTCTTCGTCGCGTGGGTGCTCGCGCGCTGGCGCGGGCGCAGCCTGCGCTGGGACCCCCCGACGTGGATGCCGGCCGCCCTCGCGGTCGCCTTCGTCGCGTTCACGATCGCCCGGAACGTGCCGGGCTGGACGCTGCTCGCCCCGGCGTGAGCACCCGGTCGGCTGCTCAGCGGCGGACCTCGATGACCGCCGACGTCACCACCTTGTCGTGCACCGTCTGCCGGTCGGGGTCCCACAGCATCCACAGGCTCGACAGGTAGACGACCTGGTTGACGAGCCCGCTCACGAGCTCGCGCAGGAAGCAGCGGCCGGGCCCGATGGGTACCCCCGTCACGGCGTCGATGAGCACGATGCCCTGCCACGACTTGCCGACGCTCTGGCCCGTCGAGCCCATCCGGAAGACCCGGTTCCACAGCAGGATCGCGAACATCGCCGCGTACGACAGCAGGATGACGCCGAAGGCGCCGGAGGCCAGCACCGCGACGACCCCTGCGCCCGAGCCCGGGTCCGACGCGGACACGGCGCCCGCGACCGACCCCGCCATCATCATCGCGAACCCGGCGAACACGCCGAGGAGCGGCACGAGGACGAGGAGGGTGTCGACGAGGTAGGCGAGGAAGCGCTTCTCGAAGGTCGCCACCCGGCCGAAGTGCGTCTCGACGTAGCCGATCGTGCCGGGGGCCGCCGACGGGTACCCGGGGGCGGGGACGACGGCGTGCCCGCCGTAGGGGTTCGTGGGCGGGCCTGCGGGCGCCGGTCCCGGGGCGGCCGGACCACCCGACGGGTGCTGCGGCGGCGGGTACGGCTGGTCGGTCACGGGGTCCCCCTGGGCGCTCGTCGGTGCGCTCGCAGCCTAGGCGTTCCGGTCGGCGATGACCGGCAGCTCCTCGGTGTCGACCCCGAGGACGGCGCGCTCGTCCGGCTTGCCCGGCAGCACCTTCGCGACGTAGTCGGCGAGGGCGTCGGTGATCGGGACGTCGTGCCGGGCGCGCTCGGCCATGTACCACCGGTGCTCGAGCACCTCGTGGAAGACCTCGGCCGGCTCGAGCTTGGCGAGCAGCGACGCCGGCACCCCGCGGGTCACCGGCTCGTAGACCCGGGCGAGCCAGTCGTGGGCGACGATCTCCTCGTCCTCGCCCTGGCGGCCCGTCGCGGCGGAGAAGACCTCGAGGTCGTTGAGCAGCCGCCGCGCCTGGTTCTCGCGCACGTCGAGACCGGTGAGCCGCAGCAGCCGCCGGGAGTGGTGCCCGGAGTCGACGACCTTCGGCTGGATCCGGATCGTCGTCCCGTCGAAGTCGGTCGTGATCTCGAGCTCGTCGACGTCGAAGCCCATCTTGTTCAGCCGTCGGATGCGGTCGTCGACGCGCCAGCGCTCGGTCTCGACGATGTGCTCCTCGGCGGTGAGCTCGGCCCACAGCTCGCGGTAGCGGGTCATGATCCGCTCGCTCACCTCGATGGGGTCGCGCTCCTCCTGGAGCAGCCCGCCGGCCTCGAGGTCCATCAGCTCGCCGGCGATGTTGACCCGGGCAATGTCGAGGTCGTGCTCACGCTGGCCGTCGCTGAGCCGGTTGCGCAGCTCGCCGGTCTCGGCGTCGACGAGGTAGGCGGCGAAGGAGCCGGCGTCGCGTCGGAAGAGGGTGTTCGACAGCGACACGTCGCCCCACCAGAACCCGGTGAGGTGCAGCCGGACGAGGAGGACGGCGAGGGCGTCGATGAGCCGGGTGGCCGTGCCCTTGCGCAGCGACTGGCTGTACAGGGCCCGGTAGGGGAGGGAGAACTGGAGGTGCCGGGTGACGAGGCAGGCGTCGAGCGGCTCGCCGTCGACCCCGACGCGTCCGCTGACGACGGCGAACGGCTCGACGGTCGGCAGGTGCAGGCGCCGCAGGTCGCGCAGCATCTCGTACTCGCGGCGGGCGATGTCGTCCTTGATCTCCTTGATGGCGAGCACCCGTCCGGAGAGGCGGACGAACCGGACGACGTGCCGGGAGATGCCGCGGGGGAGCGCGGCGAGGATGTCCTCGGGCCAGTCCTCGAGCGGGGTGCGCCAGGGCAGGTCGAGGAGTGCCGGGTCGGGCCGGGCGGCGGTGAGCTCGAGGGCCATCGGTCGTCCTGGGGTCGGGGTCGGGGTCGGGGTGGGAGTGGGGGTCGGGGTCGACGGTGGGGTGGGCGGTGCGGAGCTCTTCGGCGCCCGCACGGGGGCGGGGTGGTGACAGGGCGACGCCCCGGACGAGTGGCTCGTCCGGGGCGTCGTCGCTGCGGGCGAGTCGGCCGACGCGTCAGAGACGCGCGCCGGACTCCTTGTTGAACACGTGCATGTGCTGGCCCTTGGGGTAGACGTAGATCTTCTCGCCCTTCGCGGGGACCTTGCGGCCGTCGACGCGGGCGATGAAGGGCTTGGCGAGGTTGTCGTCGCCGCCCTCGAGGGTGAAGTTCTGGTCCGTGGGCGTGCCGTAGACGTACGCGTCGGCGCCGAGCTCCTCGATGACGTCGACGGTCAGCTCGAGGCCGTCGTTGTTCGTCGTGAGCTCGACGTCCTCGGGGCGGACCCCGACGACGACGTGCGAGCCGCCGTCGTTCGCGCCCTCGCGGGGCACGGACACGGTGTGGTTGCCGAACTTCGCGCCGTCGGCGGTGACCGGGACGGTGACGAGGTTCATCGCCGGCGAGCCGATGAAGCCCGCGACGAAGAGGTTGGCCGGCTTGTCGTACATCTCGCGCGGGGTGGCGCACTGCTGGAGGATGCCGTCCTTGAGGAGGGCGATCCGGTCGCCCATCGTCATGGCCTCGACCTGGTCGTGCGTGACGTAGACGGTCGTGACCCCGAGGCGGCGCTGGAGCGAGGCGATCTGGGTGCGGGTCTGCACGCGGAGCTTGGCGTCGAGGTTCGACAGCGGCTCGTCCATGAGGAAGACCTGCGGGGAGCGCACGATCGCCCGGCCCATCGCGACACGCTGCCGCTGGCCACCGGAGAGGGCCTTCGGCTTGCGCTCGAGGTACTGGGTGAGGTCGAGGATGTTCGCGGCCTCCTCGACGCGCTTGCGGATCTCGCCCTTGTCGACACCGGCGATCTTGAGCGCGAAGCCCATGTTGTCGGCGACGGACATGTGCGGGTACAGCGCGTAGTTCTGGAAGACCATCGCGACGTCGCGGTCCTTGGGCGAGAGGTCGGTGACGTCGCGGTCGCCGATCCAGATCTTGCCCTGGTTGACCTCCTCGAGGCCGGCGAGCATCCGCAGCGAGGTGGACTTGCCGCAGCCGGAGGGGCCGACGAGGACGAGGAACTCGCCGTCCTCGATGTCGATGTTGAGCTTGTCGACGGCGGGGGTGTCGGACCCGGGGTAGATGCGGGTCGACTCGTCGAACTTCACAGTTGCCATGGGCGTCGTTGCCTTTCCTTCACCGGCAGGAACGTGCCGGACGATCCGAGTAAAGGTGGTGCTCCCGCGGGCGTCGGTGCCCGTGGTGCCCGCCAGTATGCCAGCCGCAGGGCCCCGGAGGCAGGGTCGTCCCGCGCCGGCGGCGTCCCGCGCCTGGCGGCGGCCGGCGCATCTCTGGCGTGTCCCGCCGCGGACCCCTACCGTTGGGCCATGAAGATCGCGGACGTGGTCAAGCGCAAGGGTGGGGACGTCGTCACGGTGCGTCCCGACGCCACCGTCTCCGAGCTGCTGGCACTGCTCGCCGAGCACCGGATCGGCGCCGTCGTCGCGAGCGAGGACGGCACGGCGGTCGCCGGCATCGTCAGCGAGCGGGACGTCGTGCGGCACCTGCACACCGCCGGGGCGGGCCTGCTCGACGCCCCGGTCGCCGACATCATGACGACGTCGGTCCACACGAGCCACCCGGACGAGTCCCTCGAGGACCTCGCGACGCAGATGACCGAGCGCCGCATCCGGCACGTCCCCGTCGTCGTCGACGGCGCCCTCCAGGCGATCGTGTCGATCGGGGACATCGTGAAGTTCCGGATCGACACCCTCCAGGCCGAGCGCGACCAGCTGCGCGACTACATCTCCCAGTGACGTCCCGCCTTTCCCGATGACTTCCTGAGGACGGGCGCGACACCCCGGGAGCACCGCCCGGGGTCCGCCCGTTGCCCCTACCGTGGATGTCATGACCGCGGACGCCGTCGACGGGCACCGGCCCGAGACCCCGCCCGGCGCGCAGGATACGCGCCGGCTCGGGCGCTACCGGCTGGTCCAACGGCTCGGCGAGGGCGGGATGGGCGTGGTCCACCTCGGGCTCGACGACCACGGCCGCGCCGTCGCCGTGAAGATGCTGCGCTCGCACGTCGCCCACGACCCCGACGCCCGCGCCCGGCTGGCCCGCGAGGTCGACACCCTGAGCCGGATCCGCAGCCCGCGGGTGGCCCCGGTCGTCGACGCCGACGTCGACGGCGAGACCCCGTACGTCGTGACCCGCTACGTCGACGGCCCGGCCCTGGACGCCCTCGTCGAGGAGCGCGGTCCGCTCGACCCCGGCGCACTGCACCGGGTGTCCGCCGGGCTCGCCGAGGCCCTCGACGCCATCCACTCGGCGGGCGTCGTCCACCGCGACGTCAAGCCCGGAAACGTCCTCCTCGTGGGCGGCGATCCCGTGCTCATCGACTTCGGCATCGCCCACGCCGTCGACGACGTCCGGCTCACCTCGGCGGGGCTCGTCATGGGGACGCCGGGCTACCTCGCCCCGGAGGTCGTCTCCGGTGAGGACGTCACCCCGGCGACCGACTGGTGGGGGTGGGCGGCGACGACGGCCTTCGCCGCCTCCGGCAGCCCGCCGTTCGGGCGCGGCCAGATGAACGCCGTCCTCGCGCGGGTCGCCTCCGGCGAGCCCGACCTCGTCGCCGTCGACCCGCGCATCGAGCCCCTGCTCTACGCGGCGCTCTCGCCGTGGCCCGACGAGCGGCCGCACCACCACGAGATCGTCCGGGCCCTGGAGACCTACGCCCACGGACAGCCCGTCACCGAGGCCATCGAGGTGCGCCGCTCCCGGGACACGGCCGCCGTCGACGCGGGTGGCCGGACCGCCGTCATGCCTGCGGCCGCGCCCTCGTCGACGTGGGCCGACGAGCACCCGCCGCCCCCGCCGCGCGAGCAGCCGTCCTCGCCCCGTGAGCAGCTGCCGCCACCGCCGCCCTCCGACGGACGCGGACCCCACGACGACGTCGTCCGGGTCGCCACCGACCCGCGCATCGGCCAGGCGCACCGCAGCGGGACCCTGCTCGCCCTCCTGGCCCTGCTCGCCGGGGTCACCGCCGCCGCCCCGCTCGTCGGGCTCGCCGGGCTCCTGCTGTGGATGACCCTCGCCCGCACGTCGGACCGGTCGGTCACCTCGCTCGTCATGCGGCGGCACTCCCACGGCCCGCGTGGCAGCGACATCCCGATGGCGGTCGCCTCCTCGCCGTGGCACCTCGTCGTCGGGGCCGTCGGGACGGTCGCGACCGCGGCCCTGCCGGTGCTCGTCGGGGTGTGCGCGATGTTCGCCGGGGCGCTCGTCGTCGGCGAGGCGTCCGGCGGCGGCACGCGTGCCGACGGCGTCGTCCCGCTCCTCGCCGGGGCCGTCTTCACCGCGCTCACCGCCTGGTGGGGGCCCGGCGGGGCGTCGCTGCGCCGGGGCAGCCGCAGCCTCGTCCGGGGCGCCACGCGCAACCCGACCGTCCGACAGGTGGTCGTCGTGGCGCTGCTCCTGCTCGCGGCTACGCTTCTGGCCGTGACCGCGAGCCGTGGCGCGCCCGTCTGGGCGCCACTCCAGCAGGCGCCGGCGTGGGTCGACCAGGTGGTCCCCCAGCTGTGAACGCCCCCAAGCAGCGGCGCTCGCGGATCATCCGCGGGGACATGCCGACCGACCCGATGCCGATGGCGGACCTGCTCCGCCGCACCCCGTACCGGCACGCCCGCATCCCCGACGCCGCTGCGGAGGAGCGCCAGGTCCGCCGCGGGCTCGAGCTCGCCGTGCGGGTCGGCGAGATCATGCTGCGGAGCGGAGCCGGCGCCCCCCACGTCGAGGGGAGCATCGCGGCCGTCGCGGCCGCGGCGGGCGTCGACAAGGTCGACCTCGACATCACGATGCAGTCCGTGCTCGCCCAGGCCCGCAGCAGCGACGGGCGCGCACACACCCTGCTCAAGGTCGTGCGGCGGACCCGCTTCGACTACGCCCGGCTCGTCGCGGTCCACCAGCTCGTGCAGTCCCTCGTCGCGGGCGACATCACCGTCGAGGAGGCGTCGGACCGGCTGCGCCAGATCGAGCGGCACCGCCGTAACTTCTCGGCGAACGCGCTCGTCGTCGCCAACGCCGTCCTCGCCTCGGCCGTCGCCGTCCTCATCGGTGCCGGGATCGTCGCCGCGCTCGTCACGGCCGTCGTCGTCCTCGCCGTGCAGGGCGTCAACCGGCTGCACCAGCGCGTCGACCTGCCGGAGTTCTACGGCAACGCGATCAACGCCGGGACGGCCACCCTCCTCGCCGGCGGGTTCTACGCCCTCGGGGCCGCGGACCTCTTCCCGTTCGGCGGGCCGGACTTCGCCTTCGTCGTCGCCGGCGGCATCGTCGCGATGCTGCCCGGACGCACGATGGCCTCGGCGATCGAGGACGTGATCTTCGGCTACCCGCTCACGGGGGCCGGTCGTCTGCTCGCCGTCTTCCTCTCGCTCACAGGCCTCATCATCGGCATCGCCGCAGGGCTCGGGGTCCTCCTCAACCTCACCCGGATGCTCGACGCGTCGTTCGTCTCGCCCGCGGTGCTGGACCTCCGTGTCTCCGAGGCGCCGATCGTCCCCGCGCTGCTCGCCCCGCTCATCGTCGGGCTCGCGGCGGCCGTCACGGTCCAGAGCCGGTGGCGGCTCATCGTCCCCACCGGTGGCCTCACCCTCCTCGGGGTCGTCGTGGTCTCCCTCCTCGTCCGCGAGCTCGGGTTCGGCGTCATCACCGGCACCGGTATCGCGGCCGTCGTCGTCGGCCTCGCGGGGCGCTTCGTCGGGCAGCGGATGGGGGCGCCGTCGCTCGTCGTCGTCGTGCCGGCGCAGTTCGGCCTGCTCCCCGGTCTCACGATCTTCCGCGGTCTCTACGAGATGGTCGCGACGGGCTCCGCGCAGGGGCTGCTGTCGCTCCAGTCAGGTATCACGACGCTGCTGAGCGCCGGGGCCGTCCTGCTCGCCATCGCGACCGGCACGGTGCTCGGTGAGTTCCTCGCCTCGCCGTGGGACACGAAGATGCGCGGCGTCGCCCGGACACCGGACGCCCGACCGGCGGCGGCCGACGCGACGTCGGCGGGGGCGGCGTTCGGCATCCCGACCGGGGCGATCGTGGTCGACCCGGTCGACGAGGTGCCGGTCCACGTCATCGAGCTCGCGGTGCCCGAGGTGAGAGCGCAGGCCGAGGAGCGGGACCCGGGGGAGCCGGATCCGGAGGGCCCGGAGGACGGGCGCCGGGACGACGAGCACGTCGCCGCCGTCGCCGAGGGACCGACGACCTCCCGGCCGCACCGCCCCGACGACCGACGCTGAGGACACGCTGGGCCCGCGATTCCCGCGGTACTCCCGGCGCCGCCTACCCTCTGGGGCCATGCGCACCCCTGCCGTCGTGCTCACCACCGCCCTCGTCCTGTCCGTGGCCGCCTGCTCCGGCGACCCCGAGCCGGCGACGACCGCCGCGCCCACCTCGTCCTCGCCGACCGCGACGCCGACCCCCACGCCCGACGTCGTCGTCGACGGCGCGAACGCGCGGCTCACCGCCGCCGTCGCCGAGGTGTACGAGGGCGAGACGGGGATCGAGGCGCAGGCGCACCTCGGGACCTGGAAGAAGCAGCGGGTCGCCGTCGTCACCCACGACGACGACGTGACGCTCGCCGTCGGCCCGGACTGGGAGGTCGTCGGCGGCTGGTGGCCCTCGCTGGACCGGGGCGCCGACCTCGGCGACGAGGCGCGGTTCGTCCTCGTCATCGGCTCCGACGCCCGCCCCGGCACGACGCTGAAGGGCACCCGCGCGGACGCCATCCAGGTCATCGGGATCGACGGCGAGGGCGGGGGCGGCGTCCTGGGGATGGCCCGCGACATCTGGGCGCCGATGCCCGGCGGCGGCAGCGCGAAGCTCAACGCCGCGTTCGCGTTCGACGGGGGCGAGGGGCAGGTCGAGGCCGTCGAGGACGTCACCGGCCTGCCGATCGAGGGGTACGTCGCGACCGGTTTCGGCGGGTTCGAGGAGATCGTCGACGAGTCCGGCGGGCTGCCGATGACGATCGCGAAGAAGGTCGTGCTCCAGGACACGGTCACCGTGCCGAAGGGCGAGCAGACCCTCGACGGCGAGAAGGCGCTCGCCTACGCGCGGGAGCGCAAGTCGCTGCCGGACGGTGACTTCGGGCGCTCGCGGCACCAGGGGCTCACCCTGCTCGCGGCGGCCGTCGCGGCCCGGCTGTCCGGGCCGGAGATCATCGCCGAGGAGATGACCCTCGTCGACGCGCACGCCGAGAGCGACCTGTCGGCGGAGGAGGCGCTGACCTTCGTCGCGGCGTTCTTCCGGGTGAACCCCACGAAGGTCGGCCACCACGTCGCGAAGGGCGGCTTCGGGACGAGCTCGGATGGGCAGTCGATCGTCGTCCTCGACCAGGAGTCGAAGGACGTCTTCCGCGAGTTCCGCGACGGCCGCCTCTGAGCCGCGCCGATGGTGGTCCGCGGGTGCCCGACGGCGCGTGAGGTATCGCTCACGGACCGTCGAGCACCCGGGCAGCGGGGGGTGCCCTCCCGCGTAGAGTGTGGCCCCGCGGCCGGGTGCCGGTCGCGTGCTGGCGTGGCGCAACCGGTAGCGCACCTGTCTTGTAAACAGGGGGTTGGGGGTTCGAGTCCCCCCGCCAGCTCGTCTCCCCGTGTGCCGCACGACCTGGCGGGGTGGCGGCCGCGGTGACCTCCGTCGGCCTCTCGGTCCGATCGGTGCGGTTCCCCGTCGCAGGAGCGTCCGGGACGGTTACGCTCCGCCCGTCCGCATCGAGAAGGGGGAGGCCATGTCGGCCGTCGCGCGCCTGTCGGTCGTCCTGTCCACCGCCGTCGCGCTCGTCGCCGGACCGGCCGTGGTCCCGGGCGCGGCCTCCGAACCCGGCGACCCGCTCGTCGCGCTGCTCGTCGTGAACGCCGACAGCGCCACACCCGGGGTCGTCGACGGGCCCTTCGACGTCGTGGCCGAGCTGACCGGCGCCGGCGCCGCCGACGTCTCGCTGGTCCTGCGCCTGCCGTCGTGGCAGCACAGCACCCCACCCTCTCCGGCTCCGGTCGTCGTCCGGGGTGGGACCTGCACCGCGACGTGCCGCGTCACGTGGCGCGTGGACCCGGCGGACCGACGGTTCCCGTGGTACCCCGGCGGCGCCCGTCTCGACCTCTCGGCCACCTCCTCGGGTCGGTCCCTCGACACCTACGGCACGTACGTGCGCT
Source organism: Phycicoccus avicenniae (assembly GCF_018139485.1). Lineage (GTDB taxonomy): Bacteria > Actinomycetota > Actinomycetes > Actinomycetales > Dermatophilaceae > Phycicoccus > Phycicoccus avicenniae. Next base: position 294,101 of record NZ_JAGSNF010000001.1, read on the forward strand.
ACGACCCGCCCGTGGCGCCGTCCTGGGTCAAGCGTCTCGAGGCCTTCCCGACGAAGAACACGGCGGGCTACGCGGCGGAGGTCTTCGACACCGGTGGTGTCGTCCATGTCGCCGGGATGCCGGGCCGAGGCGCGGGGGAGCGGCTCGCCGTCACGCTGGAGCCCCTGGTGCCGGGGCCCGACGACCCACCACCGGCGAGCGCGACCGGCTCGTGGGGGAGCGATCCCGACACGGGGTACGCGGAGGGCTCCGTCGTCCTCGACACCACGACCGTTCCCGAGGGCCGCTACCGGCTGCGCGTCCAGGCCCACGACGGAGCAGGGCACTGGTCCTACCCCGGGACGGGCGTCCTCGTCGTCGCGCACCGTCCCGTCGTCTCCGCCCGGGCGGGCGGCAGTGGGGTCGTCGCGCTGGGGATGCCGACCGGCCTGACGGCGACGGTCCAGGCGCCGCGAGCCTCGACCGATGACCTCGGCGTCCTCCGGGTCACCGTCGGAGGACGGACGACGGAGCACCCCGGCGGGCTGCTCTCCTGGTACACCCCGCGGGACCGTACCCAGCCCTCCTCCCGCACGGTCACCCTGCCGACGACGGGTCTCCCGGCCGGGAGGACGCCGGTCTCGGTCGAGGTGCTCGACGCACGGGGGGTCGTCGTCGGGCGCGCCACGACGAGCGTCGACGTGGTCGACTTCCAGGTCCGCGTGGAGGCACCGCCTCTCGTCGTGGGTCGGCGGACGACGGCCCGGCTCAGCGCCCGGATCCCCGCGGGGGTGGACGTCCGCGACTGCCGGCTGGTCCTCCGCGAGGCGAACCTGACGTCCGAGGGGCCCGACCTCTGCCCGGAGACCTCCGTCACCGTGCTCGACGCGACGAGGCCGATCGTGCCGACCGCCGCCGGCACTGCGTCACTGGGCGCCTCGATCCTGCTGCACGACGCGGCGGGGCCGGTCACCGAACGACCCGTCACCGTGCACGCACGACGGACCGTGACGCTCCAGGCGCCGAACCGTTCCCGGTGGGGCTCGGTGCACACGGCCACCGTGACCGTGAGCGACGAGCGGACCCTCGGCACGACGTCCGCGGCCCGGTCCGGTCTGGCGGTCGCGGTGGAGCGGCGCGCCGCCGGCTCGGACCGGTGGGTGACGGTCGCCCGCGGCGAGACCGGGTCCGGCGGGGTGGCGCGGCTGCGGTACTCGCAACGCGCGACGGGTCGCCTGCGGGCCGTCGTCGTGGGCACCGTGCCCGGCACCTCGGTCCGGTCGCCGTCCCGGCCGACGACGTCGGTGGCGTCGGTCCGCTGGACCGGCCTCCCGTCGTCGTCGCGGGTCGGCGCGGCCGTCCGGGCGACCGTCGTGGCCACGCCCTACGAGTCGGGCGCCCGCGTGCGGTTCCAGGCCCGCAAGGTGGGGGCGAGGACCTGGCGGACCCTCGCCTCCGGTGCCGTGACCTCCAGCGGGTCGGCCTCCGTCCGCGCCCGGTTCGCCTCGCGAGGGACGTGGGAGGTCCGGGTCGAGCGGGTCGCGACGCCCCGGCAGGTCGCCGGGTACAGCAGCGTGCGACGCGTCGTCGTCGGCTGAGCAACACGGAGGGACCCACCGGGCCGGTGCCCGTACGGTGAGGAGATGGGCGCGGACGAGCCGGAACGGACCGCCGACGGCAGGTACGTCGTCGTCGACGGACGGCGCTGGCGGGCGAGCGACCCCGGTATCCCCGACCGGCTCCGGGCCGAGCTCGTCGCCGAGCTCATGGCCGCCCGTCGTGCCGTCCGCTCCGACGGCGACGCCGCGCGGCACCGGGTCCAGGACGCCAAGGTCGCCCTCGGGGAGCGGGGCGAGCCGTGGTGGGAGGAGCCGTCCGACGAGGGCCGGGCCACCCGGATGACCGCGGCACTGCGCACCCTGCTGCGGCACCGGCCGGACGGGACGGTGTGCCCGAGCGAGGTCGCCCGGGTCGTCGGCGGCGAGGACTGGAAGCCCTGGTCGAGGCCCGCACGCGACCTGGCGTTCGACCTCGCGGACGGAGGAGTCGTCCGGGTGCTGCAGAAGGGCGAGCCTGTCGGGCGCGACGTGCGGGGGCCGGTGCGGATCGGCCGCGGGGGGTCGTTCGACGACGGGTCCGCTGCCGGGTGATCTACCCCTCGTCGGGGCGCTCGACGTACACGACCGCGTCGTCGCCCCCGCGGCACACGACGGGCGCGGTGTCCTCGCACTCCATGGCGTACTCCTCGTCGGTGACCGGCGAGGTCGCGGTGACGGTCGCCGGGAGGTCCGGCGAGTCCTCGAGCAGGGCCCGCGTCACGGAGACCGCGAAGGGGCAGCTCGTCACGTCGTTGCCGCGGTAGGCCGTCGCGCCGCCGACCTCCTCGCACTGCTCGGCGGACGCGGGGATCTCGACCGCCTCGGGCTCGTCGGCGGACTCCTCGGCGGACGGCGACTGCGACGGGGACTCCGACGGCTCGCCCTCCGAGGACGCGGAGTCCTCGGGGCTCGGGGAGACGCTGCCGGTGGACGACGGACTCGGGGCCGCGGTCTGCGAGTCGTCGCCGTCCGGGCCGAGCAGCAGCCAGCCGGCGGCGGCGAGCAGGACGACGAGGAGGACGACGAGCGCCGGGAAGAGCACCCCGCCGCCGCGGCTCCTGCGGTCCCCGTCGACCGGGACGCCCCGGTCGTCGTAGGCGTCGGGGCCGTAGGGGTCGTGGGCGTCGTCGGCTTCGGCCCGAGGGGCGGGGGCGCCGTACGCCGCACGGACGGGCGCCGGGCCGTCGTACCTCGGCTCGTCGTACCCGTCGCCGGCGTCGTACGGGTCGTAGTGTGCGGGACCGGATCCCTGCGGCTCGGCGTCGCGCGGGTCCGGGCCGGCGGAACCGGGGTGGGCCGCCGTCGGCTGCTCGACTGCGTGGTCCTCGGGGCGGTGGACGGGTTGCTCGTCGGTCGGGGCGAGGTCCTCGTCGTACGTGCGCTCGTCGTGCCCGTGGTCGTCGTCGCCGTGGTCGCGGTCGTCCGCCGCGGCCGTCCCCACCGCGGCCGCACCCGCCCCGGGCATGATCTCGTCGTAGAGCGACGTGCTCTGCTGCGGGTAGCCGCCCTCGCCCGGCTCCGCCGTCCCGGCGAACAGGTCCAGCCCGCACTCGGAGCAGAAGCGGTCGTCCGCGCGCACGCCCGCCCCGCACTCGGGGCACGAGGCGGTCTTCCGTCCGAAAGCGCTCATCCGGTCACTGTAACGAGCCGCGGGCCGCCGGCTCCACGAGCGATCCGGGCCGCGGACGCCGTCACCGCGCGCTGCGGTCCCTGTGGCACCCTGGCCCCGTCGAGAGGGAGAGGTGGTCCGGATGGCCGTCGTGACCCGGGGCTTCCACGGCCGTCGCCGGGAGCCCGACCCGCGCATCCCGCCCGGTCAGTACCTCGAGACCGACTTCCCCGTCCTCGCCATCGGACCGACGCCGCGGGTGTCCACCGACGACTGGACGCTCACCGTCACCGACGTCGACGGGTCGAGGTCCACGCTCGACTGGCGAGGACTGCGCGCCCTGCCGGCCGAGGACGTCGAGACCGACCTGCACTGCGTCACGACGTGGAGCAAGCTCGACACCCGCTGGCGCGGCGTGCCCGTCGGCGCCGTCCTGGGGGACGCGGGGGCCGGCGCCCACCACGTCCTCGCGCACTCCGCGGACGGGTACACGACGAACCTCCCGCTCGCCGACCTCGTCGACGGCCGGGCCTGGGTGGCCTTCGAGTACGACGGCCGGCCGCTCGAGCCGTGGCACGGCGGCCCGGTCCGCCTCCTCGTCCCGCACCTGTACCTGTGGAAGTCGGCGAAGTGGCTCACGGGCCTGGAGCTGCTCCGAGAGGACAGCCCCGGCTTCTGGGAGCGGCTCGGCTACCACTCCTACGGCGACCCGTGGCGCGAGCAGCGCTACGTCGGCGACTGACCAGGTGACGGAGCAGCGCTGATGGCGGGGCCCCTGCCCTGGCTGCGGGCGCGGATGGACGACGGGTGGCTCGAGACCCGGACGGCCCGCACGCTGACCTTCGACGTCCCCGGCTGGCCCGGCCACGACCCCGGCCAGCACGTCGACGTCCGGCTCACCGCCGAGGACGGGTACACCGCCCAGCGCACGTACTCGCTCGCCTCCGCACCGGAGGAGGGGCGGCTCGTCCTCACCGTCCAGGCCGTCACCGAGGGCGAGGTATCGCCCCACCTCGTCGCGCAGATGCGCGCCGGCGACGAGTGCGAGGTGCGCGGGCCGGTCGGCGGCTGGTTCCGCTGGACCGCCGGGACGCCGGGCCCGGTCCTGCTCGTCGCGGGCGGCTCGGGCATCGTGCCCCTCATGTCGATGGTCCGCGAGAAGGCCCGCACGGGCGACCCGGCGCCCTTCCACCTCGTCTACTCGGTGCGCACGCCCGACCACGTCGTCTACACGAACGAGCTCTTCGCGCTGTCCCGGACGACGCCGGGACTCGTCGTCGACCGGCTGTACAGCCGGGGCGGGCTGCCCGACGACACCCGCGCCCCCGGCCGGCTGCGGGCCGCCGACCTGCCGGGCCCGGACGCGACCGACGTCCCGCCGGTCGTCTACGTCTGCGGGCCGACCGGGTTCGTCGAGAGCGCGACGGAGCACCTGCTGGACCTCGGGCACCGGCCGTCGGCGATCCGGACCGAGCGCTTCGGCCCCACCTGAGTCGCCGCCGGAGCGGGCGAGGTCAGGGGCCGACGTAGGCCGCGAGATGGCGGCCGGTGAGCGTCGAGGCGTCCGCGACGAGCTGTGCCGGCGTCCCCTCGAAGACGACCCGCCCGCCGTCGTGCCCCGCCCCCGGGCCGAGGTCGATGACGTGGTCGGCGTGCGCCATGACGGCCTGGTGGTGCTCGATGACGACGACGGACGTGCCGCCGTCCACGAGCCGGTCGAGCAGCCCGAGCAGCTGGTCGACGTCGGCGAGGTGCAGCCCGGTCGTCGGCTCGTCGAGGACGTAGACCCGCGCCCGCTCGCCCATCCGCACCGCGAGCTTGAGCCGCTGGCGCTCGCCGCCGGACAGCGTCGTCAGCGGCTGACCGAGCGTCACGTACCCGAGCCCGACGTCGACGAGCCGGTCGAGCACCGCGACCGCGGCCGGGACCCGGGTCTCCCCGGCACCGAACAGCGCCCGCGCCCGCTCGACGGACATCGCGAGGACGTCGGCGATGGAGTGCCCGCCGAAGGTGTGCTCGAGCACCGACGGCTGGAACCCGCGGGCGCCGCAGTCCTCGCACGGCGACTCGACCGTCGCCATCATCCCGAGGTCGGTGACGACGACCCCGGACCCCTTGCACGTCGGGCACGCGCCCTCGGAGTTCGCCGAGAACAGCGCCGGCTTCACCCCGTTCGCCTTCGCGAACGCCTTGCGGACCGGCTCGAGCAGCCCGGTGTACGTCGCGGGACTGCTGCGCCGCGACCCCTTGATCGCACTCTGGTCGACGACGACGACGCCCTCGCGCCCGGCGACCGACCCGTGGACGAGCGAGCTCTTCCCCGACCCCGCGACCCCGGTGACGACGCACAGCACCCCGAGCGGGACGTCGACGTCGACCCCCCGCAGGTTGTGCGTCGAGGCCCCACGGACCTCGAGGACCCCCGTCGGCTCGCGGACCGCGTCCTTGAGCCGGGCCCGGTCGTCCAGGTGGCGCCCCGTCACGGTGTCGCTGCGCCGCAGGTCCTCGACGGTCCCCTCGAAGCACACCGTCCCGCCGTCGGTCCCGGCGCCCGGACCGAGGTCGACGACGTGGTCGGCGATCGCGATGGTCTCCGGCTTGTGCTCGACGACGAGGACGGTGTTGCCCTTGTCACGCAGGGCGAGGAGCAGGGCGTTCATCCGCTCGATGTCGTGCGGGTGGAGCCCGACCGTCGGCTCGTCGAAGACGTACGTGACGTCGGTGAGCGAGGAGCCGAGGTGGCGGATCATCTTCGTGCGCTGCGCCTCTCCGCCGGACAGGGTCCCGGAGGGCCGGTCGAGGGAGAGGTAGCCGAGGCCGATCGCGACGAAGGAGTCCAGGAGCGCGCCCAGGGCCCGCACGAGCGGGGCGACCGTGGGCTCGTCGAGGTCGTGGACCCACGCGGCGAGGTCGCTGATCTGCATCGCGCACAGGTCGGCGATGGAGCGCCCGCCGACGAGCGAGGACCGGGCCGCGGCGGTGAGCCGGGTCCCCTCGCACTCCGGGCACGGCTGGAAGGTCACGGCCCGCTCGACGAAGGCCCGCACGTGCGGCTGCATCGCGTCGACGTCCTTGGACAGCATGGACTTACGGACCTTCGGGACGAGCCCCTCGTACGTCATCGAGATGCCGGCGACCTTGACCTTGCGCTGCTCGCCGAACAGGAAGACCTCCCGCTGCTCGGCGGTGAGGTCGCGGACCAGGACGTCGGCGGGCACGAGCCCGGACTCGGTGTACACCCGCACGAGCCACCCGTCCGGGGTGTACCCCGGGACGGTGATCGCGCCCTCGGCGAGGGTCCGCGACTCGTCGACGAGCTGCGCGAGGTCGATGTCGCTGACCCGCCCCATGCCCTCGCACCGGGGGCACATCCCGCCGAGGTAGGTCTCGCCCTCGACGACGACGGTCTCCCCGGTGGAGGTCGTCCGGGTGCCGCTCGTCGTCGACGTCGGGACGTTGAATGAGAACGCGTTGGGCGGCCCGATGGCCGGCTCGCCGCGGCGGCTGAACAGGGTGCGGAGCAGCGCGTTGGCGTCGGTCGCCGTGCCGACGGTGGAGCGCGAGTTGGCGCCCATCCGCTCCTGGTCGACGATGATCGCCGTCGTGAGCCCGTCGAGGTGGTCGACCTCGGGGCGGGCGAGGGCCGGCATGAACCCCTGGACGAACGCGCTGTAGGTCTCGTTGATCATCCGCTGCGACTCGGCGGCGACGGTCGCGAAGACGAGCGAGCTCTTGCCCGACCCGGACACCCCGGTGAAGACGGTGAGCCGGCGCTTCGGCAGGTCGACGTCGACCCCGCGCAGGGTGTTCTCGCGGGCGCCGCGCACCCGGATGAGGTCGTGCCCGTCGGCCGGGTGCGTGCTCGCCATCGCCGCAGCGTAGCGACGCGCACCGACGGTCCTCCCGTCCGAGGACCGGTGGCATGGTGAGGAGGTCCGCGGGCGCGGACGCCACGTCGTGGAAGGAGACGTCGATGCAGGTCGCGGTGCTGGGCACGGGGATCATGGGGTCGGGGATGGCGCGGTCGCTGCTGCGCGAGGGGCACGAGGTCCGGGCCTGGAACCGGTCGGCGGACCGGGCGGCCCCGCTGGCGGACGACGGTGCCGTCGTCGCGGCCTCCGTCGGGGAGGCCGTCGCGGGTTCGGACGTCGTCCTCACGATGCTGTTCGACGCGGACGCGGCGGTGGACGTCGGCCGCGAGGTCGTCGAGACCCTCGCCCCGGAGGGGGTCTGGCTGCAGTGCGGGACCGTCGGCGTCGACGGGGCGCGCCGGGTGGCCGAGGTCGGCGGTGACCGGGTGCTCGACGCGCCCGTCCTCGGGACGCGGGGGCCCGCCGAGGACGGCGCCCTCGTCGTGCTCCTCTCGGGTCCCGCGGCGCTGCGCGAGCGGGTCGCGCCCGTCCTCGGGGCCGTCGGCTCCCGGACCGTCGTCGCGGGCGACGCCGTCGGGGCGGCGAGCGCGCTCAAGCTCGCGTGCAACGCGTGGGTCGCCCTCCTCACGGCCGGGACCGGGCAGTCGCTCGCCCTCGCGGAGTCGCTCGGCGTCGACCCGCGGCTCTTCCTCGAGGCGATCGAGGGTGGTCCCGTCGACTCGCCGTACGCACGGCTCAAGGGCGGGGCGATGCTCGAGGAGGACTGGGCGACGCCGTCCTTCGCGCTCGACGGGGTCCGCAAGGACCTCGGGCTCATGGTCGAGGCCGCCGGCCCCGCGGGCGTGCCGACCGTGCTGCTCGACGCCGTCCGGGCCACGTTCGACGCGGCGTCGGAGCGGGGGCACGGGGGCGAGGACATGGCCGCCGTCCGGGCCGCCTTCGACTGACGCCCCCGCGACCTAGACTCGCCCCATGCGTGGACGGCTGGGACTGCGGAGCCGGATCCTCGTGCTCACCCTGCCCGTCGTCGTCCTCGTGAGCGCCGCGCTCGCCGGGATCGTCTACTACTCCCTCGGCCAGGTGCTGCGGGCCAGCGCCGAGGACGTGGCGCGGGCAGAGGCGGCCGAGCTGCGCAGCGAGCTCGCGGACCAGGACGTCGAGGAGGCGATGCGCAGCCACCGGGTCATCGGGGGCAACCGCATCGTCCAGGTGGTCGACCCCGCGACCGAGGAGGTCCTCGGGGCGAGCCAGGGGGCGCCCGACGTGCCCGTCGCCCTGCCCCGGCTGCGCGACGGCCAGCTGCGCGTCGGCAGCCTCGACGAGGTCCCCGGCGAGGAGAACGGGACGTGGGTCGTCGCCGCCGCCGACGCCGTCGCCTCGGACGGGGTCACCGACCTCCTCGTCCTCGTCGCCGTGCCCACCCGGGTCGAGTCGACGGCCCTCGGCCGGTCGGCGGAGTTCGCGACGATCGGCGCCATCGGGCTCGTCGCCGTGCTCGGGGCCGTGACGACCTTCGCCGTCGGCCAGGCGCTGCGGCCCGTCGAGCGGATGCGCGACCAGGTCGAGGCGGTCGCCGCCACCGGCGGAGCGGCCGGGCCCGCGCTGTCGGTGCCCGCCGGCCGGGACGAGCTGACCCGGCTCGCGGAGACGATGAACCACCTGCTCGACCGGATGAAGCGCGCCGACGCCTCGCGCCGGGCCTTCGTCGCCGACGCCGGCCACGAGCTGCGCTCCCCGCTCGCGACGATCCGGGTGCTCCTCGACCGGCTCGCCGAGGACCGTCCCGCCGCCGAGCGGCAGGCCGTCGCCGCCCGGGCCACCGCCGAGGTCGACCGGCTCACCGTCCTCGTCGGTGACCTCCTGACCCTCGCGTCCGCCGACGAGCACGCGATGGTGCTGCACCGGGCGGAGGTCGACCTCGACGACGTCGTGCTGTCCGAGACGGCCGCGCTGCGCTCGCGGGGGCTCCAGGCGGCCGTCACCGTCGAGCCCGTCCGGGTCGACGGCGACCAGGCCCGCCTCGGCCGGGTCGTGCGCAACCTGCTCGAGAACGCCGAGCGGCACCGGGACACCTCGGTCCGGGTGTCGCTGACCCGGGACGGGGAGCACGCCCGGCTCACCGTCGACAACGACGGCCCGCCGATCGCCGAGGAGGACCGGGAGCGGGTCTTCGGCCGGTTCGTGCGGCTCGACGACTCGCGCACCCGAGGGACCGGCGGCACCGGGCTGGGCCTGGCGATCGTGTCCGAGATCGCGGCGGCCCACGACGGCACGGTGCGGGCCACGGAGAGCCCGGACGGCTGGTGCCGCTTCGTCGTCAGGATTCCTGCGACCCCGGAACCGGGTTGAGCCGGTAGCCCATCCCGCGCACGGTCTCGATGATGCGGGCGTCGAAGGGGGTGTCGATCTTGCGCCGCAGGTAGCCGATGTAGACCTCGACGACGTTGTCGGCACCGGGGTAGTCCGAGTCCCAGACGTTCTCGAGGATCTCGGCCTTGCTCTGGACCTGGCCGGAGCGGCGCATCAGGTGGTGGAGCAGCGCGAACTCGCGGGCGGTGAGCTGCACCTCGCGCCCCTCGCGGGTGACCCGGCGGGTCGTCGGGTCGAGGGTGAGCCCGGCGGCCGACATCGCGACCGGCTTCTCGGGGGTGCCGCGCCGGGCGAGGGCCTGGAGCCGGGCGAGCAGGACGGGGGTGCTGAACGGCTTCGTCACGTAGTCGTCGGCGCCGAGCTCGAAGGCGTCGGTCTGGTCGAACTCGCCGTCCTTGGCCGTGAGCATGAGGACCGGCGCCCAGACCTCGTGCTCCCGCAGGTGCTTGAGGACGTCGTAGCCGTTCATCCCCGGGACCATGATGTCGAGCACGATGACGTCGTAATGTCCGGCGACGCCGCGGCGCAGCCCGTCCCGTCCGTCCTCGGCGTGGTCGACCACCCAGCCGGCCTCGCGCAGCGCCTCGCACACCGCCGAGGCGAGGGCGCGCTCGTCCTCCACGAGCAGCAGCCTCATGCCGTCCTCCTGAGACACCGCACAGCCGAGGGCCGGGACGGTGCGTCGGTCGGGGTCAGTGCGGTGTACATTACTCGCGTCCGTCCGCGCCCGTCGCGGGTCGGGCCCCCGAGCCGGCGCCCGGGAGACTCGAACCCCCTGCACGCGTCTCCCGGGCGCCTTCGCGTCGGCGGGGGAAGGACGGACGGCGGGGGGTCACCGGGACCGCAGCGCCTCGACGAGCTCGGCCTTGCGCATCGAGGAGCGTCCCTCGACGTCGAGCTCGCGGGCCCGCTGCCGGAGGTCGGCCACCGACCACTCCTCGTACGACGGGGCCTTGCCGCCCCGCTTCCCGACCGAGCGCCGAGAGGTCCGGGCCGCCGAGTTGGCGATCCGGGCCGCCTTCTCCTTGCTCGCGCCGTCCTCGCGCAGCGACTCGTAGAGCTCGTCGTCCTTCACGGACGGGCCGGGGTCCTTGCGACCGGGCATCGTTACCTCCTGGGATCGGTGGTGCTCCGTCTATCCTGACCCCGATGCGGCGGGGACGCGACCCCCGCCCCGTCGGTGGTCGGTCGTAGAGTCGAGAACGATGTCATCCTCCGCTGACCAGGGACGCACCCCCCTGGGGCCGGACCCCGACGCCACCCCACCCGCCGACGTGCGGTCGCTGTGGCGCCTGCGCGGGTACCTGCGCCCCTACGTCGGGGCGCTCGTCGTCATGCTCTCGACCGCGCTCGCCGGGGTCGGTCTCGCGATCGGCATCCCGCTCGTCATCCGCGAGATCATCGACGGCCCGGTCACCGGCGGTGACGTCGGGGCCCTCGTGCCGCTCGCCGGCCTCGCCCTCGCCCTCGGCGTCCTCGAGGCCGTGCTCACGTGGTGGCGCCGCTGGGTGCAGTCCTCGGCGGTGCTCGGGCTCGAGACGACGATCCGGCACGACCTCTACGCCCACCTCCAGCGCCTGCCGATGGCCTTCCACTCGCGGTGGCAGTCCGGCCAGCTGCTGAGCCGCGCCACGACCGACCTGTCCTCGATCCGCCGGTTCAGCGGGTTCGGGATGCTCTTCCTCCTCACCAACGTCGTCCAGGTGCTCGTGACGACCGGGGTGCTGCTCCACATGTACTGGCCGCTCGGGCTCGTCGTCGGGGCGACCGCCGTCCCCGTCGTGTGGCTCTCGATGCGTTTCGAGAAGCAGTACGTCGTCGTGTCCCGGCAGGTGCAGGACGAGCAGGGCGACCTCGCGACCCTGTCCGAGGAGGGCGCGGTCGGCATCCGCACGGTGAAGTCCTTCGGGCGCGCCGAGCACGTGTCCCGGCAGTACGAGGCGGCCGCGACGACCCTGCTCGGCACCAGCCTGCGCAAGGTGTCGCTCTCGGCCCGGTTCTGGACCTTCCTCGCGGCCATCCCGAACCTGGCCGTCGTGCTCGTCCTCGGGCTCGGGGCGGTCGGCGTCGGACGGGGCGAGCTGTCCGCGGGCGACCTCGTCGCCTTCATCACCCTGATGCTCAGCCTCGTGTGGCCGGTCAGCTCGCTCGGCGTCATCCTCGCGATGGCCCAGGAGGCGATGACCTCCTCCGCGCGGATCCTCGAGATCTTCGACACCGAGCCGACCGTCGTCGGCGGCGACCGGGTCATCGCCCACCCGCGGGGCGCGGTGCGTTTCGAGGGGGTCTCGTTCGCCTTCCCGGACGCGCCGGACGAGCCGGTGCTGCGCGGCCTCGACCTCACCCTCGAGCCGGGGGAGACCGTCGCGCTCGTCGGGGCGACCGGGTCCGGCAAGACGGCTCTGACCGCGCTGCTGCCGCGGCTCTGGGACGTCTCCGGCGGACGCGTGACGATCGACGGCGTCGACGTGCGCGACCTGCCGCTGGAGCACCTGCGCTCGCTCGTCGCGACCGCCTTCGAGGAGCCCACGCTGTTCTCGATGAGCGCCCGCGAGAACCTCACCCTCGGCCGGGCCGACGCGAGCGACGTGGAGATCGAGGAGGCGCTCGACGTGGCCCAGGCGCACTTCGTCCACGACCTGCCGTTCGGGCTCGACACCCGGATCGGCGAGCAGGGGATGGCCCTGTCCGGCGGCCAGCGGCAGCGGCTCGCCCTCGCCCGGGCCGTCCTCGCCCGTCCGAGCGTCCTCGTCCTCGACGACACCCTGTCGGCGCTCGACGTCCACACGGAGCGGCTCGTCGAGGACGCCCTGCGGCGGGTCCTCGCCGACACGACGGCGCTCGTCGTCGCCCATCGCGCCTCGACCGTCCTGCTCGCCGACCGGGTGGCCCTCCTCCAGGACGGCACGGTGACCCACGTCGGCGACCACCGGCACCTCCTCGCGACCGTCCCGGCCTACCGCGACCTGCTCGCCGCGGACGCCGACGACGACGCGGAGGTCCCCGCGTGAGCGTCCAGGACCGCCCCGCGCCCGAGGAGGTCGAGCAGGACGCGGCCGAGGAGCGCGCCGACCGGTGGCGGTGGCGCGGGTCGCTCGCCGACGTGTCCGAGGACGCGGCGGAGAACCTCACCTCCGGCAGCGGCGACGCCGCCCGCCGCCTGCTGCGCGAGCTGCTGCGGCCGTGGCACAAGGCGCTCGGGGTGCTCGTCGCGGTCGTCCTCGTCGAGAACGTCGCCCGGCTCTCGATCCCCTACCTCGTCAAGGAGGGCATCGACGTCGGCATCCCGCCGATCCGCGAGGACGACGACCTCGGTCCGCTCCTGCTCGTCGTCGGGCTCGTCCTCGTCGCCACGCTGAGCCAGGCGCTGGCCAGGCACCGCTTCCTCCTCATGCAGGGCCGGATCGGCCAGCAGGTGCTCTACCAGGTGCGCCGCCGGGTCTTCCGGCACTTCCAGGCGCTCAGCCCGGCCTTCCACGACACGTACACCTCCGGGCGGGTCATCTCCCGGCAGACCTCCGACGTCGACGCGATCTACGAGATGCTCGAGACCGGTTTCGACGGCCTCGTCACGGCGGCGCTCACCCTCGTCGGGACCGCGGGCATCCTCCTGTTCCTCGACGTCGAGCTCGGGCTCGTCGCGCTGCTCTGCGGCCCGTTCCTCGCGCTCGTGACGAACTGGTTCCGCACGGCCTCGGCCCGCAGCTACCGGGTGACCCGGGAGAAGGTCGCGCTCGTCATCGTCCACTTCGTCGAGACGATGGGCGGGGTGCGCGCCGTCCAGGCCTTCCGCCGCGAGCCGCGCAACCAGGAGATCTTCGACGACGTGGGCGACCAGTACCGCGGGGCCAGCCTCGTCGCGTTCCGGCTCGTCGCGCTCTTCATGCCGGGCATCCGGCTCATCGGCAACGTGACGATCGCCGTCGTCCTGCTCTACGGCGGCTACCGCGCGACGCAGGGCGAGGTGACGGTCGGCGTCCTCGCGGCATTCCTGCTGTACCTGCGGCAGTTCTTCGAGCCGATGATGGAGATCAGCCAGTTCTACAACACGTTCCAGTCGGCGTGCGCCGCCCTCGACAAGCTCGCCGGGGTGCTCGAGCAGCGGCCCGGGGTCCCCGAGCCCGAGGACCCCGAGGAGGTCGACGGCATCCGGGGCGAGCTGCGCTTCGAGCACGTCGGCTTCCACTACGTCGAGGGCCGTCCGGTGCTGCCCGACCTCGACCTCACGATCCCCGCGGGGCAGACGGTCGCCGTCGTCGGCACGACCGGTGCCGGGAAGACGACGCTCGCCAAGCTCGCGACCCGCTTCTACGACCCCACCGCCGGGCGGGTGCTCCTCGACGGGCACGACGTCCGGCGCCTCGCCGGCGACACCCTGCGCGCGGACGTCGTCATGGTGACCCAGGAGAACTACCTCTTCTCCGGCACGGTCGCCGACAACATCCGCTTCGGCCGTCCCGACGCCTCCATGGACGACGTCGTCGCCGCCGCGCGGGCGCTCGGCGCCCACGAGTTCATCAGCGCGATGCCCGACGGGTACGACACCGTCGTCGCGAACCAGGGCGGCCGGCTGTCCGCCGGCCAGCGGCAGCTCGTCGCGTTCGCCCGCGCGTTCCTCGCGGACCCCGCCGTCCTCATCCTCGACGAGGCGACGTCCTCGCTCGACGTGCCGTCCGAGCGGCTGGTCCAGCGGGCGCTGCGCACCGTCCTCGCGGGGCGGACGGCCGTCATCATCGCCCACCGGCTCTCGACCGTCGAGATCGCCGACCGGGTGCTGGTCATGGAGCACGGGCGGGTCGTCGAGGACGGACCGCCGGCCGTCCTCGCCGCCCGGTCCGGAGGCCGGTACGCCGACCTGCACCGGGCCTGGGAGGACTCGCTCGCCTGAGCCGGGCGTCCGGGCCGTCTCAGGCGGGGAAGTCGGCGCCGGCCGCGCGCCGGAGGTCCAGGAGCGTCCCGAGGTCGACCGAGTCACCGTCCCGGCCGCCCGCGCCGACGGTGAGCGGCGCCGACGAGGGCTCGAGGTGGATCCCGAGGAGGCGCCCGCGCAGGCTCGGCGGGACGACGAGGACGTACCAGAGGCCGTCGGTGCCCACCCCGATCGAGCGGTCCCGCCGCACGTACCAGCCCTCGACGTCCGTGCGCAGCGTCCCCCGCCCGCTGTAGGGACGTGCCTTCAGCGGCGTCGACGGCACCCCGGCGGCGCGGAGGTCCTCGGCGAAGGCGGCGACGACCGGGGCCGTCGTGCGCGCCTCGGCCTCCTTGGCCCGCCGGGCGGCGGCGTGGTGGTACTCCGCCGCCTCGGTGGCCTGCCGGCGGCGTTCGGCGCGCAGGTCCTCGGGGGACCGCGGCTGCGGCGGTCCGTGGTCGCGCTCGCTGCTCATGCCCCCATCCTCGCAACCGCGCGGCGGACACCGTCGCGAGCGTCGGGGCGGGTTCCTAGAATCGGCGGGTGACCCAGCCCGTCCTGCGCCAGGTGCACTCGATCGGGCGTCGGCGCGCCTGGGCGATCTGGGTCGTCGGCCTCTCGGTCTACGTCCTCGCGGTCTTCCACCGCACCTCGCTCGGCGTCGCCGGCCTGCTCGCCGCCGAGCGCTTCGACATCTCCGCCGCCCAGCTGTCGACGTTCACCGTCGTCCAGCTGCTCGTCTACGCCGGCATGCAGGTGCCGGTCGGGGTGCTCCTGGACCGCTTCGGCTCCAAGCGCCTCATGCTCGTCGGGCTGCTCCTGATGTCCGGGGGGCAGGCGGTGTTCGCGGTCGCCGGGTCCTTCGAGGTGGGTATCGTCGCGCGTGTCCTCATCGGCGCGGGCGACGCGATGGTCTTCACCTCGCTGCTGCGGCTCGTGGCGCTGTGGTTCCGGGTCAAGCAGGCCCCGTTCGTCACGCAGGTCACCGGGGTCACCGGCCAGCTCGGCGCCGTGGTCGCCGCGACCCCGCTCGCCGCCGCGCTCTCGGTGTGGGGCTGGACCAGGGCGTACGCCGTCGCCGCGGGCGCCGGCGTCGTGCTGTCCGTAGCGCTGCTACTCGTCGTGCGGGACTCGCCGTACCGCGGCGAGGCCGTCGAGCGGATCAAGGTGCGAGCGCTCGCCCGCACCCTCGCCGAGGTCTGGGGGAACCCGGGGACCCGGCTCGGGCTCTGGGTGCACTTCACCTCGCAGTTCAGCACGACCGTCTTCACGCTGCTGTGGGGCTTCCCGTTCCTCGTGAGCGAGGGAATGTCGACCCGTACGGCGTCGGTCGTCCTCGTCGTCATGACCGTGACGGCGATGGTCGCGGGGCCCGTCATCGCGGCGGTGACGGCCCGCTCGCCCTTCCGCCGCTCGCAGCTCGTCCTCGGCATCGTCCTGGCCATCGCGGCGTCGTGGGCGGTCGTCCTGCTGTGGCCCGGCCCCGCCCCGACGGGGCTGCTCGTCGCCCTCGCCGTCGTCACCGCCGTCGGGGGGCCCAGCTCGCTCGTGGGGTTCGACCTCGCGCGCACGTTCCACCGCTCGAGCCACCTCGGCCGGGCGAGCGGGGTCGTCAACAGCGGGGGGTTCGTCGCCTCCCTCCTGTGCATCGCCCTCATCGGCGTCGTCCTCGACGTCCGGGCGCCGGGCGGTCCGTCGGAGTACACCCTCACCGACATGCGGGTGGCGATGTCGGTCCAGTACCTCTTCTGGGCCCTCGGGGCCGTCCAGCTCGTGCGCTACCGCCGCAAGGGGCTGCGGTACGTCGAGCAGGTGAGCCCGGACGCCCTGGCGGCGCTGCGCAGCGGCGACACCCTGCTCCCGGGGATCTCGCGCGACCCCGACCGCTGACGGCGGTGACCGTGGCGCCGCGTGTCGTGCACGGCACCGTCGCCGGGTCTCCCTAGCCTGTCCGTGGGACCGGGCCGGGTACGAGACGGCCCGGTCCCGCCACGTGCGGGCGCCGGTCGGCCCGAGGGTGAGGGGGCCGGGGCGGGTCAGCCCGGGCGGACCGTGTAGCCGTCGGTGGGCTCGGCGCAGTACGTGAAGGACCCGTCGTCGCCCGCGTGGTAGGACAGCAGCTCGTCGTCGACGCTGAGCAGCAGCAGCTCGCCCTCGACCTGCATCGCGATGTAGGACTCGTCGGGCTGCGGGCAGCCGAGCGAGCCGTCGTTCCACGTCACCGGGGTGAAGGCCGCGACGACGACCCGGGGTTCCGCGACGTTCGAGCGTTTCGCGGCGTCGGCGACGGCCCGCTCGACGGCCGGGCGCTCGCGCAGCCCGGGCGGCGGGTCCGCGTCGACCGGCGGGGGGACGGTGGGGCTGGAGGACGGCTTCGGCAGCTCGCTCGGGGTGCCGGGGACGGTGTCCGGGGTCGGGGGTGTCCCGCTCGGCTGGGTGCCCGACGCGCCGTCCTGGGCCGTCCCCTCCTCGGAGGTGGCGCTGCCGCAGGCGGTGAGGCTCGCCGCGAGCAGGGCGGTGGCGATGAGGGCGGGGGCATGCATCAGGGGTCCTTCCGCTGGGGTGCTCGTCCCGGTGGGACGACGGCGGGCCGTCCGCGGTTCCGTCAGCGGGTGAGGTGCCGACCGATGACGAGGCGCTGGATCTGGTTCGTGCCCTCGAAGATCTGGGTGACCTTCGCCTCGCGCATGTACCGCTCGGCGGCGAAGTCCTGGGTGTACCCGGCGCCGCCGAGCACCTGGACGGCGTCCGTCGTCACCCGCATCGCCGTGTCGGTGGCGACGAGCTTGGCGACCGCCGCCTCCTTGCCGAAGGTGCGCCCGGCGTCCTTGAGCCGGGCGGCGTGCAGGTAGGTGGCACGGGCGCTCGTCACCGCCGCCTCCATGTCGGCGAGGAGGAACTGCAGCCCCTGGAACTGCGCGACTGGGCGGCCGAACTGCTCGCGCTCGCCGGCGTAGCCGACGGCGAGGTCGAGCGCGCCCTGGGCCAGGCCCGTCGCGGCGGCGGCGATGCCGAGCCGGCCGGCGTCGAGGGCGGACAGCGCGATCGCCATCCCCTGGCCCTCGTCCCCGATGCGGCGCTCGACGGGGACGCGGACGTCGTCGTACACGACCTCCCGGACGGTGTCGCAGTGCAGCCCCATCTTCCGCTCCGGGGTGCCGAACGACAGGCCCTCGGCGTCGGCGGGGACGACGAGGCAGGAGAGCCCCTTCCCGCCGTCGTCGGAGGTCCGGGCGAAGGTCGTGTACCAGTCGGCGTGCCCGGCGTGGCTGATCCAGGCCTTCCGTCCGCGCAGGACGTAGTGGTCGCCGTCGCGGACCGCCCGCGTCGTCATCGAGGCGATGTCGGAGCCGGCGAGCGGCTCGGAGAGGCAGTAGGCGCCGAGGGTGTCGCCGGACAGCATCGCCGGCAGCATCGCGGCCCGCTGCTCGTCGGTGCCGTACGTCGTCACGGGGAAGGCGGTGAGCGAGTGGACCGAGACGCCGACGGCGACCGACATCCACGCGCTCGCGATCTCCTCGACGACCTGGAGGTAGACCTCGTAGGGCTGGGCGTACCCGCCGTGCTCCTCGGGGTGGGGCAGGCTGAGCAGCCCCGCGGACCCGAGGGTGCGGAAGACCTCCGTCGGGAAGGACTCGCCGTCGGCGGCCGCCCGCTCGGCGTCGTCGACCCGGGGCGCGAGCTCCTTGGCGCAGATCTCGCGGGTCAGGTCGATGAGGTCCTGGCCCTCCTCGGTCGGCATGAGCCTCGTCGCTGGCATGGGCCCACGGTAGCGAGGTGGTAGGACGTCCAACCAATCGTCGACCGGGTCACCGCGGGTAGGACGTCACCTCGCTCGCCTTGACCCCCGCCCACAGCCGGGTCCCGGCCTGGAGCCGCAGGCCGGCGACCGAGCCGGCCGTCACCTCGGCGACGAGCGGGGTCTGCGCGGCGCCCACGAGCAGGCGCACCCGGGCACTCTGCCCGACGAGCTCGACCGAGCCGACCGTCGCCGACCACACGTTGCGGGTCGAGCCGTGCGGACGCTCGTCGTAGAGGGCGACGGCCGACGGGGCGAACGCCACCCAGGCGTCACGGTCGGCCCCGCCGTCCCTCGTGACGACGGGACCGAGCGCGGTCGTCACCGCGTCGCCCGCGCCGGTCCCGGAGCCCACGCCCGCGAGCAGGTTGAGGCCGACGACCTGCGCGACGTACGGGTCGCGGGGACGCTGCACGACCTCGGCCGGCGAGCCCTCCTGGACGACCCGGCCGTCCTCGACGAAGACGAGGTGGTCGGCGAGGGTCAGGGCGTCGAGGGGGTCGTGGGTGACGACGACCGTCATCCCGGCGTAGGCCCGCAGCCGGGCGGCCAGGCCGGCTCGCACGTGCGGCCGGGTCGCGGGGTCGAGGGCCGAGAGCGGCTCGTCGAGCAGGAGCAGCCGGGGGTCGGTGGCCAGGGCCCGCGCCAGGGCGACCCGCTGGGCCTGGCCGTGCGAGAGCGCAGAGGGTCGTCGGCCCGCGAGGTCGCCCACCCCGAGCGCGTCGAGCTCCTCGCGCGCCCGCCGCTCGGCGGAGCGGCGGTCGACCCCGCGGCTGCGGGGCCCGAAGGCGACGTTGGCGAGCGCGCCGAGATGGGGGAAGAGCAGGTGGTCGGCGGCGAGGAGCCCGACGGCCCGGTCCTCCGGCGCCCGGTGCACGCCGTCGCCCGCCCACGTCGCGCCGTCGACGCGGACGTGCCCGCCGTCGAGCGGCACGAGCCCCGCGAGGGCGTGGAGGGCGGTCGTCTTCCCGGCGCCGTTGGGTCCGAGGACCGCGACGACCCGGCCGTCGTCGACGGCGAGCGGCACCTCGACGGTCATCACCCCCCGGCGGACCCGCACCAGCGCGTCGAGGCTCATCGCAGCCACCGTCCGCGGAGCAGGCCGAGGACGAGCAGCGAGACGGCCAGCATCGCGATGCTCAGGGCGATCGCCGCCTGCGGGTCGTTCTGCAGGGCGACGTAGACCGCGAGCGGCGCGGTCTGGGTCCGCCCCTCGAAGTTGCCGGCGAAGGTGATCGTGGCCCCGAACTCCCCGAGCGCCCGGGCCCAGGCGAGAGCGGCGCCGGAGGCGATCCCCGGTCCGGCGAGCGGCAGCGCGACGCGGGTGAAGACCCGCAGCGGTGAGGCGCCGAGGGTCGCGGCCACGGCGTCGTACCGGGCGTCGACGCCGCGCATCGCCCCCTCGACGGCGAGGACGAAGAACGGCAGGGAGACGAAGACCTGCGCGAGGACGACCGCGGTCGGGGTGAACGGCAGGCGCAGGCCGAGGAGCTCCAGGACCGGGGCGCCGACGACCCCTCGGCGGCCGTAGGCCATGAGCAGCGCGACGCCGCCGACGACGGGGGGCAGGACGACCGGGACGGTGAGCACGGCCCGCAGCCACGACGCGGCGCGGCCGTCGGCCCGGGCGAGCAGCCAGGCGAGGGGGGTCCCGAGGACGCAGCAGACCGCGACGGTCGCGAGCGTGGTGAGCAGCGAGAGCCGGATCGCGGGCCAGACGAGCGGGGCCGAGAGGTTCTCGAGGATGCGCGGCCAGTCGGTCCGCAGGAGGAGCCCGACCAGCGGCAGCACGACGAGGGCGACACCGAGCCCGGCCGGGACGAGCAGGACGGCGCGGGAGAGGCCGGGGCGGGAGAGGCCGGGGCGCGGCCGGCGGACCGGGGCCCCGTGCTCCGGCGAGGCGCCGGGGGTGGCGGTCGTCACGGCGCGAGGAACCCCGCCTCCACGAGGGCGCTCGTGCCGTCGGTGCCGCGGACGAGGTCGGCGAACCCGACGACGTCGGGGTCCTGCGAGAACCACAGCATCGGGTAGACGAGGGTGACGTTGTCGGCGTCGGGGATCTCGACGCCGCGGACGTCGTCGCCGGCGCTCACGACGTCGGAGTGGTAGACCATCGCCGCGTCGGCCTCGCCGAGGGTGACCTTCGTGAGGGTCGCCTTGACGTCGACCTCGCGGGAGACGACGTTCGGGGTGACACCCGCGGCGGTGAGCACCTCGTCGGCGGCCTTCCCGCAGGGGACGGTGTCGGCGCACAGGACGACGTCGAGGTCGGGGTCGGCGAGGTCCGCGAGCGAGGACACCCCGCCGGGGTCGTCCGGCGGCGTCGCGATCTCGACGGTGTTGCGGGCGACGGTCGCACGGCCCGCGTCGGCGGCGACGTCCTCGGGCAGCAGGTCGAGCGCCGACTCGCCGGCGCTCGCGTACACGTCGACGGGGGCGCCCTCGGCGATCTGCTGGGCCAGCGTCGTGCTCGACCCGAAGCTGATCCGCACCGTGACGCCCGGGTTGTCGGCCTCGTAGCGCTCGGCGAGCGCCGTGAGCGGCTCGGTGAGGGACGCGGCGGCGAGGACGGTGACGACCCCCTCGCCGGTCGGGACCTCCGCGTCGGCGCTCGTGTCCTCCGTCGTCGCGGGGGAGCAGGCGGCGAGGCCGAGGGCCGCGACGATGGCGGCGGCTGCGGCCGGCGTCGCGCGGGGTCCGCGGGCGGTCACTGCGGGACCCCGACGACGACGTTCGTCGACTTGATCGACGCGACGGCGACGCTGCCGACCTCGAGGCCGAGGGACTCGACGGCCTCGCGGGAGAGCAGCGAGACGATGCGGAACGGTCCGCACTGCATCTCCACCTGCGCCATGACGGTGTCGGTGACGACCCGGGTGACGACGCCCCGCATCCGGTTGCGGGCGGACTCGTCGGCGACCGTGCCGACCGCCGCCGGTCGGGCGATCTCCTGGGCGAGGGCGGCGAGGGCGGCGCCCTCGACGACGAGCCGTCCGGCGTCGTCGCGCGTCGCCGGGAGCCGGTCGGCGTCGACCATCCGGCGCACGGTGTCGTCGGACACCCCGAGCAGCTCGGCCGCGTCACTGATCCGCATCTGCGTCATGGCTGGGAGCATACCGACGCATCTGCGGCACCGTGGCCCGTCCGGTCGGACGGTGCGTGGTGGCGTGGTGACGCTCCACGACGGCGTGCCGCGCCCGGCCGTCCGCTCAGCCGTCGGGGAGGGTCTGGTCCGTCCGGCGCTCGTCGGGGTCGCGGACGTACTCGAGGGTGGGTCGCTTCGGCTCGCGGCCGTCCCCCGAGGAGGTCCCCCGCACCCGGCGCTCGACCCACGGTCCCGCATGGGTCCGCGCCCACGCGGCGTGGCCGCGCAGTGCCTCGGACCGTCCGGGCCGGGCCTGGGGCGGCAGGGGCGCGGACCAGTCGCCGTCGTCCGTCTCGTGTCCGAGCGCGGTGAGCGCCGCGAGCGCCACCCGGCGGTGCCCCTCCGTCGTGAGGTGGATCCGGTCCTCGGACCACATCCGCCAGTCCTGCAGGGCGGTCATGCCCCAGAGGTTGAGGACCGCGCACCCGTGCCGCTGGGCGATCGTGAAGAGGTTGGCGCTGTGCACCGCGTGCCGACCGCGCAGCGCCTTGAAGAGCCCGGCCGCCCGGGTGTCGGTCGGGGTCGCGAGGAGGACGTCGGCGCCGGTCGCGCGGATCCGCACGACGGCCTCCTCGAGACGGGCGGCGAGCCCGTCGAGGTCGACGCTCGGGCGGAGCAGGTCGTTGCCGCCGCCGACCATCGACACCAGGTCCGGCGACATCGCGAGCGCCGCGTCGAGCTGCGGGCCGACGACGTCGGCCAGGGTGCGGCCGCGGACGGCGAGGTTGGCGTAGCCGAAGGGCAGGTGCTCGCGGTCCGCGAGCGCGTCGAGGTGGCCGGCGAGCCGGTCGGCCCACCCGACGAAGGCGTCGTCGTGGTCCGGGTCCGGGTCGGACAGCCCCTCGGTGAAGGAGTCGCCGATCGCGACGTAGCGGCACCAGACGCGGTCGGTGGGGGGTGTCGTCACGGGAGCCTCCAGTCGACGGGGTCGGCGCCGGCCTGCCGGAGCAGGTCGTTCGCGCGGGAGAAGGGACGCGAGCCGAAGAAGCCGTTCCGGGCGGACAGCGGGCTGGGGTGGGCCGACTCGACGCACGGCACACCGGTGAGGTGCGGGGCGAGCGAGCGGGCGTCGCGGCCCCAGAGGATCGCGACGAGCGGTCCGCCCCGCTCGACGAGCGCCTCGATGGCCCGGCCGGTCACCTCCTCCCAGCCCTTGCCGCGGTGGCTCGCGGGGGCGCCGGGACGCACGGTGAGGACCCGGTTCAGGAGCAGGACCCCCTGGTCGGCCCACGGGGTGAGGTCGCCGCTGGTCGGCCGGGGGTGGCCGAGGTCGCACTCGAGCTCGGTGAAGACGTTGACGAGGCTGCGGGGGACCGGTCTGACGTCCGGCGCGACCGAGAACGAGAGCCCGACGGCATGGCCGGGGGTGGGGTAGGGGTCCTGGCCGACGACGAGCACCCGGACGGCCTCGAGCGGGCGCTGGAACGCGCGCAGGACGTGCGCGCCACCGGGCAGGTAGCCGTGCCCGGCGGCGACCTCCTCGCGCAGGAACTCCCCGAGCCGGGCGACCGTGGGCTCGACGGGCGCGAGCGCCGCGGCCCACGACGGGTGGACGAGCTCGTGGAGCGGCTTCGGGGGGGTCGGGGCGGGAGTGGTCATCGTCGTCAGCCTAGGACCCCGCGGACCACCGGACGGCCATCGGAGTATTGACAACCGTCGATGCCACGGGAGATGCTCGGTATCGACCGTCATCGATACCGTCGGTCGCCGTCCCCACCAGGAGGTCCTCCCGATGAGCCCGTCCCCCCAGCGCGTCCAGCTCGCGCTCAACGTGTCCGACGTCGCCGCCGCGGTCGACTTCTACTCCGCGATGTTCGGCGTCGCCCCGCACAAGCGCCGACCCGGCTACGCGAACTTCGAGGTCACCGAGCCGCCGCTCAAGCTCGTGCTCGTCGAGGACGCCGAGCGGGCCCCGGGCACCGCCGGCGCGCTGAACCACCTCGGGGTCGAGGTCGGGTCCACGGCGGACGTCGACGCGGCGCGGCGGCGGTTCACGGCGGCGGGCCTCGCCTCCTTCGACGAGGACGACTCGACGTGCTGCTTCGCCCTGCAGGACAAGGTCTGGGTGCACGACGTCGACGGCGCCCCGTGGGAGGTGTACACCGTCAAGGACGACGACCCCGCCGACGCGCGGGACGCGGGGAACCGCCCGCTGTCGCGCCCCGCCGGTGGCGGCTCGACCGACGCCGCCGCCTGCTGCTGACCCCCGGCCGCCGGTCCGGTCCGGGCCCGGCAGGATGGGCGCCGTGACGACCCCCACCCCGTTCCGGCCCGTCGTGCTCTTCGACCTCGACGGCACGCTCGTCGACACCATCCCGCTCATCGTCGCCTCGTACCGGCACGCCTTCTTCACGGTGCTCGGCGAGGAGGTCGACGAGGCCAGGGCGCGGGCGTGGATCGGCCGGCCCCTCCTCGAGGCCCTCCTCGAGGAGTCCCCGGAGCACGGCCACGCCCTCGACGCGGAGTACCGCCGGTGGAACCTCGCGAACACCGAGCGGCTCATCCGGCGGGTCGACGGGGTGCCCCGTCTGCTCGCCGACCTCGCCGCGGCGGGGGTCCGCACGGCGGTCGTCACCTCCAAGCGCCGCGAGACCGCGGCGCTCGCCCTCGCGGCGGCCGGCATCGAGGACGCCGTCGAGGTCGTCGCCGGGCTCGAGGACACCGCGCGCCACAAGCCCGCCCCCGACCCGCTGCTCCACGGTGCGGCGGCCCTCGGCGTCGACACCTCCGAGTGCGTCTACGTCGGCGACGCCGTCGTCGACCTGCGCGCCGCGCGCGCGGCCGGCTGCGCCGCGGTGGCGGTCACGTGGGGCGCCGGCGACCGGGCGGCGCTCGTCGAGGAGGCCCCGGACGCCGTCGTCGACGACGTCACCGCGCTCGCGGCCGCCCTGCTCGGGACCGGCCCCGACCCCGCTCGTCGGGGCTGATGGGGCGGGTGTGACTCGTGAGTCGGCCGCGTCGGCGGATGTCCAGCCGACACGCGGTGGAGCCGTCCAGGGGAATGACAGCCGTGTCATTCGGCCGGTACAGTGAGCGCGAGCCGCAGCACACAACCGAAGGGTCGAGGACAACCGTGAGCGCCGCGTCCGAACAGGTCACCACCGTCGCACCGGGTCTCTCCGAGCGCGACCGGGAGATCCTGGCGTTCGAGCGCCAGTGGTGGAAGTACGCCGGCTCCAAGGAGACGGCGATCAAGGAGCTCTTCGACATGAGCTCCACGCGCTACTACCAGGTGCTCAACGCCCTCATCGACAACCCCGTCGCGCTCGCCCACGACCCGATGCTCGTCAAGCGCCTCCGGCGGCTGCGCGCCAGCCGCCAGCGGGCCCGCTCGGCCCGCCGCCTCGGCATGGAGCCCTGACACCGGCCCCCCAGAGCCAGTGACGCCCGTCCGTGAGGGAAGCCGGACGGGCGTCGCTGTGGGTGCGGGTCGGCGCGTGCGGCATCGGTGCCGTCCGCCCCGGAACCGCCCGGTCAGATCTCGGGGTCGGGGAACTCCGTCGGCCAGCCCTTCTTCGCGAGCTGGTCGCGCACCCGCTGCAGGTCGTCACGGCTCGGCTCGACGTGGGTGTACGAGGTGATCATCGCGGCGATGTCCTCCGGCCCCGCCGGGCTGACGTCGGCCTTGCGCAGCGCCTTGGCCACCTTCTTCACCTCGGACCGGGTGAGCCGGCGCTCGAGGAGGGCCAGCAGCGGCAGGTAGTCGTGCTCGGGGACGCCTCCGGGGTAGCCCTCGCGCAGCCAGTGCACGATCCGGGCCAGCGGGCTGCCCTCCCGGGGGGTGTCGTCCTCGTCCTCCGCCGCGCCGCCGAGCGGCCACCCGCCGAGGGCGAGCCGGGCCGAGACGGTCCGCACGTCGGACTCCTCGGGGACGAGGGCCCGCAGCGCGGTCCCCGAGAGGATCCCCTCGTCCGCGAACCGGCGGAGGAGGTCGTGGGTCGCCTCGGTGCCCATGCGCTCCTGGAGGATCGAGGCGAGCGCCGCCGCCTCGGTGTCGGCGACGCCGTCGGGGAACCCCGCCCGGACCCAGGCGAGGACGTCGGTCGAGAGCTGCGCCATCGCTCAGCCCTCGTCGACGAGCGTCGGGAGCACCGGGTCGAAGACGACCTCCTTGCCGAAGCCGCCGGCGACGACGACCGTGATGCCGAGGGCGACCCCGGCGACGACGACGGCGAAGCAGAGGCCGGCGAGGAGGCGGCCGACCGGGTGCGGCGGCGCCTGCTGGACCTCGGCGTCGCCCCCGGCCCCGTAGGCCATGGCGCGGATGCCGAGCGCGAAGACGGCCGGCATCCCGGCGCCGAGGACCAGCCCGACGAGCAGGACCTGGAGCGCTCCCTCGAGCGCGAACTCGATGTTGTGCACGGGTCGTCCTTCCGGTGGACGTGCGGTGGGGTCAGTGGACGTTCTTGCGGGAGCGTTGCGGACGGGCGCCGCCGTCCCACTCCTCGTTGACGTTGTGGGCGTTGATCGGCGCCTGCCGCGAGCGGTGGTACATCCACCCGGCGAGGCCCGCGAGGACGAGGAAGACGACGATGCCGCCGAGCGCCCCGCCGAGGGCGTTGCCGACGACGTACATGAGCGCGCCGACGAGCCCGGCCGAGGGGAGCGTGATCGCCCACGCGGCCACCATCCGCCCGGCGACGCTCCACCGCACCTGGGCTCCCGGGCGTCCGACGCCGGAGCCGAGGATCGAGCCGGTGGCGACGTGCGTCGTCGACAGGGCGAAGCCGAGGTGGCTCGAGGAGAGGATGACCGCCGCGGAGCTCGACTCGGCTGCCATGCCCTGGGCGGGGGAGATCTCGATGAGCCCCTTGCCGAGAGTGCGGATGATCCGCCAGCCGCCGAGGTAGGTGCCGAGGGCGATGGCGGCGGCGGCCGACACCTTGACCCACAGCGGGATCGCCTCGAGGTCGGTCCACTGCCCGGCCGCGATGAGCGCGAGGGTCATCACGCCCATCGTCTTCTGGGCGTCGTTCGTGCCGTGGGCGAGGGAGACGAGCGAGGCGCTGCCGATCTGGCCCCACCGGAACCCCCGTTGGCGGTAGCGGTCGGCGACCCCCGACGTGATCCGGAAGACCAGCCACGTCCCGACGGCGGCGACCGCGATGGCGATGGCCGGCGAGATGAGGGCCGGCAGGAGGATCTTGCCGACGACGCCGTCGAGCTTCGTCCCGTCGCCGGTCCAGTTGACCCCGCTGACGCCGAGGCCGGCGAGCGTCGAGCCGACGAGCCCGCCGAGGAGGGCGTGCGACGAGCTCGACGGCAGGCCGTAGAGCCACGTGAAGAGGTTCCACACGATGCCGCCGACGAGGCCCGCGAGCACGATGAGCAGGAGGTTCTCCCCGCCGCCGGCGAGCAGCTCGGCCCGCGGGGCGCCGTCGCTGTTCTGCAGGTTGACGACGGCGTTGGTCACCGTGAGCGCGACCTCGACGGACAGGAAGGCCCCGACGAGGTTGAGGACCGCGGACAGCGCGACGGCCACCTTGGGGCGCAGCGCCCCGGTGGCGATCGAGGTCGCCATGGCGTTGCCGGTGTCGTGGAAGCCGTTCGTGAAGTCGAAGGCCAGTGCGGTCACGATGACGAGCACGAGGATGAGGGTCGCTGCGTCCACGAGCGACCATCATGGGGTCGACACCTGCGCATCACCACATCGGTGTCCCGCGTTCACCGGATGTTCACCCGGGAGGGCGCGGGTGCGAGGCCGGCGGCCACGCCCGGCCACGTCCGGCGACGCGGCGAGGCGGGTCTGGCATCGTGGCCGGATGACGGAACTGGACTGGAGCACCCCCGAGGGCCTCGCCGCGATCGAGGCCCACCTCGCCGGACGGATCGAGGGCTGGCGGTCCCCGGTCGCGTGGGCGGTCGGCATCTCGCCCGCGACGTCGTCGCCGGAGTGGGTGTTCCCGCACGTCAACACCCCGGGCGGCACGCACGGGCTGTCGGCCGTCGTCCTCGCGACCGTCCTGGGCCACGAGGGCGGGTCGGAGACGCTCACCGTCTCGCACGCCGACCTCGAGGCGGCCGTCGACTCCCTCGCCCCCGCCGAGGCGGCCGCCGACCGGTCGCACCCGAACCTCGTCGCGTGGCGCGAGGTGCTCCACGAGCTCGAGGGCAACCCGTTCCGGGAGGCGGTCGCGGTCTTCGTCGGCGACCTCGACGACCCGGTGTCCTCGGAGGCCGACGCCTCGATGCGGCTCACCTTCGAGGACGTCGACCCGGTGCTCTGAGCCCGTCACGACGCCGTTTGCACTCTCGGGGGGAGAGTGCCAATAATGAGCCTTGGCACTCTCACGTCGAGAGTGACAGAACTGACCGGCCCGGTGAGGGTCGGGACGTCACGGCGACGTGAGCCGTGGCTCCCCGGCCCGTCCGTCGCGGGCACCGTCCGGTCCCACCTTCGATTCGCGTGGGAGGAACCACCCGAATGGCCAAGATCATCGCTTTCGATGAGGAGGCGCGCCGCGGTCTCGAGCGGGGGATGAACACCCTCGCCGACGCCGTCAAGGTCACCCTCGGCCCCAAGGGCCGCAACGTCGTCCTGGAGAAGAAGTGGGGCGCCCCCACGATCACCAACGACGGTGTCTCGATCGCCAAGGAGATCGAGCTCGACGACCCGTACGAGAAGATCGGCGCCGAGCTCGTCAAGGAGGTCGCCAAGAAGACCGACGACGTCGCCGGTGACGGCACGACGACGGCGACCGTCCTCGCCCAGGCGCTGGTCCGCGAGGGCCTGCGCAACGTCGCCGCGGGTGCGAACCCGATGGCGCTCAAGCGCGGCATCGAGAAGGCCACCGCGGCCGTCTCCGACGAGCTGCTCGCCGGCGCCAAGGACATCGAGACCAAGGAGCAGATCGCTGCGACGGCCTCGATCTCCGCGGCCGACCCGGCCATCGGCGAGATGATCGCCGAGGCGATGGACAAGGTCGGCAAGGAAGGCGTCATCACCGTCGAGGAGAGCAACACCTTCGGCCTCGAGCTCGAGCTCACCGAGGGCATGCGCTTCGACAAGGGCTACATCAGCCACTACTTCGTCACCGACACCGAGCGCATGGAGACCGTGCTCGAGGACCCCTACATCCTCATCGCGAACTCCAAGGTCGGCTCCATCAAGGACCTGCTGCCCCTCCTCGAGAAGGTCATGCAGTCCGGCAAGCCGCTCCTCATCATCTCCGAGGACGTCGAGGGCGAGGCCCTGTCCACGCTCGTCGTCAACAAGATCCGGGGCACCTTCAAGTCGGCCGCCGTCAAGGCGCCCGGCTTCGGTGACCGCCGCAAGGCCATGCTCGGTGACATCGCCATCCTCACCGGTGGCCAGGTCATCTCCGAGGAGGTCGGCCTCAAGCTCGACACCGCCGAGCTCTCGCTCCTGGGGCGCGCCCGCAAGGTCGTCGTCACCAAGGACGAGACGACGATCGTCGAGGGCGCCGGGGACAACGACCAGATCCAGGGTCGGGTCAACCAGATCCGCGCCGAGATCGAGAAGTCGGACTCGGACTACGACCGCGAGAAGCTCCAGGAGCGCCTCGCCAAGCTCGCCGGCGGCGTCGCCGTCATCAAGGCGGGCGCGGCGACCGAGGTCGAGCTCAAGGAGCGCAAGCACCGCATCGAGGACGCCGTCCGCAACGCGAAGGCCGCCGTCGAGGAGGGCATCGTCGCCGGTGGTGGCGTCGCCCTCATCCAGGCCGGGGCCAAGGCGTTCTCCACCCTCACGCTCGAGGGCGACGAGGCGACCGGCGCGAACATCGTCAAGGTCGCCATCGAGGCGCCGCTCAAGCAGATCGCGATCAACGCCGGTCTCGAGGGCGGGGTCGTCGCGGAGAAGGTCAGCAACCTCACCCCGGGTCACGGCCTCAACGCCGCGACCGGTGAGTACGTCGACCTCGTCCAGGCCGGCGTCATCGACCCGGCCAAGGTCACCCGATCGGCGCTGCAGAACGCCGCGTCGATCGCCGCGCTGTTCCTCACCACCGAGGCGGTCATCGCCGACAAGCCCGAGAAGGCCGCTCCGGCCATGCCGGGTGGCGACGACATGGGCGGCATGGGCTTCTGAGCCCCTGACGCACCACGCCTGCACGACCGACGGGCGGTCCTCCTCCGGGAGGGCCGCCCGTCGGCACGTCCGGGCTGGGTGGGTGGCCGTCGGTCGCATCCGTGCCTCGCGAGCCGCCCGAGGGCTCCCGAGCCCGCTGCAGCGGGCTCGCGAACACCGACCCGGCTCGCGGGCGCCGACCCGGCTCGCGGGCCTCGACCCGAACCGTGACCGCGGACCCGGCTCGCGGGCGCCGACCCTGCTCGTCGGAGCTCGGACCCGGCGAGAGGAGGCGGTCGTACAGGCGCCGGCCCTTCACAGCACGGACCCAGCGGGAGCGGGCAGGATGGGCGGATGAGCCATGCCGCCCCCTCGAGCGACGACGACCCGCTCCTCCTCGGCCCCCTCCTCCGGTACGTCGACGAGACCTCGGCGACCGTGTGGGTCCGCACGCGGGACGCCGCGACCGTCACCGTGACCCGGGCCGGGCAGGCGTGGAGCGTGCCGACCTTCGGGGTCCACGGCTCGCACTACGCCCTCGTCGTGTGCGAGGGCCTGGAGCCCGGCTCGGACGAGCCGTACGAGGTCGCCGTCGACGGGCGCACCGTCTGGCCCGCCCCCGGCGCACCGCAGAGCCGGCTGCGCACAAGCGACCCGGACCGGCTGCCGTACTTCGCCTTCGGGTCCTGCCGGACGATGGGCAGCCACGACGAGGCCGGCAACGACGTCCACGGGGTCGACGCCCTGCGCAGCCTCGCCGTCGCCTGGCGGGACGACGCCCGCGCCGGGCGGCCCGACCTGCTGCTCCTCCTCGGCGACCAGGTGTACGCCGACACGACCCCGCACCCGGAGCTCGAGGAGTACATGCGCTCCCGGCGCAGCCTCGAGGAGCCGCCGGGCGAGGAGATCAAGGACTACCCGGAGTACGACGAGCTGTACCGGCTCACGTGGTCCGACCCGGTCATCCGCTGGGCGCTCTCGACGGTCCCGTCCGCGATGATCTTCGACGACCACGACATCCGGGACGACTGGAACACCTCGTGGTCCTGGCGGCGGGACATGCGCGCCACGTCGTGGTGGCAGGAGCGGATCGTCTCCGGGCTCGCGGCCTACTGGGTGCACCAGCACATCGGCAACCTCTCCCCGGCGGAGCTCGCCGAGGAGGAGGTCTTCCGGCTCGTCCTCGAGCACGCCGAGTCGGGAGCCGAGCACGAGGTGGACGTCACCGGCCCTCTCGACGCGCTCGCCGCGCGCGCGGACGCCGAGCCGGAGACCTACCGCTGGAGCCACACCCGCGAGCTCGGGGAGTCGCTGCTCGTCGTCCTCGACTCCCGGGCGGCCCGCGACCTGCGTCCCGACCGCCGCTCGATGCTCGACCGGGTGGAGACCCGCTGGCTCGACGACACCCTGCGCGGTGGCCACCGGCACGTGTTCGTCGGCACCTCCCTGCCCTTCCTCCTGCCGCCCGGGCTGCACGACCTCGAGGCGATGGACGAGGTCGTCGCCCGCGGGGCCTTCGGCCGGCGCGCGGCGCACGCGGCGGAGGCGGTGCGTCGGGTCATCGACCTCGAGCACTGGGCCGCCTTCAACGCGGGCTTCGACGAGGTGCTCGCGATGGTCATGAGCCTCGCCCGTGGCGAGCGCGGACCGGCGCCGGAGACGGTGACCTTCCTCTCCGGCGACGTCCACAACTCCTACTTCGCGGAGGTCACCGGCCCGGCCCAGCACGGCTCGCACGCGCGGATCGTGCAGGCCGTCTGCTCGCCGATCCGCAACCCGATGCCCCGCGCCGTCCGGATCGTCATGTCGATGCTCACCCGCTCGCTCGTGCGCCCGATGCGCTTCCTGGCCTCCCGGTCCGACCGTGTCCCCGACCCGGCCTACCCGTGGACGGTGACGAAGGGGCCGTGGTTCGACAACAACGTCGCCCTCTGCCGGGTGCTGCCCGAGCGGCTGGAGCTCACGTGGGTCACCGGCGTCGTCCGGGACGACCCGGACCACCCGGAGCTGCGCGAGGTCGCCGCCGTGCGCGTCGAGGGCTCGGCCGTCACGGCGACCGAGGGCCGGGACGGGGTCGAGCCGGACCTGCGGACCGCCGCGGGCGCCGCGGCCCCGGTCGCATAGCGTGACGCCATGACCGCCGACGCCGTCCCCGACGTCCTGCCCGCCGCGCGGGTCGAGGCGCTCACGAAGGTCTACGGGTCGGGGGAGACCCGGGTCGTCGCCCTCGACGAGGTCTCGCTCGACCTGCACGCCGGCGAGTTCACCGCCGTCATGGGCCGCTCGGGGTCGGGCAAGTCGACCCTCATGCACTGCGCCGCCGGGCTCGACGCCGTGACGTCCGGGCGGGTGCACGTGGGGGACGTCGACCTCACGACGCTGTCCGAGCGTCGCCTCACCGAGCTGCGGCGGGACCGGGTCGGGTTCGTCTTCCAGGCGTTCAACCTCGTGCCGACCCTCACGGCCGAGGAGAACATCCTCCTGCCGCTGTCCATCGCCGGGCGCCGGCCGGACCCCGCGTGGTTCGACGAGGTCGTCGACACCGTCGGCCTGCGCGACCGGCTCGGTCACCGCCCCGGTGAGCTGTCCGGGGGCCAGCAGCAGCGCGTCGCGTGCGCCCGGGCCCTCGTCGGCCGCCCGGACATCGTCTTCGCCGACGAGCCGACGGGCAACCTCGACTCCTCCTCGGGGGCCGAGGTGCTCGGCTTCCTCCGGCGGGCGGTCGACACCCACGGGCAGACCGTCGTCATGGTGACCCACGACCCGGCGGCCGCGAGCTGGACCGACCGCGTCGTCTTCCTCGCCGACGGCCGCGTCGTCGACGAGCTGCGCGACCCGACGCCCGAGTCCGTCCTCGAGCGGATGGCCCGGCTCGCCGAGCGCGAGGCCTGACCCGGTGCTGCGGACGACGTGGCGCGGGATCCTCGCGCACAAGCTCCGGCTGCTGCTCAGCGCGGTCGCCGTCGTCCTCGGCGTCGCCTTCGTCGCCGGGTCGTACGTCTTCACCGACACCCTGGAGCGGGCGTTCACCGGCCTGACGAGCGGCTCCGTCGGCGACGTCGTCGTGACGCCCGGCGACGGCGGCGCGAACGGGCTCGCCGGGGGAGCGGCCGGGTCCGCGACGATCCCCGACGACGTGGTGCGGTCCCTCGCGCAGGTTCCTGGGGCGGCCCGCGCCGACGGTCGGATCACGACCTTCGGCACCTACGTCGTCGACGCGGAGGGGGGCCTCGTCGGGACGGCCGGACCGCCGGGCATCGCGCTGTCCTACACCGGTGGGCCCGCCGCGAACGGGGTGGACGTCGCGACCCTCGTCGAGGGGCGGTGGCCCGGCGGCGCCGGTGAGGCGGTCCTCGACACCGGTACCGCGGGACGCTCCGGCTACGCCGTCGGCGACACGATGCCGCTCGTGACGTCCGGCACGGAGCCCCGGGTCGAGGTGACCCTCGTCGGCACGGCCGAGTTCGGGGGGTCCTCGCTCGTCGGCGCGAGCATCGTCATGCTCGACCCGGAGCAGGCCCAGGACCTCTACCTCGGCGGGGCCGACGCGTGGTCCCAGGTGTGGGTGACGAGGGCCGACGGCGTCTCGCAGGAGGAGCTGCTCGCCGAGGTGGAGGCCGTGCTGCCGGACGGGCTGTCGGCGACGACCGGGGACGCGGCGGCCGAGGCGGCGTCCTCGCTCATCGACGAGGCGCTGTCCTTCGTGACGACCTTCCTCCTCGTCTTCGCGGGCGTCGCCCTGACCGTCGGCGCGTTCCTCATCGTCAACACCTTCTCGATCCTCGTCGCGCAGCGCAGCCGGGAGCTCGCGCTGCTCCGGGCGATCGGAGCCACCCGGCGGCAGGTCGGGCGCTCGGTGCTCCTCGAGGCGGGGGTCGTCGGCCTCGTGGGCTCGGCCGTCGGCGTGGGTCTCGGGCTGCTGCTCGCGCTGCTCATCCGCTGGGTCTTCTCGCTCGTGGGGCTCGACCTCGGCTCCGACCCGCTCGTGCTGCGGCCGCGCACCGTCGTGGTCGCCGTCGTCGTCGGGGTCGTCGTCACCCTCCTCGCCGCCTACCTCCCGGCCCGGCGGGCCGGGCGGGTGCCCCCGGTGGCCGCGATGCGCGACGACGCCGCCCTCGCCGAGGGCGGGACCCGGTGGCGCCTCGTCGTCGGGGGGCTGCTCCTCGTCGCCGGGGTCGTCGGCATGACCGGGGGCCTCGCGGGGTGGAGCGCCGAACCGACCTACGTCCTCGGCGGTGGCATCTTCGGGGTGCTCGTCGGCACCGCGCTGATGAGCCCGGTGATCGGCCGGCCGGTCCTCGGGCTGCTCGGGGTGCTCTACCGCCGGGCCTTCGGGGCGGTCGGCCGGATGGCGGAGCAGAACGCCCGACGCAACCCCCGGCGGACCGGCGCCACCGCGTCGGCGCTCATGATCGGGGTCTCCCTCGTCACCCTCATGGCGGTGCTCGGGGCGTCGACGAAGGCGAGCATCGACGCGGCGCTCGCGGAGGACGTCGTCGCGGACTACGTCGTCTCGAGCGTCGTCGGCCAGGGCTTCTCGCCCTCCGTCACCGACGCCGTCGCCGCCGCCGACGGGGTGGACGCGGTCGTGCGGGTACGGCAGGCGCGGCTCACGCTCGACGGTGACCGGGAGCGTGCGTTCGGCGTGGACCCCGGGCAGCTCGCGCGGGTGTCCCAGCCCGTCGTCGTCGACGGGTCCCTCGAACGGCTGGGGGCCGACCGGGTCGCGATCTCCGCCGAGCTCGCACAGCAGTCGGGCCTGGCGGTGGGGGACGCCACGAGCATCGACTTCGCGGGACAGCAGCTGAGCGCCCGGGTCGTCGCGACGTACACGGAGGACGCCGTGCTCCAGGCCGACGTCACGATGTCCCTCGAGGCCTTCGACGCCCTGGGGGTCCCCCCGACGGACGTCACGACGTACGTCACGGCGCGCCCGGGGGCCGACCGCGACACCCTGCGCGCAGCCCTCGACGCCGCCGTCGCCGACCTGCCGACCGTCACGGTGGCGGACCAGGCCGAGTACGCCGCCGAGCAGCGGGAGCCGATCGACCGGCTGCTCTTCATCGTCTACGCGCTGCTCGGCCTCGCCGTCGTCATCGCCGTCCTCGGCATCGTCAACACGCTCGCGCTCTCGGTCGTCGAACGAGTCCGCGAGATCGGGCTGCTCCGGGCCGTCGGGCTGAGCCGCCGTCAGCTGCGGACGATGCTGCGGCTGGAGTCGGTCGCCATCGCGGTGCTCGGCGCCGTGCTGGGCATCGGCCTCGGTCTCGTCTTCGCCCTCGCCCTGCAGCGCTCGCTCGCGGACGACGGCATCGACGTGCTCGCCGTCCCGTGGGCGCAGCTGGTGCTGTTCGTCGCCGTCGCCGCCCTCGTCGGCGTCCTCGCGGCGCTCTGGCCGGGCCGGCGCGCGGCCCGGCTCGACGTCCTGCGGGCGATCGCCTCGGAGTGAGCCGGGCGCGGGCGCCCGTCAGGTGAACATCCGCACCGCCTGGGCCTCGGTCTCGGCGTACTGGGCACCCGCGGCGCCCAGTACCTGGCCGATGGCGTCGAGTGACTCCCGGACCTGCTGCTGGGTGCCGCGCCACTGCGTGACGACCCCCTGGAACTGGGTCGACGCCGAGCCGGTCCACGCGTCCTGCAGCCCGGTGAGCCGGGCGAGCATGACGCCCACCTGGCCCTCGATCTCGGCGGAGATGCGCGCGACGTCGGCCGACGCGGCGCTGATGCGGTCGGTGTCGACCTGGAACTGGGCAGCCATGGATCCCCCCTCGTCGGGGCCGGCCCCGGTGGCCGACCCGTTGCCTCGACCCTAGGCCGGGTCGCCCGGGCGGCCGTCGGGTTTTCCACAGGGCGCGGCCCTACGATCGAACGCGTGGCCCTCCTCATCGACCCGCCCCGGTTCGAGGCCCACGGGCGTCGCTGGTCGCACCTCGTGAGCGACACGAGCATCGAGGAGCTGCACGCCTTCGCCCGCCGGGCCGGCCTGCCCGCCTGGGGCTACGAGGGGGACCACTACGACGTCCCCGAGGAGCGGTACGCCGCCGTCGTCGCGGCCGGGGCGCGTCCGGTCGAGGGGCGCGAGGTCGTGCGGGCACTGCGGTCGAGCGGGCTGCGGATGCGCAAGCGCAAGGGGGACCGGGGCGTCGCCCGGGTCCGCGCCGACCTGCCGGACGGGACGAGCGCCCTCGTCGACCTCCTGCGCGGCGGCCGTGAGGTCGACGAGCGCCGGGTGTTCTGCGCCGTCGTGCTCGTCGTCGACGCCGGCGGCGACCACCTCGTCGTGCACTCCGTGCGCCGCCGGCAGTGGGGGCCGCCGGGCGGGGAGCGGGACCCCGGGGAGACCGTGCGCGAGGCCGCCGTCAGGGAGCTGCACGAGGAGACCGGGCTCGTCGCCGACC
This sequence comes from Phycicoccus avicenniae, assembly GCF_018139485.1. Lineage (GTDB taxonomy): Bacteria > Actinomycetota > Actinomycetes > Actinomycetales > Dermatophilaceae > Phycicoccus > Phycicoccus avicenniae. The sequence goes on from NZ_JAGSNF010000001.1 coordinate 329,809, forward strand.
CCACGGCCCTGGTGCCCGTGGGCTACGAGCGGTTCGCCGACCTCGGCGACGGCGGCACCTGGCCCCCCGGGCGCGACCTCCTGCAGCTGTACCGGCTCGACCTCCCCGAGCGGCGTCCTGCGACCGCACGCCTGCTCGACGACGTCGACGACGTGCGGTGGGTGACGTGGGACGAGCTCGTGACGCTGTGCGGCGACGACTTCTACTGGCCGGTCCTCGAGGCGGTGCTCAGGCCCCGAGGCGGCTGATCTCCCGGGCGAGGTTCTCGCGGGCCAGGGGCTCCCACCCGGACCGGGCCGGAGCGGACGCGTACACGTGCTCGCGCGCGAGGAAGGGGCGCAGGACGGCCGCACGGGCGCTCGCGTAGTCGGCGGTCGGCACGTGCCGGTACTCGGCGCGGACCTGGGCGCAGTACTCGTCGAAGCGGCCGGTGGGGGCGGAGAGCACCCACAGGTCGGCGTCGTGGAGGACGACCCGGGAGAGCTCGGCGTCCGGACCGACGTCGTGCTCCCGGGTGTCGAGGACCGCCTGGCCGACCCGGTCCACGAGCAGCGGTGCGGCCCCGAGGTCGGTGAGCACCTCGACGGCGAGGGCGGCGCTGTCCTTCTCGTTCCACTCCGGCTCGTCCACCCGGTACACCGCGTCGTGGAACCACGCCGCGAGCACCGCCACCGGACGCTCGTCCGCGGCCACCCGGAGGCTGCGGTGCAGGCCGTCGACGGCGGCGAGCACCTCGCCGAGGTGCGTCGTCCCGTGGTAGTGCCGGTGCGGCTCGGACCACCGGTCCAGCAGCGCCTCGCCGGCCGTCGCGGCGGCGGCCCGGTCCAGGCCCGCGACGGCGGCCCGCGTGTCCGCGAGCCACCGCTGGGTCATCGGCTGCATCGGAGCACTCTGTCAGACCCGGGAGCCCCGTGCGGTGCCGGCGAGCGTCCGAGCCGCGGTCAGGAGGCGGCGGGGTCCGAAGCGCGCGGGTGCGAGCGCTCCCAGGCCCGGGAGTAGCGGCTGCCGGTCGCGAGGAGGACCAGACCCGTCCCGAGGAAGGCGAGCGATCGCACGACGCCGTCGAGGGCGGCGAGGTCGAAGAGGAACAGCTTGGCGACGGCCAGGGCGGTCACCGCGAGACCGAGGCGGAGGGCGAGCTCCGCGGCCGGACCGCGCTCGAGGGAGTGCAGGAGCAGGGCGGCGGCCGCCACCATCCAGCCGACGGTGGCGACGGCGTGACCGGCGGTGAAGCCGGCATCGGCGGACCCGAGCCGCAGACCGGCCAGCGTCCCGACGGCCACCGATGCCGTCGTCGTCGCGCCGAGGGCGGCGCCGAGCCCCAGCGTCCGCACGACCGTGCCGACGACCCCGGGCAGGCCCGGCACCCGGCCGACGGCCCACACGAGGACGGCGGCGAGGGCGACGACGAGGCAGCTGTCGACGAAGCCGACGGGGAGGTCCTGCTCCCGGGTGAGACCCACGGACACGGCGGCCACCGGGCGCGGCAGCCACGCGAGGACCGCGAGCACCGACAGCCCTCCGCCGACCCACAGCCCGAGGCGCGAGCGCCCGGCCCCCGCGGACGCGGCGTGGCCGAGGGCGAGCAGGAGGAGACCGGTCCCGACGAGCCGGGCGGGCGCGCCGTCGACGACGGCGACGACCGCGGCGAGCGCCCCGCCGGCCGCGAGCGTCCCGACGAGGTGGCCGGGGAGCGGGCCGAGCGGGGACCGGGTCGCGGCGACGGCCAGGAGGAGGAGCGCGGCCGCGACGGTCGCCTGGGCGAGGGTGTCCGCACCGGACGACTGGGCGGCCGCGACGACGAGGGGCACGACGGCGATCCCCACCGCGACGGACGAGGCGACGTCGGCACGTCGGCCGGGGGAGCCGACGGCGACGGCGAGCGTCCCCGCCGTGGTGAGGACGGCGACGGCGAGCAGTGGCCCTACGGCGGTGGGGCCGGCGACGGCCGCGACGAGCAGGGACAGGGCGACCGGCACGGTCCGCACGACCGCGAGCGGTCCTCCCGGCCTGTCGGACCGGGCCCACCACGCGGCGGCGGCGAGGACGGCGAGGAGGGCGGACAGCACCCAGCCGGGCTCACCGGCGACGACGGGCGCGAAGACCCCGGTCCCGACGACGACGAGGACGGCGAGCAGGTCGCTGGACCAGGTCCGCGCCACCCGCAGCCCCGCCGCCGCGACGGCCGCGCAGAGGAGCAGGCCGACGACCGGGGGGACCCAGGCGTAGGCCACGGTCACCGCGACGACGTCGAGGAGGGCCGCGGCCACCCCGGTCGCGACGAGCGCCACCGGGGCGCTGCCGGCCGCCTCGCCCCGGGCCCGGTCACGCGCCCCTCCGCGCGTCCCGAGGGTCCCGAGCAGTGCGGCGAGCAGCGCCCCGGCCGTGACCCGCGCGGCGGGGCCGAACCAGCCCTGTCGCACGGCGATGACGAGGAGCATGGCGACCCCGGCGAGCGTGACGACGGCCCCGCTCACGGCGAGGACACGGGTCACGGCACCCTCCCGGCGGTACCAGGGCTCGCGGGGCGCGAGCCGCGGCGCGGCGGGGGCGACCGGGTGTCCGGCGTGACCTCCGGGACCCGACGATGCCGCCGCGGCGGCAGGGCGGGGAGGACCGGCGGGGTGCGGCACGGGATGCGCGGGGGTGGGGTGCCCACCGGCGGGGTGCGCCACGGGGCGGGCCGGGGCGGCCGCGACCGGGCGCTGCTCGAGGTCGGCCCGCAGCCGGGCCAGGCCGTTGCCCACCACGTACATCCGCTGCATCGCGTCGGCGAACTCGGTCTCGAGCCGCTGGACGTCGTCCCGTGTCGTCATGGCGACCAGGCTCCCGGGAGCGCGGCCGGGGCGCCTGAGCACGGCTACTCATCCGTGCCCGGGCGCCCCGTCGGTGGGCGGCGGGCGTCAGCCGGTCGTGGCGGCCTGCTCGCTCAGGGTGGCGGGCAGCTCCGTGCTCGCGCCGTCCCGCAGGACGGTGAGGGTCACCGAGCTGCCGATGGCCTGCTCGCGGACGTGGCCGACGAGGGAGTCGGCACCGTCGACCGGGTCCCCGTCGACGGCGACGACGACGTCGCCCTCCTGAAGCCCCGCCTCAGCCGCGGGCGTGTTCGGCTCGACCGAGACGATCTCGGCGCCGGCGCGGGTCGCGGAGCCGTCGGACGCCGAGCCGTCCTGGAGGCGCACGCCGAGGAAGGCGTGCTGGGCGGTCCCGGACTCGATGAGCTGCTCGGTGATGTTCTGCACCTCGGTGACCGGGATCGCGAAGCCGATGCCGATGGACCCGGCCTGGCCCCCGCCGGAGGCCCCGAGCGAGGCGATCGAGGAGTTGATCCCCACGAGGCGTCCGGAGGCGTCGACGAGGGCGCCGCCGCTGTTCCCGGGGTTGATCGCCGCCGAGGTCTGGATGGCGTTGGTGACGACCGGCTCGGACGCGGACTGCTGCTGCCCGAACGGGCTCTGCTGCCCCTCCTCCTGGGACGCGGTCGTCACCGGGCGGTTGAGGGCGCTCACGATGCCCGTCGTCACGGTGCCGGCGAGACCGAGCGGGTTGCCGACGGCCATGACCGGGTCGCCGACGGTGAGGGCGTCGGAGTCGCCCATCGACACCGGCGTGAGGTCGTCGGGGGCGTCCTGGATCGTGATGACCGCGAGGTCCGTGGAGGGGTCGGTGCCCTGGATCTCGGCGGCGAAGGTCCGACCGTCGTCGAGGGTCACCTGCAGCTGCTCGGCCCCGGCGACGACGTGGTTGTTCGTCACGACGTGCGCGGCGTCGTCGACGATGACCCCGGACCCGGCGCCCTGACCGTTCGGGGTCCGTGCGGTGATGGCGACGACACTCGGCGACACCGCGTCGGCGGTGGCCGCCCAGTCGGGGTTCGAGGCGTCGGCCTGGGACACCGGAGCGGTGTCCGTGCCGCGGTCCGGCTCGCTCGCGGACGACCCCGTGGAGGCGGGGGTGTCGTCGGCCAGCCGGACCGCGGCGAGGGTGCCGCCCGTGGACAGGAGGGCGGCGAGCACCGCGACCGCGGACAGCTCCGCGATCCGGCGCGTCCCGGGCCGGGAGGAGGGACCCGGCGATCCGGAGGGCCCCACCGGTGCGGGCGGCCCCGAGGGAGGGGGAGGGGAGGCCGCGGGACCGGTGGGGCCGGTCTGGGGGTGGTGGGCGGACGTCGCGTCGGACGCCACCGGCTGGGTGGCGGTCGTCGTCCCGCCGTGCGGGGTGTACCAGGTGGGGGCGGTCCAGTCCGGGCGGCCCTCGCCGGTCCCGTCGGTCCGTGGCTGCTGCTGGTCGTTCATCGCGGCGTCAGCTCCTTCTCTCGACTGACCACCATTCGACCCCGGCGAGGTGGGACCGCCCTGGTCAGCGGCTGGGAGTCCGCTGTGGGAAGTGGACGACGAACGTCGCCCCGCCTCCCGGCGTCTCCGCGACCCCCACCCGGCCGCCGTGCGCGCCGACGATGGCCGCGACGATCGCGAGTCCGAGGCCGCTGCCGCCGCTGCCGCGACCGCGCGAGGGGTCGGCCCGGAAGAACCGTTCGAACACCTTCGTCGCGATGTCCGGGGGGACGCCGTCGCCGTGGTCGCGGACCTCCAGGCGCGGACCGTCGGGACCGTCGCCGAGGGCCACCTCCACCGGTGTCCCCTCCGGTGTGTGCCGCAGCGCGTTGGCGACGAGGTTCGTCACGACCTGCCGCAGCCGGGCCTCCGAGCCCCGGGTCACCGTGGGCTCGAGGTCCCCGTCGAGGCCGACGAGGGCGATCCGGCGCTCGGGGGCCCGGGCGCGCGCGTCGGCCACGGCGTCGGCGGCGAGGACGGTGAGGTCGACGTCGCGCTCCTCTTCCTCCGGCTCCTCGTCGAGGCGGGCGAGGGTGAGCAGGTCCTCGACGAGGACGCTCATCCGCCCCGCCTCGGCCTCGATCCGTGCCATCGAGGAGCCGACGTCCTCCGGCTCGCGGACCGCGCCCTGGCGGTACAGCTCGGCGTAGCCGCGCACCGTCGCGAGCGGGGTGCGCAGCTCGTGCGAGGCGTCGGCGACGAACTGCCGCATCCGCTCCTCGCTGGCCTCGCGGACCGCGAACGAGGACTCCACCCGGGCGAGCATCCGGTTGAGGCTGTCCGAGAGCGAGGTCACCTCGTCGGCGGCCGTCCGGTCGGGCACGCGCTGGGTGAGGTCGCCGCCGGCGATGGCGGCTGCGGTGTCCTCGATCCGCCGCAGGGGACGCAGCGCCCGACGGACGGCGAAGTGGCCGAGGGCGAGCGAGAGCAGGAGCGCGACGGTGCCGAGGAGGGCCGTCGACAGCAGCAGCCGTGTCACCGTGTGCGACACCGGCTCGAGGGGGACGCCGACCGCGACGACCGTCTCGCTCCCGGCCACGGGGGCGGCGACGAAGCGCCAGCGCATCCCGCCGTCCTGGGAGCCGACGGTGAACGGGGTCTGGGTGCGGACCTTCTCGTCGTCCCGGCTCAACGCCGGCCACTGCGGCGAGACCCGCTGGCCCGTCGGAAGGCGGGTGATCTGGCCCTGCGGCCCGACGAGGGCGAACGCGTAGCTCGACGGGAGCGGGTTCGCCTCGTCGCTGCGCAGCTCGGAGATCGCCTGGCTCGCGACGGGGGAGAGCACGCTGCGCAGCTCGTCGTCCACCCGGGCGTCGAGGTCGCTCTTGAGGAGGTAGGCGGTGATGAGGCTCGTGGAGAGCAGGGCCGCGCCGACGAGGGCGGCGACGATGACGAGCAGGCGGGTGCGCAGCGGGACGGCCTCGAGCCACCGGACGACGGCGTCGAGCCAGGACCGGGCCCGGGAGGTGCGCGGGGTCGGCCCCGCCATCACTGCGGGGGCAGCCGCAGGACGTAGCCGACGCCGCGCTTGGTGTGGATGAGCGGCGGGCGGCCGCCGACGTCGAGCTTGCGACGCAGGTAGGAGATGTAGGACTCGACGATGCCGGACTCGCCGCGGAAGTCGTAGTCCCAGACGTGGTCGAGGATCTGCGCCTTCGACAGGACGCGGTTCGGGTTGAGCATGAGGTAGCGCAGGAGCTTGAACTCCGTGGGGCTGGTCTCGATGACGATCCCGGCGCGGCGCACCTCGTGCGAGTCCTCGTCGAGCTCGACGTCGTCGAAGGTGAGCACCTCGCGGTCGTCGTCGTCGCCCTCACGGGTGCGCCGGAGCACGGCCCGGATGCGGGCGACGACCTCCTCGAGGCTGAACGGCTTCGTCACGTAGTCGTCGCCGCCGACGGTCAGGCCCTTGATCTTGTCGTCGACGGAGTCGCGCGCGGTGACGAAGACGATCGGCAGCTGACGGCCCTGGTCCCGCAGCCGGCGGGTCACGGTGAACCCGTCCATGTCGGGGAGCATGACGTCGAGGACGCACAGGTCCGGGTCGTGGTCGCCGGCGACCTTGATCGCCTCGGCGCCGCTGGCGGCGGTGGCGACGTCGAAGCCGGCGTAGCGCAGCGACGTCGCGAGGAGCTCGCGGATGTTCGGCTCGTCCTCGACGACGAGGAGCCGGGCCTCGGGGGTCTGGGTGCTCGTCACACCTGTCATTCTCCGCCCGAGGCTGGGAGATCGCTGGGAAGTGGCTGGGTCGAACGTGGTCAGAGGCGTGAAGCGGCCCAAGACGGCAGGCCGAACGGCGGATGCCTCAGAAGCTCTCGCCGTACGGGCCGGGCTCATCGAAAGCCCCCGACAGGCCGAGCACGAAGAAGATGATGATCGCGAGGACGACGAGACTCATCGAGACTCCGAAGACCCACCAGCCTCCCTTGGTCAAGCTTCGCGCTCGCTCCGGGTCGGTGGATTGTCGGCCGGTCGCGACGACTCCCATCACCAGCGAGCCGATGGCGAAGATGTTGCAGCACGAGACGAGAGCGAGCGCGGATAGCACGATGAGCACGATCGCGCTCGTGCTCGTCTGCTGGGGCGCGGCGTACGGCGGGGCGCCGTAGCCGGCCGGCCCGCCGGGGGGCGGGGCCTGGCCGTAGGTCGGGGACTGGCCGTACGGCGCGGCCTGGCCGTAGGTGGGCGACTGGCCGTAGGGCGGGGCCTGTCCGTAGGTCGGCGACTGGCCGTACGGCGCGGCCTGGCCGGAGGGCGGGGCCTGGCCGTAGGTCGGCGACTGGCCGTACGGCGCGGTCCGGCCGTCGTCCTGCGGGATCTGCGCCGTCCCGCCGGGGGCGGGGTCGATCGGCTGGGTCGCGCCCGGCGGCGGAGGGACCGGCCGGCCGTACGCGTCGGTCGCGCCGGACCCCGGCTGGGTCCACGAGGACGTGCCTCCCGACCAGCTGCCCGGCGGTGGGGCGGTGGGGTCGCTGCAGGACGCCGCGTCGTCCTGCCGCTCGTCCGCCGCGTCGCGGCGCTCGTCGTCGCTGCTCACCCTCGTCCCCTCCGGTCCGACCTCGGCGCCCCGCTCCGGGTCGCCGCGGGAAGCGTATCGCCCGGCTGTCCGTCGGCGCGGGCGGTCCGTCGTGTCAGGATCGGGGGATGAGCCGTGCGCTGCCGCAGGTGGAACCCGACCCGACGCTGCCGTCGCGGGTGACCGTCTACGAGGTGGGGCCGCGGGACGGGCTGCAGAACGAGTCGACGGTCGTCCCGGCCGAGGTCAAGGCCGAGTTCGTCCGGCGTCTCGCGGCCGCCGGGCTCGGTACGGTCGAGACGACGTCCTTCGTCGACCCCCGGTGGGTGCCGCAGCTCGCCGACGCCGAGGAGGTCCTCGGGCTGCTCGGGCCGGACGGGGTCGGGGCCCGGCGTCCGGTGCTCGTGCCGAACGTCCGCGGCCTGGACCGGGCGCTGGCCGCGGGGGTGGGGGCGGTCGCCGTCTTCGGCAGCGCGACCGAGACCTTCGCCCGCCGGAACCTCAACCGGAACGTCGAGGAGTCTCTCGGGATGTTCGCGCCCGTCGTCGAGCGGGCCCGTGCCGAGGGGCTGTGGGTCCGCGGGTACGTGTCGATGTGCTTCGGCGACCCGTGGGAGGGCCCGGTCCCGGTCGAGCAGGTCGTCGGCGTGTGCCGCCGTCTCCTCGACCTCGGCATCGACCAGCTCTCCCTGGGGGACACCATCGGGGTGGCGACGACCGGGCACGTCCACCGTCTGCTCGAGGCGCTCGCCGCGGCGGGGGTCGGACCGGACCGCCTCGGGGTGCACTTCCACGACACGTACGGGCAGGCGCTCGCGAACACGGTTGCGGCGCTGCGGGACGGGGTCACCGTCGTCGACGCCTCGACCGGGGGCCTCGGCGGGTGTCCCTACGCGAAGTCGGCGACCGGCAACCTCGCGACGGAGGACCTCGTCTGGCTCCTCGACGGCGCCGGGGTGGAGACCGGGGTCGACCTCGACGCCCTCGTCGCGACGTCGGCGTGGATGGCCGAGCACCTCGGCCGACCCTCGCCGTCCCGGGTGGTGCGGGCGCTCTCCGGCGGCTGAGCCCGACCGGCGCTCCCGACCCGGTCGGCGCCGCCCGTCGGTGCGCGGTCGGGCCGGCGCGGCCCGTCGGTGGGCGGTCAGGACGCCGACGGGGACGGATGCACGCCGTTGACCTCGGGGGTGACGGTCCGCTCCAGAGCGAGCGCGAGCACGGCGACGACCCCGAGGCAGCCGAGGAGCACGCCGACGAAGACCCCTCCGAGGGCTCGGTCGAGCAGCAGCCCTGCGACGACGGGTGCGGTGACCGCCCCGACCTGGAAGGCCATCGCGGACACCGCGTTGTAGCGGCCGCGGTCCCGGTCGGACGCGAGGTCGTTGACGATCGCGGGCACGGTCGGCTGCAGCATCGTCTCGCCGAGCCCGAAGAACACGTGGAAGACGATGACGCCCGCCGCGGCGGCGAGCGTCCCCGCGACGAGGTCGGTGGCGCCGAGCACCGACCACGCGAGGACCCAGAGCGCGACGAGGCCGAGGAAGACCCGGGTGCGGCGGTGGCCGTCGATCCGGCGCAGGACGAGGAACTGCATCGCGACGATGACGGCGGTGTTCGCGGCGAAGGCGAACCCGATCGTGCGGGTCGAGACCTCGCTCACCTGCCGCGCGAACGCGGGGAAGCCGGCCTCCATCTGCCCGTAGCCGACGAAGCTGCTGAGGAAGGTGAGCGCGGTGATCCACAGGACCGCCGGCCGCCGGAGGATCGCGAGGTAGCCGGTCGTGGGTCCGGCGCCGGGCTGCGCGGGCTCGGGACGGCCCGCCACCGCGCGCAGCGGGCCGAGGAGGAGGCCGATCGGCACGAGGACGCAGACGGCGTCGACGAGGAAGATCGCCGTGAAGGTGACCGGACGGTCGACGTCGGTGAGGAAGCCCGCGACGACCCCGCCGACCCCGATGCCGAGGTTGACGAGGGCGAAGTTCACGCCGAAGAACTGCGTCCGCAGGCGGCCGGTGACGATGCTCGCGATCATCGCGTTGAAGGCCGGCCAGCCGACCCCGAAGCTGATCCCGAGCAGCGACACGGCGACGACGAACGCCGGGACGGTCGTCGCGAACGCCATGACGACCGCGCCGAGCACCTGGGCGACGAGGCCCGAGACGACGACGGGCCGGGCGCCGAGTCGGTCGGTGAGGACGCCGACCGGGGCGGTGACGACGACGGCGACGAGCGCGATGAGGCCCATGAGGGGGCCCGCGACGTCGAGGTCGACGCCGCGGACCTCGGACATGTAGATGATCGTGAACGGCAGTGTCATCCCGCGCCCGAGCGTGGAGATCGCCGTCGTCGACAGCAGCCAGCGGCCCGGGGTGGGCAGCGCGAACCAGAAGCCGCGCAGGGTGAGTGACGGGCTCTCGCCGCCGTCCGTCCCCGGTGGGGTGGCGGCGGGCTCGGGCGCCCCGGGGCCGGGGGGCGGCGCGGTCGTCTCGGTCACGGGGCAAAGGTGCCACGGGCCACCGACGACGGGCGACGCGATATCGGCCGAGCCGGGTGCGTCCGGGGCCCGGGAACCGGGCAGCGCGGTGTCGCCGGCAGCCGTTAGCCTGGGTCGTCGGCATCCGCCCGGGGTGCCGCCGCACGAACGATGGATGAGGTGGACCGTGCCGACTGGCAAGGTGAAGTTCTTCAACGCCGAGAAGGGCTTCGGATTCGTCGCCGGGGACTCCGGCGAGGGGGACGTGTTCGTCCCGGCCTCCGCGCTGCCCTCGGGCGTCGAGGGCCTCCGCGGCGGACAGCGGATCGAGTTCAGCATCGCCGAGGGCCGCCGCGGCGCCCAGGCGATGGCCGTCCGCCTCCTCGACCCCGCTCCGTCGGTCTCCGCGGGCCGCAAGGTCCGCGACCGCAAGCCCGCCGACGAGATGGTCGTCATCGTCGAGGACGTCATCCGCCTCCTCGACGACGTCTCCGAGGGGCTGCGCCGCGGTCACTACCCGGACCGGTCCCACGGCAACAAGGTCGCCCAGGTGCTGCGCGCCGTGGCCGGCGATCTGGAGCTCTGATGGCGGCCGCCACCGCCGTCCGCCCGGACGCCACGCTGCGGGACGCCGTCGAGGTGGCCCGCGCGGCCGCGCTCGACGTCGCGGAGGCCGGGGCGGTCGGCGAGCACCTCGGGATGGAGATGGTCGAGGACCGTCTCGCCACGCACTACTTCGCCTCCGACTCCCGCGCCTACCGCGGCTGGCGCTGGGCGGTGTCCGTCGCCCGTGTCCCGCGCTCGAAGACCGTCACGGTCTGCGAGGTCGACCTCGTCCCCGGTACCGATGCGCTCCTGTCGCCCGAGTGGGTGCCGTACGCGTCCCGGCTCGCTCCGGGCGACCTCGGCCCGGGCGACGTCACCCCCTACCTCGACGCCGACCCGCTCCTCGAGGCCGGCTGGGAGGCCACCGGTGACGAGGACGTCGACGCGGTCGCCTCGTGGGAGCTCGGCCTAGGTCGTCCGCGCGTGCTGTCCGCCGAGGGCCGCGACGCCGCCGCGCAGCGGTGGTACGACGGCGAGCACGGACCCGCCGCGCCGGTCGCTCGCAAGGCCGGGGCCGCGTGCTCCTCGTGCGGGTTCTTCCTCCCGATGCCGGGGGCCCTGCGGACCGTGTTCGGGGTGTGCGCGAACGCGTGGTCCCCGTCCGACGGCTCCGTCGTGAGCCTGGACCACGGGTGCGGCGCGCACTCCGAGGTCGACGTCGAGGCGCCGGCCCCCGAGGTCGTCGCCCCGCCGATCCTCGACGACAGCCGACTCGACACCACCGACTGAGCCGGCTCGCCGCCACTCGCCGGCCGGGCCGTCGTCGCCCCCGCCGGCTTGCGGCGACTTGCCGGCTGGGCCGCCACGACACCCGGCTCAGGCGGCGGACCACCGGTGTGGGTCGTCGGGCGGGAGCTCGTGGGGGCGGGTGTCGTCGCGGGGGTCGCCGAAGGCGTCGAGGAGGAGCCGGCGTGCGCGTTGTCGTCGGTCGGTGTCGTCTGCTCGCGCCCGTAGGCGCGTGAGATGTCGGTCGTAGCTGCCGGGGGTGAGGTCCCACACGACGGTCCGGCCGTGCTCGTCGGGGGCGGGAAGGACGTCGGCGACGAGGCCGCGGGTGTGGACGAGGGTGTGGTGGCGCTGGCAGAGCAGGGCCGCGTTGTCCAGGTCGGAGGCGCCACCGTCGGCCCAGTGCACGACGTGGTGGGCCTGGGTCCACCCCGCGGGCGCGCCGCATCCGGGGTAGGTGCAGCACCGGTCCCGCAGCCACAGGGCGCGTCGTTGCGCGCGGGTGAACAGCCGGACCGTGCGGCCGAGGTCGAGGATCTCCCCGGCGGTGCCGAGGACGTGCGGGACGAGGTCGGCGTCGCACGCGACGCGGCGGACCGTGGCGGGCGCGAGGAGGGTGCCGGTCGCGACCGAGCCGAGGACCTCGGCGCACCCGGTGCGCTCCTGCAGGTCGGTCAGGGACATCGTCACGTGCAGCGCCGCGGGCGACGCGGCCGCCCCGTCCCCACCCGCTCCGGCGGCGCCCCGGGCGCTGGATCGGCGGCAGACCGTCGTCAGGGCCTCGACCCGGCGCTGTCCGGCCGGGCGCAGGTCCCGCTGGCCCGTCGCGTCGTCGGGTGCGGGCGCGGACAGCGGCCCGATCGCCGCCTCCAGCACCGCCGACTGCTCCGGGGTCATCAGCAGCCGGTACTCCGTCAGGTCACCGGACTCCACCACCGGTGCCGACAGCAGGGCGCCGGAGGCCAGCCGCTCCTGGAGCCCGTCGAGCTCACCGGGCAGGCCGTGCTCGGCCAGCAGCCGCGGCCGCAACCGGCGCATCACCGACGGACCCCACTGCACCCCGAGATCCATGAGCGCCTTCGTCACCGTCGGCAGCGCCTCCGGTCGCAGCCGCGGCGCGAGACGGTCGACCTCGCGCAGCACCGCCGTCGCCAACGCTGGCCCCGCGCGGCCGGTGACCACGTCAGCCGCCAGGATGCCCACCGGCGACTCCGGGTCGGGACCGGCGCCGGTCGACCACGGCGCGCCACCGGCGGTCATGGCCGAGGCCATCGTCGCGACGTGCCCTGCACCGCCCTGCCGCAGCGACGGCGCGTGCTCACGCACCCAGCCGTGCACGTTCACGCCACTGTCGGAGACCTCCCCGCGGGAGACCGCCTCCGCCGTCACCGACACCCGCGCAGCACCCGCCAGAGCGGCCAGCCCGTCGACCTCCGTCATCAGCAATGCCAGCTCCGCCCCCGACGCCTGATGCAGTACCGACGACAACCCCTCCAACGCCACCCGCGCAGCCTCCACCGCGAAGCGACGCTCCGCGAGTCCCACATCCCCCTGGCCCATGACAGAACACTACGGACGACCACCGACAACCCACCCGACCTGCGACGACGCCGCGATCCCGCGGTCGACGCCTACACGGTGAGGGTCCGCACGGACTTCGTGACCCGCTCGCCGTCGTTCTCGAGGAAGACGATCTGGCCGAACTCGAGCGTCGACCACCCGTCGGTGTCGTCGGTGAGGGCCTCGGAGGCGAAGATCGCGCCGGTCGCCTCGGCCTCGTCGGACGTCTCGAAGCGGTACGTCGTCTCGTCCTTCTCGAAGTTGCGGCCCATGAGGAGGTACATCGGCTCGAGGAGCATCGAGAGCGAGAAGTCGTCGGACCCGGGCTCGGACTCGCGCAGTGCCTCCCAGTCGCCGGACGGGTTCGTCTCACCCCGCAGCCCGAGGCCGGTGTTCATCCCGATGACGCGGTCGCGGGTGACGAGCGCCATCTTGAGCTTCGTGAGCCCGGGCAGGTCGAGCGACTCCATCGCCGCGGCGACGACCCGGACGAGCTCCTCCACGGCGCGCTGGACGTCGTCGTCCCCGTCGCCCTCGAGGAGGGAGAGGAGGAGGACGTAGAGGAACTCGGTGTCCGTCGAGCCGCGCATCTGCGAGAGGTAGGTGTCGTCGCAGTGCTGCAGGAGCTCGCGCTGGAGCAGCTGCCAGCTCGGGAGGTAGCCGTTCTGGGCGACGATCCACGGGGTCCCGGTGAACGAGAACGGGTGGCAGTTCTCGTCGGCCAGCACGACGCCGGCGTCGTAGGCCGCGGCGCGGACGTGGGCGAGCATCGTGCTCGCCCGCAGGCCGGGGACGACGCCCTCGAGGTTGTCGTCGTAGAAGGCGGCCGTCGGGCGGCGGTAGACGAACGGCTGCTCCCCGGTGAGGAGGTGCTCGCTCCAGGCCCCGAACCCCCATCCGGCGAGCTGGAGCTCCGGGTGGCGCTCCGGGTCGAGGGACTGGTTGACGAGGCTGTTCGTCGGGGTGAGGAGCAGGTTCTTCAGAGGGGTCTCCGGTCCGACGAAGGCGAGCACTCGGCACATGGGGTTCCTCACTGGTCGGGGTCGCTCGGCGGTGAGCGTCGCCAGCCTAGGGCCGGTGGTCGTCCCCGGCGCTCATCGGTCGCACGGGTCAGGGCGCGCGGATCGAACCGCTGGAGTCAGGCGCCGACGGCGTTGCCCCGGCCGCGGCGGACGTACCACCACGCGAACGCCCCGAGCGCGATGCCGGTGACGCACGCCCACGGCCACCAGGACCGTTCGCCCGTCCGCAGGTCGGGGACGAGGAGGGTCACGACGAGGGCCAGCGCCCACAGCCCGGTGCCGAGCGCGACGATCTTGAGCGTCGACACGGTGAGCGGGGCGGTCGGCGCGGCGTCCCCCAGCGGCGGCCGGCCGGGCATCGTCCGGTCCTCGTCGCTCCGGTCCGGAGTGGGGTCGTCGGGCACCTCCACAGCCTAGCCAGCGCGGGCCGTCCCACCGTGACGCCCCCGACACGCGGCCGACACGCGGCGCCGCTAGCGTGCCGCCCATGTCCGAGACGACGACCACTCCCGGCGGGCCCACCGGCACGCGCACCGGCACCCTCGAGCGGATGTTCCGGATCGAGCAGCGCGGTTCCACGATCGCCCGCGAGCTGCGCGGTGGCGTCGCGACGTTCTTCACGATGGCGTACATCGTCGTCCTCAACCCGCTGATCCTCGGGTTCGTCCAGGACGCCGACGGGCAGTACCTCGGCGGGGGCGAGGCCCCCAACCTGCCGGCCATCGCCGCGGGGACGGCCCTGGTGGCGGGCGTCCTGTCGATCCTCATGGGGGTCGTCGCGAACTACCCCCTCGCCCTCGCCACCGGGCTGGGCCTCAACGCCTTCGTCGCCTACGCCGTCGCGAGCCAGATGACGTGGGCCGACGCGATGGGCCTCGTCGTCCTCGAGGGCCTGGTCATCCTCGTGCTCGTCCTCACCGGCTTCCGGGAGGCGGTCTTCCGCGCCGTCCCGCCCCAGCTGAAGGTCGCGATCTCCGTCGGCATCGGCCTGTTCATCGCGCTCATCGGTCTCGTCGACGCCGGGTTCGTCCGGCGCACCGGCGCCGGCCCGGTCCCCGTCGAGCTGGGTGTCGGGGGCCAGCTCGCGGGCTGGCCGTCGCTCGTGTTCGCCCTCGGCCTCGCGCTCGTCGTGGCGCTGTGGGTGCGGCGGGTCAAGGGTGCGATCGTCATCTCGATCCTCGTCATGACGGCCGTCGCCTTCCTCGTCGAGGCGGTGTTCCGGGTCGGCCCGACGGTGACGGGTGTCGACGCGAACGGGCAGGACGTCGTCAACCCGACGGGCTGGAACCTCAACGTGCCGGCGTGGCCGTCCGAGATCGCCGGCCCGACGTTCGGCACCCTCGGGGAGTTCAGCCTGCTGGGCTCCTTCGAGCGGGTCGGGATCGTCGCGGCGTTCCTCCTCGTCTTCACCCTCATGCTCGCCGACTTCTTCGACACGATGGGCACGATGACGGCCATCGGCGCCGAGGCCGGGCTCCTCGACGAGGAGGGCAACCCGCCGAACACCCGACGCATCCTCGTCGTCGACTCGCTCGCCGCGGCGGCGGGAGGCGCCGCCGGCGTCTCGTCGAACACCTCGTACATCGAGTCCGCGTCCGGCGTCGGCGAGGGGGCGCGCACGGGCCTGGCGTCCGTCGTCACCGGGCTGCTGTTCCTCGTCGCGGTCGTCTTCGCCCCGCTCGTCGAGGTCATCCCGAACGAGGCCGCGGTCCCGGCGCTCGTCCTCGTCGGCTTCCTCATGATGCAGCAGGTGACGCGGATCGAGTGGGACGACGTCGAGGTCGCGATCCCGGCGTTCCTCACGATCATCCTCATGCCCTTCACGTACTCCATCACCGTCGGGATCGGGGCCGGGTTCGTCGCCTACGTGCTCATCAAGGTCGTCCGTGGACGGCTGGCCCAGGTGCACCCGATGATGTGGCTCACGGCGGCGCTCTTCCTCGTCTACTTCTTCATCGAGCCGATCAGCTCCCTCACCCGCTGACGGTTCGCCGGCGACGGCCGAGGGCCCCCGGGCCGACCCCGGCCGTCGCGCCGGGCCCGCCGTGGCGCCCGGCCGCAGGCCGCCTGCGGGTCGGGGGAGCGGTCGTGGAATACTTAGCCCAGGTAATGAGTTGTGCTAAGTACCGATGACCACGACCTCCGGAGACACCCGTGCCCGTCCCGCCCGCGACCGCGCCGCTGACCCGTGCCCAGAAGGACCGCCTCACGGGCGACCTGCGCACGGCGTGCATGCGGATCTCCCGGCGGGTGCGCTTCGAGAGCACGACGGACGTCGCCCCGCACCAGTTCGCGGTCCTCGCGAAGCTCGAGGAGGCGCCGCGGACCCCGAAGGAGCTGGCGGCGGTCGAGCAGGTCTCGGCCCCGAGCATGACGCGGACGGTCGCGGGGCTCGTGGAGGCCGGCTACGTCTCGCGGGCCGACGACCCCTCCGACGGGCGCCAGGTCATCCTCAGCCTCACGGCCGAGGGCAAGGCCGCGATCAAGGAGACCCGGCGACGCCGGGACCAGTGGCTCGCCACCCGGCTGGAGCACCTCTCCGACGACGAGCGCGCGCTGCTCGTCCGGGCGACCGAGCTGCTGGAGCGGGTGGCCGCCGAATGAGCCCGACCTTCTCCTCGCTCGAGGTCCGCAACTACCGCCTGTGGTTCGCCGGTGGTCTCGTGTCGAACGTCGGCACGTGGATCGGCCGCGTCGGCCAGGACTGGCTCGTCCTCACCGTCCTCACGGCGGGCTCGGCGACGGCCCTCGGCATCGTCACCGGCCTGCAGTTCCTGCCCTTCCTCCTGCTCGCCCCCTGGGCCGGCCTCGTCGCTGACCGCTTCGACCGGCGCCGCATCCTCCTCGTCACCCAGTCGATGCTCGCCCTCACGAGCCTCGCGCTCGGCGTCCTCGCCGTCACCGGCACCGCCCAGCTGTGGCACGTCTACGTCACGGCGCTCGTCCAGGGCGTGACGACGGCGATCGACAACCCGGCGCGGCAGGCCTTCGTCTCCGAGATGGTGCCGGCGGACCGACTGTCCAACGCCGTCGCGCTCAACTCCGCCTCGTTCAACACCGGGCGGCTCGTCGGCCCCGGCGTCGCCGGCCTCGTCATCGCGTGGTGGGGCACGGGTGAGGCGCTGCTGCTCAACACGCTGACCTTCGTCTTCGTCCTCGTTGCGCTCTCGATGCTCACCGTCGCCGACCTCCGCTCACCGGAGCGCGCCCGCGGACGAGGCGGCATCCGCGAGGGCTTCGAGTACGTGCTGCACCGCAAGGACATCCAGCTCGTCATGGTCCTCGTCTTCGTGCTCGGCACGTTCGGGATGAACTTCCAGATCACGATGGCGCTCATGGCGACGAAGGTCTTCGGCCAGGGGGCGGGGGAGTTCGGGCTGCTCGGCTCGATCATGGCCGTCGGGTCGCTCACCGCGGCGCTGATGTCGGCGCGCCGGAAAGAAGCCCGCCTGCGGGTGCTGCTGCTCTCGCTCGTGGGCTTCACCCTGTCCGCGGCGCTCGCTGCCCTCGCGCCGACGTACTGGACGTTCGCCCTGGCCCTCGTGCCGGTGGGGCTCACCGCCCTCACGGCGCTCACGACGGCGAACGCGATGGTGCAGACCCGCGTCGCCCCCGAGATGCGCGGCCGGGTCATGGCGCTGTACATGGCGATCTTCATGGGCGGGACCCCCGTCGGGGCGCCGATGATCGGCTGGATCTCCGAGCAGTTCGGCCCCCGCTGGACGATCGGGGTCGGAGCGGTCGCCGTCGGCCTCGTCCTGGTCGCCGTCTCGGTCTGGCTCGCGCACGCCGAGAACGTGCGCGTCAGCTACGAGTCGCAGCGCCGGCCGCGGGTGTCGGTGACGACCGAGCCGGTCGTGCGCGATCGCGAGGACGCCCACCTGCCGGTGCCGGAGCCGGCCCGATGACCCCGCGCTTCCGCCGGCGGATGACGCTCGGGGTGCTCGCCCTGCTCGTCGCGCTCGTCGTCGTCTACTCCGTCGTCCAGGGCTGACGCGTCCGGACGCCTCGCCGTGGACGGGGCCACCCCGCGCGCTGCACCCTCCGGAGTGCCTCCTACGGCGCGGGGGGGGGGGGGGGGGCCCACCCCCCCCCCCCCCCCCCCCCCCCCGCCAGGGGCCCGGGGGGGGGGGGGGCCCGGGCGGGGCCCCCCCCCCCCGCGCCGTAGCACGCGATGAACGGGGCCCGGGAGGGCGGCGGCCCGGGCGCGGGGTCGCCGGGGTCGCGGGGGCGTCAGCCCAGCCGGTCGACGACGTACTCGATGCAGCCGATGAGGGCGCTCACGTCGTCCGGCTCGACGGCCGGGAAGCACGCGACCCGCAGCTGGTTGCGGCCGAGCTTGCGGTAGGGCTCGACGTCGACGACCCCGTTGGCGCGCAGCGTCTTCGCGATCGCGGAGGCCTCGACGGCGTCGTCGACGTCGATCGTCGCCACGACCTGGCTACGGGCCGCCGGGTCGGCGACGAAGGGGGAGGCGTACGCGGTGCGCTCGGCCCAGTCGTAGAGCCGGCCCGAGGAGTCCGCGGTCCGCGACGTCGCCCAGTCCAGGCCGCCGTTCCCGTTGAGCCACTCGACCTGGTTCGCGAGCATCGCGAGGGTCGCGACGGCCGGGGTGTTGTACGTCTGGTTCTTGCGCGAGTTGTCGATGGCCGTCGGCAGGCTCGAGAAGTCCGGGACCCAGCGGCCCGACGCGGCGATCTCGTCGACCCGGGCCAGGGCCGCCGGGGACATGAGCGCGATCCACAGACCCCCGTCGGAGGCGAAGGACTTCTGCGGCGCGAAGTAGTAGACGTCGGACTCGGCGACGTCGACCGGCAGTCCCCCGGCTCCGGACGTCGCGTCGACGAGCACGAGCGCGTCCTCGTCGGCGCCCGCGACCCGCTGGACGGGCACCATGACCCCGGTCGAGGTCTCGTTGTGGGCCCAGGCGTACGCGTCGATCCCGGCCTCGGCGACGGCCTGCGGGCGGGTGCCCGGCTCGGACGCGACGATGCTCGGCTCGCCGAGGAACGGCGCGTTCTTCGTCACGGTCGCGAACTTGCTCGAGAACTCGCCGAAGGACAGGTGCTGAGCCCGGTCCCGGACGAGCCCGAAGGCCGCGATGTCCCAGAAGGCGGTCGTCCCGCCATTGCCGAGGACGACCTCGTAGCCGTCGGGGAGGGAGAAGAAGGTGGACAGCCCCTCACGGACCGCGCCGACGAGGTTCTTCACCGGTGCCTGCCGGTGGGAGGTCCCGAGCACGGTGCGGGCGATGGTCGTCAGCGCCTCGACCTGCTCGGGACGGACCTTGGACGGTCCGGAGCCGAACCGTCCGTCGACGGGGAGGAGGTCGGCGGGGATGGTGATGGGGGCGTCGCTCACGTCGGGTCTCCGTGGTCGGGCGGCCCGTCCGAGCGACGGGCCCGCGGGCGGGGTCCGGCGTGGTGCCGGTCCTGAGGGGCCGGGCCGGCTCCGTCGACGGCCGCGACCTCGGTCATCATCACAGGCGACGCCCGGATGGCGGACACGGGGTCCACCTGGTGGGCACGCGGCCGGCCTAGCGGGCGCGGGGGTCGCGGACGGCCATGTCGGCCGTCCCCGCACCCCGGACCTCGAAGAGCTCGGAGGTCTCGATGAGCTTGCTCAGCTTGGCGTAGCCGTAGTTGCGCGAGTCGAAGGACGACTGGTTGTTGATGCGCTGGCCGACCGTGCCGATCCGGGCCCACCCGGAGTCGTCGGACGCACTCGCGACCGCGCGGCGCAGGAGGGCGACGAGCCGCCCGTCGCCGCGCAGCTGGGCCCGGGTGGCCCGCTCGGGCGGGGCGGCCTTCTTCGTCGCCGTCGTGTCGGCCGTCTTCTTCGCGGTCTTCTTCGCCTTCTTCGCGGTGGGACGAGCGGCGTCACCGTCGCCCGGGGAGGCGTCGCCGACCTCGCCGCCCCCGTCACCCGGGTCGTCCTCGCCGTCGTCCGGCAGCTCGAGCTGGTCGAGGACGAGGAAGCGGGTGCACGCGCTCTGGAACGGCGCCGGCGTCTTGGCGTCGCCGAACCCGTAGACGGCGACCCCGTGCTCCTTGAGGTGCATGACGAGCGGGGTGAAGTCGGCGTCGGAGGACACGATGGCGAACGCGTCCGGCCGCTGGCTGTGGAGGATCTCGACGGCGTCGACGGCGAGGGCCATGTCGCTCGCGTTCTTGCCGCGGGTCAGGTCGAACTGCTGGACCGGGCGGATGCCGTGCTCGTGGAGGATGTCGACCCACCCCTTGAGCCCCGGCTTGGTGAAGTTGCCGTACGCCCGGCGGATGCTCGTCTCGCCGAAGGCCGACAGCTCGCCGAGGATGACCTCGATCCGGCGCGCCCGTGCGTTGTCGGCGTCGATGAGCAGCGCGATCCGCGCGGAGGCCTCCATGCCCCGAGGCTAGACCCGTGGCCCGACACCGCCCCGCACCCTCGACCGGTCCGCCCCGTCACCGTGCGGGCCGGAGGCGTCGTCGGAGCCCGACCGTAGGGTGGGCGCATGGACCCGCGACGCGTCGACTACACCGGTGAGGGCATCAGCGAGGACGAGCTGCTCGCCACCCCGTACGCCCAGGTCCGGGCCTGGGTCGACGAGGCCGTGACCCGCGCCGACGCCCAGCCCGACGTGCCCGAGCCGTACGCCCTGTCGGTGGCGACCGTCGACGCCGAGGGCCGCCCGAACGTCCGCACCGTGCTCCTGCGCTTCCTCGACGAGCGCGGCCCCGGGTTCGTCACGGCGACGACGTCGGCCAAGGGCCGCGAGATCGCCGCGAACGCCCACGTCGCGGCCGCCCTCACCTGGCCGGCGATGTACCGGTCGGTCCGCTTCCGCGGCCGGGCCGTCGCCCTCGACGAGGCCGAGGTCCGCGAGTACTGGGACTCCCGCCCGTGGGGGTCGCGGGTCTCCGCGTGGGCCTCGCAGCAGTCGGCGCCGACCGGGTCCCGCGAGGACCTCGAACGGGCCTACGAGGCGCGGGCGGCGGAGTTCCCCGAGGACGCCGGCGCCGTCCCCCTCCCGGAGTTCTGGGGTGGGTACCGCGTCGTCTGCGACGAGGTCGAGCTCTGGGGCGGCCGGCGCAACCGGCTGCACGACCGCATCGTCTACACCCGGGTCGGCGACGGCGACCTGGGCGACGCGGCGGCCTGGGAGGTCTCGCGCCGCCAGCCCTGACGCGACCGGCTCCGACGCCCGCGGGCGCGGCTCAGTCCGTGACCCGGTGCACCCGGTGCTGCGCCGCCTGGGCGCGGGGCTTGATGACGAGCAGGTCCACGTTGACGTGGGCCGGGCGGGTCGCCATCCACACGATCGCCTCGGCCACGTCCTCGGCACGGAGCGGCCCCGGGACCCCGGCGTACACCGCGTCCGCCCGCTCCCGGTCGCCGTCGAACCGGGTGAGCGAGAACTCCTCCGTGTGCACCATGCCCGGTGCCACGAGGGTGACCCGGACCGGTCGGCCGACGAGCTCGAGGCGCAGGGTCTCGCTGAGGACGTGGGCCGCGTGCTTGGCCGCCGTGTACCCCGCCCCGCCCTCGTAGGTGGCGAGCCCGGCCGTGGACCCGACGGTGACGACGACCCCGTCGCCCGTGGCCTCGAGCGCGGGCAGCAGCGCCTTCGTCACCTGCAGGGTGCCGACGACGTTCGACTCGTACATCGCCCGCCAGTGCGCGACGTCCGCGTCGGCGACCGGCTCGAGCCCGAGCGCGCCGCCGGCGTTGTTGACCAGGACCGCGACACGTCCGCCCGCCGCCGAGGCGAGGGCGGCGACGTCGTCGGCGTCGGAGACGTCGCAGCGGACGGCGACCCCGTCGATCTCCGCGGCGAGGGCCTCGACCCGCTCGGCCCGGCGGGCGGCGCAGACGACCCGGAAGCCGTGGCCGGCGAGCATCCGGGCGGTCGCCGCGCCGATGCCGCTGCTCGCCCCGGTGACGACGGCGGTGGGCCGTCCGGTCGCGGGGTCGCTCATGACGACGCGGGGCGGACGGAGGAGGGGTCGACGGCGATCCACACCGTCTCGGCCCGGCCGAGCATCTCCCCGGACGTCGCGTGGACGGTGCTCGCGGCGCGGGTGCGTCGACCCTGCTCGCCGCGCTTCCAGGAGGTGACGACGAGCCGTTCGCCGGGGGAGGGGACCCGCCACACGCGGGCGGTCATCGTCCCGAGGACCATGGCCCGGCCGGCGACCCCCGCCGCCCAGCCGCTCGGGCAGTCCAGCGCCGCCCACGTCACGGCCCGTCCGACGTCGTGCGGCACCGTCCAGGGCGTCGCGTAGCGCCCGGTGCCGTCCATGAGCGGTCCGGGGCGCAGGCGCAGCCCGTCGCCGGGGTCGCGGTCGGTGCCACACGCGAAGCAGGACGGGAACGGGTGGTCCTCGTCGCCCTCGTAGCGGGCCTGGGCCCGCTCGGCCTCGTCCGGGGTCGCGGGCACGGGCACCGGCTCGTCGAGCTCTGCGACGGGGGTGCCCGTGGCGACGAGGACCTCGCCGTCGTAGAGCCGCAGCGTCGGGGTGCCCGTGAGCGCGCCGGGGTGGTCGCCGACGACGGCCATCGGACGGTCGAGCGGTGGGGGAGAGGACAGTCGTACGCTGACGGCCGGGGCGTCGTGGGCGGCACGGACGTGCGACGCGAGCGCGCCACTGGTCCACCCGCCGTTGCCGGAGCTCGGCGGGCCGCAGTACCGGCGGGGGACGGTGAGCTCCACGACGACCAACCTACCGAGCCCGGCCGGTCCGTCCCCTGTGGGACGCGTCACCCCGGCCGGCCCGAGGCCCGCGAGCGGAGAGGGGAGACGATGACGGAGTTCTCGCTGCGCCGGATCGCCGTCCCCGCGTTCGGTCCCACCGTCCTGTGGTCGCTCGGCGCCGGCGCGACCCTCCCCGTGGTCGCGCTGAGCGCCAGGGACCTCGGTGCGTCGGTGTCGCTCGCGGCGCTCTACGTCGGCCTGGCGGCGCTCGCGGAGCTCGTGAGCGCCGTGCCCGCCGGGGTCCTGGTCGACCGGCTCGGCGAGCGCCGGGCCCTCGTGCTCGCCGGGCTCCTCGACGCCCTCGCCGCCACGCTCGCGCTCCTCGCGCCGTCGCTGTGGGTCCTCGCCCTCGCGCTGCTCCTCATGGGACCGAGCGGCGCCGTCTTCCTCCTCGCCCGGCAGTCCTACCTCACGGCGGCTGCGCCGGTGGAGATGCGGGCGCGGGCCATGTCCACGCTCGGTGGGGTGGGCCGGATCGGGCTGTTCGTCGGACCGTTCGTCGGGGCGCCGCTCGTCGCCGGCTGGGGGCCGCAGGCCGCCTACGTCGTCGCCGTCGCGGGGGGCCTCGGGGCCGTCGCCGTCGCGTGGCGCTACCCGGACCTGCACCCGGGGTCCGGCGCGAGCACCCCCGACGTCCCACGGGTGGCGGTCCGCGACGTGGTCCGCCGGCACCGGAGCGTCCTCGCGACGGTCGGGCTCGGGGTCCTCGCGATCGGGCTGGCGCGCTCGGCCCGGGTCGCCGTCGTTCCCCTGTGGGCGGAGAGCGTGGGGCTCACCGCCGCGCAGACCTCGCTCGTGTTCGGCGTCGCGGGCCTCGTCGAGGTGCTCCTGTTCTGGCCGGCCGGGACGGTCATGGACCGGCGTGGGCGGGTGTGGGTCGCCGTGCCGGTGACCCTGCTGCTCGGCCTCGGCCTCCTCGCGCTGCCCACGACGACGACGCTCACCGGGGTCGGCGCGCTCGCCGTCGTCATGGCGGTCGGCAACGGCCTCGGGTCCGGGATCGTCATGACGCTCGGGGCGGACGCCGCGCCGCAGGTGGGACGCGCCCAGTTCCTCGGGGTCTGGCGGCTGCTCGCGCTCGTCGGTCACAACGGGGCGGCGCTCGTCGTCGCGGCCCTCTCGGCGCTCGCGTCGATCGGGGTGGCGAGCGTCGCGGTCGGCGGGCTGACCCTGCTCGGAGGGGCGTGGCTGCTGCGGTGGCTCCCGCGGTACGACCCCCGTCGACGCGAGCCCGTCGACGTCGCCCCCGGACAGTAGGCTGTGCGGGTGACCGACCTCATCGACACCACGGAGATGTACCTCCGCACGATCTTCGAGCTCGAGGAGGAGGGGATCACCCCGCTGCGGGCCCGGATCGCCGAGCGGCTCGGGCACTCCGGTCCGACGGTGTCCCAGACCGTCGCGCGGATGGAGCGTGACGGCCTCCTCAGCGTCGCGGGGGACCGCCACCTCGAGCTGAGCGACGAGGGGCGCCTGCTCGCCACCCGGGTGATGCGCAAGCACCGGATCGCCGAGCGGCTGCTCGTCGACGTCATCGGTCTCGAGTGGGAGCACGTCCACGAGGAGGCGTGCCGCTGGGAGCACGTGATGTCCGACCGCGTCGAGCGCAAGATCCTGCGGATCCTCCCGGACCACCTCGAGTCGCCCTACGGCAACCCCATCCCCGGGCTCGACGAGCTCGGGGAGGTCGGCGAGCCGGTGGACTTCCGGTCCGGCCTCAGCCCGCTCGACGAGATCGCGACCGACGACGGGGTCGACGTCGTCGTCCGCCGGATCGGCGAGCCGGTGCAGGTCGACCACGAGGCGCTCGGCCTGCTCACCTCGGCCGGTCTCATGCCGGGACGCCCCGCCCGGGTGCGCCGGGACGGCACGCGCGTCGTCGTGAGCGCCGCCGGTGCCGAGGAGTCGACCGGGGTCTCGTTGCCCGCGGAGATCGCCTCGCACGTCTTCGTCGCCGTCGCCTGACCCGCCCGTCGACCTGTCCATGACCTACGCCTGACGGTCCCCTGACCCGGACCTGACCTGCGCGTGACCCTCGCCGGAGGTGCGCCGCGGTGGTCGGCCGCCGGGGCGCCGCGTCGTGGCAGCCTGAGAACGCTCCACAGGTCCCGCGTTACCGAAACGTGACTCTCCGTTGACCCGTGGTCTATGGTCGGCGCGGAAGTTCCCGCCCCGGAAGAGACACACCTGTGACATCCCATCGCCCTCCCGGCCGCCGCCGTGCGCCCGGACGCGTGCGCCGGCTGCCCGACGGGTTGCCCCGGCTCGGAGCGTCCTGGGCCGTCAAGACGGTCGCCGGACTCGGAGTCCTCGGCGGCGCCGTCGTCGCCCTGACCATGCCCGCCGACGCGGAGGCCGGCGACGAGCCGTCCCAGGCCGCCGCCGCGCTCTCGGCCGTCGCCCTCGCCGACCGCTCGGGCGACGAGCGGGCCTCCCGCTCGCAGACCCGGGACGAGCCGGCCCCCGCCGTGTCCGCACCGGCGGCCGCGCCCCGGGCGCCCGAGGAGGTCGGCGTCGCCGGCGTCAAGGGTGTCGAGAAGCCGGAGCCCGAGCCGGAGCCGGAGCCCGAGCCGGCCCCGGAGGCCGCGGCCCCGGCCGCTCCCGAGGCCGCCGGCGGCTCCTGGTCCGGCGCGCTGACCGGGCGGTGCACCGGCATCGGTCTCATCCCCAACGCCGCGAGCCTGTGCTCCGCCGTCGACGCGGCCTACGGTCCGCCGAGCATCGGTGGCGTGCGCGCCACGAACGACGAGCACGGCACCGGCCAGGCCGTCGACTTCATGATCGGCAGCTCCGGCCAGGGTGACGCGATCGCCGCCTACGTCCAGCAGCACGTCGGCGAGTTCAACGTCAAGTACCTCATCTGGGCCCAGCGCTACTGGGCCCCCGGCGAGGGATGGAGCTCCATGGAGGACCGGGGCTCACCCACCGCGAACCACTACGACCACGTCCACGTCACGACGAACTTCTGAGCCGTCACTACCACGGGCCTCGTCCATCCGGACGGGGCCCGTGGTGCGTGTCCGCACGGTTGCGGGACCATCCTGAGAGAAGGCCGCGACGATCCTCAGGAGGGCGTCGTGATCTTTTTGTGATCGGACGTGACCGCGGGGTAGGTTTGCTCGCGTCCGGCCTTCAGGGTGGTCGGACCCCGCCGGAGGAACGCCGAGTCCTGCCTCTTCCGATCGGGACCAGCACACGACCGCCGGGCAGGGGCGGGGGACCCACCATCGGGGCCTTTCGAGGCTCCTCGGGGTGAAGCCGGACGACGGGACACCGTCTCCGGCCGGGCACGACCTCAGCCCGAACCCGACAGCTCACCCCGTAGGCGCCGAGAGGTTCATCGTGTCCCAGCGTTCTCACGTCGGGCGGCACCGCCACGCCGTCCGCTACAGCCCGGTCGCCGAGCTCTCCTCGATCGCCCGCGCCGCCGCCGGTCCCGGAGCCCGTGCCGGCTCCGTCCTCGTCGCCTCCGGTGGCCTCGTCGCCACCTTCGCCCTCCCCGCGTCGGCCGCGCAGATGAGCGAGCAGGCGTCCTACGTCGCCTCCGCCGACACCGCGTCGGCCTTCGCCGCCGCCACCCCGCGGGCCGTCACGGCCGCGCCGGCCGTCGTCGCCCCGGAGGCCGCCGCCCCCGTCGCCGCGGAGACCGTCGGTGTCGTCGGCGTCAAGGGCGTCGCCAAGCCGGAGCCGGAGCCGGAGCCCGAGCCGGAGCCCGAGCCCGAGCCGGTCGCTCCCGCCCCGGCCTCGACCTCGAGCCCCGCGCCCGCCGCCGCCCCGGCCCCCGAGCCGGAGCCGGTCGCCGACGTGGCCCAGTCCGCGAGCGGCGTCGTCAACATCGCCCGCGGCCTGCTCGGCATCCCGTACTCCTACGGCGGCACGACCCCGTCCGGGTTCGACTGCTCCGGCTTCACCTCCTACGTCTTCGCGCAGGCGGGCATCTCGCTGCCGCGGACCGCGGAGCAGCAGCGACAGGCGGCCACCCCGGTCAGCGATCCCCAGCCCGGCGACCTCGTCTTCTTCGGCGCCCCGGCCTGGCACGTCGGCATCTACACCGGGAACGGCATGATGATCGACTCGCCGCGCGAGGGGAAGTCCACCTCGGAGCGCCCCGTCTTCTCCGGCGTCAGCGGGTACGGCCGCTTCTGAGTCCCTCCCCGCCACCCGCGTCCGCATCGGCCCCGTCCCCCGCTCCCGGGGGCCGGGGCCGATCGGTGTCCGGGGGGTCGTCCGTCCGGACAGGACTGACCGCTCGAGTCGCAGGCGTCACACCGGTCGGTCGATACTTCAGGGGTCCGGCAGGGTCCCACCACCGATCAGAGGTTCGCCGTCCTCATGGCCGTCCGCAGCGTGCTGTTCGCCGTCGCGTTCGCGATCTCCATCGTCGTCGGACGTGCCACCGTGCTGCCCGAGACCGGGCTGGCCCTCTTCTGGCCCTCCGGCGGCGTCGCCGCCCTCTGGGGCCTGTACGCCGTGAGCCGCCGCGAGGTCGTCGCCGCGGGCGTCCTCGTCACCGTCATCGCGACCGGCGGCAACTCCCTGACCGGCTTCCCGCTCACGGCCGGGATCCTCCTCGGGCTGTCCAACGGCCTGCTCGCCGTCGCGGTCCGGGGGCTGCTGTCCTGGGAGCGGCACCGGGCGGGCGAGCTCGGCGGCGAGCGGACCTCGCTCGCCACGCTGCCCGACGTCTACCGCTTCCTCCTCGCGGTCGTCGTCGCGGTCGCCGGCAGCGCGGTCTTCGGGATGGCCGGCCTCGGGGTCGTCGGGACCCCGCTCAGCGTCGAGACCGTCCTCGGGTGGGTCGTGCGCAACGGGACGGCGGTCGTCGTCATCGCGGGCTCCGGGATGGTGCTGCGCGACACCCGTCACCTCGCGACCCGCAGCGCCGTCTGGGAGGCGCTGCCGATCGCCGTCACGACGGTCACGGTGCTCTACGTCGTCTTCGGCCCCGGCCGCACCCTCCCGCTCAGCTTCCTGCCGTTCGCGCTCGTCTTCTGGGCCGCGATCCGGCTGCCCATCCCGCTCGCGACGGCCCAGGGCCTGCTCGTCGCCCTCGGCACCCTCGGCCTCGTCCTCGGCTTCTCCGGAGGGCCGTTCTCGACGATCGCGGACGACGCGCTCTTCGCGATGACGCTCCAGGCGTTCATGCTGCTGGCCGTGGGTCTGGCGCTCGTCGTCGCCATCGTCCAGCGTGAGCGCGAGCAGCTCGTCGACGAGCTCGCCGACACCGCCCACCTCGCCCAGCACCAGGCGGAGGACCTCAAGGTGATCACGGAGACGATGCCGGACGCGCTGTTCGTCGTCGACGCCGACGGCCGGATCCTCCTGCACAACGACGCGGCGCTGTCGTGGGTCCGCGAGGCCCCGGACGGCGAGGGTCTGCACCACCCGACGACGCTCGCCAAGCGCACCCTGGAGGGGCGGCCGATCCCGGTCGAGGAGCGGCCGTCGGCCCGCGCCTTCCGGGGCGAGACCGTCCGCGGGGCGGTCGTCGTCGTCGACGACATCGACACCGGCGAGCCCCGCACCGTGGCCGTCGACGCGGTCCCCATGCACGACGGCGGGGCCGACACCCCGCAGCGCGTCCTGCTCGTCTTCCGCGACGTCACCGAGGAGTTCGTCCGCCTCCACGCCCTCGAGGCCGAGCGCACCCGGACCGAGCGGCTCATCTCCGACGCCCCCCACGGGGTCGCCGTCCTCGACATGCAGGGCACCGTCCTGCAGGTCAACGACTCCCTCGCCGCGCTCGCCGGGCGCCCCGTGGACGCGGTCGTCGGGTCCTCCTTCGCGGACCTGTCCCCGCGGGACCGGGCCAAGATGGGCGTCTACCTCGAGCGCGCCGTCGCCCAGCCCGGTGAGCTGCTCGTCGGCGACTGGACGATCGAGACCCCCGACGGCGAGGTCTCGTACGTCTCGCTCACGAGCCGGGTCCTCACCGCCTCCGACGAGCAGGACGAGGTCATCCTCGTCAACGTCGTCGACTTCTCCGAGCAGCGGCGGTACGAGGAGCAGCTGACGACGCTCGCCGAGCGCGACTCGCTCACCGGCCTGTCGAACCGCCGGCACTTCGACGAGGTCCTCGACGCGCACCTGCGCCGCTGCGAGACGGTCGGACCGACGGGGGCGCTGCTCCTCGTCGACCTGGACCACTTCAAGGAGGTCAACGACACGATGGGGCACGCGGCGGGCGACGAGCTCATCGTCGCCATCGCCCGGCTGCTCCAGGCCACGCTGCGCTCCACCGACCTCGTGGCCCGCCTCGGGGGCGACGAGTTCGCCGTCCTCCTGCCGGACGCCGACCAGGCAGGGGCCGAGGCCGTCGCCGACGCGCTCGTGCAGCGCATCGAGGCCCACACCGCCGACCTCGAGGGCACCCGGCGCCGGGTGACCGCCAGCGTCGGGGTCGGGACCTTCGCGGCGGCCGCGCAGCAGGAGGTCGACCCGCTCGCGCTCGCCGACATGCTCCTCTACGACGCCAAGGACGCCGGTCGCAACCGGTACGCCGCGCTCGACGCGTCCGGCACCGAGCGCAGCCGCACCGGGGCCCGCCTGGAGTGGATCGGCCGGATCGAGGGCGCCCTGGAGCGCGGGGACTTCGAGCTGTACCTGCAGCCGATCCTCGACGTCGCGGCGGACCGGGTCGTCGGTGCCGAGGCCCTGCTGCGGCTCGTCGACGAGGACGTGCCGGTGTCCCCGGGGCGCTTCGTCCACCTCGCCGAGCGCAGCGGCCTGGCCCCCGAGCTCGACCGGTGGGTGCTGCGCAACGGCGTGGAGATGCTCTCCCGGCTGCACGCGCTCGACCCCGGTCTCGTCCTCGAGATCAACCTCTCGGCCCACTCGATCGGCGACGCCGACGTGGAGCGGGACTTCGTCGAGGCCCTCGAGCGGCACCGGGTCCCGGCGCACCGCGTCGTCGTCGAGGTGACCGAGACCGCGGCCGTCGCCGACCTCGTCGCCGCCCAGGCCTTCAGCCATCGGCTCGCGGCGATGGGGACCCGGGTCGCGATCGACGACTTCGGGGCCGGCTTCGGCTCCTTCTACTACCTCAAGCACCTGCCGTTCGACATCGTGAAGATCGACGGCGAGTTCGTCGCCGGCTCGCACGCCTCGGTCATCGACCGCGCCATCCTCCGCTCGATCGTCGGCGTCGCCGGCAACCTCGGCAAGGAGACCGTCGCGGAGTTCGTCGCCGAGCCGGCGGTCCTCGAGGTCGTCCGCGAGCTCGGCATCGACTGCGCCCAGGGCTACCTCATCGGTGAGCCCGTCCCGTTCGACGTGTTCGTCGAGCGGCACCTCCCCGGCGGCAGCGGCCGCTGGACCACCCACGGGCCGGCCACCGCCGGCTCGGCGACGCCGGGGGCGGGCACCCCCACCCCGGTCGAAGGAGCACGAGTATGAAGTCCCGCAGGCTCGAGCGCGCCGTCGGCGTGGTCGTCCTCGTCATGGCGGCCGCGGCCGGAGCGATGCTCTGGTCGGGTCTGGCCCTCAGCGACCCGCAGACCCGCCGGCCCCCGGAGGAGGGGGTCGTGTTCGGGCTGTGGAACATCCTCTACGACACCCAGGCCCCCTCGACCCGGCTGCTCCTCGTCGCCGTCGCGATCGCGCTGCTGCTCGCGGCCGGGGTCGCGGGCGTCGAGCGCGCCATCGCGACCCGCTACCGCCGCTCCGAGGACCCCGGCATCACGCCCCTGGCCCCCAAGCTCGTCATGGCCCGCACCGCCGGAGTGCACCACGGGCCCGTGACCGTGACGGTCCTCATCCCCGCGCACGACGAGGAGGACCGGATCGGGGCCACCCTCGCCTCGCTCGCCGAGCAGGACGACCGTCCGGACCGGGTCGTCGTCGTCGCCGACAACTGCTCCGACGCGACGGTCGAGATCGCGCGCCGCCACGGCGCCGAGGTGCTCGAGAGCGTCGACAACACCCACAAGAAGGCCGGCGCGCTCAACCAGGCCCTGGCCCGGCTGCTCCCGGACCTCGGGGAGAACGACTGCGTCATGGTCATGGACGCCGACACGGTCCTCGACCAGGGGTACCTGGGGGCGGTGCGCCGCCGGATGGCCGAGGACCGCGCCCTCATGGCGGTCGGCGGCCTCTTCTACGGCGAGGAGGGGCAGGGCCTGCTCGGCCAGCTCCAGCGCAACGAGTACACCCGCTACAGCCGGGACATCGCACGCCGTCGCGGCCGCCTCTACGTGCTCACCGGGACGGCGTCGGTCTTCCGCGCCCCGGCCCTGCGCGAGGTCTCGCGCCAGCGCGGCCGGGCGATCCCCGGCCGGATCGGCGACGTCTACGACACCGCCGCCCTCACCGAGGACAACGAGCTCACGCTCGCGCTGAAGTCGCTCGGTGCGCTCATGATCTCCCCCCGGGAGTGCGCCGTCGTCACCGAGGTCATGCCGACGTGGGGTGCCCTGTGGGCCCAGCGCCTGCGGTGGCAGCGCGGGGCGCTGGAGAACCTCGGGGCGTACGGGGTGACCCCGCAGACCCTGCGGTACTGGGCCCAGCAGCTCGGCATCGGCTACGGCGTCATCGCCCTGTCGTCCTACTTCGCGCTCATCCTCGTCATGGTCGCGGCGCTCGACGCTCCGGTCGTGTTCCCGTTCTGGGTCGGCGTCGGGCTCGTCTTCGTCGTCGAGCGCGTCGTCAGCGTGTGGCGCGGCGGCTGGCGGGCACGGTTCCTCGCGCTGCTGCTGCTCCCCGAGCTCGTGTACGCCACGGTGCTCAACGTCGTCTACGTCCGCGGTGTCGTCGACATCCTCACCGGGCGCCGCGCCCAGTGGGCCCACGTCACGCAGGGCGCGGACGGGCGCGTCCTCGTCAGCGAAGGAGAGAAGAAGTGACCACCGCCGCCGTCCCCACCGGTCTGCTGCTGCCCGAGTCCGTCCTGGCCTCCGGCTGGTTCGCCGTCCTCGCCGTCTTCGTCGCCATCAACACGGTGATGTACCTCGCGCTGGCCGTCGCCAAGGTGATGCCCAAGGTGTACCCGCGGGACTGGGTCCCGCGCTCCTACGCGCGCGCCGCGACCCGCAGCATCGACCCCGACGCCCCGGCCTGACCGGCACAACGACCGACGCCCCGCCGTTCCCGACGGCGGGGCGTCCGTCGTAGGGTCGTGCGTCGTGGACCTCGACGAGTTCCTCGCCCGCGTGGCCCGCGGCGAGACGATCGTGGGTGGCTCGGACGCCCACCGCCTCATGCACGACGCCGCCCAGGACGCGATGCGCGTGCTCGCGGAGCTCAACACGGGCTACCGCTCGCCCGCGGAGGTCCGTGACCTCCTGTCGCGGCTCACCGGCCGGGAGGTGCACGAGTCCGTGACCCTCTTCCCGCCGTTCCACAGCGAGTTCGGCAAGAACCTCGTCCTCGGCCGTGACGTCTTCGTCAACATGGGCTGTCGTTTCCAGGACACCGGGGGCATCAGGATCGGGGACGGGTCCCTCGTCGGGCACGGCACGACCCTGACCACGCTCGACCACGCGATGGACCCGGACCGCCGCGCCGACATGGTGCCCGCTCCCGTCGTCATCGGGCGCAGGGTCTGGCTCGGGGCGGGCGTCACCGTGGTGCCGGGCGTCACGATCGGGGACGGCGCCGTCGTCGGGGCCGGGGCGGTCGTCACCCGCGACGTGGCGGCGGACACCGTCGTCGCCGGGGTCCCCGCCCGGGTCGTCCGCGGGACCGGCTACCGGGCCTGAGGCTCAGACGGCGGTGGCGCTGCCGACGGCGAGGCGGCCCTCGACCTGGTCGGCGGACAGCACGTACTGGGTCACCATCGTCGCGGCGCCGATGACGCCGGCGTGGCCGCCGGTGCGGGAGGCGACGATCTGCAGGCCGCCCGTGGCGAGGGGGAGGGACCGGCCGTAGACGATCTCGCGGATCCCGGCGAGCAGGTGCTCGGCGGCGGTCGACATCACCCCGCCCACGACGATGACCGACGGGTTGAGCAGCGAGACGCACGTCGCGAGCACGCGTCCGATCTCGCGCCCGGCCTCGCGGACGGTGGCGGCAACCTCGAGGTCGCCCTGCTTGGCGAGGTCGACGAGGGCGAGCAGGTCGGGGGCGGCGATGCCGGACGCGGCGAGGGTCCGCAGGACGGCCGGGCCGCTGGCGACGGCCTCGAGGCAGCCCCGGTTACCGCACGAGCACGGGGCGTCACCGCCGTTCGGGGCGGCGACGTGACCGAGGTCGCCCGCCGCGCCCTGGGCGCCGCGGTGCAGCCGCCCGCCGCTCACGATGCCGGCGCCGATGCCGGTCGCGACCTTGATGTAGAGCAGGTGCTCCACGGCCGGGTAGATCGTCGCGTGCTCGCCGAGCGCCATGAGGTTGACGTCGTTGTCGACGAGCACCGGCCCGCCGAGCTGGCCCTGGAGGTGGCCGGGCACGTCGTAGGTGTCCCAGCCGGGCATGATCGGCGGCAGGATCGGGCGCCCGGTCGAGTGCTCGACGGGACCCGGCAGACCGATGCCGACGCCTGCGAGCTCGCTGCGGTCACGGCCCTCGGCGTCCATGAGCGCGCGCGCCGCCGCCGCCACGGCGTCGAGGACGGGGCCGGGACCGTCGGCGACGTCGATGGCCAGCTTGCGTTCGGAAAGGACCCCGCCGCTGAGGTCGGTGAGGGCGACGAGGGCGTGCGTGGCGCCGACGTCGGCGCCCACGACGACCCCGGCCCCGGGGTTGAACGCGAGGCGGGCGGGCGGGCGGCCCCCGGTGGAGGCGGCCTCGCCGAAGGGTGCGAGGAGGCCCGCGGACAGCAGTGCGTCGACGCGGGCGCCGACCGTGGAGCGGGCGAGCCCGGTGAGCTGGACGAGCTCCGCACGCGTGCGCGGGACGCCGTCGAGCATCATCTGCAGGAGCTCTCCGGCGCCGGACTGTGCGGCGCCCGGGCCCCCCACACCGGTCGTACTGATCACGGGGTCAGTCAAGCACAGTGCGCTTGACACGGGGCCTCGGCAGGAACAAGTCGTGTCGCCGGAACCTTTTGCTTGACGGGCCGACAAAAGCCATCTACTGTCTGGCGGCATGCCAGGCAAAGACGCCGAACCGCTCCTCGGGATGACCGCGATCGTCAAGCGCTTCCCCGGGGTCGTCGCCCTCGGGGGCGTCGATCTCGACGTGCGCCCCGGGGAGGTGCACTGCCTCCTCGGCCAGAACGGCGCCGGAAAGTCGACCCTCATCAAGGTCCTCGCCGGAGTCCACCAGCAGAACGAGGGGACGATCACCTGGGAAGGACGCGAGGTCACCCTCGGCGACCCCCAGGCGGCCATCGACCTCGGCATCGCGGCGATGTACCAGGAGCTCGACCTCGTCGAGGGCCTCACCGTCGCCGAGAACATCTTCCTCGGGAACGAGAAGGCGCGGTACGGCTTCTCCCAGCGGGCCGCCGCCGCCGCCGAGACCGAGAAGCTGCTCGCCCGGCTCGGCCACCAGGAGATCTCGCCGCACCGCGAGGTCGGCAGCCTGTCCGCCGCCGGCCAGCAGATCGTGAGCATGGCCCGCGCGCTCTCCCGCGACGCCCGGCTCATCATCATGGACGAGCCCTCGGCCGTCCTCGACAGCGGCGAGGTCGAGCAGCTCTTCCGGGTCGTGCGCGACCTCACCGACCAGGGCGTCGCCATCGTCTACATCTCGCACCGGCTCGAGGAGATCCGCGAGATCGGCGACCGGGTCACCGTCCTCAAGGACGGCAGGACGGTCGCGACCGGCCTCGCCGTCGAGGACACCCCGACCTCCGAGATCATCCGCCTCATGACCGGCCGGGAGATCGAGTACGTCTTCCCGGACCGGACCGGCGAGGCCCTCGGCGACGTCGTGCTGCGGGTCGAGGACCTGCGCCGGGACGACGAGTTCCGGGGGGTCTCCTTCGAGGTCCGTGCCGGTGAGGTCGTCGGCCTCGCGGGCCTCGTCGGCGCCGGCCGCTCCGAGATCCTCGAGACGATCTACGGCGCGCGCCGCAGCGACGGCGGCACCGTGAGCGTCGACGGCAAGACCCTGCGGCGCGGCTCGGTGAACGCCGCCGTCGACGCGGGCGTCGGCCTCTGCCCCGAGGAGCGCAAGAGCCAGGGGCTGGTCCTCGAGGACACCGTGACGCGCAACATCACGATGGCCAGCCTCGGCCGCTTCGCCCGCAGCGGGGTGCTGGACCAGGGTGCCGAGCGGCGCGCCGCCCTCGAGCAGACCGAGGCCCTGGACGTCCGGCCGACCGGCGTCGACCGGGCCATCAACACCCTGTCCGGCGGGAACCAGCAGAAGGTCGTCCTCGCCCGGTGGCTGCTCCGGCAGTGCCGGGTGCTGCTCCTGGACGAGCCGACCCGCGGCGTCGACATCGGCGCCCGGTCCGAGATCTACGCCCTCGTCCGGCAGCTCGCCGACGACGGGGTGGCCGTCGTCGTCGTCTCGAGCGAGATCGAGGAGGTCCTCGGTCTCTCCGACCGGGTGCTCGTCATCGGCGAGGGCGCCGTCCTCGGCCAGGGCACGGCGGACGAGTTCGACGAGCACCGAGTGCTCGACATCATCATGAGAGGAGACGCGGCGTGAGCGTCGACGCGACCAACAAGGCCCAGGCGGGTCACGACACGGGCGAGGCGACGAGCCCCGCCGAGCCGAAGGGGGGCGGGCCCGGCGGCGCGATCGCCGGGCTGGTCCACGGCCCGGCGGGGCGCAACCTCGGCCTCGTCATCGCCCTCGTCCTGCTCTGCGTCGTGGGGACGTTCACCGCCGGTGACCGCTTCGCCGACGTCAACAACGTCCTGACGATCCTGCGCCTGGCCGCCGTCATCGGCGTCGTGAGCATCGGGATGACCTTCGTCATCGCGAGCGGCGGCATCGACCTCTCGGTCGGCGCCATCGTCGCCCTCGCGAGCGTGTGGGCCACGACGTTGGCGACCCAGGCGATCGCCGAGGACACCCACTGGATCGTCCTGGTGACGACCGCGCTCATCGTCGGGACCGCCTGTGGTCTCGTCAACGGCGTCCTCATCGCCTACGGACGGATGGCACCGTTCATCGTCACCCTGGCGATGCTCGCCGCTGCCCGGGGCCTCGCCGAGATCATCGCCCAGCGCCGGACCCAGATCGTCCAGGACCGGGACTTCATCGACTTCTTCGGGGGCAGCGTCCTCGGGGTGCCGGTCCTCGTCATCATCTTCGTCCTCGTCGCGATCGCCGG
Source organism: Phycicoccus avicenniae (assembly GCF_018139485.1). Taxonomy (GTDB): domain Bacteria; phylum Actinomycetota; class Actinomycetes; order Actinomycetales; family Dermatophilaceae; genus Phycicoccus; species Phycicoccus avicenniae. The sequence goes on from NZ_JAGSNF010000001.1 coordinate 365,445, forward strand.
CTGGGTCGTCCTCAACCGCACGACCTTCGGCCGCCGCACCCTCGCGGTCGGCGGCAACGCCGAGGCGGCGCGGCTCGCGGGCATCAAGGTGCAGCGCCAGACGATGTACGTCTACGTCCTGCTCGGCCTGCTCTGCGGTCTCGCCGCGGTCATGCTCATGGCCCGCACGACGGTGGGCACCTCGACGCACGGCCTGCTCTACGAGCTCGACGCCATCGCGGCCGTCGTCATCGGCGGCACCCTCCTCAAGGGCGGCCGCGGCACGATCGTCGGCACCGTGTTCGGCGTCCTCATCTTCACGACGCTCACCAACGTCTTCACGCTCAACAACCTCGACACCTCGACCCAGGCCGTCGCCAAGGGCGTGATCATCATCGCCGCCGTGCTGCTCCAGCAGCGGACCAGCACCCGGCGACGATCCCCATGACCGGCCGGACGACCCCGTCCGGACCGTCCCATCCCCGACCCTCGCAGCACGACACCACCCAGCAAGGAGACGTCATGTCACGTACCACCATCCCCTCTCGCGCGCTGAGGCTCGTGGCCGCCGTCGGTGCGGCCGGGCTCCTCGTCGCGGGGTGCACGAGCAACTCGCCCGAGGCGTCCGAGGACGAGGGCGGCGGCCAGAGCGGCGCCGTGAGCAACAACGACGAGCCGGGCGAGACGGTGACGATCGGGTTCTCCGGTCCGGCCGCCGACCACGGCTGGCTCGCCGCGATCAACAGCTCCGCCCTCGAGGAGGCCGAGAGCTACGAGGACATCGAGCTGCGCGCGGCGGAGGGCACGAACGACCCGAGCCTGCAGATCAGCCAGATCGAGACCTTCATCAACGAGGGCGTCGACGCCATCGTGCTGCTCCCGACCGACGGCGCCGCGCTCACCGAGGTCGCGACCCGCGCGATGGAGGCCGGCATCCCGGTCGTCAACGTCGACCGCGAGTTCTCGACGCCGTTCGCCGCCCGCACCACGGTGCTCGGCGACAACTACGGCATGGGCGTCTCGGCCGGCACCTACGCGTGCCAGCTCGTCGAGGAGAACGACCTCACCGACCCGGTCATCGCCGAGATCGCCGGCATCGACTCCCTCCCGCTGACGCAGGACCGCAGCCAGGGCTTCGCCGACGCCCTCGAGGGCTGCAACCAGGAGGTCGACAACCGCGTCGCCGCCGAGTTCACCGTGGAGTCCGGCGAGGCCGAGGCCTCGAACCTGCTCCAGGCCGCGCCGCAGATCGACATCCTGTGGAACCACGACGACGACCAGGGTGTCGGCGTCAAGGCCGCGCTCGACAACGCCAACCGTGACGAGATGTTCTTCATCGGTGGCGCCGGCTCGGCGAACGCGATGCGGTGGATCCAGGACGGCGAGATGGAGGCCACGGTCCTCTACCCGCCGACCCAGGCCGCCGACGGCATCCGCGTCGCCCGTCTCCTCGCGCAGCAGAAGGGCATGTCGGACCTCGTCCAGCCCGCCGTCCCCCGTCGCATCGTCCTCGACGCGCCGGTCGTGACCGCGGACAACGTGGAGGAGTACCTCCCGCTGGGCTTCGAGTCCTGATCCCCCTCGGGGTCCGCCGGTGGTCGCACCGACCGCCGGCGGACCCCGCCGTCCACCTCTGGCGACCCGCCGGAAAGGCTCCACGATGACGACAGACACGACGACCGCAGCCGCCCCCGCCGCGGCAGGCGACCGGTCCCCGGGCCGGATCGGGATCGGCATGGTCGGCTACGCGTTCATGGGCATGGCCCACTCGCAGGGGTGGCGCAACGCGCGCAGCTTCTTCGACCCGCCGCTCGTCCCGGACCTCGTCGCCATCGGGGGCCGCAACGCCGAGGCCGCGGGCGAGATGGCCCGCCGCTTCGACTGGCAGCACGTCGAGACCGACTGGCGGGCCCTCGTCGAGCGGCCGGACGTCGACCTCGTCGACATCTGCACCCCGGGGGACACCCACGCCGACATCGCGGTCGCCGCGCTCGAGGCCGGCAAGCACGTCCTCTGCGAGAAGCCGCTCGCGAACACCCTCGAGGAGGCCCGCCGGATGGCCGAGGCCGCCGAACGGGCGAGCGAGCACGGCGTACGGGCCATGGTCGGCTTCACCTACCGCCGGGTCCCGGCCCTCGCCCTGGCCCGGCAGCTCGTGCAGGAGGGCCGGATCGGTCGGATCCGGCACATCCGGGCGCAGTACCTCCAGGACTGGCTCGTCGACCCGGAGTCGCCGCTCAGCTGGCGGCTGCAGAAGGACCGCGCCGGGTCCGGGGCGCTCGGGGACATCGGGGCCCACGTCATCGACCTCGCGCACTTCGTCACCGGCCAGCGCCTCACCGGCGTGAGCGCCCTCACCGAGACCTTCGTCCACGAGCGCCCGCTGCCCGGGGACTCCCACCACGGCCTCACGACGACCCCCGGTACCGGCCGCGGTCCCGTCACCGTCGACGACGCCGCCGTGTTCATCGGCCGCACCGACGCCGGGGCGCTCGCCTCCTTCGAGGCCACGCGCTACGCCACCGGGCGCAAGAACGCCATCCGCCTCGAGGTCAACGGCTCCGACGGCAGCCTCGCCTTCGACTTCGAGGACATGAACGTCCTCCACGTCCACGATGCCTCGACCGACGCCCGGGAGTCGGGCTTCACCCGGGTCGTCGTCACCGAGGGCAGCCACCCCTACGTCGACCACTGGTGGCCGGCCGGGCACGGCCTCGGCTACGAGCACGGCTTCACCCACCAGGCCGCCGACCTCATCGCCGCCATCGCCGCGGGCACCGACCCCGAGCCCACCTTCGCCGACGGCCTCGCCGTCCAGGAGGTCCTCGCCGCCGTCGAGGCCAGCGCCGCGAACGACAGCTGCTGGACGCCGGTCGCCGGCGCCCCCGGCCGCCACTAGAGCCCCCCGCCATCGGGGCAGCACCACCCGCAGCACGCCCACTCACACGTGACCGACCACCACGATCCCCGGAAGGAGCCCGACCGGTCCACCGCTGCACCACCGCTTCACCTCATGTCATTGCAGTGACGAAGGAGCACCATGAACAGCGACAACGACGTCCGCGACTCCGGTCTGGTCCGCAAGCTGGGCCTCAACCGGCGCCAGCTCTTCGCGGCGACGACCGGCATGGCGGCCGCGGCCGCCCTCACCGCCCGTCCGGCCGTCGCCGGCCCCGCGGGGAACGCCAACGGCACCCTCGTGCCCGCGAGCAAGCGCGGCATCATCCTCTACACCGTCCGCGACGCCGTCTCCCGCGACCCGCTGAGCTCGCCGTACGCGTCGGGCTTCCAGGCGGTCCTCGCCGAGCTGTCGGAGATCGGGTACCGGCAGATCGAGTTCGCCGGCTTCCGCCAGCACGCGAACTCCCCGGGCGGCAACGACCTCAACACCCCGGAGGGCGCGACCCTCCTGCGGTCGTGGCTCGACGCGGGCGGCCTCCAGGCCGAGGGCAACCACGGCTCGATCCCCGGCGACCTCAGCGAGGCCTCGCTCGACCGCTTCGACCGCGACTGCGAGATCGCGAACATCCTCGGCCTCGGTCACATCGGCACCGGCAGCGACCCGACCCGCAGCGCGTACGTCGCCGACTGGGCCGCCGCCGCCGAGCGCTGGAACGTCCTCGGCGAGCGGGCCGCGGGCCACGGGCTCAAGCTGTACACGCACAACCACGACATCGCCTACACCTTCCTCCTCGACAGCGGGCCCGCGGACCAGGCCGGCAACCCGACGCGCAGCACCGGCATCCGGCGGCTCGAGTACTTCCTCGAGCACACCGACCCGTCGTACGTCTACCTCGAGATGGACATCTACTGGGCGCACGTCGCGCAGTACAAGCACACGTCCTACACGGCGCCGGACGGCTCGACGGTCGAGTCGGTGTTCGACCCGGCCGCCCTCGTCGCGTCGAAGACGAAGCGGTACCCGCTCTTCCACGCCAAGGACGGCCGCCGCGACGACTCGCAGGCCAACGGGTACGTCATGACGCCGTTCGGCGAGGGGGACATCGACTACTCGACGTTCTTCCGCCGGGTCGGCAAGGCGCACCACAACCCGATGTGGGAGCAGGACACCGCCCCCGGTGGCTCGACCGCCCCCGCCCAGTCGCTCGACTTCGCGCGGCTCAGCTACACCAACATGTCGGCCCTGCGCGGCTGACGACGCACGACCCACCGCACCCCGCGGTGGCGCCGGCCCCGGTGGGGCCCCCATGGCCGTTGCAGCGGCGGTGGCTCCACCGGGACCGGCTCGCCCTACTCACGAAGGACGTGGACATGAAGTGTATTAGCCGAGCGAGGAGAGTGCGGATGGTCCCCATCATCGCGTCGCTCTCGCTCGCCCTGACCGGCGCCGCGGGCGTCGTGGCCTCCCCTGCGGCCGCGCACGACGGCGTCGACCACGGAGCCGAGGCCGGCTCCGAGGAAGCGCTCGACTGGTCGAACTACGAGAAGATCACCCTGACGAAGGACACCGGCGAGCCGATCGACATGGCGGTCATGCCGGACGGGCGGGTCCTGCACACCGCCCGCAACGGCGACGTCCGGCTCACCGACCCCGACGTCGGCACGACGCGGGTCGTCACGACCGTCCCGGTCTACAGCAACTCCGAGGACGGCCTGCAGACCGTCACCCTCGACCCGGACTTCGAGGAGAACGGCTGGGTCTACCTCTACTACGCGCCGCTGGAGATGGAGGCGCCGTACGTCGAGCGCACCCCCTCCGGCTCCGCCCCGAACACCCTGCCCGCCGGGGCCGACGCGTCGTACTGGGACCAGTGGCTCGGCTACAACCAGCTGACCCGCGTCCGGTGGGACGAGGAGTCCGACAGCCTCGACATGAGCACCGAGCAGGTGATCCTCACCGTCGAGAACCAGCGCGGCCAGTGCTGCCACGTCGCCGGTGACGTCGACTTCGACGCCGACGGCAACCTCTACCTCTCGACCGGCGACAACACCCCCGCGAGCACCCCGGGTGCCAACGGGTTCGCGCCGAACAACGACGCTCCCGGGATGAACCCGGGGCTGGACTCGCGGCGCGGCGCGGGGAGCACGAACGACCTGCGCGGCGCGATCCTGCGGATCCACGTCGAGGAGGACGGCAGCTACACGATCCCGGACGGCAACCTCTTCCCCGTGGGGACGGAGAACACCCGCCCGGAGATCTTCGTCATGGGGCTGCGCAACCCGTTCCGGATGGACGTCGACCCCGGCACCGGCTCGGTGTCCTGGGGCGACTACGGCCCGGACGCCGGCGCCGCGAACCCCGAGCGCGGTCCGATGGGGCTCGTCGAGTGGCAGACGACCGGCATCGACACCCCGATGAACGGCGGCTGGCCGTACTGCACGGGTGACTCCTTCGACTACAACGAGTGGGACTTCGCGACGGCCACCCCGGGCGAGTTCTTCGACTGTGCCGCGGGCGCCGAGAACAACAGCCGCTGGAACACCGGTCTGGCCGTCGTGCCGCCGGCCACCCCGGCGACGCTCTGGTACGGCGACGACGCCGACGACCAGCCGTGGCCCGAGCTGACGGACTTCGGTCCCGGCGGCCAGGGCCCGATGGGCGGCCCGGTCTACACCTACGACCCGGACAACCCCTCGACGACGAAGTTCCCCGAGTACTGGCACGAGAAGGCGTTCTTCGCCGAGTTCTCGCAGGACTACCTCGCGGTGTTCGACGTCCAGTGGCCGAACGGGCCGGTGGACCACATCACCCACTTCCTGCCGAACAGCGCGCTCGAGACGAACGGGCAGCCGATCACCGACAGCCCGATCGACATCGAGTTCGGTGCCGACGGCTCGCTCTACGTCCTCGACTACGGCAACGGCTTCTTCCGCCAGAACCCCGAGGCCGGGCTGTACCGGATCGACTACTCGCCGGGCAACAAGGCGCCGACGGCCGTCATCGCCGCCGACCCCTCCTCCGGCAGCAGCGCCCCGCTCACCGTCGCCTTCGACGGGTCCGGGTCCTCCGACCCCGAGGGCGGCGCCCTCACCTACGAGTGGGACTTCACCGGTGACGGCAGCTTCGACGCCACCGGCGTCGAGGTCGAGCACACCTACGACGAGCTCGGGTCCTTCACGGCCCGCCTGCGGGTCACCGACCCCGAGGGCCGGGTCGGCATCACGAGCACGACGGTGAGCGTCGGCAACGTCGCCCCGGCCATCGACGTCAGCGTCCCGGACGGTGCGTTCTTCGACTGGGGCCAGGCCGTGCCGATGACGGTGACGACCGACGACCCCGAGGACGGCACCGCGACGGTCTGCTCGCGGGTCCGCTGGACCTTCGGGCTCGGGCACGACTCGCACGCGCACCCGCTGAGCCAGGGCACGGGCTGCTCGTTCGGCATCCCCACGCCGGCCGACGCGACCGAGCACGGCGAGACGGAGAACATCTTCGGCGTCGTCGTCATCCGGTACACCGACGCGGGCGCGAACGGGGTCGCCCCGGCGACCTCCGAGGTCTCGCTCATCCTCAACCCGAAGCCCCAGGAGGCCGAGTGGGCCGACGTCCAGCAGGGCGTCGAGCTCGTCGACGACGTCGACGCGAGCGGTCTGCGCCGGGTCGAGGGTCTCGACCCGGGCGACCACCTCGCCTGGGACCCGGTGAACTTCACCGGCATCGACGACGTCACCGTGCGGGCCTCCGGGTCCGGCACCCTCCAGCTGCGCTGGGACGCCGCCGACGCCGAGCCGTTCGCCACGGTCGACGTCGACAGCACCGGGTGGTCCGACACGACCGCCTCGCTGGCGAACGCCCCCGAGGGCACCGGGGTCCTGTACCTCACCTCGACGGGCGGGGTCGTCCTCGACCGGCTGACCTTCGGCGGGACCGGTGTCGCGGACACGACGCCGCCGACGGCCTCGGTCGAGCTCACGCCGGCGCAGCCGACGGGCGACAACGGCTGGTACACCGGCAACGTCACGGTGCGCTTCACCGCCACCGACGACGGGACGGTCGCCTCGCAGCAGTTCTCCACCGACGGCGGGCAGACGTGGACGACCGTGTCCTCTCGCAACCCGACGACGACGGTCTCGGCGGAGGGCGTCACGACGCTCCTCTACCGGGCGACCGACAGCGGCGGGAACGTCTCCGAGGTCGGGTCGGTGACGATCCGGATCGACCGGACCCCGCCGGTCGTCGACGTCACGGGCGTCGAGGACGGGGCCGAGGTCGGGGCGTCGCAGGACGTGGAGTGGACCGCGTCCGACGCCACGTCCGGGGTCGCCGAGGTGACCGCCACGCTCGACGGCGAGCCCGCCGAGGGTCCGCTCGCCCTGTGGCGGCTCGACCTCGGGGAGCACGTCCTCGTCGTCACCGCGACGGACGAGGCCGGCCACACGACGAGCGAGACCGTGACGTTCACCGTCACGACCTCGCTCACCGAGCTCCGCGCCCTCGTCGAGCGGTTCGCCGACGACGGCGCGGTGACCACCAAGGGCGAGCGTCAGCTCGTCAAGAAGCTGGACCAGGCCGACAAGCACGCCGGTGCGGGCCGGGACGCCGCCGCGATCGCCCAGCTGCGGGGCCTCATCGGGCTCCTCCGCGATGCGACGCTGGTGAGCGACCCCGAGGCCGCCGACGCGCTGCGCCGGAACGCCGAGGAGGTGGTCCGGCAGCTGCAGGCCTGAGCACGACCGTGGGGGGGGGGGGGGCCCCCCCCCCCCCCCCCGGGCCCCCCCCCCCCCCGCGGCGGGGACCGACGCATTCACCGTCCCGCGCGCCCGGGCGGTG
>NZ_JAGSNF010000002.1 GCF_018139485.1 Phycicoccus avicenniae
CCGCACCGCGGTGGGGGGGGCCCGCCCGGGGGGGCCCCCCCCCCGCGGGGGGGGGGGGCCCCCCCCGCCCCCCGCCGCACGGGCACATCACCGATCACGAGGAGTGGACAGACGATGACGAGGACCGGACGGACCGGACTGTGGCTCGTGGGAGCCGGGGGGTCGGTGGCGAGCACCGTCGTGGCCGGGCTGGCTGCGATGCGAGTGGGCGCCGCCGGACCCGGCGGGGTGGTGACGGAGACGTCCGCGTTCGCCGGGGCCGGCCTCGTCGACACGGCCGACCTCGTGACCGGCGGGCACGACGTCCACGAGGTCTCGCTCACCAAGCGGGTCGAGGACCTCGCGACGGCCGGGGTCGTGCCGCACGACCTCGCGCGCCTCGTCGCCGCCGACCTCGACGCCGCCTCCGAGCGGGTGCGTCCCGGGTACGCGGTGGGCGCGGAGGACCAGGGCGCGGCCGTGCGCCGGCTCGCCGAGGACCTGCGTGACTTCCGCGAGCGGGAGGGTCTGGACCGGGTCGTCGTCGTCAACGTCTCCTCGACCGAGCCGCCGGTCGACGCGGCCGAGGTCCCGGCGGACGTCGCCGCGCTCGAGGCCGCCTGGTCCCGGGGCGAGGCCCCGCTGCCGCCGTCGTCGGTCTACGCCGCCGCCGCGTTCACGGCCGGGTGCGCGTTCGTCGACTTCACGCCCTCCACCGGGGCCCGGCTGCCGGTGCTCGGCGAGCTCGCGGCCCGGGCCGGTCTGCCGTGGGGCGGCAGCGACGGCAAGACGGGGGAGACGCTGCTGAAGTCCGTCCTCGCCCCGATGTTCGCCCAGCGCGCGCTGCGGGTGCACTCGTGGAGCGGCACGAACCTCCTCGGCGGCGGTGACGGGGCGACCCTCGCCCGGCCGGACGCGTTCGAGAGCAAGGCCCGCAGCAAGGCGGCCGGCGTCGGCGCGATGCTCGGCTACCCCGTCGAGGGCCCGATCCACATCGACAACGTCGCCGACCTCGGCGACTGGAAGACCGCGTGGGACCACATCACGTTCTCCGGCTTCCTCGGCACCCGGATGACGCTGCAGTTCACGTGGCAGGGCTGCGACTCCGCGCTCGCCGCGCCGCTCGTCGTCGACCTCGCCCGCCTCCTCGACCTCGCGATGCAGCGGGAGGAGTCGGGGGCGGTCCCCGCGCTCGGCTTCTTCTTCAAGGACCCCGTCGGGTCGGACGAGCACGCGCTCGCCGCGCAGTACGACGCCCTCTTGCGCTGGGTGCGCGGCGAGGGGTGGACCGGTCGATGACGGCGTTCGCCGACATCGCCGAGCTCGTCCGGGCCCCCGCCGCACTCACCGTCCCGGGCGACTCGCTCGCGGGGGCCGCCGCCGCGGGCTGGCCCGCCGGGCCGCGCACGGCGGTGCTCCCCGTCGCCTCGGCCTGCCTCTACTGGGCCGGGATGGCCCTCAACGACTGGGCCGACCGGGACCTCGACGCCGACGAGCGTCCGGAGCGCCCGATCCCCTCGGGGCGGGTGTCGCCGGACCTCGCGCTCGGGGTCGCCGGTGGCCTGAGCGCCGCCGGGGTCGCCCTCGCGGCGGTCGGGGGAGGTCCCCGGGCCGCGGCGCTCGCGACGGTGCTCACCGGGGCGGTCTGGGCCTACGACCTCTCCGCGAAGCAGGGCCCGTTCAGCACCGCGACGATGGCGTCGACGCGAGGCCTGGACGTCCTCCTCGGGGCGGCGGCCGGGGGTCGGGACGGCCTGCGACGGGCCGCGCTGCCGGCCGCGGTCCTCACCGCGCACACGGCCGCGGTCACGGCGCTGAGCCGGGGCGAGGTCCACGGGACGACCCACGCCGTCGCCCGGGGGGCGCTCGCGACGACGGCCGCCGTGACGAGCGCCGTCCCGGCGCTCGCCGCGTGGACCGCCCGCACGGGTCCGGGCGGCGCGCTCGCGCGGACCGGCTCCTGTCTCGGGGCGCTCGCCGGTGCGGCCGTCTACGGGCGGTCCGTCGGCGGCGCCCAGCAGCGGGTGGTCGCCGACCCGGGGGCCGGTCCGGCGCGTGCCGCGACGGTCGCGGGCATCCACGGGATGGTCCCGCTCCAGGGCGGCCTCCTCGCCGCGGTGGGGGCGGCCCCGGTCGCCGGGGCGCTCGCCGGGGCGACGTGGGCCGCGCGGTCCGTCCTGCGCCGCGGGAGCCCGACGTGACCGGCCTGCGCCTCGGCTACGGGCTCAACGGGTTCACCGACCACCGGCTCGTCGACGCCCTCGACGTCGTCGCCGGCCTCGGCTACGACGGCGTGGCCCTCACCCTCGACCACGCCCACCTCGACCCGTTCGGGCCGGGGCTCGCCGACCGGGTCCGGGCCGTCGCCCGGCTGCTGCGGGAGCGGGAGCTCGACGTCGTCGTCGAGACCGGCGGGCGGTACGTCCTCGACCCGTGGCGCAAGCACCACCCGACCTTCGTCAGCGAGGACGCCGAGCGGCGGATCCGGTTCACCGAGACCGCGCTGCGGATCGCCCCGGACCTCGGGGCGCCCGTCGTCTCGTGCTGGAGCGGCATCCTGCCCGACGACGTCGACGCCCGGACCGGGCGCGAGCGGGTCGACCGCGCCGTCGAGCGGCTGCTTCCGGTCGCCGCGGAGACGGGGACGACCCTCGCCCTCGAGCCCGAGCCCGGGATGTTCCTCGAGCGGGTCGGTGACGTCACGGCGCTCATCGACCGGTTCGACCGCCCGGAGGGGCTCGGCCTCACCGTCGACGTCGGGCACCTCGTGTGCACCGAGGACGACGCCCCGGGCGCCGTGATCCGCGACGCCGGGGGCCACCTCGTCAACGTCCAGATCGACGACATGCGGCGCGGCGTCCACGAGCACCTGCCCTTCGGCGAGGGCGAGGTCGACCTGCCCGAGGCAGTGGGCGCCCTCCTCGACGTCGGCTACGACGGGCTCGTCCACGTCGAGCTGCCCCGGCACACCCACGCCGCGCCCTCCCTGGCGCGGCACAGCATCGAGCGGCTGCGCGCCGCCCTGTCCACCGCGACGACGAGGAGGTCCGTGCGATGACCTGGACGGAAGAGGCCCTGCGAACGGTCCAGGAGGACGCGAGCCACGTCCACGTCGCCTTCCCTGGCGCCGCCCGACGGGCCCGGGCCGAGGGCGTGGACGGCGAGCGGCTCCGGATCGACCTGCTGCTCGCCCTGCCCGGCGACGCCGACGCGGTGGCGGCGCTCGTGCAGGAGGTGTACGAGCACGGCGACAGCGCCGAGAAGCTCGCCGTCCTGCGGGCGCTCCCCGAGCTCGACCACCCCACCGACCGGCGCGAGGCCGTCGGCGACCGGCTGCTGCCGGTCGTCCGCGACGCGCTCCGCACGAACGACACCCGGCTCGTCGCCGCCGCGATGGGCCCCTACGCCCGGACCCACCTCGAGGACACGGCCTGGCGGCAGGGTGTCGTCAAGGCGCTCTTCACCGGGATCCCCCTCGCGATGGTCGACGGCCTCGACGCACGGCGCGACGACACCCTCGTGCGGATGGTCTCCGACTTCGCCGACGAGCGCCGCGCCGCCGGCCGCGAGGTCCCGGCCGACGCCTGGCTCGTCCTCGTGGACACCCCGAGCACCCACCACGGAAGGAGCCTGCGGTGAGGATCTTCGACCCGCACATCCACATGACGTCCCGCACGACCGAGGACTACGAGCGGATGTACTCCGCCGGCGTCCGTGCGCTCGTCGAGCCCTCGTTCTGGCTCGGCCAGCCGCGCACGAGCGTCGGGACGTTCTGCGACTACTTCGACGCCATCCTCGGCTGGGAGCCCTTCCGGGCCTCGCAGTTCGGCATCGCGCACTTCGCGACGATCGGGCTCAACCCGAAAGAGGCCAACGACCCCCGCTGCCGCGAGGTGCTCGACGTCCTGCCCCGCTACCTCGAGAAGGACCGGGTCGTCGCCGTCGGCGAGCTCGGCTACGACTCGATGACGCCCGAGGAGGAGGAGGTCTTCGAGGCCCAGCTGGCCCTCGCCGTCACCCACGAGCTGCCCGCGCTGGTCCACACCCCGCACCGGGACAAGCTCGCCGGGACGCGCCGGACGATCGACGTCGTGAACGCCAGCGGCCTCGAGCCGGGCCGTGTCCTCGTCGACCACCTCAACGAGGTGACCGTCGGCGAGGTCGCCGGGTCCGGCTGCTGGATGGGTTTCTCCATCTACCCGGACACGAAGATGGACCCGCACCGGATGGTCGCGATCCTCAAGGAGTACGGCCTCGAGCGCATCGTCGTGAACTCCGCGGCCGACTGGGGCCGCAGCGACCCGCTGCTCACCCTGCGCACGGGCGAGGCGATGCGGGCCGCGGGGTTCTCGGTCGACGACGTCGACCGTGTCCTGTGGCGCAACCCCGTCGAGTTCTACCGCCAGTCCGGGCGGCTCGAGATCGACGACCTCGACGAGACCGTCGGGGCCGTCGCCGGCGCGACGTTCGAGGGCAACTCCGTCCTGCGGGGGAGCCGCGACTGATGCGCTTCCGGCACGCCGACGGGTCGACGGTCCACCTCGCGTACTGCACGAACGTCCACGCGGGGGACACCGTCGAGGACGTCCTCGCCCACCTCGACCGGTTCTGCCTGCCCGTGCGAAGCCACCTCGGCAGCGACCTGCTCGGGGTCGGCCTGTGGCTCGCCGCCCCCGCGGCCCGGGTCCTCGCGGCCGACCCCGCCCGGACGGCAGGTCTGCGGGCCGCGCTCGCCGAGCGGGGCCTGGAGACGGTGACGCTCAACGCCTTCCCGTACCGCGGCTTCCAGGAGCCGGTCGTCAAGCACCGCGTCTACCACCCGGACTGGACGGGCGACGAACGCCTCGACTACACCCTCGACTGCGCGCGCGTGCTCGCCGGGCTGCTGCCGGACGACGCCGCCCGCGGCAGCGTCTCGACCCTGCCGCTCGCCTGGCGCACCCCGTGGGACGACGGTCGGGCCCACGACGCGCGGGAGCGGCTGGACCGGCTGGCCGCGGGGCTCGCCGACCTCGAGGAGGAGACCGGCCGCACCGTGCGGGTCGGCCTCGAGCCCGAGCCGGGCTGCGTCGTCGAGACCGTCGCCGACGCGGCCGACCACCTCGCCGGGCTCGACGGTGACCGCCTCGGGGTGTGCCTCGACGTGTGCCACCTCGCGACCGGGTTCGAGGACGTGGCCTCCACCCCGGGGCGGCTCGCCGCGGCCGGACTGCCCGTCGTGAAGTCGCAGGTGTCGGCCGCCCTGCACGCCGCCGACCCGCACGACCCCACGACCCGCGAGGCGCTCGCCGCCTTCGACGAGGAGCGGTTCCTGCACCAGACCCGCCGGGGCGCCCGTCCCGGCGAGTCCGGTGGGGCCGCCGGCGGGGTCGACGACCTGCCCGAGGCGCTGGCCGGCGGCCTAGAGGACGCCGGCGACCCCTGGCGGGTGCACTTCCACGTCCCGCTCGGGGAGCAGCCGCAGGCGCCGCTGACCGCCACCCAGGACACGACCCGCGACTGGCTCGCGACGCTCGTCGCGGGTCCCGTCCCCCTCACCGACCACCTCGAGGTCGAGACGTACACGTGGGGGGTGCTGCCCGAGCGGCTGCGCCCCCGGACCGACGACGACCTCGCCCGGCGGATCGCCGGCGAGCTCGCGTGGACCCGTGACCGGCTCGTCGACCTCGGACTCAAGGAGATCCCGTGACCCTCAAGACCTCACCCCACCCGGTGCTCCTGCTCGACGTCGTCGGGCTGACCCCCCGGGCGCTCGCCGACATGCCGCGGCTGTCCCGGCTCGCCGAGCAGGGGACGCGCAGCGCGCTCGAGACCGTGCTCCCGGCCGTGACGTGCTCGGTGCAGTCGACCTTCCTCACCGGCCGCACCCCGGCCGAGCACGGCGCCGTCGGCAACGGATGGTTCTTCCGCGACCTCGGCGAGATCATGTTCTGGCGCCAGCCGAACAGCCTCGTCGCGGGGGAGAAGGTGTGGGACGCCCTGCGCCGCACCTACCCCGGTGCCACGGTGGCGAACGTCTGCTGGTGGTACGCCATGGGCATGGACGTCGACTCGCTCGTCACGCCCCGCCCGGTCTACCACGCGGACGGCCGCAAGTCGCCGGACTGCTACACGCGCCCTCCGGGACTGCGCGACGCGCTCACCGCGGACCTCGGGCCCTTCCCGCTCTTCCAGTACTGGGGGCCGACGGCGTCCATCGCGTCGTCCCGGTGGATCGTCGAGGCGACCCGCCGGCTCATGCCGGAGCACGACCTCACGCTCGCGTACGTGCCCCATCTCGACTACGACCTCCAGCGCTTCGGGCCGCGCTCGCCGCAGGCCCGCGAGGCCGCCCGCGAGCTCGACGCCGTCCTCGCGCCGCTGCTCGACGACGCCGAGCGCCTCGGCGTCGAGGTGGTCGTCGTCAGCGAGTACGGCATCACCGACGTCGACCGTCCGGTGCCGCTCAACCGGCACCTGCGCCGGGCCGGGCTGCTCGAGGTGTACACCCAGGAGGGGATGGAGTACCTCGACCCGTGGGCCTCGCGGGCGTTCGCCGTCGCCGACCACCAGGTCGCCCACCTCTACGTCCGCGACCCGGGCGACCTCGAGCACGTCCGCTCCCTCGTCGCGGAGGTGCCCGGCGTCGAGCAGGTCCTCGACCGGGAGGAGCAGGCGGCCCACGGCATCGACCACGAGCGCTCGGGCGACCTCGTCGTCGTCGCCGACGAGCGGTCCTGGTTCGCCTACGCCTACTGGCTCGACGACGACCGGGCCCCCGACTTCGCGCACGGGGTCGAGATCCACCGCAAGCCCGGCTACGACCCGGCCGAGCTCTTCTTCGACCCCGACGACCGCACGGCCAAGGCCCGGGCCGGGCTCTCGCTCGTGCGCAAGAAGGTCGGCCTGCGCTACGCGATGCGCGTGGTCCCCCTCGACCCGTCGTGCGTCCGCGGCAGCCACGGCCGCCTCGGCGGCGACCCCGAGGACGGCCCCGTCGTCCTCACGTCCACCCCCCGACCCCTCGGTGGCAGCATCGCCGCCACCGAGGTCCACGATCTCGTCCTCGCGGCGGCCGGTGCGGCCGAGCCGCGGGGGCGGTCCCTGACCGACGACCTCACGAGGAGCTCCCGATGACCCGACCGATCACCCTCTTCACCGGCCAGTGGGCGGACCTGCCCTTCGAGGAGGTGTGCCGGCTGGCCTCCTCGTGGGGCTACGACGGCCTCGAGATCGCCTGCTGGGGCGACCACCTCGACCCGTGGCGGGCCGCGGAGGACGACGCGTACGTGCAGTCCAAGCTCGACATGCTCGAGAGGTACGACCTCAAGGTGTGGGCGATCTCGAACCACCTCAAGGGCCAGGCCGTCTGCGACGACCCGATCGACGCCCGCCACGAGGCGATCCTGCCCCCGAAGGTCTGGGGCGACGGCGACCCCGAGGGCGTCCGGCAGCGCGCCGCCGAGGAGATGACGATGACCGCCCGGGCCGCCCAGCGGCTCGGGGTGAAGACCGTCATCGGCTTCACCGGGTCCTCGATCTGGAAGTACGTCGCGATGTTCCCGCCGGTGTCGCAGGAGCTCGTCGACGCGGGGTACCAGGACTTCGCCGACCGGTGGAACCCGATCCTCGACGTCTTCGACGAGTGCGGCGTGCGGTTCGCTCACGAGGTGCACCCGTCGGAGATCGCCTACGACTACTGGACGACCGTCCGCACGCTCGAGGCCATCGGGCACCGCGAGGCCTTCGGGCTCAACTGGGACCCGAGCCACTTCGTGTGGCAGGACCTGGACCCGGTGAGCTTCATCTGGGACTTCAAGGACCGGATCTACCACGTCGACTGCAAGGACGCGAAGAAGCAGGTCGGCAACGGCCGCAACGGGCGGATGGGCAGCCACCTCGCGTGGGCCGACCCGCGGCGGGGCTGGGACTTCGTCTCGACCGGCCACGGCGACGTCCCGTGGGAGCAGTGCTTCCGGATGCTCAACACGATCGGCTACGACGGCCCCATCTCCGTCGAGTGGGAGGACGCCGGGATGGACCGGCTGCTCGGCGCGCCCGAGGCGCTCGAGTTCGTCCGCCGCTACGCCTTCGACCCGCCCGAGGCCGCCTTCGACGCGGCGTTCGCCACGCGCGACTGACCGGGGCCGGTCCGCTCCGGCCCCGACGCACCACCCCGGTTCCGCCACCAGGTGCCCTTCCTGGTGGCGGAACCGGTGCGTTCACCCCCGCTCCGACGCCAGGTGTCCTTTCTGGTGGCGGACCCGGTGCTTGCGCAAAGGGTCGTCACGCGAGTCTTTTGCGGAAAGACCGTCATAAGTCTTGAAATCCACACCATAAGACTCCTACGTTCAACGGTGAACGTGCGCGGCCACCGTCGGTCGCGTGTCATCGAGCGCCGAGGACGTCGCCCATGATCAGCACCGTCGCCCGCCCCGTCCGCACCGCGGCCCGGCTCCTCCTCGCGGGGGCCGTGGCCTTCGCCGGGGCCGCCGCGGTCCCGCCCGCCGCCCTCGCGGCGGAGGCGGACACCCAGCCCGGTGCCACCCTGCGGGTCTACGACCTCGGCTCGGTCTCGCTCAGCGAGCTGTGCACCCTGCGCGGCGGACAGACCCCGAACGTCGACCGGTACGTCCCGGTCATCGACTACTCCAGCGACGAGGACTTCGGTCTCGCCGACAACTTCGTGTCGCACACGCTCGCCGACCTCGTCGTCCCCCAGGACGGTGAGTACGCCTTCCGGCTCACGAGCGACGACGGCTCCCGCCTCACGAGCGACGACGGCTCCCGCCTCACGATCGACGACACCCTCGTCATCGACCACGACGGGCTGCGCGGCATCGACCCGCCGGGCGAGGGCACCGCGACCCTCACCGAGGGATCGCACCCGCTCTTCCTCGAGCACTTCGAGGCCGGCGGCGGCCAGCAGGTGACCCTCGAGTGGCGCACCCCGGGCGCGAGCGACTTCGAGGTCGTCCCGAGCGAGAACCTCGCGACGCCCGCCGACGTCGTCCGGGTCACCGCCCCCGGCACGAAGGCCTGCGAGGGCGAGACGGACTCGCCCGGCGACGGGCTGCCGCTGGAGTCGGTCAACCCGGTCTACGACCTCGTCGACCTGCGCCCCGACGGCTTCGAGCCGATGGTCTCGGCCCTCGCGTGGGATCAGGACGACCTCCTCGTCGCGACGTCGGGCAACGTCAGCCCCGGCGGCCCGGTCGACGACCCGGAGTCCGGTGAGGTGTTCCGGCTCGAGGGCGTCCTCGACGCCGCCGGCCCCGAGGACGTCACGGTCACCCCGGTCGCGGGCGACCTGCTCAACCCCATGGGCATGACGGTCGTCGACGGCACGATCCACGTCTCCGAGCGCGACGGCCTCACCGCGCTGCGGCCCGACGCCGACGGCGACGGCCTGCTCGAGCAGGAGACCGTCGCCGAGTGGCCGTACGGCGGCAACTTCCACGAGTTCGCCTTCGGCCTCGTCCACCGCGACGGCGCGTTCTGGGTCAACCTCTCCGTGGCCATCGACGCGGGCGGCGCGACGACCGACCCGCAGCCGGCCGACGGGCGCGGCACGGCGATCCGCATCGACGACGAGACCGGCGAGGTCTCCTTCGTCGCCGGCGGCCTGCGTACCCCGAACGGCATGGGCGTCGGCCCCGACGGCGAGATGTTCATCAGCGACAACCAGGGTGCCTGGCTCCCGGCGTCGAAGATCATGCACCTCGAGCAGGGCCGGTTCTTCAACCACCGGACGACCCCGGCCGGCCCGTTCGACGACGAGCCGGTGACCCGGCCCGTCGTGTGGCTGCCGCAGAACGAGATCGGCAACTCGCCGAGCAACCCGGTGATGCTCGAGGAGGGACCGTTCGCCGGCCAGCTCCTCATCGGCGACGTCACGTACGGCGGCCTCCAGCGCACGTTCGTCGAGACCGTCGACGACCAGTACCAGGGCGCGGTCTTCCGGCACACCGCCGGGCTCGAGGCCGGCGTCAACCGCACCCTCCTCGGCCCCGACGGGGCGCTGTACATCGGCGGCATCGGTGAGGCCGGCAACTGGAGCGAGGGTGGCAAGCTGACCTACGGCCTCCAGAAGCTCTCCCCGAACGGCGCCACGGCCTTCGAGATGCGCGAGATGCGCGCGACCGCCACCGGCTTCGACGTCGAGTACACCGAGCCGCTGAGCGAGGAGACCGCCGCCGGCATCGCCGACGCGTTCCAGGTCGAGCAGTGGGCCTACAGCCCGGCGACGACCTACGGCGGTCCGAAGATCGGCGAGGAGGAGCTCGCCGTCACCGGCGCCACGGTGTCGGACGACGGGCTCACCGTCTCGCTCGAGGTCGAGGGCCTGAAGACCGACCGCGTCGTCCACCTCCGCTCGCCGCGCTCCTTCACGAGCGCCGACGGCGAGGAGCTGTGGACGACCGAGGCCTGGTACACGCTCAACGAGCAGCCGGGTGACGACGACCAGCCGACATTCCTCGAGGCCGAGGAGGGCCAGCTCGACGGCGGCGCGACGATCGCGACCGACCATATCGCCCACTCCGGGGACGGCTTCGTCGCCGCCCTCGACGAGCGGCACGCGGGCACGACGTTCCGGGTGGAGGCCGACGAGGCCGGTGCCGTCGACCTCGGGCTGCGCTACGCCAACGGCCCCAACCCGTTCCAGGGCGACAAGACCCTCTCGCTCGTCGTCAACGGCGAGCGGCAGCAGGTGACCTTCCCGTCCACCGGCACGTGGGGCACGTGGTCGACGCTCACCGAGCGGGTCGACCTCGTTGCCGGCACGAACCTCGTCGAGGTCGAGGTGGGCCTCGACGACACCGGGCACGTCAACCTCGATGCGATGTCCGTGCGCCCCGCCGGCGAGCGCATCGAGCTCCTCGGCGCCGACGGCGACCTGTCCGAGTGGCAGCACACCGACGGCCGCGCGTCGGAGTGGCCGGCCGCCGGCGAGGGGGTCGTCGAGGTCTGCTGCGGCGACCTGCGGACCAAGGAGTCCTTCGGCGACTACCGCCTGCACGTCGAGTTCTGGCTCCCCGAGTACCCGGCCGACGTCACCGGCCAGGACCGGGCCAACTCCGGTGTCTACCAGCAGGACCGCTACGAGGTGCAGGTCCTCGACTCGTACGGGGTCGACCCGCTCGCGACGAACGACGCCGCGGCGGTCTACCAGCAGAAGGCCGCCGACGTGAACGCCGCGACCCCGCCGGGGACGTGGCAGACGTACGACGTCGACTTCACCGCGGCCCGCTTCGACGCGGACGGCACGAAGGTGTCCGACGCCCGGCTCACGATGGACTGGAACGGCGAGCGCGTCCACGACGACGTCGCGATCACCGGCCCGACGGGTGGTGGCATCGCCGAGGGTCCCGCCGCGGGCCCGATCCGCCTCCAGGACCACGGCAACCCGGTCCGCTACCGCAACGTCTGGGTCGAGCGGGAGTACAACGAGGTCCCGGAGCTCACGGCCTCGGCGGAGCCGACGAGCGGCACGGTGCCGCTCGACGTCGCCTTCACCGCGGACGCGAGCGACCCCGAGGGCACCGAGGTCTCCTACGCCTGGGACTTCGACGACGGCTCCGAGCCGGCGTCCGGGGCGCAGGTGGACCACACGTACTCGACGCCCGGCACGTTCGACGCCCGGGTCACCGCGACCGACGCCGACGGCCGGTCCGCGTCCCGCACGATCCGGGTCCAGGTGGGCCAGGACTGCGACGGCGCGGTCGAGCCGGACGACGAGTTCGAGGGCACCTTCCTCGACCGGTGCCGCTGGACCGACGTCGTCCGTGAGGACCCCGACCACCTCCGGGTGGCCGACGGGCACCTCGAGATCGACGCCGTCGACGGCGACATGCACGGCGGCGTGACGAACGCCGACAACCTCGTCCTCCAGGACGCCCCCGACGGGACCTGGTCCGCGACGACGCTCGTCACCCTCCCCGAGGGCGAGGAGTACGAGCAGGCCGGGATCATCGCCCACGAGTCCGACCGCGACTTCGTCAAGCTCATGCTCATGGACGACCCGTCCGACGGGTGGGTCGCCGAGCTCGGCCAGACCCTCGGCGGCCAGGCGAGCTTCGACCCCGCCCTCGACCGGGTCGTCCTGCCCGCGGGGAGCACCACCGACGGGGTGTGGCTGCGCCTCACCTTCGACGGCGCGGGGTACACCGCGGCGTGGTCGGCGGACGGCCAGGAGTGGACCGACGTCGGTCGCACCCGCTCCGGGTCGACGATGCCCGACCCGCAGGTCGGTCTCGCGGCGTACAACGGCAACGGCCAGGCGGCGACCTTCGACTTCTTCCGCCTCGGTGAGGCCGACGTCCGCAGGTGCGAGACGCCGTTCTCCCCGGACGAGGGCTTCCGGATGCTCTTCGACGGCACGGCCGAGTCGCTCGCGCAGTGGCGGATGGCCGGGCCGGGCGGCTTCGCCCTCCAGGAGGACTGCTCGATCCTGTCCCAGGGCGGTCTCGGGCTGCTCTACCACCCGGACGAGCTCGAGTCCTACCGGCTGACGATGGACTGGAAGCTCGCCGGGGACGACAACGGTGGCGTGTTCGTCGGCTTCCCCGACCCGGGCACCGACCCGTGGGTCGCCGTCGAGCAGGGTCACGAGATCCAGATCGACGCGACCGACGACCCCGACTCGACGACCGGCGCGGTCTACAACGCTCAGGCCGCCGACGTCGAGGCCCGGGACGCCGCGCTCAACCCGCCGGGGGAGTGGAACTCCTACGAGATCGTCGTGACCGGTGACCGCATCCGCGTCCTGCTCAACGGGACCGAGGTCAACGACTTCACCGACACCGACCCGGCACGGATGAACGCGCCGAGCCTCGTGGGCATCCAGAACCACGGCGGCGGCGACGACGTCTACTACCGGGACATCCAGGTCCAGGACATCGCGACGCCGGCCGGCACGGCGCCCGCCCTCGAGGTGACCTCGCCGGAGCAGGACGCCGTCCTCGGCGACGGCGACGTCACCGTCGCGGGCACGACCGACGGTGTCGAGGTCGACGTCCGCGTCGGGACCGCGCTGTGGTCGGCGACGCCGGCCGACGGTGCCTTCGAGGTCGGGCTGCCGCTCGACAACGGCTCGCACGAGGTTGTCGTGTACGCCTACGCCGAGGACGGCTCCTCGAGCGTGGAGCGGCGCACGGTCGTCGTCCGCGACTTCGGTGAGCTCGTCGGCTCGCTCGAGGACCCGGCCGGTGACGACGACGGTCCGGGCACGTACGTCTACCCCGCGAACGAGGTGTTCGAGGACGGCGTCTTCGACCTCACCGGGCTCGAGGTGTACCGCGACGGCGACGACCTGCGGTTCGTCACGAGCATCGACGGTCCGGTGACGAACCCGTCGGCGTGGGGCGGTGACGAGGTGTCGATGCAGCGGGTCAACGTGTACGTCGGCGACGGCTCCGGCGACGCCGCCGCCGCGCTGCCCGGCACGAACATGGACACCGCGAGCGCCTGGAGTGCGGCGGTCGTCATCGACGGCCGGTTCGGCCTCGCCGGGGTCTACGCCCCGGACGGGACGAAGCTCGCCGACGGGGAGATGTTCAGCGTCCCGTCGGAGCACCGGTTCGGCGTCACCGTCCCGGCGAGCGCGTTCGGCGACCTCGACCCGGGGTCGGCCCGGTACGGCACGGCGATGTTCGTCAACGCCGAGGGCGGCGAGGGGGTCGGCAACGTCCGTCCCGTCTACGACCTCGAGTACTGGCAGGACCCGCCCGCCGGGCTCGGCTTCGTGCGGGACTGGCGGCTCGGCGGCGGCGCCGGCGAGTGGGACGACAGCCCGGCGCACGACACCGACCTGCGTGACCCGAATGCGCTCGACGTCATCGTCGGCCCGGGGCAGGAGCAGGCGGTCGTCATGGACTGGACGGCGTCGTCGCCGGTCCGGCTGCCGATGCTCGCCCTCGACGGGACGCAGGAGCCCCTGACCCTCGAGGTCACCGTCTCGCCGGAGGCTCCCGACGGCGACGCGGGCTGGTACGTCACGCCCGTCACGGTGACGGCGACGACGGCCGACGACGCGACCGTCGAGGTCGACGTCGACGGGACCGGGTGGGTCGCGGTGCCGGACGGCGAGGTCGTCCTCGACGAGGACGGCTCGCACGAGGTCCGGGTCCGCGCGGTCCGCGGCGACGAGACGACGGAGGTCGAGACCGTCTCCGTCGACCTCGACGGGACGGCGCCGGAGGTGACGGTCGACGGGCTCGAGGACGGGACCACGATCGGCACCTCGGACGTCGTCGACGTCGGCGTCCTCGTCGAGGACGCGACGAGCGGCGTCGGGTCCGTCACGGTGACGTTGGACGGCGAGGCCCTCGGTGACGACGCGGCGGGGCAGGACCTCGTCCTCGACGCCTCGACGCTCGCCGTCGGTGACCACGTGCTCGCCGTGGAGGCGCGCGACGTCGCCGGCTCGGTGACGACCGTCGAGGTCGCCTTCACCGTCGAGGCCACGATGGCCGACGCGGTCGCCCTCCTCGAGCGGTTCGCCGCCGACGGGTCGGTCGACGCCAAGAGCGCCAAGAAGCTGGCCCGCCAGCTCGACAAGGCGCAGGACTGGCTCGACCGGGACCGCGAGCGGCAGGCCGGCAAGGAGCTGGAGAAGGCCCTCGACACCGTTTCCGGCATCAGCGACGCGGCGGCGCGGTCCGCGCTGCGGCTCACGATCGAGGCGGTGGTCGCAGACCTGGGGTGACCCCGCCACGACGCCGCCCCGGTCCGCTCGTCGGGCCGGGGCGGCGTCGTGCGCTCGGCGTCACCTGCGGGGCGTCGTCCGCGTGGCGTCCACGGTCAGACCCGCTCCGGGTCGGGGTCCGTCATGAGCGCGAGGAGGCCGGCGAGCTGCTCCTGCTGGGCGGGGTCGAGCCGGCCGATGCGGTCGGCGGGGAGCCGGAAGCGGCGGTGCACCTCGCGGCGGGCGCGCCGGCCCGCCGGGGTGAGGGCGACCCGCTTCACCCGGCGGTCGGTGGGGTCCGCACCGCGCTCGACCCACGTCCTGGCCTCGAGCCGGGCGACGAGCTGCGTGATGTTCGAGGCGTCGCACAGCATCTCGTCGGCGAGCCGGCCCATCGTCGCCGGGCCGTCCACGAGGTGCTCGAGGACGCACGCCTGGGCGGCGCTCAGGCCGACCTCGAGGGCGGCGCGCTCGTAGGCGTCGTCGTAGGCGTAGACGAGATCCCAGAGGAGCTGCTCGGCCCGGACGGCGGGGGTCGGGGAGGCCATGCCGTCACCCTACTCCTTGATCCACTCAAGGAAATGTGCTCGACTGGGGATCGTCACGATGCTTGAGTTGCTCAAGCATCGTGTCCGACGGAGAAGGAGGAGCGATGGACCGGGTGCTCGTGACCGGGGTCCGGGGGAAGACGGGGGTGCCGCTCGCGGCGCTGCTGGCCGCCCGGGGAGGTGTCGAGGTGCGGGGCGGGAGCAGCGACCCGCGCTCCGTCGACCTCCCGGGGGTGGTGCCCACGGCGTTCTCGTGGGACGACCCGGACGGGTGGCGCGCGGCCGCCGACGACGTCGACGCGGTCTTCGTCGTCCGCCCGGACCGTCTTGACGCCCCCGATCTCGTCGCCGGCCTGCTCGGCGTCCTGCCACCGCACGTCCACGTCGTCCTGCTCTCGGAGCGGCGGGCCGAGGAGACCGGCGGGCACGACTGGGCGGTGCGGGTCGAGCGCGCCGTCACCTCGCGGGAGGGCTCCTGGACCGTCCTGCGTCCGGGGTGGTTCATGCAGGTGCTCACGGACCCGCGCTTCTTCCGCGACCTCGTCCTCGACGACGGGGCGCTGCCCTTCCCGTCGCGCGGAGCCCGGCTGGCCTGGGTCGACGTGCGGGACATCGCCGCCGTCGCCGCCGAGGCGCTGCTCGCGCCGGACGTCCACGACGGGGTGACCTACGAGATCACCGGCCCCGAACCGCTGTCGCTCCCGGAGACCGCCGCGCTGCTCGCCGCCGCGACCGGTCGCGAGGTCGAGCACCGTGACGTCACGGACGCCGAGGCGCTCGAGGGGACCGGCGGCTTCGAGCGGGAGCTCACCGCCCTGACCTACGACCGCGTCCGGGCGGGCGTCTTCGCCGACCCGACCGACGACGTCGAGCGGGTGACCGGTCGTCCGCCGCGGTCGCTGCGGACCTTCCTCGCCGACGCGGGGCCCGACCTCACGGGCGGGGTGGCCTGAGGTCCGGGTCGCGGCTCAGCGGGACGCGACCGTCGACCCCCGGATGACGAGCCGCGGCTCCTGGGTGTGCACGCCGGGGGAGAGGCGCTCGCCGTCGAGTGCGGCGAAGACCTGCTGCGCGGCGGCGCGTCCGAGTCCCATGAGGTTCGGGTCGAGGCTCGACAGGCGCGGCCGCGACTGCTCGACCATGGCGTCCCAGTTGTCGAAGCCGATGACCGCGACGTCCTCGGGCACGGCACGGCCGGCGTCGCGGAGGGTGTCGAGGGCGCCGCGGGCGATCTGGTCCGACCCGCACACGATGGCGTCGACGTCGGGCGTGCGGTCGAGGACGACGGAGGAGGCGGAGCGCCCCCACGCCTCCGACCACTCGCTGGCGAGGACGTCCCCGACGAGCTCGACGCCCGCGTCGGCCAGGGCCTCCCGGACGCCGCGGGCGCGGTCGCGGGCGGCCGCGTACCCCGGGTCGCCGGTGACGTGGGCGATCCGCGTCCGTCCACAGGAGAGCAGGTGCTCGGCCGCCATCCGGCCCGCGGCGACGTTGTCGGAGACGAGCGAGGTGTCGGCGGGGTCGACGGACGGCCCGTAGACGTAGACGACCGGCACCGGCAGGTCCTGGCCGAGGGACGGGCGCGCGTCGGTCCGGCTGCCCACGACGATGAGGCCGTCGACGCGGCGGCTCAGGAGGGCCTTGAGCTGGTATTGCTCGCGGATGGCGTCGCCGCGGGCGTCGCAGAGGAAGACGTTGACCTGCCCCGCGCCGAACGCGTCCTCGGCCCCCATGAGGATCGGCAGGACGAAGCGGCCCTGGAGGTCGCTCGTGAGGAGCCCGACGGTGCCGGTCCGGCCGGCGAGGAGCCCCTGGGCCATCGGGTTCGGCACGAACGAGAGCTGCTCGGCGGCCTCCCGGACCCGGACTCGCGTCCGGGCGGCGACGTCGCCCCGCCCGTTGAGGGCCTTGGACGCCGTCGCGACGGAGACGCCGGCGAGCCGGGCGACGTCACTGAGCGTCACCGCGCGGGGCGCACCGGGGGTCTGGGTGCTCATCGCTCCTCCTCGAGGTCGTGCGACGGGACGGATCCGACGGATCCCCCGAAAGGTCTTGACGTCGCCCGGGGGCCCGTCCTATCTTCTACCGAAACCGCTTTCGAAGTTTCGAAACGGTCGAGCAGGGCCCGCGCCGCCGGCTCATCCTCGCACAGACAGAACGGTCGAGGAAGAAGCGAGCGGAAGCAGACCCGCCGCCCGGCCGACCTCGAGCCGCGGCGAAGGTAAAGGTTTTCGATGGACCCGGTCGCATCACCGCGACCGCTCAACGGAGAGCACACCAGGAGGAGCAATGCACCCCTTCCACCGCCGTGGCGCGCGCAGCGCCGTGACGGCCTTCGGAGTGGCCGCCGCCATGCTCGGCGTCGCCGCCTGCGGGGTCGGGACGACGGACACGACCGAGGAGGCCGTCGAGGTCTCCGCCGAGGGGACCGACGACGGGACGCAGCTCACGCTGTGGACCCGCGCCCCGCTCGAGAAGCAGGCCAACCTCCTCGTCGAGGAGTACAACGCCACCCACGAGAACCAGGTGTCGCTCACGGTCGTCCCCAACGACGACTACGTCGCGAAGGTGGGTGCGGCGGCCGGCTCCGGCGGGCTGCCCGACCTCTTCGCCGCCGACATCGTCTACGTCCCGAACTGGGTCGAGCAGGGCCTCTTCCGCGACATCAGCAGCAACGTCGACGCCCTGCCCTTCAAGGACGAGATCAACCAGGGCCACCTCGCCGCCGGCACGTCCGACGACAAGGAGCACGTCCTGCCGTTCGTCCTCGACCTGTCGATGCTCTTCTGGAACAAGGAGCTGTTCGAGGAGGCCGGTCTCGACCCGGAGGTCGCCCCCGCGAACCTCGAGGAGTACGCCGAGGCCGCCAAGGCCGTCCAGGACCTCGACAAGCCGGGCGTCTACGGCACCGCGACGGGCCTCAACTGCGGCGGCTGCCTCGTCTTCACGTGGTTCCCGAGCATCTGGGCCGCCGACGCCGACGTCATGAACGCCGAGGGCACCGAGGCGCTCTTCACGAGCCCCGAGGCCACCGAGGTGCTCGACACGTGGCAGGACCTCTGGGACTCCGGCGCCGTCCTCCCGAGCTCGCGCGACGAGGCCGGACCGACGTGGACCGCCGGCTTCACCGAGGGCAACGTCGGCCTCATGTTCTACCCGGCCACGCTGCTCTCCTCGACCCCGTTCGACGCCGGTGTCGCCGGCATCCCCGGGCCTGGCGGCGGCGCCTCCACCTTCGTCGGTGGTGACGGCATCGGCATCTCCAAGGACTCCGAGAACGCCGAGCAGGCGTGGAACTTCCTCAACTGGATGATGTCCGAGGACGCCCAGGTCGAGGTGCTCGCGCAGAACAACGACGTCGTCTCCCGCGCCGACCTCGCGAACAACGAGTACGCCGCCGAGGACCCGCGCCTCGTGACGATCAACGAGGTGGCGGCCCAGGGCCGGACCCCCGTCGCGCTGAACTTCCAGCAGGCGTACAACGCCCCGAACAGCCCCTGGCTGACCCTCGTGCGGGACTACGTCCTCAACGACGGGGCGGGGAACCTCGAGCAGAACAACCAGCAGATCACGGACATCCTGAGCCAGTGATCCACCCGGCGCCGGGTCGGTCCCACGACCGGCCCGGCGCCGCCCTCCGTCCCCACCACACCGTCTGGAGGACCGGCCGTGTCCCTCATCGCCACGCAGCGACGCGTGCGCCCACCGCGGCGTCGCGCCCGCGTCGGACGTCGTGAGGCCGTCCAGGGATGGCTCTACGCCTCCCCGACCGCGATCTTCGTCCTGTTGCTCTTCGTCTTCCCGCTCCTGCTCGTGCTCCAGATGTCGGGCTCGGACTGGCCGCTCCTCGGCGGCAACCGCGGGCCGAACGTCCCGGACAACTTCGTGCAGGCCGTCGACAACCGCTTCTTCGTCGACTCCATCGTCTTCACCCTCAAGTACACGGCGGTCGCGACCGTCCTGCTCATCGGCCTGGGGCTCGGTCTCGCCCTGCTCGTGCAGGAGTCGAGCCGCTGGCAGAACCTCCTGCGGGTCTCCTTCCTCGTCCCGAGCGCCCTCGGTCTCGCCTCGGCGAGCCTGCTCTTCTACGTCCTGTACTCGCCGATCGCCGGCCCCGCCTCGGGGCTGCTCGCCGGGACCGGCTTCACCTTCCTCGGAACCCCGAACGCCGCGCTGTTCTCGACGGTCTTCCTCATCGTCTGGCGCTTCGCCGGCTTCTACATGCTCCTCATGCTCGTCGGCCTCCAGGGCATCCCCGGGGACCTCTACGAGGCCGCCCGGATCGACGGCGCCGGCCGCTGGCAGACCTTCCGGAGCATCACGATCCCGCTCCTGAAGCCGACCCTCGCCCTCACGACGATCATGTGCGTCACGGGGTCGCTGCTCGCCTTCGAGCAGTTCTACATCCTCACCAAGGGCGGGCCCGACAACAGCACGATCACCATCGTGCAGCTCATCTACAGCGTGGCCTTCCAGGGCCAGAACGACCTCGGGGTGGCCGCCGCGCTGTCCGTCATGGCGCTGCTCGCGCTCGTGGTCATCAACATGGCCCAGCTGCGGGCCTTCCGGACGGACGAGCGGTGAGAAGCATGACGACCTCCTCCCAGACCCCCCGGGCGACCGACGCCCCGGTCGAGCCGGCGGCCCGCGCGGTCGCCGACCAGGACCACGAGCCCGAGGGCCCCCGCGGCCCCCGGCTGGACCGCAACCGCGGCACGACCCTGGCCGGCGTCGCCATCCGCACGCCCTACTGGGTGTTCACCGCCGGCCTCGCGGTGCTCTTCATCTACCCACTGGCCTGGACGACGTGGGCGTCGGTGTCGCCGCTGCCCGGGACGAACCAGACCGACGGCTACGGGTTCGGCAACTACGTCACGCTCGCGAACTACCAGGCGGGCATCTGGCAGTACCTCTACAACTCCGCCTTCGTGTCGATCACGACGGTCGTGCTGACGCTGCTCATCTCGTTCCTCGGGGGGTACGCCTTCGCCCGGTTCTCCTTCCCGGGCAAGAACGCGCTCTTCCTCGTGACGCTCGCCATCCTCATGGTCCCGTACGCGACGCTGCTCATCCCGCTCTACGTGCTGCTCAACGAGGTGGGCCTGCAGAACTCCCTCCTCGGTGTCGCCCTCGTGCTCACGATGTTCCAGCTGCCGTTCTCGACCTTCATGATGCGGATCTCCTTCGAGTCCGTCCCCAAGGAGCTCGACGAGGCCGCGAAGGTCGACGGGTGCTCGACGTGGGCCGCCCTCTGGCGCGTCCTGCTGCCCGCGGTCAAGCCGGGGCTCATCACCGTGGGGCTCTTCGCCTTCCTCACGGCCTGGAACGACTTCATGGCCCCGCTCATCCTCATCAACGACTCGCAGAAGCTCACCCTGCCGCTCGCGGTGTCGAACCTGCGGGTCCAGGTCCAGGGCGTCGTCGACTACGGCGCCACCGAGGCCGGGGTCGTCGTGCTCGCGCTGCCCTGCATCCTCCTGTTCCTCCTCCTCCAACGCCACTACGTCGCCGGCTTCATGTCCGGCGCCTTCAAGGGATGACCTCCATGACGACGACGCAACCGACCCGCCACCACGCCGGCTTCGTGCCGGTCGCACCCCGCAGCGGCACCCTGCGCCCGCTCGGCGGGGACCAGGTGCGGATCACCGACGGCTTCTGGGCCCGCCGCCAGGAGGTCAACGGCACGCGGACCCTCGCCCACGTCCGGCACTGGCTGGAGCGGGAGGGGTGGCTGCCCAACTTCGACCTCGCCGTGGCCGGCGGGCTCGCCGAGGGACGACGGGGCCGGGAGTTCTCGGACTCGGAGGTCTACAAGTACCTCGAGGCGCTCGCCTGGGAGATCGGCCGGACCGGTGGCGACGCCCACGAGCGCGAGCTGCGCGAGGTCGTCGCCCGGGTCGCGGCCGCCCAGGAGCCGGACGGCTACCTCGGCACCGCCTTCGGGCGGCCGGGGCAGGCGCCGCGGTGGTCGGACCTCGAGTGGGGCCACGAGCTGTACTGCCTCGGGCACCTCTTCCAGAGCGCGGTGGCCCGGGAGCGGACGCGGCCCGGGGCCGATGACGGGCTCCTCACGATCGCCCGACGGGCGGCGGACCTCGTCTGCGAGGTCTTCGGCGCCGACGGGATCGCCCGGGTGTGCGGGCACGCCGAGGTCGAGGTCGGCCTCGCCGAGCTGGCCCGCGTCACCGACGAGCCGAGGTACCTCGAGCAGGCCGCCCTGTTCGTCGAGCGTCGCGGTCGCGGGTCGCTCGGGCAGATCGAGTTCGGCCAGCAGTACTTCCAGGACGACGTGCCGGTCCGCGACGCCGAGGTCCTGCGCGGCCACGCCGTGCGGGCGAACTACCTCGCGGCCGGGGCCGTCGACGTCGCGACCGATCTCGGCGACGACGGGCTGCTCGAGGCGCTGACCCGTCAGTGGGGGTCGACGACCGCGCGCCGCACCTACGTCACCGGCGGTCAGGGCTCGCACCACATGGACGAGGCGTTCGGCGACGACTTCGTCCTGCCCCCGGACCGCGCCTACTCCGAGACGTGCGCCGGCATCGCGTCGGTGATGTTCTCGTGGCGGCTGCTGCTCGCCCACGGCGAGGCGCGCTACGCCGACCTCATCGAGCGCACCCTGTACAACGTCGTCGCCACCTCGCCCTCGAGCGACGGTGACGCGTTCTACTACGCGAACACCCTCCACCAGCGCGTGCCGGGTGCTCCGGCGGACCCGGAGTCGGCCTCGCCGCGTGCCCTGTCCTCGCTCCGTGCGCCGTGGTTCGACGTCTCGTGCTGCCCGCCGAACGTCGCCCGGACCCTCGCCGGCCTCGACGCCCTCGTCGCGACCGCCGACGGCGACGGCATCCAGATCCACCAGTACGCCGGGTGCACGGTCGACACGACGCTCGACGACGGTCGGCGGGTCTCCGTGCGCGTCGAGACCGCCTACCCGGCCGACGGGCGGGTCCGGATCGTGCCGCTCGAGGACGGCGACGACGCGTGGACCCTCTCGATCCGGGTCCCGGAGTGGGCGGCGGGGGCCGAGCTGGCCGTGACCAGCGGGGGGGACACCTCGCTGCTCCCCGCCGAGCCGGGGTACGTGGCGGTGCGCCGCCGCTTCCGGAGGGGCGACGCCGTCGAGCTCGTCCTGCCGATGCGGCCCCGGGTGACCCGCCCGGACCCGCGGATCGACGCCGTGCGCGGGTGCGTCGCCGTCGAGCGCGGCCCCGAGGTGCTGTGCCTGGAGTCGGTCGACCTCGTCGAGGCCACCGGCGGTCCCGTCGACGTCGCCCAGGCGCTCGTCGACCCCGCCTCGCTCGACGACACCTCCGGCGAGGTGCGCATCGGGGTCCGGACCCGGGCCTTCGAGGACCGGTCCTGGCCCTATGCCGGTGACGGTGTCCCGACGCGGCCGGGGTCAACGGGCGACGTGCGCCTCGTCCCCTACCACTCGTGGGCCGAACGGGGCCCGTCGACGATGCGCGTCTGGATGCCCGTCGTCGACGGGGCGTGAGCCGGG
Organism: Phycicoccus avicenniae; assembly: GCF_018139485.1. Taxonomy (GTDB): domain Bacteria; phylum Actinomycetota; class Actinomycetes; order Actinomycetales; family Dermatophilaceae; genus Phycicoccus; species Phycicoccus avicenniae. The sequence goes on from NZ_JAGSNF010000002.1 coordinate 22,697, forward strand.
TGGTCGCACCGGCGCCCGTCGGGGTGAGGATGGGGACATGACCACCACCACCAGCAGCCCGAGCCGTGTCGTCGTCACCGGCGCCCGCGGCAAGCTCGGTCGGGCCGTCGTCGCGCACCTGCGCGACGTCGGGCTCGACGTCCTCGCGACCGACCGGGTCGCCGGGAGCGACCCCCGCGAGGTCGACGGCGAGTTCCTCGTCGTCGACCTCACCGACTACGGCCAGGTCGTCGAGATGCTCGGCGGCGTCGACGAGCACGCGCCCGTCGACGCCGTCGTCCACCTCGCGGCCATCCCGGCCCCGGGCATGACGACGAACGCCGCGACGTACGCGAACAACTCGGCCGCGACGTACAACGTCTTCGCCGCGGCCCGGGCCGCCGGCATCACGAAGGTCGTCTGGGCCTCGAGCGAGACCGTCCTCGGCCTGCCGTTCGACACCCCGCCGCCGTACGCCCCGGTCGACGAGGAGTACGCCCCGCGACCGGAGTCGACGTACTCGCTCAACAAGGCGCTCGAGGAGGAGATGGCCGGGCACTTCTGCCGTTGGCAGCCCGACCTCGTCGCCGTCGGCCTGCGCTTCTCCAACGTCATGGACGTCGAGGACTACGCGCAGTTCCCCTCGTTCGACGCCGACCCGCAGCTGCGGAAGTGGAACCTCTGGGGCTACATCGACGCGCGGGACGGGGCGCAGGCCGTCGAACGGGCCCTCGCCCACGACGTGCCCGGTGCCGACGTCTTCGTCATCGCGAACGCGGACACCGTGATGTCCCGCTCCAGCGCGAGCCTCATGGCCGAGGTCCACCCCGACGTGCCGATCACGAAGGAGCTCGGCGAGCACGAGACGCTGCTCGGCATCGACAAGGCCCGACGCGTCCTCGGCTACGAGCCACGGCACACCTGGCGCGACCACGTGGGCTGAGGCCCACCGACGACCGTCGACGACCCCCGGGACAGTGCGTCCCAGGGGTCGTTCTCGAAACATTCCGAAAACCATTGCGGCATGACGCGGAGTCTTCCTACCGTAAGGGCGTCGACCCCGCAGCGCCGCCGGAGAGCAGGCGGCCGCGTGGTCGTGAGCCGGGCGTGAGCATCCGGCTCGCCCACCCCGAGGGCCGGCGCCCGGTGTCGGTCCGAAAGACAGGAAGCGTGCATTCAATGGCGAAGACAGCGCTCCGACGGTCCGCCGTCGGGATGACGGCCGCCGCGGTCGTCATGGGGCTCGCGACAGCCGCCCCGACGACGGCGGCACCCGCCCCCACGGCCGTCCCCGCGGCCGCGACGACGGGGTCGTGCACCCCGCCCGAGACCTCGGTCGCCCAGAAGGCGACCCCGACGGCGTCGTACACGGCGTCCTGGAACTCCATCGCCGCGGTGAGCGACGGGGTGTCGGTCTTCACCGGCGGCCAGCAGAACCAGGTCTGGGGGACGTACTCCTCGAACCGCCCCGCCTCGCAGTGGCTCCAGTACACCTGGTCGGGGGCCGGGACCTTCACCGGCGCCGCGGTCTCCTTCTGGCACGACACGACGTCCGACACCGCGGGCAACGGCGTCGCGGTCCCGCGCTCCTGGCGGATCCAGGCGTGGGTCGACGGGGCCTGGGCCGACGTCGCCCTCGCCGACGGCTCGTCCTACGGCCGGGACAAGGCCGCTCCGAACGAGGTCGTCTTCGCCGAGCCCGTGACGACCGAGCGCCTGCGGGCGGTGTTCGACGCGACGACGAACGGCACGACCTTCGCCGCGGTCGCCGTCAGCGAGTGGGCCGTCACCGGCGAGGCGCCGGACCGGGCGGGAGCCGGGCTGGAGACCCTGACCTCGGACGCGTTCAGCGTCGGGGTGAGCCGGGTGACCGGCGGTGTCTACCACCTCGCCAACGCCGCGGACGACCCCTTCTGCACGAACTACGTCGAGAACCCGACCCAGCGTCCGCGCTTCGACGTCAACGACTCGCGCTGGGTCGGCGACGTCGTCATGCGCGTCGACGGCACGCCCCGGGTCACCGGGCTGTCCGACGACGTCCGGACCGTGACCTCCGACGACGAGGGCATCGCCGTGTCCTACACGGGGAACGCCGCGAACCAGTACGGCATCCGCGGCTTCGACCTCACCGAGCGCTACGCCCTCACCGGGGCCGACGAGGACGTCCTCGACTGGTCGATCAGCATCGACAACACCTCGGGCGCCGCGATCGAGGTCGAGGACCTCTCCCTGCCGATGCTCATGAACTCGTGGTGGAACGGGGGCGACCAGACGAGCATCTACGAGCAGAACGTCGGGCGGCACTCGTTCATCGCCCAGGACGGCTCCTACGCGTACTGGCAGCGCCCCAACGGCGTCGGCCCGTACCTCGTCATGGTCCCGAAGTCCGGGACCTCGCTGGAGTTCCGGAACAAGGCGCGCACCGGCGAGGGACCGTTCGGCGAGAACGACCCCGCGTGGGAGGGCCTCGTCGAGTTCTCGATCCACTCCAAAGCGCTGCAGCCCGAGCGGGAGGGCAAGATCGGCGGGTACCTGCCGGCCACCTCGCTCACCCTGCCGGCCGGTGGGACGAAGGACTACGGCTTCACCTTCCGGTGGGCCGACTCCTACGCCGACCTGCATGACGTCCTGTACGACGCCGGCGTCGTCGACGCGGTGTCGCTGCCCGGGATGACCATCCCGACCGACCAGACCGCGACCCTCGCGGTCCGCGCGAAGGGCGGCATCGAGTCGGTGACCGGCGAGGACGGCAAGGACATCACCGTCGAGCCGGCCGGAGAGCGGAACGGGTACGAGCTCTACGAGCTCACCCTGCCGCAGCTCGGTCCGCAGCAGGTCGTCGTGACCTTCGACGGCGGTCGGCGGTCGGTGCTGCAGTACGCGGCCGTCGAGCCGGTCGAGACGCTCATCGAGCGTCGGGCCGACTTCCTCGTCGACCACCAGCAGGCCCGGACCGACCGGGGCTACGACGGCGCGTTCCTCCAGTGGGACATGAGCCGGGAGAAGCTCGTCACGTGGGACGACTACCCGGGCGGCGGCTGGAAGCAGTGGATGGCCGGCGGCTCGGACGACCTCGGCCTGGCCCCGGCGGCCTACCTCGCCGAGAAGAACCTCGTCGAGCCGGACCAGGACCAGGTCTCGGCCATCGACTACTACATCGAGAACTTCCTGCTCGGCTACCTCCAGTCGCGGACGGAGAACGGCGAGCGCACCTGGCAGGTCTACCGCTGGTACGACGGTCGTGACGACACCCCGAACGACCAGGGAGTGTGGCGGGCCTACAACTACACGCACATCGCGAACACCTACCTCGCGATGTACGAGCTGAAGACGCGCTACCCGGACCTCGACACGAGCTTCACGGCGACCGAGTACCTCACGATGGCGTACAGGACGATCGACGCGATGTTCACGAAGATCCCGCTGCCGACCCCGATCGGTGACGCGGCCCACGACCTCGGCCTCATGGGCGAGAGCACCTACCCGCAGCTGCTCGCGGCGCTGCGCGCGGAGGGCATGTCGGCCGAGGCCGACACGCTGCGGGGTCGGCTGTCGGACAAGGCCGACCGCCTCTTCGCCCAGGAGTACCCGTTCGCGTCCGAGGCGAGCATCGACACCACCGGGTTCGAGGCCAACTACACGCTGGCCACGATGTTCGACAACCCCGAGCTCGCGGACAAGGTGCAGAGCGCTTCGCTCGCGTCCCGCGGTCTGCAGCCGCTCTGGTACTACTACGGCTCGGACAACCGGCACATGGGTGAGTCGTGGTGGAACCTCGGCTACGAGACCCAGCTGGGGGCGTGGCAGCAGCAGGAGTACCTGTCGACGTACGCCTCGCCCGACGACCCGGACTTCGACGACGCGATGCGCTCGACCTACGGCGCCTACCTCGGCGGCTGGGCGAACATCAACTCCGGTCAGATCAGCGACTCGCCGGCCAACATCGGGGCCGCGTCCTGGCAGTACCAGAGCCAGCTCGGTGCCGGCGAGGGTGCGTGGTCGTTCATGCCGATGATCGACGGCTGGTGGGCCTGGTCCGGTGAGGCCGACCTCGGCTTCTGGGGCGCCATGCGCACCGCGTCGGTCAACGTCGTCGACGACGACGTCGTGGGCCTGTACGGCTACGGCGGCGACGTCACCCTGGAGGACGGCTCCTACACCGTCGTCCCGAAGGACGGCGTCCGCCAGGCGCTGACCCTCTACACCGAGGGCGGCTTCTCCGTCGCTCTCGACGGGGCGCGCTACACCGAGGCCGTCGTGGCCGAGGACCTCTCCGAGGTCTCGCTCACCCTGGAGAACCCGACGGGGTCCGGCGCCTACTCGCCGGTCGTCTCGCTCGGGTCCCTGCCGGCCGGTGACTACCGGGTCCTCGTCGACGGCGAGGCCCGGGAGTCCGTGACGAGCGACGGTGACCTCACGGTGCCGCTCGACCTGACGGGCGCCTCGCACGAGGTCCGCGTCGTCGCGGGCAGCGAGCCCGCCGACACGGTCGGGCCGGTCGTGACGGTCAAGGACTCCTCGGTGGGTCGGGACGGGATCTGGTCGACGGTGTCGTGGAAGCTCCACGACGTGGACGGCCAGGTGGACCGGCTCACCCTCAACGGGGTGGAGAAGGACCTGACGGACGCGGAGTGGTCGGACCTGGACGGTGTCGTCCCCGGGAGGTTCGGGGCGGTCGAGGGGAAGAACACCCTCGTCGTGACGGACGTCGCCGGCAACGGCACGACGGTGGAGTTCGCCCTGGACACCAAGGCCCCGACGGCGACGGTGAAGGACGGCTCGGAGTTCACGGTGGGCCGGGACGGGCGGTTCGCGAAGGTGTCGTTCAAGCTGCACGATGCCGGGAAGGTGGACAGGGTCTCGGTAAACGGGACGGTCAAGAACCTGAGCGACAACGTGTGGTCGGACCTGAACTTCGTGCGTCCGGGTGTGTTCGGTGCGCTCGAGGGTGAGAACACGCTGGAGGTGTTCGACGTGGCCGGGAACGTGACGACGGTGGAGTTCGTGCTGGACGTCTCCGGTCCGGAGGTGACGGTCAAGGAGGACGGGAAGCTGACGTCGGGTTCGGGTGGTGTGTACTCGAAGGTGTCGTTCAAGCTGCACGACCCGTCGAAGGTCGACCGTGTGACGGTGAACGGGACGGTCAAGGACCTCACGGATGCGGTGTGGTCGGACCTGAACGGGGTGAAGAAGGGCTCGTTCGGTGCGGTCAAGGGTGAGAACACCCTCGTGGTGTTCGACACGCTCGGTAACCCGACGACGGTGAGGTTCACGCTGAAGTAGCGGCTCGCCCACGCAGCGCCGGCCGGACCCGCACGGGGTCCGGCCGGCGCTCCGTCGTGGTCGGCGGCCTGCCGGCCCGTCCGACGACGCGGCCCCGTCGAGCCGGGCGCACCGAGGGGGAAGAACAGACCCTCCCGGCCGGGGTCGCTGGGCGGTTCCCTGGTGGTGAGGGCCCCGACCGCGGGGTCACCAGCGACACAGAAGGGAGACTCCCGTGCGCGGAGTCGTCATGCACACCGCCGGGGACGTCCGGGTCGAGGACCGCCCTGACCCCGAGATCCTCGAGCCGACCGACGCCGTCATCACCCTGGCCGCGACGTGCGTCTGCGGGTCCGACCTCTGGCCGTACCGCGGCGTCGAGCCCGCAGACCACCAGGTGATGGGCCACGAGTACATCGGCGTCGTCGAGGAGGTCGGCTCCGCCGTGGAGACCGTGGCCCCCGGCGACTTCGTCGTCGGCTCCTTCGTCATCTCGGACAACACGTGCGAGATCTGCCGGGCCGGCTTCCAGTCCAAGTGCGTCCACGCGGAGTTCGTCGCGCAGACGATCGGGACGCAGGCCGAGAAGGCGCGGATCCCGCACGCGGACGGCACGCTCGTGAAGACCCCGGGCACCCCGGGGCCGGAGCTCTACCCCGCGCTGCTCGCCGCGTCCGACGTGCTCGGGACCGGCTGGTTCGCCGCGGTGGCCGCGGAGGCCGGTCCGGGCAGGACCGTCGCCGTCGTCGGTGACGGTGCCGTCGGCCTCATGGCCGTCCTCGCCGCACGGGAGCTCGGTGCCGAGCGGATCATCGCGATGTCGCGCCACCCCGAGCGGCAGCGTCTCGCGCGTCACTACGGCGCGACCGACATCGTCGAGGAGCGTGGCGACGAGGGCGTCGAGAAGGTCAAGGAGCTGACCGGCGGCCTCGGCGCGCACTCGGTCATCGAGGCCGTCGGGACGCAGGAGTCGTTCATGCAGGCCGTCGGCATCACCCGAGGCGGAGGCCACCTGGGCTACGTCGGGGTCAACCACGATGTGCAGATCCCCGGGATCGAGCTGTTCTTTGCGGGGATCCACGCGCTCGGCGGCCCGGCTCCGGTCCGCCGGTTCCTGCCCGACCTGCTCGAGCGGATCTGGGCCGGCGAGATCGACCCGGGCCTCGTCTTCGACCTGACGCTCCCGCTCGAGGATGCGGCCGAGGCGTACCGGGCGATGGACGAGCGTCGCGCGACGAAGGTCATGCTGACGCTGTGACGGGCGTGCACGGGTCAGCCGCTCGTACCCTGGAGATGTGGACATGACGGACGAGATCCGCGAGTTCCTCGCCTCGCGACGCGCCAACGTCACCCCCGCGCAGGTCGGGATGCCGGCGGGGGGCGGCGAGCGGCGAGTTCCGGGCCTGCGACGTGAGGAGGTCGCCGTCCTCGCGGGTGTGAGCGTCGACTACTACACGAAGCTCGAGCGGGGCCGCGTGACGAGCGCCTCCGACGCGGTGCTCGGCGCGATCGCGACCGCCCTGCGGCTCACCGACGCCGAGCGGGCGCACCTCTTCGCGCTCTTCCGCCCGTCTCGGTCGGGGCGGCGTGCGCCCGCCGGCGGACGTGCCGGTCTGCCCGAGTCGCTGCAGCGGATGCTCGACAGCATGACCGTGCCGGCGCTCGCCTACGACGCCTGCCAGGACGTCGTCGGCGCCAACCTCCTCGGGCGGGCGATGTTCGCGCCGGTGTTCGAGGCGGCACGCCCCAACCTCGCCCGGTTCACCTTCCTCGACCCGCGGGCGCAGTCCTTCTTCGAGGACTGGGACCTCGCGTGCAGCCTCAACGCCGCGATGCTGCGGTACGAGGCCGGCCGGGACCCGCTGGCGGAGGACGTCACCGCCCTCGTCGGCGAGCTCTCGACGCGCAGCCCCGTCTTTCGCGCCCACTGGGCCGCCCGCGACGTCCACGAGCACCGCTCGGGGCGCAAGGTGTTCCACCACCCCGAGGTCGGCGACCTCGAGGCCGACTACGACGTGCTCGCCGTCCCCGGGGGGTCGGGGGTCTCCGTCACCTCGTACACGGCGCCCGCGGGCTCGGCGACCGCCGAGAGGTTCGCGCTCCTCGCGAGCCTCGCGGCGAGCCGGACCCGCGAGGCCGTGCGGCCGGCACCCGCCGAGCCCACCGGCGGCTGATCCGTCGAGGACCGGCCGTGCCGAGGTCAGGGCTCGGGCGGCCAGGCGAGCGCGGGGTCGACGAGGCCGACCGCGCGCCGCACCTGGTCCGCGAGCGAGCGGTCGCGCGGGTTCGTCACGGCGAGCCCGTGGACCATCCGCACGAGGAGGAACAGGTCCTCGACCTCGAGGTCCTCGCGCACGATGCCGGCCTCCCGGGCCTGCTCGAGCCGCCCGGCGAGGATGCCGGCCATCCGGTCGGCGGCCCCGATCGCGGCCCCCGCGTCGGCGGCGTGGGCGACGACCTCGACGAACGCCGTCGACTCCAGGAGGGTCTCGACCATCCGGCGCCACACGAGGACGAGGCCGTCCGGGCCGGGATGGGCGGCGGCGTGGGCCTCGATCGCGTCGAGGTTGCCCTCGAACGCGGCGGTCGCGAGCTCGAGCCGGCCGGGGAAGTGCCGGTAGAGCACTCCCTGGCCGACGCCGGCCTCCTGGGCGATCGTGCTGAGCGGCACCCGGTATCCGTGCGCCACGAACAGTCGCCGGGCGGCGGCGAGGATCTTCTCGCGGTTCTCCGCGGCCGCCGCCGGTCCCCGGTTCGCCCCCCGAGGCGCGGACGACCGTGGCGGGGTCTGCCCGAGGGTCTTGCGGGCGCGGCGGGGCGGCGGCATGCTGGTGAGCGTACAACCGGACAACAGTGTCCGGTTGTGTCGAGCCCGCAGGAGCCGCCATGACCGCCGTCGTCGCCGACCACACCCACGACGCCGTCGCCGCCGACCACACCCACGCCGTCGTCGGTGCGGCCCTTCCCGCCGCCGACCTCGGGCTGTCGGTCCTCGTCGTCGAGGGGAGCGGCCTGTGGGGTGGCAGCTCCTCGATGTCCGGGGGCGGGGTGTGGCTGCCGGACAACCCGCTCATGCGCCGGGACGGGGCGGGCGACTCGCGTGAGGAGGCGCTGGAGTACCTCGAGCGGACCGTCGGCGACGCCGGGCCGGCGACGTCCCGGGCCCGGAAGGAGGCGTTCGTCGACGGCGTCCGCCCGCTCGTCGAGATGCTCGAGCGGCTCGGCATGACGTTCGCCCGGGCCGCGGACTACCCGGACTACTACCCCGAGCTGCCCGGTGGGAAGGTCGGCCGTGCGATCGAGGTCCGCCCCTTCGACGTCCGCCGCATCGGCCCCTGGTGGGCGACGTCCCGCGGCAAGAAGGAGGGGGTCCCGGCCCCGGTCATGACCGACGACTTCTGGCTGCTCCAGCGGGCCTGGTCGACACCCGGCGGCATGGTCCGCGGCGCGAAGGTCGCCGGCCGGGTGCTCGCGATGGCGGCTCGTCGCCAGTGGCAGGTCGGGATGGGTGCCGGGCTGACGGCCGCGCTCATGGACGTCGTCCAGCGGCAGGGGACGCAGGTCTGGACCGGGACCCCGGTCGAGGAGCTCGTCGTCGAGGACGACCGGGTCGTCGGCGTCCGCGTCGTCCGCGACGGCCGGCCGGTCACCGTCGCGGCGACCCGCGGGGTGGTCCTCGCCGGGGGCGGCTTCGACCACAACGCCGAGATGCGCGAGCGTTTCCACGGCGTCGACGGCTCCTGGTCCTCCGGGGCGGCGTCCAACGTCGGGTCGGTCATCGAGATCGCCGAGAAGGCCGGTGCCGACACCGACCTCATGGACGACGCCTGGTGGGGTGGGTCGGTACCGCCCGCGAGCCCGCAGGACCGCGCCGGGTTCATGGTGAGCGAGCGGTCCGTCCCGTTCTCGATCATCGTCGACGCCTCCGGGCGCCGGTTCGCCAACGAGTCCGAGTCCTACGTCGACCTCGGGCACCACATGTTCGAGCGCCGTGAGGAGGTGCCCGGCCGCTTCTGGATGGTGAGCGACCGGCGGCACGCCCGGCGCTACCTGCGCTCCTACGCGATGGATCCCCGCGTGCTGAAGCGGATGCGGGCGGCGGGCATCCTCCACGAGGAGCCGACGCTCGAGGCGCTCGCGGGGCGGATCGGGGTGGAGAGCGCGGCACTGCGCTCGACCGTCGAGCGGTTCAACGGGTTCGCCCGCACCGGCGTCGACCACGACTTCGGCCGGGGCAACTCCGCCTACGACCGTTACTACGGCGACCCGACGGTCCACCCCAACCCCAACCTCGGGCCGATCGAGCGCGGGCCTTTCACCGCTGTCGAGGTCGTCCCCGGCGACCTCGGGACCAAGGGCGGGGTCGTCACGGACGAGCACGCGAGGGCGCTGCGGTCCGACGGGTCGGTGGTCGAGGGGCTCTTCGCGGCCGGGAACTGCAGCGCGTCGGTCATGGGTCGGACCTATCCCGGACCGGGGTCGACACTGGGTCCGGCGCTCGTCTTCGGCCACCTCGCAGCACGCCATCTGTCCGCCGCGGCGACGGACGGGGACGCCTGATGGAGCTCACCGGACGCACCGCGGTCGTCACCGGCGGCGGCAACGGCATCGGGCGCGAGGTCGTCCTCGAGCTGCTGCGGCGGGGCGCCCGGGTGGCGGCCGTCGACCTGCGCGAGGACGGCCTCGCGGAGACCGCGGACCTCGCCGGGGCCGGCGAGCGACTGTCGACCCACGCCGTCGACGTCACCGACGCCGCGGCTGTGGCCGCCCTGCTGGAGGCGGTACTCACCTCGCACGGCTCGGTCGACGCGCTGCTCAACGTCGCCGGGATCATCCAGCCCTTCGTCCGGGTCGCCGACCTCGATCAGGCCGTCGTCGACCGGGTCATGGCCGTGAACTTCCACGGCGTCGTCGGGACCGTCCGGGCCTTCCTGCCGCTGCTGCTGGAGCGCCCGGAGGCGGGGATCGTCAACGTCTCGAGCATGGGGGCGCTCGTCCCCGTCCCGGGCCAGGCGGTCTACGGGGCGAGCAAGGCGGCCGTCATGCTCTTCACCGAGGCCCTCTACGCCGAGCTGCGGGACACCCCGGTCGCGGTGACTGTCGTCTTCCCCGGAGGGGTGTCGACGCACATCACCGACAACTCCGGCGTGAGCATCCCGTCGGCCGGGGAGGAGGCGGGCTCCTCGATGTCGCTCACGACGCCGCAGGACGCCGGCCGGCAGGTCGTCGACGGCCTCGCCGACGGCTCCTTCCGCGTCGTCATCGGCAAGGACGCACGAGCGATGGACGTGCTGTCGCGGATCTCCCCGCGCCGGGCCACCGACACCGTCGCCAAGCGGATGGCCCGCCTGCTCGACCGGGCCTGACCCGGGGTCGAGCCGGGCTCAGCAGGCGTCGACCGCGGCGCGCTCGACGGCCAGGCCCGCCTCGTACCGGGTGAGGTAGGACCGGAAGCCCTCGACGTCGGCGGGGTCGGGCTCGACGACGCTCGAGGCCGCGTCGGCGAAGACGTGGGTGTCGAGCCACGAGGCGAGGTCGGCGCCGCTGTCGTCGGCGAGGTAGCACGCGAGGACGGCGATGCCCCACGCGCCGCCCTCCGCAGCGCTCTCGCCGACCGCGACGCGGGTGTCGAGCGCACCGGCGAGCAGGCGCTGCGCCACCCCGGCGGTCCGGAAGATGCCGCCGTGTCCGACGACGACGTCGAGGTCGACCCCCTCGTCGTCGAGGATCCGCATCCCGAGGGCCAGCGTCGCGAACGCCCCGAGGACCTGGGCGCGGACGAAGGTCCCGAGGCTCAGACGGCTGTCGGGAGTCCGCAGGTAGAGCGGGCGCCCCTCGTCGAGGCCCGTCACCGGTTCACCGGACAGGTAGTTGTAGGCGAGGACTCCGCCCGCGTCGGCCTCCGCGTCGAGAGCCGCGGAGAGCATGGCCCGGAACACCTCGTCGCGGCCGGCCGGCGAGCCGACGGCCTCGACGAGCTCGGCGAAGACGCCGGCCCAGGCGTCGAGCTCGCTCGCGCCGTTGTTGCAGTGCACCATCGCCACCGGGTCCCCGGACGGGGTCGTCACCATGTCGATCTCCTCGTGCACCCGGGCGAGGGGCTGCTCGAGGACGGCCATCGCGAAGATGCTCGTCCCGACGCTCACGTTGCCGGTCCGGGGGGCCACGGCGTTCGTCGCGACCATGCCGGTCCCCGCGTCGCCCTCGGGCGGACAGAGCGGCGCGCCGGGGGAGAGGGCGCCCGTCGCGTCGAGCAGGGCCGCGCCGTCCGCGGTGAGGTGACCGGCGTCCCGACCGGCCGGGAGGACCCGCGGCAGCAGCGCCTCGAGGGAGACCCCGTCGAGGCGCTCGGCGAGGCGCGCGTCGTACCGGGCGACGAGGTCGGCGTCGTAGGTCCCGGTGGCGGCATCGATCGGGAACATGCCCGAGGCGTCGCCGACCCCGAGGACGTGCTCCCCGGTGAGCCGGCGGTGGACCCAGCCGGCGAGGGTCGTCAGGCTCGCGACCTGCGCCACGTGGGGCTCGTCGTCGAGGACCGCCTGGTAGTGGTGCGCCACCGACCAGCGCAGCGGGATGTTGACGCCGAGCAGCTCGGTGAGCTCACCCGCCGCCGGGCCGGTCGTCGTGTTGCGCCAGGTGCGGAACGGGACGAGGAGCGCGCCCGCCTCGTCGAAGGCGAGGTAGCCGTGCATCATCGCCGAGACCCCGAGCGCGCCGAGGGCCGTCGGGCGCACGCCGTGGCGCTCCTGCGCGTCGTCCGCCATCGCGCCGTAGGCCTCGCGCAGTCCGGACCACACGTCGTCCTCGGTGTAGGTCCACGTCCGGTCGACGAAACGGTTCTCCCACGCGTGCCCACCGCTCGCGAGCGGACGGCCGTCGGGGGCGACGAGCACCGCCTTGATCCGGGTGGACCCGAGCTCGATCCCGAGCACGGCGCGGCCCTGGCTGATGACGTCGGCGTCGGGCGATGCGGCGGCGGTGGTCATGGGGAGGGCTCCTTCGGTCGGCGTTGACACCGTGAATGTTAGCGTTCACAATCGTCGCGGACAACGGAGGTCGATGATGACGGTCGAAGAGGGGCGCCGCCCCGTGCTGGCGGACGTCGCCCGGGTGGCGGGTGTCTCCCACCAGACCGTCTCGCGCGTCGTCAACGGCGCCGACCACATCCGTCCGGCGACCCGCGACAAGGTGCTCGCCGCCATCGACGAGCTCGGCTACCGGCCCAACACGACGGCTCGCGCGCTCGTCCGCGGACGCTCCGGGATCATCGGCGTCGTCGCGACCGCCGCCGTCGAGTTCGGCACGGCGAGCATCGAGCGGACCATCGAGCTCGCCGCGAGCGAGGCAGGCTTCCTCGCGACGTCGGTCAACCTGCCGGAGCTGACGCCCAAGGCGTTCGCCCGCGCGGCCGAGCACCTGCGCACCCTCGGGGTCGAGGCCGTCGTCATGGTCGTCGGGCACGACGAGGCGCTCCGGCTCGCCCGGGCCCAGACCGTCGGGGTCCCCGTCGTCATCGCCCAGGGCGACCTGGGGGAGGGGGCCGCCGGGGTCGGGGTCGACCAGGTGGCCGGCTCGCGCGCCGCGACGCGGCACCTGCTGGACCTCGGGCACCGGGCGGTCGTCCACGTGGCCGGCCCGCTCGACTGGGCGGAGGCCCGGGCCCGGCTCGAGGGCTGGCGCGCCACGATGCACGAGGCGGGTCTGGCCGCCGAGGACCCCCTCGTCGGCGACTGGAGCTCGCAGAGCGGCTACGAGGCGGGGCTCCTGCTCCGCGACCGCCCCGACGTCACCGGCGTCGTCGCCGCCAACGACCAGATGGCCCTCGGCGTGCTCCGCGCGCTCCACGAGACCGGTCGCCGGGTGCCCCACGACGTGAGCGTCGTCGGCTTCGACGACATCCCCGAGGCGGGCTACCTGCTCCCGCCGCTCACGACCGTGCGCCAGGACTTCGCCGCCATCGGCCGGCGGGCCGTCGAGACCGTCCGACACCTCGTCGACGGCGGCTCGCCCGAACCCGCCCCGCTGCTCGTCCCCGAGCTCGTCGTCCGCGAGAGCACCGCACCACCCACCCGTCCGAGGAGGACCCCCGCATGACCGCCGTCACCGACGTCCGCGACACGATCGCCGCCCTGCGGCGCACCGTGAGCGACCTGCACCGCGAGCTGACCCGCTACGGGCTCGTCGTGTGGACCGCGGGCAACGTCTCCGCCCGCGTCCCCGGGCACGACCTCATGGTCATCAAGCCGTCCGGGGTGTCCTACGACGACCTCACCCCGGAGTCGATGGTCGTCTGCGACCTCCACGGCGAGGTCGTCGAGGGCGACCGCGCCCCGTCCTCGGACACCGCCGCCGCGGCCTACGTCTACCGGCACATGCCCGAGGTGGGCGGTGTCGTGCACACCCACTCGACGTACGCCTGCGCCTGGGCGGCACGCGCCGAGCCGATCCCGTGCGTCCTCACGATGATGGCCGACGAGTTCGGCGGCGACATCCCCGTCGGCCCGTTCGCCCTCATCGGCGACGACTCGATCGGCCGCGGCATCGTCGAGACGCTGCGGGGGTCGAACAGCCGGGCCGTCCTCATGGCCGGGCACGGCCCGTTCACCATCGGCAAGGACGCGAAGGACGCCGTCAAGGCCGCCGTCATGCTCGAGGACGTCGCCCGCTCGGTCCACGTCTCGCGTCAGCTCGGCGAGCCGCAGCGGATCGCCGAGTCCGACGTCGCCTCCCTCTTCGACCGCTACCAGAACGTCTACGGCCAGCGCTGACCGCGCGCCGACTGCCTTCGCGTCCCGGCCGCGCCCCACCGACCCCGTCCCACCCGAGGAGCACCCACCACATGTCCAGCCCCCTGCCCGTCCGCCCGCTCACCGTCTGGTTCCTCACCGGCAGCCAGGAGCTCTACGGCGAGGAGACCCTCGCCCAGGTCGCCGACCAGTCGCGCGCCGTCGCCGAGCAGCTCGACGCCGAGGGCGACCTCTCGGCGAGCGTCGTGTGGAAGCCGGTCCTCAAGGACTCGGCGTCGGTCCACGCGATGATCCTCGCGGCGAACGCCGACCCGGACTGCGCCGGGGTCGTCACGTGGATGCACACCTTCTCGCCGGCGAAGATGTGGATCGCCGGCATGGACGCCCTCCGCAAGCCGATGCTGCACCTGCACACCCAGGCCGGCGCACAGCTGCCGTGGAGCTCCATCGACATGGACTTCATGAACCTCAACCAGGCCGCCCACGGCGACCGCGAGTTCGGCTACATCGGCGCCCGGCTCGGGGTGTCGCGGACCGTCGTGTCCGGCCACGTCTCGAACCCGGCCGTCCGCGAGCGCGTCGCGGCGTGGACCCGGGCGGCCCGGGGCGCGCACGAGCTGCGGACGATGCGCCTGGCCCGCTTCGGGGACAACATGCGCGAGGTCGCCGTCACCGAGGGCGACAAGGTCGAGGCCCAGCTGCGGTTCGGGGTGTCGGTCAACACCTACGGCGTCACCGAGCTCGCCGACCTCGTCGACTCCGCCCCCGCGGACGCGGTCGACGACATCGTCACCGACTACGTCGACCACTACGACGTCGCCGCCGAGCTGCTCCCGAGCGGCGAGCGGCACGAGTCGCTGCGCTACGGCGCCGCCATCGAGTGGGGCCTGCGGACCTTCCTCGAGGACGGGGGGTTCACGGCGTTCACGAGCAACTTCGAGGACCTCGGCGGCCTGCGCCAGCTGCCGGGCCTCGCGGTCCAGCGCCTCATGGCGGACGGCTACGGCTTCGGCGGCGAGGGCGACTGGAAGACCTCGGTCATGCTGCGGACGACGAAGGCCATGGCCGCCGGGCGACCGGGCGGCACGTCGTTCATGGAGGACTACACCTACGACCTGTCGACGCCGGGTGCGGAGAAGATCCTCGGCGCGCACATGCTCGAGGTGTGCCCGAGCATCGCCGCCGGCCGCCCGACGCTGGAGATCCACCCGCTCGGCATCGGCGGCCGCGAGGACCCCGTCCGGCTCCGGTTCACCGCCGCGCCCGCGACGGACGCCGTCGTCGTCGGCATCAGCGACATGGGCGACCGCTTCCGGCTCACCCTCAACGAGATCGACGTCGTCGAGCCGTCCGAGCCGCTGCCGAACCTGCCCGTCGCGTGCGCGGTGTGGGAGCCGAAGCCGGACTTCGCGACCTCGACCGAGTCGTGGATCCTCGCCGGCGGTCCGCACCACACCGTCCTCTCGACCGCCGTCGGCACGGCCGAGTTCCGTGAGCTCGCCGAGATGCTGCGCACCGAGCTCGTCGTCATCGACGGCGGCACGACCATCCCCGGGATGCGGGACTCCCTGCGCTGGAGCTCCGCGTACCACCGGCTCGCCGCCCGCCTCTGAGGCGCGGGCCCCGCAGACCCCGGCGGCGCGAGGACGCACCTGGGCCCCTCGCGCCGCCGGCCCCCGCGTCCGTCCCGCGCGCCGGCGCCCGGCCCCGGTCCGCTGTCGGCGGAACGGCGGCCGGGTGCCGCGGCAGCGGGTCTACCGTCGGTCCATGAGCGTCGTCGTCCCGCTGCACCGTCGTCCCGTCGCCTCCCGCGGTCCCGTCCCGCGTCCCCGCCCCGAGCCGCTGTGGCGCGAGGCGGTCGGCACCGAGCTGCGCGCCGAGCGGGCCGAGCGCGAGGAGCGGCTGGTCGACGTCGCGGGCCGCGCCGGGGTCTCGGTCCAGTACCTCTCGGAGGTCGAGCGCGGGCTCAAGGAGCCGTCCTCGGAGGTCCTGTCGGCCGTCGCCGGCGCCCTCGACCTCACCGTCGCCGAGCTCGCCGGCAGGGCGGCGACGCGGCTCGCCGGGGCGTCCGGCGGCGCCCCTTGCCTCGCCGCCTGAGCGTGCGCCCGCCGCCGGCTCACCCCCTCGGCCGGGCCCGGACGACCGCGTCGACGACGCCGTACTCGACGGCCGCCTCCGGGGTGAGGACGAGGTCGCGCTCGGTGTCGTCGCGGACCTGCTCCCGGCAGCGACCGGTGTGCAGGGCGAGCAGCTCCTCCTGCATCGTGCGGACCCGCTCCACCTCGTCGGCCTCGAGGATGAGGTCCGGGATCGTCCCGCGCCCCTCGGCGGCGGGCGCGTGGACGACGACCCGGGCGTGCGGGAGGATCCGGCGGCTGCCCGGCTCGCCGCCGGCGAGGAGGACGACGGCGCTCGCGACGGCCTGGCCGACGCACGTCGTCTCGACCGGGGCGCGGACGAACTGCATCGCGTCGTAGATCGCGAGGGTCGCCGGGATCTGCCCGCCGGGGGAGTTGAGGTAGAGGTTGATCGGACGGTCCGGGTCCTCGGTCTCGAGGTGGAGCAGCTGGGCGATGACGGCGTTCGCGACCCCGTCGTCGACGGGTGTCCCGAGGTAGACGACGCGGTCGGCGAGCAGCCGGCTCCAGATGTCGACGGTGCGCTCACCGAGCGGCGTGCGGGTCGTGACGTAGGGGATCGGGTAGGTGCTCACCGGACACCTCCGAGGCCGACGGTGCGCGCTCTGCTCGGCAGGACGTCGTCGAGACCGGAGACGACGGCGTCGACGAAGCCGTAGTCGAGGGCCTCCTGCGCGGTGAACCAGCGGTCCCGTCGCGAGTCGCGCTCGACCGTCTCCCGGTCCTGGCCGGTGTCCTGCGCGACGAGGCCGATGACGGTGTCCCGGGTCGCGCGCAGGTCCTCGGCCTGGATCGCGATGTCCATCGCCGTGCCGCCGATCCCGGCGGAGCCCTGGTGGAGGAGGACCTTGGAGTGCTCCATGGCGTAGCGCTTGCCCTTCGTCCCCGAGGAGAGGAGGAACTGGCCGGCGCTGTAGGCCATCCCGAGGTTGACGGTGCGGACGTCGTTCGGGACGGCCCGCATGCAGTCGCGGATCGCGAGCATGCCCGGCACCGAGCCACCGGGGGAGTTGACGAGGAGGTGGATGTCGGCGCGCGGGTCCTCGAGGGAGAGCAGGAGGAGGCCGTTGCAGAGCCGGTTGCTGTTCCAGTCCTCGAGGGGCTCCCCGAGGAGGAGGACGCGCTGCTCGAAGAGGCGCCGGCTCAGCTCGGCGTCGAGCGGATGGGTGGGGCGGGCGTGGTCGCTCATGGGACCGACGGTGCGGCATCGTCGACGTCGCCGGGAGGTGGTCCTGCCACGGGCGGATCCGCCCGGCGCGGAAGGGAGTCCCGGGGGTCGGCGGCTCCCACGGCGTCGACGGCACTACCGTGACCCCATGGCCGACCGCGAGCGTCCCCGCGCGCCGACGCTCTCCGACGTCGCGCGCGCGGCCGGGGTGTCGGTCCCGACGGTCTCCCGTGTGCTCAACTCCACGGTCCCCGTGAGCGAGGCCAAGCGGACCCTCGTCGAGCAGGCGGTGCGCGACCTCGGCTACCGGCCCAACCCGGCCGCCCAGTCCCTCGTGCGCGGCACCCGGTCCCTCGTCGCCGTCGTCGCCTCCGACACGACCCGGTTCGGTTACGCGATGACGATCCAGGGCATCGAGGAGGAGGCCCGCAAGGCGGGGATCGCCGTCGCGATCTCGGTCGTCGAGACCGCGGACCCCGACGTCATCGAGCGGGCCACCGACCTGCTGCTCGGCCAGGCGCTCACGGGGGTCATCGTCATCGAGTTCGACGAGGCCGGCCAGGCGGCGCTGCGCGCGCTCCCGCCGCACGTCCCCGTCGTCGCGACGGCACCGGTGGCGCGGCGGGACGGGGTGACCCGGGTCCTCCTCGACGACGAGACCCCGGGCCGGGAGGCCACGGAGTACCTCCTCGGGCTGGGGCACCGCACGGTCCACCACGTCGCGATCCCGGTCGTCGGGCGCCCCATCGGCCGGGTCGTCGGGTGGCGTGCGGCGCTCGAGGCCGCCGGCGCACCCGTCCCCGAGGTGGAGCAGGCGGACTGGACCCCGCTCTCCGGGTACGAGGCCGGACGCCGGCTCGCGTCGCGGCCCGAGGTGACCGCGGTGCTCTGCGGCAACGACGAGCTCGCGATGGGCGTGCTCCGTGCCATGGCCGAGGCCGGGCGGCGGGTCCCCGAGGACGTCTCCGTCATGGGCTTCGACGACCTCGCGGTCAGCGCCTTCACCCTGCCGCCGCTCTCGACCGTCGCCCAGGACTTCCACGAGCTCGGGCGCCTGGCCTTCCGGGCGCTCGGCGAGGTCGCCGACGGGCGGCCCGTCCGACGTGGCCGCCGGGTCCGCGCCGAGCTCGTCATCCGGGACAGCACCGGTCCCGCGCCGACCCCGGTCGCCTGACGACGGATGTTCCCACGCGGGGCTGCCGCGCCGGGACGCGCTGCCGACCACCCCCGCGCGTCGACGACCGCTGTCCGATCCCGGTGGGTCCTTCACCGGCGGCGTGATGAAAACGTTAATCAGAATCTTCTGGGAAGCTCTTGACGCGGACATCTGATCAACGTTTTCATGGCGAGACACCGCGCAAAGGAGCACGACAGTGGAACAGACCGTGACGATGGACGGAGCCGAGCTGACGCTCGCGCTGTCCCTCGCCGACGACCGGCCCGCGCGCATCGTCGCGCTGGGCACCCCCGCCCCCGACAATGCCGCCGACGCCCCGGCGCAGCCGCTCGTCGAGCTGCTGGCCGTCGGCCACGGGCGGGCCCACATGAACACGACGCACCACAACACGCTCGTCGGGCAGCGTCTGCGGCCCGTGTCGCACAGCGTCCGCGAGGTCGGCGACTGGTGCGTGCTCGAGGTCGTGCAGCGGGACGCCGCCACCGGCCTCGTCGTGACGAGCCACCTGCGCAGCGCGCGGGGGGCGGCCGCTCTCCAGGCCTGGACGACGGTGCACAACGACGGAGCCGAGCGCGTGGTCCTCGAGGCCGTCTCCAGCCTGGCCCTCGGGTCGTTCCTGCGGCCGGGGGAGGCGCTCGCCGACGTCAGCCACCTCACCGGCCGCAGCACGTGGGTCGGGGAGGCCCGCTACCGGCTCGAGGACCTCGGTGCCGACGACGCCCTCGTCGACCTCGACCTCCCGCGGCACCAGGACCAGGACCGGCGTGACGCCGTCGTCCTCGGGTCGGCCGGGTCCTGGTCGTCGGCGACGTGGATGCCGAGCGGAGCGCTCCTGCACCGCCCCAGCGGTCGGGCCCTCGCCTGGCAGGTCGAGCACAACGGCTCCTGGACCGTCGAGCTGTCCGAGCGGACGACGCCGGAGCACCGCGAGCTGACCTTCCTGGCCACCGGGCCGACCGACGAGCACGAGTGGCGGCACGTCCTCGAGCCGGGCGCGACCATGACGAGCGTCCCGGTCTCCGTCGCCGTCGCGGACGGCGGGACCGACGGCGCCTTCGCCGAGCTCACCCGCCACCGGCGCCGCCTGCTCGACGAGCGTCGCCCCGGGCCGCTGCCGATGCCGGTCGTCTTCAACGACTACATGAACACCCTCATGGGGGACCCGACGACGGACAAGCTGCTCCCGCTCGTCGACGCCGCCGCGGAGGCGGGCGCGGAGTACTTCTGCATCGACGCCGGCTGGTACGCCCAGGACGGCGGCTGGTGGTCGACGGTGGGGGAGTGGGAGCCCGCGACGTGGCGCTTCCCCGGAGGCCTCGAGGAGGTCCTCGCGCACATCCGCTCCCGCGGCATGGTCCCGGGGCTGTGGCTCGAGCCGGAGGTCATCGGCGTCGACAGCCCGCTCGCGGCCACCCTTCCCGACGAGGCCTTCCTGCGCCGGGAGGGCGTGCGGATCGTCGAGCACGGACGCCACCTGCTCGACCTGCGTGACCCCTCCGCCCGCAAGCACCTCGACAGCGTCGTCGACCGGCTCGTCGACGACCTCGGCGCCGGGTTCTTCAAGCTCGACTACAACGTCACCCCCGGCCGGGGGGTCGACGGTCCGGCGAGCAGCCCCGGCGGCAACCTGCTCGGTCACCAGCAGGCGGTCCTGGACTGGCTCGACGACCTCGCGGCGCGGCACCCGCAGGTGCTCCTCGAGTCGTGCGCCAGTGGGGGCATGCGCCAGGACTTCGCCACCGTGTCGCGCTGCAACGTGCAGTCGACCTCCGACCAGCAGGACTTCCTGCGCTACCCCCCGATCGCGGCCGCCTCCATGCTCACCCTGCTCCCCGAGCAGGCCGGCATCTGGGCCTACCCGCAGGCCGAGATGGACTCCGACGAGATGGCCTTCACCCTCGCCGGCGCACTCCTCGGCCGCCTCTATCTCTCCGGACACCTCGACCTGATGCAGCCGCACCAGCGCGAGCTCGTCCGGGAGGCCGTCGCGGCGCACCGGTCCCTCCGGGACCTGCTGCCCGAGACGGTGCCGGTGCTGCCCTGGGGCGCGCCGGGCTGGACGGACCCCTGGGTCTGCCTCGCCCTCCGTGGGCGGGAGGAGACCCTCCTCACCCTGTGGCGCCGCCCCGGCGCCGACAGCACCGCGACGGTGCCGCTGCCCTGGCTGGCCGGCGCCGAGACGTCCGTCGAGACCGTGTTCCCGGTCGTGAGCGACGACCCCTGGACGACCGACTGGTCGCCCGGGGCCGGCGAGCTCCGGGTCCACACCCCCGCCACGACCCCCCAGGCCCGGGTCCTCCGGATCAGGCAGGCCTGACCGTCCTCACCCCGAGGACACCGACAGAACAAAGGAGTTCCCATGAAGACCGCCCGCACCCTCCCCGCACTCCTGGTGGGCGCAGCGCTGCTGCTCCCCGCCGCGTGCTCCGACCCCGGGGCGAGCACCGCCGACACCGGCTCCGGCGACTCGGCCGCCGCCGAGTGGCCCGAGGCGACCGCCGACCTCGCCGGCACCGAGCTGACGATCTGGGCCGCCCAGAACTCGAACACCGTCCCGGAGGCCGTCGTCGCCGCCTTCGAGGAGGCCACCGGCGCGAGCGTCGAGGTCGAGACCATCCCGGACCCCTACGAGCAGAGCGTCCAGACCCGTGTCGCCACCGGCGACAAGCCGGACCTCGCGTTCTGGCAGCCGACCGGCTCGCAGCTGTCGGCCCTCAACGCGACGCAGAACCTCCAGCCGCTCGACGACGCCCCCTACCTCGAGAACTACAAGCCCGAGCTGCGCGACCTCACCGGCATGCTCGACGACACGCGCTACGCGGCCCTCATCAAGAGCCCCGCGGTCATCGGCGTGTACTACAACAAGGAGGTGCTCGAGGAGAACGGCATCACCGAGACCCCGACGAGCTTCGACGACATGGTCGAGACCGGTCGTGAGCTCCAGGAGGCCGGCGTCACGCCGTTCTTCGAGATGGGCGGTGACCGCTGGGCCACCCAGTGGTGGGTCCAGGTCCAGCTCGCCGACGCCGCCGCCGACGGTCTGTGGGACGAGATCAACGCGAACGAGACCTCGTTCACCGACCCGGTCGTGCTCGACACGATCGACACCTACCAGGGCCTCGTCGAGGACGGCCTGTTCAACGAGGACTACAAGACCGCCACGTTCGAGGACGAGGGCGACGCCCTCCTCGCCGGCGACGTCGCGATGGTCGTCCAGGTGAACTCCTTCTTCGGGCAGCTCCAGAGCAAGGCCGACACCGCCGAGCTCGACGAGAAGATCGGCTACTTCCCGATCTCCCCGGGCGGCAACGTCGGGACGAACATCCCGGACCAGAGCAACGCCCTCGTCGCCTTCGCGACGGGTGACGACGACCGGGAGGCGGCCGCGCGCCAGCTCCTCAACTACTGGCTCAGCGAGGGCTACCCGACCTTCGTCGAGGACCAGCAGACCGTCTCGCTGCAGACCGAGGTCCCGAACCCGGACGGCGTCCCGGAGGCCCTGATCTCCGAGAACGAGGCCCTCGCGGACTCGGTCGGCTCGATGCAGTCGCTGGCCGTCGCCAACCCCGACCTGTACATCTACCTCGCCGACATGCTGCAGGGTGCGACCACCCCGCAGGAGGTCGCCGAGCAGACCCAGGCCCAGTTCGCCGAGCTCGCCCGCGCCCAGGGCGTCGAGGCCTTCGACGAGTGACCCGACGGGGTGCCGGCGGCGGGTCCGCCGGCACCCCCTCGGCCCAGGTCGACACGAGACAGGAGCTGCTGCAATGGCGCAAGGCACCGAGGTGCGGGAGAGGTCCGCCACGCCCTCCGCACCGTCCGCCCGACGGGGCCCCCGGCTGTTCGGGCCCGCCGACCCACGGCACGCGTCGTCCTACCCGGTCTCCTTCCTCCTGCCGGCGTTCGCGGTCCTGCTCGTCTTCTTCTTCCTCCCCACGGTCTACAACTTCGTCTACGCCTTCACGGACTGGTCCTCGTTCAAGGCCGAGATCAACTTCGTCGGCGCGGACAATTTCGAGCGGTTGTTGAGCAACGGCGACCTGCTGCGGGCCCTGCGGATCACCGTCGTGTACGCCGTGCTCGTCGCCCTCTTCCAGAACCTCTTCGGTCTGCTCCTCGCCGTGCTCCTCGAGAACGACACCCGGGTCAACCGGCTCAGCCGGGTCTTCCTCTTCATCCCGGTCCTCATGTCGGCGCTCGCCGTCGGGTACATCTTCCAGGCCCTCCTCAAGCCGGACGGTGCCCTCAACGCGGTCCTCACCCGGGTGAGCGGCGACGAGGTGAGCACGGCCTGGCTCGGCAGCACGACGTGGACCATCGTCGTCGTCGCCGTCATCCACGGCTGGAAGTGGATGGGTCTGTCGATGCTCATCTACCTCGCGGGCCTCAAGACGATCGACGGCCAGCTCATCGAGGCCTCGAAGCTCGACGGCACGACGGCGTGGCAGCGGTTCGTCCACGTACGCTTCCCGCTCCTGGCGCCGGCGGTCACGTTCAACGTCGCCACCGCGCTGCTCGGGTCGCTCAACAGCTTCGACATCGTCCAGGCGACGACCGGCGGTGGCCCGGCCCGCAGCACCGAGCTGCTCAACATCTTCATCTACCGCACCTTCGGGCAAGGCCTGTTCGCGCAGGCCACGACCATGAGCCTCGTGCTCTTCCTCACGGTCGCGCTCATGGCCTTCCCGGTCGTGGGGCTGCTCCGCCGACGGGAGAACGTCCTGTGACCACCTCGACCACCACGACCGGAGCGGTCTCCTCGACGAGGGCCGCCACCGCCCCCCGGCGCCCACGACGGGACCGTGTCCGGGGCTGGGACCGGGTCCAGCCCGTCGTCGCCGTCCTCGTCGTCGTCCTGCTGCTCGGCGTCCCGCTCTGGATGGTCGTCGTCACCTCCGCCAAGCCGCAGGCCGAGGCGCAGAACCCCAACCTCGCCCTGCCGCAGCAGTGGCAGATGCTCGAGAACTACCGGACGGTCTGGGAGGACGGGCGGGTCCTCGACGCGTTCGTCGGCAGCGCCCTCATCCTCGCGCCGACGATCGCGATCGTGCTCACGGTCGGCTCGCTCGCGTCGTGGATCCTCGCCCGTCGCGGGGGCCGGGTGCTCGCCGTCGTCTACGCGATCGGGATCAGCGGCATCGTCCTGCCTCCCGCCGTCGTCACCGTCGTGCTGCTCCTGCGCCAGCTGGGGATCGACGGGACGATCCCCGGCATGGTCGGGGTGTACGTCGGCATGTACCTCTCGACCGTCATCTTCTTCGTCACCGGCTTCGTGCGCACGGTCCCGCCGGAGCTCGAGGAGGCCGCCCGGGTCGACGGGGCCAAGCCGCTCACCGTCTTCTTCCGGATCATCCTGCCGCTGCTGCGGCCGGTCCTCGCGACGGCGACGATCCTCATCAGCCTCTACGTGTGGAACGACGTCTTCTACGCCTTCTTCGTCGTCGGCGGCCGGGTCGACACCCTCCCGCTCAACCTCTTCCAGGTCGCCAGCGCCGGGCTCTACCTCGAGAACTGGCACCTCATCTTCGCCTACGTCGTCCTCATGAGCCTGCCGTTGCTCGTCGTCTTCGCGGTGGCCCAGCGGCGGATCATCTCGGGGGTGACGAGCGGCGCGGTGAAGTGACGTCGGCACGGGCGCGGACCCGCCTCGCCCCACGTGCGCGACTGCGCCTCGTGGCACGAGCGCGGACGCGCCTCGCCCCACGTGCGCACAATGGGGTGTGACCACGACCTCGTCAGGCACGCCGGACGCGGGGCGCAAGCGCACGGCGAACATCCGTGACGTCGCGGCGACCGCGGGGGTGTCCTACCAGACCGTCTCCCGGGTGCTCAACGACGCACCCAACGTCCGCGAGGAGACGCGCGCCCGCGTCCTCGCGGCGATCGAGGAGCACGGCTTCCGCCCGAGCCGCGCCGCCCGGTCGCTCAACTACGGCCGGCGCGGCGCGGTCACCGTCGTCACTGCGGACACCCGGCTCTTCGGCCACGCGAGCACGCTGCGCGGGATCGAGGAGGCCGCGCGGGCCGTCGGGGACAGCGTCGCGATCAGCGTCGTCGAGTCCGTCGAGGAGGAGCAGGTCCGCCGGCTCGTCGACCAGGTGTGCGATCCCAGCGCGGGTGCGGTCGTCGTCATCGCGTTCGACCCCGTCGTCTTCGCCCTCCTCGAGCACGTGCCGGACGACGTCCCGGTCGTCGTCGCCGCCGAGCCGGGGTCGCACGACCCCGGCCGCCCCTCGCTGTCCCTCCAGGAGCGGGACGCCGCCGCCGAGGCGACCCGGCACCTGCTCGAGCTCGGTCACCGCACGGTCCACCACGTCGCCATCCCCTCGGAGGGGCGCATCGCCGGCCGCCAGCAGGGCTGGGTCGACGCGCTCACCACCGCGGGCGCGCCGGTGCCGGAGGTCGTCGTCGCCGGCTGGCAGCTCGCGGACGCGTACGACGCCGGGACCGGGCTCGCGGCACGGGACGACGTGACCGCGGTCTTCTGCGGCAACGACGACGTCGCCCTCGCCGTGTCCCGGGCGATGCACGACGCCGGCCGGTCGGTCCCGGGGGACGTG
Organism: Phycicoccus avicenniae; assembly: GCF_018139485.1. GTDB lineage: Bacteria > Actinomycetota > Actinomycetes > Actinomycetales > Dermatophilaceae > Phycicoccus > Phycicoccus avicenniae. The sequence goes on from NZ_JAGSNF010000002.1 coordinate 47,728, forward strand.
AGCGTCGTGGGGTTCGACGACGTGCCGTTCGCGGCGTTCCTCACCCCGCCGCTGACGACGGTGCGGATGGACTTCGTCGCGCTCGGGCGGGCGGCGCACGCGATGGCGACGACGGTCGCCGGTGGCGGCACGCCCGTCGCGCCCGGCCTCCCGTCACCCGGGCTCGTCGTCCGCGGCTCGACGGCGCCGCCGCCGCGCCGCTGACGAGCGGACCCGCCGGTCCACGGCCGGACGAGGGGTTGACGTGACCGAGGTCGTGGGTGACACTCGTCGCGGAATGTGACTAGTCACAATCTGTTCGACCGGCCAACGGCGCCTGGTCCGACCGACGGGGTCCGTCGGCACGGCCCCGCCGCTCCAGGCGTCCCGCCTGCCGGCCGCCCGCCCCTGCACGACCCGTCGGAGGAGACCAGCAGTGACGCTGAGACAGCACGTAGCGAGAAGCACCGCGGGGGCCACGGCCCTCGTCGTCGGTGCCGGACTCATGGGGGCGGTCGCCACCCCGGCGGCCGGCGCCGAGGGAGACGTCCTGCGCGGGGTCGCCAGCGACCTGTGCATCACCGTCCCGGACGGAGGGGCGGGCGAGATCCTCACCCTCCAGTCCTGCGACGGCGGCCCCACGCAGCAGTGGGTCGAGACCGCGGACGGCGAGCTCGCCGCGCCCGGTGACCTCTGCATGGACCTCGCCGCCGCACCGGACGCGGGGACCCGCGTCGTGGCCGCCGACTGCGACGGGTCCGACACCCAGCAGTGGGACGTCCTCGAGGACCTCACGATCCAGAGCGGTGCCGACGGGCGGCTCTGCGTCGACGCCTGGCAGGCGGCCACGACCCCCGGCACCGAGATCGCCACGTGGTGGTGCTCGGGCGCCCCGAACCAGCTGTGGGAGCGCACCGTCGAGCCCGCGACCCCCTCGGTCGTCGTGGACCTCGCCGACAGCACCGGCCCGATCCACGGCGGCGCCACCGGCGTCCTCTACGGGATGAGCGACGACGGCGTCCCCAGCGACGACCTCGTCGCAGGCCAGCGGCCCCGCACCCTGGCCCAGAAGCCGCCGAACGGTGACCAGCACCCCAACGGTGACGTCCTCGACATCTCCGACGCCTTCTTCGACAACGGCGGCGAGCAGATGGTCGTCTACATGCAGGACGTCTACAGCCGGTGGCCCTACCAGGAGCCGGACGACATCCAGGCCGACTACCTGCCGAAGATCCGGCAGCAGATGCAGGCCGTCATCGACTCCGGCCTGCCCATGGAGAAGTTCGCCTGGGTCCCGTTCAACGAGCCCGACGGCATCTGGTACCAGAACTGGGGCGGCGGTGAGCGCGAGAACTTCCTCCGCGACTGGGACGCCGCGTACGAGGTCATCCGCGAGATGGACCCCGACGCCGTCATCGTCGGGCCGAACGAGGCCGTGTGGCACGCCGACCGGGTCCGTGACCTCATGACCCACGCGCAGGAGGCCGGCACGCTGCCGGACGTCATGGCGTGGCACGAGCTCGGGACCGGCTCGCTCGGCTCGCGGGGCTACCGCGCGCACTTCGAGGAGTACCGGCAGCTCGAGCGCGACCTCGGGATCGACCCGCTGCCGATCAACATCGACGAGTACGGCAACCGCCACGACATGGGCAACCCGGGCCGCCTCATCCAGTGGCTCTCGATGTTCGAGGACACCAAGGTCGACGGTGACATGGCGTTCTGGACCTACGCCGGCAACCTGTCCGACCACGCCGTCCAGACGGCGATGGCCAACGGCGGCTGGTGGCTCAACAAGTGGTACTCCGACCTCTCGGGCCACACCGTCGCGTTGACGCCGGAGGCCGTCCGGCCGGACACCCTCCAGGGGATCGCCGCGCTCGACGAGTCCAAGCGCCTCGCGACCGTGCTCGTCGGCGGCAACGACGACGGCGGCGTGCTCCGGGTGCAGAACATGCCGGCCGACGTCCTCGGTGACACCGTCGACGTCTTCGTCGAGTCGACCGACGTCACCGGCCAGGAGGGCGAGGCCTCGTCCCCCATGGTCGACTCCGTCACCCGGATGACGGTCACCGACGGCGGCATCGAGGTGCCCGTCCCCGCCGACGCGCAGTCGGCGTACCGGGTGAGCATCGTGCCCGCCGCCGGGGACGCCCCGGCCGAGCCCGACGCCGTGTGGTCGGCCTCCTACGAGGCCGAGGACGCGACCCTCGTCGACGCGCAGGCCTACTCCCAGACCGGCGACTGGAGCTATGCCGCCTCCGGTCTGGCGGACGTGGGCTCGTTCAACCGGCCCTCGTCGCGGGTGACCTTCGACGTGGAGGTCCCGGCGGACGGGACCTACGAGCTCGGCGTCATCGCGGGCAACGACAAGACGTGGAGCCAGCACGCGCTGTACGTCGACGACGCGTACGTCGGCCGGGTCACCTACTCGGCGACCCTCGGCTGGACCTACCGGGCCCGGGCCGAGGTGCAGGTCGACCTGTCCGCCGGCGCCCACGAGGTGTCGCTGCGCGCCACGGGCCCGGACGGTCCCCTCGACGTGAACTACGACGTCACGCTGGACCGTCTCGACGTCTCGGTGCCCGAGCCGGAGGAGCTGACCTTCCCGCTGTGGCAGGCGCGCCTCTCCGGTGACGTCTCCGTCGACCACTCGAGCACCGACCGTCCGGTCACGCTGGAGGCCGACGCGGCCGCCCAGCTCTTCGTCGGCGCCCCGGCGGACGGGTACTACGACCTCGTCCGGTCCGGCAGTGCGGAGAATGACGGCACGCTCGAGGTCCTCGTCTCGGGCCGGGACCTCGGGGGCGAGGCCGGCGCCGTGCCGGCCGGCGAGGGGACCGTCTCGACGACGGTCTTCCTCCACCGCGGGGTCAACGAGGTGCGGCTCACCAACACCGGCGGCACGCCGGTGACGGTGTCCTCCCTCTCGACGGTCCGCAACACCGACGCCGACGACGCCACCGTCGCGGTCGAGGCCGAGGACCTACAGGTGCAGGGCGAGGCCGCGACGGCGTCGAGCCGGTGGGCATCCGGTGGGACCTACGTCGGTGACGTCGGCCAGGACGGCTCGCTCGTCTGGGAGCGTCCGGACGGTGTCGACGCCGGTGAGTACGTGCTCACCGTCGGGTACGCCAACGCCGAGGTCAACCTCGGTCACCCGTACAACACCGACGTCGTGACGCGCTTCGTCGACACGACCGAGGCCGGCGGGGACACCACCCGGTCGCCGTACCGCCACAACTACACGTGGGACGGTTTCTGGGACGTCTCCTCCGACCTCGACCTCACGACCGACGACGGTGCCCTCACCTTCGCCCGGTCGGACGGGTCCGCGCCGAACATCGACCGCCTGTCGCTGTCGCCGTTCACGCTGGGCACGACGGTCGACGTCGAGGGCCCGGAGCCCACCGACTCGGTGGGTCCGGTGGTGACGGTCAAGGACGGTGAGCGGTTCACGGTGGGCCGGGACGGGACGTACTCGAAGGTCTCGTTCACGCTCCACGACGTGGACGGTCTCGTGGACCGGCTCACGCTCAACGGGGTCGAGAAGGACCTCACGGACGACGCGTGGTCGGACCTGAACTTCGTCACCCCGGGCATGTTCGGGGCGGTCGAGGGCGCGAACACTCTCGTGGTGTACGACGTCGCGGGGAACGCCACGACGGTGGAGTTCACCCTGGACGTCACGGCTCCGACGGTGACGGTCAAGGACGGTGAGCGGTTCACCGACGTGGTGAACGCGAAGAAGAACCGGTACCGGATGGTGTCCTTCAAGCTCCACGACGCCGGGAAGGTCGACACGGTCGTCCTCAACGGGGTCGAGAAGGGCCTGAGCGACAACGCGTGGTCGGACCTGAACTTCGTGAAGGTCGGGGCGTTCGGCGCGGTCAAGGGTGAGAACACCCTCGTCGTGCACGACGTCGCCGGGAACACCACCACGGTCGAGTTCGAGCTGCGCAAGCCCAAGGAGTAGCGGGACGGCAGTCCCGCGGACGCCGCCACGACCTCTGTCGTGGCGGCGTCCGTCGTGTGGCGGGGTCAGTGGAAGGCGCGGGCCCTCACCGCCGGGTCGAGGTCACGGTCCAGGTGCGGGTATCGACCCTCGGTGAGGAGCGTGGTGCCGAGGTCGACGAGGGCCCCGTAGGCGGCCCAGGCGAGGGCGCCGCCGGTGGACACCCGCCGGACGCCGAGGGCGGCGAGCGCCCCGACGTCGGGGGTGCCCGGCTGCGCGAGGACGTTGACCGGCGCGCCGGTCTCGCGGACGAGGCGGGCGAGGTCCTCGGGCCGGGTGACGCCGGGTGCGTACACGACGTCGGCCCCGGCCTCCTGGTAGGCCCGCAGCCGGGCGACGGTGTCGTCGAGGTCGTCGCCGCCGTAGAGGTGGCTCTCGGCGCGTGCCGTGACGACGAGGCCGCGCTCCGCGGCCGCCGCCGTCACCGCCGCGACGGCCTCGACCGCTCGGTCGAGGGGGACGACCGCGCCGGCGCCGGGGTCGTAGTCCTCGACGGACAGGCCGGCGGCCCCGGCGTCGGCGAGCAGCTGCACCGTGCGGGCGGCGCCGCCCGGCTCGTCGGGGAAGCAGCGTTCGGCGTCGACGGAGAGCGGGACGTCGACCGCGGCGGCGAGGTCGGCCACGTGGGCGAGGAGCTCGTCCCGGCGGACGGTCTGGTCACCGCGGCCCCGGGTCGCTGCCAGCCCGGAGCTCGTCGTCGCGAGCGCGCGGAAGCCGACGTCCTCGAGGAGCCGGGCGGACCCGACGTCCCACGGGTTGGGCATGACGAAGATGCCGTCCTCGTGGAGGGTGGCGAAGCGGCGGGTGGTCTCGGTCGCGGTCATGCGAGCAGTCTCGCGCTCGCCGGGGACACCCGGCCGGTCACGCCCGGTCGCGAACGGGGCCCGTCCGTCGGTTAGGTTTACCTAAGTCATCGTCGCGCCCGGCCGCCACCCGTGCCGACGTCGCCCGCTCCGTGCCCGAGGACCCCTTTGCCCGACCTGCCCGACCCGCCCGCCGGCCCACCCCGACCGATCGCCGCCCTCTGGGAGCGCTACCGCCGGTACAGAACCCGGTTCGTCCTCGCCGTCGTCGTCTCGGCGGTCAACAAGGTCGCCGACATCGTCCCGGAGCTCCTCATCGGCGCGGCCGTCGACGTCGTCGTCCGGGGTGACGACTCGTTCGTCGCCGGCCTGCTCGGGGTGGAGAGCCGCGAGGCGCAGCTCGTGTGGCTCGCGGTCGTCAACGCGGTGGTCTGGCTCGTCGAGTCCGCGTCCGAGTACGTCTCGGCCCTGCTGTTCCGGGGCCTCGCGCAGTCCGTCGAGCACGACCTGCGGGTCGAGGCCTACGACCACGCCCAGCGGCTCGACCTGCGCTGGCACGAGGCGCGGGCCTCGGGCGCGACCCTCGCGACGGTCAACGACGACGTCAACCAGCTCGAGCGGCTCCTCGACGTCGGCGTCCCGGCGATCTGGCAGACCGTCCTCAACGTCGTCCTCGTCGGCATCGTCTTCGCGGTGGCGTCCTGGCAGCTGCTCGTCCTCGCTTTCCTGCCGATCCCGCTCATCGTCGTCGCCTCGCTGCGCTACCAGCGTCTCCTCGAGCCGTACTACCTCCGGGTGCGCGAGGCCGTGGCGCGGATGTCGGGCGTCGTGTCGGCCAACCTCGGCGGGCTGCCGACGATCAAGGCCTTCACGGCGGAGGACCGCGAGCGCGACCGGGTCATCGAAGCCTCCGACGAGTATCGCCGGGCCAACGTCGACACGATCCGCTGGTCCGCCGCCTTCGTCCCGCTCGTGCGGGTCGCGATCCTCGCGGGCTTCACCGCGACGCTGCTCGTCGGCGGCCTCTCGGTGCTCGAGGGAACCCTCGAGGTCGGCCTGTACTCCGTCCTCGTCTTCATGACCCAGCGTCTGCTCTGGCCGCTCACCGAGGTCGCGACCGTGCTCGACCTCTACCAGCGGGGGCGCGCGTCGACCGCGCGGATCCTCGCCCTGCTCGCCGTCCCGGTCGAGGTCGACGAGGGGCGGCGCGTGCTCGACACCCCGGTCCGGGGCCGGCTAGAGCTGCGCGGGGTGCGCGCGGGCTACGGCGACGGGCCGGACGTCCTGCGCGACGTCGACATCGTCGTCCCCGAGGGCGAGACGCACGCCCTCGTCGGCCCGACGGGCGCCGGGAAGTCGACGGTGCTGCGCCTCCTCCTGCGCTACGACGACCCGCGCGAGGGCGCCGTCCTCCTCGACGACGTCGACGTCCGGCAGCTGACGTGGGGCTCGCTGCGCGGGTCCGTCGGCTACGTCGCCCAGGACGTGCACCTCTTCGCGGGCTCGGTCGCGGAGAACCTCGAGTACGCCCGGCCGGGCGCCTCCCGCGACGAGCTGGGGACGGCCGTCGCGCAGGCGGCGGCCACCGACGTCGTGGACCGGCTGCCCGGCGGGCTCGACGGGGAGGTGGGCGAACGGGGGCTCACCCTGTCCGGCGGTCAGCGCCAGCGGCTGGCCCTCGCCCGGGCCCTCCTGCGGCGGCCCGCCGTCCTCCTCCTCGACGAGGCGACGAGCGCCGTCGACACCGAGACCGAGGCCGCGATCCAACGCTCGGTCCGCGAGGCGAGCGCGGGCCGGACCGCCCTCGTCGTCGCGCACCGGCTCTCGACGGTGCGGCGGGCCGACCGGATCTGGGTTCTCGAGGCCGGCCGGGTCGTCGAGTCCGGGACGCACGACGACCTCGTCGCGGCCGGTGGCACCTACGCCGGGCTGTGGGCCGTCCAGATCGGCGAGGGGTGAGGCGGACCCGCATCGCTCAGAGGCGGAGGGTGCCCCGGGCCACGCTGTCACCGGAGTGCTGCGGCTGGTCGTCGAACTCCTCGCGGGAGATGTCGACGACGACGTAGCCCTGGTCCAGCAGGTCCTGCGAGATCGCGAACCGCTGCGACGCCTCACCCGGGCGCAGCACGCCCAGCGAGACCATCCGGGTGAGGTCCTCGGTGATGAGCCACACCTCGAGGTATCCGCCGTCGTCCTCGAGGTCTTCGGTGCTCACGTCGAGGTCGAGCCCACCCGCGACCCGGACGGCGTCGGCACTGCCGCGGCGCGTCCCGTCGTCGAGGGTCTCGAGGGTCGTCGCCGCGAGCACGGCCTCGTCTCCGGTGCCGGTGTCGGGTCCGACCCAGCCCCGCCCGACCCCGCCGAGCACGATGCCGACGACGACGGCGGCGGCGAGCCACCACGGGGAGACCGCGCGGACGAACGAGCCCCGACGTGGGGAGGACGCCGGGTGGGACCGGGGCGACCCGGACGACGAGGTCGCCTCCGGTCCCCGCGCCGGGAGGTCACCGGGGTGGGCGGAGCCGCGGTCGTCCTCGTCGAGGGCGGACCGGATCGCCGCCCACACCGACGGGGGAGGGGAGGTGAGCCCGGCGTCACCCTCACGCAGCAGCTCGGCCGTCGCGCGCAGGCCCTCGACCTCTGCCGCGCACCGGGGGCAGCCTGCGACGTGGTCGGTGACCCGGGGGGTGACCGACCCGCCGGTGGCGAGGGCGGCGAGCGCGTCCTCGTCGGGGTGCCAGGTCTCAGGCGTCATCTCGGGTCACCTCCTCCAGGTGCGTGCGGAGCGCGGCGAGTCCGCGCCGGATGTGGCTCTTGACGGTGCCCAGCGGCAGGTCGAGCCGGCGTGCGACCTCCTCGTGGGTGAGTTCGTCGACGACGGCCAGGCGGATGGCACTGGCCCGGGGCTCGCCGAGATGCTCGAGCGCGTCGGCGAGCAGGAGGCGGGCGGCGAGCCGGTCGTCGACCGGCGGAGGTCCGGCACGCCCCGGGTCCTGCGCGGCGACCGCGTCGGCGTCCCGCGCGGCCCGCGCCCGGGCCGCGTGGACGTCGGCGACGCGGTGCCGGGTGATCCCGACCAGCCACCCCGGGACCGAGCCCCGGTCGGGATCCAGCGTGTGCCGGCCGCGCCAGGCGGCGACGAACACCTGCTGGGTGACGTCCTCGGCGTCGTGGTGGTCCCCGAGCGAGCGCAGGGCGAGGGTGTGCACGAGGCCGGACCAGCGGGTGTAGGCCTCCTCGAGCGCCCCGCGGTCGCCGGCTCGGAGCCGGACCGCGAGGTCGTCGGGGTCGTCGGGCGAGTCGCGCACCACCGTCAGCGCCACGTCCCGGAGCCTACTGGCCGGTGCGGGGGCCCGCCCAGGGGCGACGGTCGCCCCGGACGGGGCGCCGGCGACGGCACGCGGGGACACGGCCTCACCCGATCGGTCGCGCCGTGACGACGACGTTGTCGGTGTGCGCCCGCAGCTCCGGGACGTACTCCCCGCCACACGTCACGAGGACGAGCAGGGGGTCCCCGTCGCGCGCGAAGATGCGGTCGACGGGGAGGGACTGCTTGCGGATCGACTCGCGCCCGACGACCTCGTACGCGTGGGCTGTCCCGTCGGCGTCGACGACCTCGACGCGCATGCCCTCCTCGGCTCCGAGCAACGGGGCGAGGGCGCCGGGACCGTCCTCGCGCGTCGCGACGTGCCCGGCGATGACGGTGTGCCCGGCGGGGTCCGCGGGGACCGCGCCGAAGCGGTACCAACCGACCGAGGTCGGCTCCGCGGGGATCGTCATCGAGCCGTCCGCCTCCACGCCGACACCGCGCACGTCCGCCTCGACGCCCAGGTCGGGGATGCTCAGCGCCGTGGGCGCGGCGCCGCGGGACCTCGCGACCGACTCCGGGTCCGCGGGCCGGGCGACGGCGCGCACCGACGGGCGTGGGGTCGGGGTGGCCGCGGGTTCCGAGAGCGCCGCGACCCCGTCGCCCGCCACCGGGGCGGGGCGAGTGGCCGCCCAGGAGGCGAGCCCGCCCGTGGCGAGCAGCGCGACGACCGCGGCGGCGAGAGCGCCGTGGCGCCAGCGGCTCGAGGGGTCCGACGAGGACATGGAGGTCTCCTGAGGACAGCGGGCGGGTGGCCGTGGCCACCCGCCCGCCGTGGGTGGTCCGGGTCAGGCGCGGCTGCGGGCGCGGGCGCCCATACCGAGCGCGGCGACGGCCGCGAGGAGCGCGATGCCGCCGAGCAGGACCGGGGTGGTGTCGGCCGGCAGCGCCGCCGTGCCCGACGGGACGCCGGACGGGGAGGAGTGCAGGCCGTCGATCGTCTGGACCGCGAGGGCGAGGTTCTCGTCCTCCGCGGAGCCCCAGGCGTACACGATCGTCGCGGCACCCTCGGCGACGTCGACGTCGGCCGGGCCGATGACCGGGTCGGTCGTGCCCTCGAGGGCGACGGCGGCCGAGACGGTGCCGGCCGGGAGGTCGGCCTGCTCCTCGTTCGGGTTCGTCAGGCCGGTGAAGACGGGGTCGCCGCCGGCGAGCACGTCGACCGCGGGGGCCGCCGCGGTGTGCCGGACGACGAGGCGACCCTCACCGGCGGCGGTCGGCTCGACGTCGTTGACGAACGGGGTGAGGGTCGGGGTACCGCCCTCGTCCAGGTGGGCGGCGACGCTGATGTTCGCGCCGCCCGGGACCTCGACCCCGGTCGCCTCGATGGCCGGGTCGCCCGACGGGTCGTCCCCGGCCGGGAAGACGGCGAGGTTGTACGTCCCGCCCGGGAGGGACACCGGGTCGGTGACGGTGCCGGGCTCGAAGTCGGTGAGGAGGGCCTCGTCGGCCGTGTACTCCTCGTCGGCGCTGCCGTACACGTCGACGGTGAGGTCGGGGACCGCGTGGACGACGACGACGCTGGCGTCGTCGGACTCCGCGGCGGTCGCGGGGCCCGCGAGGGCCAGGGGGAGCGTGGCGACCGCGGTGGCCGCCGTCAGGGCGAGTGCTCGGCGCATGACGAACCTTTCTCGGGGGTGGCTGACACTCCCTCTTCCACGGCGGGCGCGTCCGTGGATGCACTCTGTCGAGACTTTGTCGAACTTCTCTCACGCAGTCGGTGTCGCCCCCGCCGCCCGGCGGTACAGCCGTCGTCCGGGCGCGGACGTGACGCCGTGGACGACCGTGCTCGCCGCGACGACGAGGCTGCCCGCGGCCCAGACCCGAGGGTCCGCGACGCCCTCCTCTGCGGTGAGGGACAGGTAGAAGAGGGCGCTCACCCCGACCGGGCCGAACCAGCCGAGGAACAGGGCGTCGGGAAGGCGCAGGCCGAGCGGGCGGGCGAGCGCGAGCAGCACCGGGAGGCGACGCAGCAGCAGGACGCCGACCGGGAGCAGCACCGCGCCCCACCCGAGGTCGGCCCACGCCGACCAGGGCAGGGCGGTCCCGAGCAGGAGGAAGAGCGGCAGCACGAGGTAGCGGTTGACCCCTTCGTCGACGGTGTTCTGCGGCCCGACCTCGTCGTCGGCGACGACCCAGTTGTAGGCGAGCCCGGCGACGAACACCGAGAGGACCCCGTCGGCCTCGAGCACGCGGGCGACGCCGAGGACGGCGACGGCGAGGACGAGGGTGAACACGAGGGAGGCGCCCGGGTCGACGTCCGAGTGCCGCAGGGCGTAGGCGACCGCCCGCCCGGCGACGAGACCGACGCCGAGACCGACCGCGACCCCGACGAGCACCTGGTACCCGCCGTCGAGGAGCGAGGACCCCACCGACCCTCCGGTGGCGAGTGCGACCGCGACGAGGACGAGCGGCAGGGCCAGCCCGTCGTTCGTCCCCGACTCGCTGGACAGCAGCTGCCGGAGGCGGACGGGAAGGTGCTCCTCGGCCGGCCGGCCGGTGACGACGCTCGAGGCGAGGACCGGGTCGGTCGGGCAGATGCACGCGCCGACGACGAGCGCCACGGCGAGGGGGACACCGAGGGTCGCCCACACGAGGCCGGCGGACAGGGCAGCCATCCCGAGCATGCCGGCGGTGACGAGCGCGACGGTCGGGGTGACGACCCCACGCAGCCGCCGCACGGGGAACCGCAGCCCGACACCGACGAGCGACACGGCGAGCAGGACCCGGCTCCCCTCGAGAAGCAGCGTCGACCCCTCGCCGGGTCCGTCCACCCAGCCGAGCGCGGCCGGCCCGACGGCCGCACCGACGACGAGGGCGAGCAGCGGCTCGCTCACCGGCAGGTCCCGGATCCGGCTCGAGACGGCGGCGAGCAGCACGGCGAGCGTGCCGACGACGGCGTACGTGACGTGCAGGTCCTCCACGCGCTCCTCCTCGGGTCCGGGCCGCGGCTCGGCCCCTGTCCTCGACCCGTACCCGGGAGCAGGGGCGGTGATCCCTCCCGGCCGGCTCCCAGGTCCGTCCGGGACAATGGCGGACGCCCCGCCGAGCCAAGTGCGGGACCGACGAGAGGCCGGCCGTGACGACCGACCACCCGCGCGACGCCAGGACGTCGCGAGCCCTGAAGGACTTTCTCCACGACGAGGCGGCGGGGGGTGTCGTCCTCGTCCTCGCGGCCGTCGCCGCCGTGATCTGGGCCAACAGCCCGTTCGCCGACGGCTACGTCGCGTTCTGGGACCGCGAGCTGACGGTCGGCGGGGGCGGCGCTGCCATCACGGAGGACCTGCAGCACTGGGTCAACGACGGGCTGATGGCGCTGTTCTTCTTCGTCGTCGGCCTGGAGATCAAGCGCGAGCTCGTCACCGGCGAGCTGCGGGACCGGCGCGCCGCCACCCTGCCCGCGGTCGCCGCGGTCGGCGGCTTCGTGCTTCCGGCGGTCATCTTCCTCGCGCTCGCCCCGGACGACGCGCTCGCCGGGTGGGGCATCCCCGTCGCGACCGACATCGCCTTCGCGGTCGGTGTCCTCGCGCTGCTCGGCTCGCGGGTCCCCGCCGGGGCGAAGCTGCTGCTGCTCACCGTCGCCATCGTCGACGACATCATGGCGATCACCGTCATCGCCGCGTTCTACACCGACACCGTGGCCCTCGCCTGGCTGGCCGGTGCGGTCCTCGGGCTCGGGGTCGTCGTCCTGCTCCGCCGTCTCGGTGTCACGGCGATCTGGCCGTACGTGCTCGTCGGTGTGGCCGTCTGGGTCGCCACTCTGGAGTCCGGTGTCCACGCGACGATCGCCGGGGTGGCCCTCGGCTTGCTCACCCCGACCGGCCGGGTCGGCGGTCGCGACGTCCTCGACCTGTTCGAGCACCGGCTGCACCCGGTCTCGGTCTTCCTCGTCGTGCCGCTCTTCGCGCTCGCGAACGCGGGCGTCGACTTCCGCGACGGCGCGCTCGGCGAGGCGATGGGCAGCTCGCTCACGTGGGCGGTCGCCCTCGGGCTGCTCCTCGGCAAGGTCGTAGGCGTCGGGGTGGCCGTGTGGCTGTGCCTGCGCACCGGAGTGGGCCGACTGCCCGAGGGGGTCGAACGGATGCACGTCCTCGGGGTCGCCGCGGCGGCGGGCATCGGGTTCACCGTGTCGCTCTTCATCTCCGAGCTCGCGTACGACGACGCGGGCCTCGTGCAGACGGCCAAGGTCGGCATCTTCACCGGCTCGCTCCTGGCGGCGCTGCTGAGCGTCGGCTTGCTGCTCGCGGCCGCCCGACGGGAGTCGACGGACGGCGACGACAGTCGGGCCGAGGAGGCTGCCGGGCGCCGCTCCTGACCGGCGGGCGTCCCGGTCAGGAGCGGGGCGGAAGGATCTTCGTCGGGCCCATCGGCTCGGCCTCGCCCCGCTCGACGGCGCCGTCGTGGCTGTCGCGGACCCTCTCCAGCAGCTCCATGAGGTCCTCCTCCTCGCGGGCCTTCTGCGTGTACTTCGGACCGAGCGACGCGATCTGGTCGCGCTCGGCGAGGAGGAGCCGGAAGATCCGCTCCCGCTCCTGCGGGTCCTGGGTGTACTCGCTGTCGAGGTAGGACGCGGCGTGCCGGCGGGCGTTGGCGATCGCGGTCCGCGCCTTGCCGGCCGGGCTGTACAGCGAGGCGACGACCGTCACCGCCAGCACCCCGATGATGACGCCGAGCGAGAGGCCGGTCCCGACCTCGGCGACCTCGACCGGCTCGCCCCCGTTGATGAACGGGACGTTGTTCTCGTGCAGCGCGTGGAGGACGAGCTTGACGCCGATGAACGCGAGGATCGCGGCGAGCCCGTAGGAGAGGTAGACGAGCCGGTCGAGCAGCCCCTCGATGAGGAAGAAGAGCTGCCGTAGCCCGAGCAGCGAGAACGCGACCGCCGTGAAGACGATGTACGTGTTCTGGGTCAGCCCGAAGATCGCCGGGATGGAGTCGAAGGCGAAGAGGATGTCGGTGCCGCCGATCGCGACCATGACGAGGAGCATCGGGGTCATCGCCCGCCGGCCGTCCTGCACCGTGAACAGCTTGTCGCCGTCGTAGTGCTCCGTCGTCGGGATGACCTTGCGCGCGGTGCGCACGACGACGTTGTCGGCGCCGTGGTCCTCCTCCTCGGGCTTGAGCATGTTCCCGGCGGTGACGAGCAGGACGATCCCGAAGAGGTAGAACACCCACGCGAAGGAGTCGATGAGCGTCGCGCCGAGCAGGATGAACCCGGTGCGGGCCACGAGGGCGAAGGCGATGCCGAAGAGCAGGACCTTCTGCTGGTCCTCCCGGGGCACCCGGAAGCTCGCCATGATGATGAGGAAGACGAAGAGGTTGTCGACCGAGAGCGCCTTCTCGGTGAGGTAGCCCGCGAAGTACTCCCCGCCGGCCGTCCCGCCACCGACGACGAGGACCCCGAGGCCGAAGAGGACCGCGATGCCGACGTAGAGCGCGGACCAGACCGCCGCCTCCCGCAGCGTCGGCACGTGGGCCTTGCGGACGTGGAAGAAGAAGTCGAACAGCAGCAACCCGATGATCGCCGCGACCGTGGCGATCCAGACGACGGGGGAGACGTCCATGCCGGGCTCCTTCGGGGACGAGATGGGACGGTCCTCGTCAGCCTAGGGCCGCGAGGGCCCGACGGCCGTGCGAGGCCCGGCGAGGACCGTCCCGGAGGTCTCCCCTCGTCACTTCCCGCTGTAGACCGGGAAGGCGCTGGCCTCGCCGTAGTCCTTCATCTCGATGCCGCGCAGGGTGGTCATGTCCTCGTCGGTGATGACGAAGTCGAGGTCGGCGTTGGAGCGCATGTGGTC